>NZ_JAXCIP010000003.1:0-789925 GCF_046540435.1 Pseudomonas sp. W5-01
GTGGCTGAATGTACCGGCCTCTTCGTGAGCAAGCTCACTCCCACAGGTCCGGTGAACCACCCGAAATATCGAGTCAGCCCACTATCCCGTGGGAGCGAGCTTGCTCGCGAAGACCTACTTTCAGTCCCCAGAGAAAGTGGCTGAATGTACCGGCCTCTTCGTGAGCAAGCTCACTCCCACAGGTCCGGTGAACCACCCGAAATATCGAGTCAGCCCACTATCCCGTGGGAGCGAGCTTGCTCGCGAATGCTTACTTTCAGTCTTCAGAGAAAGTGGCTGAATGTACCGGCCTCTTCGTGAGCAAGCTCACTCCCACAAGTTTTGCGTTGGCCAGGCGAGCGCGGGGTGTCAGGGCAAGACCGCTCCCACTGGTTCTGCATCAAGAATCAGCCACAGATGAGAATGTATGCCGTTTGTGCGCATAATGCGCGCCGTAGCGGGTGAGTGAGGGGTCGAGGGTGTTGAAGAAAGTCCTGTTTCAAGTGCACTGGTTCTTCGGGATCACGGCCGGTCTTGTGCTTGCCCTGATGGGGATCACGGGCGCGCTGTACTCCTTCGAGGACGAAATCGTCGACGCGCTCAACCCTGACGTGTTGTTCGTGCAGCCCCAGGGTCGCCAACTGTCACTGGCGGAAATGGTCAGCAAGGTTGAAGCCCAGGGCAAAGACAAGGTAGCGATGTTCCGCATCGATGTCGGCGGCGACAGGATCGCCCAGGTCTGGTTCACACCGCCGCCCGGCCAGCGCCGCGGCGAGATGCACAACTTCAACCCCTACACCGGCGCGTTCACCGAGGATGCCGTCGGTCAGGACTTCTTCGGGTTCATCCTCAACCTGCACCGATTCCTGGCTGCAGGGGAATACGGCAAGCAAGTCACCGCAGCCTGCACGTTGATCCTCATTTTCTTCTGCCTCTCCGGGCTCTATCTACGCTGGCCGCGCAAGCCGCTGAACTGGCGCGTCTGGCTGACCATGGACTGGGCGAAGAAGGGACGCAGTTTCAATTGGGACCTGCATTCGGTGTTCGGCACCTGGTGCCTGATCATCTATCTGCTGCTGGCGATCACCGGTCTGATGTGGTCCTACGACTGGTTCAGCAACGGCATGACCAAGCTGATTGGCGATCCTCCCGTGGCGGGCGAGCAGCGCCGTGGCGCAGGGCCGCGTCCAGTCCCTGCTGCGAAAGAGGCGCCCAAGGAAATCGCGGCCTCGGCGCCGGACTATGACGCCATCTGGCAGACCATCCAGAGCGCTGCCGGCCCGGATCTCAAGGCCTACAACCTGCGCATGCCCCAGGCACCGGGCCAGATGGCCACGGTGTTTTACCTCCTTAAAACCGCGCCGCATGCCCGTGCCTTGAACCAGATCAGCCTCGATCCGGCCGATGGCACGCTTAAGGCGGTGTCGCGCTATTCCGAGAAAGGCCTCGGTTCTCAGTTGTTGATCAGCAACTATGCGCTGCACACCGGCAGCTACTTCGGCCTGATCGGGCGCATCGTCGTCACCGTTGCCGCGCTATTGATGCCGCTGTTCTTCGTCACCGGCTGGTTGCTCTACCTGGACCGCCGACGCAAGAAGCGCGACATTCGCAACGCCCGCGGTGAAGTGTCGACGACGACGGGCGAGCAGGGCGCGGCCTGGTTGATCGGCTTTGCCAGCCAGAGCGGGTTCGCCGAGCAACTCGCCTGGCAGACGGCCGGCCAGCTGCAAACCGCAGGTGTGCCGGTCAAGGTGCAGCGTCTGGGCGACATCACCGAGCAGGACCTGCATCAGAGCCGCAACGCGCTGTTCGTCGTGAGCACCTTCGGCGACGGCGAGGCGCCCGACAGCGCCCGCGGATTTGAGCGCAAGGTGCTGGGCCGGCCGCTGGCGCTGGACAATCTCAACTACGCGGTGCTTGGGCTGGGCGATCGTCAGTATCAGCAGTTCTGCGGGTTCGCTCAGCGGCTGCATGGCTGGCTGGCGGAGCGCGGCGGACGCACGCTGTTCGCACCGGTGGAAGTGGACAGCGGCGACGGTGCGGCGCTGCAACACTGGCAACAGCAACTGGGCCAGTTGACCGGCTCGACGCCGACGACCGTCTGGCAAGCGCCGGAGTATCACAACTGGACGCTGGTGGCCCGGGAATGGCTGAACCCCGGAAGCGTGGGTTCGAAAGTGTTCTTGCTCGGCCTGACAGCCGATTCGACAACCCTCTGGGAGGCCGGCGATCTGGTGGAGGTGTTGCCACGCAACCCGGCCTCTGCGGTCGAGCAGTCCCTGTCCGGGTTGGGCATCGCTGCTGAAACGCAGGTCACTGTCGATGGCTTGAGCGAGACCCTCGGCCAAGCCCTATGCTCGCGGCAATTACCGGTGAATCGCAGCCATCTGGTGGGCTTGCACGCGCAGGCGTTGATCGACGCGCTGGTGCCGCTGGCGATGCGCGAGTATTCGATCGCCTCGATTCCCGAGGACGGTGTGTTGCAGCTGATCGTGCGTCAGGAACTGCACCCCGATGGCCGCCTCGGGCTGTGTTCGGGCTGGCTGACCGAGCATGCTGCGGTGGGCGGCGCGATCAGTCTGCGGGTGCGCCGCAACAGTGGTTTCCACCTGCCGGCCGAATCGGCACCCATGATCTTGATCGGTAACGGCACCGGACTGGCGGGCCTGCGCAGCTTGCTCAAGGCGCGCGTCGCGTCGGGTGAGCAGCGCAACTGGCTGCTGTTTGGCGAGCGCCACGCTGCCCACGATTTCCACTGCGCGGAGGAACTCAACGGCTGGCTGGCGAGTGGGGAAATGGCGCGTCTGGACCTGGCGTTTTCCCGGGATCAGGCTGAGAAGATCTACGTGCAGGATCGATTGCGGGAGGCCGCTGATGAGCTGCGTCGCTGGCTGGCCGAGGGCGCTGTGATCTACATCTGTGGCAGCCTCGAAGGTATGGCGGCGGGTGTCGATGCGGCGTTGAACGCGCTGCTGGGGGAAGACGCCGTTCGGGATTTGATCGAGCAGGGTCGGTATCGGCGTGATGTGTATTGATAGCGTTCTGGTTGCCAAAGACTGTCGAGTCATTCCCGGCTAAAGCCAGTCCTACGCCAGCCACAAAAAAAGGCCGTTGCGCTCACACGCAACGGCCTTTTTCTTACTCAACCATCACGCCACAAACTGTTCCGCGTAATGGCAGGCAACCTGACGGTTGTCGACCCAGCGCAGCTCCGGCACTTCGGCGGCGCAGCGCTCTGTCGCGTACGGGCAGCGCTTGTGAAACGCGCAGCCGGACGGCGGGTTCAGCGGGTTAGGCAATTCGCCGACGATTTTGATCTTCGGCTTCGACGGGTCCGGGTGGATCGTCGGGGTCGCCGACAGCAGCGCCTGGGTGTACGGGTGCAGAGGGCGGTTGTAGATCTCATCCTTGGGACCCATCTCGGCCGGGCGACCGAGGTACATCACCAGCACGGTGTCGGCGACGTGACGCACCACCGCCAGGTTGTGGGAGATGAACACGTAGCCGGTGTTGAACTCTTGTTGCAGGTCCATGAACAGGTTCAGCACCTGAGCCTGAATCGACACGTCGAGCGCGGAAGTCGGTTCGTCCGCCACCAGCACTTTAGGCTGCAGCATCATCGCCCGCGCCAGTGCGATACGTTGACGCTGACCGCCGGAGAACATGTGCGGGTAGCGCTGATAGTGCTCGGGACGCAGACCGACCTGAGCCATCATCGCCTGCACTTTCTCGCGACGTTCGGCGGCGGAAAGGCGGGTGTTGATCAGCAGGGGCTCGCCCAGTTGATCGCCGACCTTCTGCCGCGGATTGAGCGACGCATACGGGCTCTGAAACACCATCTGTACGTCTTTGCGCAGCTGTTTGCGTTGTGCCTTGGTCGCGCCGGTGACTTCCTGACCGGCGATTTTCAGCGATCCCGAAGAAGGCTCTTCGATCAGCGTCAGCGCGCGGGCCAGCGTCGACTTGCCGCAGCCGGACTCACCGACCACCGCCAGGGTCTTGCCAGCTTCGAGTTCGAACGACACGCCATTGAGCGCGCGCACGGTTGCATGGGGCTTGAACAGCCCACGGGACACATCGTAGTGACGAGTAAGGTCACGAGCGGTCAGTACGATTTCGCTCATCACGCCACCTCCTGATTCAGCGGAAAGAAGCAACGCGCCAGGCTATGGGCTTTCGGGTCGAGGCCCGGGCGTTGCTGGCGGCATTTGTCCTGGACGTAAGGGCAGCGCGGCGACAGCAGGCAACCACTTGGGCGGTCGTAGCGACCCGGAACGATGCCCGGCAGCGTCGACAGGCGCGCGGCGCCCATGCTGTGCTCGGGAATCGCCGCCAGCAGTGCTTCGCTGTACGGGTGCGCCGGGACGTCAAACAGCCCCGGCACCTGACCCACTTCCACGGCTTGGCCGGCATACATCACGCAGACCCGCTGAGCGGTTTCAGCCACCACGGCAAGGTCGTGGGTGATGAGCACCAGCGCCATGTCCTGCTCTTTTTGCAGGGCCAGCAGCAGGTCCATGATCTGCGCCTGGATGGTCACGTCCAATGCGGTGGTCGGCTCGTCGGCGATCAGCAGCTTCGGCTCGCCGGCGATGGCCATGGCGATCGCAACACGCTGGCTCATGCCGCCCGAGAGTTGATGCGGGTAGGCGTCCAGACGCTGTGCGGCGCCCGGAATCTCTACTTTCTGCAACAGCTCAAGCGCGCGCTGGTGGGCCGCGCGTCCGGACAGACCCAAGTGCTGCTTGAGCACTTCCTTGATCTGGAAGCCCACGGTGTAGCTCGGGTTCAGCGCGGTCATCGGGTCCTGAAAGACCATCGACATGTCTTTGCCGACGATCTTGCGACGCTGGCGCGCATTGAGCGTGAGCATGTCCTTGCCGTCGAAGACCAGGGCGTCGGCGGTGACGATGCCGGGGTGCTCGATCAGGCCCATGAGCGCCATCATGGTCACGGATTTACCCGAACCCGATTCGCCCACGATCGCCAGCACTTCGCCCTTGTCGACGGCCAGATCCAGGCCGTCGACGACCGGGGTGGCCGTGGCGTCGCCGAAGCGCACGTTGAGGTTCTTGATGTTTAAAAGAGACATTCGGACGTCCTCAGGCGGCGTTCTTGAGTTTCGGGTCCAGCGCATCGCGCAGACCGTCGCCCATCAGGTTGATTGCCAGCACGCTGAGCAAAATGGTCAGACCCGGGAGGCTCACCACCCACCAGGCGCGTTCGATGTAGTCGCGGGCCGAAGCGAGCATGGTGCCCCACTCAGGCGTCGGCGGTTGTACACCCAGACCCAGGAAGCCCAGCGCCGCAGCGTCGAGGATCGCCGAGGAGAAACTCAAGGTGGCCTGAACGATCAGCGGCGCCATGCAGTTGGGCAGCACGGTGATGAACATCAGGCGCGGCAGCGTTGCGCCGGCCAGACGCGCGGCGGTCACGTAGTCACGGTTCAGTTCGCCCATAACGGCTGCACGGGTCAGACGCACGTAGGACGGCAGGGAAACGATGGCGATGGCGATGACGGTGTTGATCAGGCCAGGGCCGAGGATCGCGACGATGGCCACCGCCAGCAGCAGCGACGGCAGCGCCAGCATGATATCCATCAGACGCATGATGGTCGGGCCGAGGATTTTCGGGAAGAAACCGGCCAGCAGGCCCATGAGGATGCCCGGAATCAGCGACATCACCACCGACGACAAACCGATCAGCAGCGACAGGCGCGAACCCTGAATCAGACGCGACAGCAGGTCGCGGCCCAGTTCATCGGTGCCCAGCAGAAACTGCCATTGGCCGCCTTCAAGCCAGACCGGCGGGGTCAGCAGGAAATCGCGGTATTGCTCGCTCGGGTCATGGGGGGCAACCCACGGCGCGAACAGGGCGCAGAACACGATCACCAGCATGAACGCCAGGCCCGCGACGGCGCCTTTGTTCTTGGAGAAGTGCTGCCAGAACTCTTTGTAGACGGACGGGTAGAGCAGGCTTTGATCGACTGCTGCTACGGGAGTAGGTGTGCTCATAAAAAGGGATCTCAGCGCTGATGACGAATGCGTGGGTTGGCAAAGCCGTAGAGGATGTCCACCACGAAGTTGACCAGAATCACCAGGCAGGCGATTAGCAGGATGCCGTTTTGCACGACAGGGTAGTCACGGGCGCCGATGGCTTCGATCAGCCACTTGCCGATACCCGGCCAGGAGAAGATCGTTTCGGTCAGAACCGCACCGGCCAGCAGCGTGCCCACCTGCAGACCAAACACCGTCAGCACCGGGATCAGCGCGTTGCGCAGGCCGTGAACGAACACCACGCGAGCCGGCGACAGGCCCTTGGCGCGGGCGGTGCGCACGTAGTCTTCACGCAGGACTTCGAGCATCGAGGAGCGCGTCATCCGGGCGATGACCGCCAACGGGATGGTACCCAGCACGATGGCCGGCAGAATCAGGTGACGCAGGGCGTCCATGAACGAACCTTCTTCATCGCTGAGCAGAGTGTCGATCAGCATGAAGCCGGTTTTGGGGGGAATGTCGTACAGCAGGTCGATACGTCCCGATACCGGGGTCCAGCCCAGGGATACCGAGAAGAACATGATCAGGATCAGGCCCCACCAGAAGATCGGCATCGAGTACCCCGCCAGGGAGATGCCCATGACCCCATGGTCGAACAGGGACCCTCGCTTCAATGCCGCAATCACACCGGCCAGCAGCCCGAGAATGCCTGCGAAGATCAGCGCCGCAATCGACAGTTCCAGGGTTGCCGGGAACAGCGAAGTGAATTCGGACCACACGCTTGTGCGCGTACGCAGCGATTCGCCCAGGTCGCCATGGGCGAGCTTGCCGACGTAATCGATGTATTGCGCATAAAGGGGTTTGTTCAGGCCAAGACGTTCCATGGCTTGGGCGTGCATTTCCGGATCGACCCGGCGTTCACCCATCATGACTTCGACAGGGTCGCCCGGAATCAGGCGAATCAGGGCGAAGGTCAGCAAGGTGATGCCGAAGAAGGTGGGTATGAGCAACCCCACTCGGCGAGCGATAAAACTAAACATCTTCTCGTGTACCTCATCAGGTACCGGCAGGTCTCTGGGTAGCAGAGCCCGCCGGATTCTTCTTCTACTTCACTTGGGTGGTAGCGAAGTTATTAGTGGTGAGAGGGCTGATGTGGTAACCCTCCACGTTGTTGCGCATTGCAGTGAACACCTTGGTGTGGGCCATGCTGATCCACGGCAGGTCCTGATTGAAGATCACTTGAGCCTGCTCGTAGAGCGAAGCGCGTTCGGCCGGGTCGGTCTTTTCCCGAGCCTGATCGATCAACGTCTGGAACTTCTGATTACACCAGCGCGCGTAGTTTTCGCCGTTTTTGGCGGCCTCGCAACTGAGCAGTGGGGTCAGGAAGTTATCAGGGTCGCCATTGTCACCTGACCAGCCGGCCGACACCATGTCGTGTTCGCCGTTTTTGGCACGTTTGAGCATTTCGCCCCATTCCATGACGCGTATATCTAACTTAATGCCGACTTTGGCCAGGTCGGACTGCATCATTTGTGCGCCCATGGCCGGATTAGGGTTGGTCGGACCGCCGCCGTTACGGGTGAACAGGGTCAGCACGGTGCCTTCCGGAACGCCGGCTTCCTTGAGCAGGGCGCGCGCCTTGTCCAGATCGTGGGCAGGGTTTTTCAGGTCTTTGTTGTAACCCAGCAGCGTGTCCGGATACGGGTTCACGGCGACGGTGGCATTGTCCTTGCCGAACAGCGCTTTGACGTAGGCTTCCTTATCAAACGCAATCTCGATTGCTTTACGCACGCGCACATCGCTCATGTATTTGTGCGTGGTGTTCATGGCGATGTACGCGGTGGTCATCGAGTTCAGCTCATCGACCTTGAGGTTCGGGTCTTTCTTGATGTTCGGAATGTCGTCCGGCTTCGGGTACAACGCAACCTGACACTCGTTGGCCCTGAGCTTCTGCAGGCGCACGTTGTTGTCGGTAGCGATGGCGAAGATCAGGGTGTCAGCCGGCGGCTTGCCACGGAAATATTCCGGGTTGGCCTTGAAGCGGACCTGAGCGTCCTTGGCATAGCGCTGGAAAATAAACGGACCGGTGCCGATGGGCTGGCTGTTGAGGTTGCCGGTCTTGTTCGCTTTGAGCAGTTGATCGGCGTATTCCGCCGAGTACACCGAGGCAAAGGCCATGGCGACGTCAGCCAGGAACGGCGCTTCGCGGCGTGTCAGGGTGAACTTGACGGTGCTGTCGTCCACTTTCTCGACGCTCTTCAGCAGCTCTTTGAAACCCATGCTCTCGAAGTACGGGTAACCGACCTCCGACTGTTTGTGCCAAGGGTGGTTGGGGTCCAGTTGACGCTGGAAGCTCCAGACCACGTCATCGGCGTTCATGTCGCGGGTCGGTTTGAAGTATTCGGTGGTGTGAAACTTGACGCCTTTGCGCAGATGGAACGTGTAGGTCAGGCCGTCATCGCTGATCTCCCACGTTTCCGCCAGTGCGGGAACGATCTCTGTGGTGCCCGGCTTGAAATCCACCAGACGGTTGTAAATGGTTTCCGCCGACGCATCGGCGGTCACGGCGGTGGTGTAGAGCGCCGTGTCGAAACCTTCCGGGCTGGCTTCGGTGCAGACCACCAGAGGCTTGGCCGATACGCCGACCGCGACGCTGAATACCGCCAGTGCGATCGCGCTGCGCAATGTTGCGAGTTTGAATGTCGATTTCAAGTAACGCACTCCGCAAGTGATGAAGCCATAAGTGAGTCGGTATCGGGCCACGAAGTTCGGTAAACCGCACCTTGAGGCCCGATCGATCGTGCTGATTACATAATGTTGAATGGAATGGTGGTCACCAGACGGAACTCGTTGATGTTGCCGTCGGCCTGGTTGGCGCTCGCGCGGTGCGTGGTGTAGGTCGCACGCATCGTGGAGGCCTTCAGCGGGCCGGACTGCAGGGTGTACGACGAGCCGACACCGTATTCGTAGTGATTTTCGCCGTCCATGCCGCGGACATCGTAAGCGGTGCCTTTGTAATGGGTGCCGTCGATGTCGAAACCGCGCGCTTGATAGATGTTGAATTTCAGACCCGGCACGCCGTAGTCAGCCATGTTCAGCAGGTAGCTCAGCTGCACCGACTTCTCGTTCGGGCCGTTGAAGTCCGACAGCAGGGAGTTGGCCAGGAAGATGGCGTTGGTGTCGTGGACGTAGTCGAAGTAGGTGTCGCCTTCGACTTCCTGGTACGCGACGCTGAAACTGTGCGCCTTGTGAGTGGCGGTCAACGACAGGCTGTACGTGTCGTTGTCGATCTCGCCCATCTTCTTCTGACCGGAATCCTTGGTCTTGTAGTAGTTCAGGTTGGTGCTCAGGCCCAGTACATCGGGGTCACCCAGTTCGTGGGTGAAAGCGAAGTAGTACTGATGCCAGAAGTCTTCGACGTTGGACGCGTAGAAGCTGGTGGTCAGGCTTTTGAAGGGTTTGTAATCAACGCCCGCCATGTCAACTCGATCGGCGGTGGCGGTGTTGTTGGTGTACTCGGAACGGAACTTGGTCAGGCTCTGTTCGGTACGTGGCGATACGCGGTCGAAGCTGCCGGCCTGGATCGAGATGTTGTTGAACTCTTCACTCAGCACGCTCACCCCTTCGAAGCTCGAAGGCAGCGCACGGTTGCCGATGTAAGCCAGCACCGGGGTGTTCATCGACTGACGGCCGGCGGTCAGGGTCGTGTTGGAGACGCGCGCCTTGATGTTGCCCAGGCCCAACTTGCTCCACTGTCCAACAGGGTCACCATTGTTTTCGGTCAGCGTACGGTTGGCGCCGCCCATCAGGTCGTCTTTGTCACGGTCCAGCGCGACGGCGTTGTAGACCGCCATTTGCGTGGCGAAGCCGACAGTGCCCTGGGTGAAGCCCGAGCTGTAATCAACGATGGTGCCCTGAACCCAGTTGATCCGGCGCGGGTCACTGTCGACCACAACGCCGTTCTCGCTGCGGCGGAACTCGCCGCCACGGCGCAGCAGTTCGTTGGCGTACCAGTTCTTGGTCGAACCGGTCAGTTTCGAGTCTTCCAGAAAGCCCTTTGCTTCGCCCTGGAGGTTGGTGGTGGCCAGTGTGGTCGGAACGAATTCCTGACTGGTCGGCTCTGCCTGGGCCGCGACGCTGATGGCGAGGACGGATAAGGCGAATACAGCGGTGCTGGCTTTTTTCACGTTCTGAAGCTCCCGATTGCTGCTTTTTTAGAGGCGGGCTTTTTATGGTGTAGCCCGCTCGGTGGTGCGGCCCCATGGGCCATTTTCTTGCCTATCCGGCGAAACGCGGATAAAGCAATGCCAAAGGGCGTGGTTGCGCCCCCAGGCATGTTTTTGAATCAGTCGGCGATGCTGACGCCCGAGAAGTTGTTGCGGTTGAACGGGCTCACCAGGAAACCTTGCACTTCCTTGCGCATCGGCTGAATCACCGTCGAGTGGGCAATCGGCGTAATGGGCACCTGTTCTTTCAGGTAATGCTGAGCTTGTTTGTACAGCGCGATCCGCTGGTCTTTGTTGGTGTTCGAGACGGCCGCCTTGACCAGGGCGTCGTATTTCTCGTCGCACCACATCGAGTAATTATTGCCGCCGATGGACGCGCAGCTGTACAGCGTGCCCATCCAGTTGTCCGGATCGCCGTTGTCGCCGGTCCAGCCGATCAGCGAAATGTCATGCTCGCCGTTCTTGCTGCGCTTGAGGTATTCGCCCCATTCGTAACTGACGATGGTCGCCTTGATGCCCACCTTGGCCCAGTCGGCCTGGAGCATCTGTGCCATCAGCTTGGCGTTGGGGTTGTAAGGGCGCTGGACCGGCATCGCCCAGAGGGTCAGTTCGGTGCCTTCCTTGACGCCGGCGGCGCGCAGCAACTCGCGGGCTTTTTCCGGGTTGTAGGGCGCGTCCTTGACCGTGTCGTCGTAGGACCACTGCGTCGGTGGCATGGCGTTCTGGGCCAGTTGCCCGGCGCCCTGGTAAACCGCCTCGATGATCGCCTTCTTATCCACCGCCATGTCCAGCGCCTGGCGAACCTGCAAGTTGTCCAGCGGGGCGTGGCGGACGTTGTAGGTAATGTATCCGAGGTTGAACCCAGGCTTTTCGATGACCCTCAGGTTCTTGTCCTCTTTGATCGATTCAACGTCCGCCGGGCGTGGATTCAAAGTGACCTGACACTCGTTCTTTTTGAGTTTTTGAACCCGCACCGACGCATCTGTATTGATCGCAAAGATCAACTGATCAATCTTGACCCGACTCGGGTCCCAGAACTGTTTGTTTTTCACGTAGCGAATTTGCGAATCTTTTTGATAGCGCTGAAACACAAACGGGCCGGTGCCAATGGGCGCCTGGTTAATGTCGCGTACATCACCCGAGGCCATCAGTTTGTCAGCGTATTCAGCAGACAGAATGGACGCAAAGTTCATCGAAACATTCTGGATAAATGCCGCATCAACGTTGTTGAGCGTGAACACCACGGTCATCGGGTCGGTCTTTTCCACTGACTTGATGTTTTTGTCCAGGCCCATGCTGGTGAAGAACGGGAACTCCGTCGGATACGCCACGCGGAATGGATGGTCCTTGTGCAGCATGCGATTGAAGGTGAACAGCACGTCGTCGGCATTGAAATCGCGCGTGGGCGTGAAGAGCTTGTTGCTGTGGAACTTGACCCCTTCGCGCAGATGGAACGTGTAGGTCAGGTTGTCAGGGGAGATGTCCCAGCTCGTTGCGAGAGCAGGCACGACGCTGGTCTCGCCGCGTGCGAACTCGGCGAGACGGTTGTAGATCGGTTCGGCGGCATCGTTGTCAGTACCGGAGGTGTACTGGCCAATATCAAACCCGGCCGGGCTGCCTTCCGAACAGAAGACCAGGCTTTTGCTGGCGGCCTGAACAACGGGCGTCATAGCCAGGAGGCCAGCGGCAATAAGTGACGGCATAACGATAGTTGGACGCATGATATTCCTTATCGTGAGAGGCGCATTAAAGGGCAATGCCTGCGCAATCCATGGCAATCGTTTGCGCAAATGGAGAGTCAACACCTGATACATCTCACTGTTCAAGATAGACAACGGACTGTATTTGCGGCTTGTCAGAAGGTATGTCTCTGGCGCCCCACAGTCCATAGTTACGCGTGCTTCAAAGTTTGTAGGAAAAGTGCTTATCGTAAGTAGGCAGGGGCTGTCGGACAGGCGCTAACCGCCAATCGCTACGCATCTAACGATAGTCAATTTCATTTAACGATCGAGCACATAACAACGCGATCGCGTCGCCCTGGGGCAACGCGACCGAGTGGTCATCTGGACGTATTACTTGCCGCTGACGCTGACGCCGTAGAACGAGTTCAGACCGAACGGGCTGATCTTGAAGTCCTGAACTTCCTTGCGCATTGGCTGATAAACAGTCGAGTGAGCAATGGGGGTCATAGGCACGGCATCTTTGAGCAGATGTTGAGCCTGCTTGTAAAGCTCGGTGCGTTTGGCCTGATCGGTGGTTTCCTTGGCCTGATGGATCAAGGTATCGAACGGCTTGTCACACCATTTGGCGAAGTTGTTGCCGTTGAGGGCGTCACAGCCAAACAGAGTACCCAGCCAGTTGTCCGGGTCACCGTTGTCGCCGCTCCAGCCAATCAGCATGGCGCCGTTTTCGCCCGCCTTGGCGCGCTTGATGTACTCGCCCCACTCGTAGGACACGATCTTGGCGTTGATGCCGATCTTCTTCCAGTCGTTCTGGAGCATCTCGGCCATCAGCTTGGCGTTCGGGTTGTAAGGACGCTGAACCGGCATCGCCCACAGGGTGATTTCGGTACCTTCTTTCACGCCCGCCTGCTTGAGCAGGTCCTTGGCTTTGGCGACATCAAACGGTGCATCTTTGATCGTGGTGTCGTAGGACCATTGGGTCGGCGGCATGGCGTTGGTGGCCAGTTGGCCTGCGCCCTGATACACCGCGTCAATGATCGCTTTCTTGTCGACGGCCATGTCCAGCGCCTGACGTACTTTCAGGTCAGCCAGCGGGTTCGGCTTGTCTTCGCCCTTGATCTTCGGCATCACGTTGTAGGCGATGTAGCCCAGGTTGAAGCCGGCCTGATCAGGCATCTTCAGCGCGGGGTCAGCCTTCAGCGGAGCGAGGTCAGCCGGACGTGGGTAGGCGGTGATCTGGCATTCGCCTTTCTTCAACTTCTGCGCACGAACCGAGGCGTCAGTGGTGATGGCGAAAATCAGGTTGTCGACTTTGACGTCTTCAGGCTTCCAGTAGTCCTTGTTCCCGGTGAAGCGGATGTTGGAGTCTTTCTGGTAGCTCTTGAACACGAACGGGCCAGTGCCGATCGGCTTTTGGTTGATGTCTTCCGGTTTGCCTTGTTTGAGCAACTGCGCTGCGTATTCAGCGGACTGAATGGAGGCGAAGCTCATCGCCAGGTTCTGGATGAACGCAGCATCGACGGTGCCGAGGGTCATTTTGACGGTGTGATCGTCGACCTTCTCGATCTTGGTGATGTTGGTGTCCATCGCCATGTCGGTGAAGTACGGGAATTCGGTGGGGTACGCCTTACGGAACGGGTCGTCCTTGTTGATCATGCGGTTGAACGTGAACAGCACGTCATCGGCATTGAAGGTACGCGTCGGTTTGAAGTAGGGCGTGGTGTGGAATTTCACACCTTCACGCAGGTGGAAGGTGTAGGTCAGGCCATCCGGGGCAACGTCCCAGCTGGTGGCGAGGCCTGGAATGACAGCGGTGCCGCCACGTTCGAACTGGCTCAAACGGTTGAAAACGGTCTCGGCCGAAGCATCGAAGTCGGTACCGGTGGTGTATTGACCTGGATCGAAACCAGCAGGGCTGCCTTCGGAGCAGAACACCAGACTCGATGCTGCATGGGCGAAGGGAGCGCTGGCGATCAAACCTGCGCCGAGAAGAAACGGAATGACCGCTTTTTTGAGCATGGTGGCCTCAGTTGTTGTCATTTTTTGATTGAGGGTACGGCCTTTTGAGCCTGTCCCACGGATACTTATGCAGGCGCCATACCCAAAGCAAGATGTTGGCGCCAGCGAGGTGACAAACAGTGGCACGAACGTACACGAATGTCGCATAAGTGTAATTTCTGACGCTGTTGAACGTTTGCGTGTCGCATATCGATATCTTTGCAGCACCAAAAGGGTGCATCGCAACGTGGCGATTGCACCCGCTTCGGTCATCAAGTGTTACTTCGCTGTTGGTTTGTCCTGATTATTTGGTCAGGCTGACGCCGTAGAAGGGGGTCAGGCCAAACGGGCTGAGTTTGAAATCCTGAACCTCTTTGCGCATCGGCTGAAACACTTTGGAATTGGCGATCGGGGTGATCGGCACGTCCTTTTTCAGGATGTTCTGCGCCTGTTGGTACAGCTTGATGCGCTCATCACGGTTGCTGGTCAGCTTGGCCTGGGTCACCAGTTTGTCGTAGCTGGGGTTGCACCATTTGGCGTAGTTGCTGCCCTTGACCGCGCCACAGCTGTACAGCACGCCGAGCCAGTTATCGGGATCGCCATTGTCACCGGTCCAGCCGTAGATCATCACGTCATGCTCGCCCGCCTTGGCGCGCTTGATGTACTCGCCCCATTCGTAGCTGACGATGTTGGCTTTGATGCCGATCTTCGCCCAGTCCGACTGAATCATCTGCGCCGACATGCGTGCGTTCGGGTTGGACGCGCGCTGCACGGTCATCGCCCACAGGTTGATCTGCGTGCCCGGTGCAACGCCCGCCTCCTTGAGCAGTTGCTTCGCTTTTGCCGGATCGTGGGGCGCGTCCTTGATGTTCGGATCAAAGCTCCACTGCGCCGGTGGCAGAGCGTTCTGTGCCAACTGCCCGGCACCCTGGTACACCGCCTTGATGATGGCCGGCTTGTCGATGGCCATGTCCAGCGCCTGACGCACCTTCAGTTGATCGAGCGGGGGATGAGTCACGTTGTACGCCAGAAAGCCCAGGTTGAAACCGGCCTGGCTCAGCACCTTGAGGTTCGGGTCCTTCTGCGCTTCTTCGATGTCCTGCGGGCGCGGATACCCGCTGATCTGGCATTCGCCGGTCTTGAGTTTCTGCAGGCGGGTGGCGGCGTCGGTATTGATCGAGAAGATCAGGTTGTCGAGCTTCACGTCCTCCGGCTTCCAGTATTCCGTGTTGCCGACGTAACGGATCTGCGCGTCTTTCTGATAGCGCTTGAACACGAACGGCCCTGTACCGATCGGCTTCAGGTTGATGTCGCCAGCCTTGCCCTGCTTGATCAGTTGCGCCGCGTATTCAGCCGATTGAATCGAGGCGAAGCTCATTGCCAGATTCTGGATGAACGCGGCATCGATGTTGTTCAGCTTGAAGCGGACGGTCTGATCGTCGACCTTTTCGACCTGCTTGATGGTGGTGTTCATGCCCATGTCAGTGAAGTACGGCGACTCGGACGGGTACGCCTTGCGGAACGGGTCATCCGGGTTCAGCAGGCGGTTGAAGGTGAACAGCACGTCATCGGCGTTGAAGTCGCGGGTCGGTTTGAAATAGTCCGTGGTGTGGAATTTCACGCCAGGCCGCAAGTGAAAGGTGTAGGTCAAGCCGTCGTCGGACACGTCCCATTGGGTTGCCAGGCCAGGTTCGACGTCAGTGCCGCCGCGCTTGAACTGGGTCAGGCGATTGAAAACGGTTTCTGCTGACGCATCGAACTCGGTGCCGCTGGTGTACTGGCTGGGATCGAAACCGGCAGGGCTGGCTTCCGAGCAATACACGAGGGTGCTGGCCGCCTGGACCGAAGGAACGCAAAGTGCCATAGCCGCTGCCAAGAGCAGGGGTTTGAAGGATGTGTCCATGTGAACCTCATTAAGTGCGGCACTCATGCCTGAATTCATCGACAGGATGATAGACAGCCAAGAATGCCGCACGGCTCACTCGGGCAACAAGCCTCGGAAATTCATAAGCTTATTACTTGATGATTTGCTGCAGGTCTTTCCACCACGTGGTTTCGGACGCCAGCTTCATGAACCCTTCCTCCAGATACCGCTGAAGGCGTGACGGCGCTGGCAGCTTGGTGTTTAGCACCTCATTCAGGTAGTTCTGACTGTCCTTGATGAGCGTGTTCTGAATGGCGCGGAGCTCGTCGATCGCCAACTGCTGGGTTCTGTCCAGCTCACTCTTTGATTCACTGCGCGCCACTTCCGCCGGATTGCTGGCGGCCCATGCGTTGACGATCGGGTATTGCCACTCGCTGTCGGCCGGGTGGCAAAAGAAGGCCGATGCCACAGCGACCGGGTCTGCGCCAGGTTTGCCCTCCCAGTAATCGACCATTGACCGGGCGACCCTGCGCACGGCTTCGGTGGCAAGCAGCGCCGCCAGATCGTGAAGCGGGTGTTCAGCGTGATCCTTGGAGAGTTGTGAGTGGGTGGGCTCGATGTCTGGATCTTCGTTTGGATCGCTGCCCAGCAGCGTTTGTGCATCGTCGACGCTGTTGCCGATCCAGGTCAGAACGCCTTGCGCCGCGCTGTTGTAAGCATTGATCAAAATGGCTGCCGGGGTGTTGAGCAGCCAGCGGTAGAGCCTGAGCGTATCCACACCGACCGCCTGAGCGAGCGTCACCATGCCGTCCCTGGCCGTGAGCAGCGCGTTGAATGCAGTTAAGTAAGCCTGTTCGGGATGCTCGCTCAGCAGTATCAGCATCACTTTGTCCCGGTCCGAGCGATAACCCGGCTGGGAGATTTCAAACTGCAGCTCTTCGGTGGAGAAGAGGATTTTGCCCAGGGGGCCTGCCAGACTGGCGACCACGTCGGTGGCCCCGAACGTGCCTGTGACCAGGGGCAGATTCCATTTGACGTGAACAGGCGTTGTCCACGGCAGAACCCTGACATGCCCGGCCTTGATCAGGCTCAGCTCCACGAAGTTCGAATGAGCGAACAAGTCTTCGACCACATGCAGTGCGGCGCCGAAGCTGCGCAGGCCGTCGAGGGAACGGCCGTGTTTCATGGCCAGCCGCAGCTCCTGTTCCATGTAGCCGACCGCATTACCGATGTAGCGCTTCATCGACGTGGCGAGCTCCGCACCCAGGGATGGGTCGCCGGGCAGCACCCAGGCTTCAAAGTCCGGATCACGCACTTTCGGGTCCGGGAACGGCGGATCGATGACCAACGGATTGTCGATGTGCTCCGTCGGCCTATAGACACCCAGCTTCTCCGGCGTGACCTTCATTTCGTTCGGGTAGCGCATCCGCAGGTCGATGAATTTTTTCGCCGCCAGCACGTCGACCAGACGGGTCCAGGCGTCGCGCGACAGCGTCGCCGGGAATTCGCCCGGCATGTCCGCCGCGCGGGTGATCTTGGGATCAACGACCTGAGAGTAATCCCGTAACCAGTTGCCGAAGTAAACGGCGTCGATTTCCATTCGGCTGAGCTTGAAGTCCTGCAGCACCCATTCGATCGTCTGGTGAGTGCTGCCTTTGGTGTCAGTGCCCGCTTCGAACGCCTCACGATCAGAATGGGCGTGCGATGGCTCGAAGCGCAGATCGGTCGAGGCCAGATAGTCGCGAATGGCTTCGCAGGCTTGCTTCCAGGAAATCGCGTATTGACGCTCGGTGGAGGCCTCTTCGGCATACGTGGCGAAGGTCATGTCGTCTCGCGACGGGGAGGCTGTTTCGGTCAACCACAAGGTAAACAGATGGCCCTCTTCGAACGGCGCATCGGTTGCCACTGGCGCGTGCTCATCGGTCAGTTCCCGGCGCAGGACGTTGTCGATGTGGTGACCGAATTCGTGGAGCAGTGCCGTCAACAACCACCAGTAGTGCTGCGGGTTGGCGGTCGTGCGAGCGAAGAAAGCCCAATCGACGCGGATGACCCGCTCGCGGTTGTCGTAGTCCGCTTCGAAGCCCAGATCCCGGGAGAGGAGGACCTCAGGGTGGTGTATTTCACCCGCCAGCAGCTTGTCCTGCAGATTCGTGTAGCGGTGAGGCGGGATGTCGTTGCCGAACACGTTGCTCATCTCCAGGGCGAAAGAATCTGGCGCGAGTTTTTCGGCCACTTGGGTCAGCAGGTCCAGCGCGAACGTGCTGCGTAACGTGCAGGTGGTCATGTCGACCGGAATGACGGGTTGAGCTTGAAAAGGCATGATCGGATTCTTCCTTGAATCATTAGCTGTGCACGGCCGTGCCCTGTGGATCAGGCGGCCTTAGGTGCGTGTTGAGGGTGAGTGTTGCCGGGGACAATTCTATGTATTCCGGCCAGCGTGGAAATCGGTCGAATCGCCCTGAGGCGTAGGAGACAGGGGGCGCGCTGATGGGGAAGGGGCCACGGGATGGCCGGAAAAAGTGGGAGCGTGCGAGGGAAAGAGCGGCAGCCACCGGCTGCCGCCGCGTGCATCAAGGGATAGCGACTTCGATGACACCGTCTGCTGCGACGCTGACCTGGCTGGTGCCGGCTTCGACATCCGGCGTTGGCGCGGCGTCGGCACGCGCGGCCTTCATCATCATGACCGGCGCGCGCAGGTACGGCTGCGGGAAACCGGAGGTGTTGAGGTTCAGGTTGACCAGCTTGTAGCCGGTGCCGCCCAGTGCGTCGGTCACCAGTTTTGCGCGGGCGCGGAAGGCGGTGACGGCGTCCTTGAGCAGCGCGTCCTCGCTGGTCTTGCGCGCGGGATTGGAGATCGAGAAGTCCATGCCGCCCATCTTCATGTCGCCGCCCAGCAAGTCGCCGGTCAACTTCGACAGGGCGGCAAAGTCGGCGCTTTCCAGGCGAATTTCCGCATGCTCACGCCAGCCGGTGATCTTCTGGCCTTTGTCGTCGTAGACCGGGTAGCTGTTGCGGCTGCCCTGACGAATGTTGATGTCCTTGACCTGACGCGCTTCGCCCAGGGCCTTGTTCAGGGTTTCAGTAACGCCGGCCGCCAGTTTGGCGGGATCGGTGTTCTGCGCTTCGGTGTACAGCGTGACGGTCATCAGGTCGCGCTGCACTTCCTGGCTGACCTCGGCACGGACCGAAACCTGGTTGTAGTGAACGTCGTCGGCGAGGGCAGGGGTGCTGGCCAGCGCGAGTGCGCCGAGGGTGAACAATGTGGCAGTGGGGCGAAGGCTGAACATAAAAACTCCTTGTTTGGCGAACCGTCCCGAGGCGTGTGGCAAGCCATTGGCGGACGGATGCCCATGAGACTGTGAACCCGTAGGCTTGTTCCTGCGCCGTCTGATAGGCGTCAAATGAATGTGGCGCTTTGACGCACTTTGACGGCAACTGTTGTCGCATTGGTTATACTCGCTCCGATTCGCCTGGAGCGCTCATCAGGAGAGCTCATGCTCGCCCCCTTGCAACTGCTTTCCGCTACCCGTCAGAACCTCTGGCGCCTGACCTTCATCCGTATTCTGGTGCTGGGTGCGCAGGCCGGCTCGGTGGGGTTCGCCTACCTGTTCGATCTGCTGCCGCTGCCCTGGCTGCAGCTGGACATCACCTTGGGTTTTTCGGCGATCGTCTGCCTGCTGACGGCCATCCGCCTGCGCACCTCGTGGCCGGTGACCGAGCTCGAATACGCCGTGCAACTGGCATTCGACCTGTTTATCCACAGCGCGCTGCTGTACTTCTCCGGCGGCTCGACCAACCCCTTCGTTTCTTACTATCTGGTGCCGCTGACCATCGCCGCGGTGACGTTGCCGTGGCGTTACTCGCTGATCCTGTCGGGTATCGCACTCGCGCTGTACACCCTGATGCTGGCCAAGTTTTTCCCGCTGGATGCCTTCGTGGCCCGCGAGAACATGCAGATCTACGGCATGTGGCTGAGCTTTGCGCTGGCGGCCGGGGTGATCACCTTCTTCGCCGCGCGCATGGCCGAAGAGCTGCGCCGTCAGGAACACATGCGTGCCTTGCGCCGGGAAGAAGGCGCGCGCGACCAGCAATTGCTGGCGGTGGCGACCGAAGCTGCCGGGGCTGCCCATGAACTCGGCACGCCGCTGGCGACCATGAGCGTGCTGCTCAAGGAAATGCAGCATCACCACAAGGACCCTGCGTTGCAGGAAGATCTTTCGGTGCTGCAGGACCAGGTCAAGCTGTGCAAAGAGACGCTGCAGCAGCTGGTGCGCGCTGCTGAGGCGAATCGCCGGCTGTCGGTTCAGGAGCAGACCGTCACGCACTGGCTCGATCAGGCGCTCAACCGCTGGCACCTGATGCGCCCGGAAGCCACCTACCGCTTCCAGCGCCTGGGGCAGGGCGATGTGCCGATGCTGGCGCCGCCGCCCGATCTGACCCAGGCGCTGCTGAACCTGCTTAACAATGCCGCCGATGCCTGCGCCGAAGGGCTCGAGGTGAATCTGGACTGGACCGCCACCGAGATTCGCATCAGCATCCGCGATCATGGCGCCGGCGTTCCTTTGGCCATCGCCGAGCAGATCGGCAAACCCTTTTTTACCACCAAGGGCAAAGGCTTCGGCCTTGGCCTGTTCTTGAGTAAGGCCAGCGTGACCCGCGCGGGCGGCTCGGTGAAACTCTATCCTCACGAGGAAGGCGGCACGCTGACCGAGCTGCGCCTGCCCCGTGACGCACGAGGAGATGAAGCATGACTGACGAAATCCAGGTTGAAGGCGAAGAACTGCCGCACCTGCTGCTGGTGGACGACGATGCCACCTTCACCCGCGTGATGGCGCGGGCCATGGCGCGCCGTGGCTTTCGCGTGAGCACCGCCGGTTCCGCCGACGAGGGCCTGGCCCTCGCGCAGCAGGACATTCCGGACTACGCCGCTGTCGATCTGAAAATGGAAGGTGACTCGGGACTGGTGCTGTTGCCCAAGCTGCTGGAACTGGACCCGGAAATGCGCGTGCTGATCCTGACCGGTTATTCGAGCATCGCCACGGCCGTTGAAGCGATCAAGCGCGGGGCCTGCAACTACCTGTGCAAACCCGCCGATGCCGATGACGTGCTGGCAGCGCTGCTCTCCGAACACGCCGATCTGGACACCCTGGTGCCGGAAAATCCGATGTCGGTGGACCGCTTGCAGTGGGAGCACATTCAGCGCGTGTTGACCGAGCACGAAGGCAATATCTCCGCCACCGCCCGTGCGCTGGGCATGCACCGACGCACCTTGCAGCGCAAGTTGCAGAAGCGCCCGGTCCGTCGTTAAGCACGGACAGCTTCTTAAACATTTATTCATGGAAGATCGTCTGTGGCGTCTGGCACATTGGCGCCAACGCCTATAACTGAACGCTGCCGAGCTTTTTGCCATGAATTTTGATGTAGACGAATCCAGGGTCAATGACGCTGTAAACGGGAGTTTCTTTTCCCGGGTCTGGAAGCTAGTCACGCCTTACTGGCGCAGTGAAGAAAAAGGCATGGCCTGGGTGCTGCTGATCGCAGTGATCGTGCTGTCGCTGTTCAGTGTCTTCATTTCGGTGCTGGTCAACAGCTGGTACCGCGACTTCTACAACGCGCTGCAGAACAAGGACCTGGGGGCCTTCACGCACCTGATTCTGTATTTCTGCGGCATTGCGGCCATCGCCATCCTCGGTGCCGTGTATCGCTTGTATTTGACCCAGATGCTGACCATCCGCTGGCGTCGCTGGCTGACCGAACAGCATTTCGCCAAGTGGCTCGCGCACAAGAATTACTACCGGCTGGAGCAGGGCGGTTACACCGATAACCCTGACCAGCGTCTGTCCGAAGACCTCAACAACTTTACGTCCGACACCCTCAGCCTGAGCCTGGGCCTGCTGCGCACCGTCGTCAGTCTGGTGTCGTTCTCGGTGATTCTGTGGGGCGTGTCCGGCAGCATCGAGCTGTTCGGCATCACCATTCCCGGCTACATGTTCTGGGCCGCACTTATTTATGCAGCGGTGGGCAGCTTGTTGACTCACCTGATCGGCAAACGCCTGATCGTGCTGAGCAACCAGCAACAGCGATACGAAGCCGACATGCGTTTCTCGCTGGTGCGCGTTCGCGAGAACGCCGAAAGCATCGCCCTGTCCGATGGCGAGGCCAACGAGAACCAGCGCCTGAGCGCGCGTTTCGGCATGGTCTGGAGCAACTTCTGGACGATTATGAAGGTGCAGAAGCGCCTGACGTTCTTCACCGCCGGTTACTCGCAGATCGCCATCGTTTTCGCCTTTGTCGTAGCCGCGCCGCGTTACTTTGCCGGCAAGATCGAACTGGGCGAGCTGATGCAGATCAACTCGGCGTTCGGCAATGTGCAGGAGAACTTCAGCTGGTTCATCGACGCGTACACCCAGCTCGCGTCGTGGCGCGCCACCTGCGATCGTCTGCTCAGCTTCCGTCAGGCCATGGACGAAAACGAAGCGCGCGTGCCGGCCATCAAGGTCAGTCACGAGAGCGATGCCTTGCAGCTCAAAGGCCTCGCGCTGTCCCTCGCCGGCGGTCACCGGTTGCTGAACAACGCAAACATCAGCATTGCCGCAGGCGAGAAGGTCATGCTCAGCGGCCGCTCCGGGAGCGGTAAAAGCACACTGCTGCGGGCGATGGGCGGGTTGTGGAAAGAAGGCCACGGTGCCGTGAAGTTACCGGCAAAACGTGCGTTCTTCCTGCCGCAAAAACCGTATCTGCCGATCGGCACGCTGCGGGAGGCGTTGAGTTATCCCCAGGCGCCCGAAGTCTATCCTGCCGAGCGCTTTGCTGAAGTGCTGGAAACCTGCCGCCTCGGTCATCTGATCTCTCGACTGGACGAGACCGAGCACTGGCAGCGCATGCTGTCGCCGGGCGAGCAACAACGTGTCGCGTTTGCCCGCGCCCTGTTGTTCGCGCCGGACTGGTTGTACCTGGACGAAGCCACCTCAGCGATGGACGAGGAGGATGAAGCTGCGTTGTATCAGGCGTTGCTGGACGAGTTGCCGGGCGTGACCTTGCTCAGTATCGGCCACCGCAGCAGCCTCAAGCGCTTCCATCGTCGGCACGTGCGCATCGACGGCGGTCAGTTGCATGAGCAGCCGCTCACCGAAACGGCATTTTGAGCGTAGAGTGCTGAAGCGATAAAGTGTCGTAAACAAGGCGCCTCACCGGGGTTGTTGTGTGATCACACAACCTGGTGAGCTATCATCAGCGTTCAGCGTATTTAGAGATGCATGTTGGATATGGAAAATCAGAGCGCTCCGCCTCGCGCCCGCCGAAAGCACCGCAGTCTCGCGCAGGAGTTGGTTACCGAACTCTCCGAGCGCATCCGTAGTGGCGGACTCAAGCGCGGCGATAAGTTGCCCACCGAGTCCGCCATCATGGAAGAGCAGGGGGTCAGCCGTACCGTCGTACGCGAAGCCATCTCGCGGCTGCAGGCGTCCGGGCTGGTGGAAACCCGGCACGGCATCGGCACGTTCGTCCTCGACACGCCAAGCCCGAGTGGTTTTCGTATCGATCCGGCGACCATCGTGACCTTGCGTGATGTCCTGGCGATTCTTGAGCTGCGCATCAGCCTTGAAGTCGAGTCGGCCGGCCTTGCCGCTCAACGCCGCTCCGCCGAACAACTGGCCGACATGCGCGCCGCCCTCGACGCACTCACCGAAAGCGCGGCCCATGCCAGCGATGCGGTCGGCGCCGATTTCCAGTTCCACATGGCAATCGCCCTGTCGACCGGCAACCGCTACTTCACCGACATCATGAATCACCTGGGCACGAGCATCATCCCCCGCACCCGCCTGAACTCCGCGCGCCTCGCCCACGACGACAACCAGCACTACATGAGCCGCCTGAGCCGCGAGCACGAGGAAATCTACGACGCCATTGCGCGCCAAGACTCCGACGCCGCCCGCGCCGCCATGCGACTGCACCTGACCAACAGCCGCGAACGCCTGCGCCATGCTCATGAAGAGGCTGAGTCGCAGCGGGCTTGATCTGGATTGATTGATAGGGGATCGCGTTGCTGCGGTGCCCTTGATCGAACAAGGTTATGGCTGGGTTATTCGACGTTTTGATTGATCGGTGCGCGTCTCCATTTTCGCAAGGCTTTGGTGAGGGCTAAGCATGTCAGCGTTGAAACCATGAGCGTCAAGCTGAGCGTCAAGAGAATGAGCATGTCTTCCCCGTCTTCGCAGCCGTTCAGGTTAAAAAGTCTTTGCAGCCATAGATAAGCGCCCATGCCCCAGTCGGTATGAAGGATCCGGGGAATCGGCCATAGGGTCATTGCCCACCTTGTAAGCAAGGTAGTCAGACCTAGAATGAATACGGCCTTAATTAAGTATGTTAAGGCCTTGCACGCCAAGCTGTGTCGCCTTTCATCGCACATTGTCTAACCTTTCATCGTTGTGTCTGGTGTACGTATGGATCGGCAAGGTGCGGCCCCGTGAGGTATGGGCACACACTTCTATTAGCCCTCGCTCACTCATGCCGATGGAGTTTTCTGCTAGCTATTGCCTTGTGCTCCGGCTCGTTAACGCATGTTTAATTTTTCGTAGCCCCTTAGTTAGCAGCGCGCAGACTACTGTCGAAGTGGCGAGGCCCATGCACAGGGATATGGCGATCAGCATTTCCTCGCCCTCTTCGATGCCCTCTAGGTCAAGCAAAGTGAGCAACCATGCGTAAGCGAGCAAGCCTTGATCAGTACGCAATATCACTGGAATGGGCCAGGTATTCATCGCGCACTTTGTCATTAGGATGGTAAGGGCGAGGGTAATAATGACTTTTATGAAAGTAGTCAGCACCGTCATTGGTTGTTCTTGCTTGGAGGCTTATCGAATACCTCCAATACGCCGTAATATTTTATATTCCTGTCGTCCAGTATCTCGCCTGGCCTGTTGCGTAAAATTGTTCTTAATTCGTCGAATGCCAGTTGTGATGTCAGAGTGACGCAGCCTTGGCTAATGCCCCTTGGCCCGACTGGGTGGATCCTGAATGCGCTTCTCTGAATGTGATTGATAGTCGTCATGTCATCAACAACCTCGTCATCACGATAAAGACTTAGCCACTCGCTTCTGTCAGTCTCCGCAAAATAATCATTCACGGGTTGTCTCAGCCACCCCAGCATGCCTCCTGACTCCCTGTCCAAGATGTAATACCTGCCAAGCGGCAAAGGACCCAGCTTCACCACGTCTTGGTAGCGTGAATTGTTCACATAACTTGATACGTCCCCTGAGAAAGCTTCATAAGTCATTCCCTCACACGTCAACTCGCTCAGCGGCTCGCCGTTAAGTACATAGGTGCAGTAAGCAATATTCGGGTTCCGCTCATTTTTACCAGCCATGCCAGTCATCCTCCTGCGAGTTTGCCTTACGCGTATACCTTGTTCGCAACACCATCCCAGCCCCCGACTATCTGGCCGCCGCCTGATCCATCGGAGCGCTTCTGCTGTATGTAGGTCATCTTGATCCGTGCGTAATTCAGGCGGACTGTTTCGGTGGGGAAACCGGTTTCTTTGCTGCCGTTGCCATTCAGCGAAACTGAAGAAACAATCACTTCCTCAAGCTTTATTTCCAGGTACTTGATCTTGTCGTTGCCCGCCCGATTTAACGCGATCGTCACTTCTTTGAAGTGCCTGCCACTGCAGCAGGCTTCGTGCAGCTTAGGTGTTGCTTTATCGACAGCTTTTCGGAAGTACAAATCACTCATTTTCGCGCGGCCACTGCTGGCCCCACCCGAGCTTGTCGTGGTTGCGGAGGCTGACTGGCTGGCGCCGACATCAAAGTCTTCCATCTCAATCCAGTCTTTGAACTGGGCATCCAGTGACTCACCCGGGATGTCAGCCATTTTTAAAAATGCATCAATTGCCATTTCGTTTCGTTCCTTGCGGTTCGCGGTGATTAAGAATTTGAATTTGAACCGCAATGACTTTAGCGACGTGCCGCGCCCCGCAGAAGGTTTTCCAGGCAGGTGCGCGAGCAGTTTCAGAGAAGGACTACAACGTTTGGATCACTGGACTACGGAATAATCCGAGAGGGCGGTGAAAGCGCTTGATTCTGGCCGGAGGCCGTAGGAGTGAGCTTGTGCGCAGCAGTCGTAAAGCTGAAGCTGCAGTTCGTTCCGACATGCCGCCTTCACAAGGATGCTGCCGCTTCGCGCCAGATCGCGAGCAAGCTCACTCCTACAAATAGCGCCATTTAGCGCAGCCCTTGGGGCGGCTGCGGCTTCTGATAATCAGGCACCGTTACCACTTGCGAGAGTAGCCAGGCACCACTCATCCTCACCCGGCATAAATATTTCAAAACGCTATTGAGTGATCACCCTCCCAGTTGTACGATGACTTACGACATCAGCGCAGGACTGGTGCTTCATCCACAAAAATAGCTCCCCAGGGTGTTCGAATAATGAATCCACAAGAACTGAAGTCCATCCTCTCTCACGGTCTGCTTTCCTTCCCGGTTACCGATTTCAATGCCCAAGGCGACTTCCACCGCGCTGGCTACATCAAGCGTCTGGAATGGCTCGCTCCTTACGGCGCCTCCGCGCTTTTCGCAGCGGGCGGCACAGGTGAGTTCTTCTCCCTGACCGGCGACGAATATTCCGAAATCATCAAGACTGCCGTCGACACCTGCGAAACCACAGTGCCGATTCTGGCTGGCGTCGGTGGTCCGACCCGCCAGGCGATTCAGATGGCTCAAGAAGCCGAACGTCTGGGTGCCAAAGGCCTGCTGCTTTTGCCTCACTACCTGACCGAAGCCAGCCAGGACGGCGTTGCCCTCCACGTTGAAGCGGTCTGCAAATCGGTCAAGATCGGCGTGGTCGTCTACAACCGTAACGTCTGCCGCCTGACGCCTGCCCTGCTGGAACAGCTGGCCGAGCGCTGCCCTAACCTGATCGGCTACAAAGACGGCCTGGGTGATATCGAGCTGATGGTTTCGATCCGCCGCCGTCTGGGCGACCGCTTCTCGTACCTGGGTGGCCTCCCCACTGCGGAAGTCTATGCCGCCGCCTACAAGGCGCTGGGCGTGCCGGTTTACTCGTCGGCGGTGTTCAACTTCCTGCCGAAAATGGCCATGGACTTCTACCGCGCCATCGCCAAAGACGATCACGAGACCGTCGGCAAGCTGATCGACGATTTCTTCCTGCCTTACCTCGACATCCGCAACCGCAAGCACGGCTATGCCGTAAGCATCGTCAAGGCGGGCGCCAAGCTTGCCGGTTACGACGCAGGCCCGGTCCGCGCGCCGCTGACTGACCTGACTTCCGAGGAAGTGGACTTGCTGGCTGCTCTGATGGACAAGCAGGGCAAGCAGTAACCGCCCGGATGCCGGAAAACCGCTGAGCGATCAGCGGTTTTTTGCCCTCGGGGCTTCGCTAACAAATACCTGGCACTACCGCTTCACATCGCATCTGTTTTAGGGGCAGGGGCGAGCAGCACACACATAAGATCGTTTACCCGCACAAAAAAATAATTAGTGGGAGTTTCGAACATGCTGAAAACCAAGCCGACGCACGTCCGCTATTTGATCTTGCTCATGCTGTTTCTGGTGACCACGATCAACTATGCCGACCGTGCAACCATCGCCATCGCGGGCTCCAGCCTGCAAAAAAGCCTCGGCATCGACGCCGTCACCCTCGGTTTCATCTTCTCCGCATTTGGTTGGGCCTACGTCGCCGGCCAGATCCCGGGCGGCTGGCTTCTGGACCGTTACGGCTCCAAGAAAGTCTACGCAATGAGCATCTTCACCTGGTCGCTGTTCACCGTGCTGCAAGGCTACGTGGGTGAATTCGGTCTCTCGACCGCCATCTTCCTGCTGTTCGCCCTGCGCTTCATGGTGGGCCTCGCCGAAGCACCTTCGTTCCCCGGCAACGCCCGTATCGTGGCGGCCTGGTTCCCGACGTCTGAACGCGGCACGGCCTCGGCCATCTTCAACTCGGCGCAATACTTCGCCACCGTGCTGTTCGCCCCGATCATGGGCTGGATCGTCTACACCTTCGGCTGGCAGCATGTGTTCATCGTGATGGGCAGCATCGGAATCCTGTTCTCGCTGATTTGGCTGAAAGTTATCCACAGTCCGCGCAACCACCCGAAAATCAACAAGGAAGAGTTCGATCACATCGCCAACAACGGCGGCATGGTCGACATGGATCAGGACAAGGGTAAAGGCTCCGCCAGCGGTCCCAAATGGGACTACGTGCGTCAGTTGCTGACCAACCGCATGATGCTGGGGATTTACCTGGCTCAATACTGCATCAACGGCATCACCTACTTCTTCCTGACCTGGTTCCCTGTGTACCTGGTTCAAGAACGGGGCATGACCATCCTCAAGGCGGGCTTCATTGCATCGCTGCCGGCCATCTGCGGGTTCATCGGCGGCGTACTGGGCGGGATCATCTCCGACTACCTACTACGCAAAGGCCATTCGCTGACCTTCGCACGCAAGGCGCCGATCATCGGTGGCCTGCTGCTGTCGACCTCGATCGTGACCTGCAACTACGTCGATGTCGAATGGGTCGTCGTGGGCTTCATGGCACTGGCCTTCTTCGGCAAGGGCGTGGGCGCACTGGGCTGGGCGGTCATGTCCGACGCGTCGCCGAAACAAATCGCCGGTTTGAGCGGCGGTCTGTTCAACATGTTCGGTAACATCGCCTCCATCACCACCCCGATCGTCATCGGCTACATCATCAGCACCACCGGTTCGTTCAAATGGGCCTTGGTGTTCGTCGGCGCCAACGCGCTGGTGGCAGTGATCAGCTACATCTTCATCGTCGGTGAAATCAAACGTGTAGAACTCAAGGAAACCCCAAAGAAGGGTGCCTTGCCGGCCAGTGAAGCCGAGCTTTCTCAAGCGAAACTCTGAGGAAAAACCGTGATGAACTTGATCCAACATGCCGACTCGCCGCGTTACATTCGCCTGCATGCGCTTGATAACGTCGTCGTCGTGGTCAATGACCAGGGCGTCCCGGCGGGGACTGAATTCGATAACGGTCTGGTGACCGTCGACAATGTGCCGCAGAGCCACAAGGTGAACACCGTGGACATCGCCGAAGGGGAGCCGATCATTCGTTACGGCCACACCATCGGCTATGCGCTGCAGCCGATCCCGAAGGGCAGTTGGGTCAGGGAAGATCAGCTGCGCATGCCGTCGGCGCCAGCGCTGGACAGCCTGCCGATGTCCGATGCCGTGCCGGTCCGCGGTGAGCCGCTGGAAGGCTTCACCTTCGACGGCTATCGCAACGCCGACGGCACCGTCGGCACGCGCAATATCCTGGGCATTACCACTACGGTGCAGTGCGTCACCGGCGTTCTGGATTTCGCCGTCAAGCGCATCCGCGAAGAACTGCTGCCCAAATACCCGAACGTCGATGACGTGGTGGCGCTGACCCACAGCTACGGCTGCGGCGTCGCCATCACCGCCAAGGACGCGTACATCCCGATCCGCACCGTGCGCAACCTGGCGCGTAACCCGAACCTGGGTGGCGAGGCGCTGGTGATCAGCCTGGGCTGCGAGAAGTTGCAGGCCGATCAGGTCATGCACAGCGACGACGCCTCGGTCGATCTGAGCGAGCCGTGGCTGTATCGCTTGCAAGACTCCAAGCACGGCTTCAACGAAATGATCGAGCAGATCATGGAATTGGCCGAGACCCGCTTGAAGAAGCTCGACCAGCGTCGTCGCGAAACCGTGCCGGCGTCGGAATTGATTCTGGGCATGCAGTGCGGCGGCAGCGACGCGTTCTCTGGCATCACCGCCAACCCCGCATTGGGTTATGCCTCGGACTTGCTGCTGCGCGCAGGCGCGACCGTAATGTTCTCGGAAGTGACCGAGGTGCGTGACGCGATCTACCTGCTGACCTCCCGTGCGGAAAACATGGAAGTCGCTGAAGGCCTGGTTCGCGAGATGGACTGGTACGACCGTTATCTGGCCAAGGGCGAAGCGGACCGCAGCGCCAATACCACGCCGGGTAACAAGAAGGGCGGGTTGTCGAACATCGTCGAGAAGTCGCTGGGGTCGATCGTCAAATCCGGCAGCAGCGCGATCAACGGGGTGCTTGGCCCTGGCGAACGGGTGACGCGCAAAGGCCTGATCTTCTGCGCAACGCCGGCGAGCGATTTTGTTTGCGGGACGTTGCAACTGGCGGCCGGGATGAACCTGCACGTGTTCACCACCGGGCGCGGCACGCCTTACGGTCTGGCGATGTCACCGGTGGTGAAAGTGTCGACCCGTACCGAGCTGGCCCAGCGCTGGCCGGACCTGATCGACATCGATGCCGGGCGCATTGCGACCGGGCGTGCAAGCATCGAGGATCTGGGTTGGGAGCTGTTTCACTTCTATCTGGACGTGGCCAGTGGCAAGAAGACGACCTGGACCGAGAAGTATCGTCTGCACAACGACATCACCCTGTTCAACCCGGCGCCGATTACCTGAGCCGGCATTCAGCCCTTTACCAGCCGGGCATCTGAGCCCGGCTGGATCACGGTTCATGTGGCAGTGAGCGTGCTCACGAAGAAGTCACTGCAGCCGCTGAAGATTTAGCGGATGTACCGGCCTCCTCACCCGCCTCAGGCTCCGGCTCCGGAAACGCCTCGGCGTGATCAAACTCAATGCCTTTGCCCATCGCCTTGTACTTCTTGCGCAGCGCGTGCAGTTCCTTCTGGTTGAGATTATCCAGGCTCAGCACGGCGTTCTGTGCATCTTTGGTCACGCGCAGCAGTTCGTCGATTTTGATATGCAACTCATCGGTATCGCGGTTCTGGGTGTTCTGGATCAGGAAAACCATCAGGAAGGTGATGATCGTCGTGGACGTGTTGATGATCAGTTGCCAGGTGTCGTTGTAGTGGAAGAGCGGCCCGGTCGCGGCCCACACGCAAATCAGCGCGATTGCCACCAGGAAGGTTCGTGGGCTGCCGGACCATCGCGACAAGGCCTGCGCGAACTTCGAGAATTTCATTAACGGGTTTCCTTTGTGAGCCTAGAGAGGTACCCAAGGGACCACGCTGCGTCTTTGAAATTTCTTCTTACAACATGAAATCGGCGACAGACTTCAGACCCAGCCGAACACTTCGCACGCGTTGGCGGTGCTCGCTGCGGCCAGCGTGTCGGCAGGGATTTTCATCAGCTCGGCGATGGCGGCGCAAATGTCGGGGAGATGCTCGGGGCTGTTGCGCATGCCCGGAAACATCGCCGGCGCCATGTCCGGCGAGTCGGTTTCCAGCACGACGCTGTCCAGCGGTAACTCGGCGATCACCCGATGCATGCGCAAGGCCTGCGGCCACGTCGCCGCACCGCCCAGCCCCAGTTTGTAACCCAGCTTGATGTATTCCCGCGCCTCTTCGCGGCTGCCGGCGAAGGCGTGAACGATACCGCAGCGCTTGAGCCTGAAACGCTTGAGCGCGGCGAGGGTGTCGGCATGGCTGCGGCGCACGTGGAGCAGGGCGGGGAGGTTGAAGTCCGCTGCCATCTGCAACTGCTGGTCGAACAAAGTCTGCTGGCGCGGGCGGTCTAGGGATTCGATGTAGTAATCCAGACCGATCTCGCCCACGGCGCACAGTTTGGGATGCCCGGCCAGACGCGTCAGCCAGTCGCGCAGTTGCTGCACATGCTCGGGCTGATGCTCTTTCAGGAACACCGGGTGCAAGCCCAGCGCGGCGTACACCGACGGCTCACTGAGCGCCAGATCCCACACTCGCTGCAGATTGCGCTGATACACGCCCAACACCACGAGGCGCTCCACACCCAGCTGCCGGCTGTTGGCGAGTACGTCGTTGCGGTCGGCATCGAAATCGTCGAAATCCAGGTGTGTATGGGTGTCGATCAGTCGCACGTTGCTTACGCCTCGTGAATCCGCTGCTTGAACGTCCGCACAATGGCATGCACGCCCGGTTCGTACTGGTCCTGCTCAATGGCCGACAGGGCCAGGGCCAGGGCTTTTTCGGCGATCAAGTGGTGCTGTTGGGCCATGGCATTGACCGGCAGCGGCAGGAAATCCAGCAGTTGCGTGTCACCGAACGTGCCCAGGTGAAGTTGGTCCGGGTTCAGGCGCCGCTGGTGCAGCAGGTCGAACACCCCTTGCAGCAGGACGTAGGACGTCGTGATCAGCGCGTCCGGGAAATAACCCAGCCGATCGAACATATCGCTGGCCAGTTGCAGGCCGCAGTCACGGCTGAACGCGTCGCCGTGCTCGCTGATCACCGAGCCTTCGAAACCCTCCAGCGCGTCTTCGAAGCCCTTGGCCCGCGCCTTACTGACGCTCAGCTCGGGCTGCGCGCCAAGCAAGGCGATGTGTCGGGGTTTTATCTCCAGCAGGCTGCGGGTCAGTTGCTGGCTGGCGTCGTGGTCGTCGCTGACCACCGAGCAGAAGTGTGCCGGGTCCATCTCCCGGTCGATGGCGATGACTGGCGTTCCTTGCTGCTGCAGCGCGCGATAGCTGTCATCGCTGGCCGGCAGGCAACTGGCGACGAACAGCGCATCGCAGCGTCTCGCACGAAACAGCTGCAACAACTGCAACTCGCTGATGGGATCGTCGTCTGAACTGGCGATCAGCAATTGGTAGCCGCGCGCGCGAGCGCCCTGTTCCAGTTGCTTGGCGATGCGTGCGTAGCTGGGGTTTTCCAGGTCCGGCAGGATGAAGCCCAGTGTGCGGGTATGCCGGCTGCGCAGCCCGGCCGCCTGCGGGTTGGGCCTGAAGCCATGGGCGTCGACCACCGCGCGCACGCGCTCGACCGTTGCACTGCTGATGCGTTGCTGTTCGGCCTTTCCGTTGATCACGTAGCTGGCCGTGGTCACAGAAACACCGGCCAGACGCGCAATATCACTGAGTTTCAAGCCGGGCATCCTTTCGTGATGAGAAGCAAAAGTGGGAGCTGAACTACCGTGGCAGGGATTTTCACCGATTAACAGCCATCATGACAGCAGACCGTCGCCTCGTAGGACGCTTGCGACCCGCACGGGATGTTTCCTACACGATTCGACCGGATGAGCTTCAAACCGCCGGAATTATCAAGTAACGTGCGCGGCACTTCAGATTAAACGATTCAGCAGGCCTGTTTATGGCACTTTTTGCCCAATCGGACCTCTGAATGCCGCATTCAATATTCGCAAACCGTCAGTCATCGGTGTGTACGACCGGTCCTACAACAAGAATCTGGCGCGACCCCGCGCAGCACAGGAGAACGCAATGCTCGAGCTGACCATAGAGCAAATTTCCATGGACCAGTCGGCGGTGGACAAGCCCGCCGCGTTGCAACTGCTGGCTGACTTGCTCGTTGCCGACGGCTTGGTGGCTGCCGGCTACCTTGCAGGCTTGCAGGCGCGTGAGCAACAGGGTTCGACCTTTTTGGGGCAGGGCATTGCCATTCCCCACGGCACGCCAGAGACCCGCGACCAAGTGTTCGCCACCGGCGTGCGCCTGATGCAATTCCCCGAAGGGGTGGACTGGGGCGACGGGCAAATGGTCTACCTGGCCATCGGCATCGCCGCCAAGTCCGACGAGCATCTGCGCTTGCTCCAGTTGCTGACCCGCGCACTCGGTGAAAACGACCTGGGCGAAGCGTTGCGTCAGGCGAAGGACCCCGAGTCGCTGCTCAAACTGCTGCAGGGTGCGCCACAAGAACTGGCCCTCGATGCGCAGATGATCAGCCTGGGCGTCATGGTCGATGATTTCGAAGAACTGGTCTGGCGCGGCGCGCGTTTGCTGCGCAAGGCCGAATGTGTCAACAACGGTTTCGCGGCGGTGCTGCAGCAGGTCGAGCCACTGCCGTTGGGCGAAGGCCTCTGGTGGCTGCACAGCGAACAGATGGTCAACAAGCCCGGCCTGGCGTTCGTCACCCCGGACAAACCCATGCGTCATCTGGGCCAGTCGCTGACCGGCCTGTTCTGCCTCGCGAGCTTGGGTGAGTCCCACCAGGCGTTGCTCGAACGTCTATGCGCGTTGCTGATCGAAGGTCGCGGCCACGTACTGGGCGAGGCGACCAGCAGCCGCGCCGTGCTTCAGGCATTGGGCGGCGAAGTGCCGCCGGACTGGCCGAGCGAGCGCGTGACCCTGGCCAATGCCCACGGTCTGCACGCGCGTCCGGCGAAAATCCTTGCGCAGTTGGCCAAGGGTTTTGAGGGCGACATCCGCGTGCGCATCGTCGATGGCACCGAGAATCCGGTGTCGGCCAAGAGCTTGAGCAAGCTGCTGAGCCTCGGCGTGCAGCGCGGTCAGTCCCTTGAGTTCATTGCCGAGCCGACCATTGCCGCCGATGCCTTGCCTGCGTTGATCGCCGCAGTGCTCGAAGGTCTGGGCGAAGAAATCGAACCGTTGCCGGCCCACAGTGAGCCCGCACCCGCCCCGACGATTGTTGAGAAAACCCTCAGCGCGCCGGCTGCGGGCACTCACATCCAGGCCGTTCCTGCGGCGCCCGGCATCGCCGTCGGCCCGGCCCACGTGCATGTTCTGCCAGTGTTCGATTACCCGGCCCAGGGCGAATCGCAAAGCGTTGAGCACGAACGTCTGCACAGCGCGCTGGCGCAGGTGCGCATCGACATCGAGCAATTGATTCAACGCAGCACGGCGAAGGCCATTCGCGAGATTTTCGTCACTCACCAGGAAATGCTCGCCGACCCCGAACTGGTCGACGAAGTGGCGCAGCGCTTGAAACAAGGTGAAAGCGCCGCGGCGGCATGGATGAATGTGATCGAGGCCGCCGCGCGTCAGCAGGAACAGCTGAAAGATGCGCTGCTGGCGGAACGTGCCGCTGACCTGCGGGATGTCGGTCGCCGCGTATTGGCGCAGATCCTTGGCGTCGAGGACTTGGTTGAGCCGGAAGAACCGTACATTTTGGTGATGGATGAAGTCGGCCCGTCCGACGTCGCCCGTCTTGACCCTGCCCGTGTCGCCGGCATTCTCACCGCGCGCGGCGGCGCTACGGCCCACAGCGCCATCGTTGCCCGGGCGTTGGGCATCCCCGCGCTGGTCGGTGCGGGCGATGCGGTATTGCTGATCAAGTCCGGCACGCAACTGTTGATCGACGGCCAGCGCGGGCGTCTCGACGTCGCGCCGGACGACGCGACCCTGAAGCGCGCCTTGCAGGACCGTGACACCCGCGAGCAACGGCTCAAGGCTGCCGCTGCCCTGCGCATGGAGCCTGCGATCACCCAGGACGGCCACGCCGTTGAGGTCTTCGCGAACATCGGTGACAGCGCCGGTACGCCGGCAGCGGTGGAGCAGGGCGCCGAAGGGATTGGCCTGCTGCGCACCGAGTTGCTGTTCATGGCCCACAGCTCCGCGCCGGATGAAGCGACCCAGGAAGCGGAATACCGTCGCGTGCTCAAAGACCTCGACGGTCGCCCGCTGGTGGTTCGCACCCTGGACGTCGGCGGCGACAAACCGCTGCCTTACTGGCCCATCGATAAAGAAGAAAACCCGTTTCTCGGCGTGCGCGGCATTCGCCTGACCTTGCAGCGCCCGGATATCATGGAAATCCAGCTGCGCGCATTGCTGCGTGCGGCAGACAATCGCCCGCTGCGCATCATGTTTCCGATGGTGGGCACCGTCGAAGAGTGGCGTCAGGCCCGCGACATGACCGAGCGTCTGCGTCTGGAGATCCCGGTGGCCGACCTGCAACTGGGCATCATGATTGAAGTGCCATCGGCGGCGTTGCTGGCGCCGGTGCTGGCGAAGGAAGTGGACTTCTTCAGCGTCGGCACCAACGACCTGACCCAGTACACAATGGCCATCGACCGCGGTCACCCGACCCTGTCTGCCCAGGCCGATGGCCTGCACCCGGCGGTGTTGCAACTGATCGACATCACCGTGCGCGCGGCCCATGCCAATGGCAAATGGGTGGGGGTCTGCGGCGAATTGGCCGCCGACCCGCTGGCCGTGCCGGTGCTGGTCGGTCTGGGTGTGGATGAATTGAGCGTCTCGGCGCGGAGCATCGGCGAAGTCAAAGCCTGCGTCCGTGAATTGAATCTGATCGAAGCCCGGAAACTTGCGCAGGCGGCCCTGGCCGTTGGCAGCGCGGCGGACGTGCGTGCCCTCGTGGAGGGGCTGTAATGGCGAAAATACTGACATTGACCATGAACCCGGCGCTGGACCTGACCGTGCAGTTGGGCCCCTTGCAGATCGGCCAGGTCAACCGCAGCGACGCCATGCTCAGCCACGCGGCGGGCAAGGGCATCAACGTCGCCCAGGTGCTGGCTGATCTGGGCCACGAGCTGACCGTTGCCGGTTTCCTCGGCGTGGACAACCAGCAACCGTTCGAAACCCTGTTCGCCAAGCGCGGCTTCGTCGACGAATTCGTGCGGGTGCCGGGCGAGACGCGCAGCAACATCAAGCTGGCGGAAAGCAGCGGGCGCATTACTGACCTCAACGGCCCGGGCCCGGAAGTCAGCCCGCAGGCGCAACAAGCGCTGGCCGCTCGGGTCGAGCAGATCGCGTCGGGTTTTGATGCGGTGGTCGTGGCCGGCAGTCTGCCCCGTGGCGTCAGCCCCCAGTGGTTGAAAACGTTGTTGCTGCGCCTCAACGAGATGGGCCTGAAAGTGGCGCTGGACACCAGCGGCGAAGCGTTGCGCGCTGGACTGGAAGCGTCGCCGTGGATGATCAAACCCAACACCGAAGAGCTGGCCGACGCCCTTGATGCGCCGATCATTTCCATCGCCGCGCAAGCAGAGGCCGCAGCCGACCTGCGCCAGCGCGGCATCGAGCACGTGGTGATTTCCCAGGGCTCGGAAGGCGTTCATTGGTTCAGTTCCAACGTGGCCTTGCAGGCATTGCCGCCCAAAGTCACCGTCGCCAGCACCGTCGGCGCGGGTGATTCGCTGCTGGCCGGGATGGTTCACGGCTTGCTGTCTGGGCACAAACCCGAGCAAACCTTGCGGACTGCCACGGCCATTGCGGCCATGGCCGTCACTCAGATCGGCTTCGGCATCAATGATCCGGCGCAATTGAAACGTCTGGAAAGCGGCGTCAACGTCCGCGTCCTGACGGCATAACAAGAGAGGAAGTGTGATGAAGTTAGCCATCGTTACGGCCTGTCCGAACGGCAAAATCAGCAGCGTCCTCAGTGCCCGTCTGCTGGATGCGGCGGCCCAACGCCAGGGTTGGAGCACCAGCGTCGAGATCCACGATCCGCGTCATCCGGAAAAGCAACTGTCGCCGGGCGACATCGAAGCGGCGGACTGGGTGTTGGTGGTCAACACCGGCGCGCTGGACTTGACGCGTTTTTCCGGCAAGCGCCTGTATCAGGCCACGCCCGCACAGGCGTTGCAGGATGCCGACGGCTTTCTGCGTTCAGCGTCGGCGCTGGCGACCGAGCACACCGCGACTTCCGCCCCGTCTGCTACGTCCAGCGCGCAGCCGCGTCTGGTGGCGGTGACGGCGTGCCCGACCGGCGTTGCCCACACTTTCATGGCCGCCGAGGCGATTCAGCAGGCGGCGAAAAAGCTCGGCTACGACCTGCAGGTGGAAACTCAGGGCTCGGTCGGTGCACGCAATCCGCTCAGCGCCCAGGCCATTGCCGACGCCGACGTGGTGCTGCTGGCGTGTGATATCGAAGTCGCTACCGAGCGTTTCGCCGGCAAGCGCATCTATCGCTGCGGCACCGGTATTGCGCTCAAGCAGGCCGACGCGACGCTGAAAAAAGCGCTGGCGGAGGCGGAGGTTGAGTCCACGGCTTCAACGTCCAAGGCGTCCTCCAAAAAAGAGAAGACCGGTGTCTACAAACACCTGCTCACCGGCGTGTCTTTCATGCTGCCGATGGTGGTGGCCGGCGGTTTGCTGATTGCTCTTTCGTTCGTGTTCGGCATTCACGCGGCCGAGGAACCGGGGACATTGGCGGCTGCGCTGAAACAGATCGGCGCGGGCGCGGCGTTCCAGTTGATGGTGCCGTTGCTGGCCGGGTACATCGCGTATTCCATTGCCGACCGTCCGGGCCTTGCGCCAGGGATGATCGGCGGGCTGCTGGCGAGCACCCTGGGCGCCGGCTTCATTGGCGGGATCATCGCGGGCTTCCTCGCGGGCTATAGCGCCTGGGCGGTGAATCGCTACGCGAAGCTGCCGGCCAGTGTCGAAGCCTTGAAGCCGATTCTGATCATTCCGCTGCTGGCGAGCCTGTTCACCGGGCTGGTAATGATTTACGTGGTGGGCAAGCCGGTCGCCGGCATGCTCGAAGGGTTGACCCACTTCCTCGACACCATGGGCACGGCCAACGCGGTGCTGCTCGGCGTGCTGCTGGGCGCGATGATGTGCGTGGATCTGGGTGGGCCGATCAACAAGGCGTCCTATGCGTTTTCGGTGGGCTTGCTGGCCTCGAGCAGCGGCGCGCCGATGGCGGCCACGATGGCGGCCGGCATGGTGCCGCCAATTGGTATGGGCATCGCGGCCTTGATCGCCCGGCGCAAGTTTGCCCAGAGCGAGCGTGAAGCGGGGAAAGCGGCCTTCGTGCTGGGGCTGTGCTTCATCTCCGAAGGCGCGATTCCGTTTGCCGCGAAAGACCCGCTTCGGGTGATTCCGGCGAGCATCGCGGGCGGCGCGCTGACCGGTGCGCTGTCGATGTTCTTCGGCTGCAAACTGATGGCGCCCCACGGTGGGTTGTTCGTGCTGCTCATTCCGAACGCAATCAACCATGCACTGCTGTACCTGCTGGCGATCGTGGCGGGCAGCGTCGTGACCGGCGTGCTGTACGCGCTGCTGAAACGACCTGAACCGGCAGAACTGGACGCGGTGCCCGCCGGCGCGTAACCGCTGGCGCTTCCCGGCTATAACCGGTTCCACGGGATGCGCGCGATGCTTTTAGTGGGACCGGCTTCAGCCGGGAAGAGGCCGGTGTGCCCGCCATCAGAACTTTGGTGTGACTACCGACGCCTTCCCGGCTAAAGCCAGTCCTACAAGTGTGCGGTCCGGCTTCCGGAGATGTGTCGGATGTTCGGGCCTCTTCGCGAGCAAGCTCGCTCCTACAGAAGGCTGAGTGCGCCCCGGATTTCCGCGGCGGAACACGATCAATTGTAGGAGTGAGCTTGCTCGCGAAAGCGATATCCCAGGCGCTGAATGTGTGTCGGATGTTCGGGCCTCTTCGCGAGCAAGCTCACTCCCACAGGGACCGGGCTTGGCACTGGATCTTGTGCCAGAACAGACAACACTCGGCACTGGATCTTGTGCCAGACACAGACAACACTCGGCCTGTTCACTGCCCTGTCATCTCCCGCAAACAATCCGCTGCTAGCTTCCTCCTTTTGGCATTCCCTTGAGGAGGATAAACATGTCCCGGTTCGACCTGACTCGCCGCCGTATCATCCAGGCCGCTGGCGCCGGATTGTTGTTGCCGGGGCTCGCGCCTGCGGTCATTGCGTCGGTCAAGGATCGCCCGAAAATGACCGACGGCGTGCAGTCCGGCGATGTGCTCGGCGACCGTGCCATGGTCTGGAGCCGCAGCGACCGGCCTGCGCGGATGGTGGTCGAATGGGACACCCGCAGCATGTTCAGCAACCCCCGCCGCACGGTCTCGCTGCTCGCCGACCCACGCACCGACTTCACCGCGCGCGTCGAACTGACCGGCCTGCCGGCGGATCAAGCCATCTTCTACCGCGTGTTCTTCGAGGACGCGCAAACCGGCGTCGCCAGCGAACCCTGGTTCGGCCACCTGCGCAGCGTGCCGGTCAATCGCCGCAACATCCGCTTCGTCTGGAGCGGCGACACCGTCGGCCAGGGCTTCGGCATCAACCCCGAGATCGGTGGCATGCGCATCTACGAAGCCATGCGTCTGCGCTTGCCGGACTTCTTCATCCACAGCGGCGACACCATTTACGCCGACGGCCCGGTGCCTGCCGAGGTGGTCACCGAGGGTGGGCGTGTCTGGCGCAACATCACCACGGAAGAGAAGAGCAAGGTCGCCGAAACCCTCGACGAATACCGCGGTGCCTACCGCTACAACCTGATGGACGAAAACCTGCGGCGCTTCAACGCCGAGGTCCCGCAGATCTGGCAGTGGGACGACCACGAAGTGACCAACAACTGGTCGCCGAGCAAGCAGCTCGACGACCGCTACAAGGTCAAGGACATCCAGCTGTTGGCGGCGCGCGGGCGACAGGCGTTCCTCGAATATGCGCCGATGCGCCTGCAGAGCGCCGACAACGGCGGGCGGGTCTATCGCAAGATTGCTTACGGCCCGATGCTGGACGTGTTCGTGCTCGACATGCGCAGCTATCGCGACGGCAACGACGCCAATCTGGCCGACAAGCTGGGGCCGACCACTGCCTTTCTGGGCCGCGAGCAACTGGATTGGCTCAAGCGCGAACTTCAAGCCTCTGGGGCTCAGTGGAAAGTCATTGCCGCTGACATGCCCATCGGCCTGGGCGTGCCCGACGGCGAGATCAGCCCCGGCGTGATGCGTTGGGAGGCCATCGCCAACGGCGACGACGGCGCGCCGAAAGGCCGCGAACAAGAAGTTGCCGAACTGCTGGGCTTCCTGCGCCAGCAGAAGGTCCGCGACACCGTCTGGTTGACGGCTGATGTGCATTACTGCGCGGCGCACCACTACCACCCCGATCAGGCGGTGTTTCAGGATTTCGACCCGTTCTGGGAGTTTGTCGCCGGGCCGCTCAATGCGGGCAGTTACGGGCCTAATACCCTGGACAAGACCTTCGGGCCCGAGTTGGTATTCCAGAAGGCTCCGCCAGCGCAGAACACTTCACCCTTCGCCGGCTTCCAGTTTTTTGGTGAGGTGAACATTGACGGCCAAAGCGGGGAAATGACCGTGACACTGCGGGATCTGGACGGGGTTTCGGTGTTTGAGAAGAGGCTGCAACCTGCCAGCCAGGCCTGACGCCCCGACAGGCAACGCGGTCCGGCTTATTGATCAGTCGTACGATAACCAGGTAATTGCCGGTAACACTTCCCGCGCCGCTGGCCTATCATTAGGCACCTAACGACGGCTCAGGGTTGGCGTGCATGCTGGCAATCTTTCTGGAAACCCTGAACATCACCGCGCCGGTCTTCGCGATGCTGTTTCTCGGCGTGTTGCTCAAGCGCGTGGGCTGGATCAACGACAGCTTTATCCACACCGCATCGTCGCTGGTGTTCAACTGCACCATGCCGGCGCTGCTGTTTCTGGGGATCATTCACGCTGACCTCCACGCGGCGTTTCAGCCGGGCGTGCTGATCTACTTCATCGTCGCCACGCTGGCGGGTTTCGCGTTGTCGTGGGGGTGGGCCATTTACCGCGTGCCGTTCGCCGAGCGTGGGACTTACACCCAAGGGGCGTTTCGCGGCAACAACGGCGTGATCGGCCTCGCCCTGGCCGCGAGCATGTATGGCGACTACGGCATTTCCCTCGGTGCGATCCTCGCGGCGCTGGTCATTCTTTTCTACAACACCCTGTCCACCGTCGTGCTGGCGGTCTACAGCCCGGTGATCAAGTCCGACCCGTGGAGCATCACAAAAAGCGTCATGGCCAATCCGCTGATCATCAGCATTGTCGTCGCGGCGCCGTTCGCCTACTTCCAGATCCCGCTCCCCAAATGGCTCGATACCTCCGGCAGCTACCTGGCGCAGATGACCCTGCCGCTGGCGCTGATGTGCATCGGTGGCACGCTGTCATTGAAGTCGTTGCGAGAGAGCGGCACCTTGGCGATCAGCGCGAGCCTGATGAAGATGGTCTGGCTGCCGCTGATCTGCACGCTGGGCGCGTGGCTGCTGGGTTTCCGTGACGCGGAGCTTGGGATTCTGTTTCTGTACTTCGGCGCCCCGACGGCATCGGCCAGTTTCGTCATGGTCCGCGCGGCCAATGGCAACCACGAGCTGGCCGCGTCGATCATCGTCATGACCACCCTGGCAGCAGCGGTCACGACCAACGTCGGGATATTCATTCTGCAGTGGGGCGGGTGGATTTAGTCTTAGTAGGCTTGTCGCCCATCAATGCTGACGCCGCCACGCCCGCACCGTTCCCACGACGATACACAGCGCAATCACCGGCAGCGCGTAGTGAATCATCAAACGCTCCAGCCGCTCGGCCAGGGGCATGCCCGTGGTAAACGACACGATGTGCAGCCCGTACACCGCGTAAAGCCCGAGCAACAACAGCCCCTCCAGCCGGGTGATCCGGTACCCCGAATAAAACAGCGGCACACACAGTGCCGCGACGCCCAGCATCACCGGCAGATCAAAATCCAGCGCATTGGGCGAGATCGACAACGGCCCGGTGGAGATCAACGCCGTGATGCCGAGCACGCCCAGCAGGTTGAACAGGTTGCTGCCGATGATGTTGCCCACCGCGATATCCCGCTCGCCGCGCAATGCCGCGACCAGCGAGGTCATCAACGCCGGCAGCGAGGTCGCAACCGCGATCACGGTCAGGCCGATCACCCGTTCCGACAGGCCCAGGTCCAGGGCTACCGAAACCGCCGCGCCGACGAGAAGGTGACTGCCGAACGTCAGCAGCGCCAGGCCGCAGGCCATCAGCGCCAGTCGGCCGAGTAATGGCCAGATCCGCCGGCGCGGCTCAAGGTCCGTTCTCGCCACATGCCGCGCGCCGTGAGCGAATTGCCGCACCACGACGAACAGATACGCCGCCATGCCCATCAACAGCACGACGCCATCCAGCGCGCTCAGCTCGCCATTCCACGCCAGCGCTGCGACCAGGGCGGTGGCCGCAATCATCAATGGCAAATCGACGCGCACCAGTTGCCGGGCCACGCGCAGCGGGATGATCAGTGCGGACAGCCCGAGCGTGACCAGCACGTTGAAAATATTGCTGCCAATGACGCTGCCGACCGCAATGTCGGTGCTGTCAGTGAACGCCGCTTGCAGCCCGACCGCGAGTTGCGGGGCACTGCTGCCCAGCGCCACGACGGTCAGGCCGAGGAACAGCGGGCGGGTTTTGAGCAGGGCGGCCAGGGCCACAGCGGCGCGCACCGACAGTTGTGCGCCGATGATCATCAACAGCAGGCCGCAGGCCAGCTCGATCAGCGTGGGCAGGGGCAGATTCGTTAGGGCAAGAATTCAGGGCACCAGTCAGTCGTCGAGGGCTTGCACCCGCACTTGGGCGGTTCCGCTGCGCAGCATACCCAATTGCGCGGCGGCTGCACGTGACACATCGATCAGCCGCCCCCGGGTGTGCGGGCCGCGGTCGTTGATGCGGACGATGACCCTGCGGTCGTTGTCCAGATTGGTGACTTGCACGCGCGTGCCGAACGGCAATTGCCGGTGCGCGGCGGTCAGTGAATTGGCGTCGAAGCGTTCACCGCTGGCGGTGCGCTGACCTTGATGTTGCGAGCCGTAATACGAGGCGCCGCCGGTGGCGTTGTAGCCGTGCGGGTCGATGATGCCGTCACTGGCGCAGCCGGCCAGCAGAGAGAGCAGGGCGCAAGCGCCGAGGATTCGCCGCATGGGGCAGGGTCTCTACAGAAAGTGTTGATCGTTCCCGCGCCAGGCGCGGGAACAACCGCTAGCGTGAACGCACTCAGCCTTCCAGCTTGCGCTTCAGCAGTTCGTTGACCTGGCCCGGGTTGGCCTTGCCTTTGGATGCCTTCATCGCTTGCCCGACGAAGAAGCCGAACATCTTGCCGCGTTTGGCCTCATCGGCCGCGCGGTATTGCTCGACCTGTTCGGCGTTGGCAGCCAGGACGTCGTCCAGCATCGACTCGATGGCGCCGCTGTCGGTGACTTGCTTCAGACCGCGCTGATCGATGATCTCGTCGGCGCTGCCTTCGCCATTAGCCATGCCTTCAAACACCATTTTGGCGATCTTGCCGGAAATGGTGTTGTCCTTGATGCGCAGCAGCATGCCGCCCAACTGTTCAGCGCTGACCGGCGACTCGTCGATCTCGACGCCTTGCTTGTTCAGCAACGAACCCAACTCGACCATCACCCAGTTGGCCGCAAGCTTCGCGTCACCGGAAATGCTCACCACCTTCTCGAAGAAGTCTGCCTGTTCGCGGCTCGAAGCCAACACGCTGGCGTCGTACAGCGACAAGCCGAACTGCGACTGGAAACGCTCGCGTTTCTGCGGCGGCAGTTCCGGCAGGGTCGCGCGGGTCTGCTCCAGGAACGCGTCTTCGATGATCACCGGCAACAGGTCGGGATCGGGGAAGTAACGGTAGTCGTTGGCTTCCTCTTTGCTGCGCATGGCGCGGGTTTCGTTGGTGTTCGGGTCGTACAGGCGGGTCTGCTGAATGACCTTGCCGCCGTCTTCGATCAGGTCGATCTGGCGCTGGATCTCGCTGTTGATCGCCTTCTCGATGAAGCGGAACGAGTTGACGTTCTTGATCTCGCAGCGCGTCCCGTACTCAACCTGGCCTTTCGGGCGAATCGACACGTTGCAGTCGCAGCGCAGCGAGCCTTCGGCCATGTTGCCGTCGCAGATGCCGAGGTAGCGAACCAGCGCGTGCATCGCCTTGACGTAGGCAACCGCTTCTTTGGCCGAACGCATGTCCGGCTCGGAAACGATCTCCAGCAACGGCGTACCGGCGCGGTTCAGGTCGATGCCGGTCATGCCGCTGTAGTCTTCGTGCAGGCTCTTGCCGGCATCTTCTTCAAGGTGGGCGCGGGTCACGCCGATGCGCTTGATGGTGCCGTCTTCCAGGGTGATATCCAGATGGCCTTTACCAACGATCGGCAATTCCATCTGGCTGATCTGATAGCCCTTCGGCAGGTCCGGGTAGAAGTAGTTCTTGCGGGCGAACACGTTGTGCTGACCGATCTCGGCGTCGATGGCCAGGCCGAACTTGACCGCCATCTGCACGGCTTCCTTGTTCAGCACCGGCAACGTGCCGGGCATGCCCAGGTCGACGAGGCTGGCCTGAGTGTTCGGCTCGGAGCCGAACGTGGTGGCGCTACCGGAGAAAATCTTCGATTGGGTGGTGAGCTGGGTGTGAATCTCCAGCCCGATGACGACTTCCCATTGCATGTGTTTTCTCCTTAGAAGCCAGCCGGCGAGCGGGTGTGCCAATCGGTTACTTGCTGATATTGATGGGCAACGTTCAGCAAGCGGCCTTCCTGGAAATACGGCGCCAGCAATTGCACGCCCACCGGCAGGTCGTCGGCGAAACCGGCAGGCATCGACAGGCCGGGCAGGCCCGCGAGGTTGGCGGTGATGGTGTAGAAGTCTTCCAGGTACTCAGCGATCGGGTCGGCATTCTTGGCGCCGATTTTCCAGGCCGGGTTCGGCGTGGTCGGGCCGAGGATCACGTCGACTTCGGCAAACGCGTTCATGAAGTCATTCTTGATCAGGCGGCGAATCTTCTGCGCCTGCAGGTAGTAAGCGTCGTAGTAACCGGCCGACAGCGCGTAGGCGCCGACCATGATCCGGCGCTGCACTTCAGGGCCGAAGCCTTCGCCACGGGAGCGCTTGTACAGATCGGTGAGGTCTTTAGGGTCTTCGCAGCGATAGCCAAAGCGCACGCCGTCGAAACGCGACAGGTTGGAAGAGGCCTCGGCCGGCGCGATTACGTAGTAAGCCGGAATCGCGTGTTGCAGGTTCGGCAGGCTGATTTCCTTGACTACGGCGCCGAGCTTTTTCAGCGCTTCGACGCTGGCCATGACCAGATCGGCGATGCGCGGGTCGAGACCTGCGCTGAAGTATTCCTTCGGCACGCCAATGCGCAGGCCCTGCAGCGAGGCGTTCAGGCCGGCGCTGTAATCCGGGACGGGCTCGTCGATGCTGGTGGAGTCGTTGACGTCGAAGCCGGCCATGCCTTGCAGCAGCAGCGCGCAGTCTTCAGCGGTGCGCGCCATCGGGCCGGCCTGATCGAGACTGGAAGCGTAGGCGATCATGCCCCAGCGCGACACGCGACCGTAAGTCGGCTTCAGGCCGGTCAGGTTGGTCAGTGCAGCAGGCTGGCGAATGGAGCCGCCGGTGTCGGTGCCGGTGGCGCCCGGCAGCAGACGTGCGGCAACTGCTGCTGCCGAACCGCCAGAGGAGCCGCCCGGGACGTGATCCAGATTCCACGGGTTTTTCACCGCGCCGTAGTGGCTGGATTCGTTGGCCGACCCCATGGCGAATTCGTCCATGTTGGTCTTGCCCAGGGTCACGGTGCCGGCGGCGGCGAGCCTGGCAACCACGGTGGCGTCGTAGGGCGCCTTGAAGTTGTCGAGCATCTTCGACGCGCAGCTGGTGCGAATGCCCTTGGTGCAGAAGAGGTCCTTGTGCGCCAGGGGAGCACCCAGCAGCGCGCCGGTTTCACCTGCGGCGCGACGGGCATCGGCAGCCTGCGCCTGGGTAATCGCCAGGTCTTCGGTGACGGTAATGAAGCTATTGAGCTGCGGATCCAGCTGGGCGATGCGCGCCAGCAGAGTGCGGGTCAATTCTTCGGAAGAAAACTTTTTATCGGCGAGTCCGCGAGCGATCTCTGCCAGAGTCATTTGATGCATTGCAGGCACATTCCCTTAGTCGAGGACTTTCGGAACCAGATAAAGGCCGTCTTGGACCGCTGGTGCGATGGCTTGATAGGTATCGCGATGATTGATCTCGGTAACGGCGTCTACACGCAGACGTTGCGAGGCTTCAAGGGGGTGCGCGAGGGGCTCGATGCCGGTGGTATCGACCGCCTGCATCTGATCAATCAGCCCGAGAATGCTGTTAAGTGCTTCAGTAGTACGCGGGATATCGGCGTCATTGAGGCCCAGTCGGGCCAGATGAGCGATTTTTTCCACGTCGGAGCGATCAAGCGCCATGGGGTTCTCCAGTGGAATGCGCACGGGGTGAGCCGTACGTCAGATTGCGGAACACTACGCCCTTTAAACGGTCATAAGGCCGCGATCTTCCAGGGTAGTGCTCGGAAAAACAGCCAATTTAACATATTGGCTCCTTGCCCAAAATCCCTGTCGTTGTTAGAGTTTGCCGCACTTTTTTACCCACGCGTTGCCTAGGGTCCTTTCCCCATGTTCAAGAAACTGCGTGGCATGTTTTCCAGCGATCTTTCCATCGACCTGGGCACTGCCAACACCCTTATTTACGTGCGTGAGCGCGGCATTGTGCTGAATGAACCATCAGTTGTGGCCATTCGGACCCACGGAAATCAGAAGAGCGTTGTTGCTGTCGGGATGGAAGCCAAGCGGATGCTGGGCCGTACCCCGGGCAACATTGCCGCCATTCGCCCGATGAAAGACGGCGTCATCGCCGACTTCAGCGTCTGCGAAAAAATGCTTCAGTACTTCATCAACAAGGTTCACGAGAACAGCTTCCTGCAGCCAAGCCCTCGTGTGCTGATCTGCGTTCCTTGCAAATCCACCCAGGTCGAGCGTCGCGCCATCCGCGAATCCGCTCTGGGCGCCGGTGCACGTGAAGTATTCCTGATCGAAGAGCCAATGGCGGCGGCCATCGGTGCCGGCCTGCCGGTCGAAGAGGCCCGCGGCTCGATGGTTGTCGACATCGGTGGCGGCACCACCGAAATTGCGCTGATCTCCCTGAACGGCGTGGTGTATGCCGAGTCCGTCCGTGTGGGTGGCGACCGTTTCGACGAAGCGATCATCACTTACGTGCGTCGCAACTACGGCAGCCTGATCGGCGAATCCACCGCCGAGCGCATCAAGCAGGAAATCGGCACGGCCTACCCGGGCGGCGAAGTGCGTGAAGTCGACGTACGCGGTCGCAACCTGGCTGAAGGCGTGCCACGTGCCTTCACCCTGAACTCCAACGAAGTGCTGGAAGCGTTGCAGGAATCCCTGGCAACCATCGTTCAGGCCGTGAAGAGCGCTCTGGAACAGTCTCCGCCAGAGCTGGCTTCGGACATCGCCGAGCGCGGTCTGGTGCTGACCGGTGGTGGCGCGTTGCTGCGTGACCTCGACAAGCTGCTGGCCCAGGAAACCGGTCTGCCGGTGATCGTGGCCGAAGACCCGCTGACCTGCGTTGCGCGTGGCGGTGGTCGTGCGCTGGAAATGATGGACAAGCACACCATGGACCTGCTCTCCAGCGAATAAGTCGCCGGTACGCAGCATGTTGCGCTTAACGGGCAGCACCTCACCGTGCTGCCTGTTCGTGTCCGACCTGTTGACGTCGCGCAGCGATGTTGCAAGTCTGACGCCCTGCATTTCCATCAATCCGCATCAGGCCGGTTTCATGTCGCATGAATAAGCACAGCAAAACTCACGCACCTCTGCGCGCATCTCTGGAAGGAGCGGCCCATTAAACCGCTTTTTTCCAAGGGTCCGTCTCTGGGCGTCCGTCTACTGGTGCTGGTCGTGCTGTCTGTGGCCATCATGGTCGTGGACGCGCGTTTCACCCTGCTCAAACCTGTCCGCAGTCAGATGTCACTGGTGCTGATGCAGTCTTACTGGATTGCCGATCTGCCCGAGCGTCTGTACCAGGGCGTTGCCAGCCAGTTTGGCAGCCGCACCGAGCTCGCCGCCGAAAACGAAAAACTCAAGACCGAGAACCTGCTGCTGCAGGGCCGCCTGCAAAAGCTGGCGGCGCTGACCGAGCAGAACGTGCGCTTGCGCGAGCTGCTGAATTCGTCGGCGCTGGTCAACGAGAAAGTCGAAGTCGCCGAGCTGATCGGCATGGACCCCAACCCGTTCACCCACCGGATCATCATCAACAAGGGTGAGCGCGACGGCGTAGTCCTCGGCCAGCCAGTGCTCGATGCGCGCGGCCTGATGGGGCAGGTGGTCGAGTTGATGCCCTACACGTCCCGTGTACTGCTGCTGACCGACACCACCCACAGCATCCCGGTGCAGGTGAACCGTAACGGCCTGCGCGCGATTGCCAGCGGCACCGGCAATCCTGAACGTCTTGAGCTGCGCCATGTGGCGGACACCGCCGACATCAAGGAAGGCGACCTGCTGGTGAGTTCCGGCCTCGGTCAGCGCTTCCCGGCGGGTTATCCGGTGGCGACGGTCAAGGAGGTGATCCACGACTCCGGCCAGCCTTTCGCCATCGTCCGGGCGGTGCCCACCGCCGCACTGAATCGCAGCCGTTATCTGTTGCTGGTGTTCTCGGACGGCCGTTCCCCTGAAGAGCGCGCTGCCGACGCCGCTCAGCAGCAGGAGTCCCTTGATCGCCAGACGGCCGACCCGGCGGCGGTGCCCTCGGCCACTGTGCCGGGTGCCGCCCCTGCTGCCACGCCGAACAAGGCGGTCGTTCCGGCCACCGTGCCCAAGCCTGCCGGACACAGTGCTTCGTCGACGCCGGCCAACGCCAACAGCGCGTCTGCTCCGGCGACCACTGCACCGGCGGCGACCACGCCTGCCAAGCCCGCGACCAGCAAGCCGCCCGCCAAACCTGCGGCGAAACCTGCCGCCACCCGACCGGCGACGCCTGCTGCGACCCCGGCCGCTCCACGCGAGAGGGAAGAATAATGGCGCGTCACGCTCCCGCACGAAACGGCTGGGTGGTCTGGCTGACCTTCGCCATCGGCCTGCTGCTCAGCGTTTCGCCGCTGCCGCAGTTCATGGAAATATTTCGCCCGCTGTGGCTGGCCTTGCTGCTGGCCTTCTGGGCATTGGCGTTGCCGCACAAGATCGGCATGGTTACGGCGTGGATGCTGGGGCTGGCCGAGGATGTGCTGTACGGCACGTTGCTGGGGCAGAACGCGTTGATCCTCACGTTGATTACCTTTCTCGTGCTGTCGCTGCAGCAGCGCTTGCGCATGTTCCCGATGTGGCAGCAGTGCCTGGTGATCCTGGTGATTTTCGGCCTCGCGCAGCTCGTGCAGCTGTGGCTGAGCGCCCTGACCGGCAACCGTCAACCGACCCTGGCGCTGGTGTTGCCGGCGTTGGTCAGCGCATTGCTCTGGCCATGGGTCAGCTATGGACTGCGGGGGTTACGCCTGCGTTTGAAGATCAACTAAGTAATTGGGAACGGCATCTGCCAGTTTTTGTAGGACCGGCTTCAGCCGGGAAGAGGCCAGTGTGAGCACCCCAATCCTGCGGCGTGACACCCGACGCTTTCCCGGCTAAAGCCGGTCCTACAGGATGAAGGAACGGAAAGGGGACTGATTTATTTACAGCGCTTCACCGTAAATTAATCTGTCCCCGGCAGCTGAATGTTGCGGCGTTACACCTGGCGCTTTCCCGGCTGAAGCCGGTCCTACAAGGGAAGAGGCCGGCGCGAGCACCCTCCCTTCAGCGGTGTGCACCAAGGCTACGCTTGTGATCAACGACACGGAGACGTCCCATGCCCCACCTTCTTCTTGCCTCCGGCTCCCCGCGCCGTCGTGAGCTGCTCACCCAGATCGGCGTGCCGTTCACGACCCTCAGCGCCGACATCGACGAAACCCCTCTGGCCAACGAAACCCCTGCCGCGTACGTCCTGCGGCTGGCCCGTGGCAAGGCGGACGCCGGACTGCTGCAGCTCGCCAACGATCCCGCCTACCCGACCGCCTGCGTACTGGGCGCCGACACCGCCGTGGTCCTCGACGGCCGCATCCTGGGCAAACCGGCGGACGAAGCCGAGGCGCTGGCGATGCTTGCCGCACTGTCGAACCGGGAACACGAAGTCCTGACCGCCATCGCCGTGGTGCACGAAGAACGCTGCGAAACCCGAACCGTTACCAGCCGTGTCCGCTTTCGGGCGATCCCGGAAGACGAGGCCCGCCGCTACTGGGCCAGCGGCGAGCCCTGCGACAAGGCCGGCGGCTACGGTATCCAGGGGCTGGGCGCGGTGTTTGTGGAAAACCTCAGTGGCAGTTATTCCGCCGTGGTCGGCCTGCCCTTGTGCGAAACCGCAGAAATCCTCCAGCGTTTCGGCATACCCTGTTGGCAACGCCCGGAAGGTGACAAGTCATGAGTGAAGAGATTCTGATCAACATCACGCCGATGGAATCGCGCGTGGCCGTCGTTGAGAACGGGGTGTTGCAAGAGGTGCACGTCGAACGCACCCAGCGTCGCGGGATCGTGGGCAATATCTACAAGGGCAAAGTGGTGCGCGTGCTGCCTGGCATGCAGGCGGCGTTCATCGACATCGGGCTTGACCGCGCGGCGTTCATTCACGCATCTGAAATCTCCATGCGCGAAGGCCCGGCCGTGGAGACCATCAGTTCGCTGGTCCACGACGGACAGAGCCTGGTGGTTCAGGTCACCAAGGACCCGATCGGCAGCAAAGGCGCGCGGTTGACGACGCAACTGTCGATCCCGTCGCGCTACCTCGTGTACATGCCGCGCACCGCCCACGTCGGCATTTCCCTGAAAATCGAGGACGAAGCCGAGCGCGAGCGCCTGAAACAAGTGGTCAGCGATTGCGTCGCCAAGGAAGGGATCAAGGAGAAGGGCGGTTTCATCCTGCGCACGGCGGCCGAAGGTGCGGGCGCCGACGAGATCATGATGGACATCCGCTATCTGCGCAGGCTGTGGGACCAGATTGGCGAGCAGATCAAAACCATCAGCCCGGCCAGCGTGATCTACGAAGACCTGGGCCTGGCGCTGCGCACGTTGCGCGACCTGGTCAGCCCGCGCACCGAGAAGATTCGCATCGACTCCCGCGAGACCTTCCAGAAGACCACCCAGTTTGTCGCCGAGCTGATGCCGGAAATCGCCGACCGCCTTGAGCATTACCCCGGCGAGCGGCCGATCTTCGACCTGTATGGCGTCGAGGATGAAATTCAGCGGGCGCTGGACCGCAAGGTGCCGCTCAAGTCCGGCGGCTATCTGGTCATCGATCCCGCCGAAGCCATGACCACCATCGACGTGAACACCGGTGCGTTTGTCGGTCATCGCAACCTCGAAGAGACCATCTTCAAGACCAATCTTGAAGCGGCGACCGCCATTGCCCGACAGCTGCGGCTGCGCAACATCGGCGGCATCATCATCATTGATTTCATCGACATGGAAGACGCCGAGCATCAGCGCCAGGTGCTGCGGACCCTGGAAAAACAGCTCGAGCGCGATCACGCCAAAACCAACATCATCGGCATCACCGAGCTGGGCCTGGTGCAGATGACACGCAAGCGCACCCGGGAAAGTCTGGAGCAAGTGCTGTGCGAGCCGTGCAGCAGTTGCCAGGGTCGTGGCAAGCTGAAGACCCCGGAAACCATCTGCTACGAGATATTCCGCGAGATTTTGCGCGAAGCCCGGGCTTATCAGGCGGTGGGCTACCGCGTGCTCGCCAATCAGAAAGTGGTCGACCGGCTGCTCGACGAAGAATCCGGCAACGTGGCCGAGCTGGAAGTGTTCATTGGCAGGACCATTCGCTTTCAGGTCGAGACCATGTACTCCCAGGAACAATATGACGTCGTGCTGCTCTGAGAGTGCGTGATGCGCCGCGCTGCCCAGTGGCGGCGCAGTTGAAAACAGAAAACAGTGCCCTTGAGGCAGACGGAACGGATGCCGTCCAAAGAGAACAACGCGTGGCGATTGAGCACAACCTGGACGTACCCGCACCTGCACGATTGGACCTGACACCATGTGCAGGCGGTTTTTGCGGAGGCGCAGCGACATGGAACGTCTGACGCGGTTTCTGGCTGTGCTGACCCGTTGGGGGCTGAGTCTGTGCGCCCTTTTCGTGGTGCTGGTCGCGCTGTACGTGAGCGTCGGCCGTCAGTTGGTGCCGATGGTGGCCGAATACCGCGCCGACGTGGAAGCCAGGGCGCAGACGGCGCTGGGCATGCCGGTGAGCATCGGTCGGCTGGAGGGCAGCTGGAGCGGCTTCGCCCCCATCTTTGTTGCGCGTGATGTGATGATCGGTGAGGGCGGCAACGCCGTTCGGCTCGATCACGTGCGCGCCATGCCCGACCTGCTCGCCAGCCTGCGTACCCGCGAAGTGCGTCTCGAACGCCTTGAGCTGGACGGCCTGCAGATTGGTCTGAAAGAAGACCAGAACGGCCACTGGGCACTGCAGGGCCTGCCCGTACAGCCCGATCAGGTGACCGATCCCGAGCAAATCCTCAATCAGATGCAGATGGTCTCGCACCTGTCGCTATTCGACAGCCAGATCACCTTGCAGCCCTATGATCATTCGCCCCTGACGCTGACCTATGTGAGCCTGACGCTGAAGACCGGCAGTCTGCATCAGCGCCTCGACGCGCGCCTGAACCTGCCCGACGGCCAGCCATTGTCGTTGAACGTGCGCTCCACGGTGCGCGCCCATGAATGGCGCGACGGCGAGGCCCAGGCCTACCTGAGCTTGCCGCAAAGCGAGTGGTCGCAGTGGTTGCCGAAGAGCCTGACCCGCGACTGGAAAATTCAGAAGCTCAAGGCCGGCGGCGAGTTGTGGCTGAACTGGGGCAAGGGCAATCTGCAAAGCGCCGTCGCCCGCTTGAATGCGCCGCAGTTCAAAGGCTCGTACGCCGACCGCAAGCCTGCACGCATTGACAATCTGGCCCTTAACGCCTGGTTTGTGCGCGACGAAAAAGGCTTCAGCGCGACGCTCGACTCGCTGGCGATGGACCTGAACAGCAAGCGCTGGGAAAGCCGCGTTGATCTGCAGCAGACTGCTGCGACGGCCGATGCCGAAGAGCTGTGGCACGTGCAGGCCGACCGGCTTGATCTGACGCCGATCACGCCGCTGCTCGACTCACTGGCGCCGTTGCCTGACAAGGTGATGGTGGCGGTCGACCGCCTGAAAGTCACCGGGGGCCTGCGCAACGTGCTGGTTGATTACCGACCGCAGGCCGAGCCGCCAAAACGAGTGAGCTTCGCCGCCAATCTTGACAAGGTCGGTTTCGACGCCTACCACGGCGCGCCGGCGGCGGGGAACGTCAGCGGCGCGATCAGCGGTGATCTGGGTCAGGGCGAACTGCGCCTCGACACGGATGATTTCATGCTGCACCTGGACCCGATCTTCCGTAACGAATGGAAGTACCGTCACGCCAATGCAAAGCTGACCTGGTCGCTGGACGATCAGGGCTTCACGCTGATTGCACCGTACATCAAGGTTCAGGGGGAGGAGGGCAATATTGCCAGCGACTTCCTGATTCGCCTGCACTTCGATCACAGCCAGGAAGACTACATGGACCTGCGCGTCGGGCTGGTCGACGGCGACGGGCGCTACACCTCCAAATACCTGCCTGCCGTGCTCAGCCCGTCCCTTGATCAGTGGTTGCGCACCGCAATTCTGGGTGGCAACGTCGATCAGGGTTTCTTCCAGTATCAGGGCTCGATCAGCAAAGATGCGCCTGACGTGGCGCGGGTTATCAGCCTGTTTTTCAAGGTGCGCAACGCGAGCCTGGCGTTCCAGCCGGGATGGCCGCAGCTGAACAATGTCGACGGTGACGTCTTCGTCGAAAACAGTGGCGTGCGCATTCGGGCCAACAAGGGGCAGTTGCTGAACACCCAGGTCAGCAATGTCGCGGTGGACATTCCCCATGTTCCGGCGGGCCAGTCCAGCCATTTGCTGGTGGACGGGGATCTGAAAGGCAGCCTCCAGGACGGCATGAAGATTCTCCAGGAAGCGCCAATCGGCACCGGGCAGACCTTCGCGGGCTGGCAGGCAGAAGGGCCGCTGCAGGGGCATATCAACCTGGATATACCGCTGGTGAAGGGCCAAGAGCCCAAAGTCGTCGTCGATTTCAGTACCGACAATTCGCGTCTCAAGCTCGCCGATCCGGTGCTGGAGCTGACGCAACTGCGCGGCGATTTCCGTTTCGATTACACCAAAGGCCTGAGCGGCAAGAACGTCAAGGCCGTCGCCTTTGACAAGCCGGTGAACGCCGAGATTTTCGCCGAAGGCAAACCGGGAGCACCGGTGACGCGTATTACCGCCAGCAGCCAGATCGCCAGCAAGCGCCTGACCGATTGGCTGGGCGTGATGCAGCCGTTGCCGATCTCAGGCGATCTGCCCTACCAGTTGCAACTGACATTGAGCGGCAACGCCAGTCAGCTGCAGATCAACTCGAATCTAAAAGGGTTGGCGGTCGATTTGCCGGCGCCCTTCGGCAAAACCGCAGATGATGCGCGCGACACCGATTTGCGCATGAACCTGCAAGGCCCGGAGCGGCGCATCGACGTCGGCTACGGCAATATCGCCAATCTCGCGTTTGCGTCGCCGCCGGGCAAATTCGGCGACGGCCGTGGCGAACTCTTCCTCGGCGAAGGCGGGGCGATCGTGCCGGACGCCAAGGGGTTGCGCGTTCGCGGTTCGTTGTCGGAACTGGACATCGCGCCCTGGCAAGCTATGGCTGAGCGGTATGCCGGCAATGACCCGGGGGGTAGCGCCAAGCAATTACTCAACAGCGTCGATTTGCAGATCGGCAAGCTGACCGCGATGGGCACGACGCTGGAGCAAGTGGGCGTTCAGCTCCAGCGCAGCAGTGCCGCATGGGCGCTGTCGCTGGATAGCTCGAAGGTGAAAGGCACCGCGACGTTGCCGGACAGCAAAACCGCGCCGATCGACATCAGTCTGCTGTATGTACGCTTGCCTGCACCGGACCCCAACGCGGCAGTCGTTGAAAACGCGCCGGACCCGTTGGCGGACGTGGACCCGCGCAATATTCCCGCGCTGAACATCAAGATCACTCAGCTGTTTCAGGGCGATCAATTGATGGGGGCGTGGTCGCTCAAGATCCGCCCGACGCCGAACGGTATCCAGATGTCCGACATGAATCTGGGCCTCAAAGGCATTGCGCTGCTGGGTAATGGCGGTTGGGAAGGTACACCGGGGACGACCAGCAGTTGGTTCAAGGGCCAGGTGAGCGGCAAGAATCTCGCGGATGTGCTCAAGGCCTGGGGTTTCGCGCCTACGGTCACCAGTCAGGAGTTCGAGCTGAACGCTGACGGTCGCTGGCCGGGCTCGCCCGCCTGGGTGGGGTTGAAGCGCTATTCCGGCAGCCTGGATGCGACGCTCAAGAACGGCCAGTTCGTTGAGGTCGAGGGGGGGGCGCAGGCGTTGCGGGTGTTCGGCCTGCTCAACTTCAACTCCATTGGCCGGCGTCTGCGTCTGGACTTCTCCGACCTGCTGGGCAAGGGCCTGAGTTACGACAAGGTCAAAGGGCTCCTGGTGGCGAGCGATGGCGTATACGTCACCCGCGACCCGATCACCATGACCGGCCCGTCCACCAATCTGGAGCTCGACGGCACGCTGGACATGGTCCGCGACCGCGTCAACGCCAAGCTGCTGGTGACCCTGCCGGTGACCAATAACTTGCCGATTGCCGCGTTGATCGTGGGCGCACCGGCGATTGGCGGCGCGTTATTCCTGGTCGACAAGCTGCTCGGCGATCGCGTATCGCGCTTCGCCAGCGTGCAGTACAAGGTCGAAGGTCCCTGGAAAGAGCCGAAGATCACCTTCGACAAGCCGTTCGAGAAACCGCAGTGATTACTGCCTCGGCATAATGCAGACCTGTGCAGCGTGACGCCCGACGCCTTCCCGGCTAAAGCCGGTCCTACTGGGTAAATGCGGTGTCAGTGAGGACCGAGGGGAGAGGGGACTGATTTATTTACAGCGCTTCACCGTAAATTAATCTGTCTCCGTTGGCCAAACTCTGCGGTGTAACACCCGACGCCTTCCCGGCTAAAGCCGGTCCGACTAAGGTTGGCTGTCGAATTGGGGCTTTCGAACGAGCCCAATCGTCGGCGCCTGGAGTAGAGTGCAGTTCTATCGATCGGGGAGCGTGTATGTCCTTCGCAGTCATTCAGATGGTCAGCCAGAGCGATGTGCTCGGCAATCTGGCTCAGGCGCGCCGGCTGCTGGAACAGGCCGCTGCGTCGGGCGCCAAACTGGCGGTGCTTCCGGAAAACTTCGCTGCCATGGGCCGTCGTGATATCGCTGCCATCGGCCGCGCCGAGGCCCTTGGCGAAGGTCCGATCCTGCCATGGTTGAAACTTGCCGCCCGCGACCTCACCTTATGGATAGTGGCCGGGACATTGCCGCTGCCGCCGGAAGGTCAGCCGGATGGCAAGGTCACGGCGTGTTCGTTGCTGATTGACGATCAGGGCCGGCAAGTCGCGCGTTACGACAAGCTGCACTTGTTCGATGTCGACGTTGCCGATGCCCGAGGGCGTTACCGGGAATCCGACGATTACGCCCATGGCAACAACGTGGTGGTGGCCGACACCCCGGTCGGGCGCCTGGGGCTTTCGGTGTGTTACGACCTGCGCTTTCCCGAGCTGTACACCGCGCTGCGGGAAGCCGGGGCTGAATTGATCACCGCGCCATCGGCCTTTACCGCCGTAACCGGCGCGGCGCACTGGGACATTCTGCTGCGCGCCCGGGCCATCGAAACCCAGTGCTATGTGCTGGCGGCGGCCCAAGGCGGCATTCATCCGGGGCCGAGAGAAACATTTGGGCATGCGGCGATCATAGATCCATGGGGCCGCGTGCTGGCCGAGCAGGCGCAGGGTGAAGCCGTGCTGCTGGCCGAACGAGACAGCGTCGAACAAGCGTCCATACGGGCGCGCATGCCGGTAGCGAATCACCGGCGATTTTTTTCGCAGGCCGCCGTGCGACCTGCCAATACCCCGGAGTGAATATGAGCCACTTGTCCTCTGTCAGCGAACACCTTCTGGCACCAGGCGGCCTGAGCTTAGACAACCTGCAATCGGTGCTCGGCGAGCTGGCCGGTCCAGGCATCGACGCCGCCGACCTGTATTTTCAAGGGCAGATTTCCGAGTCCTGGGCACTGGAAGACGGCATCGTCAAAGAAGGCAGCTTCAACCTGGACCAGGGCGTCGGCGTACGCGCGCAGTCAGGCGAGAAAACCGGCTTCGCCTACAGCAACGCCATTACTCGTGAAGCCCTGATCCAGGCGGCCCGGGCCGCTCGCTCGATTTCCCGCGCGGGCCAGAACGGCCGTGTTCAGGCGTTCACCACCCAGGACGTCGCCCAGCTGTACGCGCCGGACAACCCTCTGGAAGTCATGACCCGCGCCGAGAAGGTCGAACTGCTCAAGCGCGTCGACGCCGCCACCCGTGCGCTGGACCCGCGTATTCAGCAAGTCACCGTGAGCATGGCCGGTGTCTGGGAACGTATTCTTGTGGCGTCCACTGACGGCGGTCTTGCCGCCGACGTACGTCCGCTGGTGCGTTTCAACGTCAGCGTGATCGTCGAGCAGAACGGCCGTCGTGAGCGCGGCGGACACGGCGGCGGCGGACGCACCGATTACCGTTATTTCCTCAGCGACGACCGTGCGATGGGCTATGCCCGTGAAGCGTTGCGTCAGGCGCTGGTCAATCTGGAAGCCATTCCGGCGCCGGCTGGCACCTTGCCGGTCGTATTGGGCTCCGGCTGGTCCGGCGTATTGCTGCACGAAGCCGTCGGCCACGGCCTTGAGGGCGACTTCAACCGCAAGGGCAGCTCGGCCTACAGCGGCCGCATGGGCGAAATGGTTGCGTCGAAACTCTGCACCATCGTCGATGACGGCACCCTGGCCGATCGCCGTGGCTCCCTGACCGTCGATGACGAGGGCACCCCGACCGAGTGCACCACGCTGATCGAAAATGGCGTGCTCAAGGGCTACATGCAGGACAAGCTCAACGCACGGTTGATGGGCGTCGCGCGCACCGGCAACGGCCGTCGCGAGTCCTACGCACACCTGCCGATGCCGCGCATGACCAACACCTACATGCTGGGCGGCCAGAGCGATCCGGCGGAAATCATCGCCTCGGTCAAGCGCGGCATCTACTGCGCCAACCTCGGCGGCGGGCAGGTGGACATCACCAGCGGCAAGTTCGTGTTCTCCACCAGCGAGGCCTATCTGATCGAAGACGGCAAAATCACCGCGCCGGTCAAAGGCGCGACGCTGATTGGCAACGGCCCGGAATGCATGAGCCGTGTGTCGATGGTCGGCAACGATCTGTCCCTGGACAGCGGCGTCGGCACCTGCGGCAAGGACGGTCAATCGGTTCCGGTAGGCGTCGGTCAGCCGACGCTGAAGATCGATGCGATCACCGTTGGCGGCACAGGCGGGGCTTGATAATCGAGGGGCTTGCGCCGGTTGAGTGATTCAAACGGCGCAGCAGTTCTAGCGCAGTCCGCGTTTGCTTTCGTCTAGCTCGCGGATGTATTTGAAAATTTTGCGGGTCGCGGTAGGGGCCTTGTTCTGCGCAGCTTCATGCTGAGCCTGACGGATCAGCGAGCGCAGTTGCTGACGGTCGGCGTCCGGGTACTCACTGACGAACTGCTCAAGCACGTCGTCGGTACCGGTCACCAGGCGATCACGCCAGCGTTCCAGATTGTGAAAGCGCTCGTTGTACTGGCGCGTAGAGGCGTCAAGCTGATCGAGCAGCACCAGGATTTCATCCAGATCCTGATCGCGCATCAGCTTGCCGATGAATTGAATGTGGCGTTTGCGCGCAATGTGCGCGGTGTGCTTGGGCGCATCGGCCAGTGCCCGACGCAGAGGGTCGGTCAGAGGCAGCTTGGCCAGCACATCGGGCTTGAATGTCGTCAAGCGTTCGCCCAGCTCCACCAGAGCGTGAAGCTCTCGTTTGACCTGGGTTTTGCTTTTCTCTCCGTCGAAGGAGTCGTCGTAAGAATCAACCATGGGGGCCGTCCGCAAATAAACGCCGCCATGATAACCAGTCAGGGCCCGGTTGTCCGGCCCGGCTGCTGAAATCAGAATTTGATGGAGAACGTCATGAGTGCATCAGAAAGCGTCGGCCCGCAGGCTTTGCCGGCATTGCAACAGCAGGTCGAGCAGATCGTCGCTGAAGCCAAACGTCAGGGCGCGACCGCGTGCGAAGTCGCCGTGTCGCTGGAGCAGGGCCTGTCCACCACGGTTCGCCAGCGCGAAGTCGAGACAGTCGAATTCAACCGCGATCAAGGTTTCGGCATCACCTTGTACGTAGGCCACCGCAAGGGTTCAGCCAGCACTTCCGCGAGCGGCCCCGACGCCATTCGCGAGACCGTTGCCGCCGCGCTGGCCATCGCCAAGCACACGTCGGAAGACGAGGCCTCGGGGCTCGCCGACGCTGCGTTGATGGCCAAAGACCAGCCGAATTTCGACCTTTATCACCCGTGGGACATCACCCCCGAGCAGGCCATCGAACGCGCGCTGGTCTGTGAAGCGGCCGCCTTCGACGCCGACAGCCGGATCAAGAACGCCGACGGCACCACGCTGAACGTGCATCAGGGCTGCCGCGTTTATGGCAACAGCCACGGTTTCATCGGCGGCTACGCGTCGACCCGCCACAGCCTGAGCTGCGTGATGATCGCCGAAGGCGAAGGGCAGATGCAGCGCGACTACTGGTATGACGTCAATCGCCGTGGCGAGCTGTTGATGGACGCCCGGCTGATCGGCCAGAAAGCCGCCGAGCGTGCCGCAAGCCGGCTGGGCGCGCGGCCGGTGCCGACCTGCGAAGTGCCTGTGCTGTTCTCCGCCGAGCTGGCGGGCGGTCTGTTCGGCAGTTTGCTGGGCGCGATCTCTGGCGGCAACCTGTACCGCAAGTCTTCGTTCCTCGAAGGCGCGATCGGCCAGCGCCTGTTCCCCGAGTGGATGACCATCGACGAGCGTCCGCATCTGGTTGGCGCCATGGGCAGTTCCGCGTTCGACGGCGACGGCCTGGCGACCTACGCCAAGCCGTTCGTCGAAAATGGCGATCTGGTTTCCTACATCCTCAGCACCTATTCGGGCCGCAAACTGGGCCTGCCGAGCACCGCGAACGCGGGTGGCGTGCATAACCTGTTCGTCAGCCACGGCACTGAAGACCAGGCGGCGCTGATCCGCCGCATGGGGCGCGGGCTGCTGGTCACCGAGTTGATGGGCAGCGGCCTGAACATGGTCACCGGCGATTATTCCCGTGGTGCTGCGGGTTTCTGGGTCGAGAATGGCGAGATCCAGTTCCCGGTTCAGGAAGTGACCATCGCCGGCAACATGCGCGACATGTTCAAGCAAATCGTTGCCGTGGGCAGTGATCTGGAGCTGCGCAGCAACATCCGCACCGGTTCTGTGCTGATCGAGAAGATGATGGTGGCGGGTAGCTGATTCCGCTCTGCGTTAGCGCGTCACCCCCAAGGCCTGCCCCGATTTCGGTGCGGGCCTTTTTTATGGGCGCTTTCAGACACTGCAGCAGACTCAATACATCGCCGGGGTTGTGTTGATTCTTAAACTCATTTAATAATGAATCTCATTCGTTAAGTGGGCCTCGGTCATGGGCACTGTTCTGCACGAGTCGCCGTACCTGGAACACTGGCGCGCATTGAGTCTGCGGATTCGCTGCGCGCTGGATCCGGACGAGCCGCGGCTCATCGAACACTACCTTGCGGAAGGCCGCTATCTGGCGCGCTTCACCGCCACGCCCAAATCCCTCATCTGTGAAAGCACCTTTCGCCTGCTGGTCGACACCGCCAGCGACACCGCGCTGCCCTGGCATTGGCGTTGTCTGTGCCTGGACCAGGCATGGCGTCCGCTGCGTGACATGCAGGCGCTCGCCAAATCCGCTGCGCAACAGCAACGGGTTCAGGCCTTCGCTCAGCGTCTGGCGACCTGCGCACTGCTGCCGTCGATTCCTCTGACCGACCCCGCGCCATCGAATCCGCAAAACGCCCTGCCGACGGCTTTTGATCGCCGGCGCCACTCGTGAGGACCTGCGCCATGGAGCAATGGAAACGTACCATCCTGAGCGGTAACAGTTGCTTTAACCGAGGCGACTTGATCGATGCGCGCGAGCTGTACCTGCAAGCCCTCGCGCTGGCGCAGGTGCTCTTCGACCGTTGGAGCGTCGCCGATGAGGCCATTGCGGCGTTCGTGATTTCTCATCACAACCTGGCGGATCTGCACCTGAGTCTGGGTCAGCCCGAGGAGAGCGCCGAATACCTCTGCGCCGTGCATCAGTGGCTGCTGAATGTGATTCAGGACCCGCAAATGACGCCCGCCCTGCGACAGGCAGCGCTGCGGCACAGTAATAAAACCTACAGCGAACTCTTGGGTTTCGTCGGCCAATACGGCGAGTACCCACGCACCCAACGCCTGCTCAACAGCCGCGGCGAACATTCCCGCTCGGCGCTTCAGCACCACGCCGCTCGCGCCGGCACCCTCTCGTATGGAGTCCACTGACATGCCCTTTACCTTGCCTGCCTTGCCCTACGCCTACGATGCGCTCGAACCCCACATCGACGCGCAGACCATGGAAATTCACTACAGCAAGCACCACCAGACCTACATCAACAACCTCAACGCAGCCGTCGAGGGCACCGAATACGCGGAGTGGCCGATCGAGAAGCTGGTTGCCAGCGTGGCCGAGCTTCCGGAAAAACTGCGCCCGGCGGTGATCAATCAGGGCGGCGGGCATGCCAACCATTCGCTATTCTGGGAGGTGATGAGCCCCCAAGGTGGCGGCGTGCCAAGCGGTGCGCTGGCGAAGGCGATTGACGAGCAAGTGGGCGGATTCGAGGCGTTCAAGGACGCTTTCACCAAAGCAGCGTTGACGCGCTTCGGCAGCGGCTGGGCCTGGCTGAGCGTCACGCCGGACAAAAAACTCATCGTGGAAAGCAGCGGCAATCAGGACAGCCCGCTCATGAACGGCAACACGCCGATCCTCGGGCTGGACGTCTGGGAGCACGCTTATTACCTGCGCTACCAGAACCGTCGTCCGGAATACATCGCTGCGTTCTACAACGTCGTCAACTGGGATGAAGTTGCCCGGCGCTACGCAGCGGCGCTCGGCTGATCCCTACCAGACCCCGATAAGGCGATTTATGCGTTCGGACATACTGGCTCTCGGCAGCGTGCGGTTATTGCGGCTGGCATTGGGCTCGATTCTGGTCCTCGTGGGCACCGCTCTGCTGGTGGCCCAGGGACTCTCATGGGTTGCACTTGAGCCGAGAATGTTGCGAGCGCTGGAAGGCGGCGCCATCTGCGCGTTGGGCACTGCCTTGGGCGCCGTGCCGGTGCTGGTGATCCGCGGCATGCCGGTGGCAGTGTCCGACGGCCTGCTGGGTTTCGGCGCCGGCATCATGCTGGCGGCGACAGCGTTTTCGTTGATTGTGCCGGGCCTGGGCGCGGCCCATGATCTGGGCTTTACCCCGTGGGGCGCGGGAGCGTTGATCAGCTTCGGGATACTGCTCGGCGCGGCCGGTTTGTTTCTGGTCGACACGCTGGTTTCCAGAGGGTCACCGTTATCGGAGGTGGCCGGGAAACCGACGATCCCCTCGAACATCTGGCTGTTTGTCATCGCCATCATTGCCCACAACATTCCCGAAGGGATGGCGGTGGGCGTGTCGGCGGGGGGTGGTTTGGCTCACGCCGACAGCCTGGCAATGGGTATTGCCATTCAGGACGTGCCTGAAGGGCTGGTCATCGCGCTGGTGCTGGCGTCTGCCGGCATGTCGCGGCTCAAGGCGTTTTTGATCGGCGCGGCGTCTGGGTTGGTCGAGCCGGTGTTCGCCGTGCTTTGCGCCTGGCTGGTGGAAGTGGCTGCGTTGCTGTTGCCGGTAGGACTGGCGTTGGCGGCGGGGGCGATGCTGTTGGTGGTGACCCACGAAGTCATCCCCGAATCCCGCCGCAACGGTCACGACAAAATCGCCAGCTTCGGATTGCTGGTCGGATTCTGCTTGATGATGGTGATGGACACGGCGCTGGCCTGAGGGGGCGGGCGGCTACAGCCTGCCTCCGCCCAGCTTCGACAGCGTGACGGCATCCGGCTTGCCGTCGAAAAACGCCTCAAGCACCTGCTGGAAAACCGGCGTATCCGGCGCCACCGCTGCGAACAGCGTCATGCTCGATCGCAGCTTCATGTCATCCGGCGAGCCCATGATCTGCATTGCGCTGCGGTTTTTCCATTCAAGCAACGCCTCGCAGCAGCGCGCCAACCGTTCGCCCAATACCGGATGCTGCAAATAGGCAATCGCCTCGTCACGCCCACTGATCGCGTACCGCCGAGCCATGTCGCTGTGGCCCAGACCGGCCAGTTGCGGGAACACGAACCACATCCAGTGCGACTGCTTGCGCCCGGACTTCAGTTCCGCCAGTGCGCGTTCGTGCATCGACGCTTGCGCTTCGACAAATCGTTGCAGGTCAAATGAATCGTTCATTGCTGACGCCTCGCCCTGATCGCGGCACCTCGCCGCGCTTGCGATTGAGACTACAGCAGCGAGTGATGTTTCCAGCACTTTCAGGCGCCTGCTCCTCAACCGCGTAAAAACCCTTATAATCCTGCGCCTATTCCTCTGATGCGAGATCCGCCGTGAGCTTACCGCCGTGCCCAAAATGCAGTTCCGAGTACACCTACGAAGATGGCAGCCAGCTCGTGTGCCCGGAATGCGCCCACGAGTGGTCGGCTGACGGCGCCAGCGCCGAAGCGGGCGATGACACCAAGGTGATCAAGGACGCTGTGGGCAACACCCTGCAGGACGGCGACACCGTCACAGTCATCAAAGACCTGAAGGTCAAAGGCTCGTCGCTGGTGGTCAAGGTCGGCACCAAAGTCAAAAACATCCGCCTGGTGGACGGCGATCACGACATCGACTGCAAAATCGACGGCATCGGCGCGATGAAGCTGAAGTCGGAGTTTGTGAAGAAGGGTTGATCGCCGTCCGGCCTGATCGGCAGATTGATCGTTCCTCACGGTTTACCTGCTGATCGTTCCTTACGCTCCGTGTGGGAACGATCAGCAAGTCGCTACTCCTGGCCGAGCCAACTTTAGATTTTTGAGGCATGTAGTGTGAAAGACTCAGTCTTGCTACTGACAGTCGCGGTGATCGTCGCCTTTGCCGCTTGGGTGTTTTGGCACTACGCCGGGCTGAGCGGTTTTGAGCTACTGAGCACTTTGATAGTTGTGTCGCTTGCCGTGGACAACACGCGCTTGAGGCGCGAGTTGAAAAAGCGCAGAGCTTAGTCGGTAGGCGCGATTCATGCGGCCTCGCTATCGTGCGCTGTGATCGTTCCTTACGCTCCGCGTGGGAATGCCGCTCATGATGCTCCGCGTTATTCAAACGCGGAGCATCCCCGGCGGCGTTACCAAGCAGAGCGTGGGAACGATCATCAAGGGGGTGAACTCGGTAGCTCGGTGACGCTGCTGGACCTGTGGGAGTGAGCTTGCTCGCGAAGACGGCATTTCAGCCGCTAGATAATTCGCGGATGCACCCACCGCTTCGTGAGCAAGCTCACTCCCACAATGGATTGTGTGCGGCATGGTTTTTCCGCACGCCAACCCAGATGCCCACCTCAACTCGGCAAATTAATCCCGAACGTATTCACTCCATCCTCGCTGCGCACGAACACGGTGCCGCCGTGCATCAGGGCGATGGCTTTGACGATCGCCAGGCCAAGCCCGTGGTTGGCGCCGCTGTTGCTGCGCGAGGCATCGACGCGATAGAAGCGCTCGAACAGTTTGGGCAGATGTTCCCCGGCGATCGGCGCGCCGGGATTGGTCACGCCGATGCTGACGTGATCGCCTTCATCACGAATGTCCACCTGAATCAACTGCCCCGGCGAGGTGTGCTGCACCGCGTTGTGCAGCAGGTTGATCAGCGCCCGGCGCAAGTGCGCGGTTTCGATGGGCGCGTTGGCATCCCCGCGCACCTCAACCTGCACCTGCGCGTCTTCCAGAATGAAATCCAGATAGTCCAAGGTCTTTGCCACCTCCACGGCGAGCGAGGCCTGGGTCAGTTGAGTGGCTTTGCTGCCTTGATCGGCGCTGGCCAGAAACAGCATGTCATTGATGATCGAGCGCAGCCGTTCGAGCTCTTCGAGGTTGGATTGCAGCACCTCGAAGTAATGCTCGGCCGAGCGCCCGCGGGTCAGCGCCACCTGGGTCTGACCGATGAGGTTGGTCAGGGGAGAGCGCAGTTCATGGGCAACGTCGGCGTTGAATGACTCCAGCCGTGAATAGGCCTGCTCGACCCTATCCAGCGTCGAGTTGAACGAGGTCACGAACTGATCCAGTTCAGGCGGCAGATGCGACAATTTCAGGCGCCCGCTCAGTCGTGGCGGCGTCAGTTTGCGCGCCTCCAGAGACAACTCCGTCAGCGGCTTCAAGCCGATGCGCGCCACCCAGTAACCCAGAGCAGACGCGAGCAGGATGCCGACGGCGGCCAGACTGATCAGCGCGATGAGCAGGGAATGTTGGGTCTGCCAGAAGGTTTCGGTGTCCACCGCTGTCAGAAAACGCAGCGGCGGACGTTGATCTTTCGCCGGGAACTGACTGACCAGCACCTTGAACGGGTAGTCATGGCCGCTCAGGTTCAAGTCGCGCATGCCCAGCGGGCCCTTGGCGAAAGCGCGGATCTCGGTGTCCGGGTTGCCGAATTCAAAGGTCGGATTGTCGCTGACCACCCAAAAGCGCAGGCGTTTGTCTTCCTCACTGAGCAGCCTGAGCTTGGCGTTGATCTTGGCCCAGTGCTCGGGCGTTCCGTAACGCTGGACGGCCGATTCGAGCACGCTGTAACGGGCGTCGACTTCGGCTTCCGGCAACAGCCCGAGGCCCTTGTCCACTTGCAAGTAAAGCGCCCAGCCGATCAACAGAAACACCAGCAGTGCCACGAGGGCGAACATGCCGCTCAAGCGCAGGGCGATGGAATTAGTCGACACGACGGCTCTCCAGCACGTAACCCATGCCGCGAATGGTGTGCAGCAGCTTTTGCTCGAACGGCCCGTCGAGCTTGGCACGCAGACGTTTGATCGCGACTTCGACGACGTTGGCATCGCTGTCGAAATTCACGTCCCAGACCATCTCGGCAATCGACGTCTTCGACAGGATTTCCCCCTGACGCCGAGCCAGTACGCTCAGCAGCGAAAACTCCTTTGCCGTCAGATCCAGACGTGCGCCGGCCCGGGTGGCCTTGCGGCTGATCAGGTCGATCCACAAATCAGCGACGCTGATCTGCACCGGCTCGTGGCCGCCACTGCGCCGGGTCAAAGCCTGCAGGCGAGCCACCAACTCCAGAAACGAAAACGGCTTGCCCAAATAATCGTCAGCCCCTTCGCGCAGGCCGCGAATGCGATCGTCGACGTTCTCGCGGGCGGTGAGCATTATCACCGGCGTCTGCTTGCGCGCACGCAGGGCTCGCAGCACGCCATAGCCATCGAGGCCGGGCAGCATGACGTCGAGAATGATCACCGCGTAGTCGCTTTCCAGCGCCATGTGCAGGCCTTCGATGCCTTCGCGCGCGACGTCGGTGGTGTAACCCTGCTCGGTCAGGCCCCGGTGCAGGTAATCGGCGGTTTTCTCTTCGTCTTCGATAATCAGGACACGCATCGGTCCACGCTCACTTTTTCACTGCTTGCTTATTAGGTACTTGGCTTCAACGGCTTACTTTTCAGTGGCCAGTTCCGCAACCGCCGGCTTACCGGATGCTGTCGCGCCCGGCGCTGTCGAAGCAGGCGTCTGACGCGGGCGGCGGAACAGTCGCTCCAGTTGCAGGTAGATCACGGGCGTGGTGAACAGCGTCAGCGCCTGGCTCACCAGCAACCCTCCGACAACGGCAATGCCCAATGGCTGACGCAGCTCCGCACCGACACCATAACCGAGCATCAACGGCAGCGCGCCGAGCAATGCCGCCAGCGTGGTCATGATGATGGGCCGAAAGCGCGTCAGACAGGCTTCATAAATGGCGTCACGTGGGGACATGCCGCGATTGCGCTGGGCGTCCAGCGCGAAGTCCACCAGCAGGATGCCGTTCTTCTTGACGATGCCGATCAGCAGCACGATCCCGATCAGGCCCATGATCGAAAAGTCCTGACCCATTAGCCACAGCAGCAACAGCGCACCGATACCGGCGGAGGGCAGGGTGGAAATGATCGTCAGCGGATGGACGAAGCTTTCATACAGCACGCCCAGAATGATGTACACCGCCACCAGCGCCGCGAGAATCAGCCACGGCTGGTTGGCCAGCGAACTCTGGAACGCCTGGGCCGCGCCCTGGAAGTTGCCGATGATCGAGGCGGGCATGCCGATCTCGTTCTTCGCCTGATCGAGCAGCACCACTGCATCACCCAAGGCAACGCCCGCCGACAGGTTGAACGACAGGTTCGCGGCCGGGAACATGCCGTCATGGCTGATCGACAACGGTCCCATCTTCGGCGCGCCGACCTTGGCAAGCGCCGACAGCGGCACCATTTCATTGGTCAGCGGCGAGCGCAGGTAGAAGTAATTGAGGCTTTCGGCCTTGCCGCGCTGCTGCGGCTCCAGCTCCAGGATGACTTTGTACTGGTTGATGTCGGTCTGGTATTCGTTGATCTGGCGCTGACCAAAGGCGTCGTACAGCGCCTGATCGACGTCCGCCGTGGTGAGGCCGAAACGCGCGGCGGCGCTGCGGTCGATGTCGAGGTGCGTGACGCTGCCGCCCAGTTGCAGGTCGTTGGAGAGGTCGCGGAAGGCCGGCAGGGTCTTCAGTTTATCGGTCAGCTTTTGCGTCCAGACATTCAGCAGCGCGCCGTCGTTGCTCTTGAGCACGTATTGGTACTGCGCGCGGCTCGGACCGGAACTCAGGTTGATGTCCTGCCCCGCGCGCAGGTACAGGACGATGCCGGGGATCTGCGCGAGTTTCGGCCGGATCCGGTCGATGAACTGGCTGGCGGAAACGTCACGGTCTGCACGGTCCTTGAGGGCGATCCACACCCGGCCGTTGGCGATCGTCTGGTTACTGCCGCTGACACCGACCGAATGGGAAAACGCCTTGACCGCCGGATCCGCGGCGATGATTTTCGCCAGCTGTTTGTGTTTCTCGATCATGTCCGGGAAGGAAATATCCGCCGCCGCTTCACTGGTGCCCAGCACCATACCGGTGTCCTGAACCGGGAAAAATCCCTTGGGGATCAGCACATAGCCGACCACCGCAAGCGCCAACGTCAGGCCGAAAATACCCAGCATCAATCGCTGGTGCGCAAGGGCAAAGCGCACGCCGCGGGCATACCGCGCGAGCAGTCGCTCGCCGAAGCCGGGCTTGGCGTGGGGATCGTGTTTCGGTGCGCGCATGAACAGTGCCGCGAGGGTAGGCGCCAGGGTCAGCGAGACCACCACCGAAATCAGAATGGTCGATGTCGCGGTCAGCGCGAACTCCTTGAACAGCCTGCCGACCACGCCGCCCATGAACAGCAGCGGAATGAATGCCGCGACCAGCGAAAAGCTGATCGACACCACGGTGAAGCCGATTTCGCTGGACCCTTTGATCGCCGCGTCGCGCTTGCTTTCGCCGGCTTCCAGGTGTCGGTGGATGTTCTCCACCACGACAATCGCATCGTCGACGACAAACCCCACCGCCACCACGATGGCCACCAGCGTCAGGTTGTTCAGGCTGAAGCCGAGCACGTACATCAGCGCGAAACTGGCAACGAGGGACACGCCCAGCACGGCGGTCACGATCAGCGTCGCAGAGAGCTGGCGCAGGAACAGCGCCATGACCGCGATCACCAGCGCGATGGCAATCAGCAGCGTCATCTCCACTTCATGCAACGATGCACGAATGGTTTTGGTGCGGTCGCTGAGCACCGAGACGTCCACCGACGCCGGGAGCATTTCCTGCAACTTGGGCAACTGGCCGAGCACGCGATCGACCGTCTCGACGATGTTCGCGCCGGGCTGGCGGAACACCACGATGTTCACGCCCTGCTGATCCCCGGACCAGGCCCGCACATAGGCGTTTTCAGAACCGTTGATAACTTTCGCCACGTCACGCAGATGAACCGGTGCGCCATCTTTGTAGGAAACGATCAGTTGTTCGTAGTCCTTTGCCTGAAACAGTTGGTCGTTGGAGGCGAGGGTGGAAATGCTGTCTTTGCCGTACAGCGCGCCCTTGGCCAGGTTCAGGCTGGTCTGCTGCAGGGATTCCCGCAGATCGGCGAGGGTCAGCCCGATGGACGCAAGTTTTTCAGGCGCCGCCTGCACGCGAATTGCCGGACGTTGCTGACCGGTGATGTTGACCTGTCCGACGCCATCGATCTGACTCAACTGACGCGCCAGCAGGGATTCGGTGACGTCGCTGAGTTCGGTGGCGGGCATCAGGTTCGAGCTGACGCTGAGGATCAGCACCGGGCTGTCCGCCGGGTTGACCTTGCGCCAGGTCGGCAGGGTCGGCAGGTCTGCGGGCAAGCGGCCGGCCGCGGTGTTGATGGCCGCCTGCACTTCCTGCGCGGCGGTGTCGATGCTTTTGTTGAGGGTGAACTGCAGCGTCAGGTTGGTGGAGCCCAGCGCGCTGCTCGACGTCATCTGGGTCATGCCGGGGATGGCGCTGAACTGCACTTCGAGCGGCGTCGCCACCGACGATGCCATGGTTTCCGGGCTGGCGCCGGGCAACTGCGCCGCCACTTGAATCGTCGGAAACTCGGCTTCCGGCAGCGGCGCCACCGGCAGGCGAGGGAAGGCGATGCACCCCAGCAGCACCAGCGCGAAGGTCAGCAGAACCGTGGCGATCGGGTGGTTGACGCACCACGCGGAAATGGACCCGCGGCTGTTCATTTCGCCGCCCCGGTGGAGTCGGCCAGGGTGTCCACAGGATCACCCTTGACCACCTCGATGTGCGAACCGTTTTTCAGACGCGACTGACCGTCGCTGACCAGCACGTCATTGGCCTCCACCCCGCTGATCAGCATCAGGTCGCTGTCCTGATACAGCACCTTGACCGGCACCACCTCGGCCGTGTCGCCCTTGACCCGATACACGTAATGCTGGTCGATGCCGCGCTGCACCACCTGTGGCGGAACCTTCAAGGCATTGCGATCGATGGCGGTCTGAATGCGCACGGTCACCAACTGCCCTGGCCACAGCTTCTCGTCCGCATTGTCGAATATCGCCTTGGCGCGGATGGTGCCCGTGCTGGCCGCCACCTGATTGTCGATCAACAGCAACTTCCCCTGACCCAGCAGCGTGCCAGTCGCGCCTTCGCCGAGATAGGCATTGACCGGTGCGGGCGTGTTGGAGGCAATCAGATCGTGCAGCGTGGGCAGCATCTGCTGCGGCAGGGAAAACTCCACCGACACCGGGTCGATCTGCGTCACCGAGAAGAGCCCGGTCGCATCGCTGACGCGCAGGAAGTTGCCTTCATCGACGTTGCGGATGCCGACCCGACCTGTCACCGGCGAGCGTATTTGCGTGTAGGACAGCTGCACTTGCGAGGCATTGATCGACGCCTGATTGCCCAGCGCCGTGGCCTTGAGTTGGTCGACCAGCGCTTGCTGCTGATCGTACTGCTGTTTCGAGATGCTGTTGTCGACGGTCAGCAGCTTGTAGCGCTTGAGGTCGACATTGGCCACGTTCAGCTGCGCCTGGCTCTGGGTCAACAGCGCTTTGGCCTGATCGAGTGCGGCGCGGATCGAGCGATCATCGATGGTCGCCAGCAGATCACCCGCCTTGACCTGCTGCCCTTCCTTCACCAGCACCCTGGTCAAAATCCCGTCCACCTGAGGACGAATCACCACGCTTTGCAGCGACAGCACCGAGCCGATGCCGGTGACGTAACGCGGCACGTCTTCCTGCATGACGTTGATCACGCGCACCGGCACGGCAACCGGGGTGCTGACCTTCTTTGCCGCGGGACGTGTCACTGCCCAGACGCCTATCACCACGAGCACGACCAACAGGGTCGCAAGCATCACAACGTTGTTCTTCTTCTGCATACAGGGACAGGGCCAACCAGTGAATGAGGGGCGGGTAACCGAGAGCGTTCTTTATAACCCTTTGACCCGGTCAGCAAAATGACTGCTGCCTGTCAATATTGTCAGGTGAATAAGGGCAGACGATGAACGTGGGTAAAGAAACAACGCCGCAGGGCGATACCCAGATAGAAGCCACGAGTTTCGATGAACGAGTTCTACTGTGACGGGGAAAATTCCTACATAAACTTCGTGAGTTCTGAATGCTGGTTCACCAGGGGCTGGACTGATTTCGCTCAGCAGGTCCCTACTCCGGAGTAGTGCGATGAAAAGCCAAAAGGCTGTTTCGCTGTTTTTCTCGATCGCGGTCATCGGTGCGTGTGCCATGACGGCGCCTGCCGCCTGGGCTGCCCAAGGCGCGCTAATGTTTCACGGTAGCGTGGTCAATGCGACGTGCGACGCGCAGGTTTATAGCGCTCCGTCTTCAACCGGCTCCTTTAATACCTTGCCAGCCGACACTCATCTCACCTTGAGCGCAAGCCGTGGTGATGACGCGTGCGCTCAGCGAGTCGGGCCCGTACAGGTGACCTACAACGCGCTGTCCGCAGCCGGGTCTGAGGCTCACGCGGGCATCGTCACGCTGACTTATCCATAAGCGCTTTCGCGCTCACCCGAAGCTATCTGCTGACGAACCCGGCTCAATCGAGCCGGGTTTTTTGTGGGTGAACGCTTTGAAGGGGCTCGTCTGCGACCAGGCCTTTCGGGGCACCGTGCAAACGTTCGCCTCAGGTTTTCTGAGGACGTAATGCCGCAAGCCGCGGCCTGCCTGGGGTCTGACACAGATGCGTCACCTCCTACTGAAAGGTCCCACACGCGCAACTGTATTTTCAATCCAAAAGAGGTAGATCGCCTGACAGCCGACCTTGAAGACGCTGCTTATAGTTCGTGTCGTCCTTTTGGGCACACACGAATCGACACAAGGAACGTCGTTATATGAAAAAGCTTTCTCTTACCCTGGCTATCGTGGCCGCAATGGGGCTTGGCATTTCCGGGACCGCGAATGCTGCGAACAACGGCAAACTTGTTTTCACCGGTACCCTGACCAATATCACGTGTGACATCGGCGCCGGAACGGGCGCCACCCCTGGCAACAACCCCGGCGAGATCAACGTAGACCTGGGCAACGTCTCGTTTTCCGACATCGGTCTCTTCGCCGACAACAAACTTGAAACCGCATCGCCCATCCAGCTGTTGGTCAATTGCACCGGCGGCGCCTCTCAATACAACACTGTGAACATGCGCTTCGTTGCTCGCCAGGGCAGCGGTCTGGATAACCTCGATCAGAAACTGCTGCGGGCCACCGGCGCGGCGGACGGTGTGGGCATCGGTCTGCTCAATGCATCCAATCAGTTGATGGACCTGAGCGGCAACGAAACCATCGACACGCCACTGGTCAAGGACGGTGCCGATGGCGCGACCGCCGAGATCAACTTCGGCGCGGTGTACGTCCTCAACGGCGCGGCCACCAACCCGGGTAATGCCGACGGCTTCCTGCCGTTCGTGATGGATTACCAGTGATGTAGCGGGCGAGCGGGCGTTGCTCGCTCGCCTTCCTGGCGTGTCCACCCCACAGCCCAAGACGGTCTCACCATGTTTCCTGATTTCATTCGCGGCTCGGCCCTATGGCTGGGCCTGCTCCTGGCTGCCCCGGCGCAGGCGGGTATCGTGCTCAACACCACGCGTGTCATCTACCAGGCCACGGACAAGGAAGTCAGTTTCGTTGTGAACAACAGCGGGACGGCTGACATCCTCGCCCAGTCATGGCTCGAAGCGCAGAGCGACACCGAGAATCTGCCTTTTGTCGTCACTCCGCCGCTGGCGCGAATGGCGGGCAGTGCCCGGCAAATGATTCGGGTGATCTACGCCGGCGAAGGTTTGCCTCAGGATCGCGAGTCGGTGTTCTGGCTCAACGTCCAGGAGATCCCTCAATCGGCGAAGGATAATCAGCTGCAGATTGCGATTCGTCAGCGCATCAAACTCTTCTACCGGCCCGCCGGTTTGAGTGACGATCCGCTCGACGCTGCCAAAAACCTCAAATGGCGCATGCATGACGGCCAGCTGGAAGTCAGCAATCCGACGTCGTATCACGTTTCGATGATTCAGATCGACGCCCGCCAGCAGGGCAAGACGCTGTTCAAGGCGGACAGCAGGATGCTGGCGCCAAAGCAGACCGTTCAATTGCCGCTCACTCAAACGGCCAGTGGTCACGCGGTGGACCTGCGGTTCATCAGCATCAACGATTTCGGCGCGCAGGAGCCGTACACCGCAAAGGTGTCCGGTGGCCAGACGACTCAAGCCATCAAGGCCGCCAACGTCATTACCCGGGCCGAGTAGCCACTCAGTCGCGGGCCGGATTTTACCCAGGTCTTTCTTCGGTCGCAGTCATGCGGCTCCAGCGCCTTGCGCCTGCCAAACATGATTTGCCAGCGCGTCGGAATCGAGAACACGAGTGAAACCAGCCAATGGAACCCCGAGATCACACCCAGGGAGATGCACGGATCGCAGCATGCTCGTCCCGCATCGACCGCAGACATCTGGCACACCTGCCTGTCCGGATCAGCCCCCTGGCGAGGATTATTCTTGCCTCGGCAGGCATGGCACTGGCCTCATCCGCGACTGCAATGACTGATCAAAGCAGCGCCGCGACCGATGTGAAATTCAACACCTCGTTCATCCAGGGCACCGATCAGCCTGCTGATCTCGCGACCTTTTTGCACGGTAACAGCGTGGTCCCCGGGACCTATCGGGTGGATGTCTACGTCAATCGTGTGCTGAGCGGGCGGCGTGACATCAGCTTCATCGCCAACCCTGCAAAAGGCACCGTCGAGGCCTGCCTCACCCTGGACATGCTTCGCCAGTTCGGCATGAATCCGGAGGCTGTGCACGCCGGCGATGCCTCGTCGACGGAATGTTTCGATCTCCCGGCGCGGGTCGAATTCGCCCGCGTCGACTACCAGCCGGCGAGCCTGCGTCTGAACATCAGCATTCCCCAGGCCATGATGTTGCGCAGCGCTCGCGGCTACGTGCCGCCGGAGTTATGGGACGAGGGCGAGACGGTCGGTTTCGTCAATTACAACTTCAGCGGCGCGCGCCGTACCCGCAGTGGCCAGGGTCGCTCTCACGCCCAGGATCAGTATTACCTGAGCCTGCGCAACGGCGTGAACCTCGGTGCCTGGCGACTGCGCAACGAGTCCTCGCTGACCTATGGCAATGATCAGCCGTACCGCTTTCGCAGCAACCGGACCTTCGTGCAGCGCGACCTCACGGCAATGAAAGGCCAGCTGACCCTGGGCGAAACCTTTACCGATTCGCAAGTCTTCGACAGCGTTCGATTCCTCGGCGCCATGGTGATGTCCGACGAAGGCATGCTGCCCGACAGCGAGCGAATTTTCGCGCCGGTCATTCGTGGCATCGCCGACACCAACGCGTTGGTGGAAGTGCGTCAGAACGGTTTCATGCTGTACAGCGGCAACGTCTCGCCGGGCCCGTTCGAAATCACCGACATCTATCCCAGCGGGTCGAACGGCGATCTGGAAGTGACAGTGGTCGAAGCCGACGGCAGCAAGCGCGTGTTCGTCCAGGCCTACGCATCGCTGCCCATCATGGTGCCCAAAGGCGCGTTGCGTTACAGCCTCGCCGCCGGCCAATACGACAGCAACACCGAGGACGGTCTCTCTCCCGGCTTCGCCTCCGGCACCGTGGTGTACGGCCTGACCGAGCGGGTAACGGCAGCGGGCGGCGTGCAAATCGCCGAGGATTACCAGGCTGGCAACATTGGGGCGGGTGTTAACACCGGGCTCGGCGCGGTGTCGCTGGACGTGACCCAGTCCCTCAGCCGCCAGCGTGAGCAACGCTACAGCGGCCAGAGCCTGCGGGTGCGCTACGCCAACACGCTGGACCTGACCCAAACCACCCTCGCCGTGGCCGGCTATCGCTATTCAACGAATCAATACCTGACGTTCGACGACCATGTGGATGCGTTGCAGGCGCGTGACGGATCCGCCAGCGCGCGGGCCAAGGATCGCCTCGAAATCAGCCTGACCCAATCGCTGCCGGCGCAGGGCGCGTCGCTAAGCTTTACCGGATCCGAGCAACGTTACTGGGACCGGGGCAGCAAGACGCGCCAGTTTTTTCTGTCGTGGAACTCGGCGTGGCGCAGCCTGAGCTACAGCCTGTCGGTCGAGCGTAACCAGACCTTCGAGCGCAGCGGAGACAATCGATCGGACAACCGTGTCGCGCTGACATTGAGCCTGCCGCTGGGGAGCGAATCCGGTTCGTCGCGGGTGTTCGGGAATGCCGTTCGCGACAGCTCCGGCGCGTCCAGCGTGCAGTCGGGAGTCAACGGGCAACTCTTCGACGACCGCAACAGCTTCTACTCGGTACAGGCGGGTCACGACAGTGAGTCGGGGTCGTCAGGGTTCGGCAAGCTCAGCACCACCACGGCCTACGGGCGTTTCGATGCGGGCTACGGACAGGGCAGGGACTATCAGGCGTTGAGCCTGGGCGCTTCGGGTTCGGTGGTTGCTCACGGCGGCGGGGTCAATTTCGGCCAGCCCCTGGGCGAGACCTTCGCGCTGGTGCAGGTACAAGACGTCAGCGGTGCGCGGCTGAGCAATTTCAGCAACGTCGAAACCGCCGATAACGGCTATGCGATCCTGCCTTACGCCCAGCCCTATCGAACCAATTGGGTCAACCTCGATACTCGCCAGTTGGGCGCCGATGTTGAGCTGGAAAATGCCGTGGACCAAGTCGTGCCCCGACGCGGCGCGGCTCCCCTGATCAGCTTTCGCACGGCAATCGGCCGGCGTGTGCAATTCGAACTGGTGCGGGCCGATGGCAGCCGCTTGCCCATGGGCGCAGCGGTGGAAGACGAGCAGGGCAAGCCGCTGGCAACCGTCGACCCCAGCGGGCGTGCGCTGGTGCTGAGCGAGCGGGACAGCGGCGAACTCATTGTCAAATGGACCGATCAGCAGTGCCGTGCATCGTTCCTGCTGCCGCCCAAGGAAGCCCATCGCAGCTACGATCGCCTGAAGGTGCAATGCCTATGAAACGCGCCTGTCTGTCAGGGTTATTTCTGGCCGTGATCAGCGGCATGGCCCAAGGCGCGGTCTCGCTGTCAGGTACCCGGTTGATCTTCGACGGTCGCGATAACGAGGCGACGATCGAGGTCAGCAATCGCAGTGATGCCGAGGCCTTGATTCAGGCCTGGCTCGATGCGCCCCGCGGCGACGATCAGCCAGGCGATGGGCGTGCGGCCGACCTGCCGTTCGCGTTGACCCCGCATCTGGTGCGCCTGCCAGCCAAGGGCAAGCAGACCCTGCGCCTGCTGTATGAAGGCATCGGCATGCCCCAGGACCGGGAATCGATGCTGCACCTGTTCGTGCTGGAAATCCCTCGGCGCAGCCCGGCGGTTCAGCAGTTGAGCATTGCAATCCGCCAGCGCATCAACGTGTTCTATCGGCCAGCGGGGATGACCGGCGACCCGGCGGATGCGGCACAAACGCTCCTCTGGCAACGCGAGGCATCGGCGAGCGACAGGCTTTCGGTGCGCAACCCGACGCCGTATCACGTTTCGCTGCTGGACCTGCGCCTCAATGGAATCGAGGTCGCAGACCACCGGTTGCTGGCGCCTTTTTCGGACGCATCGCTGCCCCTCCCTGTCCTCGGCACAAAAGTCCCGGTGCCCTTCATCCTGAGTTTCAAGGCCATGACTGATTACGGGGGACAGCGCGATTACTGTGCGCCGCTTCAGGGAGGGCAGCCGTTCACGGTGCCGCTGCGCACGCCGGATTCACACTCACCCATAGGGAAATGCTGACATGAAAAGAACCATCATCCGAGGGTGGTTGACGTTGCTGACGACGCCGCTGCTGATGCTGTTGATGCCCGGCTGCGCACTGGCGCTGACCTGCAAGACCCAGGGCGCCGGCGAGACGGTGGTGCGCGCGGACCTCGGCAGCACCGTCGCCATCCCGGCGAATCTGCCCGATGGCAGCGCGGTCTGGCGTTCGGAGCGACTGAACCTTGCCGTCGAATGTGCGAGGGACGAACCGGGTGGTCCCGAGGATGTGTTGATTTATCTGAACCCTGACAACCTGCAGATCGGACAAGGCATTCGCGCCGGACTCACATTGAGCGGCGTCGACTTCGTGCAAACCAGCGGGCGTATTCCCACGCGTCAGCAAGCCCCGGCCTGCACGGAGGCACGCTCGGCCTGCCCGAGCGTCGCGTTCAACCTGGCGTTTTCGGTGTTCATCCAGAAGTACGGTCCGACCCCGCCCTCCGGCGTCGCCAGTGATCTGCACGACTATCGATTGTTCCAGCTCGACGCTGGCAGCGGGCAGAGTCCGGGGGGAGACCGCACGCTCAGCTACGTCATCAACAACCTTGAAGGGCTGCGCTTCGTCGCCTGCGATGCTGAGTTGCGGGTCATGCCCGAGACCGTGGATTTCGGCGACGTGGCCATCCGCAACGTGCGGGTGGGAGAAGTCGCCACCTTTCAGCGCTTCGCCCTGGCGACCAGCCGCACCTGCGAATCGCCGTTCAGCCTCAATGCGCACATCACGCCGGTGTCTGGAACACTCAAGGGCGACGTGCTGGTGCCCATCAACAACGACAGCATCGGCGTTCGCATCACCCATGCCCGGGACAGCTCGCCCGTGCCGTTCCTCGAACCCTTCCACCTGACCGATCTGCTGGAGGGCAATTACTCGGAGACCGCTGACTTCAACGCCGAGCTGCTCTGGCAAACCAGTAAGCCGACCGCAGGCCCGTTTTCGGCGGAAGTGATGGTGGATCTGTTCTACAAATAGGCGCGCGCAGCCGGTCTGTTGGCAGAAGCGATCCGCTGGCGATTCAGGTATGCTGCGCGGCCCTCGGGCGCCGCCCGTATTCTCGAACGTCTGCCATTCCGGAGCTTTCATGACCACCCCCGAACACACGCCCGCTCCTGATGCTCGTGATTCGCACGCTTCGGTCGACGCCAACGCTGCGGCGGCGGACACAAAACCTGCGATCCCGGCCTTCAGCTTCCCGTTCAAACCGGGCGAGCTGTTGCAGGCCAAGAAGGACCAGCAGCACTACAAAGGATCGGGCAAATCGAACCACGACAAGCGTCCGGGCGTCGCGCCATCAGGCACCCGTCGGTCGATGGGCAAGCGCTGATCACACCTTCGCTGGCGCGCACGGCAGGGTCATCCGACCCCCGCCGTGGTCATGCTTCGTTACGAAAACTGTCCTGATACTGAGCCTTACTTCTCCGGCAACGTTGTGACGTTATCCCATTCGGTGATCACCGCTTTCTTGTTCTTGCGGTCGTAGAGGCACAGCTCGGTGCCCGTCTTGTTCTTCATGAACGCCTGTTTGTACTGGCCTTTGATCAACAGCGCGTTGAAGCCGACGCTGTCATCGAAGGCCGCATCGGCGCCGGCAGGTTTGGCATTCTTCAGGGAGCTGGCGCTGACACAACTGTCGACCAGGGTTTTGTTGAAGCCGGCCCAGGCGTCCGGGCTGGAGGCATTGGCCTGGCCGGCGGCGCAGGCGGTGAGAACGAGTAACAGCGCGGCGTGCATCTTCATGGGTAGGGCTCTCCATGGCATGAGGGGGGAACGCGTCTCGGCGCAGATTCAGCGCGGTTCGAGTTCGTGGCGCTGAATATATTGCATACCGGCGCGCTCATACAGTCGGCGTGCGCCCAGGTTGCTTTCCATCACCTTGAGATCGACGTGGCCTTCGCCCCGCTGGCGGAAGGCCGAGAACGCCTGATTCAGCAACGCCAGACCCAGGCCTTGACGGTGCGCGCGCGGGTGAACCACCAGATTGCGGATGAACGCGCTGGTCCAGCATTGCGCCACGGCCACCACGCCTTGAGCATCCTCCACAACGAAACACAGCGCCTGGTCAAACTCGGGATCAGTCTCGAAGGCGTCCAGCCAGGTGGCATAGTCGGGCACCCGGCCGCCGCCGTATTCGCGTCCCAGCATCAGCAATTGATGAACCGCCGGGGCGTTCTGCGCACTGAGCTCAACGAGGCGCACACCAGCGGGCCAGACCGCATCGTCAGGGGCTGGGACAAGGTGGCGGCGCATCAGCCAGTAGTGCGCGGTGGAGGCATCGCCTGCGGCCGGACTCAGATTCCCTGAGCTTCGACCGTGCGGGCGGCTTCGATCAAGCATCGTGTCAGCTCGGGCGAGGAGAACTTGGTCAGAACAGCGTTGGCGCCGGCGGCATTGGCCTTCTCGGCGTTCATCGCGCTGTCCAGTGAAGTGTGCAGCAGGACGTACAGCTCCTGGAAGTCCGGGGTCTCCCGAAGCGTGCGGGTGAGCGCGTAGCCGTCCATCTCCGACATCTCGATGTCGGACACCAGGACGTTGATCTGCTTCGCCGTGCCTTGCAGTTCAAGTAACTGATCAATGGCTTCCCGCGCGCTGCGGGCGGTGTGGCATTCGATGCCCAGGTTGCGCAGGGTGATCACCGATTGTTGCAGCGCCACCTGACTGTCATCGACCACCAGAATGCGCGCCTTGGCCAGCACGGCAGCGTCTTCGGTACTCAGCTCGGCACGTTCGGCGACGATCCGCGCCGGCGCGATGCCGTGAATGACCTTCTCGATGTCCAGCACCTGAACCAGCGTCCCGTCCACCTGCGTCACGCCGGTGATGAACGACTTGTTGCCGGAGCCGAAGGGCGGCGGGCGAATGTCAGTGGTCAGGCAGTGAACGATCTTGCTGACGGCCTGTACATGCAACCCCTGCTTGGAGCGGCTGACATCGGTGACGATCAGGCAGCCGCCATCCGGGTCCACCAACGGACGCTCGCCAATGGCGCGACTCAAGTCAATCACCGACAGCGGGTTGCCGCGCAGGGTCGCGACGCCTTTGACGTGCGGGTGGGATTCGGGCAAGCGCGTGAGGGGAGGGCAGGGGATGATTTCACTGACCTTGAGCAGGTTGATCGCCATCAGCTTTCCGCTGCGTAACGTGAACAGCAGAAGCGAGAGTGAATCTGCGCGGACGTTCTTGGACATATAAACCTTCTGTGATGCGTTGCCTGGCCGCGTGGAATCGGCCAAAAGCTTTCGATGACGGTTTATCGACCTGCGCAAGTCAGGCTTTAACCCTTTCGACCTGAAGGCTCATTTCGGTGCACATCCTGCACAGTCAAATTGACCTATTCAGGGTCATTTTGACACGCAATGCGAGGAGTCAAATTGACTCAATCTCTACGCCGAGGCCGGTTTCAGGGGGTCGAACAGCTGGCACGGTTCATGAACTGCCGAGGTATTGCCAGCTCATTCTATCTCAGGAGTTTTCTATGTTGTCTGCATCGGATCGTGCCATCGTCAAGTCGACAGTGCCACTGCTGGAAAGCGGGGGCGAAGCGCTGATCACCCATTTCTACAAAATGCTGCTCGATCGATACCCGCAGGTGCGTCCTCTGTTCAATCAGGCCCACCAAGTGAGCGGCGATCAGCCACGCGCGCTGGCGAACGGCGTATTGATGTATGCGCGGCACATCGATCAGCTTGATCAGCTGGGCGATCTGGTCGCCAAGATCATCAACAAGCACGTGGCACTGCAGATCCTTCCCGAGCACTACCCTCTCGTCGGGAAATGCCTGCTTGAGTCCATTCGCGAAGTGTTGGGTGCCGAGATCGCCACTGACGAGGTAATTACGGCATGGGGCAACGCCTACGGCCAGCTCGCCGACATTTTGATCGGCGCAGAAAAAGCCATCTACGACGAGAAGGCCCAGGCAGTGGGCGGCTGGCGCGGCGCACGGGAATTCAAGGTCGTAGCCAAGACACCGGAGAGCGCAGAAATCACCTCGTTCTACTTCGCCCCCGCAGACGGCCAGCCGATTCTGCAATTCACTGCCGGCCAGTACATCGGCCTGCAACTGCAGGTGGGGGGCGAAGAAATCCGCCGGAACTACTCGCTGTCAGCGCTTGCGGGGAACAATCAGTACCGCATCAGCGTCAAGCGCGAGCCTGGCGGCGTTGCCTCCAATTACCTTCACGATCACCTGCAGCTGGGGGACAGCATCAATCTGTTTCCGCCGTCAGGGGAGTTCATCCTGACCCACAGCGACAAACCGCTGGTGTTGATCAGCGGCGGCGTCGGCATCACGCCGACCCTGGCGATGCTGGAAGCCGCGCTGCATACCCAGCGTCCGATCTACTTCATCCACTGCGCTCGCAATGGTTCGGTGCACGCGTTTCGCGACTGGATCGAAAACCTCGCCACCCGGCATCCCCAACTCAAGCGTTTCTACTGCTACGCGCAAGATGATGGCGTAAGCCCCGCACCCCATGGGACAGGGCTTCTTGATCAGACGCGGCTGGAACAGTGGCTTCCGGAGAACCGGGATGTTGACGCCTACTTTCTGGGGCCCAAAGGCTTCATGTCTGCGATCAAGCGTGAATTGAAAACGGCGGGCGTACCCGATGCGCAGACGCATTACGAATTCTTCGGTCCTGCCTCGGCGCTGGAATGATCGCTGCGACAATTAGACGCATCCTACATATATATAGAAGGAGTTCGCGCGGCGATGCGCGTCTGCGACAAAAAGCCGCACTCTTCTATATATAAGCAAGGTGTCAGGCCGGGTGGGGGCTGTGTATGGGGATGTTAACGCTCAGGTAATGCGCAAGTGTCCACCATTGCGCCGGTTGCGGTGCCGGGCGTTGGCCTGCTGCTGTTGTGCTGCGGCGGGCGTTCTGTGAACGGACGGGCACGACGGTGGTAGAATCGCCGGCTTTCCGGGGCGTCCGGGCCGCAACACAACGCATCCGTCGATCCGGATGACTCCAATTCAAAGGATATGTGAATGACTGACGAGATGGTGTACCTGCGGCGTGAAAAGCAGCTTCTGGTGGTGCTCGGGATCATCTGCCTGGCCCTGATCGGCGGCGCCCTGTACATGCAGGTGGTGCTGGGCGAAGCGCCTTGCCCGCTGTGCATTCTGCAACGGTATGCGCTGTTGTTCATCGCGGTGTTTGCGTTCATCGGCGCAGCGATGCCCGGGCGTCTGAGCCTGACGATCTGTGAAGCGCTGGTCACCTTGAGCGCAGTAGGCGGCCTCGTTGCAGCGGGGCGTCATGTGTATATCCAGACCCATCCGACAGAGAGCTGCGGCATCGACGTGCTTCAGCCGATCGTCGACGGTCTGCCTCTGGCGTCGCTATTTCCGCTAGGCTTTCAGGTAGGTGGTTTCTGCGAGACGCCATATCCGCCAGTTCTCGGTTTGTCTCTGGCGCAGTGGGCATTGGTAGCGTTTGTTCTGACTGTCGTGCTGGTTCCGGCAGGAATCATTCGTAACAGGATGAAAGCACGCTGATTACAAAGTGTTGCGTAACAAAGCCCCTGTGCTTCTCCACGGGAACCGGGGCTTTCCGCCTTTTCAGGGTGCGACATAACACCGCATTTTTACCGATTCCGAAATTAACTGTTGCGCAGAAACTTATAGTCAATAAAACTTTACGTATCTACAATCGCCCCCAATTCACGCCCCCCCTCATTTGCGGGACGGTGTAAATCGAGGTTATTGAGCGTCTTTTCGCTCTAGTAGACGCGGTTCGAATGGCCTCCTGAGTCACGTTCTGAATGTCTGCGCCAAAGGATCTGGTCCGCATTAGCGGGTGCCACCATTCGAATAAGAAACCAAAGCTCAACCCGGATTTGTTGTGAGGCCCACATGCTTCCTGACAGGCCCCTTTTCAATCCAAGCATTTGCCAGCACCTGGCAGGGTGAAGTGTTGGCGGTCGAAACCCAACTGCGATGCGAAAGCTGCTTTTAGAGGTCGTGAGATGAGTAAAAAAAGGTACCCCAGGTTTTTTGGCTTCTTGGCCCTTTTCAGCATGCTCCTGCTCAGCGGGTGCGATTACACCCTGCTGGATCCCAAAGGGCATGTCGGCGTTCAAGAGCGTGACCTGATCATCACTGCTACCTTACTGATGCTTTTGGTAGTGGTGCCGGTCATTTTCATGACCATCATCTTCGCCTGGAAGTATCGCGCTACGAACAAGAGCGCGACGTACACGCCTGACTGGGCGCATTCGACCCGCATTGAACTGGTGGTCTGGCTGGTTCCATTGGCCATCATCATCGTGCTCGGCTATGTGACCTACAAGTCGACCCACGCGCTGGATCCTTACCGCCCACTCGAGTCGGACGTCAAGCCGCTGACCATTGAAGTGGTCGCACTGGACTGGAAGTGGCTGTTCATCTATCCGGAACAGGGCATCGCCACCGTCAACAAGATCGTGTTCCCGGCCAACACGCCGATCAATTTCCGCATCACGTCCGATTCGGTCATGAACTCGTTCTTCATCCCTGCACTGGGCGGCCAGATCTACGCGATGGCCGGCATGCAGACCAAGCTGCACTTGATCGCCAATGAAAACGGCGAGTTCGATGGCATCTCCGCCAACTACAGTGGCGCAGGTTTCACCGGCATGAAGTTCAAGGCGACAGCCACCTCACAGGCTGATTTCGACACCTGGGTTGCCGACGTCAAGAATTCACCTAAAACACTGGCAACGGCCGAATACGCCGCGCTGGCCAAGCCTAGCGAACGTAACCCCGTTGAACTCTACTCCTCGGTCACTCCGAACCTGTTCCAGATCATCATCGACAAGTATGAAGGTATGAAGCCGGGCAAGATTGTCCATGAGAAGAAAGAAGTAGCAGGTACGGAAGGGATGGACATGGGTAAGCAGTCAGCTGCGCAGGCAGAGGAGTAAGCAATGTTTGGTAAATTAAGTCTGGACGCGATTCCGTTCCACGAGCCGATAGTCATGATCACGGTCGCCATGATCGCGATCGGTGGCGCGGCGTTGTTGGGCCTGATCACGTACTTCAAGAAATGGACTTACCTCTACACCGAGTGGCTGACGTCCGTCGACCACAAGAAAATCGGTGTCATGTACATCATCATTGCAATGGTCATGCTGCTGCGCGGCTTTGCCGACGCCGTACTGATGCGTTCGCAATTGGCCATGGCCACTGAAGGCTCGCCCGGCTACCTGCCGCCTGAGCACTATGACCAGATCTTCACCGCTCACGGTGTGATCATGATCATCTTCATGGCGATGCCTTTCTTCACCGGCCTGATGAACATCGTCGTGCCTCTGCAGATCGGCGCTCGCGACGTTGCCTTCCCGTTCCTGAACTCCTTGAGCCTCTATCTGCTGATCTCCGGCGTGATTCTGGTGAACGTGTCTCTGGGCGTCGGCGAGTTCGCACGCACTGGCTGGGTTGCCTATCCACCGCTTTCCGAACTCGGCTATAGCCCGGGTGTGGGTGTGGATTACTACATCTGGGCACTGCAGCTCTCAGGACTGGGGACGACGTTAACCGGGGTTAACTTCCTGGTCACCGTTCTGAAGATGCGCACCCCTGGCATGAAACTGATGGACATGCCGATCTTCACCTGGACCTGCACCTGGGCCAACGTCCTGATCGTGGCTTCGTTCCCGATCCTGACCGGCACCCTGGCGTTCCTGACCCTCGACCGTTACCTGGACTTCCACATCTTCACGAACGAGTTGGGTGGTAACCCGATGATGTACGTGAACCTGTTCTGGGCGTGGGGTCACCCTGAGGTCTACATCCTGATTCTGCCGGCGTTCGGGGTCTTCTCCGAAGTCATCTCGACCTTCACCGGCAAGCGTCTGTTCGGCCACCACTCGATGATCTACGCCTCCGGTGCGATCTCGATTCTGGGCTTCATGGTCTGGCTGCACCACTTCTTCACCATGGGTTCGGGTGCAAGCGTCAACGCCTTCTTCGGTCTGGCGACGATGCTGATTTCCATCCCGACGGGTGTGAAGCTGTTCAACTGGCTGTTTACGATTTACCAGGGCCGTCTGCGCTTCACCGCGCCAGTCATGTGGACCCTGGGCTTCATGGTGACCTTCTCCATCGGTGGTATGACCGGCGTACTGCTGGCTATCCCGGGTGCCGACTTCGTTCTGCACAACAGCCTGTTCGTGATCGCGCACTTCCATAACGTGATCATCGGTGGTGCTGTGTTCGGTTACATCGCCGGCTTCGCGTTCTGGTTCCCTAAAGCGTTCGGCTTCAAGCTGAACGAGAAGTGGGGCAAGGCAGCGTTCTGGTTCTGGATCTCTGGTTTCTACGTCGCCTTCATGCCGCTGTACGCACTGGGCTTCATGGGCATGACCCGTCGTCTGAACACCACTGACAACCCGGACTGGACGCCGTACCTGCACGTCGCGTTCGTGGGCGCTGCACTGATTGCCGTCGGTATCGCCTGCCAGCTGATCCAGATCTACGTGTCTATCCGTGATCGCGAGCAGAACCGCGACCTGACCGGTGACCCATGGAATGGCCACACCCTGGAATGGTCCACTTCGTCGCCACCGCCTTTCTACAACTTTGCAGAAATGCCGAAAGCCAACGAGATCGATCCGTTCTACGCCGCCAAGCGTGATGGCGAGGCGTACAAGGTTCCGGCCAAGTACTCCGACATCCACATGCCGAACAACACGGCGACGGGCATGGTGATGGGCCTCCTGCTGACCGTCTTCGGTTTCGCGATGATCTGGCACATCTTCTGGCTGGCTGCCGTCAGCTTGATCGGTACCATCGTGTACTTCGTGATTCACGCTGCACGTGACGATCAGGGCTACATGGTTCCTGCATCCGAAGTGGCACGCATCGAAGGCGAACAGCATGCGATCCTGGCGCGGGTCCGCAACGGTCAGACAAACACTCCTGTCAACAAGCTGGAGCAGGCATAAACAATGTCGAACTTAGTATTAGATGGTGCTCGTGGTCACGACCACGGTCATGACCACGAGCACGACCATGGTCACCATGACGCCGGCGAGATGAAGATCTACGGTTTCTGGATCTACCTGATGACCGACTGCATTCTGTTTGCGTCGATCTTCGCCATTTACGCGGTACTGGTTAACAACGTAGCGGGTGGCCCTGCGGGCCACGATATCTTCGAGCTGCCATACGTGCTCGGCGAAACCGCCTGCCTGTTGCTCAGCTCGATCACCTACGGCTTCGCCATGCTGGCGATGCACAAGGGCAACAAGTCGGGCGTTCTGGGCTGGTTGTTCGTGACCTTCCTGTTCGGCCTGGGCTTCATCGGCATGGAGATCAACGAGTTCCACCTGCTGATCTCCGAAGGCTACGGTCCTAACCGCAGCGGTTTCCTGTCGGCGTTCTTCACGCTGGTCGGCACCCACGGTCTGCACGTGACCAGCGGCCTGATCTGGATGGCGATCATGATGTATCAGGTCTCCAAGCACGGTCTGACCGGGACCAACCAGACTCGCCTGAGCATGCTCAGCCTGTTCTGGCACTTCCTGGACGTTGTCTGGATCTGCGTGTTCACCGTTGTCTATCTGATGGGGACCATTTAAATGGCGAATTCACATCACTCAAATGACGCTGCCAGCCATGAACCTGCCGCCCACGGCAGCTTCAAGTCGTACATGGTCGGTTTCGTACTGTCGATCATCCTGACCGCGATCCCTTTCGGTCTGGTGATGTTCCCGACGATTTCGAAAGTGGCCACGCTGTGGGTCGTTCTGATCTTCGCAGTCGTGCAGGTTATCGTTCACCTGGTGTACTTCCTGCACCTTGACCGCTCCGCAGCACAGCGCAACAACGTCATCGCGTTTGCCTTCGCTGGCCTTGTGATCGTGCTGCTCGTTGGCTTGAGCACCTGGATCATGTTCAGCATTCACACCGCCATGATGGCGAAGTGAGGAAAACCTGATGTCACTGAAGCACTTTATCCAAATCACCAAACCGGGGATCATTTTCGGTAACGTGCTTTCGGTGGCAGGTGGCTTTTTTCTGGCGTCCAAGGGACATGTCGACATCGGCCTGTTCCTGGCAGCGGTGATCGGGACTTCACTGGTGGTGGCTTCTGGCTGCGTGTTCAACAACTGCATCGATCGCGATATCGATGTGAAGATGGAGCGCACCAAGAATCGGGTGCTGGTGCAAGGGTTGGTGTCAGTGCAACTGGCACTGATCTACGCCACCGTACTCGGCGTCGTCGGCGTCGGCCTGCTGTACACCAAGGCCAACGCACTGGCGGCGCTGTTTGCCGTGATCGGCTTCGTGATCTACGTCGGCTTCTACAGCCTGTACCTGAAGCGCAGGTCGGTTCATGGCACGTTGGTAGGTAGCCTGTCGGGTGCGATGCCGCCGGTGATCGGTTACGTCGCGGTCAGCAACACCTTCGACCTCGCGGCGTTGACCTTGCTGGTGATGTTCAGCTTGTGGCAGATGCCTCACTCGTACGCCATCGCGATTTTCCGCTTCAATGACTATCGGGCTGCCTCGATTCCGGTCCTGCCGGTCAAGCGTGGTATCCGGGTCGCCAAGCGGCATATCCTGATCTACATCCTGGCTTTCCTGCTGGCGACCTTGATGCTGACCTTCGGCGGTTACGCCGGGCTCAATTATCTGGCCGTTGCAGCGGCCATGGGCATGTACTGGTTGTACATGGCCTGGACCGGCTACAAAGCCAAAGACGACACGGTTTGGGCACGTAAGCTGTTCGTGTTCTCCATCTTCACGATCACAGCCTTGAGCGTGGCCATGTCGCTGGATTTTCAGGTAACTAAGGAACTGTTGGTGACATACGCAGCGCCTTAGTTGCTTGAATGAAACAAAAAAACCCGGTTTCTCGTGAGAGTGACCGGGTTTTTTCTGGGCTGAAGAAACTCAGGGTCTTAGCTGGCCGGGCCTTTTACAGGTGCTTCATCAGCGTCCTTTGCCGGCCCAAGCACGATGGCCAGATGGCGCAAGTCTTCGATCTCCACACTGACGCTTTTCCCGGAAGGGCTGGCGACCAGTGTGCCCAAGGCAAAGACCGTGAAGAAGCGCACCTCATCGGCGTGGCTCAGCAGCTCGCTGAGGTAGCGGCTTGAGCGGTAAGCCAGCATCTGCGCGGGTGACACGTACAAAGTCACCAGCTTGCCTTGCAGGCGATCGAAGAACTTGAATTTGAAGCCTGTCCCGTAGCGCTCGACCAGCCCGCCGCCATACAGCACTCGACGCTCGTCATTCAGCTGGGCGAATTTGATATGGCGGAAATAGGCGCGCAATGACACTTCACCCTGACCCGGAATGCGCAGGGTCAGCAGTGCAAGCTCTTCCTTGGTCAACGAGGCCTGGGCCTGACGAAAGCTGTCGACCAAACGCTCCAGATTGCTGGTGCGGTTCTGCTTGTCCTGTCTGGCCTTGAGCGCGTCGGCGGGAGGCGTGGCGTCTTCGGGCCTCTCGAGCGGATCGGCGTCAGGCTTATCTGTCGGCGGTGTGGGTTTTGCGCGTTCCTTCGGGGTCGGATCGAAGACATCTATGTAGTCATCCAGCTTGCGCTTGACCTTGCGCAGCTCGCTTTCGGCCTCAGTTTCGGCTTCCTGCACAACCGGCGTTTCGACGGCTTCATCCACCCATTCGCAATCGGCATGATGTTCGTAGTTCGGGTTGGCCCGGTAGTGCGCGGCGACGAAGGTCGGGTGCTCCTGGGGCTTCACGTCATAGCGAACCCCGGTGATTTTGACACCCAGGGCACGGCACGGCTCGGACGAGCACAAAAAGCTGAAGCGCGCCCGAGGCGGCTCTTGAGAAAAGTACTCACGTCGCGCCGCTACGACGGAAAGCTCTTGCTGCAGCTCGACGCAAAACGCGCGGGTAATGGTTCTGTTGGTTTTCATGGATACGGCGGGGTCCTGTGCCGAAGTCTTTCTGGCATGCGCACGGTCACTCGTTGGGCATCGCCAGCCATTCGCCGACCACTTTCTTGTAAGCGCCGGTGGCTTTTGAAAGATGCAGCCATTGATCGACATAGGCCTTCCAGGCCACATCATCCCGCGGCAGCAGGTAGGCCTTTTCGCCGTATTGCATGTAGTGCGACGGATTGACCGTGCACAAGCCGGGCATGCGTTTCTGTTGGTACAGCGCTTCGGACGCGTCGGTGATCATCACGTCGGCCTGCTTGTCGAGCAACTGCTGGAAAATGGTTTTGTTGTCGTGGAAGGCCAGACTGGCGTTGGGCAGGTAGGCGTGGGCAAACGCTTCGTTGGTGCCGCCCTGAGGTTCGATCAAGCGAACGCCGGGCTGATTGATCTGCTCGAGGGTCTGGTACTTCGACTCGTCTTCGCAGCGCACCAGCGGGACCTTGCCGTCGATGTCCAGCGTGCTGCTGAACGCCGCCTTCTTCTGTCGCTCCAGGGTGACCGAGATGCCACCGACGGCGATGTCGCATTTGCCGGCCGTGAAGTCGGGCATCAGGGTTTTCCAAGTGGTCGGGACCCACTCGATCTTGACGCCCAGGCTCTGGGCCAGCGACTGAGCCAGCTCGATGTCGATGCCTTCGTACTGGCCGTCAGGCTTGAGAAAGGTGTACGGCTTGTAATCCCCAGTCGTGCAAACGGCCAGTTGACCCTTCTGCATGACGGTGTCCAGGCGCGACGGCGTCTCAGCGGCCTGAGCCTGTGCGATGCTGACCATGCTCAACAGCAAACCGGCGGTGATGCGTGTGTTCATCGAGTCGATCCCTCTGCGTCTAATGCCTGTCTGCCGTTATAGAGGCGGTCGCCGCAGATGGGAAGCGTTATCCAGCGGAGGAGGGCGGGACGTCTTTCGCCTGCTTGGCTGCTTGCCGCGCAGGCCGCGTTTTCGCGCGACGATGGCGATACAGCGCTACGGCCGCGCCCACCACGACCACGCCCAGGAAGATCGGCATTTTATAAGGTTTCAGGTTGCCGAGCATGTTCTCCAGGAAGCCGCCCGCCCAGTAACCCGCAGCCAGGAACAGACTCGCCCAGACCGCCGCGCCGATCAGGTTGATGATCGCGAAGCGGATGGGCGACAAGCGACTCGCGCCGATCACCAGAGGCCCGATCAGGCGCATGCCGTAGAGAAAACGGACCGAGAAAATGGACGCCGTGGGGTAGCGCTTGATCAGGTCCGACACGCGATCGATGGTCGCCTGCTGACGGTGCAAGCGAGGCAGCAGGCGTGGCCCGAAGTAGCGCCCGGTCCAGAACAGTATCTGATCGCCGAGCATCCCGCCCAATGTGGCGTAGATGAGCACTTGCTGCCATTGCAGGACATGCTGGTGTGCCGCCAGCCCGCCGAGGATCAGGATGGTTTCCCCCTCCAGCAGGCAGCCGATGAACACGGCCCAGTACCCGTAGTTTGAAAGCAGATAGTTGAAGTCGATGTGTTCGAACATGGAAGGCCGGTGGTTTTCGGTGAATGAGTGCCTGCTAAAACGTCCAGCAGCGTGCACGCCTCGGGGGGTATTGCACGGCGTTCGACCGAAGCGGGTCGTCATCGGTTCGCTTGCTTTGAGTCGAATCTTCCGGCGCCGCGTCTCGAAATCTGGATCCTGGCTCTTCGATTGTTCTGAGACCCAAATCGCGCCCACAAAAAAACGGCTCAAAGATAGCCGGTTTTTTGTGCTTCAAGCCATGATCAATCCAAGAATTAAGGGTTATCTTGCTTGTAGGTGTGATTGGGATTGATCACTATTTTCTTTGCGAGGGAGTCTAGTTCTTTACTGTGATACAGATCCAGGCATTTCAAAAAGTCGAACCTGACACCTTTAACCTCAGCCTCAACTAATGGGTTTTTATAACTCCTGCCCAGATAACTGTTTACCAAGGCTTTGACTTCATCTGGACTTTTTTCCAAGTCGTAATACGTCCAGTCGCGCAACGCGCTCGCACTACTGCCGGCATCTTTCGCTGCGTTCTCGTCACCTTTGTATGCGTTCGCCACACACGTTGCGAGCACCATATCCTTGTAGTTTCGTCCGTAGCTTTGCTCGATGCTTTGTGGAGACGAGGAACGATCAGTTGCGGAGGCCAGAGGCGCTGTGAGTATAAAAGCTAAAATAACCAGGAAATGTCTCATCAACTTAACCTTCAAAAGTTTGCCTGTTTTGCATGGTAATTAACACCTGGCTCATGGTGAAGTTCGGCGTGGTGCAGCATGAGCCGACAACTCTTCTTCGATGAACGCTGCAATCATCGCTCGGTATACCTTCTCCACCACCTCTGCTGAGGCTCCGCACTCCTCAGCGACCGCGCGCACTTTCGCAATTACGTCCTCAACCCGCGAGGGCGCCTTGACCTCTGCAGTCGTCTTTTTAAACGCTGCGGCTTGGTTAACCAGATTCCCACGACGGGCGAGCAATGACACAAGGTCGCGGTCAATGTGGTCGATGTGCCGCCGGACTTCTTCAAGCGATGTGCAGGTGATCATAGACAGTTAATGCTAGAGCCTGCTCCCTACTGCAAATCAACTGTCAGCGACGGCGCCCCAAAGCTCACCAGTCGAGCATTGGACTGGCTCAAATACCCGCTCCAGAAGGTCTCCAGCTTCTGCACCGTATTGCCCGACCGATAGCCATTCTTGGCGGTCCCAGGTACCAGACCTGCGCCCAGTACATAGACTTTGGCGCCGCCCAGGTCCGCAAACAGTTTCTTCTGCTCGACCTTTTTCAACTCTGCAGCCGGGTCAATGGCGCGGATTTGGTTGCTGGCGTAAAAGCTGCCGAAGTCGCTGTTTTCCAGCATGTCGGAGACCAGCAGCACCACCTTCTCCTGTGCAGGCCGCGGGGCGATGTCTTCGCCTATCTGCTTGAGGCTGAAAAAGATCTCGCTCTTTGCGATGTCCTCGCCCGGCTTCGCGAAACTTTCTACCAGTTTTTGGCCCAATGTTTTGCGAAAGAAATCGACCTGTTTGGCCAAGCAGTTGTCCAGCTGACGCAGGCTGTTCATGCCGATGTCGTCGCGTTTCTTATCATCCAGCTTGTCTTCAAGTTGCCCGGTATACATCAGCTTCATGTAATTACCCGGCAAGTAAGCGGAAAACTGGTACAGCCGGACGCTGTCGCCCGGTTTGACGTACCGCAGCGCGTGACTGTAAGTCGACTCCTTCAGGTCCTTTGGCAACTGAACCGTCTGGTCGACGATGATAATCAGCTCGCGCCCGGAGGAGGCAGGTCGGTATTCGGACAGCTTTGCGAAGTCATAGCAACTGGGCAGGTCATTACGCTCAGCCGCGTGCAGTAACGGCGTGCCCAGTAACAGGAGAGTGCTTGCCAGCAAGGCGCGCCGTTTCATATCACTGCTCCTGACGTGTTTGAGTGGCTTTTGCAGCCATGCGTTGCAGCTTCTGGACTTTCTTCAACTGTTCGACAGTGACTTCGTACTTGCCGGCAAGAAATGCCAGTTCGTCATCGTCGAAGTCATTCAGGTCGTCGAAGTTGTCCGGGTCGAGTGCGACTGTAGGCTTGAGCGCAATCGGGGTCGCTTCTGGAGCGGCAGCAGGCGTAGCCATTGCCAACTCGGCCGCCGCCGGTTGAGTGACAGCCGATTTTGCCCTCGCACGCTCGTGAGCCTGGTCTGCACTCCGTTGCTCCCGGCTGAGACGGTCTTGCTCCAGGCGGCTGTCATCGCTCTTGCGGAAACCTTCGTGGCGCTTGGTGACATATGTATCGAAGTTACGGTGACCAAATCCTTTGAGCAAATGCTCTCGCTCATGGCCTGAGGTGGTAATGCGGTTGGCCAGTCGACTTTGTAAGGCTGTCAGTTTGGCCTGCGCATCACGGGCGACATGTTCGCGAAGATTCTGATAGTGAGCAGCAAACTCTTCGGCGTTATTGAACCCACGCGTGTATTGCCACGCTTGCCCCGATTGTTTCCCCGCGAAGGAGAATCGATTGGACAGCACGATGCCCACGCCCTGAATGCCCAGGAATATGACCGAAAGAATAATGTAAGTCGTCAGCGACGCAGCGCGGATGGCCTCCATTTTGTCGTGCGCCGAGGTCTGATCGGCAGTCTGGTTTTCCTGCGCGCTTTCAGCCGGCAACTCGAATGGCGAATCCGGCAGTTTGGTGTTGCCCGACTGAGTCTGGCTGAAGGCATCCGGGTTGCTGACCAAATCAACTTCCATCGATTTGAGGCTGTAGTTACGGATGACAAAGGCACCAATCGCAATCGCCAGCACATAAATCAGGCAGACCGTGGTCCACGTGTATTTAGGCGTGACCCGTGCGTTGTGGTCAGTGCGGTTAAGCACTTTAAGGTAATTGGGTTCGTCGTCGTCGCGGTAGGTATTGTCGATATCGACTTTGGTGTCCGCCTCCAGATCTCTCGGCGTGCGCGACTGTTCATACCAAGTGCGAATCTTGGTAATCAGGCTGCTGTGGTGCATCTCACGGCCTGCCATCTCGGTGAAGAATACCGCGGCGACAGAGAGCAGAAAGGCAGTGAACCATGCCAGCATGCCAGCGACATTGGCGGATATGTTCTGCACCATGAACGGCGCAAGGACGTAGGCAAAACCAACGGCTTCGAAGAAGATCAGGCCGATGATCAGCATCCACATGAAGAAGCCTTTCTCCCGTCGACCGGTCTCGTGAACCTTGTTCAGGTAATCACGGCACTTGTCATAATAGTCCGGGCTTTTGTTGAAACCTCGGTAGTACGAGTAATAGTCGGCACACAGGCGTGATTCGCTGTCCATCCAACCATCTGCTTCAGTGATAGGCGGCTTTCTGCTCAAGCTGCTGATTCGACCCACGAGCGGCAGGGCGTACGCCACGTTCATATAGAAGTAGCTGACTTTCGACCACCAGATCCTGATGGCGACCAGAAGCACCAACGTGCTCAGGATCAAACCCACTGCCACGCGGTGCATTACAAGAAAAGCGGTCAGGGCGTCCATTGAAAACTGTTCCATGTTGTTCCTCGAGCGTTACGGACTTCAGGTGCGAATAGGGACGAATTTAGCGACGTAGCTCTCGCCGGTTTTGTCATAGAACAACTTGCCGTCCACTGCCTTGCCGCCGTTCTTGTCCAGAACAATGTCCATGCAGTTCACCGGCGCCTGAGCGTCGTCGATGAACACGCGATAGAGCACGGTGTCCTGGCCTTCGAAAGTGTTGGCAACAGCAGCGAGGGTGGTCGCTTTGCCTTTCTTGTTCTGTTCGTAGCCTTTAACCAGTTGGATACGAGGCTGCTTGGCAATCTCTGCGTTGTTGCGCAGCACGGCGATTGGCGTGATGGTCACCAGATTGCCGTTGACGTTGTTGGCCCAGACTCTGCCGTTGTAACCCGGCAGGTAATCGGTGGTCTCGTGCTCGGCCAGTTCTTGTCCGCTCGCAAGATTTTTCACCGCGCCGGCAACCCGTGGGCGATCGGCTTCACAGCTCGCGACCGGCACGCTTGCGTTGGCTTTGCTGATCAGCGTGAAGCCCGTGGACTCCATGGGTTTGACCAGGCGGGCCAGTTGATTGACATCCGAGCTGGCGGGGCTTCCGCCGAAATCGATGAAGTTTGGGGCCAGCGCGGCAACCGGCTGCTCGGCAGATTTTTTCGGCGCCTCAGCCTGGGGTGCAGACGCAGCGACTTTGGCTTTGGGCGGGGATTGATTGCGAGTGCCATGGGCCAGGTAGCGCGGGTTGCTGCGCTCCTGTTTAACGCGTTGTTCCAGCAGCGCCGTGGACTCCAGTTGGACGATTTCGACACGGCGATTCTGGGCGCGCCCTTCGGTGGTGGTGTTATCGGCCAAGGGACGGGCTGCGCCTACACCCTGGAAGTACAGACTCTGAGCGGAAATACCGGCCTCCGCCAGGACTTTGCCGACACTGCGCGCACGACGCTCGGACAGTTGCTGATTGAAGTCTGCGGAGCCGGTCGCGTCGGTATGCCCCACCACCAAAACCGCTTGCGGCTGAGCGTTGGACTGGCCTTGCGCCGGCTTGAACGCGTTGGCGAGCTTGCGCACCTGACGCAGACCATCGGCTGTCAGTTGGTCGCTGCCCGTGGGAAACATGCCCTGATCTTCGACCTGGGCAACAATGCCCGCGTCCGCCATCACGGCAGGTTTGCCATTCTGCGCGGGGGCCTGTGCCTGCAGCGTGTCGATCTGCATTTTCAGGTGTTCTTCCTGCGCGATGCGCTGCAGTTCCTGCTGACGGTTCTGCCAGACATGGCCCACTGCGCAACCCGCTGCACCGCCGACCACACCGCCTGCGACGGCTTTGCCAGCATTACCCGTGGCGGCGTAGATCAAACCCGCGCCGAGCAATGCCCCACCTGCGCACCCTATCGCCGTGCCGTAATCACGGCCGGCCTGATCGAACGTGGCGCAACTGCTCAGCGTCACTGCCAGTGCCAGCACCGTCAGCTTGCCGGGATGAAAAGACTTCAATGCGTACGCTCCTTGTGAGACTGCGAAAGGCGCACGGACGTGATGACCGGGCGCAATCGCCTGTCTTCGTCCGTGATGAAAAGCCTTCAATGGATCCGATTTCTCAGGCGGTGGATTTCACCACAGCGGGGCAGGGGATTCAATGTCAAAGGGCCATTCCCGTTTGGTTTTGGGAATTTTTGCTGAGGGGATCAGCTTAGGCTGGCGATGTGCTGAGGACGGGGGTGATTGATGCTGATGCTTAACCGTTTAGTAAATGCCGCCCACAAAAAAACCGGCTCAAATCTGGCCGGTTTTTCTGTGCTTCAAGTCACGTAACCACTTGAAGGTGTTGCTGTTTGGTGCCCCGAGGGAGAATCAAACACAGGCAGTTAAAGGCCCGTAGATTAACGATTCTTCCTGGCGTGGTGGCAAGGCTACTCACATAGCTACTCACAAATTCATGAGCAGGCATTTGCTTGTTTTGGTTACTCCCCCTGCTCAAACCTAGCAGCGTGCTATGGTCATACGACAAGAATGCGCGCTGGTTAGACACGGTCAGATGTCAGTCAGTCGCTCGCCAAGATCCCGATTGTGACCCCCAGTTGAAAGGACGCGGAAAGTGCTCGAAAGAATCGAACGAATTCAAGGCATAGGATTGCTTCACGACGTAGACGGGAGGGCGCTCAAATTATCTAGCACTCAGCTCATCTATGCAGATAACGGAAGGGGGAAATCAACGCTGGCTAGCGTCTTGAGGTCTGTATCAACGGGGGATGTGTCTGCGATCACAGAACGCAAGACCGTGGACCGTAATACTCCCCCGGAAGCCACATTGAGTTTTGGGAGCGGTCACAAGGTCACATTCAAAAATGGGGCTTGGTCAGAGCTGCGCCCAGAGCTGCTTGTCTTCGACGCAGAATTCATCGAGAAGAACGTTCATTCTGGAGGCGTAGTCACTCCCGGCCAGCGTAAAAACTTGTTGCAGTTTGCACTCGGCGCTTCCGCTGTAAAAGCGCAAGCGGCCGAGGACCAGGCCACGAAGTCATCTGCAGCGGCCAACGCGGTGCTTTCACAAGTTGCCGCCCAGTTGGCGGGCTATCATCAAGGCATGCTTCTTTCGGCTTTTCTACGGCTCAAACCAGTTGGCGAGCTTGAAACACAACCACTGGTGGCGGACCTCCGCAAGCGTATACAGATCGCTCAGAATATTTCGGCAGTGCTAGCCCGACCATTGCCGACAGAAATACCAGAACCGACGTTTGACATTGAATCTCTTTTTACAATATTAAACACGTCGTTGCAGGACGTGGAGGAAGATGCAGAGAAAATCGTAACCCAGCATTTCAAAAGACCGGGTTACGAGAATATTGAAAAGTGGGTAAGTGACGGCTTACATTTTGATGACGGCTTAACCTGTCCATATTGTTCCCAAGAAACCAGCGGCGTATCCTTGGTCAAAGCATACAGGACTCATTTTAATAAAAAATATGAAGAGCTAAAGTCCAAAGTTGCCTTGCTCGAAAGGGGGGTGCTTACCAGGACCTCCGAATCGATTGTAGATTCGATAGAATTAGCGGTCGCCAAATGTAATGCAACTATCTCGGTATGGTCAGTCGATCACAACCTACCCAGCGTCACGTTTGATCGAGATAAGGCGAAGGAGGATATAGCGACGCTGAGGACTTACCTTTTGTTGCTAGTGGAGGCAAAATTAAATAAACCTCTAGAGCCGTTTGGTGACGATGGAGAGAAACTTCTGGCCACCACCCAGTGGCTAAATGTCCTGTCACATATAAAGCATACTAATGCGCAGCTAAGGGAAGCCCGGAAGGATATTGAAAATTATCGAATGGGTCTGCAGTCTGAAAACGTAGGGGGCATGAGTCAGAGCATAATTAACCACGAATTGGCCGTGGCTCGCGGAACTGCCCAGGTGACGGCTTTGATTGCGTCACTCAATACTGCAAAGAAGGACGCAGCCGACGCTGACACGTTGAAAAAAAGTGCCAGAGCTACACTGGTTTCTCAGATGAGCCAAACGCTAGCCATCTTTCAGAAATCAATTAATGGAATACTGCAGAAATTTGGCGCCTCGTTTTCTATCGAAAAGATGGATGCTAATTTCAGAAGTGGGGCCCGTAGCGAGTACGGCTTGTCTCTTCGAGGTATGTCCATTACTTTGGATGGCACCCCCCGGTTCGCAACTGCACTGAGCGAAGGCGACAAGCGTACGTTGGCTTTTGCTTTCTTCGTTGCGACAGTAACGTCAGATCCTGAATTAAAAAATAAGGTTGTCGTTATAGACGATCCGATGTGTAGCTTGGATGTTAACCGTAAAACCCAGACGATCGCGATATTAAAGTCGATCGCAAGCAAAGCAGAACAGATTATTATCCTTGCCCATGACCCGTTCTTTATCAGAGATTTGAAGGATGCTCTCTCCATAAAGGGTGCGCCTGCACTGCATGTTCTACAGTTGCGGCACGCTGTCGATGGCTACAGTGATCTCGATAAGTTTGACCCCGACCAAGAATGCGAGTCACCGTTTTATAGGCATCACCGAATCATAATGGAGCTTTGCGCGGGCGTTCCTCACGACAATCGAACGATTGCCAAAGCGATTCGACCATTTCTTGAAGGCTATCTCCACAGAAGATTTCCAAGCTTGATTCCAAAAGACCTAATGTTTGGACAAATAGTCGGACACATCGCTGCTGCTCAGCCGAACGAGCCCTTGTACTTCGCACACACTTTGCTTGATGAACTTCAAGAGCTCAACGGATATGCGATGCAGTTTCATCACGACACCAATCCCGGCTTGTGCGAAACGATACCGGTAGTGACATCAGAATTGATTTCCTACGGGCAGCGAGCGCTCACTCTGGTATATCGAGGTGCCGCTTAAAGCTGAGTACCAGGAAGCGATTGGCGGGGTAAAGCAGCGCCTAAAATTGCGCTGCTTTCTTCATGATGGAGCCGTGCGGCTTCGAGAGGTAACACAACTCTGTGCTGATACTAGTGCGCCGGGAGTGGTTACATAAGGCCCAGCGGCTAACACCGAATCCGACAGTATCTCGCCCTAACAAAAGTGAATTCGTTCAGCACTTGGATCGTCTTTCACCTAAACCTTGTCCTCTGCGTAGATGGAGGCCGAGATAATCGCACCGCCCCAGCGCCGATGGCCGATGCAGATCGGCACCGGGTTACCGCTGGCCGTGGTGTTCTTCGCGCTGCCAAACGCATAGCTCGGCAAGTTATCCGGGGAACCGCTCTGCCGCAGGCCCGACGCCTGCGGGCTCAGCATTTGAATGACTCCGCCGGCGGTCGTACCGACACCTGCTGCCAGAATCGCCGCTTGTGACCCAGGTGCCACGAAGAAAGAGGCGATGATCAGCACAACCCCGAGCACGGTCTGAAGCACGCCAGCACGCTTGGCACCCGCGATGACCGGCACGATCCGAATCTCCCGCGCGCCGTTCATCCCGAAGCCGTCCTCGCCGACGTTCTTCCGGTTTCGAAAGATGGCGAATCGCATCCCCAGGCGGGCCAGCCTGGCCACTTCTGCAGCGAAGCCGTCGACCGTGTTTTTCAGCGCCTTGAACCCCTCATTCGCACAACCGCTGTCGAGCTGGTAGTCCTTGTAGCGAAAGAACTTGCGCGCCAGCGATCCGGACAAGTAGATGCGGGTCCTCGGTGTGTGATGTGCTGCTGTGGCTGCCATAGTCATAACCTCGATGCGTGTGGCTTTGGGATTTGGGCGCCGATCAGTTCGGCCAGGATCATGCGTGCGGCGACGGCGTCCTTTCGAATGGCTATCTCGCGAGCTGGATCGGGGTTCCAGGCCGCGCAGTGAATCGATGCCTCAGCACGGGCGCAGCGCCGATCTGACGTCACGGCCCACAGTTCGGCGGCGATTGATGCCTCAGCCTCAGTGAAGTACGGGCCGTCGAATTGCACGCGACCTCCCTTCACAATGTCGCTCACGCCCCAGACCTTGTACCCGCCGATCGTTTGAGGATGAGCCTCGAAATCAGTCGCCTTGCAGGCCTCGGCAAATTGTTCTTGATGGGTCATCTTTGAGCCTCGCCGGCTTAACATACGAGTTAACAAAAAGTGAATTTGTTAACACCCTCGCGTTAACACAAAAACACCCTATACCCAGTAAATACGGGCATCCTGCGTTGAAGCCCGCGGCTGAAATTTGTTAACTCGGCTTTAACAAAAAAATGTGAGAGGGGAAAAAATCCCTGCGTGCGGTCGGGCGCGGTGTCCGAGGCCAAAGGCCCCAAAGTTTGGACCCGCCCCATCCACGAATGAGAAACCCTCTCATTCGATGCCGAAATCGTGGTTTTTGCACGGAATCGGCGTGGTGGTCAGCCATCAGGCCGAGTAGTCGGGGTCCAGAGTCGGAGGGCTGGCCCGCAGCGCCTCGATCGCGTCCTTGTGGCTCATGCCACTCGCCAGCAGGTTGTCGATCTCCTTGCGGATCTGGTCGCGGCAGGCGGCCTGATAGAGCAGGGCCCGGCTGTGCGCAATCTGGTTCAGCGCTTGCTGAATGGGTTTGGGTAACGTTTCGGGTTTGGTGAAGCTCATGTGTGCAGTCCTCGCGGACCGGGCCGACGCATCGACCCGATCCAGCCAGTGGTTAAGGGGCGGTTTGGGTCAGGGACACCAGCCGCATCGAGGATGGGGCGTACACGGCGAGGCCGGCGCGAAGCTCGGCGAGGATCGTGACCAGGTTGCGGCGGAAGTTATCACCGTCCATTCGGCTGGCTTCCACCGTCACCTCTTGCCGGTCGAGCAGCGCAGTGGTGCTCGTGTCCAGGATCAGCGCACCGAGCTCCGGCATCCCCATCGTGACCACCACGGGCGTGCCCCACAGGCTAGGCGGCGCAGGATCGCGCGGGGTGCCGATCACGTACTGGCCGTCACCGTCATTGGCGCGCTCGCTCTCGATGGCGAACCAGTCGCGGGGGTTCATCACGATCACGTTAGGATTCCACCCGGCTGCCTTCAGGTCAGTAAGCGCCAGGCCGATGCGGTCGACAGGCTTCCCAGTGGTGATGCCGGCAGCCGGCGCCTGCGCAATGAAGCCGAGAATCTCGCCCGGGCCACCATCACCGATCAGCAGTTCTGCCTCGAGCTTCTGACGGACACCCACGCTCATGAGCAGGCCGATCTGATCCTGAAGCTGGGTGTTGTCGTTCAGCACCTGGAGACTGGCCGGAATCCACGTCGCGATGGTGGCAATCTCGGCACGGTCCATTTTGGTGGGGAGCTGGCCCTCGGCCTTTTCGTCGCCTTCTTTGACCTGGTACGCGGCGCCACTCAGATAGCCGTCGAGCCGGACATACTCATATGTCGAGCCTTCGACTGGAACGATGGGCAGAACGTCCAGCAGGCTGAGGCGCGGTTGTGGAATACCTTGAATACCCGGGGCGCGTACCGGGGCGGTCGGGTAACTGGTTGATCCGGTAGTGCCCTTGTTGGGATTGGTCACCGCTGCGCGCAGGCCCGTGCCAACGCGCATTTTGCCGGTGGATTTCTGGCCCGCTCGAATCACCGAAATACCATCGGCTTCAATCACCGCGGCGCTGACGACATTGCTATCCGGCTCGCTGCTTTGGGTTTTATTGGCACCGCCAGCCACAGCGCGTTGCTCCAGCTCCAACAGGCGGGACTGCAGCTCAATCTGTTTTTGGCCTTGGTTCTCGATGGTTTCCTTGTGCGCTTTCAACGCGGTGAAGGCTTGGCCGAGGTCTTGATCCATTTCGCTCATCTCTTGAGTGATGGTGGCGAGATGTTCATTTCCGCCAGCCGAATTTTGGTGCGCGGCGAGAGCTGCTTTCAGCTTCTGCCAGCGTTGGTTATGAGGGGTAGTCATGGGGTAATCCCATTTAGGTGTTATGGGAGCCGCCCCAGCGCAAGGCGTGAGGCGGTGGGCAATCCCCCAGCGCACGGCGTGAGTTCATGCCGACTACCTTATGCGCGCACACAAGCCCTAGTCTTCGGCGAAGTCCGGCGTTATGCGGCGGTATTGGTCGCGAAGCGCACGATGTCGGCGACTTTGTAGAACCTGCGGTTGCCCCGGCGCACGAAGGGGATCGGAGCGTGCCCCTCGGCAGCGAGCCGGCGCAGGTAGCTCGGCGCGTAGCCGAGCAGTTCAGCCGTGGCCGGCTCCGGCACCAGCCCTCCGATCAGGGGTGTTACACCGGCTGCCGCCAGGCGCGCGGCTATCTCTTCTTCAACACTGCTCGTCATGCGTTGGCTCCTGAGCTGCCCGGTCACAGCTCGTTTGATATTTCGCGGGTTTCAACTTTTAATTTCGCGGGTGTAAAAAAACGACTGAGCGGACGGTCATCTAGCCGAAGGCCCCAGACTTTGAGGCCTCCCCCGGCCCGCGCGGCTTTCGGTCGCGGTCTTGGCCTTGTGGCACGCCTCGCAAAGCGATTGCAGGTTCTCGTCCGCATCACTGCCGCCCGATGCCTTGTTGGCGATGTGATCGACCTCACAGGCCTCGGTAACGCGCCCGTGGTGTGCGCAGATTCTGCAAAGGTAGTGGTCACGTTTAAGCACGCGATCGCGCTTCACTCGCCAAGCATGACCGTAGCCTCGCTCGGTGGTGTTGCCGGCGCTTGGCCCGCGACGGCTCCAACCTGTGCGCAAGTGCGCGTGCTCATCGCAGTACCGAGGGTTGCGGGTCAGCGTAATGCAGCCCTGGGCGTTGCAGGGCTTCTGCGGCCTCTGTGGCATTACTTCAACTCCATCTCACGGGCGATCTGTTCAACATCGGTACCGCGATCAAGCGCACGTTGCGCGTCGCGGACCATCTGGGTGACGGCCTGGTCTTCAAGCCGCTGCGCCATGACCGAGGCTTTGCGAGCGATCATCTCGGCGAGCGTCACGGGGAATGGTTGGCGGGCCGGGCGGCTGTAATCTGTCCTGCTCTTCACTTCTACGTACTCCCTTGGGATGGATTGGTGTTCGCTCTGCGGCCCTTGTGCTTCGTGGAGTGCAGCCTTTTAGCGATGCAAAAGGTCCCGGCTATGTCCCACCGTGAAGCTCTCGGAAACCCTGGCTGTCGAGGTGGTCATGCCAGGTCTCCAGCGCCTTGCGCTTCATGCCCTCGGCGGTGGTGTGGATGTAGGTCGCGTCCAGGTCTTTCATGGCGTGGTTGAGCAGCATCTCGCCCACCATGTAGTCGACGCCCAGATCCGCCCAACCTGTGCGGGCCACCTTGCGCAGGTCGTGGCTTGACCATTCACCCTTGGCCAACTCTGCGAACAACGTGCTGGCCTTGCTGGCACTCACCGGGGCGCCAGGACGACCGGGAAACACATGAGGGCCGGTGTAGCCATTGGCGTGCTGCTGATCGCGGTAGCGCTTGAGCAACGCGGAGGCCTGGGCAGTCAGGGGCAACGTGTGCTCGGCTTTGGTCTTGGTGTCTTCTTCGGGGATGAACCACAGCCCGGTGGTGAGGTTGATGTTCTTCCAGCGCGCCAGCCGCGTTTCGCCCAGTCGCGTGCCGTGACACAGCATCATCAGCGCCAGCATCGAGGCAGTGGGGGCGAGCTCATACTTCTCTGCCAGTTGAACCATGAGCGCGGGCAGATCGTCGCCACGCACTCGCGCTGGCTTGGGTCGGATGCGGGTCGCAATGAAGTCGGTGAACTTGAGCGTGGCCATCGGGTTGACCGGCAGCATCTTCAGGCGCAACGCCTGGCTGAATGCCACGGCCAGCACGCCATAGACCAGGCGCACGAACGAGGCCTTGTATCGCTCCTGCATCGGCCACATCAGCAGGCGATCCAGCGTCGGGCCGTTGAACGTGGACAGCTCGACCTCTTGCAGCCGAGGCACCAGGTGACAGCGCAGCGCAGATTCCGCACCCGCTTTGCGCTTGGCCGACAACGCCCGATCGCGCTTCATGCGCTCGGTGTACCAGGTCAGTACGTCGCCCACCGTGCGCCAACTGCTGGTGGTGGACACGGCGTCCGGATTGACGGCGCGTCGGGCGAGGATGGCCGGAAGCGTGGACTGCATCAGCTTGGCGTTGATGCCGGGGTAATCACCGGCTTTTCCCCACTTTCCGCGCACTACGACGTGCCAGGCGCCTTTTGCGCGATTGGTGGTGGAGTAGCGAAAGCGCAGCTCCGGAAAGCGCGGGTCGCGCAACTGGCGCACGGTGCCCGCCGCCTGCTTGCGGATCTCGGCGTCTGTGATGTTCAGGTGTAGCGTGGTCATTTGCCCGGTCCTTATGTCGAGATGCGCGCAAATTTGCTCACATCCCATTGGCCCCAGATCTGGGGGAAGTCTGATGCGTCCAAGACTGGACGCATCGCCCATCGGTCAACCTCAGCCAGTAGTGGAAGGGATGCGCTCAAAACTGAGCGCACTCACTGGCCCCGGCTTTGGGGTCAGCTCCTGTTCAGCCCCCAGTGGGGGATGTATCCAAACTTGGATGTATCGGGTCCTACACCAACGGTGGATCACGGTGCTCTAACGGGTTGTTAACGTTAAAGGCGCCTCGACCACCAGTGGTGGCCGGATCCCGAATCCGGCGACACCCGCTAACGGTTGGGTAACGGTGGCCGCGTTACTTGCCCAGCTCGGCATCCGGCCACCGGCCCCGAACATTGGCCAACGCTTCTTCTCGCGTGACCGGCTCGGAAATCATCGTGAAAGGGAGGTAGCCAGGCACCAGCACTGTCCAGCCCGCGCGACGCTCCAGGCCATCGCCAGCGGTGAGCTCGGCCAGCAGCGTCAGGCGATGTCGGCGCACGTAGCGGGTGATTTCATCGGTGATACGGTCGCGAGGGCCGATGCGTACACGCATCCCGTTCCGGCGTGCCGTGATACCCCGATCTGTGAGGAAGTCGAGGGCGGCCATCACACGTCGACCCCGTCGTCATCGAGCGTCGGCAAGCACGTTCCGTCGGGCAGTGGGGAGGTGAGCAATTTGTTCCAGTCGTGCCCTTTTTCTTCCCAGTCGTGCCCTTTTTGTGCAGTCGTGCCCATGTCTAAGGGTGGGCACGACTGTGGGCACGACTGCGGGCCAGAGGGAAACATCGCGTGGTCGCCGCCAGGCTGGGGCATTGACCAAGTTACGACAGTGTCACCACCGAACCCGGTGCGGGCGGTGGTGATTGATAGCCGCTCGCGCGCCTTGCGGATTTGTTTTTGGGTGTAGCCATTACCCATCATCAAACTCTTGGCTTCTTTCCCGGGGAGCGGCCCCTTCGCAAGAATTCGCTGCAACGCCTCAGCGGGATCGTCGGAGTCGTCCAGACGGGTCTCGTCTTCGTTGCCTTCTACATCGCCCAGGATCTCGCGAGCAGAGCCCTCGATCAGATCGCCCCAAGCGACCCGCGTGGCTTCGATGCCGTCATCGATGGTGCACGGTTCGATGACGTAGGAGACGCCGCCTTCGTCCGTGCCAATGTTCGACTTGGCCCGAGCCAGCACACGGGCGTCTGAATCGTGCTGCTTGGCGGCCACCAATACTGTGCGAGCGAGCGCCGAGAACGCCTGCGAGCCAATGACCCGATCCGCCGGCGACGTACCTGCACCACCTTTGGCGAAGTGAGAAATGCCCACCACGGCACACAGGTGTTGCTCGGCGAAGTCCACAACGCCCTGCAGACCCCGGCGTACATCGTTGGCCTTGTGCATATCGCCCTTCACCGCGCTAACCACTGGGTCAAGCATCAGGAGCGAAATACCCCCCATCTCCTGGGCCGTTATGTGGAGCAGGCCGATGTCGTTTGATGGGTCGAACGGTTCTGCATCACCCCGAGCGTTGACCCGACCCTGGAGGATGGCAACGCGGTTCAGGTCGGCGCCGGCCGCAATCAGTCGTGGCACCAGCGTGTCCGATGGATCGTCCTCTGCAGACCAGATCACTACATTGCCCGCCTCGCGGCAGAGTTCGCCATCCGGCCAGCGGCCGGCGGTCGTGATGGTTGCAATCAGGCCAATGAGCAAAGTGGTTTTTCCGGTACCGCCGGCGCCGGCAAGGATGTGGAGCTTCCCGCGGGCCAGCCAGCCAGGCCACAGCCAGCGAATGGGCACAGGTTTGATGTTGATGGCGCGGACAGCATTAGCACGCCATACGGTTGGCAGATTGGCGCGCGTTATGGCGCTCTTGGGCTCTTCCCACTGAGCGCCGAACGGGTCTTTGTTGATAGTCATACGACCCCCAAACGTTGCTTGGCCAGGTTGAAGCGTTCCAGGTCTTCGCCGGTCAGCTCCCCCTTTTGCAGTTGCGAGGCGCCAATCTGGAAAATCGTGCGCTCATGATTGATTGCGGCAGTGCTAGGGCCGGTACGCTCGCGATGCACGCCGGGGAACAAGTGGCGCAGTTCCAGTCCAATCGCTTCGACGATGTTTTTCGCGGAGCACCCCGCCCAACACTTCACCAGGACAGTGCCATCCGATGTTTCTGAAATAGTGAGGCTGGGCGACTTGTCCGTATGGGCTGGGCAGCACGCTTTCCACTTCTGCGCGCCAGCTGGTCTAACTTTGTCGAGCCGCGAAAGTATGTTCTCAAGGCAAGCCGAACCCGCCGGCGCAAGTGCGCCGTTTTTATTATTCATGGTTACTTCCCTTGCTTAAGTTCTTTCAGACGAAGCTCGGTTGCATTGCCGGTATCTGACAAATTGCTGATCAGATGCCCCAAACTTTCAAGCATCCAGCCGATATCCGTTACCGCAGTCACACTAAGTCCAGTTTCGCTATTCGAAGCAGTGCAGGCCAGCAAGTTACCAATTCCCGAAACACCATGGCCTATAACTGAGAGGTAATTGCTAGACGCATAGGAAATGTCTTTAAGTTTCTCGGGTGACATTTTCTGGATCGCTTCATGCGAAGGGAGCATATCCCCCCAATGGGCAGTCATTGCACACCTCCGGCACTCACAGCTGCATAGGCAGCACCGGCGTGACGATGCGACCAAAGGAAGTTATCGCTTCTTAAGATTATTGACTCAAGGCGGCACTCGATCTCGGTAGCAATCGGCTTATCGAATCCACCGAGCGCCGGGATAACTTGACCCATGAGGATCGCGCGAAGCTCTTTGAACGTAGCGCGAGCTTCATTCATTCGGGCCATGTCTTCGGGGCTAACGACCACTTCGCGCAGTACTTCGCCTTCTAGCAGGAACAGAGCTGGGAGGTTGTTCATTGCGCACCGCCCTGCGCTTCCAGGGCGCGAGCCTGATCCATGTGGGCGTTGTAGCGTTTCAAACGGACAGATAGGGAGGAATTTGCGCGGAGGGCACTCAGTGCCATACGACGGTGAGCAATTGCGCGGATTTTGGACGGAATGAGGGTGGTCATGGGTGTAGCTCCGTTTACTTCACTGGAGCCACCGCGTTCTGCCGCCAAGCAGAGAAGGGTGGCGAGCTGCATAGGATTGGCGGACCGGGGTAAACGGAGCCCGGCGCACACGAAGGTGCTCCCACACAGCCCGCCATAACACATTGATGCGGGCACAAAAAAAGCGCCTGCAATCGTAATGGGGGCGCTGTTGCGCCGCTTACTGATCGACCCGCCAAGGTCGGCCGCTGAATTGGCAGCGACGGCCGAACCATACCGAGGACGATGATTGCCTGCAACCAAATCTATCGACCGTTCGTCGCGGGTCTTGAGGGAGCGTTTTGCATTCGTGCTCAGTCGTGCCCCAGTGGTGCCCAGCCTTGGGCATGGGCACGACTGCACAAAAGGGGCACGACTGGAGTGAAAAAGGGCACGACTGAAGGTAGGTTCGCCAAGGTGCTCACGAATGTGCTCAGTCTTTTTGGTGAGCGCCTTGAGCACCTTCGGGGTTTTCGTGAGCGTCTTCGGTGAAGACATTACGCCACCTCGCCACGGCATTCAGCGATGCGATCAGCGACCCACGAATTCACCTCGGACTGAACCCAGACAGAGTGGCCAGGTGCAAGCTTAATCTGGGTGGGAAAGGTGCCGGCTTTGATGCGGCGATAAAGCTCCGATTGGCTGAGGGATGTGATTGCCAGGACTTCTTTGATACGGATGAAGCGGCGTGGCTGATCGGTCACGCTGGTAACGTTTGCCATCGTCTGCGCCTCCTAGGGCGGGCTGGGTAATCGACGATGGCAATGCTGGTGGCTGGGATGGGTTTATAAAATTCGAGGCACGCTACGGAAAACCTATTATCCGTTACGGAAATACCAATATCCGTTACGCAAGACGCTTTTTCGGCCGCCCCTTTGCCTTGGCGTAATCAGGCGCCACGCTCCTGATCCACACTTTCACGCGATCCGCACTATCCGGTAGGCGGTCGGAAAAGCCTTCATCTATAAGTTTGCTCCACACTTTATCTGCCATTTCGCTTGTTTTGATTTCGTTGGCCGTATCATCCGTCCACATCGCCGAGGCTAATTCTTTTGCTCTAGTCGAAACTTGTAGTTTGGCCTTGTTGCCTTCAATCAGCGGCTTGAGGCGAGATTTTTCGGTTTCGATCAGGCTTGTGGCTGATGAGCTTGATGATTCAAGTATCGCTAAAAACAGAGGCACTAGACCTCTCCTTACGGCATCTGAAATATCATCTTCGCCTTCTGTAGCTTCTTCAAGGTATTGGAACGCCATACCAATGAAATCTTTTATTGGCGTGTCTTGTTCATGTGTAATTAGTGTTCTTGCCAAGGTTTCCAGCTCGCCGAAAGATGGCGCATTGCCCGAGGTGAGCGCTTTTGAGATCGCCTCAACAGCTGAGTTGAATTTCGGTGTGAACTTCTTCCAGGTGGGTGTTAATTTATCGAAGTCTAAATCATCAGCACTTTTATACTCTTGCTCTGATAGTTTTTTTGCTGAAGCTTGGAGCGGGTGGCGTTTGCTGGCATCCGTAGTCGGGTACTTGATAGTCATTGTGCTTTCCGAATCGAAACGACGTTAGATCCCATACACAGGGCTTCAACAGAGTCAGCCCATTCCTGCATCATCTTTCTTCGCTGAGGTAGGTAATGGGCATGATTGTATGTATCGCGGATCTCGTCCTGATCGCCGTGGGCCAACTGGCGCTCGATCCAATCCCGGTTATAGCCTCGGCTGTTCAACTCAGTGCTCAGTAGATGGCGAAAACCATGGCCCGTCTGACGACCTTCGTAGCCGATCTGGCGCAGCGCTTTATTTACAGTGTTCTCCGACTGAGGCCGCTCACGGTTGTTACGGCCAGGGAACAGGATCGGATACGTGCCGGTGATTTGCTCCAACTGCGCCAGCAGCGTCAGTGCCTGCTGCGGGAGCGGAACAATGTGCGATCGCCTGGCTTTCATGCGCTCTGCGGGAATTGTCCAGGTGGCCGACGTCAGATCGAACTCTGCCCATGGCGCGTGCCTTAGTTCACCTGGGCGAACGCCTGTGAGCAGTAGCAACCGGATTGCCAAGCGCGTCGTAGGATCGCACTTGCCGGCGTCCAATTTGCGTAGCAACTCAGGCAGCTCAGTAAGTGGAACGTGCGGGTGGTGCTGCGTCCGAGGTGCGACAGCCGCGACTACATCGAGGTCAGTTGCCGGGTTAGTTTCCACAGCACCCTTGGCCAGGCCATAACGGAATATCTGGCTGAGCCACTGACGGATCTTGGTGGCCACGTTGAAAGCGCCGCGCTTCTCAACCTTGCGAACAAGCGCCACCAGATCGGGCCGTTTGATCTCATCCAACGGGCGTTGCCCAAGGATAGGCAGGATGTCGGACTCCAGATACAGCATTGCCTTTGAGGCGGTAGACGCAGCCCATCGAGGGCTGTTGTAGGCGTGCCACTCGCGCGCAAGGTCTTCAAATCGATGGACGTGGGCGGCTTGGGCGCGTTTCTCGGCCTGTTTGTGCGCGGCGGGGTCAACGCCGTTGGCGAGCTGGCGGCGGGCATCCTCGCGGCGCTCGCGTGCTTTAGCCAAGGTGATAGTAGGGTAGGGGCCCAGACCTATCATTTTGGCCTTGCCGCCGAACCTATAGCGCAGACGCCACAGCTTTGAGCCGCTTGGCGTTATCTCCAGGCAAAGGCCGGCTGTATCAGCCAGGCGGTAAAGCTTGTCGCGGGGCTTGGCGGTGCGAGCGGCGGTGTCTGTGAGAGCCACGGCGGGTGCCTCAAATGCGGTCAGAATGTGAGTAGATTTCTAGACCGAACTCGGCCTACTCACGAATCTACTCACATATCTTTGGGCTTACAAGGGATTCGCCGGGAACGCTGGGCACAAAAAAACCGGCGCGGTGGCCGGTTTTCTTGAGTTTCAGGGTCTGGTAGGGACCACTGGGTATCGCTGTTTGGTGCCCCGAGGGAGAATCGAACTCCCACTTCTTTCGAAAACGGATTTTGAATCCGCCGCGTCTACCAATTCCGCCATCAGGGCTCAATGGCGGCGAAGTATAGAGACGAGCCTACGGTTGGTCAATCATGTTTCATGGTCAATTTTCACTTATTCCGCTAAACTTCCCGGCCCTGCTAGACGAACCCCATCATGCGTGTCGCTGACTTTACCTTCGAGCTCCCGGATTCATTGATCGCTCGCCATCCTCTGGCGGAGCGACGCAGCAGCCGTTTGCTGACCCTCGACGGGCCAAGCGGCGCGCTGGCACACCGCCAATTCACTGATTTGCTGGAGCATTTGCGCCCTGGCGATCTGGTGGTCTTCAACAATACCCGGGTGATTCCGGCGCGGCTGTTCGGGCAAAAAGCCTCGGGCGGCAAGCTGGAAATCCTCGTTGAGCGCGTTCTCGATCAGCACCGTGTGCTGGCCCATGTGCGCTCCAGCAAGTCGCCCAAGCCGGGTTCGACGATTCTCATTGATGGCGGTGGCGAGGCCGAAATGGTCGCGCGCCATGATGCGTTGTTCGAGCTGCGCTTCGCCGAGCCGGTGCTGCCTCTGCTCGAGCGCGTCGGGCACATGCCGTTGCCTCCTTATATAGACCGCCCGGACGACGATGCCGACCGCGAGCGCTATCAGACCGTGTACGCCCAGCGCGCCGGTGCTGTGGCGGCGCCGACGGCAGGTCTGCATTTCGATCAGACCATGATGGCGGCGATTGCCGAGAAGGGCGTCGAGACCGCATTCGTGACGCTGCACGTCGGCGCCGGGACATTCCAGCCGGTGCGCGTTGAGCGCATTGAAGATCACCACATGCATAACGAGTGGCTTGAAGTCACTCAGGACGTGGTCGACGCCGTGGCCGCTTGCCGCGCACGCGGTGGTCGGGTGATCGCCGTGGGCACGACCAGCGTGCGTTCGCTGGAAAGTGCCGCGCGCGATGGCGTGCTCAAGCCCTTTAGCGGCGACACCGATATCTTTATCTACCCGGGCCGACCGTTCCATGTGGTCGATGCGCTGGTTACCAACTTCCATTTGCCGGAATCGACGCTGTTGATGCTGGTCTCGGCATTCGCCGGTTATCCCGAAACCATGGCGGCCTACGCGGCTGCGGTGGAGCACGGTTACCGCTTCTTCAGTTACGGGGATGCCATGTTCATCACCCGCAATCCCGCGCCGACCGCTCCCGGGGAATCAACCCCGACGGACTCGGCCCCAGAGGATCACGCATGAGTCGCACCTGTCGTATGTCTTTTGAGCTGCTGGCCACCGATGGCAAAGCGCGTCGCGGTCGCCTGACCTTTCCTCGCGGCGTTGTCGAAACGCCTGCGTTCATGCCGGTCGGCACCTACGGCACGGTCAAGGGGATGCTGCCTCGAGACATCGAGGCCACCGGCGCTCAGATGATCCTCGGCAACACCTTCCACCTGTGGCTGCGTCCGGGTACTGAAGTCATCAAGGGCCACGGCGACCTTCACGATTTCATGCAGTGGAAAGGACCGATTCTGACCGACTCCGGCGGTTTTCAGGTGTTCAGCCTGGGCGCGATGCGTAAGATCAAGGAGGAGGGCGTGACCTTCGCCTCTCCAGTTGACGGCGCAAAAGTGTTCATGGGGCCTGAAGAATCGATGCAGGTTCAGCGCGACCTCGGTTCCGACGTCGTGATGATCTTTGACGAATGCACGCCGTATCCTGCGGACGAAGAAGTTGCGCGCACCTCCATGGAGCTGTCGCTGCGCTGGGCCAAGCGCTCCAAGATCGCCCACGGCGAAAACACCGCGGCGCTGTTCGGCATCGTTCAGGGCGGCATGCACGAGAACCTGCGCATGCGCTCGCTCGAAGGCTTGAGTGAGCTCGACTTTGACGGCCTGGCGATTGGCGGCCTGTCGGTCGGCGAGCCCAAGGACGAGATGATCAAGGTCTTGGACTACCTGCCGGGCCGCATGCCGGCTGACAAACCTCGTTACCTTATGGGTGTAGGCAAGCCCGAGGACCTGGTTGAAGGTGTCCGCCGCGGCGTCGACATGTTCGACTGCGTGATGCCTACGCGCAATGCGCGCAACGGTCATCTGTTCATCGACACCGGTGTTCTGAAAATCCGTAATGCGTTTCATCGTTACGATGAGTCGCCGCTGGATCCGACCTGCGATTGCTACACCTGCAAAAACTTCTCCCGCGCCTATCTGCACCACCTGGACAAGTGCGGCGAAATGCTGGGTAGCATGCTCAATACGATCCATAATTTGCGCCATTACCAGCTGCTTATGGCTGGTTTGCGCGAGGCTATTCAACAAGGTACATTGGCCGCCTTTGTCGACACGTTCTATGCCAAACGCGGGCTTGTGACGCCGTTACTGGACTGAGCGACATCCGGTCTTTCGCTTCCTATTATTAAAATATGCAACTGGAGTGTTAAATGAGCTTTTTCATCTCTTCCGCTTTCGCGGATGCGGCTGCCCCTGCCGCTGCAGGCCCTATGGGCGGCGGTTTCGAGTGGATTTTCCTGGTCGGCTTTCTGGTCATCTTCTATCTGATGATCTGGCGTCCACAGGCCAAGCGCGCCAAAGAGCAAAAGAACTTGCTGGGCAACTTGCAGAAGGGTGATGAAGTCGTCACTACCGGCGGTATCGCAGGCAAGATCAACAAAGTGACTGATGACTTCGTTGTTATCGAAGTGTCCGACACCGTAGAGCTGAAGATCCAGAAGGGCGCAATCGCTGCCACCCTGCCCAAGGGCACTCTGAAAGCCATCTGATTCCAGTCTTTTACCAATCGACGGGGCGCGCAAGGCGCCCCGCGTTATAAGCAGGCGGCGTGATGTTGAACAAATACCCTCTGTGGAAATACATCCTGATCCTGGCAGTGCTGGTGATCGGTTTTATTTATTCCGCACCCAATCTCTACCCTGATGACCCGGCTATCCAAGTCACGGGCGCAAGCACTGCGCTGCAGGTCAATCAGGCTGATCTGGATCGCGTAAGCAAGGCGCTTACCGATGCTGGCATCGCGGTCAAGGGCGCTTCTCTGGCCGAGAATGGCAAGGGCGGTTTGTTGCGTCTGACCAAACAGGAAGACCAGCTGCCAGCCAAAGATGTCGCACGCAAGGCGCTGGGCGACGATTACGTTGTCGCGCTCAACCTGGCTCAGACCACGCCAAAATGGCTGCGCAGCATTGGCGCTACGCCGATGAAGCTGGGTCTCGACCTGTCCGGTGGCGTGCACTTCCTGCTTGAAGTCGACATGGACAAAGCGCTTAGTGCGCGTCTGAATGTCTACGAAGGCGAAGTGAAGAGCCTGCTGCGCAAGGAAAAAGTGCGTTATCGCAGCCTGCCGCAGGACAACGGCGCCATCCAGCTGGGCTTCAGCGATGCTGATACCCGCGAACAGGCCCGTGCGCTGATCCGCAAGGACTACACCGATTTCGATATCACCACGAGCGATCGCGGCGAGATGCCGATCCTGCGTCTGGCCATGACGCCAGCCAAGATCGCTGAAATCCGCGAATACTCGATCAAGCAAAACCTGACCACCGTGCGTAACCGGGTCAACGAGCTGGGCGTCGCCGAGCCGCTGGTTCAGCGTCAGGGCGCCAACCGCATCGTGGTCGAGCTGCCAGGTGTTCAGGACACCGCCGAAGCCAAGCGTATCCTCGGCAAGACGGCCAACCTTGAGTTCCGTCTGGGCGCAGGCCCCGACGACAGCAAAGCCACCACCGAGATGTTCGAATTCCGCGAAGGCGGTCGTCCTGCGGCGCCGGTCGAGCGTGGTCTGATCATCACCGGTGACCAGGTAACCGACGCCAAGGCTGGCTTTGACGAGCACGGCCGTCCTCAGGTGAACATCAAGCTGGACGGCCATGGTGGCGATCTGATGAGTCGCGCAACCCGCGCGAACGTTGGTCGCAGCATGGCGGTGATCTTCATCGAGCAGAAGCCGACCACCACCTACACCAAGCAAATGGTCAACGGCGTCGAAAAAGACGTGCCGGTCCAGACGTTCAAGGAAGAGAAGAAGATCATCAGTCTGGCGACCATTCAGTCGCCGCTGGGTGCTCAATTCCGCATCACCGGCCTGAACGGCGCAGGTGAGTCGTCCGAGCTGGCGCTGCTGCTGCGTGCCGGTGGTCTGGCTGCACCCATGTACTTCGCAGAAGAGCGCACCATCGGCCCGAGCCTGGGTGCCGACAACATCACCAAGGGTATCGATGCATCCCTCTGGGGCATGCTGTTCGTCTCGCTGTTCATCCTCGCCATCTACCGTTTCTTCGGTCTGATCGCGACCGTGGCACTGGCCTTCAACATGGTCATGCTGCTGGCGCTGATGTCGCTGCTAGGTGCAACGCTGACCCTGCCAGGCATCGCCGGTATCGTCTTGACGATGGGTATGGCGGTCGATGCCAACGTGCTGATCTTCTCGCGGATTCGTGAAGAGATCGCCAATGGCATGACGGTTCAGCGTGCAATCAACGAGGGCTTCGACCGCGCGTATACCGCGATCCTCGACGCCAACCTGACGACGCTGCTGGTCGGCGGCATTCTCTTCGCGATGGGCACCGGCCCGGTGAAGGGTTTTGCGGTCACCATGTCCCTCGGGATCTTTACCTCGATGTTCACAGCCATCATGGTGACCCGCGCAATGGTCAACCTGATCTTTGGCGGTCGTGACTTCAAGAAGTTGTGGATTTAAGGGGCTGCCATGAAACGTACGATCAACTTCATGGGCGTTCGCAACATTGCGTTCGCCATTACCATGCTCCTTACCGTTCTGGCGTTGTTCAGCTGGTTCTATAAAGGGCTGAACTTCGGTCTGGATTTCACCGGCGGTACGCTGATCGAGCTGACCTACGAGCGCCCTGCCGATCTGCACAAAGTGCGCGAAGAGCTGGTTACGTCGGGTTATACCGAAGCGGTCGTGCAAAGCTTCGGTGCGACCACCGATCTGCTCGTTCGTATGCCGGGTGAAGATCCGCAGCTGGGCACTCAGGTTGCTGAAGCGCTGCGCAAGACAGGCGCCGATAACCCGGTGACCGTCAAACGCGTCGAGTTCGTCGGTCCGCAGGTGGGTGAAGAGCTACGCGACCAGGGTGGCCTCGGCATGCTGCTGGCACTGGGCGGCGTTCTCGTCTACCTGGCTTTCCGTTTCCAGTGGAAGTTCGCGGTGGGGGCGATCATCTCGCTGATACACGACGTGGTGGTGACGATGGGCATTCTGTCGTTCTTCCAGGTGACCTTCGACCTGACCGTTCTGGCCGCTGTATTGGCGATCATTGGTTACTCGCTCAACGACACCATTGTGGTATTCGACCGGGTTCGCGAGAACTTCCGTCTGCTGCGCAAGGCTTCGCTGATCGAGAATATCAACATCTCCACCACGCAGACCTTGCTGCGGACCATGGCCACCTCGATCTCCACATTGCTGGCGATCGTCGCGCTGTGGATCTTTGGCGGCGATAGCCTGCACGGGTTCTCGGTGGCACTGTTCATCGGTGTTCTGGCAGGTACGTACTCGTCGATCTACATCGCCAACGTGGTGCTGATCTGGCTGAACCTGCGCAGCGAAGACTTGCTGCCACCGGTCACGGTCGACAAGGTGGATGACCGTCCGTAACCAGTAATGGTAACCGGCCATCACCTGAAAAGGCGCGAGTGTGAACTCGCGCCTTTTTTTGTGCTCCAAGGCTGGGAGTAGCGCGAGGAATCGCGCTGAATATCGTCAGGAGGTTCAAGTGAACAAGTCGTTGCTTATTGGTGCAGTATTGGGTGCCGTCGGTGTTACCGCCGGTGGTGCTTTGGCCACCTATAGCCTCGTAAAACAAAGCGGCCCAGAGTACGCAGACGTACTTGCCGTCGAGCCTGTTAAAGAACAAATCAAAACCCCGCGTCAAGTCTGCAAAGACGTTGCAGTCACTCACCGAGCGCCGGTGAAGGACGAGCATCAGATCGTGGGGAGTGTCATCGGTGCCGTAGCGGGTGGCCTGCTCGGCAACCAGGTGGGTGGCGGTAATGGCAAGAAGATTGCCACGGTCGCCGGTGCGGTCGGCGGGGGTTACGCCGGTAACAAGGTTCAGGAAGGCATGCAGAACCGTGACACTTACACCACCACCGAGTCGCGCTGCAATACCGTCAATGACATCAGCGATAAAGTCGTCGGCTACAACGTGAAGTACAAGCTCAACGACAAAGTCGGGCAGGTGCGTATGGATCGCGATCCGGGCAGTCAGATCCCTGTCAACAAGGAAGGTCAGCTGGAGTTGAGCCAAGCGGGCCAGTGATAGCACTAACCGTTCCTCAAAAAAGCACCTTCGGGTGCTTTTTTGTTGCAGGTGTCATGGAACTCAAGGGTACAAAAAAACCGGCACATGGCCGGTTCTCTTGTACAGCGTGCTGGGCTTAACGCTTCAGCGAAGTCGGCACAAATGGAGCGATCGACGTCAGCACTGCTTTGAAGCATTTGGTGTTGCCAGCAACGATGTGACCTTTTTCAAGGAAGTCGTGACCGCCGTTGAAATCGCTGACCAGTCCGCCTGCTTCCTGAATGAGCAGGGCGCCTGCGGCCATGTCCCATTCCGACAGGCCCGATTCCCAGAACGCGTCGAAACGGCCCGCAGCCACGTAAGCCAGGTCCAGGCTTGCGGCGCCGGCGCGACGGATACCGGCCGTCTGGCCCACCAGCGAACGGAACATGTTCATGTAGTTATCGAGGTTATCGAGCTGATTCTCGCGGAATGGGAAACCTGTGCCGAGCAGCGCGCCCTCAAGGCTCTTGCGCGGGCTAACGCGCAGACGGCGGCCGTTCAGGGCAGCGCCACGACCACGGCTGGCGGTGAATTCTTCCTGACGGACCGGGTCCAGAACAACGGCGTGTTCCAGGCGACCGCGGTATTTGCACGCGATGCTGACGGCGAAGTGGGGAACGCCGCGCACGAAGTTGGTGGTGCCGTCGAGTGGATCGATGATCCAGAGGTAGTCGGTACCTTCGCCGCTGCCTTCATGCAGGCCGCTTTCTTCGCCAAGGATGCCGTGGGTTGGATACGCCTTGCGCAGTGCGGTAATGATGCTCTGCTCGGCAGCGCGATCGATTTCGGTCACGTAATCTTTCGCGTCTTTTTCGTCGACCTTGATGGTATCCAGGCGCTCGATGGAGCGGAAAATCAATTCGCTGGCGCTGCGGGCGGCGCGCAGCGCGATATTCAGCATGGGCTGCATGGATGGATCACCTAGGTCGTTAAAGAGAGCCGGCCATTCTATTGGTTCTCTTGGATGATTTCCAGCGCGAGTGCAGACTTTGCCGCGCGGCCGGTCGGCTTGGCGCGACGAGGTCGGGGGTGCCCTGTCTCCTTTTAGTGGCGTATCCGGCGCGTGAGGCGCAAGGTTCGTGGCGTTGCAGCAAGTGCTTCTGTAACATTCGTCCCCCTTTTCACCTGCTAGCGAGACTTCACCAGTGCTGCAAAAAATTCGTGTCGTCCTGGTCGGTACCAGCCATCCCGGAAATATCGGTGGCGCCGCACGTGCCATGAAAAACATGGGTCTTTCACGTCTGGTGCTGGTTGATCCCGCCATGTTTCCCCATCATGAGGCCGATGCACGGGCGTCTGGCGCGGGCGATATTCTGGAAGGCGCGCAGGTCGTGGCGACGCTGGAAGATGCGCTGGTAGGCTGCAACCTGGTGTTGGGCACCAGCGCCCGGGACCGCCGCATTCCCTGGCCGCTGCTCGACCCTCGTGAAGCGGGCGTCAAAACCGTTGAGCACGCCGCGCTGGGCGAGGAGATCGCACTGGTGTTCGGTCGTGAATACGCCGGCCTCACCAATGAAGAGTTGCAGCGCTGCCATTACCACGTACACATCCCATCGGACCCGGAATTCAGCTCGTTGAATCTGGCCGCCGCTGTGCAGGTGTTGAGTTACGAAACCCGCATGGCCTGGCTCGCGGCCGACGGTCAAGCGAGCAAGGTGGAGAAGTTCGAAGTCAATTCGGTGCGCAGTACCGAGCTGGCGACCATGGATGAGATGGAAAAATTCTATGAGCATCTCCAGTCCACGCTGGTCGCCATTGGCTTTCTTGATCCCGAGAAGCCTCGTCACCTGATGGCGCGGTTACGTCGTCTGTACGGCCGCTCTGCGGTCAATCGATCCGAGATGAGCATCTTGCGCGGCATTCTCACCGAGACCCAGAAAGCGGCCACCGGTGAACCCTATAAGCGGAAGGATCAGTAATGTTCGAGCGTTTGCGGGAAGACATTCAAAGCGTGTTTCATCGTGACCCGGCGGCTCGAAATGCCTTTGAAGTGCTGACCTGCTACCCCGGCATGCACGCGATCTGGCTGCATCGGCTGTCTGGCTGGTTGTGGCGCAACGAACTGAAATGGCCGGCGCGCATGGTCTCCAACTTCGGTCGCTGGCTCACCGGGATAGAGATTCACCCGGGTGCGAAAGTCGGTCGGCGCTTTTTCATCGATCACGGCATGGGCATTGTGATCGGCGAGACCGCCGAGATTGGCGATGACGTGACGCTCTATCAGGGCGTGACCCTGGGCGGCACCAGCTGGAACAAGGGCAAGCGCCATCCTACTTTGGAGTCCGGCGTGGTTGTCGGCGCGGGCGCCAAGGTGCTCGGACCGTTCACCGTGGGCGCCGGGGCAAAGGTCGGCTCCAACGCGGTGGTGACCAAGCCTGTGCCGGCGGGTGCAACGGTGGTGGGCATTCCGGGGCGGATCATCGTCAAGTCTGACGACGAGGCCGAAGCGAAGCGCAAGGCGATCGCCGAAAAGCTCGGCTTCGATGCGTATGGCGTTGGTGAGGACATGCCTGATCCGGTGGCACGCGCGATCGGCCAGTTGCTCGATCACCTGCAAGCGATGGACGTGCGCGTGGAGGACATGGGCAAGGCATTGAAAAGCCTGGGCGGCGAGTATCGCGAAAAAGAGCTGCCCGAGCTGCGTCAGGAAGTCTTCGACTGCATGAAAGAGCGTTGCGAAGTTAATGCGCCCCGGGAATAAGTCAGCGCGCGCCCTCAGGTCGAGCATGTGCCAATCCCGGCGTGTTTTGCTATGATGCCGCCGCGCTTTTGCGGGTAATCCCGACTGTTCCGCTAGGTCTTATAGTTGACTTAAATACTCGGGAATAGCATACTCGCCCTCATTCCGAACCTCCGCGGTACACGTCATGCGACTGACTACAAAAGGCCGATACGCTGTCACTGCCATGCTCGACCTGGCATTGCATGCGCAGCATGGGCCAGTGTCCCTGGCCGATATCTCCGAGCGGCAAGGGATTTCCCTTTCCTACCTCGAGCAACTGTTCGCCAAGCTGCGCCGCGGCAATCTGGTCTCCAGCGTGCGTGGGCCCGGCGGCGGTTATCAGCTGGCCCGTCAAATGCAGGGCATTCAGGTGGCGCAGGTGATCGACGCGGTCAACGAATCGGTTGACGCGACGCGCTGCCAGGGGCTCGGTGATTGCCATGCCGGTGACACCTGTCTGACCCACCACTTGTGGTGTGACCTCAGTCAGCAAATTCACGAGTTTCTAAGCGGTATCAGCCTGGCCGACCTCGTCACTCGCCGTGAAGTGCAAGAAGTCGCCCAACGTCAGGATCTGCGCCGTTGCGGTAGCAAGACGCAGCCACTGGACAAGATTGAAACATCCGCCGTTGAGTGAACGCAGATGAACGCGCGGCGCGCCTGCCCGATAGGAGATATTCAATGAAATTGCCAATTTACCTCGATTATTCCGCGACGACCCCGGTCGACCCGCGTGTTGCGCAGAAAATGAGCGACTGCCTTCTGGTTGATGGCAACTTCGGTAACCCGGCGTCGCGCTCCCACGTGTTTGGCTGGAAGGCCGAAGAAGCGGTCGAGAACGCCCGCCGTCAGGTTGCCGATCTGGTCAATGCCGACCCACGCGAAATCGTCTGGACTTCCGGTGCTACCGAGTCCAACAACCTCGCGATTAAAGGCGCTGCGCATTTCTATGCCTCCAAAGGCAAGCACCTGATTACCAGCAAAATCGAACACAAAGCCGTGCTCGACACCATGCGCCAGCTTGAGCGTGAAGGCTTTGAAGTCACCTATCTCGAACCGACCGAAGATGGCCTGATCACGCCGGCCATGATCGAAGCAGTGATGCGCGACGACACCGTTCTGGTCTCGATCATGCACGTCAACAACGAAATTGGTACGGTCAACGATATCGCTGCCATCGGCGAGATGACCCGTTCCCGCGGTGTGCTCTTCCACGTCGATGCAGCACAGGCTACTGGCAAAGTTGAAATCAACCTGGCCAACCTCAAAGTTGACCTGATGTCGTTCTCGGCCCACAAGACTTACGGTCCGAAGGGTATTGGTGCATTGTGGGTCAGCCGCAAGCCACGTGTTCGCATCGAAGCCGAAATGCACGGTGGCGGTCACGAGCGTGGCATGCGTTCCGGTACGCTGGCGACGCACCAGATCGTCGGTATGGGTGAAGCCTTCCGTGTGGCCAAAGAAGACATGGCTGCCGAGAACGTTCGCATCAAAGCCTTGAGCGATCGCTTCTATCAGCAGGTTGCGCACTTGGAAGAGTTGTACATCAACGGCAGCATGACTGCCCGTGTGCCGCACAACCTCAACCTGAGCTTCAACTATGTAGAGGGCGAGTCGCTGATCATGGCGCTCAAGGACCTGGCGGTTTCGTCCGGCTCCGCGTGCACCTCGGCTTCCCTGGAGCCTTCCTACGTGCTGCGCGCCCTGGGCCGTAACGACGAGCTGGCACACAGCTCGATCCGTTTCACCTTCGGTCGCTTCACCACTGAGGAAGAGATCGACTACGCCGCGCAGAAAGTCTGCGAGGCAGTGACCAAGCTGCGCGCCTTGTCGCCGCTGTGGGACATGTTCAAAGACGGCGTCGACATCTCCAAGATCGAGTGGGCGGCGCATTAATTCAAAGTCGCCACACCTGCGGCACTTTGAAAACAGCTTCCGAGTGCCGCGAGAGCGACATGTTGTAACTGATGAGGAATTGCACCATGGCTTACAGCGAAAAGGTCATTGACCACTACGAGAATCCCCGCAACGTCGGCAAGATGAACGCGGAAGACCCTGATGTCGGCACCGGCATGGTCGGCGCGCCGGCTTGCGGCGATGTTATGCGTCTGCAGATCAAGGTGAACGAGCAGGGCATCATTGAAGACGCCAAGTTCAAAACCTACGGCTGCGGCTCTGCCATCGCGTCGAGCTCCCTGGCCACCGAGTGGATGAAGGGCAAGACTCTGGATGAAGCAGAGACCATCAAAAACACTCAGCTGGCTGAAGAACTGGCCCTGCCGCCAGTGAAAATCCACTGCTCCGTGCTCGCTGAAGACGCCATCAAGGCGGCCGTTCGCGACTACAAGCAGAAGAAAGGCCTGCTCTGAGCAGAGTCTGTTCCGCTGCGTTAAGTAACTTGCGTGAGGTAAGGAGTTCCGATGGCTATCAGCATGACCGAAGCGGCCGCCAACCATGTACGCCGCTCCCTCGATGGGCGCGGCAAGGGTGACGGCATTCGTCTGGGCGTTCGCACGACCGGTTGTTCCGGGCTTGCCTACGTGCTCGAGTTCGTCGATGAGCCGGAAAGCGAAGACACGGTGTTCGAGTATCACGGCGTCAAGGTGATCATCGATCCCAAGAGCCTGGTCTACCTTGACGGCACCGAGCTCGATTTCGTCAAGGAAGGGTTGAACGAAGGCTTCAAGTTCAACAATCCCAACTCGCGCGGTGAATGTGGCTGCGGCGAAAGCTTCAACGTCTGAGGCATATTGTGGGTACTCCTTGTCACTTTGCTTTATTCGACCTGCAGCCGGGCTTCAATCTGGACCTCGACCTGTTGGCGACGCGTTACCGTGAGCTTGCCCGGAGCGTGCACCCCGACCGTTTTGCCGATGCCCCTGAGGCTGAGCAACGGGTTGCGCTGGAGCGCTCCGCCAGTCTGAACGACGCCTACCAAACGCTCAAGAATGCGCCAAAACGGGCGCGTTACCTGTTGGCGCTGAAGGGCGAAGTTCCGCTGGAAGTCACTGTGCAGGATCCCGAGTTTCTGATGCAGCAGATGCAATGGCGCGAAGAACTCGAAGATTTGCAGGACGACGCGGATCTGGCGGGTGTTGCGGTATTTAAACGCCGGCTGAAGGTTGCCCAGGAAGAACTGAACGAAAGCTTCGCGGCCTGTTGGGACGATGCTGCACAGCGTGATCAGGCTGAACGGCTGATGCGCCGCATGCAGTTCCTCGACAAGCTCTCCTACGAAGTGCGCCAGCTCGAAGAGCGCCTCGACGATTAACCCCGCGCCGTCCTTCTGGGGCGGCTCGCCAGTGATATCAGAAAAGCAATGGCTCTACTGCAGATCGCCGAACCCGGCCAAGCTCCAAAACCTCATCAGCGTCGCCTGGCTGTCGGGATTGACCTCGGCACCACCAACTCGCTGGTGGCTGCCCTGCGCAGCGGCATCAGTGAGCCGCTCCCCGACGCCAACGGTCAGGTCATCCTGCCGTCCGCCGTTCGCTATCACGCCGATCGTGTCGAAGTAGGCCAGTCGGCCAAGGGTGCGGCTGCGACAGATCCTCTGAATACCATTATTTCCGTCAAGCGCCTCATGGGGCGCGGGATCTCCGACGTGAAGCATTTGGGTGGGCAGTTGCCTTACCGCTTCACCGGTGGGGAATCCCACATGCCGTTCATTGAAACCGTGCAGGGCCCTAAGAGCCCGGTCGAAGTGTCGGCCGACATTCTTAAGGTGCTGCGTCAGCGCGCCGAAGAAACACTGGGTGGCGAACTGGTCGGCGCGGTCATCACCGTTCCCGCCTATTTCGATGACGCTCAGCGTCAGGCCACCAAAGACGCCGCGAAGCTGGCGGGCCTCACCGTCCTGCGCCTGCTCAACGAGCCCACTGCGGCTGCCGTGGCGTACGGGCTGGACCAGAACGCAGAGGGCGTGGTCGCCATTTACGATCTGGGCGGCGGCACCTTCGACATCTCGATCCTGCGCCTCACCGGCGGCGTGTTTGAAGTCATGGCCACCGGTGGCGACAGCGCGCTGGGAGGTGATGATTTCGATCACGCCATCGCAACCTGGATCATTGCTGAAGCCGGTCTGTCCGACGACCTCGATCCTGCTGCCCAGCGCCGCTTGATGCAGGCGGCATGTGCGGCGAAGGAATCCCTGACTGACGCCGATTCGGTGGAAGTCGTCCATGGCGAATGGCAGGGCGTTCTGACCCGCGCCGCATTCGATGCCCTCATTGAGCCGATGATCGCCCGCAGTCTCAAAGCTTGCCGTCGTGCCGTTCGTGATTGCGGCATTGAGCTGGATGAAGTCGAAGCCGTGGTCATGGTGGGTGGTTCCACCCGCGTCCCGCGAGTGCGCGAAGCGGTGGCCGAACTGTTTGGCCGCCAGCCGCTGACCGAGATCGACCCCGATCAGGTAGTCGCCATCGGCGCTGCGATTCAGGCCGATACCCTGGCAGGCAACAAGCGCGATGGCGGCGAGCTGTTGCTGCTCGACGTGATCCCGTTGTCCCTGGGGCTGGAGACCATGGGCGGACTGATGGAGAAGGTCATTCCGCGCAACACCACGATCCCGGTGGCCCGCGCCCAGGAATTCACCACTTACAAAGACGGCCAGTCGGCCATGATGATCCACGTGCTGCAAGGCGAGCGTGAGCTGATCAGCGACTGCCGTTCTCTGGCGCGTTTCGACCTGCGCGGCATTCCCGCGATGGTCGCCGGCGCTGCGAAAATCCGAGTGACCTTCCAGGTCGACGCCGACGGCCTGCTCAGCGTGTCCGCCCGCGAGCTGGCGTCGGGCGTTGAGTCGAGCATTCAGGTCAAGCCTTCTTATGGCCTGACTGACGGTGAAATCACCCGCATGCTGAAGGATTCGTTCCAGTACGCCAGTGACGACATGGTGGCTCGCGCGCTGCGAGAGCAGCAGGTCGACGCGCAGCGTTTGCTCGAAGCGGTCGAAGGTGCGTTGCAGGCCGATGGCGAACGCTTGCTCGATGCCGAAGAGCGCATGGTGATCGACATGCAGATGGAAGAACTTCGTGAATTGATGAAGGGCGATGACGGTCCGGCCATCGAGCAGCAGACCAAGCGTCTGTCGCAGGTGACCGATGCGTTCGCCGCCCGCCGCCTGGACTCGACGGTGAAAGCCGCGCTGTCAGGGCGCAACCTGAATGAGATTGAGGAATAACTGATGCCGCAGGTTACATTTCTGCCACACGCCGAGCATTGCCCGGACGGGATGGTTGTCGAGGCCGAAGTCGGCAAGTCGATTCTGGAACTCGCCCACGACCACCACATCGAGATCGAAAGCGCATGCGGCGGCGTCTGCGCCTGCACCACCTGCCACTGCATCATTCGTGCGGGCTTCAACTCCCTCGAAGAAGCGGACGAGCTGGAAGAGGACTATCTTGACCGTGCGTGGGGGCTGGAAGCGCAGTCCCGTCTGGCCTGTCAGGCCAAGGTCGGCACCGAAGACCTCACCGTCGAGATCCCGAAATATTCGCTTAACCACGCTGCCGAAGCGCCGCACTGATCGAGAAGCTGTCATGAGTTACGGTTGGAATGACGTACAACGCATCGCTGAAGAACTCGCCGAGACTCACCCCGGCGTTGACCCTTATTCGGTAGGGTTCACCAAGCTGCAACTGATGATCAAGCAGCTCCCGGATTTCGACGACACCTCTGGCCGCGTCGGCGAGAAAGTGCTGGAGGCGGTCCAGACGCTCTGGGCCGGCGAAATCGACTGATCAGATTTGCACGTTAGGCAATAACATCAAACCCGCGTATAATTCGCGGGTTTAATTTTTCGCAATAATCACTGCTTCTGGAGTTACACCATGGCTGTTCAACGTACTTTCTCGATCATCAAGCCTGATGCTGTTGCCAAAAACGTCATCGGCGAAATCACCACCCGTTTCGAAAAAGCCGGTCTGCGCGTTGTCGCTTCGAAACTGAAGCAACTGTCCAAGGCCGAAGCAGAAGGTTTCTACGCTGAGCACAGCGCCCGTGGTTTCTTCGGTGATCTGGTTGCATTCATGATCTCCGGCCCGGTTGTCGTGCAGGTTCTGGAAGGCGAAAACGCTATCGCTCTGAACCGCGAGCTGATGGGCGCTACCAACCCTAAAGAAGCTGCTGCCGGCACCATCCGCGCTGACTTCGCTGATTCCATCGACGCCAACGCTGTTCACGGCTCCGACTCCGAAGCCGCTGCTGCTCGTGAAATCTCGTACTTCTTCGCTGCTACCGAGGTAACCACTCGCTAAGCTATTGCTGCGAGTGAGGGTGAATCCATGACTGAATCAACTGGCAAAATCAACCTGTTGGGTCTGACCCGGCTGGAAATGGAAAAATTCTTCGAGTCTATCGGGGAGAAACGCTTCCGTGCCGGTCAGGTCATGAAGTGGATTCACCACTTTGGCGTCGATAACTTCGACGCCATGACGAATGTCGGCAAGGCCCTGCGCGAAAAGCTGCAGAGCCGTGCCGAAATTCGCGGTCCAGAAGTCGTCAGCGAGGACATCTCCACCGACGGCACCCGTAAATGGGTCGTCCGTGTCGAGTCCGGCAGCTGCGTCGAGACCGTCTATATTCCGCAAGGCAAACGCGGCACGCTGTGTGTCTCGTCCCAGGCGGGCTGTGCGCTGGACTGCAGCTTCTGCTCCACCGGCAAACAAGGCTTCAACAGCAACCTCACCGCCGCCGAAGTCATTGGCCAGGTGTGGATTGCCAACAAATCTTTTGGCAGTGTCCCGGCTACCATCGACCGTGCCATCACCAACGTGGTGATGATGGGGATGGGCGAGCCATTGCTGAACTTCGACAATGTCATTGCCGCCATGCATCTGATGATGGATGACCTGGGGTATGGCATTTCCAAGCGCCGCGTGACGCTGTCCACCTCCGGCGTGGTGCCAATGATCGATGAGCTGTCCAAGCACATCGACGTTTCGCTGGCCCTTTCGTTGCACGCGCCCAATGACGCGCTGCGAAACCAGCTGGTGCCGATCAATAAAAAATACCCTCTGAAGATGCTCCTCGAGTCCTGCCGCAACTACATGGCTGCGCTGGGCGAAAAGCGCGTGCTGACCATCGAGTACACGCTGCTCAAGGACATCAACGACAGGCCTGAGCACGCGATCGAGATGATCGAGCTGCTCAAGGACACGCCGTGCAAGGTCAACCTGATCCCGTTCAACCCGTTTCCGCATTCCGGCTACGAACGCCCCAGCAACAACGCAATCCGTCGTTTCCAGGATCTGCTGCATCAAGCCGGCTTCAACGTCACCGTGCGTACCACGCGCGGTGAGGACATCGATGCTGCCTGCGGCCAGTTGGTCGGGCAGGTCATGGACCGCACCCGTCGCAGCGAGCGCTATATCGCTGTGCGAGAGCTCAGTGCCGATGCCGACGTGGTGCAGGTCGCTTCCGCTCGCAATTGAATGCGAATTTGACTGAGAGGATCTCTATGTCCCTGCGCGTTGCGCTGCTGCTCTGTTTTGCCACGCTGCTGGTCGGTTGTGTGTCTACCGGCAACGTCGATCCGCTGAGTACCAGCAAGGGGCGTGAGGAAGCTCGTCAGGCTTACGTGCAATTGGGTTTGGGCTATCTTCAGCAGGGCCAGATGGAGCGTGCGAAGGCGCCTCTGAAAAAAGCGCTTGAGCTGAACGGCTCCGATGCGGACGCCAATGCTGCGCTGGCGCTGGTGTTCCAGGCCGAGATGGAACCGGAACTGGCGAACCAGTATTACGAAAAAGCGTTGTCGGCACGTTCCAAAGACGCGCGAATTCTCAACAATTACGGCAGCTTTCTTTACCAGCAGAAGCGTTACAAGGAAGCCTACGAGCGCTTCGAGCAGGCCGCCGAGGATAATCTCTACGCCGAGCGCGCCCGAGTGTTCGAAAACCTCGGCATGACGGCTGTGATGCTTGGGAATCGCGACACCGCCCGTGAGCATTTCGACAAAGCCCTGCGCCTCGATCGTCAGCAGCCACGCGCGTTGCTGGAAATGGCTGAGTTGTCGTACGAAGACAGGCATTATGTGCCGGCGCGCGATTACTACGAGCGTTTCAGCCAGTTGAGCGAGCAGAATGCGCGGAGCCTGTTGCTCGGCACGCGGCTGGCGAAGGTGTTTGATGATCGCAACAAGGCAGCCAGCTATGGGCTGCTTCTAAAAAGACTCTATCCCGGTACGCCGGAATATCAGCAATACCTGTCGGAGCAATGATGAAAGCGGCGCATCCCGAAGTTGTAGCAGCCACTCGCACGAACCCAGGCGAAACATTGCGACAGGCCCGCGAGAGCAAGAACTGGTCGCTGCCAGATGTGGCGTTGAGGCTCAACCTCACCGTGACTTCCCTGACTCATCTGGAAGCTGGCGATTTCGACAAGCTCCCCGGCCATACCTTTGCCCGCGGCTATGTCCGCGCGTACGCCAAGCTGCTTGACCTTGATCAAGCTGCATTGGTCAATGCGTTCGATCAGTACACGGGCACCGACGGCAAGGGCAGCAGCGTTCATGCGCTGGGCCGAATCGAAGAGCCAGTACGGCTGTCTCACAATATCCTGCGCATCGTCAGCCTCTTGCTGCTCATTGCCTTGATCGGGGGCGGCTTCGTGTGGTGGCAGGATCAAGCCACCCTGCGTGGCAAGGAGCCGACCAATCTGGGCATGGAGCACGTCGAAGTCGAAAGCGCCGACGGCACCACCCAGATCCATCCGCTCGACGAGCTGGAAGATCAAGCTGTCGCTCAAGGCCAGACCGCGCTGCCGTTGAACAACGCCGAGCCTGCGTCCGCGCCTGATGCACCTGCTTCCTCCAGCACCGCACCCGCCAGCACCGGCACCGCCGTTGCAGGCGCTGTAGTTCCTCACAGCACATCAACCACCGCCCCGGTAACACCTGCGCATGCAGCGTCGACGCCGACCGCGCCTGTCACCACCGTGGCGCCAACGCCTGCGACCACCGCGCCAGTCAACACCGCGCCGAGCGCAACGGCCGACCCCGCGCCCGTACCGGCAGGTGCCGGTCGCGTGCAGGTTCAGTTCGTAAATGATTGCTGGACCCAGGTCACCGATGGCAACGGCAAAGTGCTGATGAGCGGACTCAAGAAAAAAGGCGACAGCCTCGACGTCAATGGCAAGCCGCCGCTGACCCTGCGCCTGGGCTTTGCTCGCGGCGCGCAAGTGAGCTACAACGGTCAGCCGGTTGATGTGGCACCTTTCACCAGTGGCGAAACTGCTCGCCTGAAGCTAGGGCAATAAGTCATGCACGGCGAATCTCCGATCAAACGTCGCGAATCTCGTAAAATCTGGGTCGGCTCGGTGCCGGTCGGTGGCGATGCCCCGATCGCAGTGCAGAGCATGACCAACAGTGACACCAATGACGTCGCGGCTACCGTGGCACAGATCAACCGTCTGGAAGCCGCCGGCGTGGACATCGTTCGCGTCTCGGTGCCCGACATGGACGCTGCCGAGGCCTTCGGCCGTATCAAGCAGTTGGTCAAGGTCCCGCTGGTCGCTGACATCCATTTCGATTATCGAATCGCCCTGCGCGTTGCCGAGCTGGGCGTCGATTGCCTGCGGATCAACCCGGGCAACATCGGCCGCGAAGACCGCGTCCGCGCGGTGGTCGAGGCGGCCCGCGATCGCGGCATTCCGATCCGTATCGGCGTCAACGCCGGTTCGCTGGAAAAAGACCTGCAGAAGAAGTACGGCGAGCCAACGCCGGCGGCCCTCGTCGAGTCCGCGCTGCGTCACGTTGAGCATCTGGACCGTCTGGATTTCCAGGACTTCAAGGTCAGCGTCAAGGCCTCCGATGTGTTCATGGCGGTCGAGGCTTATCGGCTTCTTGCCAAGCAAATCATCCAGCCGCTGCACTTGGGCATTACTGAAGCGGGCGGTTTGCGCTCAGGCACAGTGAAATCAGCCGTCGGCCTAGGTATGCTGCTCGCCGAAGGGATCGGCGATACCATTCGGATTTCGCTGGCAGCCGATCCGGTTGAAGAAGTGAAGGTCGGTTACGACATCCTCAAGTCGCTGCGCCTGCGTTCCCGTGGCATCAACTTCATCGCCTGCCCGAGCTGCTCGCGGCAGAACTTCGATGTGGTCAAGACCATGAACGAGCTGGAAGGGCGCCTTGAAGATTTGCTGGTGCCGCTGGATGTTGCGGTGATCGGTTGCGTGGTGAACGGTCCCGGCGAGGCGAAAGAAGCCCATGTCGGTCTGACCGGAGGCACGCCGAACCTGATCTACATCGATGGCAAGCCGGCGCAAAAGCTGACAAATGACAATCTGGTGGAACAGCTTGAACGCTTGATCCGTCAGAGAGCGGCCGAAAAGGTCGAGGCCGACGCAGCGCTGATCGCGCGCGGCTAACCCAGTTTCCAAGGAATATTTGTGAGTAAGTCTCTGCAAGCCATTCGTGGCATGAACGACATCCTGCCGGATCAGACGCCGCTGTGGCGCTACTTCGAGGGCACGGTCTCGCGTTTGCTGGATAACTACGGTTATCGCCAGATCCGCATGCCGATCGTCGAGTTCACCGACCTGTTCAAACGCTCCATCGGCGAAGTCACGGACATCGTCGAGAAAGAGATGTACACCTTCGCTGACCGCAATGGCGATTCGCTGACCCTGCGCCCTGAAGGCACGGCGGCCTGCGTACGCGCGGTTCTCGAGCACGGCATCACCGGTGGCGGTCAGGTGCAGAAACTCTGGTACATCGGCCCGATGTTTCGCCACGAGCGTCCGCAAAAAGGCCGTTATCGTCAGTTTCACCAGATCGGTGTCGAGGTGTTCAACCTTGATGGTCCGGACATCGACGCCGAGCTGATCGTTCTGACCTGGCGTCTGTGGGGCCTGCTGGGTATTCGCAATGCCGTCAAACTGGAACTCAACAGCCTGGGCACCAGTGAAGCCCGCGGCCGTTATCGTGAAGCGCTGGTCGAGTATCTCTCGGCGCGTCACGAGCAACTGGACGAAGACAGCCAGCGCCGTCTGAAGACCAACCCGCTGCGTGTGCTCGATACCAAACACCCTGAAACCCAGGCTGTGCTGATTGATGCCCCCAGGTTGGCAGATTATCTGGATGACGAATCTCGGATTCACTTCGAAGGCCTGAAGGCGCGTCTCGACGCAGCGGGGATTCCGTACGTGATCAACCCGAAGCTGGTTCGCGGCCTGGATTACTACAGCAAAACCGTATTCGAGTGGGTCACTGACCAGCTTGGCGCTCAGGGCACTGTCTGCGCGGGCGGCCGTTACGACGGTCTGGTCGAGCAGATGGGGGGCAAACCGACCTCGGGCGTGGGCTTTGCCATGGGCATCGAACGTCTGGTGCTGTTGCTGGAAACCCTTGAGCAGATTCCCGAAGAAATCGCCCGTACGGTCGACGTTTACGTCTGCGCGTTTGGCGAGGCCGGCGAGCTGGCAGCGCTGACCCTGTCCGAGCGCTTGCGCGATCAGGCGCCAAATCTGCGTCTGCAAGTCAATGCCGGGGCTGGCAGCTTCAAGAGCCAGTTCAAGAAGGCCGACAAGAGCGGTGCGCTGTACGCGCTGATCCTTGGCGACGAAGAGCTGGCGCGCAAGGAAGTGGGCGTCAAGCCGCTGCGTGGTCAGGGCGAGCAACAAAATATTGCCTGGGATGCTCTGTCCGAGCACCTGGCCACCTGCATTTCGCAGGGTTGAAGCAGATAAAAGCCGATTGAGCGAATAGGAGTATTGGGGTGTCGAGTACCGATGATGATGAGCTGGTTGCCGTAAAGGACTGGTGGCAGCGTAACGGCAAGCCTCTGCTGACCGGCGGCCTGCTCGCGGTGATCGTGGTGTTGGGCTGGCAAGGCTGGCAGCGCTATCAGAACAACCAGGCGCAGGGTGGTTCGGCGCTGTACCAGCAATTGCTGGAAACCGCACTGACGCCAAGCGGCCAGGCTGATGCAGGCCGTGTGGCCGAGATCGCCGGCAAGCTGAAGAGCGAATTCGGTGGCACCGCGTACGCCCAGTACGGCAGCTTGTTCGTGGCCAAAGTGGCTGTGGACACCGGCAAGCTGGATGACGCTGCGAACGAACTGAAATCCGTGACCGACAAGCCGGCCAACGCGACCCTGGGTGAAATCGCCCGTCAGCGTCTGGCTCGTGTCCTCGCTGCACAGAACAAGGCCGAAGACGCGCTGAAGCTGCTCGACGGTCAGGCCGACCAGTCTTTCGCGGCCAGCCGTGAAGAGCTGCGTGGCGACCTGCTGGTTCAGCTGGGTCGCACCGATGACGCTTATGCTGCATACAAAAAGGCCAAGGCGGCGCTTTCCGAAGAAGCGGCTGTTGGCGGTCTGCAAATGAAGCTCGACGATCTGGCGAAAGGGGATGCGTGACGTGATTCGTTGGAAACATGCAGCATTGCTGGCTCTGGCCATTCTGGCCGCGGGTTGCAGCAGCAACAGCAAAAAAGAGCTGCCACCGGCAGAACTCGTCGACTTCAAGCAAGAAGTGACCCTGCAGAAGTTGTGGAGCCGTTCCGTCGGTGACGGTCAGGGCGACATCTACAACATGCTGGTTCCGGCCATCGACGGCGAGAACATCTACGCTGCCGATGCGAACGGCCTGGTCATGGCGATCAACCGCAGCAACGGCGACGTGGTCTGGAAAAAAGAGCTTGAGCAACCGGTATCCGGCGCCGTCGGCGTAGGTTTCGGTCTGGTCATGCTGGGCACGTTGCGCGGCGAAGTCATCGTCCTCGACGAAGCCACTGGCGAGCAGAAGTGGAAAGCCAAGGCGACCAGCGAAGTGCTGTCCGCTCCGGCCACCAACGGCAGTGTCGTGGTTGCCCAGACTCAGGATGACCGGGTTATCGGTTATGACGCCATCACTGGTGATCAGCGCTGGATCTACGAGAGCAGTCCTGCGGTTCTGACATTGCGGGGCACCGGCGCACCGATTGCCACCAGTTCGTTGGCCATCGCTGGGCTGTCGACCGGCAAGGTTGTGGCGCTGGACATCAACAACGGCGTCCCGGCCTGGGAGCAGCGCGTTGCCGTTCCGACAGGTCGTTCCGAGCTGGATCGCGTGGTCGACATCGACGGCGGTTTGCTGCTTTCCGGCAACACGCTGTATGTCGCGACCTATCAGGGCCGCGTAGCCGGCCTGGAACTGCAGAGCGGTCGTGTGCTGTGGCAGCGTGATGCCTCGAGTTATTCGGGTGTGGCGCAGGGCTTCGGCAGCGTTTACGTTTCGCTTGCCAACGGCACCGTGGAAGGCATCGATGAGCGCTCTTCCACCGGTCTGTGGAGCAACGACTCGCTGGCCCGTCGCCAACTCGGCGCGCCGGAAGTGTTCTCCAGCTACGTCGCGGTCGGTGACATGGAAGGCTATCTGCACCTGCTGAGCCAGGTCGATGGCCATTTCGTCGCCCGTGAAAAGATCGACAGCGATGGCCTGCGTGCTCGCCCGCTGGTCTCCGGCAGCACCATTTACGTCTTCGGCAACAGCGGCAAGCTGGAAGCGCTGACGATCAAGTAGTGGCTGTCTATGCTTGAGGCGGTCGAGTATCGGCTTCTTCAGGCGGCCCCGCTTCCATGGGGCCTGCGGCGCTTCGGCGTCGCTCCGAACTCCGGCCGCTGCCTTGCAGCGGCTTTTGTATTTTCTGAAATAACGAAGTGGAGAGCCGCATGGTTCCCGTAATCGCCCTGGTGGGTCGACCGAACGTCGGCAAGTCCACCTTGTTCAACCGCCTGACCAGGACTCGTGACGCCATCGTCGGCGACTTGTCCGGTCTGACCCGTGATCGCCAATACGGTGAGGCCAAGTGGCAAGGGCGCTCCTACATCCTGATCGACACCGGCGGTATCTCCGGTGACGAACACGGCATGGACGAAAAAATGGCCGAGCAGTCGCTGCTGGCCATCGAAGAGGCCGATGTCGTGTTGTTCCTCGTTGACGCCAAAGCAGGCTTCACGGCCGCCGACCAGATGATTGGCGAGCACCTGCGCAAGCGCAACAAGACGTCCTACGTCGTCGCCAACAAGGTCGACAACATCGACCCTGACATGGCCCGCGCCGAGTTCGCACCGCTGGGCATGGGTGACGCGATTCCGGTCGCCGGCGCTCACGGTCGAGGCATCACGCAGATGCTCGAGATCGCCCTGCGCGATTTCCCGAAAGACGCTGACGAAGTCGAAGAAGGCGAAGAAGAGGAAGTCGTCGCCGAAGGTCAGGAAGCCAAGCGCATTCCCGGCCCGAGTGAGAAGGACGGCATCAAGATCGCGATCATCGGCCGCCCTAACGTCGGCAAGTCGACGCTGGTCAACCGGATGCTCGGTGAAGACCGGGTCATCGTCTACGACGAGCCGGGCACTACCCGCGACAGCATTTACATCCCGTTCGAACGCAACGAAGAAAAGTACACGCTGATCGACACCGCCGGTGTCCGCAAGCGCGGCAAGATCCACGAAGAAGTCGAAAAGTTCTCCGTGGTGAAAACCCTGCAGGCAATCAAAGACGCCAACGTGGTGATCTTCGTTATGGACGCCCGCGAAGGCGTCGTCGACCACGACCTCAACCTGCTGGGCTTTGCCCTTGAATCCGGTCGGGCCCTGGTCATCGCGCTGAACAAGTGGGATGGCATGGTGCCGAGCGAGCGCGACTACGTGAAGGTTGAGCTGGAGCGCCGGTTGTTCTTCGTCGACTTCGCCGACATCCACTTCATCTCGGCGCTGCACGGCACCGGCGTAGGTAACCTGTATCAGTCGGTGCAGAACTCGTTCAAATCCGCTGTGACCCGTTGGCCGACCAGCCGTTTGACCCAGATCCTTGAAGATGCGGTCAGCGAGCACGCTCCGCCGATGGTGGGCAGCCGCCGCATCAAGCTGCGTTACGCTCACTTGGGTGGCGCGAACCCGCCGTTGATCGTGATCCACGGTAACCAGGTCGAGAAAGTGCCGAAGTCGTACGTCCGGTATCTCGAGAACACCTATCGCCGCGTGCTCAAGCTGGTCGGTACGCCGATCCGCATCGAGTTCAAGGGCGGCGAGAACCCGTATGAAGGCAACAAGAACACGCTGACCGACCGCCAGGTCAACAAGAAGCGTCGGATGATGTCGCACCACAAGAAGGCCGACAAGAAGCGCCGCGACAAGCGCTGATCGTGTAGAGGTCTTTCTCGGAAAAGGCGCCAGTGGCGCCTTTTTTTGTGCGCGACATCTGGGCTATCCTGCGGGTCCCCGAGCCCTTCAGGTGTCGGGAGTGGAGCAGGAAAACCCCCATGATCACCAGCAAACTGCCGAACGTTGGCACCACCATTTTTACTGTGATGTCTCAGCTTGCCGCCGAAACCGGGGCGATCAATCTGTCTCAGGGTTTTCCCGATTTCGATGGGCCCGACGCATTGCGTGAAGCCCTTTGCCGCCGCGTCATGGACGGCAACAATCAATACGCGCCGATGGCCGGCCTGCCGGCGCTGCGCGAGCAAGTCGCCGCCAAGATTGCGCGGTGCTACGGCCGTCAGGTCGGCGTCGACAGCGAAATCACCATCACCCCCGGCGCCACCCACGCCATTTTCTGCGCCATCCAAACTGTTGTGAGCGCCGGCGATGAAGTCATCGTCTTCGACCCGTGCTACGACAGTTATGCCCCTTCGGTAGAACTGGCCGGCGGGCGCACGGTGCATGTGCAGCTCAAGGATGGCGACTTCGCCATCGACTGGGAAAAGCTCAGCGCAGCGCTGAGCCCTCGCACTCGTATGATCGTCATCAACACGCCGCACAACCCGAGCGGCGCGTTGATCACCCGCGACGAACTGGACTGCCTGGCGGCGTTGATTCGGGATCGGGACATTTACGTGCTCAGCGACGAGGTCTATGAGCACCTGGTGTTCGACGGCCTGCAGCACGCCAGCGTGCTGGCCCACGATGAACTCTATCAGCGCGCGTTTGTGGTCAGTTCGTTCGGCAAGACCTACCACGTCACTGGCTGGAAAACCGGCTACCTCGTTGCGCCGCCGGCACTGACCGCCGAAGCGCGGAAGATCCATCAGTTCGTCGCGTTCTGCGGGGTTACACCGCTGCAATGGGCGCTGGCCGATTTCATGGCGGCGCACCCTGAACATGTCGAGGAACTGCCGGCGTTCTATCAGGCCAAACGCGACTATTTCTGCGATCGCCTGGAAGCCTCGCGCTTCACGTTCACGCGCGCCAGCGGCACCTACTTTCAGCTCGTTGATTATTCGCAGATCCGCCCGGACCTCAATGACGTCGACATGTCGCTGTGGATGACCCGCGAGCACGGTGTCGCGAGCATTCCCATTTCGGTTTTCTATCAGAATCCGCCCGAAGGCCAACGCCTGATCCGGCTGTGCTTCCCCAAGCGTGAGGAGACGCTGCGTCTGGCGGCGGAGAAGCTATGCGCGATCTGAGTACGCTGCCCAATCTGAATATCGCGTTGGTTCAGACCACGTTGGTCTGGCACGACGCCCCGGCGAACCACGCCCACTTCGAAGAGCTGCTGGCCCAGGCCAAGGGTGCGGATCTGGTGATCCTGCCGGAGATGTTCACCACTGGCTTTACCATGGCGTCCGAAACTCAGGCCGAACCTGAAGACGGCCCGACTGCCCAGTGGATACTGGCGCAGGCCAGGCAACTGGATGCCGTGGTGACCGGAAGCGTGATCATTCGCGCCGCTGACGACAGCCATCGCAATCGCTTGCTGTGGGCGCGGCCGGACGGCGAGCTGCTGCATTACGACAAGCGCCATCTGTTCCGGATGGCCGGCGAGCACGAGCATTACAGTCCGGGCGAGCGCCAGGTGCAGTTCGAGCTCAAGGGCTGGCGGATTCGTCCGCTGATCTGCTACGACCTGCGTTTTCCGGTGTGGAGCCGTGACGCCCACAACACCGATCTGCTGCTCTATACCGCCAACTGGCCGGGTGCTCGCCGTCTGCACTGGAACCGCTTGCTGCCGGCGCGCGCCATCGAGAACCTGTGTTACGTCGCTGCGGTGAATCGTGTGGGGATTGATGGCAAGGGCTTCGCCTACACGGGCGACAGCCAGGTTCTGGATTTTCAAGGCGAGAGCCTGCTTAACATCGGCGAGGCGGACGGGGTGTTTCAGGTCAGCCTGTCAGCGCAGAGCCTGGCGGCCTACCGCGAGAAATTCCCGGCCTGTCTCGACGCTGATACATTCGAGATACAGTAACGTCATAGAGTTAGTGGGCGAGTGGTCGATAGCGGTTGTACCCAGACAGGAGATCGGTATGACCACCATCAGCACATCCTCATTGAGTTCGTATTCCACCAGCTTCACCGTGGCGGTCAAGAAAGACGCCACGACGACGGCGGCAGACAGCGACACCTCCACCACGACAGATGCCACTTCGGTGTCTGCATCGACGACAACGACTGCAGCGGGTGGCGCTGGCGGTGCCGGTGGGGCAGGCGGCGCGTCTGATTCTTCCAGCACCAGCGAGCAGGCCATCGAGAAGCTGGAAGAGCAGATCAAGGAAACCCAGAAGCGCCTGCAGGAGCAGCAACAGCAACTCGCTGCCGCTCAGGCAAGTTCGGGTTCCGATGAGGAGAAATCGGCAAGGGTGATGGCCATTCAGGGACAGATCTCGTCGACGACCGCCAGCCTGTCCACGGAGCAGGCGGCGCTTCTACAACTGCAGAAGTCCGGCAGCATCAACACCACCGCCTGATTCACTGATTCAAACATAACCCGCTCCATGACCTCGGTCGTGGGGCGTATTTGCGTCTGCAATAAATCCGACTTCAGATGTTTGTACGCTGGCCGATACAAAGTGCACCTCATAAGGAGTTCATCATGACCACCATCAACACCAGTTCGTTGGGCGCTTACTCCAGCGTGTTCACGGCTGCCGTCAAAACTGACGACTCCACCAAGAGCGATGCCAAGACCGCCAGCGTCGAGCTGCGTGGCAATGTGTATGGCGACTCCAAGGCGGCCGGCGCCAGTGAGTCAGGCGACGCGCCGAGCATGAAGGAGGAGATGATCAAGCAGTTGCAGGAGCAGATTCAGCAAACCCAGAAAATGCTCCAGCAGCAGCAGGCTCAGTTGGCCGCGATCCAGGGCAGCAAGACGCCCGATGAATTGAAGGCCACGCAGGTCATGGCGATCCAGCAGCAGATTTCCGGGACCATGGCGCAGCTGGGCGCATTGCAGGCGTCCCTGTTGAACTTGATGAAAGTCAAAGTCGACACCACGGCCTGATAATCCGGCGCTCAAACAAAAGGCCCTGAAGCTTGCACTTCAGGGCCTTTTTTATCGTAGGAATGATTGCCGGCAGTTATGCCGCCTTTGTCGCGTCAGCCTGCAGCAAGCCACGATTGAGAGCGCTAAACAGCGCCTTGAAGCTGGCCGTGGTGATGTTTTCGTCGATGCCGACGCCATGCACCGCCCGGTCACCGTTCACACGCAACTCGATGTAAGCGGCGGCCTTGGCCGTGGTGCCTGCGCCGATGGCGTGTTCATTGTAGTCCATGATCTCGGCTGACACCGGGAGACCAGCGACCAGCGCTTCCAGGGCGCCGTTGCCGGTGCCTTTCCAGCGCAGATTGCTTTCGCTGTCGCTCATTCCGGTCACGACCACTTCGACTGCGCTGTTGCCGTTTTCTTCTTGCAGACGATGGCTGACCAGCGCGTACGGCTTGTTGGCCTGCAGGTATTCACGCTTGAACAGCGAGTAGATCTGCTGAGCGGTCATCTCCAGGCCCAGTCGATCGGTCTCGCCCTGAACCACTTGGCTGAACTCGATCTGCATGCGACGCGGCAGGGAAATACCGTATTCCTGTTCCAGCAGGTAAGTGATCCCGCCCTTGCCCGACTGGCTGTTGACGCGGATCACCGCCTCGTAGCTGCGGCCAATGTCGGCCGGGTCGATTGGCAAGTACGGCACTTCCCACATCGTGCCTTCTTTCTGCTGGGTGAGGCCCTTGCGGATCGCATCCTGGTGGGAGCCGGAGAACGCGGTATGCACCAGGTCGCCGACATACGGGTGACGCGGGTGCACCGGAATCTGGTTGCACTCCTCGACGACCTTGCGCACGCCGTCGATGTCGGAAAAGTCCAACTGTGGATTCAGGCCCTGGGTGTACATGTTCAGCGCGACCGTCACCAGGTCGACGTTGCCGGTGCGCTCGCCGTTGCCGAACAGGCAGCCTTCAACGCGATCCGCGCCGGCCATCAGGCCCAGCTCGGTCGCCGCCACGCCGGTGCCTCGGTCGTTGTGGGTATGCAGGCTGATGATCACGCTGTCACGGCGTGAAATGTTGCGGCAGAACCATTCGATCTGGTCGGCGTAGATGTTCGGGGTGGCGACTTCGACGGTTGCCGGCAGATTGAGGATCACCTTGTTCTGCGGCGTCGCGTTCCACACTTCGATCACGGCGTCGCAGACTTCCTTGGCGAACTCCAGCTCGGTGGCGCTGAAGGTTTCAGGCGAGTACTCGAACTGCCATTGGGTTTCTGGCTGCAGGGCGGCGTATTTGACGAACAGCTGAGCGGCATTCACGGCGATGGCTTTAACGCCGGCTTTGTCTTGGTTGAAGACGATGCGGCGGAAAGACGGGCAGGTGGCGTTGTACAGGTGGACGATGGCTTTTTTGGCGCCGCGCAGGGATTCGAACGTCCGTGCGATGAGGTCTTCGCGGGCCTGGGTCAGCACCTGAATCGTGGTGTCGTCGGGGATGTGGCCGTCTTCGATGAGCGTGCGCACAAAGTCGAAATCGGTTTGCGACGCGGAAGGGAAGGAGGCTTCGATTTCCTTCACGCCGACTTGAACGAGGGTCTTCCAGAAACGCAGCTTTTTGACCGCATCCATGGGCTCGATCAGCGACTGGTTACCGTCACGCAAGTCGGAACTGCACCAGATCGGCGCCGCAGTGATGGTCTTGGAAGGCCAGGTGCGGTCAGGCAGGTCGATGACAGGAAAGGCGCGGTACTTGGTCGAGGGATCTTTGAGCATGGTCATGTGAATAATCCTTGTTGTACTCAGGGCCGAAAGAAGGCGGCCAGCCGGTTGATGCGAGAGTAGCACTGCGGGTGAGCGTCGAGGCACCGCGTTCAGCTTTGCAGTCGTGCACTGACGAGGCAGAGGCAGCGATGTTGACGCATCAGAATGAGGGTGTGAGAGGTTTTCATGTCGCCAAACGTAACCAATGGGGTGAAAGCTGGCAAGCGGTTGGGAAAAATTGAGAGAAGTAACCGGTAAAAACTTCAGGTTGAGATTCTATTGCCAGATTTTGATGCTGTGCGCGATTTAATTGCTGGTGCGATTCGGTCTGAACGTACCGGCCGTTCCAATGGTAGGACCGGCTTCAGCCGGGAAGGGGCCAGATCGCATGCCATCAGATTTGCAGTGCAGCGCCTGACGCCTTCCCGGCTAAAGCGGGTCCTACAGGGGTCCTACAGAGCTACTCATCCCTCTAAATCGTTACGGCTGAAACGCATTGATGAAAATGGCCGGATCCACCCGCGCGTCATTCAGGCTGACGTTCCAGTGCATGTGCGGTCCCGTCGCGCGACCGGTCGAACCCACACGCCCGACCACGCCACCACGCGGCACGGCATCGCCGACTTTTACGTCGATCTTCGACATATGGCAGAACATGCTGATAAAGCCCTGCCCATGATCGACGAACACCGTATTGCCGTTGAAGAAGTAGTTACCGATCAAAATCACCTTGCCCGCCGCCGGCGACTTGATAGGCGTACCGGCCGGAACCGCGAAGTCCAGTCCGGCGTGAGGATTACGCTCCTCGCCGTTGAAGAAACGTCGCACGCCGAATTTGCTCGAGAGCGGCCCGTCCACCGGTTTGTCCAGCAGAAGGTTGCTCGGGGTCACGGGACTGAACGTACGGTAGGCGCGGACCTGCACATCGAGTTCCTGCTCAATGCGCTTTAGGTCGTCCGGGTTGGGATTGACCTGGCGCTGGTTTTTCAGGGTAATCCGCTGCTCCGGGTACTTCTTGTTGCCCACCACGAAAGGCAGGTTACGGCCGCCGCTGCTGACCTGCTGCGACGTGCCTGGCTTGACGCTCAGCGGAATGCCGACAATGGCCAGCCAGCGGGCGTCCTGATCCTTGACCACCAGCACCGGCTTGCCCTGCCACGTGGCCTTGGGTGCTTGCGCGGCGGGGCCAAGATCGACCACCGCCACGCCGCCCGGCACCGGCTTGTTGAGCAAACGGGAAATGTAGCTGTCAGCGTAGGCGGGCAGGGCAGCGCAAAAGACCAAGGCGGCAGTGGCCAACGAGCGGGATAGAAGAGGGAGCATTGATCAATCCAGAAGTGAAAGGGTGACAGGCGTCAGATGGTTGTCTTCAACGCGCACTTGCAGCTCGCCATCCGCCAGCTTTGCCGTCAGGCGCTGACCCTGTTGCGTCTGCTCGGCAGCGCGGATGGCCCTGCCGCGTTCATCCAGCAAAATACTGTAACCACGGCCCAGGGTCGCCAGCGGGCTGACCACGTTGAGCGTCTGCACCTGACTTTGTAGCTGCAGGCGACGGCTCTTGAGGTTTTCCTTGATCGCACGGGGCAGGCGCTCGGCCAGTACTGCCAGGCGCTGACGCAGAAACATCAGCGTGCGTCCCGGATGTTGCGCGGCCAGGCGGCTTTCCAGATGGCTCATGCGCACTTGGCGCTTGTGCATCTGCTGCTCAAAGGCACGACGCATGCGCATGTCCAGATCGTCGAGGCGCTGGGCGCGCTGGCGCAGGCGCTCGCCGGGGTGACGTAGGCGGCGGGAAATACCGTCGAGACGCAACTGCTCGCGCATCAGCCGGTCCTGCATGCGGCTGATCAGTCGGCGTTCCAGGCTGTCGACTCGGCGTTGCAGATCGCTGGAGTCCGGCGCCAGCAGTTCTGCGGCGGCGGAGGGCGTCGGGGCGCGCACGTCGGCCACGAAGTCACTGATCGAGACGTCGGTTTCGTGACCGACCGCGCTGACAATCGGCGTCACGCATGCGTCGATGGCCCGGGCCACGGCCTCTTCGTTGAAGCACCAGAGGTCCTCCAGCGAGCCGCCGCCCCGGGCGAGGATCAACGCATCGAAGCCGCGATCGTCAGCAAGTTTCAGGGCGCGCACGATCTGGCCGATGGCCTCGCGGCCCTGCACAGCGGTGGGGATCAGGGTGAGTTCTACCTGGGGGGCGCGACGGCGAAACACGCTGATGATGTCGCGAATCACCGCGCCGGTCGGGGAGCTGATGATGCCGATGCGCTTGGGGTGCAGGGGCAGGGCGACCTTGCGCTCGGCGCTGAACATCCCTTCGGCGCTGAGCTTCTCTTTCAGCGCATCGAAAGCCAGACGCAGCGCGCCATCGCCAGCAGGCTCTACGGTGTCGAGAATCAGCTGATAGTCGCCGCGGCCTTCAAACAGCGAAACCTTGCCGCGCACCTTGACCGCCAGGCCGTCCTTCAACGCCTGACGCACCCGCGCCGCGTTGCTGCGAAACAACGCGCAACGCACCTGGGCGCCGGAGTCCTTCAGCGTGAAGTAAACGTGCCCGGAGGCCGGACGCGAGAGGTTGGAAATCTCGCCCTCGACCCAGATGCTGGAAAACACATCTTCCAGCAGCACGCGTGCGCGGCCGTTGAGCTGGCTGACAGTGAGGACGTCCCGGTCAAGGCCGAGTCTTGCGAAGGGGTCTTTGATCATGGCGGCATCATAAAGGCATTGGGGCACGGGTCACCAGATGAGATCGCTGACGGCGCGCGCCCCGACGGCCATACTTGACGTCACCGACAGCGCGATTAAGCTGCCGCCCCCGATTACTCGCCAGACAGGCTCGTCATGGACACCCAAAGCATCATCGTCCCGCAAATCTCCAGCTTTCCTGCGCACGAAGCGAAGGCGCGGGCGATCCTGCGCTGGCTGGTGAAGCTGAACGTCGTCGAAGAATCGCTGACCACCTGTGGGCGCAGCTTCAACCGCATGGCCTACGCGATTGCCCCGGGCGCGCGACGCTTCGTCGAAAACCCGGACGCCTTGCCATTCGGTCAACCGGTCAACGGTCTGGAAATCGTCCTCAAGCGCTGCATCTATACGCCGCAGCAGGGCTTCAAGGAGGAGGCCGGTTGCCCGGAATGCCGGCGCGAGATCGGCGAAGCCCTGTTCGACAGCCTGGAAGACTGGATGCCGGGCCACACCGACAACTTCATGTGCCCCGAATGCCGCCACGAAGACGACATCAACGGGTTTCTGTTTCTTGAGCCGTGCGGGTTCTCGAATCTGGGGTTCATCTTCAACAACTGGCTGGATGCCGGCTTCAAAAGCAGTTTTGTCGAGGCGTTTGCCGAGCGAATGGACCGGCCGGTGTCCCATGTCAACGTCAGGATGTAGATCTGCGCGGCTGTCATTGGGCGCCGTAATCCGGCTCATGCGTAAATAGCCTGATCTTTACATTGAGATAGTGCAGGTGTCTGGGTACAATGGCGCGCTTCCATTTTCCCGCTCGGGAGCCCAGCGATGCTGCGTATCAGCCAAGAAGCCCTTACATTCGACGACATTCTCCTTGTGCCCGGTTATTCCGAGGTGCTTCCCAACGAAGTCAGTCTTAAAACACGCCTGACCCGTGGCATCGAACTCAACATCCCCCTCGTTTCCGCCGCTATGGACACCGTCACTGAAGCCCGTCTGGCAATCGCCATGGCTCAGGAAGGCGGCATCGGCATCATCCACAAGAACATGACCGTCGAGCAGCAAGCTGCCGAAGTGCGCAAGGTCAAGAAGTTCGAAGCGGGTGTGGTCAAGGATCCGATCACCATCGAGGCTGACGCCACCGTTCGCGATCTGTTCGAACTGACCCGTCAACACAACATCTCCGGCGTTCCGGTCCTGCATGACGGCGAGCTCGTCGGCATTGTGACCTCCCGCGACGTCCGTTTTGAAACCCGCCTTGATGTGCCTGTTCGCGAAGTGATGACGCCGAAAGAGCGTCTGGTCACCGTCCGCGAAGGCGCCGACAAGTACGAAGTGCGCGATCTGCTGCACAAGCACCGTCTGGAAAAAGTCCTGATCGTCGACGACAAGTTCGCGCTCAAGGGCATGATGACCGTCAAGGACATCGAGAAATCCAAAGCCTGGCCGCTGGCGAGCAAAGACGACCAGGGTCGCCTGCGTGTCGGCGCTGCGGTCGGCACCGGTAAAGACACCGGCGAACGTGTCAGCGCACTGGTTGCTGCGGGCGTGGACGTCATCGTTGTCGACACCGCCCACGGCCATTCCAAAGGCGTGATCGACCGCGTTCGCTGGGTCAAACAGAACTTCCCTGACGTGCAGGTCATCGGCGGCAACATCGCCACCGGCGCCGCTGCACTCGCACTGGTCGAAGCGGGCGCTGACGGCGTCAAGGTCGGCATCGGTCCTGGCTCCATCTGCACCACCCGTATCGTGGCTGGCGTGGGCGTCCCGCAAATCAGCGCCATCGCCAACGTGGCTTCGGCACTGGAAGGCACCGACGTTCCGCTGATCGCCGACGGCGGCATCCGTTTCTCGGGTGACCTGTCCAAGGCCATCGTTGCCGGTGCCTACTGCGTGATGATGGGTTCGATGTTTGCCGGTACTGAAGAAGCACCGGGCGAGATCGAGCTGTTCCAGGGCCGTTCGTACAAGGCCTATCGCGGCATGGGTTCGCTGGGCGCAATGTCCCAGGCTCAAGGCTCGTCGGACCGTTACTTCCAGGACTCGTCCGACGGCGCGGAAAAACTCGTACCGGAAGGTATCGAAGGCCGCGTTGCGTACAAGGGTTCGCTGACTGCCATCGTTCACCAGTTGATGGGCGGCTTGCGCTCCTCGATGGGTTACACCGGCAGCGCCGACATCCACGAAATGCGCACCAAGCCTGAATTCGTGCGCATCACCGGTGCCGGCATGGCTGAGTCCCACGTTCACGACGTGCAGATCACCAAGGAAGCGCCGAACTACCGCGTAGGTTGATCGGAACGCGCCTGATGACTCAGGCGCGTTTCACGAATTGTGTACCGGGGCTGTTCATGACAGCCCCGTCTTGTTTCTGATTTTCGACGAGAATGACTATGGCCCTCGACATTCACGCCCACCGCATCCTGATCCTGGACTTCGGTTCCCAGTACACCCAGCTGATCGCCCGTCGCGTTCGCGAAATCGGCGTGTACTGCGAACTGCACCCGTTCGACATGTCGGACGAAGCGATCCGCGAATTCGCCCCGAAAGGCATCATCCTCGCCGGCGGCCCCGAGTCCGTCCACGTCGCTGACAGCCCGCGCGCGCCGCAGGCCGTGTTCGACCTGAATGTGCCGATCTTCGGTATCTGCTACGGCATGCAGACCATGGCCGAGCAGCTCGGTGGCCGCGTGGCCGGCTCCGAAATGCGTGAGTTCGGTTACGCCCGCGTCGATATCGTTGGCAAGAGCCGCGTGCTGGATGGCATCGAAGACCACGTCGACGCCGATGGCGTTTTCGGCCTCGACGTGTGGATGAGCCACGGCGACAAGGTTACCGAGATCCCGGAAGGCTTCCACGTACTGGCCAGCACCCCAAGCTGTCCGATCGCCGGCATGGCCGACGACACCCGCGGCTACTACGGCGTGCAGTTCCACCCGGAAGTGACCCACACCAAGCAGGGCGGTCGCATCCTGTCGCGCTTCATCCTCGACATCTGCGGCTGCGAAGCATTGTGGACCCCGTCGAAGATCGCTGAAGACGCCATCGCCCAGGTTCGCGCCCAAGTCGGTACCGACAACGTGCTGCTGGGCCTGTCCGGCGGTGTTGACTCCTCAGTGGTCGCAGCGCTGCTGCACAAAGCCATCGGCGACCAACTGACCTGCGTCTTCGTCGACAACGGCCTGCTGCGTCTGCACGAAGGTGAGCAAGTCATGGCCATGTTCGCCGAGAACATGGGCGTCAAGGTGATCCGCGCCAACGCCGAAGATCAGTTCCTCAACAACCTGGCCGGCGAAAGCGATCCGGAGAAGAAGCGCAAGATTATCGGGCGCACCTTCATCGACGTCTTCGACGCCGAGTCGACCAAGCTCGACAACATCAAGTTCCTGGCCCAGGGCACCATCTACCCTGACGTGATCGAGTCCGCTGGCGCCAAAAGCGGCAAGGCGCACGTCATCAAGTCGCACCACAACGTGGGCGGCCTGCCGGAAGAGATGAACCTGAAACTGGTCGAGCCGCTGCGCGAACTGTTCAAAGACGAAGTCCGTCGTCTGGGTCTCGAACTCGGCCTGCCGTACGACATGGTCTACCGCCACCCATTCCCGGGCCCGGGCCTGGGCGTGCGTATCCTCGGTGAAGTGAAGAAGGAATACGCCGACCTGCTGCGTCGCGCCGACCACATCTTCATCGAAGAACTGCGCAAAGCCGACTGGTACCACAAAGTCAGCCAGGCCTTCGTCGTGTTCCAGCCGGTGAAATCGGTCGGCGTGGTCGGCGACGGCCGTCGTTACGCCTGGGTCGTCGCCCTGCGTGCCGTGGAAACCATCGACTTCATGACCGCACGTTGGGCACACCTGCCTTACGAACTGCTGGAAACGGTCAGTGGCCGAATCATCAATGAGATCGAAGGCATTTCGCGCGTGACGTACGACGTGTCGAGCAAGCCGCCTGCGACGATTGAGTGGGAATGATGGGGTGGCCGGGATTGTCCGGCACCCGATAGCAAGAAATGTCCTGAAGCCCGCGTAAACGCGGGCTTTTTGCTTTTAGAAGGCCGGGCAAAATTTGACAGGGGAATTTATCGCCAAGCGCCGTGGTGATGTGGCACGTTACCCACCTCGGCTGAGGGATCACCTGATCACGCGAATCAGCAATTCGCAAAAACGACAGGGTTTGTCTTCGTCAGGCATGCCTAAAGCGGGTGTTCTACGATGCAATCAGTTCGACGTTTGATGATTTTGATGTTTGTGCTGTTTCTCTGTGCTGGTCAGGCGTCTGCCGATACGGCGGTGCGCGAAGAGCAGTTGATGTTGCCGATCAAAGTCGGCTCCCATGTCGAAAAGATCGATGCCTTGATCGTCCGTCCTGCGCACGCTGGCAAGTTTCCCATCGCATTGATAGTCAACGGCTCTGCAGGAGCCTCTCCCTCGTCAGTTCGTGCCGATTGGCTTTCCCACATCGCACACGATTTTGCACACCGAGGCTGGCTTGCCGCTTCAGTAGTGTGGCCGGGCTATGGGCGTTCTACGGGGCATTTCATCGAAGGCGGGGGAGATTGCGCCCACCCTACAGTCGCCAGGTTTCTCGATGCCCATGGCAATGAGCTTGGCGCTGCACTGACCGCTCTTCGCAAGCGTCCGGACGTGGACCCGTCCATGGCGGTGGGGGTCGGTGTTTCGATAGGGGGCGCTGCGATGATGGACCTGGCGGCTCAACCGGGGCGACCATTGACGGCGGTGATCAGTCTCTCTGGCGGCGTCTATCACTATACCCAGGTAGGGTCCCCCGATGAGTGCCCGTTGTTTCAAGCGGACCTCGTACGAAATTTCACCCGATTCGGTAAAGACAATCCGACGCCGACGCTCTGGATGTACGCGGCAAACGATCCCTATTTTGGCCCGGACCTTGTCGCGCAGATGTTCGCGGGTTATCGCTCCCAGGGCGGCAACGCTGATTATGTGGCGCTGCCTCCCGTCGGAACCAACGGGCACACCCTTTACCTGAAAGCCGCCAACATTTTGCTGAAGCCTCATATCGAAGACTTTCTGAAACGCAACCATCTTCCCGCCATGGACGACAGCGCGTGGATGCCGCTCCTGTCAAAGCTTGGGCCGAAAGACCGTGCGAATGCCGAGGCCTACGTTGAAAGTGTCACCGAGAAAGCCATGGCCGTCTCCAAAACCGGCACCGGCCTTTTCTGGCGGTTCGGGACGCGTTCGCTCAAGAAGGCGGAACAGCTGGCGCTCGGCACGTGCCGCGAAACGACGGGTCAGACCTGTCACCTCATTGCGGAAAATACGACGTTGTTAAAAGGCTGGCAGGACAACCTGCCGCTGACGCGGCAATGACATGCTGTTTACAACCGCGCTTGGGTGTCGCGTCGTGAGCATTGTCGACACCGCGCTCTTCCCAAAAAGCTGAGTGAAGCCGCCAAGGCCTCACTCGGTTTTTACACATGAAGCCTCAACGCACCCACGTCATCCCAATCAGCTCCAGCGCCGTCGTCAAATCCGCCAACGTCTCAAACCGACGTCCGCTCACCCGCTGCCATTTAGGCCGATCGATATAGACGCGCTTGCCCTCTCGTTTGATCTCGGTACGAACCGCAATGCCTTCGTTGCTGCGGTGGACGATTGCGAGGTGACCACCACTGTCATCGAGGGTGAACATGCCCGCTCGTAGCAGTTTGTTCTCCAGGCTGAGCTCAATCCGGGGCGGGGCGACGAGCACTTGCAGACGCAGATCACTCTGTACGCGTCCCGCACGACGGCCCACCGTATCGGTCATTTCAACGCCGGGGTCTGGCGTTATTCCGGCCGATTCAGCCACACGAACGTCTTCAATGCGCAGCCCTACCGCGCCTTCCAGTTCCGCGAGACCGGGGACGCCCTGATACGTATTGGCGTGGGAATTACCCACCAGTGCTACCCAGTGGCCGCCGCTTCTCGCCCCTTGGTCTGCGTCGATCACGCCCTTGGCGTAGTAATTCATCACCTTCTGCCGCAGCCCTTGCTCCGCGCCGTCCATGCCGTCGACGCGGTAACTCGCCATGCAGTCGATGGCGCGGATGCGCACGCGGTTTTCTTGCGCGGCTTTGAAAACGGCCATGAAGGTGTATTTGCCGTTTGGATCAGTTCGATGGCCTTTGTCCAGCGCCTTGATGTAGTCCTCAAGCTGAGGCGACAGAGTGCCCGTTCTCGAAAACGTATCGAGATCCACCTGATGGAAGTCGGTGAGCACGTGCTCCATGTACAGGGTTTTCACCTTGAGCTTGGTGAGCAGCGGCATCTGTTCGATCAGAAACTGTTTGCTGCCGATCCCCGCATGGCTCTCGCCGATGACCAGGCCCGATGAACGTTTGAATACGATCTTGAGCGCACGTTTGAGCGGCGCGTTGGCACTCAGCTCTGGCATGTCTGGACGCTTTGGCAGTTCGAGCGTGTTGAAGAAGGCGTTGGCGTCATCGCGCAGATTGCGACGGATGCGCTTGAAGTCGTCATAGGGATCAGGTTTGTCAAAATCGGGGCTGTGATAGCGATCGTCGACAAAGCGGCCGCCATATTGCGCGCCCTCCATGACTTCAGTCCTCAGCGCCGCTGGCACTTCGTATGGGCTGGGGAGGGTGGTCGTCTGGGGAGAAACGCCGACCCCACGACCGGGCCCCAACTTGCCGAGCACCTTCCCGCCGCCTGACAGGTTCAAGGGAGTGACGGGCTCCCAGGTGCCAGCAGCGTTAAGGCGCACAGGCATGTTTCGGTAAAACGAGTAGGGGTTTGCAGGGTCGATGACGGCCCAGCATTTCAGCTCGTTGATGTAGCGAACGGCGTAGGCGAAGCCATCGATCTCGATGAAGGTTTCGCCCTGATCGGTCAGGTAGATGCCCTTCATGCGACCTTCTTCACGCACGGGTTCGAAGGCATCCAGCAGCATGTTGGTCTCGAAGTAGGCCAAGGCATCGTCGCGCTCAAAGGGGTAAACGGATTCTGGTTCCACGCCCGGCGTCTGAACTAACTCATCGGTGGGCTCATCGACTTCCGGTGCCAGCTCTCCCTCGGGTTCAGGCTGCAGCAACTCGCCTTCCGGCATCGCCTCCCCGCCGATAAGAAAGGTGCTGTTGAACAAGACGTCGATGCTGGCCGTCACAGCCCCGATGACCCCTGCCTTGCGCTGCGCCGTGCTCGCACCGTTCACGGCCTGATCAATGTTGAGGCCCATGTCGGCGATGCCGGCACCCACGGCTGCCAGCGCAATCGGCCAGTCAATCGCCGCCAGCGCACCCGAAAGTTGGGAGAACGACCGCAGATAGCCGATCCACATCTGTTTGCGCAGGTCGCCGTTGGAATGCAGCGCCAGGTCTGCGTCGGCAAACATCCGAGCTCGGATCGCGTCGCGCAAATGGCTGAACGGGTCTCCCGACACGGGCCGACTGTGTTGATTGATCAGACCGGGATGAGCGGATCCCCATGAGGTGTAGAGCACATCCAGGCCATGGAACAGCCCGATGTTGTTGTCAGCCGCTCCGTGTGCCGACAACGGGAAATGGCCCATGAAACGCGCGCGGCGTTCTGGGCGGTTGTTCTGCGACAGCAGCCACCCATGCAGCTCTTCGGGCGTGGCGAAGGCATGAAAGGCCTGCACTTCGCCGGGGGTGTAGAGAATTTGCCGGCCTTCTGCGGTCACGATGCGCAAGACGTCGCTGGCTTCGTAGCCGATCACGTCGAAGGTCCAGACTTTCGCGTCAGCGCTGGCCGGCGCACTAGCCTGCAGGGTTTGCAGGCTCGGCGACTCGGACGGTTCAACGTTAGCCGCACGCAAGACGCTTTGCAGATCTTCTTCACTGAGCCAGCCGGCCTGTTGGTCTTCGAAGGCGCTGGCAATGAAGTTGGCTTTGGCCATGGTGCGAAAATTGTCGGCGAAGTCGCGCCAGAACGCCTTCAGCTTTTCCTGATAGCGCGATTTGAAGTCCACGGACCAAAACTCAGTCATGACCTGGGCGGGCAACACCCTGACCTCGTTTCGTTCATCGAACGCTTCTGCATCGGGGCCTGCGGTGTAGAACCCGCTAAGCATCTGCAGGGTGTCGGCGTTGTCCTGATCGTGGGGGTTGAAGCGGTGCATGACCAGTTGCGGGAGGGTCATCGATTGATAGGGTGCGTCGCGGTGCTCCCAGCCATTGAATGACCGCGGACTGCTGACTGCCGTGTGGAAGCGGTGCCAGTAAACGGTATCAGGCTCGATGTCGTGACCGGTCTGGCGCAGGAGGACTTCTCGGGCGATGCTGCGGGCCATTTCGCGCATGTCCGGGCAGGCCTCGACCATGCGCTCACTCATGTTGATGAGGGCGTTTCGGTCCTGGCTCAGGGATGCAGCGGGCGGGTGAGCGGGTGCAACGGTCATATTCGTCTTCCTTGATGAATGGGAAGACAAGCTTGGCGTGATTGCTGATTCATTTGGCACTAAATATGTATTGCGTACGCCGTCGCCTTAAATTTCTGTAAGGGCAGGTGTATCGTGTCTGCCCCTCGCATCGTTCACGGATGCGACCCGTCGTTTGAGGTTTTTTCGTACATGTCTTTTACCCGTCGACAGATACTCGGAGGTCTGGCCGGTCTTGCGGTTGTCGGGCTTGGCGCGGGCGGCGCCTCAAGGTATTGGCTGGGCAAACGCGGGCCGGGAGAAGGGCACGATTATGAATTGATCGCCGCGCCGCTGGACGTTGAACTGGTGGCCGGGCACCAGACGCCCGCGTGGGCATTCGGCGGGTCGGCTCCGGGCACTGAATTGCGCGTCAGGCAGGGCGAGTGGCTACGGGTGCGCTTCATCAATCATCTGCCCGTGGAAACCACGATTCACTGGCACGGCATTCGGCTCCCGCTGGAGATGGACGGCGTGCCTTACGTCTCGCAATTGCCGGTCAAGCCGGGCGAGTACTTCGACTATAAATTCCGAGTGCCGGACGCCGGCAGCTATTGGTATCACCCCCATGTTAGCAGCAGTGAGGAGCTGGGCCGCGGGCTGGTGGGGCCGCTGATCGTCGAGGAGCGCGAGCCGACCGGATTTGCCCACGAACGCGTCGTCAGCCTCAAGAGCTGGCACGTGGACGAAGAGGGCGCTTTCACTGATTTCAGCGTCATTCGCGAGGCTGCCCGCGAGGGCACGGCCGGGCGATTGTCGACGATCAATGGCGTGCCACAGGGCGTCGTCGAGCTGCCTGCCGGGCAAATCACCCGGGTGCGCATTCTCAATCTCGACAACACGGTGACCTATCGCCTGAATCTGCCAGGCGCCGAGGCGATGATTTACGCCCTGGACGGCAACCCGGTCAAACCGCGCCCCCTGGGCAAGGATTACTGGCTGGGGCCGGGCATGCGCATCTGTCTGGCGATCAAAGCGCCAGCGGTCGGTGAAGAGATTTCCCTGCGCAACGGCCCGGTGCGGCTGGGCACCTTCCGTTCGGTCGCCAGCACCGATACGCCGGGCGAGTGGCCCCCTGAGCTGCCGGCGAATCCGGTCGCCGAGCCCGATCTGGCCAACGCCGAGAAGCTCAATTTCAACTTCGAGTGGGTCGGGTCGGTGTCGGTGAATGTCGACAACGGTAAACCGCCGAGCTTGTGGCAGATCAATGGCCAGGCGTGGGACATCACCGACAAGACCTGCGCGGACCGGCCGATCGCCAAGCTCGAACAAGGCAAGAGTTACATCTTCGAGCTGAAGAACATGACGCAGTATCAGCATCCCATTCACTTGCACGGCATGAGCTTCAAGGTCATCGCTTCCAATCGCAAGAAGGTGGTTCCGTATTTTACGGACACCTATCTGCTGGGGCGCAACGAGCGCGCGCGCGTCGCGTTGGTGGCGGATAATCCCGGCGTCTGGATGTTTCACTGCCATGTGATCGATCACATGGAAACCGGTCTCATGGCCGCTATCGAGGTCTCCTGATGCGTCAGCCGCCCATCATCGATCGCAGTCGCGATCAGCATTTCATGCGCGAAGCCCTGGCGCTGGCGGCGGAGGGCGCGTTGCTGGGCGAGGTGCCGGTTGGCGCGGTGGTGGTGCAGAACGGCGAAATCGTTGGCCGCGGGTTCAACTGCCCCATCAGCGGCAGCGATCCCAGTGCCCACGCCGAGATGGTCGCCATTCGCGCGGCGGCGCAGTCACTCAGCAATTATCGCCTGCCCGGCAACACGCTGTACGTGACGCTGGAACCCTGCAGCATGTGCGCGGGGTTGATCGTTCATTCGCGCATCAGCCGCGTGGTGTATGGCGCGACCGAGCCCAAAGCGGGGGTGGTGCAGAGTCAGGGGCAGTTCTTCATGCAGCCGTTTCTCAATCATCGCGTGCTGTTCGAAGGCGGGGTGCTGGGGGAGGAATGCGGGACGATGCTGAGCGAGTTTTTCAGGATGAGGCGGGCGAAGGGTTAGTTCAGTGCGACGGCGAGCGGATTCTGGCGCTGACTAAAGCGGCGCTTTCTCTTCCGACGGCTTGGTCTTGTCGACCCCAGGCACATGCAACGAGCCTTCCGCCACCTGGCCGCCTTCCATCTGCGGCTGCGTCACCCACGTCAGGATGTCGTAGTAACGGCGGATGTTGGCGACGAAACTGACCGGTTCGCCGCCACGGGCGTAGCCGTAGCGGGTCTTGCTGTACCACTTCTTCTGCGACAGACGCGGCAGCATCTTCTTCACGTCCAGCCACTTGTTCGGATTAAGCCCTTCGCTTTCGGCCAGCTTGCGCGCGTCATCCAGGTGGCCGCTGCCGATGTTGTAGGACGCAAGCGCCAGCCAGGTGCGATCCGGCTCCTGAATCGAGTCGTCGAGCTGTTCTTTGACGTAGGCGAAATACTTGGCGCCGCCCTGAATACTCTGTTTGGCGTCGAGCCGATTGGACACACCCATGGCCTGGGCCGTGCTCTGGGTGAGCATCATCAAGCCGCGCACGCCGGTCTTCGACGTCACGCCCGGCTGCCACAACGATTCCTGATAACCGATCGCCGCGAGCAGGCGCCAGTCCACCTGTTCTGCTTTGGCGGCGGTCTGGAAGTGCTTCTCGTACTTGGGCAGGCGCTCCTGCAAATGCTGGGCGAAGGTGTAGGCGCCGACATAACCGAGGACGTCGACATGCCCGTAGTAGCGGTCTTTGAGTCGCTGCAGCATGCCGTTCTTCTGCATCTTGTCGAGATAGGCGTTGATCTCGTTGAGCAGGCTGTTGTCATCCCCCAGCGCCACGGCCCAACGCTGATCGCGGCCATCGCCGAGGTCGAAGCCGACGCGAACGTTGGGGAAATACACCTGATTCATCGCCAGTTCGTTGGAATCCACCAGGGTCAGGTCGATCTGACCTTCATCCACCATGCGCAGCAGGTCGACGACTTCGACCTGATCGGACTCTTCGTAGTTGATGCCGGGGTACTTGACCTTCAGCGCTGCCAGTTGCTCGGCGTGGCTGCTGCCTTTGAGGACGAGGATGCGTTTGCCGACCAGATCGCCCGGATCGGTGGGGCGCGACTGGCCGTTGCGGTAAACGACCTGCGGGGTGACTTCAAGATAGGAGTGGGAAAACCGTACCTGCTTCGCGCGGTTTTCGCTGCTCACCAGGCCCGCTGCCGCCAGCACCGGCCCGCCGGGCTTGCCCATCTGATCGAACAGGTCGTCGAGATTGTCGGCGGCTTCGATTTTCAGTTCAACGCCCAAATCGTCGGCGAAACGCTTCACCAGCTCGTACTCGAAACCGGTTTCACCGTTGCGGTCCTGAAAATAGGTCGCCGGGCTGTTGCGGGTGACGACGCGCAGAACGCCATCCTCCTTGACTCGTTCCAGCGTGTTGGGTTTCTCCACACACGCGCCGAGCAGCAGGAAGATTCCGGTTGCGATGAGCCACTTGGCACAGCGTGGGCGGAAATCTGATAGGGAAAACATCGGTGCAGTATACGCAAAGGAGCCATACCGCCATATCTCGACAGCGCGGGTCCCGTCTGATAGAGCCGAGGAATTTTTACCTTCCGGCGCAGGCAAGCGCCCGGAGCCGACATTCGGGTGCATCCCATGCCGTGGTTTCGGGTGCCGACGCAGACTGATTAGGCTAGAATGCACGGCCTCAAAGCACACCCCCTTCCCGAGGCTGTCCCGACGATGTTGATCCTGCGTGGTGCTCCCGCCCTTTCCGCCTTCCGCCACAAGAAATTACTTGCGCAGCTGAACGATAAAGTTCCGGCTGTCAGTGGCCTGTACGCTGAATTCGCCCACTTCGCTGAGGTCAATGGCGTCCTGACCGAAGACGAGCAGCAAGTCCTTGCCCGCCTGCTGAAATACGGTCCGAGCGTGCCGGTTCAGGAGCCGGCGGGCCGCTTGTTCTTGGTACTCCCGCGTTTCGGCACCATTTCGCCATGGTCGAGCAAGGCCACCGACATCGCGCGCAATTGCAGCCTGACCAAGATCCATCGCCTTGAGCGCGGCATCGCGTTTTATGTAGAAGGCCAGTTCAGCGACGCTGATGCGCAACTGATCGCCGACACGCTGCATGACCGCATGACCCAGATCGTACTGGGCGCGCTGGAAGAGGCCGCCAGCCTGTTCAGCCACGCCGAGCCCAAGCCGCTGATCGCCATCGACGTGCTGGGCGGCGGCCGCGCGGCGCTGGAAAAAGCCAACGTCGAACTGGGTCTGGCCCTGGCCGAAGACGAAATCGACTACCTGGTGAACGCGTTCACCGGCCTCAAGCGCAACCCACACGACATCGAACTGATGATGTTCGCGCAGGCCAACTCCGAGCATTGCCGTCACAAGATCTTCAACGCCAGTTGGGACATCGACGGCCAGAGCCAGGACAAAAGCCTGTTCGGCATGATCAAGAACACCTATCAGATGCACAACGAAGGCGTGCTGTCCGCTTACAAGGACAATGCCTCGGTGATCGTCGGCAGCGTGGCCGGCCGCTTCTTCCCGAATCCTGAAAGCCGCGAGTACGGTGCGGTTCAGGAGCCGGTGCACATTTTGATGAAGGTCGAAACCCACAACCACCCGACGGCAATTGCCCCGTTCCCTGGCGCAGCCACCGGTTCCGGCGGCGAGATTCGTGACGAGGGCGCGACCGGACGTGGCGCCAAGCCGAAAGCCGGCCTGACCGGTTTCACGGTGTCCAACCTGAACATTCCGGGTTTCGAGCAGCCCTGGGAAAAGCCGTACGGCAAACCCGAGCGCATCGTGACACCACTGGACATCATGATCGAAGGCCCGCTGGGTGGCGCGGCGTTCAACAATGAGTTCGGTCGCCCGGCGCTGACCGGTTATTTCCGTACCTTCGAGCAGTCGATCAGCACGCCACATGGCGACGAAGTTCGCGGCTACCACAAGCCGATCATGCTCGCAGGCGGCATGGGCAACATCCGCGAAGAGCACGTGCAGAAAGCCGAAATCACCGTTGGCGCCAAGCTGATCGTGCTCGGCGGCCCCGCGATGTTGATTGGTCTGGGTGGCGGCGCGGCTTCCTCCATGGCCACCGGCACCAGCTCGGCTGACCTGGATTTCGCCTCGGTGCAGCGTGAAAACCCGGAAATGGAACGCCGTTGCCAGGAGGTCATCGACCGCTGCTGGCAGCTGGGTGAAGCCAATCCGATCGCGTTCATCCATGACGTCGGCGCGGGTGGTCTGTCCAACGCCTTCCCTGAACTGGTCAACGACGGCGGTCGCGGCGGCCGCTTCGAACTGCGCAACGTGCCAAACGACGAGCCAGGCATGGCCCCGCTGGAAATCTGGAGCAACGAGTCCCAGGAGCGTTATGTTCTGGCGGTCAGCGCTCCTGATTTCGAACGCTTCAAAGCCATCTGCGAACGTGAGCGTTGCCCGTTCGCGGTGGTCGGTGAGGCCACTGAAGAGCCGCAACTGACCGTCACTGACAGCCATTTCGGCAACAACCCTGTCGACATGCCGCTGGAAGTGCTGCTGGGCAAAGCCCCGCGCATGCACCGTTCGGCCGAGCGTGAGACAGAGCTGGGTGACGACTTCGACCCGAGCGCGCTCGACATCGAAGAAAGCGTGCAGCGCGTGCTGCATCACCCGGCCGTGGCAAGCAAGAGCTTCCTTATTACCATTGGCGACCGCAGCATCACCGGTATGGTCAATCGCGACCAGATGGTCGGCCCGTGGCAAGTGCCGGTGGCGGACGTCGCCGTCACCGCAACCAGCTTTGACGTGTACACCGGCGAAGCCATGGCGATGGGCGAGCGCACGCCGCTGGCCTTGCTGGATGCCCCGGCTTCCGGCCGCATGGCGATTGGCGAGACCCTGACCAACATCGCTGCTTCGAGCATCGGCAAGCTTTCCGACATCAAGCTGTCCGCCAACTGGATGTCCGCTGCCGGTCACCCGGGTGAAGACGCGCGTCTGTACGACACCGTGAAAGCCGTCGGCATGGAGCTGTGCCCCGAGCTGGGCATTACCATCCCAGTGGGCAAGGACTCGATGTCCATGAAGACCCGCTGGAGCGAAGAGGGCACCGAAAAAACCGTGACCTCGCCGCTGTCGCTGATCGTCACCGGTTTCGCCCCGGTCACCGACATCCGCAAGACCTTGACCCCGCAATTGCGCATGGACAAGGGCCTGACCGATCTGATCCTGATCGACCTCGGTCGTGGTCAGAACCGCATGGGCGCATCGATCCTCGCCCAGACCCACGGCAAGCTCGGCAGCGTTGCGCCGGACGTCGATGACGCTGAAGACCTGAAAGCCTTCTTTGCCGTCATCCAGGGCCTCAACGCCGACGACCACCTGCTGGCCTATCACGACCGTTCCGACGGTGGCTTGATGGCGACCGTGCTGGAAATGGCGTTCGCTGGGCACTGTGGTCTGAACCTCGAACTCGACACGCTGACCGGCACCCGCGAAAAAGTCGCGGCCATTCTGTTCAACGAAGAGCTGGGTGCAGTGATCCAGGTTCGCCAGGACGCCACGCCGCTGGTGCTCGCGCAGTTCAGCGCTGCCGGCCTGGGCGAGGATTGCGTCGCCGTGATCGGTAAGCCGATCAACAACAGCGATGTGATCATCAGCCTGAGCGGCGACACCGTGTTCAAAGGCGATCGCCGCCTGCTGCAGCGTCAGTGGAGCGAGACCAGCTATCAGATCCAGCGCCTGCGCGATAATGCCGATTGCGCCGATCAGGAATTCGATGCGCTGCTGGAAGAAGACAATCCAGGCCTGAGCGTGAAGCTGGGCTATGACGTCAACGACGACATCGCTGCGCCTTACATCAAGAAGGGCGTTCGCCCACAAGTGGCAGTGCTGCGTGAGCAGGGCGTCAACGGTCAGGTTGAAATGGCGGCTGCGTTCGATCGCGCCGGTTTCGCCTCGGTTGACGTGCACATGAGCGACATCCTCGCCGGTCGCGTCGACCTCAACGACTTCAAAGGTCTGGTGGCGTGCGGTGGTTTCTCCTACGGCGACGTGTTGGGTGCCGGCGAAGGCTGGGCCAAGTCCGCGCTGTTCAACAGCCGTGCACGGGATGCGTTCCAGGGCTTCTTCGCCCGCACCGACAGCTTCGCGCTGGGCGTTTGCAACGGTTGCCAGATGATGTCCAACCTCAGCGAGCTGATCCCGGGCAGCGAATTCTGGCCGCACTTCGTGCGCAACCGCTCGGAGCAGTTCGAAGCGCGCGTGGCGATGGTCGAAATCCAGAAGTCGGCGTCGATCTTCCTTCAAGGCATGGCCGGCTCTCACATGCCGATCGCCATCGCCCACGGTGAAGGTCACGCCGAGTTCAAGACCCCTGAGTCGCTGATCGAAACCGATCTGTCCGGCACCGTTGCCGTGCGTTTCGTCGACAATCACGGCAAGGTCACTGAAACCTATCCAGCCAACCCGAACGGTTCGCCCCGCGGTATCGCGGGTCTCACCACCCTCGACGGTCGCGTCACCATCATGATGCCGCACCCTGAGCGGGTGTTCCGCGCCGTGACCAACTCGTGGCGACCGGATGAATGGGCTGAAGACGGCGCGTGGATGCGCATGTTCCGCAACGCCCGCGTCTGGGTTGACTGATCGCTGATGTACAAGCTGGCCTTCTTTGTGCCGCAGAGCCATGTGGAACAGGTCAAAAACGCGTTGTTCGCCGCCGGTGCGGGGCGAATCGGCGCGTATGACCGCTGCTCATGGCAAGTGCTTGGCCACGGCCAGTTTCGCCCGCTGGATGGCAGTCAGCCATTCATCGGGCAAGCCGGCGAGGTCGAGCAGGTTCAGGAATGGAAGGTCGAGCTTGTCGTGTCAGATGAGCTGATCAGGCAGGCGGTTGCTGCGCTGAAGGACAGCCATCCCTACGAAGTACCGGCTTATGACGTGTGGAAGCTGGAAGATATCTAGCTTCCCTGCAGCATGGCTCGAGATTGAAGCAATCCGCATCACCCCGCAGAATCTTACGGCCGAATTTCTATCATCGTGCCGTCTTTCACCAGATCCCACACCTCACGAATATCGCTGTTGCGCATGGCGATGCAGCCGTTCGTCCAGTCCAGCGTGTGGAAATACCACTCCGGGTAATCGTCGTTGATCGGCGTGCCGTGAATCATGATCATGCTGCCGGGTTTAACGCCTTCGCGGCGGGCGCGTGCGGCATCGGAAATGTTGGGGTAGGAAATGTGCATCGACAGGTTGTAGGCGTCGCTGGTCTTGCGCCAGTCGAGCCAGTAGAAACCCTCCGGCGTGCGCTGGTCTCCCTCTTGCAGTTTCGGTCCGGTGGGCGCTTTGCCCAGTGAGATCCGGTACGTCTTCAGCGCCTCGCCACGGCTGATCAGCTGCAATTGATGCGCGGATTTGAGCACCAGCACTTTATCGACAGTCCGGTCCGCGATGTTCTGAGTGTCGACGACCTTTCCGCCAACGAACTTCTGTTCGCTGCCTTTGGGCACGATGGTCTGGGTGAACGCAGCCTGGGACAGCGGCACAACCGACAGGCATAAAACGGCAAGCAACCAACGCATGAAAAGGGTATCCCTGAAGCCTGCGCGGCAATCGCGCATCATCGTTTCGATCAAGTGGTCTTGAGCGGCGGTGTGACAGACAGACAATCGGTGCGTACCTGGAAATCTTGATGCCGCCGGTCGCGGAAAAAACACTCCAGGGTACGCCTGACCGTATTGAACGCCAGCTCTGACCACGGAATATCCGCTTCGTCGAAGAGCTTCACTTCAAGGCTTTCGATACCGGCCGCGAACTCCGGTTTGACCAGATTCGAGCGGTAGAAGATATGCACCTGATTGATGTGCGGCACATCGATCATCGAGTACAACTGCAGGTCCTCGACCTCCGCGCAGGCTTCTTCCAGCGTTTCGCGGCGGGCCGCCTGCTCGACGCTTTCGCCGTTTTCCATGAACCCGGCGGGCAGCGTCCAGTAGCCCAGTCGCGGCTCGATGGCCCGACGGCACAGCAAGACCTTGTCGCCCCACACCGGCACGACGCCGGCCACGATGTTGGGGTTCTGGTAGTGAATGGTGTCGCAATGTTCACACACGTAACGCGGGCGGCTGTCGCCCTCGGGAATACGCTGGATGACCTGTTCGCCGCAGTTGCTGCAGAATTTCATGATCGAATCGGGTTCCTGTTGGCAGCGGCTATCTTGAGCCGTAGCGCGGGTGGACGGCAAGAGGCGTCTTGCACGCGCGGGTTGTCCTACAAGACTTGGGCGCATCGTCGCTTTGGTGCATGATGCCGGGCAGGCAACCGATCGAGAATTCCCATGCTGGATGAGCTACTTCACCGTATGAGCAGCCACACGCCGGTGATGCTGGAAACGGACGCGCGCTTTCCCGAGGCCGCCGTGCTTCTCCCCATTACCCGCAATGCAGAGCCCGAACTGGTGCTGACCCTGCGCGCCAGCGGCCTGTCGACCCACGGCGGCGAAGTGGCCTTCCCGGGCGGACGGCGTGACCCGGAGGATCCGGACCTGATCTTCACCGCACTGCGCGAAGCCAAAGAGGAGATCGGTTTGCCACCGGGTCTCGTCGAGGTGATCGGCCCGCTGAGCCCGTTGATCTCCAAACACGGCATAAGAGTGACGCCCTACGTCGGCATCATTCCGGATTTCGTCGAGTACACACCCAATGATGGCGAAATCGCAGCCGTCTTCAGCGTGCCGCTGGACTTCTTCCGTCAGGATGCCCGCGAACACACCCACCGCATCGACTATCAAGGGCGCAGCTGGTACGTGCCGAGTTACCGCTTCGGCGAGTACAAGATCTGGGGCCTGACCGCGATCATGATCGTCGAGTTGATGAACCTGTTGTTCGACAGCGGCATCGACCTCAACGAGCCGCCAAAGCGATCCATCATCCACACGCTGAAATCCTGACTCGCGGCCGCCGCGCCTTGCATCAGGAATGAGCCATGAGGGCCGAGCCGTGAGGAATACGTCATGAGGAATACGCCATGAAATACCGCTTGGGCGATGCCCGCGTCGATGCGCACGCCAGCAGCTGGATCGCGCCGACAGCCACCGTCATCGGCAACGTGCGTTTGCAGGCCAACGCCAGCGTCTGGTTCGGCGCGGTGTTGCGTGGCGACAACGAGCTCATCGACATCGGCGAGAACAGCAATGTGCAGGACGGCACCGTGATGCACACCGACATGGGCTCGCCGCTGACCATCGGACGGAACGTGACCATCGGCCACAACGCGATGCTGCACGGTTGCAGCGTGGGTGACAGCACGCTGATCGGCATCAACGCGGTCATTCTCAATGGCGCGAAGATTGGCAAGCATTGCATCATCGGCGCGAACTCGTTGATCGGCGAAGGTAAAGTCATTCCTGACGGTTCGCTGGTCATGGGCTCGCCCGGCAAGATCGTCCGCGAGCTGACTGACGCACAGAAGCAGATGCTCGACGCCAGCGCCGCCCATTACGTCCACAACGCTCACCGCTACGCGCGTGACCTGGCCCCGCAGGAAGATTGATGTCCAGCGCCATACCCCCGATCCATGAAGCAACCGTTCATGACAAGCCGATTCATGAAAAGCCCGTCCGCTCGCCCTGCGTGAGCATTTGTGCCCTGGACGACGCCGACATCTGCACCGGTTGCCAGCGCACCGTGGCCGAGATCACCGGCTGGAGCCGCATGGACAACCAGGCACGTCGCGCGGTGTTGATCGCCTGCGAGGAGCGGGCGAGAGCCAGCGGGATGATGTTTCTACTGGGTGGCAACAACCCTCAAGGTTGAATCAACCCTGCGCCGCTGCATCCCATTCCCCGGCCTTCATGTTAAATTGCGCGCCTTTCTACCTGCGGTTGCTTGCACACGGCGAGCGACCTTCGACCTGCTCCATGAGGACCTGAGATGACTCAAATCGGAACTCCACTGTCGCCGACCGCGACCCGCGTTTTGCTCTGCGGTTGCGGCGAGCTTGGCAAGGAAGTAGTGATCGAGCTGCAACGCCTGGGCGTTGAAGTGATCGCCGTCGACCGTTACGCCAATGCACCGGCGATGCAGGTCGCGCACCGCAGCCACGTGATCAATATGCTCGATGGCGCCGCCTTGCGTGCGGTGATCGAGTCCGAGAAACCGCATTACATCGTCCCGGAAATCGAAGCCATCGCCACCGCGACCCTGGTGGAGCTGGAGTCCGAAGGCTTCACGGTCATTCCGACGGCCCGCGCTGCGCAGCTGACCATGAACCGCGAAGGTATTCGTCGTCTGGCCGCTGAAGAGCTGGACCTCCCCACCTCGCCATATCACTTTGCCGACACCTTCGAAGACTACAAAAAAGCCGTCGAAGACCTGGGCTTCCCGTGTGTGGTCAAGCCGGTGATGAGCTCGTCGGGCAAGGGTCAAAGCTTGCTGAAAACCGACGCGGACATCCAGAAGGCCTGGGACTATGCGCAAGAAGGCGGTCGTGCCGGCAAAGGCCGTGTGATCATCGAAGGCTTCATCGATTTCGATTACGAAATTACCTTGCTGACCGTGCGTCACGTCGGCGGCACGACCTTCTGTTCGCCGGTCGGTCATCGTCAGGAGAAGGGCGACTATCAGGAATCGTGGCAGCCCCAGGCCATGAGCCCGGTGGCATTGGCCGAGTCCGAGCGCGTCGCCAAAGCGGTAACCGAGGCGCTGGGTGGCCGTGGTCTGTTTGGCGTCGAGTTGTTCATCAAGGGCGATCAGGTCTGGTTCAGCGAAGTCTCGCCGCGCCCCCACGACACAGGTCTGGTCACGCTGATCTCCCAGGACCTTTCGCAGTTCGCGCTTCACGCGCGGGCCATTCTCGGTCTGCCGATCCCGTTGATTCGCCAGTTCGGCCCATCAGCATCGGCTGTGATTCTGGTTGAAGGCCAGTCGACCCAGACGGCGTTCGCCAACCTGGAGCAAGCCTTGAGCGAACCGGACACCGCGCTGCGCCTGTTCGGCAAGCCTGAGGTCAATGGTCAGCGCCGGATGGGCGTGGCACTGGCGCGCGACGAGTCGATCGAAGCGGCCCGTCGCAAAGCCACCCGCGCGTCGATGGCGGTGAAGGTTCAGCTGTAAGCATCACGCTGAATGAAAAACGGCGCCCTCAGGGGCGCCGTTTTTGTTTGGCGATCACGCACCGTCGGTACCCGGTTTGCTCAGGCAATCGTATCCAGGTCCGCGTGCCGGGTTTCTTTCAGGCACAGCACAGCGATCACGCTGATCAACGCCGCCGTCGAGACATAGCCACCGACCCAGCTCAAACCGCCCATCTCCACCAGCTTCTGCGCGAAGAAAGGCGCCACCGAGGCACCAACAATGCCGCCGATGTTGTAGGCCGCCGACGCGCCGGTATATCGCACCCGCGTAGGAAACAGCTCCGGCAACATCGCCCCCATCGGCGCGAACGTAACGCCCATCAGAAACAGCTCGATCGACAGGAACAGCGTCACCGCCCAAGTCGTGCCGTGGGTCAGCAAGGGCTCCATCAGAAACCCCGACAGGATCGCCAGCACGCCGCCGATGACCAGCACCGGCTTGCGACCAAATCGATCGCTCGCCAACGCGGAAAGCGGTGTCGCCATGGCCATGAACAGCACCGCAAAGCAAGCATCGCGAGGAACGATTCGCGGCTGTAACCCAGGGTCTTCACGCCATAGCTCAGCGAGAAGACGGTGGAGATATAGAACAGCGCGTAGCACACCACCATCGACGCGGCCCCTAGCAGCATTGGCTTCCAGTACTGACCGAACAGCTCGGCAATCGGCAGTTTCACACGCTCATGGCGGGCGATGGCTTTGGCGAAAACGGGCGTTTCCTCAAGCTTGAGGCGCACATACAGCCCGATGATGACCAGCACGGCACTGAGCAGAAACGGCACGCGCCAGCCCCAGGAGCGGAATTGCTCGTCATCCAGCGTCACCGCCAGCGTCAGAAACAGCCCGTTTGCCGCGAGGAAGCCGATGGATGGGCCCAACTGCGGAAACATGCCAAACCACGCACGCTTGCCCTTGGGCGCATTTTCGGTCGCCAGCAACGCCGCGCCGCCCCATTCGCCGCCCAATCCGAGGCCTTGGCCGAAGCGCAGCACGCAGAGCAGGACCGGCGCCCATGATCCGATGGCGTCGTAACCCGGCAACACGCCGATGAGCGTGGTGCAGACCCCCATGAGCAGCAGCGAGGCCACCAGTGTCGATTTGCGGCCGACGCGATCACCGAAGTGACCGAACAGCGCCGAGCCCAGCGGACGTGCGAGAAAGGCGATCCCGAACGTCAGAAACGCCGACAGCATCTGTGCGGTGCTGGAGGTTTGCGGAAAGAACACCGGCCCGATCACCAGCGCGGCGGCGGTGGCGTACACGTAGAAATCGTAGAACTCGATGGCGGTGCCGATGAAGCTGGCGGTGGCGACGCGGGCCGCGGAATTGGCGGGGCGGGCCTCGCTCTCGTCGCTGCTCGGAAAGGCAGAAGTCGTGGTCATGGGGAATCCCTGGCAGTCGTATCGCCTGTCAGCGGGTGACGAAAATTCGTACGCGCGCTGCGGCAATCGTTAATTGTTTTTTTGGTCCAGCGCTGAACAGACTAGCCCGGATGCGGGCAAAGATGCGTGGCGTGCTCGGGATGGGAGCGAAGGCCAGGGTATCGCGTGAGCGGTCAGGCTGTGTGACTGGCCAGATCGCGCATCGTGCGGGTAGCACGCGGATCGGCGGGGCTGGGTAAGCGGATCGATTATAGGAAGGGGATCGGCGCGGAAACAAGTGTCTCAGGGCGCCGCCCGACTTTTCAGATCACGTCTTTGGTGCGGGTGTTCAACCACATCAGCACGCGGCTGACGCGGTTGTCTTCGGTCTCGAGGATTTCCAGGCGGTAAGGGCCGATCTTCAGGCAGACCGCGCTGTTGGGAATGGTCTCCAGCGCTTCGGTGATCAGACCGTTGAGGGTTTTGGGCCCGTCGGAAGGGAGGTGCCAGCCGAGGCTTTTATTCAAATCGCGAATCGACGCCGCGCCGTCAATCACCAGGCGCCCGTCAGGCTGCGGCTGAATATGCGGATTGTCGAGGGCTTGCTCGCTTTCGAATTCGCCGACGATCTCTTCCAGAATGTCCTCGAGGCTGACGATGCCCAGCACCTCGCCGTATTCATCGACCACCACGCCCATGCGCCGCTGCTGTTTGTGGAAGTTGAGCAGTTGCATCTGCAGCGGCGTGCTTTCCGGCACGAAGTAGGGTTCGTAGCAGGCGGCCCGCAGCGCCTCTTTGGTCAGCTCGTTGCGCGGCAGCAGGTGGCTGATCATCCGCGTGTTGAGCACGCCTTCCACCTGATTGATGTCGTTGTAGTAGACCGGCAGGCGGGTGTGGCGAGAGATGATCAGCTTGTCGATGATCTCCTCGATGGTGTCGTCGAGGTTGATGCCGTCGACTTCGCTGCGCGGCACCAGAATGTCATTCACGGTCATGCGGTCCAGCGCGTAAATCCCGGAGATGACGTGGGCACGGCCATATTGGCTTTCGTTGTCCTGATAGACCGTCGGGCGCGTGTCGTCTTCGTCATCAATGGTGTCTGGCCGGCGCTTCGACAGAAAAGGGCGCAACAGCGTTTTGGCGATGTTCTTGTAGAGCCAGGTCAGCGGCTGCAGCAGCCGAACCGGGATGCGCAGCACGTTGTTGCCCAGCAGCAGGATTGACTCGGGACGACGCGCCGCCAGCTTTCGCGGAATGAACTCGGTCACCACCACCAGCACGCTGGCGACACCTAGCCAGGCAATCAGCGGGCCGTGGAAATACCAGTGCCCGATGGCCAGCAACGTGGCGAGCACGGTGATCAGCGCCTTGAGCAGCGTGTTGCCGAGGATAAGGCTGTTGAGGTTGAACGCCAAAACCGGCTTCGGTGGCTCGTTGGAACGGTGGTTGACCGGCATCGCCCGCAGATTATGGTGCGCCGCCTCGACCGCGCTGAACAGCCCGGACCACAAGGTGAGCAGGGCTAGCAGCGTGAGCATTGTGCCGACCGGCAGATTATCCATGATCAACGCCCGTCAGATGTGCAGGATGTATTCACGAACGAGCTTGCTGCCGAAGTAGGCCAGCATGAGGAGCAGGAATCCGCCCAGCGTCCAGCGGATCGCCTTGTGGCCGCGCCAGCCCAGATGGTGGCGTCCCCACAGCAGCACACTGAAGACGATCCACGCGAGGATCGACAGCAGGGTTTTGTGTACCAGATGCTGGGCAAACAGGTTTTCGACGAACAGCCAGCCGGAGATCAGCGACATCGACAGCAAGACCCACCCGGCCCAGAGGAAGCCGAAGAGCAGGCTTTCCATGGTCTGCAACGGGGGGAAGCTTCTGATCAGGCCAAGGCGGTGCTTGTTCTTCAGCTGGTGGTCCTGCAGCAGCAGGAGCAGGGACTGGAACACCGCGATGGTGAACATGCCGTAGGCGAGGATCGACAGCAGGATATGGCTGATGATGCCGTGTTCTTCGATGATCGGTTGCTGGGTACCGGAAGGCGCGAACTGCGCCATCAGGCTCGTCAGCAGCCCCAGCGGGAACAGGAGGATCAGCAGGATTTCGACCGGGAGGCGAATGCACGCGAGCATGGTCACGATGATGACGGCAACAGCAATCAGGCTGGCGGCACTGAAAAAGTCCAGACCCAGGCCGATAGGGCGCACCAGTTGGCCGAACAGCGCACTGGCCTGGCAAGCGACGGCAAGGGTGCCGATCAGGCACAGCAGCCATTTGTCGGCCTTTTGGCCCTGACGCAGGCGCATACCCTGGTAGACAGTCGCAGCGGCATAAAACACGGCGGCGGCGAGGCTGAAGAGCAAACTCGGTGACAAGGGGGACATAGATCCTGTTGGGCGTGCTCGAAAGCCGGTGAGTTTGGCATAAAACGCGCATTTCACGAAAGACTACAGAAGGAGACGCCGTGGTGTCCGTGCGCTGGAGTCTTCGCTATAATCCGCGACCTGCTCAAGCCACAGGCTAGCCGATCGCTGTTTCAGCCGCCTTTATAGCGTCCCTATTTCAATAGCGACTCTCTGAAGAGCAGGCGTCGCGATCTCGCCAGCCGACTGAAAAAGGCCGCTACGGGCCTGGCCGCATCAATCGGGGTTCAGCACGAACCCAAAGGATCACGCATGTTTGAAAATCTGACAGATCGTCTCTCGCAGACGCTGCGCCAGGTCACTGGTAAAGCCAAGCTGACCGAGGACAACATCAAGGACACACTGCGTGAAGTGCGTATGGCGCTGCTTGAAGCCGACGTCGCCTTGCCGGTTGTCAAAGACTTCGTCAATCGCATCAAGGAGCGCGCCGTCGGCACCGAGGTGTCGCGCAGCCTGACGCCGGGCCAGGCGTTCGTGAAGATTGTCCAGGCCGAGCTGGAAGAGATGATGGGGGCGGCCAACGAAGAGCTGACCCTCAACGTCACGCCGCCGGCGGTCATCCTGATGGCGGGTCTGCAAGGTGCGGGCAAGACCACCACTGCCGGCAAGCTCGCCCGATTCCTGAAAGAACGCAAAAAGAAAACCGTGATGCTGGTGTCGGCGGACGTCTATCGTCCGGCCGCGATCAAGCAGCTGGAAACCCTGGCCAACGACATCGGCGTGACGTTCTTCCCGTCCGACATCAGCCAGAAGCCGGTCGACATTGCCGAAGCGGCTATTAAAGAAGCCAAACTCAAGTTCATTGATGTCGTGATCCTCGACACCGCCGGTCGTCTGCACATCGACGCCGAGATGATGGGCGAGATCCAGGCGCTGCACGCGGCGGTCAAGCCGGCCGAGACGCTGTTCGTCGTCGACGCGATGACCGGCCAGGATGCTGCGAACACCGCCAAGGCGTTTGGTGATGCGCTGCCGCTGACCGGTGTGATCCTGACCAAGGTCGACGGCGATGCCCGTGGAGGTGCTGCACTGTCGGTGCGCGCCATTACGGGCAAGCCGATCAAGTTCATCGGCATGGGCGAGAAGAGCGAGGCGCTGGAGCCTTTCCATCCGGACCGTATCGCATCGCGCATCCTCGGTATGGGTGATGTGCTCAGCCTGATCGAGCAGGCCGAACAGACCCTCGACAAGGACAAGGCCGACAAGCTGGCCAAGAAGCTGAAGAAGGGCAAGGGCTTCGACCTCGAAGACTTCCGCGATCAGCTGCAACAAATGAAGAACATGGGCGGCCTGGGCGGGCTCATGGACAAGCTGCCAAGCATCGGTGGCGTGAACCTGTCGCAGATGGGTAACGCACAAGGCGCCGCCGAAAAGCAGTTCAAGCAAATGGAAGCCATCATCAATTCGATGACCCCGGCCGAGCGTCGCGACCCTGAGCTGATCAGCGGTTCACGCAAGCGCCGTATCGCCATGGGTTCGGGCACCCAAGTGCAGGACATCGGTCGTCTGATCAAGCAGCACAAACAGATGCAGAAGATGATGAAAAAGTTTTCGACCAAGGGCGGCATGGCGAAAATGATGCGCGGCATGGGCGGAATGTTGCCCGGCGGCGGTATGCCCAAAATGTAAATTGCATCGCGCGGGAGTGATTCCCGCGCGTCATTCATGGGGGCAACCGTCCCGATGGCCTGCTCAGGCAGGCGCTCACCGCCGTCCTCGCTGACGGCTCCACGGCAGATCTAAGTGGCCTGACGGCGTACGCCGGAAAAAGTCATTTGCAAAAATCCGGATATTCCTTAGAATATGCGGCCTTTCGGGCACCCATGCCCGCTGTGCATCTTAGATTTGCAGCACCGACTACAGGAAAATTGTTCAATGCTAACAATCCGTCTTGCCCTTGGCGGCTCTAAAAAGCGCCCGTTCTACCACCTGACTGTCACTGACAGCCGCAACCCACGTGACGGTTCCCACAAGGAACAAATCGGTTTCTTCAACCCGGTTGCCCGTGGTCAGGAAATCCGTCTGTCCGTGAACCAAGAGCGTCTGGCCTACTGGCTGAGCGTTGGTGCACAACCTTCTGAGCGTGTTGCTTCGCTGTTGAAGGAATCTGCCAAGGCTGCGGCCTGAGCAATATGAACGCGACGCCAGCTTCCGCCGACGATCTGATCGTCATCGGCAAGATTTACTCGGTACACGGCGTTCGCGGCGAAGTGAAGGTGTATTCCTTTACTGATCCGACTGAAAACCTGTTGCAGTACAAAACCTGGACGCTCAAGCGCGAAGGCAATGTGAAACAGGTCGAGCTGGTCAGTGGACGCGGGAACGACAAGTTCCTGGTCGCCAAGCTCAAGGGTCTTGATGATCGTGAAGAAGCTCGTCTTCTGGCCGGTTATGAGATCTGCGTGCCGCGCAACCTGTTCCCTGAATTGACCGACGGCGAGTACTACTGGTACCAGCTTGAAGGTCTGAAGGTCATTGACGGTCTTGGGCAATTGCTCGGGAAGGTCGATCATCTTCTGGAAACCGGCGCAAACGATGTAATGGTGGTCAAACCCTGCGCAGGCAGTCTGGATGATCGCGAACGCCTTTTGCCCTATACGGAGCAATGCGTGTTGGCAGTTGATCTGGTTGCAGGCGAGATGAAGGTGGAATGGGACGCGGATTTCTAAGCAATGGCCAGCCTGCGCATAGAAGTCATCACGCTGTTTCCCGAGATGTTTTCCGCCATCAGCGAATACGGCATTACCAGCCGTGCGGTGAAACAGGAGCTGTTGCAGCTGACCTGTTGGAATCCGCGGGATTACACCACTGATCGACATCACACTGTGGACGATCGCCCGTTTGGCGGTGGCCCTGGCATGGTGATGAAGATCAAGCCTCTCGAAGATGCTCTGGCTCAGGCCAGGCAGGCGGCGGGGGATGCGGCGAAGGTGATTTACCTGTCGCCACAAGGCCGCAAGCTGGATCAGTCTGCGGTACGCGAACTGGCGCAGGAAGAAGCACTTATCCTGATTGCCGGTCGTTATGAAGGCGTCGACGAGCGTTTCATTGAAGCTCATGTCGATGAAGAGTGGTCGATTGGCGACTATGTGTTATCTGGCGGTGAGCTGCCGGCCATGGTCCTGATAGATGCGGTTACGCGACTGCTGCCTGGAGCTTTAGGGCATGTAGATTCCGCGGAGGAAGATTCCTTCACGGATGGTCTGCTGGATTGCCCGCACTACACCCGACCGGAGGTGTATGCGGATCAGCGTGTTCCCGACGTATTGCTTAGTGGCAATCACGCACACATCCGGCGTTGGCGTTTACAGCAGTCCCTTGGGCGGACCTATGAACGACGCGCCGATCTTCTGGAAAGCCGCTCGCTTTCTGGAGAAGAGAAGAAGCTGCTGGCGGAATACCTCCGCGAGCGGGACGATAGTTAACGTATCGATGGTAGATCGAACCGATTTACCTTAGGAGCACAGCATGACTAACAAAATCATCCTTGCACTCGAAGCAGAGCAGATGACCAAAGAGATCCCTCCCTTTGCCCCGGGCGACACCATTGTCGTTCAGGTGAAAGTGAAGGAAGGCGACCGCGCTCGTCTGCAGGCGTTCGAAGGCGTTGTTATCGCCAAGCGTAACCGTGGTGTGAACAGTGCTTTCACTGTTCGTAAAATCTCCAACGGTGTTGGCGTTGAACGTACTTTCCAGACCTACAGCCCGCAAATCGACAGCATGGCTGTGAAACGTCGCGGCGACGTTCGCAAGGCCAAGCTGTACTACCTGCGTGACCTGTCCGGTAAAGCAGCTCGCATCAAGGAAAAACTGGTTTAATCCCAGTCTTCCCATGCGAATGAAAAAGCAGCCTACGGGCTGCTTTTTTGCTTTCTGGCATTCGATTTTGTCCCGCCTTCGCAAGTATGAAAAACTGCCACCGCTTTCCACCCCCCAAGTCAGAACCCATGCCCGCCATTGACCATCCCATGATCGACCGCTTCCTTGACGCTCTGTGGCTGGAGAAAGGGCTGTCGGACAACACGCGCCATGCCTATCGCAGTGACCTCGCACTGTTCAACGGCTGGTTGCAGGAGCAGGGCGTGGACCTGATGAGTGTCAGTCGGGAGGCGATTCTCGATCACCTCGGATGGCGGGTCGACAACGGCTACAAGCCTCGCTCGACAGCGCGACTGCTTTCCGGCGTGCGTGGCTTCTATCGCTACCTGCTCAGAGAAAAGCTGATCGCGGTCGACCCTACGTTGCAGGTCGACATGCCACAGTTGGGTAAGCCACTTCCCAAATCCTTGTCCGAAGCCGACGTCGAAGCGTTGCTGGCTGCGCCCGACCTGAGCGACGCCATCGGCCAGCGTGACCGGGCGATGCTTGAAGTGCTCTACGCCTGCGGACTGCGGGTGACTGAGCTGATCAGCCTGACGCTTGAACAGGTCAACTTGCGCCAGGGCGTGCTGCGCATCATGGGCAAGGGCAGCAAAGAGCGGCTGGTGCCGATGGGGGAGGAAGCCATCGTCTGGGTCGAGCGCTACATGCGCGACGCCCGCCACGAATTGCTCAACGGCCGCCCCAGCGACGTGCTGTTTCCCAGCCAGCGCGGCGAGCAGATGACCCGCCAGACCTTCTGGCACCGCATCAAGCACCAGGCCAAAGTCGCCGGCATCGGCAAGTCCCTCTCGCCACACACCCTGCGTCACGCCTTTGCCACGCACTTGCTCAACCACGGCGCCGATCTTCGCGTCGTGCAGATGCTCCTCGGTCACAGTGATCTGTCGACGACGCAAATCTACACCCACGTCGCCCGCGCGCGGTTGCAGGAAATGCATGCGAAGCACCACCCGAGGGGGTAGATGACTTCAGTAATTTGCGACCTGTCTTACATCGGCGGGCGTCGGCCTTGCGAGCCTTATGTGATAGGCTTTGCCGGTTTCGCAGATCAAGGCCCTGAAAACATCCTGGTGCGGTTTCGCCACCCGTTTTCAGCCCGGCCCGTCTGCTCACCGCTCGAGGAGTTTTCATGCGCGTCACTCGTTTTCTCGGTGCTGCCGTTGTAGCGCTGGCCAGCTCTTTCAGCCTGTTTGCCCACGCCGATGAGGCGTCCGACAAAGCCATTCGCAAGACCCTGGAATCGCTCAATCTGGAAATTCCCATCGAGAGCATTTCCAGCAGCCCGTTGAACGGCCTCTATGAGGTCAATCTGAAAGGCGGTCGCGTGCTGTACGCCAGTGCGGACGGCCAGTTCGTGATGCAGGGCAACCTGTATCAGATGCAGGCCGGCAAGCCGGTCAACCTGACCGAGAAAGTCGAGCGTCAGGCGATTTCCAAGACCATCAACGGCATCCCTGCCGCTGAGATGGTCGTCTACCCAGCCGTGGGCGAGACCAAATCCCACATCACGGTGTTCACCGACACCACCTGCCCGTACTGCCACAAGCTGCACGCCGAAGTGCCGGAGCTGAACAAGCGCGGCATCGAAGTGCGCTATGTAGCGTTCCCGCGTCAGGGCCTCGGTTCGCCGGGTGACGAGCAACTCCAGGCAGTGTGGTGCTCCAAGGACCGCCGCGGTGCAATGGACCGCATGGTCGACGGCAAGAATATTCAGGCGCCCAAGTGCGATAACCCGGTCACCAAACAGTTCGAGATCGGCCAGTCCATCGGCGTGAACGGCACACCGGCCATCGTGTTGGCCGACGGTCAGCTGATTCCGGGCTACCAGCCGGCGCCGCAAGTGGCCAAACTGGCGCTGGGCGCCAAGTAATTTCGTTTATCGCAGCCTCCTGCGGTAAACATTGAAGCGGCCTGTGTGCAGCGCTTCATCAATAGCGAGCCGTGTTGAATGCGGCTGATTCCACGGCCGGCCTCGCGTCGGCCGTTTTATGGGGAGTTCATAGTGAAACCGGTCAAAGTAGGCATCTGTGGGCTGGGTACTGTCGGTGGCGGTACCTTCAATGTGCTAAAGCGTAACGCCGAGGAAATTGCCCGCCGTGCCGGGCGTGGAATCGAAGTGGCGCAGATTGCCATGCGTACACCAAACCCCAATTGCCAGATTACCGGTACCCCGACCACGACCGACGTGTTCGACGTGGCGAGCAACCCTGAAATCGACATCGTCATCGAGCTGATCGGTGGCTACACCATCGCCCGTGAACTGGTGCTCAAGGCCATCGAAAACGGCAAGCACGTGGTCACCGCCAACAAGGCGCTGATCGCCGTGCACGGCAACGAAATTTTCGCCAAGGCCCGGGAGAAGGGCGTCATCGTCGCCTTCGAAGCGGCAGTGGCGGGCGGCATTCCGGTGATCAAGGCCATTCGTGAAGGCCTGTCGGCCAACCGCATCAACTGGGTGGCCGGCATCATCAACGGCACCGGCAACTTCATCCTCACCGAGATGCGCGAGAAAGGCCGTACCTTCCCGGACGTCCTCGCTGAAGCGCAGGCGCTTGGTTACGCAGAAGCCGATCCGACCTTCGACGTCGAAGGCATCGACGCGGCGCACAAGCTGACCATTCTGGCGTCCATCGCTTTTGGCATCCCGCTGCAATTCGACAAGGCCTACACCGAGGGCATCACCAAGCTGACCACCGCCGACGTCAATTACGCCGAAGCGCTGGGCTACCGGATCAAGCACCTGGGCGTCGCCCGCAGCACGCCGAGCGGTATCGAGCTGCGCGTCCACCCGACCCTGATCCCGGCCGATCGCCTGATCGCCAACGTCAACGGTGTGATGAACGCCGTGATGGTCAACGGCGATGCAGCCGGATCGACTCTGTTCTACGGCGCAGGTGCCGGCATGGAGCCGACCGCTTCGTCCGTCGTCGCAGATCTGGTCGACGTGGTCCGTGCCCTGACCACCGATCCGGAAAACCGTGTCCCGCATCTGGCCTTTCAGCCCGACTCGCTGTCGGCCCACCCGATCCTGCCGATCGACGCGTGCGAAAGTGCCTACTACCTGCGCATCCAGGCCAAGGATCATCCCGGCGTGCTGGCGCAGGTGGCGAGCATCCTGTCCGAGCGCGGCATCAACATCGAATCGATCATGCAGAAAGAAGTCGAAGAACATGACGGCCTGGTGCCGATGATTCTGCTGACCCACCGCGTGGTCGAGAAACGCATGAACGATGCGATCAAAGCGCTGGAAGCGCTGGAAGATGTCGCCGGGCCGGTTGTCCGCATCCGCGTTGAGCATTTGAACTGAGATCAGCCGCAAGCGTTAAGCGGCAAGCTGCAAGTAACAGCAAAATCATATCGCGGTGAGCTTTGGGTCCCGGGCTGGAGTTGAAGGTCAAGCACTTCGACTTGCAGCCCGCCACTCGAAGCTTGCCGCCCAAACCGAAGGTTTGAACAATGCGCTATATCAGTACCCGCGGCCAGGCACCGGCCCTGAATTTCGAAGACGTGCTGCTGACCGGTCTGGCGAGCGATGGCGGTCTGTACGTTCCGGAAAACCTGCCGCGTTTCACCCAGGAAGAAATCGCGTCTTGGGCCGGCCTGCCTTACCACGAGTTGGCTTTTCGTGTGATGCGTCCGTTTGTGACGGGCAGCATCCCGGACGCGGATTTCAAGAAGATCCTCGAAGAAACCTACGGCGTGTTCTCCCACGCTGCGGTTGCGCCCCTGCGTCAGCTCAACGGCAACGAGTGGGTGCTGGAGCTTTTCCATGGCCCGACCCTGGCGTTCAAGGATTTCGCCCTGCAACTGCTGGGTCGTCTGCTGGACTACGTGCTCGAGAAGCGCGGCGAACGCGTGGTCATCATCGGCGCCACTTCCGGTGACACTGGCTCGGCCGCCATCGAAGGCTGCCGTCGTTGCGACAACGTCGATATCTTCATCCTTCACCCGAACAATCGCGTGTCCGATGTTCAGCGCCGCCAGATGACCACCATCTTCGGCGAGAACATCCATAACATCGCGATCGAAGGCAACTTCGACGACTGCCAGGAAATGGTCAAGAACAGCTTCGCCGACCAGAGCTTCCTCAAAGGCACGCGTCTGGTGGCGGTGAACTCGATCAACTGGGCGCGGATCATGGCCCAGATCGTCTACTACTTTCACGCGTCGCTGCAGTTGGGCGGCCCGGCACGTTCGGTGGCGTTCTCCGTGCCGACCGGCAATTTCGGTGACATCTTCGCCGGTTACCTGGCCCGCAACATGGGCCTGCCGATCAGCCAACTGGTGGTCGCGACCAACCGCAACGACATCCTGCACCGCTTCATGAGCGGCAATCAGTACGTCAAGGAAACCCTGCACGCGACGTTGACCCCTTCGATGGACATCATGGTGTCGTCCAACTTCGAGCGTCTGCTGTTCGACATGCACGGTCGCAACGGCGGCGCGATTGCCAAGCTGATGGACACCTTCAGGCAAGGCGGCGGTTTCAGCGTGGATGAAGAACGCTGGACCGAAACCCGCAAGCTGTTTGATTCGCTGGCGGTCAGTGACGAAGACACCTGCAAAACCATCGCCGAAGTATTCGCCAGCACTGGCGAGCTGCTCGATCCGCACACCGCGATCGGCGTGAAAGCCGCACGGGACTGCCGCCGCAGCCTCGATACGCCGATGGTGATTCTGGGAACGGCGCATCCGGTCAAGTTCCCGGATGCCGTGCTGAAGGCCGGTGTAGGAAAAGCGCTCGAGCTGCCTGCACATTTGTCTGATTTGTTTGAGCGAGACGAACGCTGCACCGTCCTGCCAAATGACCTCAAGGCCGTACAGGCCTTTGTCAGCCAGCATGGCAATCGTGGCAAACCTCTCTGACCGTATCGCCGTGTAACAACTAAGGCCCGCCTCGCAGCGGGCCTTGTTTTTTCTGCGTGCCACACTTCCGAAGAATCTTAATTTCTCGGATAAGCCTGTGGTTGTTAAACATTTTTACTCAACGGCATTCAATGGCCGTCACCTTGATCTCCGACCGGCGCTATGGGCATTGCTGCTGCTCGTCTGCCTCTACAGTCCCATGGGTCACTCCAGTGAAAACCTGCCGTTCGCCCTGGGTGCGCCTTTCCTTGCGCAACAGCCCATCGCCCTCAATGACGCGGACCGTCAGTGGCTGGACGCACGAAAAACGCTCCGGGTTGGCATTTCCGTCGCCGATCACGAGCCCGTCGACATCACCACTGACCGCAATCGCTATCAGGGCATCAGCGCGGATTACCTCAGCGTGGTCAGCGCCCGGTTGGCAATTCCCGTTCAAGTGCGAGGGTTCGCTAAACGAGAGAAGGCGGTGGAGGCACTCTTGGCCGGTGACATCGACGTGCTGACCAGCGCCAGCGGATTTGAGCGAAACAAAGCCGGACTGTCGATGACGCGCGACTACCTGGCGGACCGCGCGGTGGTGTTCGGCCGGGCCAACGACACCAGCCTCAAGCCTACGCTGGAAGGCAAACGCGTGGTGCTGCTGGACGGCTATGCCGACGCTGCGGTTGTGCAGCGCATCTACCCCGAAAGCAACATCGTGCTTGCGCCCACGCTCTACAGCGCCATGGAGGCGTTGGCCCACGACGACGCCGACGCGCTGATTGCCAACGAGCTCGTGGTGCAGTCCTACAGCCTTTTGCGCCCGTACCTGGGGCTGCACAGCAAGTTCGACAGCTTGTTGCCCCCCATGGGTTTTTCGTTCGCCCTTCGCGATAAAGACGCAAGACTTCACGCACTGTTCGACCGCGTGCTGGCAGACATGGACGAGTCTTTGCGCCGGGAAATCCTGAGCCGATGGACCGTCGGGCTTGGCGCTGACCCTGCGCGTCGGCAAGTCAGTATCAACCCCGTTGAACAGTTGTGGATCCGCAAACATCCGCGGGTGGTGGTGGCGTCAACTCAGCACCCTCCCTACATCTACAAAGACGCTCGTGGTCAATGGGTGGGGCTGAATGTCGACGTGCTGGCGCGCATTTCGCGCCTGACCGGGTTGCAGTTTGTCTATCAGGAAGCGCCTTCCACCCATTCTCTGCTTGAGACCCTGGCAGACGGCGGCGCGCACATGAATACCACCCTGGCCGAGAACCCCGAGCGCAAGAAAATGCTGTATTTCACGTATGCATTTGGAGGCAACAGCTGGGTATTTCTGGAACGCGCCGACAGCAATGTCTCCCTTCAGCTGGCGAACATGACCGGCAAGGTGCTCGCACTCCCCGCGCGACATGCGTTGCTGGAGTTTATTCAGACACGCTACCCGCAGATCCGCCTGCTGCTCGTGCCCACCTACGCCGAAGCCCGCCAGCTCGTCGAGGAGGGGGAGGCGGACGCCACTATTCAGAACGAGGCGGGCGCCTGGCTGTATCCGCCCGGCGGGCTGAAAGTGGGCCGCAGCGTCGAAGGGTTGTGGTCTCCGGACCGGTTTTCCGTGGTCAAGGCCCATCCCGAATTGCTCGGCATTCTGAACAAGGCCCTTGAGGAATTTTCCGTGACGGAAATGCGCGCTATTCGCCTCAAATGGCTCGGCGCGGCAGCCGCTGCGCCTTCGGTGTGGAACCGCATCCCCAACTGGATCTACGGGGTTACGGGCGCCTCACTGTTGCTGGGTCTGGTGTCGCTGGTCTGGAGTAGCCGCCTGAGGTATCAGATCCATCAACGGCAGCGCGCCGAAGCACAGTTGGGTGATCAGCTCGCCTTCAAACGCACATTGCTCGATGCGTTCCCCAACCCTGTTTATGTGCGTGATCTGCAAGGCCGGCTCGTCGCCTGCAACCGCAGTTATGAGGAGAGCTTCGGGATCGGTTACGAACAGATGCAAGGCCGACGCCTGACCGATGTCGATCTCGTTGACCGCGATATGGCCGAGCAACTGCACGCCGATTACATGAAGCTGCTGGAGACGCAGGAGCCGGTGTTTGCCGAGCGCGTCCTTACGCTGGCCGGGCGACGGGTCTACGCCTGGCAATGGGCGGTGCCCTATCATCGCGCCGACGGTCAAATGCAGGGATTGCTCGGCGGCTGGATGGACATCAGCGAGCGTAAGCGCCTGGAGAGCGAGTTGCGCGAAGCACGTCAGGCCGCGGAGCGGGCGGCAGGGCAGTTGAAGGCGCTGCTCGACGAATTGGGGCGGGCGAAGGCATCAGGGGGGTAAATTTTGCCTGTCACATTCGGCAGGCATGCTCCGGAGTCAAGCTGTTGCAGTCAGTGCGCATGTGTCAAAGCGCCACACTGCTCAGAACTTTCCGCTGCTGCCAATGGTCATTGGTTAGCACCTTTGCATTCAAACTGTTGAGTGGTGATCCGGATGGAAAATATCAGCTTGCTACTGAGCGAAGCGCTGTCTCCTTATCAGGCGATTATCGGCCCGGCCGGTATTCTGGGCGAGCGCCTGGTGACGCTGAAAAATCCAGCGGGTGCGATGGTGATTGAACGGGTTTTTTCTGCATCGCAGTTGGGCGACAAGCGTCAGCTGACTGACGTGGTAGATGGTCTTCACCGTGACCTGATGGTGGCAGAAGGGCGCATCGAGCCTTGTGTCATCGCTGCCATGCGCAATGTGTCCCAGTCTGCCGCCTATGCTGCCTCCCGACCTTTCGTCTGAGTCGCAGGGAACCTTCTCCATTCGGTAGGCTCCTATCAGTTACGGCAGGCGCAGGCATTGTGCTCCGATGTTCATGCTGCCTGCCGTACGGGTCCAAGATGGACCACGGTGACCCCGAGTAGTCTCCCCGCTGCTCGGGGTTTCTTTTGTCTGACATTCAGGGCTTCAACGCCAGGCGCGGATTTCACCCGGCGTCAATTCGTTTCCTCATCGAAAAATGTCTGGGCGTCGCGCAGGTATTCCTCCTTCTTCATCATCCACTCCGCGTAAAACCCGATCAGTCGCGTCACGCGCAGCACACGCATTTCCCGGTTGATGATCTCCATCGCCGCACGGCCTTTCTCGGTCTTCGAACAGGCAATGTGAGCGAACTGGTATTTGGGCACGTCTTTGACCGGCAAGAACTCCAGCTCTGCTAGCGGAATGCCCTGTTCCTGCGCGTGAAAGCGCGCTTCCGGCCAGTAACTGATGATCGCCTGGAAGCGATCCAGCCGTTCCATTTCCAGCATGCTGCCCACCGCTGTATTGCCGTAGTGCAGGATCAGACGTTCGGGGTGCGGGGTCTCGCGCAACACTTTATCGATGACGGGGCCGTAGCTGCGTTCGCCGACGATGCCGACATCGACGCTGTCGCTGGCCAGTAAGGCGGCAAGGTCGAGGCGGCCGTCGGCGTTGATGAACGGTGCGAACAGTGCGTGGCGTCTGCGCTCGATCGTGACGCCGTTACTGGGCGTGGCGTAGGACGGGATGGAAAACAGAATGGTTTTGTCGCGCTCGGGCGTCCACAGCAGGGTCGGGTCGCAGGCGAACACGTCGGGGTCATTGAGCATCTGGGTTCCGCGCGCGCGGTTGACGTGCATGACCTGGTGATCGTACTCCGGCATCCGGGCAGTCAGCTCGGGCATCAGCTTGTCGATGGCACCCTGGCCCGCCAATGGTCCGGAAAATATGGTCAGGGGCGGGAAGTCGCGCAGCAGCCAGATCAGCGTTTCACGTGCCGACGCCGTACCGGGCAGGCAGGCGAACAGGCCTGCGATCAGCAAGGCGCGCATTCGGGAACCGGTGACATGCATGGAAGCGTTGACCCTCATCGACAGCGTCTCGCAGCAAGGAATCGGTGATGTGCCTCATTTATTTAACACATGTCATGGGGGCATGAGTAACGCCTCGCGAACGTTGTGCCCCGTCTCCCATTTGAGAGACGAGCCGCATCGCTCATCGAGTTCGGTCGTTCAACGGGGCTGCATCGGGTAGACTTGCCGCCTTTCCCGTCTCTCTAGAAGCCCGTTCATGGCCCAGCCGTCCACGACCTACAAGTTCGAACTCAACCTCACCGACCTTGATCGCGGGGTCTATGAAACCGTCAAGCAGACCATCGCCCGTCATCCTTCGGAAACCGAAGAGCGCATGACCGTGCGCCTGCTGGCCTACGCCTTCTGGTACAACGAGCACCTGTCGTTTGGCCGGGGTCTGTCAGACGTCGATGAACCGGCGCTGTGGGAAAAGAGTCTGGACGATCGCGTCCTGCACTGGATCGAAGTCGGACAGCCCGACGCCGACCGTTTGACCTGGTGCTCGCGCCGTACCGAACGCACCAGCCTGCTGGCCTACGGCAGTCTGCGGGTGTGGGAAGGCAAGGTCATACCGGCGATCAAGACGCTGAAGAACGTCAACATCGCTTCGGTACCCCAAGAAGCGCTCGAAGTCTTGTCCAAGGACATGCCACGGGTGATCAAGTGGGACGTAATGATCAGCGAAGGCACGATCTTCGTCACAGATGATCGCGGCCAGCACGAAGTGCAATTGCAGTGGCTGGCAGGCGAGCGGGGCTGATTCACGCCTGCACCGCGACGGCCTCGCGATGCTGTTGCCAAGCCATCGCGACGGCATCGCTGCCTCCTGCCAGTCCCAACGAGAATCCCAGCGGAACCTGAATGCGCATCGAACCACGCGAGTTACCTGACACCCTGCCTTTTCTTGGCGACCTGCCACCCTTGCTCACCCGGCTGTACGCGGCCCGCGGTGTCGCCTCGGAGGCAGAACTCGACAAGGGCCTTGCCCGATTGATTCCGTATCAACAGCTCAAGGGCATCGACGCCGCCGTCGAGCTGCTGGTGACGGCGTTGCAGCAGCGCCATCGCATTCTCATCGTGGGCGACTTCGATGCCGACGGCGCGACGGCCAGCACCGTCGGCGTGATGGGCCTGCGCTTGCTCGGTGCCGCGCACGTGGACTACCTGGTGCCGAATCGTTTCGAATTCGGTTACGGCCTGACACCTGAAATCGTCCAGGTCGCCCTTGAACGTCAGCCCGATTTGCTGATGACCGTGGACAACGGCATTTCCAGCGTCGAAGGCGTTGCGGCAGCGAAAACGGCGGGCTTGCAGGTGTTGGTCACCGATCACCACCTGCCCGGCCACGAATTGCCGGCGGCTGATGCCATCGTTAACCCGAACCAGCCCGGCTGCACCTTCCCGAGCAAGTCGCTGGCCGGCGTCGGCGTGATCTTTTATGTATTGATGGCCTTGCGCGCGCGACTGCGGGACATCGGCTGGTTCGAGGGCCGCGCTCAACCCAACCTGGGCGAGTTGCTGGATCTGGTGGCCTTGGGCAGCGTCGCTGACGTGGTGCCGCTGGATGCCAACAACCGGATTCTGGTGCACCAGGGGCTGATGCGCATCCGCGCCGGGCGTGCACGTCCGGGTTTGCGCGCCATTCTGGAGGTCGCCCGTCGCGAGGCGTCGCGCATCACCTCCACCGATCTGGGGTTCATCATCGGCCCGCGCCTGAATGCGGCCGGGCGTCTGGATGACATGAGCCTGGGCATCGAATGCCTGCTGTGTGATGACGAGACCGAGGCGCGGGAAATGGCGGTGCGTCTGGACGAGCTCAATCAGGACCGCAAATCCATCGAGCAGGGCATGCAGCGCGAGGCGCTTGCCCAGCTCAAGGACCTGCCGCTGGAGTCGATGCCGTTTGGGCTGTGCCTGTTCGAACCCGAGTGGCACCAGGGCGTGATCGGCATTCTGGCTTCGCGCCTGAAAGAGCGTTATCACCGCCCGACCATTGCGTTCGCCAGCGCCGGCGAGGGTGTGCTGAAGGGGTCGGCGCGTTCGGTACCGGGCTTTCACATCCGCGACGCACTGGATGCCGTGGCGGCGAAACATCCCGAGCTGATCAGCAAGTTCGGCGGCCACGCAATGGCGGCCGGGCTGTCGCTGCCGGAAGGCAACTTCCCGGCATTCGCCGAGGCCTTCGACACCGAGGTTCGCCGCCAGCTCAAGGAAGAAGACCTGACCGGCCGGCTGTTGTCCGACGGCACCTTGGCGGTGGAAGAATTTCATTTGGAACTGGCCCGTGCCCTGCGCAATGCCGGCCCGTGGGGGCAGCACTTTCCCGAACCGTTGTTCCATGGCGTGTTCCAGCTGGTGGAGCAGCGGGTGGTCGGCGAGCGCCATCTGAAGATGGTACTCAAGACCGAGTGCGGCAGCGTGAAGCTTGACGGCATCGCCTTCAGCGTCGACCGCGACGTATGGCCCAACCCGACTGTGCGCTGGGTCGAGCTGGCCTACAAGCTGGACCTGAACGAATTTCGCGGCAACGAAACCGTGCAACTGATGGTGGTTCACCTTTCACCGCGTTGATTCATTGGGTTCGGCTAAAGCCAACCTACGGGTGTACGCGCTGGTAGGACCGGCTTTAGCCGGGAAGCGGCCTGCGTGGGCACCCTCAATCTCGCGGTGTGACATCCGAGGCCTTCCCGGCTAAAGCCAGTCCTACGGACGTACGCGGTGTCTCGGTAGGACCGGCTTCAGCCGGGAAATGACTGAACCCTCACTTCGCTCGGGTTGTCGACTAGGCTCAAGGTTCGCACGTAAGGAACCTGCCACACGATCTGAGAGGTCCCCCATGAGCCTGCTGCTTGAACCCTATACCCTTCGCCAACTGACACTGCGCAATCGCATCGTGGTTTCGCCAATGTGTCAGTACTGCTGCGCCGACGGCCTGGCCAATGACTGGCATTTGGTCCATCTGGGCAGCCGCGCGGTCGGCGGCGCAGGGCTGATTTTCACTGAAGCGGCGGCGGTGACCCAGGATGGGCGCATTACCCCGGAAGACCTCGGCATCTGGAACGACGAGCACATTGAGCCGCTGCAACGCATCACTCGATTCATCAAAGCACAGGGCGTGGTTGCCGGCATTCAGCTGTCCCATGCCGGGCGCAAGGCCAGCACATGGCGGCCGTGGGTGAGCCAGAGTGGCGCCATCCCTGCCGACCAAGGTGGCTGGGCGACCTGGGGGCCCTCGAAGATCCCATTCGATCCGACCTACACCGTGCCCACCCCGCTGGATGAAGCCCAGATTCAGGACGTGATCAAGGCGTTCGTCGACGCCGCCAAACGTGCCTTGACCGCAGGTTTCGAAGTCGTCGAAATTCACGCTGCCCACGGTTATCTGCTGCATCAGTTCCTGTCGCCGCTGAGCAACCAGCGTCAGGATCAATACGGTGGCTCGTTCGAAAACCGCATTCGTCTGACCCTCGAAATCACCAAAGCCGTGCGCGACGTCTGGCCTGCAGGCCTGCCTTTGTTCGTGCGCGTCTCGGCCACCGACTGGGTGGAAGGCGGCTGGACTGCGGACGAAACCGTTGAGCTGGCCAAGCGCTTGAAAGAGTTGGACGTTGATCTTGTTGACGTGTCCTCCGGCGGCACTGCGGCGAAAGCCGAGATCCCCGTGGGCCCGGGCTATCAAACCGAGTTCGCCGCTCGCGTGCGCAACGAGTCCGGCATTGCCACCGGCACCGTCGGCATGATCACCGAACCCACCCAGGCCGACACCATTCTGCGTACCGGCCAGGCAGACCTGATTTTCCTCGCCCGCGAACTGCTGCGCGATCCGTACTGGCCGCTGCAAGCCGACGAGGCGCTCGGTGGACGCCAGGCCACATGGCCTGCGCAATACCAGCGAGCAACGCACCGCGATCAGCCGATTCACGAGTCGGATTTGCGGGATTGATCACACCGCTGAATAGCTGATCTGCACTGCTCCAGCATCTCTGGCTCTGTGATGCTGGCTCTATTGGAGAAGATTCATGTGGGAGTGAGCTTGCTCGCGAAGACGGTATTCCAGCCGCTGAAGATTTGGCGAATGTACCGACCTCTTCGCGAGCAAGCTCGCTGCCACATTGGGGCCGGGACTGACTCACCGTCTCGTTGGCTGGATTACCCTCGCCATTCCTAATCGGTCCCGCGGACCCAACCCCTTCACTTCCCCCCACTCCCCGCCACGCTTTCCCCGCCCCGAGTCAGGTAGTACGCGCCGAGGATCGGCAGCAGGGTCACCATCATCACGAGCATCGCCACGACGTTGGTCACCGGCACGTCGCGCGGGCGGCTGAGTTGGTTGAGCAGCCAGATGGGCAGAGTGCGTTCGTGCCCGGCGGCGAAGGTGGTGACGATGATTTCATCGAACGACAGGGCAAACGCCAGCATGCCGCCAGCTAATAGCGCCGAGCCAAGGTTAGGCATGATGATGTAGCGGAAGGTCTGCCAGCCGTCGGCACCGAGGTCCATCGACGCTTCGATCAGGCTGTGGGAGGTGCGGCGCAGGCGGGCGATGACGTTGTTGTAGACGATCACCACGCAGAAGGTCGCGTGGCCGACAATGATGGTGAACATCCCTGGCTCGATCCCCAGGGTCTTGAACGCTGACAACAAGGCCAGCCCGGTGATGATGCCGGGCAGGGCGATGGGCAGAATCAGCATCAGTGAAATCCCGTCCTTGCCGATGAAGTCCCGCCTGTACAGCGCCGCCGAGGCCAGCGTCCCGAGCACGAGGGCGATCAGCGTGGCGACGCAGGCGATTTGCAGCGACAGCTTGATCGACTCCAGGACGTCGGGCCGCGCGAACGCGAAGCCGATCCACTTCAGGGTGAAACCCTTCGGCGGGAAGCTGAAGGCGGCGTCTTCGGTGTTGAAGGCGTAGACGAGGATGATCAGGATCGGAAAGTGCAGGAATACCAGCCCGCCCCAGGCGGCGATCTTCAGGCCCCACGACGCTCTTTCAGAGTGCATCGAAAGCCCCCAGTCGTTTGACAATAGCCAGATAAACCGCGATCAGCACGATTGGCACCAGCGTGAACGCCGCGGCCATGGGCATGTTGCCGATGGCGCCTTGCTGCGCGTAGACCATGCTGCCAATGAAGTAGCCCGGCGGGCCGATCAGTTGCGGCACGATGAAATCCCCCAGCGTCAGCGAAAACGTGAAGATCGAGCCCGCCGCAATCCCTGGCACCAACAGCGGCAGAATCACCTGCATGAACGTTTGCCGGGGCGTGGCACCGAGGTCGGCGGAGGCGTGCAACAAAGAGGGCGGCAGGCGTTCGAGGGAGGCCTGAATCGGCAGGATCATGATCATGAACGGCAGCCAGATGTAGACGAACACCATAAAACGCCCAAGGTGCGAGGTCGACAATGTGCTGCCACCAATGCCGGGCACGCTCAACAGCCACTCCAACACCGGCGCCAGCCCCAGATGCTGCACGAACCATTGCGCCACGCCGCCCTTGGCCAGCAACAGCGTCCACGCGTAGGCCTTGACGATGTAGCTGGCCCACATGGGCATCATCACCGCAATGTAGAAGAACGCCTTGGTTTTGCCGGTGGTGTAGCGCGCCATGTAATAGGCGATGGGGAAGGCGACGATGGCGCTGGCGATGGACACTGCAACCGCCATGACCAGGGTGCGCCGGATGACGTCGAAATTGGCCGGGTTGAACAGCGCGCCGAAGTTCGCCAGGGTCAGGTCCGGCGTCACAGTCATGCTGAAGTCGTCGAAGGTATAGAAGCCCTGCCACAACAGGAACAGCAGCGAGCCGAGGTAAATCGCGCCGAACCACAGCAGCGGCGGGATCAGCAGCAGCGACAGGTACAGATTCGGGCGTCGATACAGCAAGTTGGAAAAGCGCCGGAGTGGCGATGGCCGTTGCGTCAGTGCCGGGCCTGTGAAGGTCTGACCCATCTCACTGCGCCTCAACCGGCGTGTCATGCAACGTAATCATCGCTTCCCGCGCCCAGCGAACGGTGACGGGTTGCCCCGGTCGATGATGCGCGCCGGTGTCCAGCCACTGATCGTTGGCCTGGCTGACCATGAGCGTCTGGCCGTTGTCCAGTCTGACCTCGTAGCGGGTGGCACTGCCCTGGTATTGAATGTCGTGCAGCACGCCGCTGAGCTGAATGTCGTGCGTCACAGTGCCGCCCTCGGCAAAACGGATGTGCTCCGGTCGAATCGAAAACGCGCCCGGATTGCCGCTCAACATCTGCGCCAGTTCACCATGCACGACGTTGGAGGTGCCCACGAACTCTGCCACGAAGGTCGTGGCCGGTTTCATGTACAGATTGCGTGGCGTATCGACCTGCTCGATGCGGCCCTTGTTGAACACCGCGACCCGGTCCGACATCGACAGCGCTTCAGTCTGGTCGTGGGTGACGAAGATGAACGTGATGCCCAGTTGGCGCTGCAGTTTCTTCAGTTCGCTTTGCATCTGTTCGCGCAGCTTCAGGTCGAGGGCGCCGAGGGGTTCGTCGAGCAGTAACACCCGCGGGCGATTGACCAGTGCCCGCGCCAGGGCTACACGCTGGCGCTGGCCGCCGGACAGTTGCGCGGGTTTGCGTGCGCCGTAGCCATCAAGGGCGACCATGTTCAGTGCCTCGTCGGCCCGCTTGATCCGTTCGGCCTTGCCGACGCCTTTGACTTTCAGGCCGTAGGCGACGTTGTCCTGCACGTTCATGTGCGGGAACAGCGCGTAGTCCTGAAACACTGTGTTGACGTCGCGCTGGTAGGGCGGCAGGCCGGCGGCTTCCTGACCATGAATGCGGATCGAGCCGGCGCTGGGTTGCTCGAAGCCTGCGATCAGGCGCAGGCAGGTGGTTTTGCCGGAACCCGAAGGGCCCAGCATGGAAAAGAACTCGCCTTCCTGGATGTCGATGGACACCCGGTCCACGGCTTTCACCTCGCCGAACAGCCGCGAGACCTGGGTGAACTGGACGGCGTGGGTCATGGCGTTTGATTCCGGAAATCAGGTCGATTGACAGCCCCTGCCGTCACAGCAACGGGGCTGGATGCATTTGAATGAACCCGGAGCGGGCGATACAGGCGTCTAACGCCCACCCATGATCGCAATGTAATCCTGCGTCCAGCGGCTGTACGGCACGTACTTGCCGCCCTCAGCCTGTGGGGTTTTCCAGAAGGCGATTTTCTCGAACAGGTCAAATCCGTTGGTTTCGCAGCCCTCGGCGCCGAGCAGTGCGTTGCCCTTGCAGGCGTCCGGCACCACCGGCAGGGAGCCGAACCAGGCGGCAACGTCACCCTGAACTTTCGGTTGCAGCGACCAGTTCATCCATTTGTAGGCGCAGTTCGGGTGTTTGGCTTCGGCGTGCAACATCGTCGTGTCGGCCCAGCCGGTGGCGCCTTCCTGGGGGATGGTCGAGGCCACGGGCTGTTTCTCGGCAACCAGCCCGTTGACCATGTAGCCCCACGAACTGGACGCCGCCACGCCTTCGTTTTTCACGTCGCTCATCTGCACCGTCGCGTCATGCCAGTAGCGATGAACCAGCGGCTGCTGGGCGCGTAGCAGATCGAGCACGGCCTTGTACTGGGTCTCGGTGAGCTGATAGGGATCGACGATGTTCAGTTCCGGCTTGGCCGTTTTCAAATACAGCGCGGCGTCGGCGATGTAGATCGGCCCGTCATAGGCCTGGACCCGGCCCTTGTTCGGTTTGCCGTCGGGCAAATCCTGCGGCTCGAACACCACGCTCCAGCTCACCGGCGGCGTCTTGAACACGTTGGTGCTGTACATCAGCACGTTCGGGCCCCACTGGTACGGCGTGCCGTACGTTTTGTTTTCAACCGTGTACCACGGACCATCTTTCAGGCGCGGGTCGAGGGTTTTCCAGTTCGGGATCAGCGTGGGGTCGATGGGCTGCACGCGCTTGCCGGCGATCAGCCGCAACGACGCGTCGCCCGACGCAGTGACCAGGTCATAGCCGCCCTTGGTCATCAGGCTGACCATCTCGTCGGAGGTTGCAGCGGTCTTGACGTTGACCTTGCAGCCGGTCTCCTGCTCGAAGCCGGTCACCCAGTCGTAGGCCTTGTCGCTTTCGCCTCGCTCGATGTAACCCGGCCACGCCACGATATCCAGCTGCCCCTCGCCATCGCCCACCGCCGTGAGTGCTTCAGCGGCCTGCACCGCGCCGCTGGTGAATAGTGCGGTAATCACGGCGCTCAGAATCGCGGTCTTGTGCACGGACATGGTGGGTTTGCCTCATGGTGGTGGTTTGGGCAGAGATCGGTGGTGCAGAGCGTAGTGCCCCGTTCGATCCCCGACAAACTTCACGCAGCAAATACCGAGCCCATTCCTGCAGGCGGATGCGATTGAGTGAAAACCCGTCCTGACTCTGGACGCTCAGTCGCCGCAACATTCAGAAGCAAACCCGCCCGACGTGCGTCGGTGCCTTCGCCTTAACCTGCGGGTCGAATCGTCTGTCCCCATTTCTGAAGGTGAAGTCATGAACACGCGCGGTTTACTTGATCAATTGTTGAAATCCGGTCAGGACCTGCTGCAAAACAAGGCCGGCGCTCACGACAAGAGCGGCAAAAGCGGGCAAAACGGGCAGGGCGGGCTTGGCGATCTGCTTGGCAAGGTCGGCGGCAGCGGTCTGGGAGGCAAGCTGGGCGGCAGCCTTGGCGGGCTGCTCTCCGGTGCTGGCGGCGGTGCGTTGGCGGCGGGCGCGATGGGCTTGCTGATGGGCAACAAAGGCGCACGCAAAATGGGCGGCAAAGCGCTGACCTACGGCGGGCTCGCAGCGTTGGGCGTGCTGGCGTACAAGGCCTATGGCAACTGGCAGGCGAGTCAGGGGGCGGCGCAACCGGTTGAGCCGCAAACCGTTGACCGCGTGCCACCGGCCCAGGTTGAACAGCACAGCGAGGCCATCCTGCGGGCGCTGGTGGCCGCGGCCAAGGCTGACGGCCACGTCGACGACCGTGAACGCGAACTCATCGAAGGCGAGTTCACCCGCATCACCGGCGACAACGAACTGCAGCAGTGGCTCCACGCCGAGCTGAACAAACCACTGGACCCTGTCGATGTCGCCCGTGCGGCGCAAACCCCGGAAATCGCCGCGGAGATGTACCTGGCCAGCGTGATGATGGTCGACGAAGAGCACTTCATGGAGCGCGCTTACCTGGACGAACTCGCCAAGCAACTGAAACTCGATCCGGCGTTGAAGATCGAGCTTGAGCAGCAGGTGCGTCAGGCCCAGCCGTAAACCGTCAGTCCGCCCTGCGATCCGGCACGGATACGACGGCCAATAGCCGCAAACCTGTTGGGTCAGGCCCCACAATCACTAGGGCCTGACCCGCATTCTTATTCCTCGCTACGAAAGTCCCACCCAGACATCCGCCCGCGGCGCATTCGTACCATCAAGCAACGCCACATCAAGCCGATAGCGTGTAAGACATTTCCGATATGGCTGTGTGTTATGGCGTTTTCCTCGTCAGAAACACCCCAAGTGTCGGTAAGGCACTAGGCTATACTCCCGCTCGCTTTGGACCGTCTGTCGGTCCGCTTCTTGAACCCGGTCATGCCGGCGTTGAACCCTTGAGGGCTGACTGTGAAGAACTGGACGTTGCGTCAACGGATTTTGGCGAGCTTCGCTGTCATCATCGCCATCATGCTGTTGATGGTGGTTGCGGCATTCAATCGCTTGTTGGTGATCGAGAGCAGTGGCGATGCCGTACGGCTGGACGCGCTGCCCGGCGTTTTTTACAGCAGCACCGTGCGCGGCGCCTGGGTTGAAAGCTACGTAGCCACTCAGCATTTACTCAGTGAGGGCGCCGGACGCGACCTCACCAGCGCTGAAGAAGACCAGTACAAAGACTTCGAAGACCGCCTGCAGGCGCAGATCGTCAATTACCAGAAAAGCATCTTCGACGAATCCGATCGCAATGACTTCGCCCAGTTTCTGCAGTTGCGCGAGCGCTATCAGCTAGTGCTCAACGGTGTGCTAGCGGCCTATCAGGGCGACAACTATGCGCTGTCCCAACGGATGTTTGCCGAGCAACTCACGCCCGCGTGGTTTGAGGGTCGCAAGGAACTCAATGCACTCGGCGCCAAGAACAAGGTGGTCGCCGACAAGGCGTCCGACGCCATCCAGGCCGCGGTTTCCAGCGCCAAGATCACCCTCGGCATCTCGCTGATCATCGCTCTGCTGGCAGCAGCTGCGTGCGGCCTGTTGCTGATGCGCGCAATTCTGGCGCCGATGAACCGCATCGTGCAGATCCTCGACATCATGCGCACTGGCGACCTGAGCACGCGGCTGGCACTGGACCGCAACGATGAGTTCGGATCGGTGCAAACCGGCTTTAACGACATGGTCGCCGAGCTCGCCGCACTGGTGTCCCAGGCCCAGCGTTCGTCGATTCAGGTGACCACCTCGGTCACCGAGATCGCCGCGACCTCCAAGCAGCAACAAGCCACGGCCACCGAGACCGCTGCGACCACCACGGAAATCGGCGCGACGTCGCGGGAAATTGCCGCAACGTCCCGGGATCTGGTGCGCACAATGACCGAAGTCACTTCGGCGGCGGACCAGGCTTCGATCCTGGCGGGCTCCGGCCAGCAGGGCCTGGCGCGCATGGAAGAAACCATGCACTCGGTCATGGGCGCGGCCGATCTGGTCAACTCCAAGCTGGCGATCCTCAATGAGAAGGCCGGCAACATCAATCAGGTGGTGGTGACCATCGTCAAAGTCGCCGACCAGACCAACCTGCTGTCGCTCAACGCCGCCATCGAAGCCGAAAAAGCCGGCGAATATGGCCGTGGTTTCGCCGTGGTGGCGACCGAGGTCCGGCGCCTGGCCGACCAGACCGCCGTGGCCACCTACGACATCGAGCAGATGGTTCGGGAGATCCAGTCGGCGGTGTCGGCAGGCGTCATGGGCATGGACAAATTCTCCGAAGAAGTGCGTCGCGGCATGTACGAAGTGACCCAGGTCGGCGAGCAGCTTTCGCAGATCATTCATCAGGTGCAGGCCCTCGCGCCGCGTGTCTTGATGGTCAACGAAGGCATGCAGGCCCAGGCCACCGGCGCCGAACAGATCAACCAGGCGCTGGTGCAGTTGGGTGACGCCAGCAGCCAGACCGTTGAATCCCTGCGTCAGGCCAGCTTTGCCATTGATGAGCTGAGCCAGGTGGCGGTGGGGCTGCGTAGCGGCGTTTCGCGTTTCAAGGTCTGAGTCAGGCCCATGATCGAGCATTCAGCCAAGCGCAGCGCTGCGGTATTGCCGAAGAGCAAGCTGTTTCTGCTGTTCCGTATCGGTGCGGAACGTTATGCGCTGCAAGCGACAGAAGTCGCCGAAGTGCTGCCACGGCTGGTGCTCAAGCCCATCGCGCAAGCGCCGCACTGGGTCGCCGGTGTATTCGCCCACCGGGGTGCAATCGTCCCTGTCATCGACCTCAGCGCGCTGACCTTCGGCCATCCTTCCCAGCTGCGCACCAGCACACGGCTGGTGCTGGTGCACTATCGCCTGGGCGGTGATCGTCCCCCGCGTGAGCTGGGGTTGATCCTCGAACAGGCAACCGACACGCTGCGCTGCTCGCCCCATGAATTCAAAGCCTACGGCCTGGACAACGCCCAGGCGCCGTATCTGGGTCCGGTGCGCGAAGACGAACACGGCCTGCTGCAGTGGATACGCGTGGAAGACTTGCTCAGCGACGCTGTGCGCGAACTGTTGTTTCCCGAACAGCCCATTAGCCTGGATGCCTTCGAGGCCACGCCATGAGCAGCGATGCGCGTTTCTTCGCTTTCCTAAAGGACCGCATCGGGCTGGACGTCGCGTCGGTGGGCGAGGCGATCATCGAGCGCGCCGTGCGTCAGCGCTGCACGCTGTCCAAGGCGCGGGACCACGACGATTACTGGCAGACGCTGCTGGTTTCGGCGGACGAGCAACAGGCGCTGATCGAAGCGGTGATCGTCCCCGAAACGTGGTTTTTCCGTTACCCGGAATCCTTCGTCACCCTCGGCAAGCTGGCCAATGCCCGACTGGCGCAGCTCAATGGCGTGCGTCCGCTGCGGATTCTCAGCCTGCCGTGCTCCACCGGCGAGGAGCCTTATTCCATCGTCATGGCGCTGTTCGACGCCGGTTTGCGAGGCCCGCAGTTCAGCGTCGAGGCGGTGGACATCAGCCCGCTTTCGATCCAGCGCGCGCGCCAGGGCGTGTATGGCAAGAACTCCTTTCGTGGGGATCAACTGGGTTTTCGGGAGCGTTTCTTCAACGCGGCCGAAGAGGGCTATCGTCTGGAGATGCGCGTACGTGATCAGGTCCGCTTTCAGTCCGGCAACCTGCTCGATCCCGCCATGCCGGTGGCGCAGTCGGCCTACGATTTCGTGTTCTGCCGCAACCTGCTGATCTACTTCGACGTCGAGACTCAGCGTCAGGGCTTCGAGGCGCTCAAACGCATGACCCGCGACGACGGCGTGCTGTTTATCGGCCCCGCCGAGGGCAGCCTGCTCGGGCGCATGGGCATGGTGTCGATCGGCATTCCCCAATCCTTTGCCTTTCGTCGGCGTGACGAGGCCGTTTCCGAACCCCACGGCGGGCTGACTGCCCCAGCCATGCCGCCGTCGCGAAACGATGCTTTGCCTGCTTACTCAACGTCTGCTCGCTCAGCCTCGGCCCCGTCGCGCGGCACCCTTAAACCCCAGGCCTTTGCGCCGAGGTTGTTGGGTGATCCTGCGCTGGCTGAAGAACGCAGGGCTGCGCTCAGACCCGACATCAAGGCGGTGGTAGCGCCGGGTGCTGGCAATGGCGAAGCAGCCGAGTTGCTGCGCAGCATCGCCGTCCTTGCCAACGAAGGCCGCAGTGGCGAGGCGAAGGTGGCGTGCGAGCAGTACCTCAAGCGCTTCGACCCCGTGGCGCCGGTGTTTTACTGGCTGGGCCTGCTCAGCGAAGTGGCGGGGGAGACGAGCGCGGCACAAGGGTTTTATCGCAAGGCGTTGTATCTGCAACCACAGCATCCGGAAACCCTGGCGCAACTGGCCGCGCTCCTCGCCGCCCAGGGCGACAGCGCAGGGGCCCGGCGGCTGCAGGAGCGCGCGGCACGGGGTGTCACTAAAGAAGGACACAGTGGATGAGTCGCGTACACACAGAGCTGGTCAGCGACGACGCCGAGGCGATCGACGACTGCTGGAACCGCATTGGCATCCATGGCGACCGCTCCTGTCCGCTGCTTGCCGATCATATTCATTGCCGTAACTGCTCCGTCTACTCGGCCGCAGCCACGCGCTTGCTCGACCGCTATTCGCTGGCGCAGGAGCAGCGCGTGTCGATGCACACCGATGCGCTGGCCGTCGACGTCGAAACCCGCTCGACCGTGGTGTTTCGTCTGGGCGAAGAGTGGCTCGGTCTGCCGACCCGGTGTCTGGTGGAAGTGTCGCCGGTGCAAGCCATTCATTCCCTTCCGCACCAGCGTTCCCGCGCCTTGCTGGGGGTTGCCAATGTGCGCGGCGCCCTGGTGGCGTGCCTGTCGTTCGTCGAACTGCTCGGGCTGGACCCTTCAGTCGCGCCGGTGGGTGACGCCCGAACATTGCCGCGCATGCTGATCGTTTCGGCAGACGGCGGTCCGGTGGTGGTGCCGGTGGACGAAGTCGACGGCATTCATGCCATTGAGGCGCGTCTGCTGGACAGTGCCTCGGCGTCGACGCAGAACAGCAACGCGCGCTTCACCCGAGGGGTCGTGCAATGGAAAAACCGCAGCTTGCGCCTGCTCGATGAAGACCACCTGTTGTCGGCTGTGAACCGGAGCCTGACATGACGCCCGATCAAATGCGCGATGCGTCGCTGTTCGAACTCTTCACCCTGGAGGCGGAAGCGCAGACCCACGTGTTGAGCGCAGGCCTTTTGGCCCTTGAGCGCAATCCGACCCAGGCCGATCAACTGGAAGCGTGCATGCGCGCGGCCCATTCGCTGAAAGGCGCGGCGCGTATTGTCGGGGTCAACGCCGGCGTCAGCGTTTCCCACGTCATGGAAGATTGCCTGGTCAGTGCCCAGGAAGGGCGATTGCACCTACTGCCCGAGCACATCGACGCTCTGCTGATGGGCACCGATTTGCTGATGCGCATCGCCACGCCTGGCGCCACCGTGCCTCAGGCAGATGTCGACGGCTATGTGGCGCTGATGAACAACATGGTCAGCGACGATCCGGCGATGAAAGCCATGCTGGTGCCGACCGCGCTGCCTTCCCTCGAAGACATCCTGCTGGCCAACGCGCAGTCGCTGGTCACCTCGCTTCAGTCGGCGCAGGATTCGGCGGCTGAAGAGCTGGCAGCTTCCACTGTCGAACCCGTTCCGGACCCTGCGCTCAAAACGGAGGGTCCCGGTGAACGACGTGTGGTCGAGACCGGCGAACGGGTCCTGCGCGTCACCGCCGAACGCTTGAACAACCTGCTGGACCTGTCGAGCAAGTCGCTGGTCGAGACCCAACGGCTGAAGCCGTATCTGGCCGCGATGCAACGGGTCAAACGCACCCAGACCGGTGCGACCCGAGCGCTGGACAGTCTCGAAGCCTTGCTCGGCGCCAACACCGATCCCGACGCGCAGAAGGCGCTGGACGAAGCGCGGCGTCTGCTCGGCGAAGCGCAGCATTTGCTGATTCAACAAACGGCGGACCTCGACGAGTTCGGCTGGCAGGCCTCGCAACGCGCGCAACTGCTCTACGACACGGCGCTGGCCTGCCGCATGCGACCGTTTGCCGACGTGCTGGCGGGGCAGGCGCGCATGGTCCGTGATCTGGGCCGCTCGCTGGGCAAGCAGGTGCGGCTTGAGATCGACGGCGAAAAGACTCAGGTCGATCGCGACGTGCTGGAAAAACTTGAAGCGCCATTGACCCACTTGCTGCGCAACGCCGTCGACCATGGCATCGAGCTGCCCGAGCAGCGCGTCGCCATCGGTAAGCCAGCCGAGGGGCTGATTAAGCTGAAGGCCTCTCACCAGGCCGGTTTGCTGGTGGTCGAGCTGATCGACGACGGCGCCGGGGTGGATCTTGAGCGTCTGCGCCAAAGCATCATCGATCGCAAACTCTCGCCCGCCGAAACCGCTGCGCAGTTGAGCGAGGAGGAACTGCTGAGCTTCCTGTTCCTGCCCGGGTTCAGCATGCGCGACAAGGTCACTGAAGTGTCCGGTCGAGGCGTCGGTCTGGATGCGGTTCAGCACATGGTCCGGCAGCTGCGTGGCGGCGTCGAACTGGACCAGCGCGCGGGGAAGGGCAGCCGTTTCCATCTCGAAGTGCCGCTGACCTTGTCGGTGGTGCGCAGTCTGGTGGTAGACGTCGGCGGCGAAGCGTATGCCTTTCCGCTGGCGCACATCGAGCGCATGCGTGACGTGCGCGCCGACGAAATCGTACAGCTGGAAGGGCGTCAGCATTTCTGGCATGAAGAGCGCCACGTCGGGCTGGTAGCCGCCACTCAGCTGCTCAACCGTCCGGCCAGCCAGCACAGTGAAGACGTGCTCAAAGTGGTGGTGATTCGCGAGCGCGATGCGGTGTATGGGGTTGCCGTGGAGCGTTTCATCGGCGAACGCACCCTGGTGGTGTTGCCGCTGGATCCGCGCCTGGGCAAGGTTCAGGACATCTCCGCCGGCGCGTTGCTCGACGACGGCTCGGCGGTGCTGATCATCGACGTTGAAGACATGCTGCGTTCGGTGGAGAAACTGCTCAATACCGGACGCCTGGAACGCATCGACCGGCGCAGTCGTCAGGCTGACGCACGGGTGCGCAAGCGCGTGCTGGTGGTCGATGACTCCCTGACCGTGCGCGAACTGGAACGCAAACTGTTGCTCAGTCGTGGCTATGAAGTGGCGGTGGCCGTGGACGGCATGGACGGCTGGAACGCCCTGCGCGGTGAGGATTTCGACCTCCTCATCACCGACATTGACATGCCGCGTATGGACGGCATCGAGCTGGTGACGCTGGTGCGTCGCGACAGCCGCCTGCAATCGCTGCCGGTGATGGTGGTGTCGTACAAGGACCGTGAAGAAGATCGTCGTCGCGGCCTGGACGCCGGCGCCGATTACTATCTGGCCAAGGCCAGTTTCCACGACGACGCGTTGCTCGATGCGGTCGTTGAGTTGATAGGAGATGCGCAGGGATGAAGATCGCCATCGTCAACGACATGCCCATGGCGGTGGAGGCGCTGCGTCGCGCGCTGGCTTTCGAGCCGGCGCACCAGATTGTCTGGGTGGCCAGTAACGGCGCCGAGGCTGTCGAGCGTTGCGTCCAGCAAAAGCCCGATCTGATACTGATGGACCTGATCATGCCGGTGATGGACGGCGTGGAGGCGACTCGACGTATTATGGCGGCGACGCCGTGTGCCATCGTCATCGTCACCGTGGATCGCGAGCAGAATGTGCATCGGGTGTTCGAAGCCATGGGCCATGGCGCGCTGGACGTGGTCGACACGCCTGCGCTGGGGGCCGGCAACCCCAGGGATGCCGCCGCGCCTTTGTTGCGCAAGATACTTAATATAGGCTGGCTCATTGGCGAGCGGGACACGCGGGTGCGCCCCGTGCCGCCCCCGCTGCGCGAGTCGGCACAGTGTCAGCGGTTGATTGCCATCGGCTCATCGGCCGGCGGGCCTGCCGCGCTGGAAATACTGCTCAAGGCGCTGCCGAATGACTTTCCGGCCGCCATCGTGCTGGTGCAGCACGTGGATCAGGTATTCGCCGAAGGGATGGCGCAATGGCTGAGCGGCTCTTCGGGGCTTGAGGTCAGGCTGGCGCGCGATGGCGAGCCGCCGCAAGTGGGCACGGTGCTGCTGGCAGGCACCAACCACCATATTCGTCTGCTCAGGAACGGCACGCTGGCGTATACCGCAGAGCCGGTTAACGAAATTTACAGGCCCTCCATCGACGTGTTTTTCGAAAGTGTGGCCAGCTATTGGAATGGTGACGCAGTGGGTGTTTTGTTGACCGGCATGGGCCGTGATGGTGCGCAGGGACTCAAGCTGATGCGTCAGCGGGGCTTTCTCACCATCGCCCAGAATCAGGAAAGCTGTGCGGTGTACGGCATGCCTAAAGCGGCTGCGGCGATCGACGCCGCCATGGAAATTCGCTCACTGGACTCGATCGCACCTCGCTTGAAGGAGGTATTCACCCAATGAATTTCCAGGTGATTTCACAGCCCGCCTGTGACCAGGAGACCCCGCATGCATGATTTGCAACTGGACGATCTGAACGCCACGGATGAAAACGCTGCGATGGTGCTGCTGGTCGACGATCAGGCCATGATCGGCGAGGCTGTCCGCCGCGGGCTGGCGCACGAAGACAACATCGACTTCCATTTCTGCGCAGACCCGCATCAGGCGATTGCCCAAGCGATCCTCATCAAGCCGACCGTGATTCTTCAGGACCTGGTCATGCCCGGCCTGGACGGCCTGACACTGGTGCGTGAGTACCGCGCCAATCCGAAGACCCGTGACATTCCGATCATTGTGCTCTCGACCAAGGAAGACCCGCTGATCAAAAGCGCCGCCTTTGCCGCTGGCGCCAACGATTATCTCGTCAAACTGCCGGACAACATCGAACTGGTGGCGCGCATTCGCTACCACTCGCGCTCCTACATGACGCTGCTGCAGCGCGACGAAGCCTATCGTGCGTTGCGGGTCAGTCAGCAACAGCTGCTCGACACCAACCTGGTGCTGCAACGGCTGATGAACTCCGACGGTTTGACCGGCCTGTCCAATCGCCGCCACTTCGACGAGTACCTGGAACTGGAATGGCGCCGTTCCACCCGGGAGCAGACCCAGATCTCGCTGTTGATGATCGACGTCGATTACTTCAAGGCTTACAACGACGCCTTCGGCCATCTCGAAGGTGACGAGGCATTGCGTCAGGTCGCCAAAGCCATCCGCGCCAACTCCAGCCGTCCTTCCGACCTGCCGGCGCGTTACGGTGGCGAAGAATTTGCGCTGGTACTGCCCAGCACCTCCCCTGGCGGCGCGCGTTTGCTGGCTGAAAAACTGCGTCAGACCATCGCCGGCATGAACATCCCCCACGTCGCCCCGACCCAGGGCTCCAGCCTGACGGTCAGCATTGGTCTGGCCACTGTCGTCCCGCAAGTGGGCAGCCACAGTCGCCAGTTGATTCAAAGTGCGGATCAGGGGCTGTATGCGGCAAAGCACAATGGTCGCAATCAGGTGGCGGTGGGGTAGGGCGAGGATTCGCATTCCTGCGCGCTCTGGCCGTAACCGGGTCGGGTCCTTGGCAACAACAACGAACGCGGCGCACCCCTGCCCAACGGACTGCCATCCCGGGTTTGCCTGCGTTATACTCGCCGGCTTTGTGAAAATCGCCTGCGAGTGCTGCCTACCATGGAAATCAACCCGATCCTAAACAGCATCAAGGACCTGTCCGAGCGCTCCGAAACCATTCGGGGGTATCTTTGACTACGATCACAAACATGATCGTCTGACCGAAGTTAACCGCGAGCTCGAAGATCCAAACGTCTGGAACAACCCGTCGTACGCCCAGGAACTGGGCCGCGAGCGTTCGCTGCTGGCGCAGATCGTCGACACCCTCGACGAAATGAGCACCGGCCTGGTGGACGCCAAGGACCTGTTGCTGATGTCCGCCGAAGAAGAAGACCAGGCCGCCGTCGACGACGTTGCCGCTGAAGTCGAGCGCCTGCGCGAGGCCCTGGAAAAACTGGAATTCCGTCGCATGTTCAGCGGCGAGATGGACCAGAACAACGCCTACCTGGACATCCAGGCCGGTTCCGGCGGCACCGAAGCCCAGGACTGGGCGAACATCCTGTTGCGCATGTACCTGCGCTGGGCCGACAAGCGCGGCTTCGACGCGACCATCATGGAGCTGTCGGCCGGTGAAGTCGCCGGTATCAAAGGCGCCACGGTGCACATCAAGGGCGAGTACGCATTCGGCTGGCTGCGCACCGAAATCGGCGTCCACCGTCTGGTCCGCAAAAGCCCGTTCGATTCCGGCAACCGCCGTCACACCTCGTTCTCGGCCGTGTTCGTGTCGCCGGAAATCGATGACAACATCGAAATCGACATCAACCCGTCTGACCTGCGTATCGACACCTACCGCTCCTCGGGCGCCGGTGGTCAGCACGTCAACACCACCGACTCGGCGGTCCGGATTACCCACGTGCCGACCAACACCGTGGTCAGTTGCCAGAACGAACGTTCCCAGCACGCCAACAAAGACACCGCGATGAAGATGCTGCGGGCGCGCTTGTACGAGCAGGAAGTGCAGAAGCGCAATGCGGCCTCGCAAGCGCTGGAAGACACCAAGTCGGATATCGGCTGGGGTCACCAGATCCGTTCGTACGTACTCGATGCCTCGCGCATCAAAGACCTGCGCACCAGCGTCGAACGCAGCGATTGCGACAAGGTGCTCGATGGCGACATCGACGAATACCTGATCGCGAGCCTCAAACAGGGCCTGTAATCGCCACACCACTGTTGCGGGTCGGGCGCGTCATCATGACGTCGCCGCCCGCGATCCTTCGTCGCGCTTCCCGGCCAGACGAAGGGCCACGAACCTGTGATGGATAATCAAGACATGAGCGACCAACAACTCGACCCGCAAGCCCAGCAACAGGAAGAAAACAGCCTGATCGCCCTGCGCAAGGAAAAACTTGCGGCCGAGCGCACCAAGGGCAATGCCTTCCCGAACGACTTCCGTCGCGAAAACTACTGCAACGACCTGCAGAAACAGTACGCGGACAAGACCAAGGAAGAGCTGGCTGAAGCGGCGATTCCGGTCAAGGTTGCCGGGCGCATCATGCTCAACCGTGGCTCGTTCATGGTGATTCAGGACATGACCGGTCGCATCCAGGTCTATGTCAACCGCAAGACCCTGCCGGAAGAAACCCTGGCCTCGGTGAAAACCTGGGACATGGGCGACATCATCGCAGCCGAAGGCACCCTGGCCCGTTCCGGCAAGGGCGACCTGTATGTCGAAATGACCAACGTGCGCCTGCTGACCAAATCCTTGCGCCCGCTGCCCGACAAGCACCATGGCCTGGTCGATACCGAGCAGCGTTATCGCCAGCGTTACGTCGACCTGATCGTCAACGATGACGTGCGTGAAACCTTCCGCGTTCGCTCGAAAGTCATCGCCCACATCCGTAGCTTCCTGATGCAGCGCGACTTCCTCGAAGTCGAAACGCCGATGCTGCAGACCATTCCGGGCGGCGCAGCGGCCAAGCCGTTCGAGACGCATCACAACGCGCTGGACCTGGAAATGTTCCTGCGTATCGCGCCTGAGCTGTACCTCAAGCGTCTGGTGGTTGGCGGGTTCGAGAAGGTGTTTGAGATCAATCGCAACTTCCGTAACGAAGGCGTCTCGACCCGTCACAATCCCGAGTTCACGATGCTTGAGTTCTATCAGGCGTACGCGGACTACGAAGACAACATGGACCTGACCGAGGAGCTGTTCCGCGAGCTGGCCCAACTGGTGCTCGGTAGCACCGACGTGCCGTACGGCGACAAAGTGTTCCACTTCGGCGAGCCGTTTGCGCGTCTGTCGGTGTTCGACTCGATCCTCAAGTACAACCCCGAGCTGACCGCCGATGACCTGAACGACATCGACAAGGCCCGCGCCATCGCCAAGAAAGCCGGCGCCAAGGTGCTGGGTTTCGAAGGTCTGGGCAAGCTGCAGGTGATGATTTTCGAAGAGCTGGTCGAGCACAAGCTGGAGCAGCCGCACTTCATCACCCAGTACCCGTTCGAAGTGTCGCCTCTGGCCCGTCGCAACGATGACAACCCCAACGTCACCGACCGCTTCGAGCTGTTCATTGGCGGCCGTGAAATCGCCAACGCCTATTCCGAGTTGAACGACGCGGAAGACCAGGCCGAGCGCTTCATGGCGCAGGTGGCGGACAAGGACGCGGGCGATGATGAAGCCATGCACTACGACGCAGACTTCGTCCGGGCGCTGGAATACGGCATGCCGCCGACCGCGGGCGAGGGCATCGGCATTGACCGTCTGGTCATGCTGCTGACCAACTCGCCGTCCATACGAGACGTCATCCTGTTCCCGCACATGCGGCCGCAAGCCTAAGCGTCAAAACAAGCCGCCTGCGCAGGGCGGCTTTTTTTTGTCTGTAAAGTCACGCAGGCCACGCTCCTGCAGACACCGCGCATGCTACTCAATGAAAAGGAAATCCAGTTGTGAACCGCACGATCGCTCAAAAGGGAGCCGCTGGCCTGGCCACGGCAGTCGCACAGAGTGTTCAGTACCAGGGCCGCAAGGCGAGTCGACAGGGAAGTGAACAGCGTAGGCAACAGATCCTCGATGCGGCCATGCGCGTCCTCATTCGTGACGGCGTTCGGGCCGTGCGTCATCGCGCAATCGCTGCCGAAGCGCAAGTGCCGCTCTCCGCCACCACCTACTACTTCAAGGACATCGATGACCTGCTCACCGATGCCTTCGCGCAATACGTCGAACGCAGCGCGGCGTACATGGCCAAGCTGTGGACCAACACCGAGGCGCTGCTCCGCGAGATGGTTGCCCGTAACGACGGCAGCGCCGAAGCCCACGCCCGGCTGGCCGATGAGATCGCGCGGATGACCATGGAGTACGTACGCCATCAACTGCTGACCCGTCGTGACCAGCTCATTGCCGAGCACGCCTTTCATCTCGAAGCGCTGATCAACCCGCGACTGGCGCCACTGGTGAGCGCCCACCAGCAGATCCTGTTGCAGGGCAGCGCCCAGTTTCTCGAAGTCATGGGCTCGGTTCAGCCGCAACTGGATGCCCAAGTGTTGACGGGGCTCATCTGCCGGATGGAATATCAGGGGCTGCTCAACGGGCCCCGCCCCGGCGCAGACGAAGAAATGCTCGCTATTCTTACTCGCCAGATGCATCTGGTACTGGGCACTGCCAAGCCGATGGCTGGCTGATACCTCAAGGAGAACCTGATGAAAGTCTGGCGCGTATTGCTCGCCCTGTCGTTCGCGCTGTTGAGCGGATGCCTGGTGACGTTCAAGGACCCGATTCCGGTCAGCAACACCGCCCCGCCCAGATTGCTCGGCACCTGGAGCAGCAAAAATGCCTGGGGCGAGCCGCTCGAACTGGAAATCAGCCGCGCCGGCCCCGACCGTTACAAAGCGGTCAGCTACCGCAAAGGCGATCGTAAGAACCGTGACGAGTACGCCTTCACCGTGTCGCGGCACGGCAGTCGCTGGTACGTATCCGCCGCGCTGCCTGACAAATACGGCGGCAATTACGTCATCGCCGGTTTCGACTTGATGGATAACGAGAACGGCGCCGACGAACTGGTGGTCTATGACCTGGACCTGGAGCGGTTTCAGCAGTTGGTCGAGCAGAAGCTTATCGACGGGGAGCGGGTCGATACGGTCAAGGGCGACGGCATGTTGATCTCAAGTTCCATGGACAAGGTCTTTGCCTACCTCGACGACCCGGCCAATTCCGACGTCTTTCTCAAGGCAGCTCAATATCAGCGCATGACCAAATAGCGCAAACGGTTCAATAAGGGGTACCGGGTGGACGAATACCAGCAGACTATTCGCACGTTGTCCGATCGTATCGTGGTGGCGCAGACGCCGATCCGCGTCCTTGATGCCGTGAAGTGGGATGACAACATCCGCAAGACCTTCCTCGACGGCAAAGGCAAAAACCTGCCGGAGGTGGATCGCGCCTACTACGAGAATCGCCCGCTGGGCTTTGATTCCGGCGCGGTGAAGCTGGAGTTCCAGAACATCGAGCGTGACATCACCCGGCAGCTGGGCCAGTTCAACCCGGTCGGGCAGATCATGCGCCGCATGTGCAAGGAGTACCGGATGGTCATCCGCATGCTCGAAGCACGCGGCACCCCCGACTTCGGCCTGATCTCTCAGGAGCTGTACGGCGCGGCGTCCGATGCGTTCCACGCCGGCGACCCGACCCTGTCCGACCTCGGCATGATGCTCTCCGATTACCTGAACAACATTGCCGGCCGCGGCGATCTCAAGGACGAGCCGAAAATCCTGACGGCCAAAGACGCCGTCGCCATGCTGCAAACCCGGCTCAATCGCACGTTCGGTGAGGCTGAAGAGACGATCCGGGTGTTCGAATCCGACGGCATCGTGGCGGACGCGGCAGCCGGGGCCGATTACATCAAGATCCGCAGCGACGCGATGTTCAACGAACGCGACGTGCGCGCGCTGGAAGTCCATGAAGGCCTGGTGCACGTCGGCACCACGCTCAATGGGCAGAATCAGCCGATCTGCACCTTCCTGTCCAAAGGCCCGCCCTCGTCGACAGTGACCCAGGAAGGCCTGGCGATTCTGATGGAGATCATCGGCTTCGCGTCCTACCCGAGCCGCCTGCGCAAGCTGACCAATCGCACCCGTGCCATTCACATGGCCGAGGAGGGCGCCGACTTTTTGCAGGTGTTCGAGTTCTATCGCGAGCAAGGCTTCGGCATGTCGGAAAGCTACGGCAACGCCAGTCGGGTATTCCGGGGCTCGGTGCCGAATGGCCTGCCATTCACCAAGGATCTGTCCTACCTCAAGGGCTTCATCATGGTCTACAACTACATCCAGTTGGCCGTGAGAAAGGGCAAGCTGGAGCAGGTGCCGCTGCTGTTCTGCGGCAAGACCACGCTGGAAGACATGCGCACGCTGCGCCAGTTGGTGGACGAAGGCTTGGTGGTGCCGCCCAAATACCTGCCCGATCAGTTCCGTGACATGAATGCGCTGTCGGCGTGGATGTGTTTCTCCAACTTCCTCAATCACTTGAGCCTGGACCGGATCGAAGCGGACTATTCGAATATTCTGTGAGTCTGTGGGCGCCGATACATCGGCGCCTTTGTCAGGTTTCCCGTCGTCCGCCCATCCAGAATTGAAGGACATCGCTTGAAGCTTCTTCTTACCTTGCTCCTGGTCATTTCCCTCAGTGGCTGCAGCGAATTGCTGTTCTACCCGGAACGCGGTTTGCCGCTGACGCCGGACAAGGCCCACCTCGCCTGGCGCGATGTCACCCTTACAGCGGCCGACGGCACCAAACTCAACGCGTGGTTTCTGCCGGTAAAACCCGGCGTACCCGTCAAGGGCACCGTGCTGCACATGCATGGCAACGGCGGCAACATGGCCTGGCATCTCGCGGGGAGCTGGTGGTTGCCGGAGCAGGGCTATCAAGTGCTGCTGGTGGACTATCGCGGTTATGGTCGGTCGGAAGGTGAGCCGAGTCTGCCGGCCATTTATCAGGACATCGACGCGGCGTTTGACTGGCTGAACGCGGCGCCTGAAGTGCAGGGCAAACCGCTGGTGGTGCTCGGCCAAAGCATCGGCGGGGCACTGGCGGTGCATTACCTGTCCGAACATCCGCAGCAGCGCGCGCGGGTCAAGGCGCTGGTCCTCGATGGGGTGCCGGCGAGCTATCGTGAGGTCGCCCGCTATACCCTCAGCACGTCGTGGCTGACGTGGCCCATCAAACGGCCGCTGTCGTGGGTGATCCCCGACGGCGACAGCGCCATCAACGGCATGCCGCAGCTCAAGGGCACGCCCATGCTGCTGTTCCAGAGTCTGGACGACACGCAAGTGCCGCTGTACAACGGCATCAGCCTGTATCAGGCCGCGCCGCCGCCGCGCGTTCTGCAACTCACGCGCGGGCCGCACGTGCAGACCTTTAACGACCCCACTTGGCGTGAAGTCATGGTTCGCTATCTGGACGATCCGCAGCACTTCAACGGGCTGCGCAGGATGGGAGAAATTCCGAATTATCCTGATCCTCAAACGGGCAAGGCGGCACCGGCTCCTCAACCGTGAGCGGAGCAGCGCCACGAGTGACAATCCGCGCGATCAGTACATGTGGAAGTGAGCTTGATCACGAAGGGACAATCACGTCGGCTAAATCTCCAGCGGCTGGTATGCAGTCTTCGTGCATAAGGGGACTGATTTATTTACAACGCTTCACCGTAAATTAATCTGTCCCCGGCGGTTGAACTAGCGGTTTAAAAGGCCGGGCCTTTTTCACTCCTACTCAGACCAAAGATTAAAGAGCTAGCCGCCAAAAATCTTTAATGCATAAGGGGGCTGATTTATTTACGAGTGCATAAGGGTGCATAAGGGTGCATAAGGGTGCTGATTTATTTACAACGCTTGACCGTAAATTAATCTGTCCCCGGTAGTTGAGCTAGCTGTTCAAAAGGCAGTGCCTTCCTACTTGTCCTCACGCTAGTTCGAGGGGGCCGTCCCAATAAGCTACTGTAGGCTGTCCGCCTTAACGCGAAAGAACTCAAAAGGCATTACTCCCTAATTCTATTCTTATTTTTATTTTTATTTTTATTTTTATTTTTATTTTTCTTCAAGATTGTATTCTGCCGCGCGAGCAACATGCTTGTTTTGATCATTAAGTAGTCTTTCCAATATTGTAATTGGTGCTTCTTTGTTGGCGGCCACTGCTATGCGTACAACATAACTCTCATCCCAAGATAGAATTTCGAAGAGCGCCGGTGACATCTTTCTTTTTGCTGCAATGAACTGCCGGACGGTGCTATCAAACTGGCATAGTTCTTCTAAGATCTCTAATGGGACACTTTTATTATGCGAATCCCATCGCCTGGAGTTCGGGTGTTTTTTATTACATCGCGCCATACCGAAATCGGGGCCTCCTCAGTTGCAGCTCTATCGTATTCACTTTTGATGGAGCTACTCCGTAGCGCTACAAACTCCTCAGCAGATGTAAACATTTTTAACCTTGCACTTAAAAATCTGAATTTATATTCTTTCTGACTCCGCTTTTATGCTCACTCTTACGGCCTCCGTAAATATCAGTATTCACGAGCCACGCGCTAGATTCATCGTAGACTTTCAAGCGTTTTCCCCGTGGCCTGTTTTATTTACTGTCCACTATTTTTACTTTTTTTGGGTCAAGATTGTATTTCGCATAATCCACCCCCGGAACTAAAGGGGTCCGTCCCCACTAGTCCGTCCCCACTAGTCCTGGGTTTTGTAGTTCCTTGTGTGGTCGCCATAGATATGAGCATCGGCCAGCCATGCACTATTAGGCTTATACGATATTAAACGAGACCGTTCCCTATAGTCTTTATTTTTCTCTCATCAAGATTAAGCCTAGCTACGCTTGCGACATCTTCGTCCTTATCTGTTAGCAATCGCTCTAAGATAGCGATTGGTGTCTTTCTATTCGCGGCTATCGCCACCCTCACAACATCGCTAACGTCTTTAGATAGCATTTCAAACATCGCTAGGGATAATTTCCGTTTTCTCGCGACAGACTGCCTGATAGTGCTGTCAAAAATACAAAGTTCTTCAAGTATTTCCAGAGGTACGGTTTTGTTGTGCGAAACCCATCGCCTATAGTTTGGGTACTTGATGATGATCTCGCGCCAGACAGATATTGGAGCTTCTTCCATCGCAGCTCGATCATACTCGTTTTTTAAATCGCTACTTCGTAATGCGATAAATTCTTCAGCAGAATTAATCATTTATTATCCTTGCATTTCAAAGACCTGAAATCGATGTTCTTTCCGATGCCACTTTTGTGCTTGCTCATATGGTCACCATAGATGTCCGCGTCAGCGACCCACGTACCAGTTTTATCGTAAACTTTCCAAGCGCTTTCTCCATGACCTGTTTTATCGATCGACCACCATTGGCTCCATCTCGGATCATAAAAGTATTTCGCATAACCCACGCCACTGACATTACCCTCGCAAACCCGGTCATACCGATTGACCTCCCATTTTTTTCTGCACGCGCGTTTACAGTTTTGATTTGGCTTATCGGACTTAGGCTTCCGCCCCGGCCCGACGGTCGAACTTGCCAGGCCTAACGGATCGACCCAACTGATTGAGTTGGGCCCGTATTGGTAGATGTTCAGTCCACCCAGATACCCAATCGGGTCTTCGCTGATGAAGCGCCCGACCCTTGGATCATAGTATCGATGCCGGTTGTAGTGCAGGCCGGTTTCGTGGTCGTGGTATTGGCCTTGGAAGCGGATCGGGTTGGTCAGGCCGACTTGTTGGGCGAACTCCGAACGGTTTTCCTGTGCTTCGCCCCACGCTTTGTATTGCGCGCTCCAAGCGGTGTGGCCGTTCTGGTCGGTGATTTCCTGAGGGGTGCCGAGATGGTCGCATTGGTACCAGACCAACGCATCAATCGGCAGCGCCACCGGTTTGTAGTTCCACAGCGGGTCTTCTTTGAAGTTGTAGCGACCTTCGTATGCCGGCTGGCTGACGAGACGAATGGTTTCGTGTCGGATCGCTTGGGCCACGGGAACGAAGGTGCCGGGTTCGTGGATGTAATGAACCGTGCGGCCGAGTGCGCCGGCGTACGGCGGAGGGCTGCTCTCCCAAGCCAGATTGTCGCCATCCCAGCCGTACAGCGTGAAGCCGCAGCCCAGTTCGCGTTCTTTGCGGGCGTGTTCGTTTTCGTTCCAGCCGGTGCCGGCTTCGGGACGAGGTCGGTAGTGGGCTTTTGAGAGTTTGTAGAGGCGACGTCCCAATGGGTCGTAGCCGAAGTCGACGGTGAGGCGCGGATCTCGGAAGTGCACCAGACGATCGAAGAGGTCCCAGTGCAGCTCGCTTCGCAATCCATTGGTCCAGCGCTTTGTCTGGTTGCCGCGTTCGTCGTATTCGTAGTGGTTGCCGGCGTAGTCGCGCAGCAGGTTGTCGACGAGTTTGTGGCGGACAGGTTCGGGGTCGAGTGGACGGCGGACGGGTGCTGCGCTGTCGTCGAGCAGGTTACTCGCGGGATCGAAGGCGAAGTGCTCCGTGCCGAGGCGACTCGTGGCGGCGAGCAGGCGGCTGACGGGATCGTATTTATAAGCAAGAGAACCGCGACGGCTGTCGTTGATGTCGGTGAGCTGCCCGGCAGCGTCGTAGGTATACGCGCGTTTAATGAGTGTGGCTTTGTCGTCTGCTAGGCCCAGCAGTTGTTCTTGGAGGCGTCCTGCTGGGTCCCAGTTTTGGGTTTGCAGGAGTTGGTTGCCCTGATAACGGGCGACTTCGCGGTGAAGATCATCGCGCTCGTAGCTCAGCAGCTCGTGCTCGTCGAGCTTCAGACCGAGCAGATGACCGCTGCCGTAGGTCAGCCAACTGACGCGGTGGCCGTCCGGGCGAATGGTGGCAACGCGGTTGTTGAGGGCGTCGTACTCGTGCTGCCAGACCGCAACCAGGGGTTTATCCAGATTCGAGTAATGCTGATGTTCGCGCAGCAGATTGCCGGCCGGGTCATGAAACCATTGCAGCTTGCTGACGGCGTTGGTCGCCATGACCAGATGGCCATTGCCGTCGTAGGCAAAGGTTTCGCTCTGGAACTGTTCGCCGAGGGTGGCGCGGCGCTCGGTCAAGCGGCCCATCGGGTCGAAGGTCAGTGCGATAGTGCGTTGGCCGTTAACCGTTTGAGCAAGCCGTCCTGTTTCCGAATCGTACTGATAGCGAGTCGAGCGGTTGTCGAAGCCGCGTTCTTCCAACAGCCTGCCGACCGGGTCGTAGTGAAAATGCGCGCTGCGTTCGTTTTCGTTTTCCAGCGCGATTAACCGGCCGAGCTTGTCCCAGCGGTAGCGCAGGCTTTGCTCTGCGGCGTCGACGCGTTCAGCGATAAAGCCGGCAGCGTTATAGCGCCAGGTGGTGCAGCGTTCGAGACCATCAGAATGAGCCAGCAAACGACCTTCGGCATCGCGGCTAAAACGTTCTTCGGTTTTGTCCGGATGCTTGATCAGCACTAACTGACCTAACTTGTACTCGTAGGTCGTGCTGTGCCCGGCCGGATCGGTAAAGCGGATCATCTGGCCGCGATCGTCGTACTCCCAATTGCTGGTTTTCCCCGAGCAATCGACGTATTTCAACAACTGGCCGGCGGCGTTGTACTCAAGTTTCTTGGTATTCCCGTTAGCGTCCTTGATCGCCGTAGGAAGACCGAACTTGTTGTAGGCGTATTCGGTGATGTTCTCTAAAGGATCGATCGCCTCAACCAGATTTCCACGAAGGTCATAGTCCCGCTTCCAAAGACCACCCTCGCCATCGCTGATCTTGATCAGATGGCTTTTGTCGTCGTAGGCGTAATTCATCACGCTGTGATCAGCGCGAGTGTGCTCGGTGAGATTGCTTAGCTTGTCGTAGCGATAGCGATCCGTGCTGCCGTCGGTGTGGACGTGGCGGATGATGTTCTTCGCCGCGTCGCGGAAGAACCATTCCGAGCGCCCGTCGGCGTGGCAGATGCGATAGGTGTAACCGAGGCCGTCGTAGTAATGCCGGGTTTCATGACCCAAAGCGTCAGTGACGTAGGTCAGGCGGATGTTTTCATCCCATGCCAGTCGCGTGTCGAAACTGCCATCGTCGGCCCATTCGCGCACGGCCTTAGCGTTGGGGCCGGAGCCTTGCCATTGCAGGTTCAAACCACGATTGGTGCGGTCGGTGTAGCGAGTGATCAGGTGATTTTGATACTGATAACGCCAGGCCGAGCCGTTCTCGTCCTGGGCCAGAACAAGGTCACCAAAATCATCGTACTGATACGCACACAGTTGGCGTTTGACGTCGCCATCACGAACTTCCCAAAGTCCCGTCAGCCGCCCCTGATCGTCGATCAAGGTGCCCAGGCGCAGATGGACTTTGTTTAGATCTTTCTCCGAGTAAGTCACCAATTCGGAGAGCACCAACTGCCCATCATACCGATGCTCGTGATGCAGCATGACCCCGGCGCCGTTGGGCAAAACCTTGTTGATCAGAACAAAACGGTCACCCCGCCGAACATAGGTTTCCCTGTGCTCAAGCCCGCGCATCAGCAACAGCCGATCCTTGCTGAGGCGAATGACGGTCAGATTTTCAATGGCGTCGAAGTGAAAAAGTTTGACCTTTGGAAGAGGGAATTCATGACTGCGCCCATCGGCGTCATGAAACACCAAGCCCTCATCAACGCGGTCAAACCGAGTGGTAAACGGCGTTATCCAACGCGCGCCGATGATGTCCTGATCGTAAGCATCCAGACTCGAGCAATAAGTCCGCGTCCACTCAATCGGAAACGGCCCCGGCAGGCTGAAATCGGTATGACTGAACGACTCCGAGCCCACCGCAAAACTGATGCTGTTGCCCGTAGCAGCACAGGCACAGTTTTTCTGCTCATTGGGCAGGGCCTTGGCAGGTTTCTCGAACTGAACAGCCTCCAGCTTGCCTTCACCCGCTTGGCGTTTAGCCTGATTAACCACCCCTGGCTTGATGTTGAACGACTGGCCATGCCCATTGCGCGAGCGCCATGCGACTACCGCACCTGCCAATGTCTGCAGTAACGACCCAATCGAGTTCTGAAGGCCAGGATCCGCCAGACGACTAATCTGATCCCGAAGCTCCGGGCCCATTGCGCGCAACGAACCTGCATGTCGGAGCACCTGCTCTTTCAGCGCTTCGGGCACGAAATATTCGGCAGCACCGTTAACAGCGCCCTTGCCCGCAGCCATGCAAACATCCGCAGCGGCCGCAAAAATGTTGCCGATGGCCGCCTGATGATCGTAGGCCCAAAGATCCCCAGCGGCCTGAACCAACTGCTCCGCTTCCAGCAAATCAGCGTTGGCGTCCAGCTTCGGGTCGACCAGCTTCTCCAGGCCGGTAGCGAGCTGAAGAAGCACCTCTTCACCGAGCTTCCCCGCATCGTCAAGAATCCCGGGGAGCCTGGCCTGCGCCTGTGGCACAAAGTCATCAAGGGTCCCGACAATGGTGGCGTTGAGGTGCCCGATCAAAATCTCGATCAGCACGTCACTCACCACCAATTTCCCGGTCCGACGTATCTCCTGGCGCACCAGAAAGAGCATTGGCCGCAGGCTCATCCGTGCGGCTGCCATTTTCGGCGGGCGTGGCAGCACTCCGATCAGGTTGATGCCCAAACTGACCCAGTCCAGCGGATCGCGCTCCGAGCTTGTAGAAAGCCGGACGATGTCATTCAGCGCATCGACGAGCGCCATGATGTTGCCCACCACCGGCAGTCCGCCCGCCTCGGCCTTGATTCGCTCGAGCGTGACGACCCCGCCGCTGATCTCCTGCAGCCAGGCATCGACATTGGCCGCGCCGGCCCCGACGTCCTCAAGCTGGATCTGATCAAGCGGCACAACCGCCACTTCAGGTCCGCGTTTCTCGCCACCAACGGGCGGATTTAGGGGGGTCGCCAAGGATGCTCTCCGTGCTCAAATAACCATCCGAAAAGGCGTGAATGCCGAACCGGGGGGACGGAGATATCAAGGGCTGTGCCAGCTATAAACTAAGTAAGCAAATTCAATAGCTTAAGAGGACAAACAGCAGGTTTGAGCGAACGCCAAACCCGATAACAAAGAAAAAGTGCGCAAGAAGTTGCGCACCCCCTGCGCAATGTCTTGCGCACTCGCCTACACGCCACAAACCACGTGGCCTCCAGCCGGTCAACCACCCCGTTTCCAACAAACGAGTGCGCAACTTCTTGCGCAGTCCCCAAAAACGGGGCTCAACCAGTTCTCCCTAAAAGCACCTCATCCCAACCCCATCCGGAGAAAAACGCCGGCCACAAAAAAGCCCCGCCTGTCTCGCAACAGGCGGGGCTCTTCATGTACCGCTACAACCGCATCACTTCATCGAAGAGCGCGGTGCAACTGGCTGGTTGTCGTTGGAAATGGTCACTTCCACGCGACGGTTCATGGCACGGCCCGAGGCGCTGGCGTTGTCAGCCACCGGGTATTCCTTGCCGTAGCCCTGAGCCACGATACGCTCCGGACCTACACCCATTTTGACCAGGGCCATGCGCACGGAGTTGGCGCGACGCTCGGACAGCGAGTCGTTGTAGGCAGCGGAGCCGGTGCTGTCGGTGTAGCCCTCAACGATGACCTTGCGATCAGGGTTTTCGGACAGGAACTGGGCCAGCTTGTTGACGTTGACCAGACCGGACGACTTCAGCTCAGCCTTGTTCAGGTCAAACAGCACGTCGCCGAACGTTACCAGCGTACCGCGCTCGGTCTGCTTGGCGTTCAGGCTGTTCTGCAAGGCCTTGATCTGAGCATCACGAGCATCCAGACGCGCTTGTGCACGTTGGGCTGCAGCGCCTTTCAGATCGTTTTCAGCGGTCTTCAGGTTGATGGTCTGCTTGGCCAGCTCGACGCGCTGGTTGGTCAGATAGGCGAGCTGATCGACCTTCTTCTGGTCATCGTTGTTGCGGTACGCGGCGTCTGCCTTGTCCAGCCACTCGCTGGCGTCTTTGGTTTCCAGCGCAGCCAGTTCAGTGGCTTTAGGGTTGCTTTGCAGCGCGGAGTAGTTGGTGCGGGCTTGTTCGAGATTCACGTTCGGCTGCGACGAGCACGCCGCCAGACCAACGCTCAGAGCCAGCAGGGCAGGAATAAGTACTTGTTTACGCATAATATTTTCGTCCTTTAACTCAATGGCCAATGCTTGAACTGCGAAGCGTTACTGTGTGACAGGCTGAACCTGACGCATGCCTTCTTCACGCAGCTCATTGACGCCCTGACGAGCATCCTGCACCGCTTTCTGTGCCTTCGCGGCCTGAGCCTTACGCTCGGCTACACGGGCATCCCACTCGGCCTGCTCGGCGTATTTACGAGCTTCGTCGTATTTCTTGTCCTGCATGGCCAGTTCGGCTTGCTTGAACTTGTCCTGAGCGGACTTCATTTCAACGGCAGCATACTCGGTAGCGCCGGCGGTGACGGCGGCGTTGACGGCCGACTGGGTCACGGCGTACTGCTCGCTTGGAGGATTGCCCGCGCAACCAGCCAGAAGAACGCTGGTGCCCAGCGCCAGTGCAGCCATCTTCAGCCCGCGCAGGCGATTGAACGTTGGTTTGGCAGTGCTGGTGTTCATGGTGGTCAACTCCATTTCTTAACTCCTGAAAACTGGTTGTTCCATTTCAGCAGCAGCCCACGCGGATGGATGGTGTTACGTCGCTTCCGCTGTCATCTGACGGCTTTACTGGAATGGCTAACTGCTCCGACCGCTGCGTTTTTTGAATAGTTCAGACATTTTTTTAAACTTGCGGTCAGCTTTTGTTACGTGTTGTAAAATTGACGCTCGAAAAATGGCGGGGTTTTGTCCGCCGGATTACTGGCCCGGTGCGGCCTGTACAGAATTTTGCCGGGCCACAAAAGACGTCATAGTTGCAATCGTCACAGGTCTTCCCGATCGGAGATTTCCTGGAGATGGTGTCTCGAAAGCTCGAGAAACCTTGGCGTCGGGCCAACGTCTTCGTAAAGCGGATTGCCTTCCTCGTCGGTGGCGACGACCTGCTGACCGCGCACGTACGGAAAACTCGCCTCCAGTTCTTCCAGCGCGGCGCCGATCAGCTCGCCCAGCAACTCCTCAGGCGTGCGCTTGGGGTACATCTCGGCGATCGCCGCAAGCCGCGCGGCAGCCTCCACGTCCAAATGAATAGCGTAGGCGGTCTCGGTCAGACGGCCTTTGGCGTTCTGTTCCCACTGTTCGGCGAGTTCTCGGATTTTCATACATACCTCATCGGTTCCCGCGCGAGGGCGGGCATTGGACGTGGAGAGCCACGGTGAAGCGTGACTGAGACGGGCTTCCCCGGCGGTGAAAGTGCGTCGAGGGTTGCGTAGGGACATCAATTTGTCGCTCTATACACACCAATAGAAACGAAACCCCGCAGGGCGTTCCGTTCGGCAGCAGCGAATGGACCCCCGCAAGGACTCGCCGGTAAAAACAACAAGGCTTAAGGAGAGGGCTGGATGGCTGATATCGATGCACGATTGCGCGAGAATGTTCACCTGCTGGGTGAGCTGTTGGGCAACACCATTCGTGATCAGCACGGCGGTGATTTTCTCGAGAAGATCGAGCGCATCCGCAAAAGCGCAAAGGCTGATCGCCATGCGTCGACACAAGGCACCGAGCAGCTTAGCTCCAGTCTTGAAGGCCTGGGTGAGGATGAATTGCTGCCGGTGGCACGTGCGTTCAACCAGTTTCTCAACCTGGCGAACATCGCCGAGCAATATCAGCTGATCCATCGTCGCGATGACGGCAAGCCGCAGCCGTTTGAGTCCCGCGTGTTGCCCGAGCTGCTGGAACGCCTGAAGCAGGCCGGGCAGACACCCGAAGCGCTGGCGCAGCAATTGACCACGCTGGAAATCGAACTGGTGCTGACCGCCCACCCGACCGAAGTCGCGCGGCGCACGCTGATCCAGAAGTACGACGCTATCGCTGCGCAACTGGCCGCGCTCGATCATCGCGACTTGAATCGCCACGAGCGGGAGCAGATCACCGAGCGTCTGCAGCGACTGATTGCCGAAGCGTGGCACACCGAAGAAATCCGCCGCGTCCGTCCCACGCCTGTCGACGAGGCGAAGTGGGGGTTTGCGGTCATCGAAAATTCCCTGTGGCAAGCAATCCCCAACTACCTGCGCAAGGCCGATCAGGCGCTGCACGCCGCGACCGGTCTGCACCTGCCGCTGGAGTCGGCGCCGATTCGCTTCGCTTCCTGGATGGGCGGTGACCGCGACGGCAACCCCAACGTGACAGCTGCCGTCACCCGCGAGGTGCTGCTCCTGGCGCGCTGGATGGCCGCCGACTTGTACCTGCGTGATGTCGATCAACTGGCCGCCGAACTGTCGATGCAGCAGGCCAGCCCGGCGCTGATGGAAGCAGCGGGTGACAGCGCCGAGCCTTACCGCAGTGTGCTCAAGCAACTGCGTGAGCGGCTTCGGGCCACGCGCAATTGGGCTCACGCCTCACTGAGTGTCACCCAGGTCGCACCGGTAGACGTGCTGCACGAAAACCGCGAGCTCGTTGAGCCGCTGAAGCTGTGTTTCGACTCGCTGCACCAATGCGGCATGGGCGTCATCGCCGATGGCCCCTTGCTCGATTGTTTGCGTCGCGCGGTGACCTTCGGGCTATTCCTGGTGAAGCTCGACGTGCGTCAGGATTCCACGCGGCACAGCTCGGCCATGAGCGAGATCACCGAATACCTGGGGCTCGGCCGCTACGACGAGTGGGATGAGCCGACGCGCGTCGACTTCCTGCTGCGAGAACTGGACAACAAACGGCCGCTGCTGCCTGCGCATTTCAGCCCTGAAGCGGACACCGCCGAAGTGTTGGCGACCTGCCGTGAAGTCGCGGCTGCGCCGGCGGCTTCGCTGGGTTCCTACGTGATCTCCATGGCCGGCGCGGCCTCCGATGTGCTCACCGTTCAACTGTTATTGAAGGAAGCCGGGCTGCAACGATCCATGCGCGTGGTGCCGTTGTTCGAAACCCTCGCCGACCTGGACAACGCCGGGCCGGTCATCGAGCAGCTCTTGAGCATTCCTGCCTATCGCCGAAGCCTGGAAGGTCCGCAGGAAGTCATGATCGGCTACTCGGATTCGGCCAAAGACGCCGGCACCACGGCTGCGGCCTGGGCGCAGTACCGGGCGCAGGAAAAACTGGTTGAGATCTGCCGCGCCCAAGAGGTCGAGCTGCTGCTGTTCCACGGTCGCGGCGGTACGGTTGGTCGTGGCGGCGGCCCCGCACATGCGGCGATTCTGTCGCAGCCACCGGGCTCGGTGGCGGGGCGTTTCCGCACCACCGAGCAGGGTGAGATGATCCGCTTCAAGTTCGGCCTGCCGGACATCGCCGAGCAGAACCTCAACCTTTATCTCGCTGCAGTGCTGGAAGCCACGTTGCAACCGCCACCGATGCCGCAACCGACGTGGCGTCAGGTGATGGATGAACTGGCGGCAGATGGCGTGAAAGCCTACCGCGCCGTGGTTCGGGAAGACCCGGAGTTCGTCGAGTACTTCCGTCAGGCCACGCCGGAACAGGAGCTGGGCCGCTTGCCACTGGGCAGCCGTCCGGCCAAGCGCCGCGAAGGCGGGGTGGAAAGCCTGCGCGCGATTCCGTGGATTTTCGCCTGGACCCAGACGCGCCTCATGCTGCCCGCCTGGCTGGGCTGGGAAAACGCGTTGAGCAAGGCGCTGGAACGCGGTCAGGGTGATCTGCTCGCCGAGATGCGTGAGCAATGGCCGTTCTTCCGCACCCGCATCGACATGCTGGAAATGGTGCTGGCCAAGGCCGACAGCGACATCGCCCAGCTCTACGACGAGCGCCTGGTGGAGCCGAAACTGCTGCATTTGGGGACGCATTTGCGCGGCCTATTGTCGCAGGCGTGTGACGTCGTGCTGGGCCTGACAGGTCAGTCCCGACTATTGGCCCACAGCCCCGAAACGCTGAAGTTCATCAGCCTGCGCAATACCTACCTCGATCCTCTTCATTTATTGCAGGCAGAGTTGCTGGCGCGTTCGCGTCAGCAGGAGGCGAGTCTGGACAGTCCGCTGGTGCAGGCGCTGCTGGTGTCTGTCGCAGGCATCGCCGCCGGGTTGCGCAACACCGGCTGACGGGCAGGCAGGCCGGCCGAATGAACACGACCCCTTTCATTCGGCCGGACCTGTGGCGTCGTGGCCGCTGCGGCGTCACCCCGTTGCACGAGGTCTCACCCTTGCGCAGATCGATGCCAAGCTACTGGTTTTTCGCGGGTTACTGCGACTTTCGGCGTCTTGTGCGCCATGAATCGGCTGTGTATCTTGATCAGCCTTTGGCCGTTGGGTCAGTAAAATTTTGCGATTGGCCCCATTTAGGCGAATCCGACGATATCTCTATAAAAATTTGAGGAGCACAACAATGCGCGTGATTCTGCTGGGAGCTCCCGGGGCCGGCAAAGGTACTCAGGCAAAGTTCATCACTGAGAAATTTAACATTCCGCAGATTTCCACCGGCGACATGCTGCGCGCTGCGGTCAAGGCCGGTACTGAACTGGGCCTGCAAGCCAAAAGCGTCATGGACAGCGGCGGCCTGGTCTCCGATGACCTGATCATCGGCCTGATCAAGGATCGCCTGTCCGAGCCTGATTGCGCTGGCGGTTGCCTGTTCGACGGCTTCCCGCGCACCATTCCTCAGGCTGAAGCCCTGAAGAAAGCCGGCCTGGCCATCGATCACGTCATCGAGATCAAGGTCGACGACGAAGAGATCGTCAAGCGCATCTCCGGTCGCCGCGTTCACGAAGGCTCCGGTCGCGTTTACCACACCTTGTACAACCCGCCTAAGGTTGAAGGCGTGGATGATGTCACTGGCGAACCACTGGTTCAGCGCAAGGACGACGTCGAAGCCACCGTTCGCCATCGCCTGTCGGTCTACCATTCGCAGACCAAGCCGCTGGTGGAGTTCTACACCAAGCTGCAGGCTCAGGACGGGACGCCGAAGTGCAGTCACATCGAAGGCGTGGGCTCGGTCGAACAGATCACCGCCAAGGTGCTTGAAGCCCTGAGCTGATTCGAACTCAAGGCATTGAACAACGGCCCGCTTGCGGGCCGTTGTTGTTTATAATGCGGCACTTTTTTCGCACAACGATGGAAACCCCGATGACCACCTTGCTGGCCCTGGACACCGCCACTGAAGCCTGCTCAGTCGCTTTGCTGCATGACGGCAAAGTGCTGACTCACTACGAGGTGATCCCGCGCCTGCACGCGCAAAAGCTCCTGCCGATGATCAAGGACCTGCTGGCCGAGGCGGGCATCGGCTTGTCGGCGCTGGACGCCATCGCTTTTGGGCGTGGGCCGGGTGCGTTCACCGGCGTGCGCATTGCCATCGGTGTGGTTCAGGGGCTGGCCTTTGGTCTGGATCGTCCAGTGCTGCCGGTCTCCAACCTCGCGGCGTTAGCGCAGCGGGCCTTTCGCGAGCGGGGCGCCACTCAGGTCGCGGCCGCCATCGACGCGCGGATGGACGAAGTCTATTGGGGCTGCTACCGCGAAGTGGCAGGGGAGATGAGGCTGACCGGTGAAGAGGCCGTCATGCCACCCGAAATGGCCACTTTGCCGAGCGGTGCGACGGGCGACTGGTTCGGGGCGGGCACCGGCTGGGGTTATGCCGAGCGCATTGCCGCCGGTGTCAGTGCCCATGACGCCACGCTGTTGCCCCACGCGCAGGACCTGCTCACCCTCGGCACCTTCGCCTGGCACCGGGGCGAAGCCATTGTTGCCGACGACGCCCAGCCGGTTTACCTTCGGGATAAAGTCGCCACACCCAAGGCGCGGTGAGGGCGATACCCTGTCTCACAGGCAGTCGTGAATAAGTCGCACCACGCCCGATCTGCGACCCAGGTCACACTGTTCATGACCGTTCAGCGATAAAACCGCATAAAATTCAGGCTGCTTTAAACAATTCGCAATAAGTGTGGTCTAGTTATCGTTCGCATGTTTGCTTAATAGCCAGCTGCGAGATTAAATTGCCACTATCAAACGCCGAGTAAGCATGATGCGAATCACCGGTCCTTCACCACGTACCTACCCGATCAAGCGCAAGCTTCGCAAGGATTCTGCGGCGCTGGAAGGCTCGTTCGAGGAAGTGAACGAGGAGATCGAGGTGAACCCGCAAGTGGCCCGTCGCCAGACCGGGACCACAGCCAACGTGCCCGCGCGTCAGCAAGACATTATCTTCCCCCGTGCCATGAGCACCCGCGTCGCCCACGCGCTGAGCAGCTATCTGATGACCTCGACCTTCGTCGACTGGGACCTCGAAGTTGCCGGGCTCGATCTTCACGTTTGAACCTCGCTCATCCGCCTTACTACATTGGTTGTCCGTCCTGGAGCGAAAAAGCCTGGCGTGAATCGCTGTATCCGCCGGATGCCCTTGACCTGGAATTACTCGGGTTGTATGCGCAGGTCTTCAACGCCGTCGAGGGCAACACCACGTTCTACGCACGCCCCAAGCCTGAAATCGTTCAGCGCTGGGCGGACGCTTTGCCTGAGCATTTCCGCTTCTCTGCAAAAATCCCCCGCGACATCAGCCATGCTGGCGACCTGCGTGAGCACCTGGTCGCGGTAGAGGATTTCCTGCAACTGCTTGCGCCGCTGGGATCGAGGCTTGAACCGCTGTGGCTGCAGCTGTCGGCCAGTTTCGGTCCCCATCGGCTGAATGAGCTAGGCGCTTTCATTGATGCACTGGAAGGCCGGCCATTGGCGGTGGAAGTGCGCAACATGGCGTTTTTCACCAAAGGCGAGGACGAACGTCAGCTCAACCGCCTGTTGCTCGACCGCGGCGTCGAGCGTATCTGCCTGGATTCCCGGCCGCTGTTCAGCTGCGTTTCCAGTGAGCCTGCCGTTCTTCATGCACAGTCGAAAAAGCCCAAGGTGCCACCGCGTCCGGCGGCGCTGACGTCCTTCCCCCAGGTGCGCTTCATTGGCGGGCCGGATGAGGCGATCAACGAAGGCTTCATTGTGCAGTGGGCGGAAAAGGTGGCCGGCTGGATCGAGGAGGGGCGCACGCCTTCGGTGTTCCTGCACACGCCTGACAACATCGCCTCGCCCCAACTGGCCCGTCGTTTTCACCATCAGCTCATGACCCTGCTGCCGGGGCTGCCCGACCTGCCGGAGCTGGATCGCGGTCGACAAGTGGAGCAACTCGGGCTGCTCTGAGGTCGAGATAGGGTGGACTCATCCCTCCGTCAGACGAGAACCTTCCGGCATGCGCGGCTCGACCCTCTTTCTTCTACTGATTTTGATGAGCGCAGCGGTTGCGGTGTCGATCTGGCGTGGCTGGTTGCCTGTCGCCGACCGCTGGAACCCGTGGGCCCCGCTGAATGTGCGGGACGAGCCCAACCTCCTTACACCTTTCAAACTCTGGCGATTGCAGGAGGATCCGGCGTTGTGCGACCCCGCGCTGCAAACGTCGACCCTGCGCTACACGCACCAGGCCGACAGCGCCGCCGACGCCAAATGCCCGCTCACCAACACCCTGCGTATCCAGGGCGGCGACATCGCGCTGAGCAGCAGCTTTCTGTCCAGTTGTCGTCTGGCAGTGGCGTATGCGCTGTTCGATATTCATCAATTGCAGCCAGCGGCCCAGGCGGTATTCGGGCAAAAGGTCGCCCGGATCGATCACCTTGGCAGCTTCGCCTGCCGCAACATCTACAACCGCAGTGAAGGCCGACTGAGCCAGCACGCTACCGCCAACGCGCTGGACATCGCCGGGTTTCGACTGGCAGACGGGCGCAGGATTTCGGTGCTCAAGGACTGGAAAGACGAGGGCGAGGAGGGGCGTTTTCTGCGATTGGTGAGGGATGGCGCCTGCCAGCAGTTCAATACGGTGCTGAGCCCGGAGTACAACGCTGCGCACCGAAACCACTTTCACCTGGACATGGGACGCTGGCGGGTGTGTCGCTAGGGGAGGCGAGCGAGGTTGTGTGCTGCGCTGGGTTGCGGCCTGGCGTCAGGCAGCGATACGAAGGTTTTGAAGCACAATCGGCCGCGCCCAGCCGTTATCGAAGGCCAGATGACGCTGCTGCTCGGTCATCTCTTCAGCGCTGAAGGGTGTGGCGGGCTTGTCGGCCAAGTCCCATTCAAACTCGGCAATCGGCAGGAACAGTGGGCGAGGCTGAGGGCCCGGGCCGGGTTCAACGCTGTCATCGTAGGGGTTGAGCACGGTTGGGCGGACCCAGGTGTCATCGAATTCGAGGTTGCGCTGCTGCTCGATCATTTCCATCGCGGTGAACGGCTTGGCCGGCTTGTCGGCAAGATCCCATTCGAACTCGGCGATCGGCAGGAACAAAGGCTCCGGCGGCGCGATTTCCTTGTCCTGAACCGGGCATTCACGCTGCTCGACGATCTTGTCCAGTGCGGTGGCGCCGGCCACCGGCTCGCCGGTCAGACTGTCATTCGTGGCAACGGCGCTGTATTCGGGCGCTGTGCCGGCGTTGTCATCGACCTGTTGAGCCATCGCACGGGCAAACGCATCCTGCCAGAGCTGCGTAACGCCGCTCAGGGTTTGGGTATTGCGTACGCTGTAGTCGCCTGCGTACGTCAAATAGCCTATCGAGGAGGTTTGCTGAATGTCTGACATAAGCGCTCAGTACAGCCCGTGGGTCTGGCAAAATGCCGGATACTTTTGTTATCGGCAGATGTTGCCAATCATTAAGAATATTTGAGCGCGTAGAGACAATGACTGAGCAGCACGCGGGCAGCCGCATTCGGGTCGACAGCCTGACCCCCGACGGGCAGGACACCGCCGCGCAGTGGGCGCAGCGACTGGGTTTGCCGCTGGACGACGCCAACGCGGATTTCGCCCTGCAAGTGGCCGAAGATGGCCTGCAATTGCAGCAACTGGGTGACGACGCACCGGGCCCGGTCCGAGTGGATTTCCTCGAAGGCAAGGCGGCCCATCGGCGTCTGTTTGGCGGCGGCAGCGGGCAGATGATCGCCAAGGCCGTGGGTATTCAGCCGGGCGTACGGCCTCGGGTGCTGGATGCCACGGCAGGGCTGGGCAAGGATGCGTTCGTGCTGGCGAGTCTGGGCTGTGAAGTGAGCCTGATCGAGCGGCAGCCGATTATCGCCGCGCTGCTCGAAGACGGCCTGGCGCGCGGTGCGAGGGATCTGGACGTGGGCGGGATCATCGCGCAGATGCGCCTGTTGACCGGCAACTCGATCGACCTGATTCGGCAATGGGAAGGCGAGCCGCCCCAAGTCATCTACCTTGATCCGATGTTTCCCCACCGGGAAAAGACCGCATTGGTGAAGAAGGAAATGCGCCTGTTCCGGCCTTTGGTGGGCGACGACATGGACGCCCCGGCACTGTTGGCTGCGGCGCTGGCGCTGGCCAGCCACCGCGTTGTCGTCAAACGCCCGCGCAAGGCACCGTGCATCGAAGGGGCCAAGCCGTCTTACGCGCTGGACGGCAAATCCAGCCGCTACGACATTTACCCGATAAAGGCGCTGAAGAACGCGCGGCCGTGAAATTCATGCGATTCGATGAACCCGGCAATCATCGGCGCAGTCATCTGCTGTGCCGATGCCAGAAAAGCCACCCTATGAGTGTGCGCTCATCGGAGCCAAACCTGACCTGATCCGTAGCCGGAGATAACCGATGAGCGCTTCCACGTTGTCCGTGACCCCCTTGCCGTTCGAGCCGCAGTTCGAGCAGATACCCGATGACGAGGCTCAGACGAGCAAAGAGCTGGCTGAGGCCATGCACAGTATTCTGGAAACCACCTACGAAGATGGCGGCCATGCCATACGCAGCGTGCATGCCAAAGCCCACGGCTTGCTGCATGGGCAAATCCGCATTCTGGATAATCTGCCGCCCGAGCTGGCCCAGGGTGTCTTTGCGCATCCCGGCACGCTGGACGTGAAGATGCGCTTTTCCACCAATCCAGGTGATCTGCTCGACGACAAGGTGTCGACGCCACGCGGTCTGGCCATCAAGCTGGTCGGTGTGCAGGGCGCACGCTTGCCGGGCAGTGAAGGCCAGGTCACCCAGGACTTCGTGATGCAGAACGCCAAGGCGTTCACGGCCGCCACGCCCAAGGATTTTCTCAAGACGCTGAAGCTGTTGGCCAAGACCACCGACAAAGTGCCCAACATGAAGAAAGCGCTGTCGGCCTTCTTCCGCGGTCTGGAGTCGGTGGTTGAAGCTGTGGGCGGGGAGAGTGGAACGCTCAGGTCACTGGGCGGGCACCCGATGACCCACCTGCTCGGGGAGACCTATAACAGCATCGTGCCGTTTCTCTATGGCCGCTACTACGCCAAGCTGAGCGTGGTGCCTGTGTCCCCTGAACTCACCGCGTTGACCGACCAGAAGGTGGACCTGAATGGCCATCCGGACGGCTTGCGGGAAGCGGTGCGCAGTCACTTTGCGAGCAAGGGAGGGGTCTGGGACGTGCGTATCCAACTCGCCACCGACCTTGAAAAAATGCCGATTGAAGATGCTTCGGTGGAATGGTCCGAAGAGCTGAGCCCGTTCGTGACGGTTGCCCGTATCGAGGTGCCGCTTCAGGACAGCTGGTCAGACGAACGCCAGCAGGAAATCGACGAGGGTATGGCCTTCAGCCCTTGGCACGGCGTGGTTGAACATCGTCCACTGGGCGGCGTCATGCGGGTGCGCAAGCCGTCCTACGAGCTTTCCTCAGGCTTCCGCGCCAGCCACAACGGCTGCCCGATGCACGAGCCTCGCTGATAGATCCGAAGTCGGTCCCACTGCGCGCGAGGTGTTGTAGGACCGGCTTCAGCCGGGAAGAGGCCGGTGTGATCACCATCAGATTTGTGGTGTGACGCCTGACGCATTCCCGGCTAAAGCCGGTCCCACAATATTGGCCGGGCGCCAGTATCCGCGGATGCACGCTCTGCGTTCAGTGGGACCGGCTTCAGCCGGGAATAGGCCGGTGCGCGCGCCATCGAATCTACAGCCTTAAACCCGATACGCTTTCAAGAACAGCGCCACCACGTCCCTGGCGTGGTGGTCGGCAGCTCGCTCGTCCGGTATTTCCCCGGTGCCGATGAGAAGCCTGAAATGATGCACGCCTTTGATCAAACTCAAAAAATGCCCCGCCGCATCAAGCGGCGATTCGAAATGCAGGCCGTTTTTCCCGCTCAGCTTGCGAAGGAACCGCTCAAGCTCGTGCAGGACTCGCTGCGGTCCTGCTTCGAAGAACACCTGTGTCAGCGATGATGCCTGAGGCCCCAACGCGATGATCAAACGGTTCAGGTCGATGGACTCCGGGCTGTTGATCAGCGTTTGAAACCCTCTGGCAATACCCAGCAATACTGTTTCAACGGGCTCATCAACCGGCACATCCACGAACAACCCCGGCACCTGTTCCTCGCAGCGAGCAACCACGGCGCAGGAGAACAAAGTCTCCTTGTCGGTGAAGTGGCTGTAGACCGTGAGCTTGGAGACCCCGGCCTCAGCGGCGACGGCGTCCATGCTGGTGTTGGCGTAACCGTTGCGGATGAACAGGTTTTTGGCGGCTTCGAGAATGGCCTGGCGCTTGGCCAGATCCTTGGGGCGGCCGGGTCCGGCGGGGGCGCTTGCCTTCACAGCGCGCCGAACACTTTCTTCGCCAGACCGGTCGCCGCCGCTGCCGGGTTGGCGCGAATGCTTTCTTCCTGTTTGGCGATCATTTCGAACAGGCCGTTCAACGCCTTCTCGGTGACGTAGCCTTCGATGTTCGAGCTCTTCGCGTCCAGCACGCCCAGCGTCGCGGCCTGACCGGCGAAGGCGTTGTATTTCTGCGCCAGCCCGACTTTGTCAGTGGCCTGCTTGACGATGGGCAGAAATTTGGCGCGGATCTGTTCGCGGCTGGAAGTGCTCAGGTACTGGGTGGCCGAGTCCTTGCCGCCGCTGAGGATGGCTTTGGCGTCGGACACACTCATTTTCTTCACGGCATCGACCAGCAACGTCTGCGCCTGGGGCATCGCCGCTTCCGCCGCCTGATTCATGCTGGTTTCCAGCTGGTCGACCTGCGCGCCCATGCCGAACTGTTTCATCTTCTTGGCGACCTTGCCCAGGCTGCCCGGCAGCTCGATGCGCACATCCTTGTTATTGGAAAATCCGCCGGGCACGCCCAGTTGCTTGACGGCGACCTGGGTGCTCTGGGTGAGGGCGTCCTTCAACCCGCCGGTGGCGTCCGATTGCGACAGATCATTGAGCGACAACGCGAAGGCACTGGCCGACAACAGCAGGCCGGCGCACACGCCAGTGAACGAGAGGGAGCGACGCAACATGGGTAATGTCCTTTTCAACGGTCTGTGATCCACGCCCGATTAACGGGCCGGGCTCAAACGAATTTTGACGGGCGGTTTTTCGTCCAGCGTCAGGTCCACCGTGTAGCGCTCGGTGCTGATCATCAGCAACTTGCCGTCCACTTCGATGCGCGCGCTGACCGAGTAAGTGTGACCCGGCTGGACCTGCTTCTGATCGTAGGTCAGCTGAAACGGCAGCGGCACCTGGCCTTTGATCGGGCCGTTCTGGCTGGCGAGGATCTGCGCGGGCGCGTCTGCCAGCGTCACGTCCTGCAGCGAGACCTTCAGCGTAGCGGTTGGCGGAAGCGCCATGCGCTGCAGGTAAAACACTTCGCCGTCCACCGAGCCCGGCAGGTTGTCCGGCGTATGGGCGCAAGCGGCCAGCACAGTGGTCATGAGGGTGAGCAGGATGTGTTTCATGTGATGTTCCTTGTCAGGTGAAACAGGTGAGAGGGCGTGCGTCGTCGCTCAGGCGATCGGCGCGTCCCCAATGACTTCATCGCTGCGATGCAACGCCACCTGGCGGATCGACAGCCTGATTTCCGCTGGCAATACGCGCTTGGCGGCGCCTTCGGCCAGATCTCCCAACATATCGTGATAGCTCAACTTGCCTGCCGCGTCGGTGCGCAGAACGCCCTGATCCAGCAGCGTCTGAATGAAATGCCGGAACAGGCTCTTGTCGAAAAACTCCGGCGCATTCAGGCCGTGCAGGATCGACAGCCGCTGGGCCATCGTCGTGCACAACTCCTCGAGCCCTTCGGCGGTGAGCGTGTGCTGACCGCTGTTGAGCAGCAGGGAAATCGCCATGTAGAAACGCTGCAAAGTCTGGGCAATCGCCCGCGACAGCACCGTCAGCATCACAAAAGCGCGGGAGCTCGGCGCCGGGCGCAGGTACACGCCGTTCTCGAATCGCAGCAGGCCCTGTTCGACAAATGCCGCCAGCCACTGATCGATGACCTCGTCCAGATCGTCCAGCGACCAGCGGATGAACAGCTCCGATTGCAGGTACGGGTACAGCGCATGCGTATACCGCAGAATCTGTTCGCGGCTCATGCGTGACGAGCTCTGGAAGAAGCAGGCCAGCAACGAGGGCAGCGCAAAGATGTGCAGCACGTTGTTGCGGTAGTACGTCATCAGGACGGCATTCTGCTCGTCCAGATACAGAATCTTGCCCAGCGCATCGCTGAGTTCCGAGAGCAGGTTCATGCCTTTGACGTGCGCGATGAGCGCCCGTCCATCGCCGTCCGGCAGCGTGGTATGGGGCGAGTAGGGCACGGTGCGTAACAGCGTCAGGTACAGATCCAGCACCCGCGCCAGGGCTTGATCGTCCAGTGCGTGTTTGGCTGTCGACAGCAACGCCAGCGCCACCAGATTCACCGGATTGATCGCCGCCGCTTCGTTCAGATGGCGTGCCACGCGTTCGCCCAGACGGTGGGTGGTCTCGTTGAGCCAGGCCGGTTTGAACACCGGGCCCAGTTCCTGGGTGCGCCAGTCCGGCTGCTCATGGTCGAGAAACTCGGTCAGCTTGATCGGCTCACCGAAGTTGACCGAGACCTGGCCGAAGCGCTGCTTCAGCGCGCCAATGACTTTGAAAATGTCGAAGATCGACTCTTTCTTCTTCGCCGCACCGCGCAGTTCGCCCAGGTAGGTCCGGCCTTCCAGCACGCGTTCGTAACCGATGTACACCGGCACGAACACGATGGGCATGCGCGAGTTGCGCAGGAAACTGCGCAGGGTGATCGCCAGCATCCCGGTCTTCGGCTGCAACATGCGCCCGGTGCGCGAACGTCCGCCTTCGACGAAGTACTCCACCGGGAAACCTTTGGTGAACAGGGTGTGCAGGTACTCGTTGAACACCGCGGTGTACAGCGGATTGCCCTTGAACGTGCGGCGCATGAAAAACGCGCCGCCGCGACGCAACAGGCCGCCGATCACCGGCATGTTGAGGTTGATCCCGGCGGCAATGTGCGGCGGGGTCAGACCATTCCGAAACAGCAGGTACGACAGCAGCAGGTAGTCGATGTGGCTGCGGTGGCACGGCACATAAATGATCTCGTTGCCCTGGGCGACGTTCTGCACGCCCTCCAGGTGACTGACCTTGATGCCGTCGTAGATCTTGTTCCAGAACCAGCTCAGCACCACTTCCAGAAAACGGATGGCGGTGTAGGTGTAGTCCGAAGCGATCTCGTTGCCGTAGTGCAGGGCTTTTTCACGGGCCTTGGCTTCGGTGATTTTCTCCCGGGCGGCCTCGTCGAGAATGGCCTGCCTGACCAGCGGATCCGCCACCAGCCCTTTAACCAGATGACGACGGTGAGAAAGGTCCGGGCCGATCACGGAGGTCTTCAGGTTGCGGAAATGCACGCGCAGCAGGCGTTGCGCCATGCGCACCGTGCGCTCGTAACCCTTGTTCTGATCGACCAGCTCGCGCAGATGAACCGGCGCCGAGAACTGCACGCGGGTTTTGCGGCCCAGGATCAGAATGGTCACGAAGCGACGCAGACGCCCGGTCACCTTCCAGCTATCGGCAAACAGCAGTTTCCACGGGCTGTCTTCCTTGTCCGGGGACTGGCCCCAGAACACGCTGACCGGAATGATTTGCGCATCTTCCGTGGCATTTTGCGTGACTGCGCCGACCAGACGTTCAAGGGTCGGTGGCGCGCCGCGTTTGTCGTGGCGGCCCAGCCAGTCGGGCTCGGGCGTCAGGTAGAAAAACGCAGCTGGCTCGGTCAGATTGCCAACCGCCACGGACAGCACCGGGCGCGGCAGGCCGGCCTTGCGGCATTCGGTGTCGAGGACGGCAAGGTCGCTCATCGAAGGGTTTTGCAGCGCGTAGAAAACCGGGCGGCTGCGGTCGAGATTGAGGGTGAAAGACGACTGGTTGATCGTCTCCGAGCGCACCCAGAGGTAAAGCAGGCGGCGCACGGTGCCGAATACAAGACGGCGAAACGGAGAACGGGTCATAGAGTTCTGCTGAGAGGGGCGACGCCCGCGAGGCCGCCAGTTTGCCGTATCTGGTGGGGATGGGCAAAGCGGCGCGGGTGCCCGGCGGGATGACGTATCAGGACGTATGCCAGGTGATTTCTTCTTCACCATCAACGCTGATGCGAATCCATTGATCGGCTTCGGCGTCACTCTCTTCCTCGACCCAGGTCCCCGGCGCGCAACGCACTTCGACTTTCAACGTGGCGAAGGCGGCGCGGGCGCAGGCGATATCGTCGTCCCACGGGGTTTTGTCGCTGTCCAGGCACAGGCTGTTCCACTTGCCGACGGCCTTGGGAATCCAGGTCACGGGCACGTCGCCCGCTTGGCATTTCCAGGTCTGGCCTTTCTGTGTCCAGTCGGTGCAAGGGCCGATGTCTGCGGTGAGCCAGGCGGTGATTGCCTTGTGGTCGACGTCAGCGTCTTTCAGGTAAATCTCGATATCGGGTTGGCGCATGGATGCCTCTTGGTTGTGCTGGAAAATCCACTCGCGGATTCAGTCTGTTCGGGTGCTTCAAGCCGTCAATTCAGGACGAAATAATCGTAGCGCATGGACACCGTAACCTCGAACGGCTCGGCCTGATCGACAACGTTCGCGCGGCGTTCGGCACTGGCGCGCCAGCCGTGGGGCGTCATGGCGAGCAGATTGGCGCGGGCCTGGCCGTCCACCAGTGTCAGGGTGAAGCGCAGGGTTTCGCTGTGCTGTAGGCTCATGCCTTCCGGCACCAGCGCCAGGTGCTTGTCATCGCTGTAATCGCGGACTTCGTCGTACAGGCGCTGGCGCAATTCCATCAGGTGATCATTGGTCGGTCCTACACGCATCAGGCCGCCGCCCGGGGACAGCAGACGCTTGGCCTCGGCCCAGTCGAGCGGGCTGAACACGCTGGCGATGAACTGCATGCTCGCATCCGGCAGCGGCACGCGGGCCATGCTGGCAATCAACCAAGTGATCTTCGGGTCACGTTTGCAGGCGCGCTTCACCGCTTCGCGAGAGATGTCCAGCGCATAGCCGTCAGCGTCGGGCAGGCCCTGGGCGATCTGCGCGGTGTAATAACCCTCGCCGCAACCGATGTCGAGCCAATGCGCGGGGGCGCGCTCGGCAGCCAGTTCTGCCAGCCGTTTGGCCACCGGTGCGTAATGCCCCGCGTTGAGAAAGTCGCGGCGCGCCTCGACCATCGCCTGATTGTCGCCAGGGTCGCGGCTGTTCTTGTGCTGCACGGGCAGCAGGTTCAGGTACCCCTGACGGGCGCGGTCGAAGCGGTGCCCGGCCGGGCACACGACGCCGTTATCCGCTGAATCGAGCGGGGCGGAGCAGATCGGGCAAGTCAGCATCAGGCGAGCAACTTGACCAGGGTCTGGTAGTAGATCTCGGTCAGCACGTCGAGATCGCTGGCGAGGATGCGTTCGTTGACCTGATGGATCGTCGCATTGACCGGCCCCAGTTCAACCACTTGGGTGCCGAGGGTGGCGATGAAGCGACCGTCCGACGTGCCGCCGCTGGTCGACGCACGGGTGTCGCGGCCGGTGACGTGTTTGATGCTCGCCGACACTGCGTCCAGCAGCGCGCCCGGTTCGGTGAGGAACGGCAGGCCGGACAGCGCCCATTCCACGTGCCAGTCCAGGTCATGCTTGTCGAGAATAGCGGCCACGCGCTGCTTGAGGCCTTCGACGGTGGATTCGGTGGAGAAGCGGAAATTGAACACCGCCACCAGATCCCCCGGGATCACGTTGGTCGCGCCGGTGCCGGAATTCAGGTTGGAGATCTGGAAGCTGGTGGGCGGGAAGAAATCATTGCCGTTGTCCCAGTGCTCGGCGGCCAGCTCGGCCAGCGCAGGTGCTGCCAGATGAATAGGGTTCTTCGCCAGATGCGGGTAGGCGACGTGGCCCTGAATGCCTTTGACGGTGAGGGTTGCGCCCAGTGAGCCGCGACGGCCGTTCTTGACCACATCGCCCACCAGCGTCGTGCTCGACGGTTCGCCGACGATGCACCAGTCGAGACGCTCCTTGCGCGCCGCCAGACGCTCGACCACCGCTTTGGTGCCGTGGTGGGCCGGGCCTTCTTCGTCGCTGGTGATCAGGTAGGCAATCTTGCCCTTATGGTTCGGGTGGTCGGCAACGAAACGCTCGGTGGCGACAATCATCGACGCCAGGCTGCCTTTCATGTCCGCCGCGCCACGGCCGCAGAGCATGCCGTCTTCGTCGATCAGCGCGCTGAACGGGTCATTCTGCCAGGCCTGAACCGGGCCGGTCGGCACGACGTCGGTGTGGCCGGCAAAACACAGCACCGGACCGTCCTGGCTGCCGTGGGTGGCCCAGAAGTTATCCACATCCTGAATACGCATAGGCTCCAGGGCAAAACCGGCATCGCTCAGGCGTTTCATCATCACGGCCTGGCAGTCGGCGTCCAGTGGCGTGACGGATGGGCGACGGATCAGGTCGCAGGCGAGTTGCAGCGTGGGCGAGAGGTCGGCTGGGGCTGTCATGAAAAGTCCGAGATATTGAGTGAAGGCAAGGCGATAAACCGGCGAATAGCTTAAAGCAAAACGGCGACCCGAAGGCCGCCGTTTAGTACAGCGCCCCATTGTTTCAGGCGGTAGCGGGTTCGTCTGCCGGTTTTGGTTTTGGCAGTGAAGACAGAAACGCCATGATCAGCGCCGCGAGGTACGGCAGCGACTGCACGAGCAGCATGATGACCCAGAAGCGCATGTCGTTGCTCGGCAGGCCCTGCACCAGACAGATGCCCAGCGCGGCGCCCCACAGCATCAGCATGATGAACAGCTCTTCGCGGGCCTCGGAAATCGCCACCAGCAAGCCATGGCTTTCGGCGTTTTTCGGGGTGCGGAAGAACGGGATGCTGGTGGTGAAGAACCCGTACAGCACGGCTTTGGCGATGGTGTGAGACAGCGCCAGCCCCGCGAGGGCCGCATAGAACGCGTCCGTGAGGTTCACGCCCACGGCGCGACGGTAAAGGAAGATGATCTTGCCGACCTTGAAGAAGAACAGCGCCAGCGGCGGGATCGCGAAAATCAGCAGCGGCGGGTCAACCCGGTTGGGCACGATGATCATCGCCGACGACCAGAGCAATGCGCCAACCGTGAAGAAGATGTTCATGCCATCGGCCACCCACGGCAGCCACCCCGCGAGGAAGTGATAACGCTGGCCACGGGTCAGTTCGGTGTCTTTGCCGCGCAGCAGGCTGGCGGCGTGACGCTTGATGATCTGAATCGCGCCATACGCCCAGCGGAATCGCTGCTTCTTGAAGTCGATGAAGGTGTCGGGCATCAGGCCCTTGCCGAAGCTGTTGTGGGCGTACGCCGCCGAATAGCCTTTTTCGAACACGCGCAGGCCCAGCTCGGCGTCTTCGCAGATGCACCAGTCCGCCCAGCCCAGTTCTTCCAGAACCGAGCGACGGGTCATGGTCATGGTGCCGTGCTGAATGATCGCGTCGCGGTCGTTGCGGGTGACCATGCCGATGTAGAAGAAGCCTTTGTATTCGGAGTAGCAGAGCTTCTTGAACGCGCTTTCGTGCTGGTCGCGATAGTCCTGGGGCGACTGCACTACAGCGATTTTCGGATCGGCGAAGTGCGGGACCATGTGCTTGAGCCAGTTGCGATCAACGCAGTAGTCCGAGTCGATCACGGCAATCACTTCGGCGTCCGGCGCGGTGTGCGGGATCAGGTAGTTCAGGGCGCCGCCCTTGAACCCGGCCAGGGGAGCGACGTGGAAAAACTTGAAGCGCGGGCCGAGCATTTCGCAATGGGCCTTGACCGGCTCCCACACGGCGGGGTCCTTGGTGTTGTTGTCGATCAGCAACACTTCGAAATCCGGGTAATCCAGTGCGGCCAGTGCGTTGAGGGTCTGTTTGACCATCTCCGGCGGCTCGTTGTAGCAGGGCACGTGGATAGAGACTTTCGGTCTGTAGGCCGAATCCCCTTCAACGGGCAGGAATTCGCGGCGGCGCTTGTGCGTCCACACCGCTTCGGCCAGTTCGTGCGCCTCGGTCAGCAGCACGATGAAAACACCGAACGCGCCCAGTGCCAGTAAAAATCCTACGAGCAGGCTGAACCAGGTGCTGTATTGCTGACTGTAGTCGTAGCCGATCCACACCAGAACCGAGCCGCACAGGAAGGCGATGAAGGTCAGGAATGTCCGGCCACGCTGACGCAGCGCCGAGCCATCAATCAGCAGCAAGGCGAGGGCCAGCATCGCCAATACCGCCGAGCCGATCGCGAGCACGCGCCACTGCGGGATCGCCACGACCGGGCCTTCGAAATTGAATTTCTGCTGGCGGGCAGCGTTGTAAACGCCCCAATACGCCCCGACAGAGCCTTCGTCGCTGGCTTTCCACGGCTGGTCGAAGGCCTCGATCACGAAGTAGTTGAAGCCCTGACGGTTGAGCTTGTTGACCAGCGTGCGCAGGTAAACCGCTTGATCCGCCTGGGTGGCGTCCGCACCGCCACGCATGTGGCCGTTGCTTGGCCAGCCGACTTCAGAGAGCAGCAGCGGTTTTTTCGGGAACATGCGTTTCAATTCGCGGGCGCGGTCGAGCACGTACTGCCCGGCCTTATCCATCGGGATGTATTCCCAGTACGGCAGGATGTGCGCGGCGACCAGGTCAACGTGCTTGGCCAGTTCCGGGTACTTCTCCCAGATATGCCACTGCTCGGACGTGGTCACCGGGACTTTGACGGCGGCGCGCACGCGGTCGAGGGCGGCCATCAGGTCCTTGGGTTTGATCTCTTCGCGGTACAGCGCTTCGTTGCCGACCACCACGCGAACGACGCTGCGCGAGGTGTTCGCCAGTTCGATCGCCGTGGTGATTTCGCGCTCGTTTCGCTCCAGGTCCGGACTGATCCAGATGCCGAGGGTCACCCGCAGGCCGAACTCCTCGGCCAGCTTGGGGATGTCCTTGAGCGTGCCGTCCACCGAGTAGATACGGATGTTGTCCGTCTGCTTGCTCATCAGCTCCAGGTCCTGACGCATTTCTTCGTCGGACGGGTAGAGATCCTTCTGCGGATTCTGTCCCAGCCGGAAAGGCGAATAGGAAAAGCCGGAGATCTGTTCAGGCCAGTTGGGGGCGGTGACGGGGCGGTTGATCAGCGCCCAGAAGCCGGTAAACAGCGCAGCGATCGCCACGACGACAACGAGGTTGAGTCCAAATTTACGCGATGACATAGGTGCTTCAGGTTCCAAAAGGGGAACGGGGAGGAGTGACAGGGTACAGCGGGCCGAAACTTTGGCAACCGACACGTGTTCAAGTTCTGTTCGGCCACGCATGTGAGACGTTACCGGCTCTCTGCGGGCCTGCCGGGAAAGCGCTGACTTTCAGACCAAACGCCTGCAACTCAGCGCTTTGCGAATCGCCGTCAGGGCCTATAATGCCCCGGTTTTTTGGGGTATTGGTCATGAGCACAGAAGATCCGCGTTTCGCTGGCGTCGCCCGCCTGTACGGCATCGAGGGCCTGGAACGCCTGCGCGCGGCCCACGTGGCGGTGGTCGGCATCGGCGGCGTGGGTTCCTGGGCGGCGGAAGCCATGGCGCGCTGTGGCGTGGGCGAGATTTCCCTGTTTGATCTGGACGACGTGTGCGTCAGCAACAGCAACCGCCAGTTGCACGCCCTGAGCAGCACCGTTGGCCGCGCCAAGGTCGAAGTCATGGCCGACCGTCTGCGGGAGATCAATCCCGATTGCGTGGTCCACGCCGTCGCCGACTTCGTCACCCGAGAGACCATGGCCGAATACATCACGCCGGACATCGACTGCGTGCTCGATTGCATCGACAGCGTCAACGCCAAAGCGGCACTCATCGCCTGGTGCAAGCGCCGCAAGATCCAGATCATCACCACCGGCGGCGCGGGCGGGCAGATCGACCCGACCTTGATTCAGGTCTGCGACCTCAACCGGACATTCAACGATCCGCTGGCGTCCAAAGTGCGTTCGACCCTGCGGCGGGACTACGGCTTTTCTCGCACGGTCACCCGCCATTACAGCGTGCCGTGTGTGTTCTCCACCGAGCAACTGCGCTACCCGAAACCGGACGGCAGCATTTGCCTCCAGAAAAGCTTCGTCGGCGACGGCGTGAAGCTGGACTGCGCAGGTGGTTTTGGCGCGGTCATGATGGTCACCGCCACGTTCGGGATGGTCGCCGCGACCAAGGCCGTGGACAAAATCGTCGCCGGCGTGCGACGCCCGTCGGAGCGGACCAAGGCGCAGCCTGCGGTCTGACGGCTGGGTAAGCGGTATCAGCCGGCCAGCTGTCGCATCTTCTGCAACACGGCATTCAGCCCGTTGCTGCGGGAGGGCGACAGCTGGCGACTTAATCCCAGCTGCGCATACCACTCAACCAGATCCACCTGTTGCAGTTCTTGCAACGACAGACCGTTGACCCGAGCCAGCAGCAACGCCACCAGACCCCGAATCAAGCGCGCGTCACTGGCGGCACGGAACTGCCAGTGCCCGTCGATCACGTCGCCCACCAGCCAGACCTTGCTCTCGCAGCCGTCCACCCGATGCTCGTCGGTTTTTTCTTCGTCGCTCATGGGCGGCAGCCGATCACCCCATTGCATCAGCAACCGTGCGCGCTGCTCCCAGCTCAATGACCCGTTGAAGGTCTCCAGCGCCGCATGCGCATCGGACGGCAGGCTCATCGCAACAGCTCCAACGCTTGATCCAGTGCGATGAAAAACCGCTCCAGATCATCGGAATCGTTGTACAGCCCCAGCGACACGCGGATTGCGCCAGAGAGGCCTAAACCACTGATCAACGGGATGGCGCAGTGGTGACCGGCGCGAACGGCAACCCCTTGCTCGGTCAGCAGGTGCGCAAGATCAGCGTTGTGCACGCCCTCGACGATGAAACTCACCAGCGCCACGTGGGGATCGCCCAGCACTCGTACGCCGTCGCGCAGCATCAGCCCGGCGCGCAGCCGCTCATGCAGGCGGGCTTCGTATTCGGTGACAGCGGATTGATTGAGTGCGTTGAGATAATCCAGCGTCGCGCCGAGGCCGATCACCGCGCTGATGGGCGGCGTGCCCGCCTCGAAGCCCAGCGGTGCAGGACGAAACGTAGCCGTCTGGTAACCGGTCTGCAGGACCATTTCGCCGCCGAACTGCCAATGCTGCAACTGTGCCAGCGCCTGATGTCGGCCGAACAGCACTCCCACGCCGTCCGGGCCATAGAGCTTGTGGCTGGAAAACACATAGAAGTCGCAGCCGATGTCCTGCACATCGTGTCGGCCATGGACGACGCCTTGGGCGCCGTCAATCACCGTCAGCGCGCCCTGTGCCTGGGCCAGCGCGACCAGTTGCCGGACCGGCTGCCAGGTGCCGAGCACGTTGGACAACTGACTGACCGCCAGCAATCGGGTGCGTGGAGTGATGAGTTCGGCGGCGCCCTCAACATCAATCACACCCGCCTCGGTGACGGGCAGGACCACCAGCTTCAGGTCGCGACGCAGGGCCAGTTGCTGCCAGGGCAACAGATTGGCGTGATGCTCCAGCGCGCTGATGACGATCTCGTCGCCGGCCTGGAACACATGCTCCAGACCATACGCGAGCAGGTTGAACGCGGAGGTGGCGCCGTGGGTAAAAACGATTTGCCCCGATGCGCCGGCATTCAGCCATTCGCCGGCCTTGCGCCGCGTGTCCTCGAAGGCCTGGGTCGCCATGGCGCCCGGCAGGTGCTGGGCGCGATGCACGTTCGCCGCGCCATTGGCGTAGTAATGCACCGTGGCGTCGATCAGGGCTTGGGGTTTTTGTGCGGTGGCGGCGCTGTCCAGGTAGGTCTGGCCTTGCCGTTGCAGGGCGTCAATGGCCGGAAAGTCAGCGCGCCAGGGAGAAATGAGGGGCATATCAGTCACGCTCGTTGAGGCGGGTTCGGCCCCTGAAGGAAACCGAACCCGCACGCAGCATCGATCAGTTGTGAGCGTGCAGCGCTTCGTTCAGCTCGATGGCCGACTTGTGGGATTTGCACTCCACTGCGCCGGTCTGCGAGTTGCGACGGAACAGCAGGTCCGGTTGGCCGGCCAGCTCACGGGCCTTCACGACTTTGACCAGCTCGTTTTTGTCGTCCAGCAGCGCCACTTTGGTGCCGGCGGTGACGTACAGACCGGCTTCAACGGTGTTGCGATCGCCCAACGGAATGCCGATGCCGGCGTTCGCGCCGATCAGGCAGCCTTCGCCGACCTTGATCACCATGTTGCCGCCGCCCGACAGCGTGCCCATGGTCGAGCAGCCGCCGCCCAGGTCCGAACCCTTGCCGACGAATACGCCAGCCGACACGCGACCTTCGATCATGCCCGGGCCTTCGGTGCCGCCGTTGAAGTTGACGAAACCTTCGTGCATCACGGTGGTGCCTTCGCCGATGTAGGCGCCCAGACGCACGCGCGCCGTGTCAGCGATGCGCACACCGGCCGGCACGACGTAGTCGGTCATTTTCGGGAATTTGTCCACCGAGAAGACCTCCAGAAAGTGGCCTTTCAAGCGAGCTTCCAACTGACGCTCGGCCAGTTCGCCCAGGTCGATGGCGCCCTGGCTGGTCCACGCGACGTTCGGCAGCAGGGGGAACACGCCGGCGAGGCTCAAACCGTGGGGCTTGACCAGACGATGGGACAGCAAATGCAGCTTGAGGTAAGCCTCAGGGGTGGAGGTCAGCGCGGCGTCTTCAGCCAGCAGCGTGGCAACCAGCGGGTTGTGGCTTTCGGCGAGTCGGGTCAGCAGTGCGGCCTGGGTGTCGTCGATACCCTTGAGTGCATTGGCCAGACGCGAGGACAGATCGGTGTTGAATGCGATGGCCTGATTGCCACCGGTGTAGCCCAGGATCGGCGCGATGGCGGCGACGATTTCAGCCGACGGGTTGAGCAGCGGCAGGGCGTAGAAAACTTCCAGCCAGGTGCCTTGACGGTTTTGTGTGCCAACGCCAAAGGCCAGGCTGAACAGAGAAGTGGACATGCAGATACCTCGTTATTTAGGGCTATCTCAATCAGGCGATAGCCGCAGCGTACAGTTCGGGTTTAAAGCCAATCAGGGTTTTTTCGCCAAGATCCAGCACCGGGCGTTTGATCATCGAGGGCTGGGCGAGCATCAGCTCAATGGCCTTTTCCTGGTCGAGGTCGGCTTTCTGCGCCTCGTCCAGTTTGCGAAAGGTCGTGCCGGCGCGGTTGAGGACCGTCTGCCAGCCATGCTCGTTGCACCAACGGGTCAGGTGGTCCCGATCAATGCCCTGGGTCTTGTAGTCGTGGAAATCGTAATTCACCGATTTTTCATCGAGCCAGGTGCGCGCCTTCTTCATTGTGTCGCACGCCTTGATCCCAAACAGGTGCAACGTGTGGGTTTCCTTGGCCATCGGCCTGCTCCTTTCGGGACGGTTGAAAAAAACGGTGGAGGATTATGCCACGTACACGCCGGGTAAGCGCGGCGGGCCGACGCTTTGTCCGTTCGAGGTGGGTTTGCGCGGCGTGACCTGGGGCGACAATGGCCGGCTATCAGGGATGTATCAGAAGCCCATGATCCCTTGCAGCCGCTATGAGGGGCACTTTGCCTGACGCATCGGGTCTGTTGCCGATGTCAGTCATGTGCCACACGCTTGGGGAAACACGCAATGCAAACAGCCTATACCGTCCTTATCTTGTTGACGCTGGTAGGTGTCTCGCGATTGCTGGCCCGGGTGATTCCGCTGCCGTTGCCGCTGGTGCAGATCGCCGCGGGCGCCTTGCTCGCCTGGCCGACGCTGGGCCTGCACGTGGCGCTCGACCCTGAGCTGTTCCTGTTTTTGTTCCTGCCGCCGCTGCTGTTTTCCGATGGCTGGCGTATGCCCAAGCGCGATCTCTGGCGCTATCGCGGCGCAATCCTGACCCTCGCGGTCGGGCTGGTGATTTTTACCGTAATCGGCGCCGGTTACTTCATCCACTGGCTGCTGCCTTCCATTCCCTTGCCTGTCGCCTTTGCCTTGGCCGCGGTTCTGTCCCCGACCGACGCCGTGGCGGTCTCGGCCATCGCCCAGGACCGGCTGCCTGCGCCGATCATGCGCATGCTCCAGGGCGAGGCATTGATGAACGACGCCACCGGCCTGGTCACCTTTAAGTTTGCCCTCGCAGCTGCCATCACAGGCGTGTTCTCCCTGACCGATGCCAGCCTGAATTTTGTGCTGGTGGCGTGTGGCGGTCTGGCCGTCGGCGTTGCGCTCAGTTGGGTGGTGGGGCGTCTGCGCAGCCGGATGATCACCCGGGGCTGGGATGATCCGGCGACCCACGTTGTCTTCATGTTGCTGCTGCCGTTTGCCGCTTACGTCTTGGCCGAGCGCCTTGAACTGTCCGGCATTCTCTCGGCGGTGGCGGCGGGGATGATGCAAAGCTGGGTCGATCTGCTGCCCCGCCAGACCACTACTCGACTGCTCAATCGCAGCGTGTGGACCCTCCTGGAGTTTGCGTTCAACGGCCTGATCTTCCTGCTGCTGGGCTTGCAACTGCCGGACATCATTACCGCCGTTACCCACCACGAAGCGACCCTGTGGCCGACCCTGTTGTGGCGTTGCCTGGATGTGCTGGCGATTTTCGTCGTGCTGGCGGTGTTGCGTTACATCTGGGTGCAGAGCGTCTGGCGGCTGATGATCCAGATTCGGCGCTGGCGCGGCAGGGGCGATGGCACGCTGGATCTGTCGACCCGTTCTTCATTGCTGCTGACGGTGGGCGGGGTGCGCGGTGCAGTCACGCTCGCGGGTACGTTGTCGGTGCCGCTGCTGATCAGCGCCAGCGTCGACTTTCCCGAGCGTGATTTGCTGATTTTCATCGCGGCAGGGGTGATCCTGCTGTCGCTGGTGTCGGCGAGCATTGGCTTGCCGCTGCTGCTGCGTGGGCAGGTCAATGAGCCGGACACGCGCATGAAGCGCGAAGTGCGGGATGCCTGGAAACGGACGGCTCAGGCGGCAATCAAGACACTGGAGAGCGAAGCGATCCCCGCAGCCACGGATTCACCCGAGGCTGCGCAGGCGGTGCTCGCGATAGAAGTAAAGGCGCGGATCATGTCCGAGTACCGCCAGCGTCTGGATATATTCAACGACACCGCCGAGGCCCAGGCGCTGGCCTTCCAGATGGACCAACTGGAGAAACGCATGCGCCTCAACGCCCTGCGTGCCCAGCGTCTGGAGCTTTACAACCTGCACCGTCATCACCAGATCGGCGATGACGTGCTGCGCCTGGTGCTGGCGGAACTCGATCTCAACGAAGCCAATCTGGGTCTGGCGCACTGAGGCGCAAGTAACGCCTCAGCAAGACAGGTATCAGCGGCTCGTGACGAAATCCCGGATGCGCTCGGCGGCTTCGATGCACTCGGCCAGCGGTGCGACCAGTGCCATGCGCACGCGGCCGGCGCCGGGGTTGAAGCCGTCGACGTCCCGGGACAGGTATGACCCCGGTACCACGGTCACGTGTTCAGTGACGAACAGATCACGGCAGAACTTCGCGTCATCAGTCCCGACGTTGGGCCACAGATAGAAGCCGCCGTCGGGGCGCTGCACGTCCATGACCGGGCTGAGGATTTCCAGCACAGCGTCAAACTTCTCCCGGTACAGCGTGCGGTTGGCGCGCACGTGTTCTTCGTCGCTCCAGGCCGCGATGCTTGCCAGTTGCGTTTGCACCGGCATTGCGCAGCCGTGGTAGGTGCGATAGAGCAGAAACGCCTTGAGAATGTCGGCATCGCCTGCGACAAAACCTGAACGCAGGCCCGGCAGGTTCGAACGCTTGGACAGGCTGTGGAACACCACGCAGCGCTTGAAATCCTGGCGACCCAGTTCCGCGCAGGCGCTAAGCAGCCCGGCCGGCGGGGTCGCTTCGTCAAAATAAAGCTCGCTGTAGCACTCGTCGGCCGCGATCACGAAATCGTGCTTGTCGGCCAGCGCAATAAGCTTCTTCAGGGTTTCCAGCGGGATCAGCGCACCGGTCGGGTTGCCCGGCGAGCACAGAAACAGAATCTGGCAGCGGTCCCAGACATCAGCACTGACCGCGTCGAAATCCGGGTTGAACCCATGTTCGGCCAGGCAAGGCAGATAGTGCGGAGTGGCGCCGGCCAGAAACGCCGCGCCCTCATAGATTTGGTAAAACGGGTTGGGGCTGATCACCAAACCGTTGTCAGCGCGATTGACGACCGTCTGGGTAAAGGCAAACAGCGCCTCGCGGGTGCCGTTGACCGGCAGCACATGTTTCGCTGCATCCAGCCAGCCGGCCGGCACGCTGAAACGGCGCTCGCACCAGTGAACGATGGCTTCACGCAGCGCAGGAATCCCTGCCGTGGTCGGGTAGACCGCCATCTGATCGAGGTTGTCGGCCAGCGCCTTGGCCACGAACTCTGGCGACTTGTGCTTGGGTTCGCCGATCGACAGGGCGATCGGACGTTTGTCCGGATTCGGCGTGACGGCACCGAGCAAGGCGCGGAGTTTCTCGAAAGGGTAGGGCTGAAGCTGCTGCAGGGCGTTATTCATGTCGAATCGTTCTCAAGGCTGGGCGCCCGCACTCGTGTTCACGATGTGGCAGGGCGCCGTTGAATCAAGTCGGTATGGCTGGCCGTCCTGGCCGGTTCAAATGCTGATGCGCAACTCGCTGCCGGGCTCGGGATTGACGCTGAGCTGTTCGACGATTTCATCCTGCAGGCGTCGGCACAGCTGCGGATCGGACAGCGGCTGGTGGTTTTCATCGGTCAGGAAGAACACGTCTTCCACGCGCTCGCCCAACGTGGCGATCTTGGCGTTCTGCAGTGACAGATCGAACTCCAGGAAGATCTTGCCCAGTCGCGCCAGCAGCCCGGGGCGATCCGGCGCGCTGAGTTCCAGCACCGTGACTGGCCGTTGCGCGTCGTTGGAAATCGTCACCACGGGCGCGAAGGCAAAGTGCTTGAGCTGACGCGGTACCCGGCGTTTGATGATCGTCGGGTAATCGTCGGGGTTGCGCAGCGCCTCGGTCAGCCCTTCACGAATGGCCTTGATGCGCTCCGGGTTTTCACCGATCGAACCGCCTTCACTGTCGAGCACGATGTAGGTGTCGAGGGTGAACTGGCTGGTGGAGGTGATGACCCGGGCGTCGTGAATGTTCAGGTTCAGCTGGTCCATCGCTGCCACGGTCACGGCGAAGAAGTCATGCTGGTCGGGCGCATAAATGAATATCTGCGTGCCGCCTTCGAACTCGCGCTGGGTGGTTTCCTTGATCAGCACCAACGGGCCGCCATCGGCCGGCTGCTGCAAAATCGCGTCGCTGTGCCAGGCCACGTCACCTGCGGTGTGACGCAGGAAATAGTCATCACCCAGCTGGGACCACAATTGCTCGACATCGTCGGGGTCAGTGCCGCTGCGCACCAGAATATCCAGGGCGGCGCTTTGGGTGCGACGTATCTGCTCCTCGCGGTCGACCGGATTCTCCAGCCCACGCTTGAGCGCGCGCTTGGTCTCGGTGTACAGCTGGCGCAACAGGCTGGCCCGCCACGAGTTCCACAGCGTCGGATTGGTCGCGTTGATGTCGGCGATGGTCAGCACGTAGAGGTAGTCCAGATGCACTTCATCGCCGACGAACTGGGCGAAGTCGTGAATCACCTGCGGGTCGGACAAGTCCTTGCGCTGGGCGGTGGTCGACATCACCAGATGGTTCTGCACCAGCCAGACAATCAGCTGGGTGTCCCAGTGGGGCAGGTGATGACGAATGCCGAACGCTTCGGCATCCACCGCGCCCAGTTCCGAATGATCGCCGCCGCGGCCCTTGCCGATGTCGTGGTACAGCCCGGCCAGATAAATAAGCTCGGGCTTGGGCAGTCTGGCCATGAGCTTGCTGGCCAGCGGGAATTTCTCTGACACCTGCGTGTATTGCAGCTTACGCAGGTGCTTGATCAGGTTCAGCGTATGGGCGTCGACCGTGTAGATGTGGAACAGGTCGTGCTGCATCTGCCCGACGATGTGGCCGAACTCTGGCAGGTACAGCCCGAGAATGCCGTAACGGTTCATCCGCCGCAGGTTGCGGTGGATGCCGATCTCGCATTTGAACAACTCGATGAACAGGCTGGTGTTGCGGATATCGTTGCGGAAATCGTCGTTGATCAGGTAGCGGTGTTCCCGCAGCAGCCGGATGGTGTCGGCGCGCACGCCTTTTATTTCCGGGCGCTGCGCCATCAGCACGAAGATCTCGAGCATCGCGAACGGCGTGCGCTTGAAAACGTTTGGATGAGTCGCCTCGATGTAGCCGTCATGCAGCTGGAAGCGCGAGTTGATCGTCTCGGTGACCGTGCCTTCATCGTCCGCGAGAATCACTTCTTCGAAGTGCTGGATGATCAGGTCGCTGAGCTGCGCAATGCTCATGACCTCCCGGTAGTACTTCTGCATGAAGCGCTCTATGGCCAGCTTGGCGTCACTGTCTTCGTAACCCAGCAGGCGCGCGATGCTGGTCTGGTAATCGAACAGCAGTCGGTCTTCGGAACGACCGGCCAGCATGTGCAGCGCATAACGGACCTTCCAGAGAAATTCCTGGGAGGACGCCAGCAGCGCGTTTTCGCTCTCCAGCAGAAAACCCTCGTCGGCCAGTGCGTGCAGATTCAGCGTGCCGTACTGGCGACGGGCAACCCAGAGAATGGTCTGAATATCCCGCAGCCCGCCGGGCGAGCCTTTGACGTTGGGCTCAAGGTTGTACTCAGTGTCGAAATATTTGTGATGACGGTTCTTCTGCTCGGCGCGCTTGGCCAGGAAGAACTCCTTGCTCGGCCACATTTCGCGGGTGCTGGTGACGGCGAGCATGCGCTGGCGCAGTCGCTCGGGACCGGCAATCGTGCGGCTTTCCATCAAGTTGGTGATGACGGTGAGATCGGCGCGGGCTTCGGTGACGCATTCGTCCACTGAACGCACGCTCTGACCGACCTCTAGGCCGATGTCCCACAGCAGCGTCAGAAAACGCTCGATGGAATCGCGGAAAACCTCATGGTCGGCGCTGTCCAGCAGGATCAGCAGATCAATGTCGGAGTAGGGGTGCAGTTCGCCGCGACCGTAGCCGCCGACCGCCAGCAGGGCGATGTCGGCGTCTTCGCTCCAGTCGAACTGATCCCAGGCCTGCTGCAGGATGTTATCGACGAACCAGGCGCGGTCTTCGATCAGGCGGCGAATTTCACGGCCTGACTTGAAGCGTCCGTCCAGCACTTCACGCGCCTGACGGATAGCTTTCTTGAAGGCGGGTATGGGGCTGGCCTTCAGCGCCAGCTCGGCCTGAAACTGGCCGCGATCGAATAAATCTGGGTCCACCTGCGGCATCGAACTGCTTTCCTTCTATCTATACCGACCGTGCTAAACCGACCGTGCTGGCTGTAACGACCACAATGGCGAGTGACGTCGCGATCAGGCCGAGGTGCGGGCGATGGTGTCATCGCTGCGCAGGGTGAAGATTTCGTAGCCGGTCGCGGTCACCAGAATGGTGTGCTCCCACTGCGCCGACAGCTTGCGGTCCTTGGTGATGGCTGTCCAGCCGTCGCCCAGCAAGCGGGTGTCAGCCTTGCCTTGATTGATCATCGGTTCGATGGTGAAGGTCATGCCTTCCTTGAGCTCCATTCCTTTACCGGCCTCGCCGTAGTGCAGAATTTGCGGCTCTTCGTGGAAGACCCTGCCGATGCCGTGGCCGCAGTATTCGCGGACGACGGAGAAGCCGTTCTTTTCGGCATGTTTCTGGATCACTTCGCCGATATCGCCCAGGCGCGCACCGGGCTTGACCACTTCGATGCCTTTATAAAGGCACTCTTGGGTGACGCGGGACAAACGCTCGGCCCACTCAGGCACCTTGCCCACGTGGAACATCTTGCTGGTATCACCGTGGTAGCCGTCCTTGATGACGGTCACGTCGATGTTCAGCACGTCACCATTCTTGAGCGGCTTCTCGTTCGGAATGCCGTGGCAGACGACATGGTTGATCGAGGTACAGATGGATTTCGGGAAACCCTTGTAATTCAGCGGCGCCGGAATGGCTTTCTGCTCGTTGACGATGTAATCGTGGCAGAGGCGGTCCAGTTCGTCGGTGGTTACGCCAGGCTTTACATGGGCGCCGATCATTTCCAGCACGTCGGCAGCCAGGCGGCCGGCAATTCGCATCTTTTCGATGTCTTCGGGGGTTTTCAGTGTCACGGTCATTAAACAGGCTCTCTCGGCGCGGCGCAGCCACGGCTTGATACGGAAAAAACGCGATTCTACCAGACCGTCGTCAGGCGGGTTATCATCCCGTCTCCCATCGAGCAGGCAGGGTGCCTCACGGCTCGCACGAGGGAGGCAAAAGCGTCGGGAAAACAGGCTCTTATTTCGAGTTCCGTTATCCGGTTTTTTGTGATATAAAATGCGCCGCTTTACGGGGTCTGCCCCGAAAGCTCTAACCCACACACGTGTCGACACGATGACCTGGGTGCCTTCGGCTCAAGCCGCTGGTTGGTCATTGGGATACGTGGAGGCCTAACCCGACTTATCAAGGAACTATCATGTCCCAAGTCAACATGCGCGATATGCTGAAGGCCGGTGTGCACTTCGGTCACCAGACCCGTTACTGGAACCCGAAAATGGGTAAATACATTTTCGGCGCGCGCAACAAGATTCACATCATCAACCTTGAAAAAACCCTGCCTATGTTCAACGAAGCTTTGACTTTCGTTGAGCGCCTGGCCCAGGGCAAAAACAAGATTCTGTTCGTCGGCACCAAGCGTTCCGCTGGCAAGATCGTTGCTGAAGAAGCAGCACGTTGCGGTTCGCCGTACGTCGATCACCGCTGGTTGGGCGGCATGCTGACCAACTTCAAGACCATCCGCGCTTCCATCAAGCGTCTGCGTGATCTCGAAGTCCAGGCAGAAGACGGCACGTTCACCAAGCTGACCAAGAAAGAGGCGCTGATGCGCACTCGCGATCTGGAAAAGCTGGATCGTAGCTTGGGTGGTATCAAGGACATGGGCGGTCTGCCAGACGCCCTGTTCGTTATCGACGTTGATCACGAGCGCATCGCGATCACCGAAGCCAACAAGCTGGGTATCCCGGTCATCGGCGTTGTCGACACCAACAGCAGCCCTGAAGGCGTTGACTACATCATCCCGGGCAACGATGACGCAATCCGCGCCATTCAGTTGTACATGGGTTCGATGGCTGACGCTGTGATCCGTGGTCGCAACAACAATGCTGGCGGCACCGACGTTTACGCTGAAGAAGCTCCAGCGGCAACTGTTGAAGGCTGAGTAACAAACGCCTGGCGTTGACTCAGTACGCAAAAAGGGGGCTTGGCCCCCTTTTTGCCACCTCGAAAACCATCTGACGTTGCCATCGATCTTATTGTCATGTGCAGCAGTCACCATGGATTTTCAAGAATTTGAACGCCCGCATTGCGGGTGGAATGGTTGAAGACCTATCCAAGAGGATTTTGAAATGGCAGAGATTACTGCAGCGTTGGTCAAAGAACTGCGCGAGCGTACCGGCGAAGGCATGATGGATTGCAAAAAGGCCTTGACCAAGGCTGGCGGCGACATCGAGAAAGCCATCGACGATATGCGTGCTTCGGGCGCAATCAAGGCAGCCAAGAAAGCAGGCAACGTTGCTGCTGAAGGCGCCATCGCCATCAAGGACGACGGCAAAGCCGCAGTCCTGATCGAAGTCAACTCCCAGACCGACTTCCTGGCTCTGCAGGATGACTTCAAGGCATTCGTCGCTAAAAGCGTCGAGAAAGCCTTCGCTGACAATCTGACCACCGCTGAGCCTTTGGTTGAAGCGATGGAAGCTGATCGTCTGGTTCTGGTCGGCAAGGTTGGCGAGAACGTCAACATCCGTCGTCTGGCGCGCATCGAAGGCGACGTTCTGGGTTCGTACCTGCACGGCAACAAGATCGGTGTGGTTGTCGTCCTCAAGGGCGGCGATGCAGAGCTGGCCAAAGACATCGCGATGCACGTAGCAGCGACCAACCCTGAGTTCCTGCTGCCTTCGGACGTTTCCCCGGAAGCGATCGAGCGCGAGAAGAATGTCTTCATGCAACTGAACGAAGACAAGCTGAAAGGCAAGCCTGCTGAAATCGCCGAGAAGATGGTTGGCGGTCGTATCAGCAAGTTCCTGGCTGAAGCCAGCCTGGTTGAGCAAGCGTTCGTCAAGAACCCGGAAATCAAGGTCGGTGAACTGGCCAAGAAAGCCGGCGCTGAAATCGTTTCCTTCACCTACTTCAAAGTGGGCGAAGGCATCGAGAAGCCAGTCGACAACTTCGCTGAAGAAGTCGCTGCTCAAGTAGCTGCAAGCAAGCAATAAGACGGTTTCCAACTGTCGCCCCGAAGAGGCTGCCCGCTCACGCGCGCAGCCTCTTTGTCAAAGCGGTACGCGGAATTGTTATTGCTGCACGGAATTTGTTTTTGCAGGAAGTTGGGCCTACGAGGCTGCAATTCCCTGAAGCAGTGACCTAGAGTTAGCGCAGGTCGAAAACGGCCCGCAACTCGAACGATTTTTTTCAAACGCCGCAGGAGAGATTCGCAATGGCTCAGCAGGGCAGTGGCTATCAAGCTCGCTATAAACGCATTCTACTCAAGCTCAGCGGCGAGGCCCTGATGGGGTCGGAAGAGTTCGGCATCGACCCCAAGGTGCTGGATCGCATGGCCCTTGAAGTGGGTCAGTTGGTCGGCATCGGCGTTCAGGTCGGCCTGGTCATCGGTGGCGGTAACCTGTTCCGCGGCGCAGCGCTGAGCGCGGCCGGCATGGATCGGGTCACTGGCGACCACATGGGCATGCTGGCCACCGTAATGAATGCGCTGGCCATGCGTGACGCGCTGGAGCGCGCCAACATCTCGGCCATCGTGATGTCGGCCATTTCCATGGTGGGCGTGACCGATCACTACGACCGTCGCAAAGCCATGCGTCACCTGAATGCCAAGGAAGTCGTGATTTTCGCGGCCGGTACCGGCAATCCGTTCTTCACCACGGATTCAGCAGCGTGCCTGCGCGCGATCGAGATCGACGCTGATGTCGTGCTGAAAGCAACCAAGGTCGATGGTGTGTACACTGCCGATCCATTCAAGGACCCGCATGCCGAGAAGTTCGATCGTCTGACCTATGACGAAGTGCTGGATCGCAAGCTGGGTGTAATGGATCTGACAGCCATCTGTCTGTGTCGTGACCACAAGATGCCACTGCGTGTCTTCAATATGAACAAGCCCGGCGCCCTGCTGAACATCGTGCATGGCGGCGCGGAAGGTACTTTGATCGAGGAAGGCGAACAATGATCAACGAAATCAAGAAAGACGCTCAAGAGCGGATGAAGAAATCCCTTGAGTCCCTGGCCCATGCATTCGGCCAGATCCGTACCGGCAAGGCCCACCCGAGCATTCTCGGCAGTGTGATGGTGCCGTACTACGGTTCCGACACCCCGTTGAGCGGCGTGGCCAACGTGACCGTGAAGGACTCCCGTACGCTGCAGGTCGTGGCGTTCGAGCGCAACATGCTTTCTGCGGTCGACAAGGCCATTCAGAGTGCTGGTCTGAACCTCAACCCGACCAACCTGGGCGAGATGCTGTTGATCTCCATGCCTGCTCTGACGGAAGAGACACGCAAGGGTTTCACCAAGCAGGCACGCAGTGCCGCAGAAGACGCTCGCGTTGCCGTGCGTAACATCCGTCGTGACGCTTTGGGTGAACTGAAGAAGCTGGTCAAGGACAAGGAAATCAGCGAAGACGAAGAGCGCCGTGCTGCTGCCGACATCCAGAAGCTGACGGACAAGGCTGAGGCTGACATCGACGCCGCGACCAAGTCCAAAGAAGCGGACCTGATGGCCGTATAAGGGCCGGGAAGCTTTCATGGATAAGACAAAGCTGGCTGCGCCGGCATCGGTGCCGCGTCATGTCGCGATCATCATGGATGGGAACAACCGCTGGGCCAAAAAGCGCCTGCTACCCGGTGTAGCGGGCCACAAGGCCGGGGTCGATGCTGTTCGTGCCGTGATTGAAGTCTGTGCAGAGGCCAAGGTCGAAGTGCTGACCTTGTTCGCGTTCTCCAGCGAGAACTGGCAGCGCCCGGCGGAAGAGGTCGGCGCGCTGATGGAGTTGTTTTTCACGGCGCTGCGTCGCGAAACCAAGCGCCTGAACGAGAACGGCATCAGCCTGCGCATCATCGGCGACCGTTCCCGGTTTCACCCCGAGCTTCAGGCCGCCATCCGCGAAGCCGAGCAGCGCACGGCTGAAAACAGCCGCTTTGTTTTGCAGATTGCCGCCAACTACGGCGGTCAGTGGGATATCGCTCAGGCAGCCCAGCGGCTGGCCCGTGAAGTTCAGGCAGGCCACTTGCGGCCGGACGACATCACCCCGGAGCTTCTGCAGACGTGCCTGGCCACTGGCGATCTGCCGTTGCCCGACCTCTGCATCCGCACGGGCGGCGAGCACCGCATCAGCAACTTCCTGCTCTGGCAGCTGGCCTATGCCGAGCTGTATTTCTCCGACCTGTTCTGGCCGGACTTCAAACACGATGCCATGCGCACTGCGCTGGCCGATTTCGCTTCTCGCCAACGCCGCTTCGGGAAAACCAGCGAGCAGGTAGAAGCTGGAGCCCGCGCTTAATGCTTAAACAACGAATCATCACTGCGCTGATCCTTGCGCCGCTGGCCCTGTGCGGTTTCTTCCTGCTCGAAGGCGGCAGCTTTGCATTGTTCATTGGTGCAGTCGTCGTGCTCGGCGCATGGGAGTGGGCGCGTCTCTCCGGCTTCGAGGCGCAATCTTCCCGCGTTCTGTACGCCGTGGTGGTCGCTGCGCTGCTGTTTCTGTTGTACCTGTTGCCCGACCTCGCGCCGTGGTTGCTGGTGGCGGCGCTGATCTGGTGGCTGGTGGCAACCTGGCTGGTGCTGACCTATCCCGAGTCCAGCGAGCACTGGTCCAGTGCCATCTGCAAGCTGCTGATCGGTTTGCTGATACTGCTGCCGGCGTGGCAGGGTCTGGTGCTGATCAAGCAAATGCCACTGGGCAACTGGCTGATCCTGTCGGTGATGATTCTGGTGTGGGGTGCCGACATTGGCGCCTATTTCTCCGGCAAGGCATTCGGCAAGCGCAAGCTGGCACCGAAGGTCAGCCCGGGTAAAAGCTGGGAAGGCCTTTATGGTGGTCTGGCGGCGTGCCTGCTGATCACTGCGGCGGTGGGTGTCTATCGCAGCTGGTCGCTGGGCGAAATCATCTTCGCGCTGGTGTGTGCGGCGATCGTCGTGCTGATCTCGGTCGTCGGTGACCTCACTGAGAGCATGTTCAAGCGCAAATCCGGGCTCAAGGACAGCAGCAACCTGCTGCCAGGCCACGGTGGTGTGCTGGATCGCATCGACAGCCTGACCGCTGCCATTCCGGTGTTCGCATTGCTGCTCTGGGCTGCCCAGGACTGGGGCGTGATGTGAGTACGCCTCAGCTCATTACCGTGCTTGGCGCGACGGGCTCGGTCGGGTTAAGTACGCTGGACGTCATTGCACGGCACCCGTCGCGGTACCAGGTGTTTGCCCTGACGGGCTACACGCGTCTGGCCGAGCTGCTGGCGTTGTGCGTTCGCCATACCCCGCAATTCGCCGTGGTTCCGACGACAGCCGCCGCGCGGCAGTTGCAGGACGATCTGCGCGCCGCGGGTCTCGATACCCGCGTGCTGGTGGGGGAGGGCGGGCTCTGTGAAGTGTCTGCACACCCTCTGGTGGATACCGTGCTGGCCGCGATCGTCGGTGCCGCCGGTTTGCGTCCGACCCTGGCCGCTGTCGAGGCGGGCAAGAAGGTCCTGCTGGCCAACAAGGAAGCGCTGGTCATGTCCGGCGCCTTGTTCATGCAGGCTGTTCGTCGCAGTGGGACGGTGCTGCTGCCGCTCGACAGCGAACACAACGCGATCTTCCAGTGCTTGCCGCGTGATTACGAAAGCGGTCTCGAGAAGGTTGGCGTCAGGCGCATTCTGCTGACCGCATCCGGTGGCCCGTTCCGGCAGACACCGCTCGCCGAGCTGGAGCACGTTTCCCCGGATCAGGCCTGCGCCCATCCCAACTGGTCCATGGGCCGCAAGATTTCCGTCGATTCCGCCAGCATGATGAACAAGGGCCTTGAGCTGATCGAAGCCTGTTGGCTGTTCGACACGACGCCCGCGCGGATCGAGGTGGTGATTCACCCTCAGAGCGTGATCCATTCGATGGTCGATTACGTCGACGGTTCGGTGCTCGCGCAGCTGGGTAATCCCGACATGCGTACGCCGATTGCCCACGCGCTGGCCTGGCCCGAGCGTATCGACTCAGGTGTCTCGCCGCTGGATCTGTTCAGCATCGCGCGGCTGGACTTCGAGGCACCGGACGAAGTGCGCTTCCCATGCCTGCGTCTGGCACGGCAAGCTGCTGAGGCGGGCGACAGTGCACCTGCGGTACTGAATGCTGCCAATGAAGTCGCGGTCGCGGCGTTTCTGGACAAGCGCATTCGCTACCCGGAAATCGCGAGTATGATCGACGAGGTTCTGAACCTCGAGCCCGTCGTCGCCGTGTCCGAGCTGGAGACGGTTTTCGAGATCGATGCGCGAGCGCGTGCGCTGGCTGAGCAATGGCTAGGGCGCAATGGTCGCTAGGCAGTCGGTTCAGGCAGTAATGTTTCTTATGATTCGCAGGCAATGTGGGCTTCAACGCACCGCTAGATCGGTACCCGGAGAGCAGCGATGAGCGCGCTATACATGATTGTCGGCACCCTGGTTGCGCTGGGCGTGCTGGTGACGTTTCACGAGTTCGGCCACTTCTGGGTGGCCCGCCGCTGTGGCGTCAAAGTCCTGCGTTTTTCGGTGGGCTTTGGCATGCCGTTGTTGCGCTGGAGTGATCGAAAGGGCACCGAATACGTCGTGGCGGCGATTCCGCTCGGCGGCTACGTGAAAATGCTCGACGAACGGGAGGGCGACGTCCCCCCCGAGCTGGCTGATCAGTCTTTTAACCGCAAGTCGGTCTACCAGCGTATCGCTATCGTGATTGCCGGCCCGGTCGCCAACTTTCTGCTGGCGATTGTATTTTTCTGGGTACTCGCCATGCTGGGCAGCCAGCAGGTGCGGCCTGTGGTGGGCGGCGTCGAGCCAGGCAGTATTGCGGAAAAGGCCGGGCTGAGTTCCGGTCAGGAAATTGTCTCGGTGGATGGCGAAGCCGTCACCGGGTGGGCCGGCGTGAACCTGCAACTGGTGCGTCGCCTGGGTGAGAGCGGCAGCATCGCGTTGAAGGTTCGCGAGCAGGGTTCTGACGTGGAAACCCCACGTTCGCTGGTGCTCAACGACTGGCTCAAGGGCGCAGCCGAGCCGGACCCTATTCGTTCGCTGGGTATTCGTCCATGGCGTCCAGCCCTGCCGCCGGTTCTGGCAGAGCTCGATCCGAAAGGCCCTGCACAAACCGCAGGTCTTAAAACCGGTGACCGTCTGCTGGCCCTTAATGACGAGCCTGTCGACGAATGGCAGAAGGTCGTGGACTGGGTTCGTGTCCATCCCGACACGCGGATTTCCGTGCGCGTCGAGCGTGACGGCGCTCAGCTGAATGTGCCTGTCGATCTGGTTACACGGGGCGAAGGCGCTGCGGCGACCGGGTATCTGGGTGCGGGCGTGAAAGGTGTGGATTGGCCGCCGGAGATGTTGCGGGAGGTGAGCTATGGCCCTGTAGCCGCCGTGGCAGAAGGCGCGCGGCGTACCTGGACCATGAGCGTGCTCACGCTCGATTCGCTGAAGAAAATGTTGTTCGGCGAGCTCTCGGTAAAAAACTTGAGCGGACCGATAACCATTGCTAAAGTGGCGGGCGCTTCGGCCCAGTCAGGCGTAGGTGACTTCCTGAATTTCCTCGCTTATCTGAGCATAAGCCTGGGTGTTCTCAATTTGCTGCCCATACCCGTGCTGGATGGGGGGCACTTGCTGTTTTATCTGATCGAGTGGGCGCGTGGTCGACCACTGTCAGAGAAGGTGCAGGGCTGGGGGGTTCAGATCGGTATCAGTCTGGTGGTTGGAGTGATGTTGCTCGCACTGGTCAACGATCTGGGACGACTGTAAAAGCTACGCCGAATTGTGAATCTGCCGCATTTTGCGGCAGTTTGTTTATTGCCAGTTGGAATAAGAAAGGACTTCATGAAACGTCTGCTGCTAACTGCGGTTCTTGCCGTACTGATGATCGCCGAAGTTCACGCCGAGTCCTTCACTATCTCCGATATCCGTGTCAACGGTCTGCAGCGGGTTTCCGCCGGCAGCGTGTTTGGCGCGCTGCCGTTGAACGTGGGTGAACAGGCCGATGATGGGCGTCTTGTCGACGCAACTCGCGCGCTGTTCAAAACCGGATTTTTCCAGGACATCCAGCTGGGCCGCGACGGCAACGTCCTGGTCATCACAGTTGTCGAGCGTCCGTCGGTTTCGAGTATCGAGATCGAAGGCAACAAAGCGATCACCACTGAGGACCTGATGAAGGGTCTGAAGCAGTCGGGTCTGGCCGAAGGCGAGATTTTCCAGCGTGCAACGCTGGAAGGCGTGCGCAACGAGCTGCAACGTCAGTACGTTGCACAGGGCCGCTACTCTGCAGAAGTCGCCACCGAAGTCGTGCCGCAGCCGCGTAACCGTGTGGGTCTGAAGATCAACATCAACGAGGGCGCAGTTGCCGCCATCCAGCACATCAACGTGGTGGGCAACTCGGTCTTCCCTGAAGACGATCTGGTGGATCTGTTCGAACTGAAGACCACCAACTGGCTTTCGTTCTTCAAGAACGACGACAAGTACGCCCGTGAGAAGCTCTCCGGTGACCTGGAGCGTCTGCGTTCGTATTACCTCGACCGCGGCTATATCAACATGGATATCGCCTCGACTCAGGTATCCATCACGCCCGACAAGAAGAGCGTGTACATCACCGTCAACATTCATGAAGGCGAGAAGTACAGCGTCAAGTCGGTCAAGCTGAGCGGTGACCTCAAGGTCCCTGAAGATCAGGTCAAATCGCTGCTGCTGGTCAAGCCGGGCCAGGTGTTCTCCCGTAAGGTGATGACCACCACCTCCGAGCTGATCACCCGCCGTCTGGGTAACGAGGGTTATACCTTCGCCAACGTCAACGGTGTGCCGACCCCGAACGATGAAGACCACACGGTCGATATCACTTTCGTCGTCGATCCGGGCAAGCGTGCTTACGTCAACCGCATCAACTTCCGTGGCAACACCAAGACAGCGGACGAAGTGCTGCGTCGAGAAATGCGTCAGATGGAAGGCGGCTGGGCCTCCACTTACCTGATCGACCAGTCCAAGACCCGTCTTGACCGTCTGGGCTTCTTCAAGGAAGTGAACGTTGAAACCCCGGCGGTGCCTGGAACCGACGATCAGGTAGACGTGAACTACGCCGTTGAAGAGCAGGCGTCCGGTTCGATCACCGCCAGTGTCGGCTTTGCGCAGAGCGCGGGTCTGATCCTCGGTGGCTCCATCAGCCAGAACAACTTCCTGGGTACGGGTAACAAGGTCAGCATCGGCCTGACCAAAAGCGAATACCAGACCCGTTACAACTTCAGCTACGTCGATCCGTACTTCACGCCGGACGGTGTGAGCCTTGGCTACAGCGCTTTCTACCGCAAGACCGACTACGACGACCTTGACGTCGACGTAGCGAGCTATTCGGTTGACAGCCTGGGTGCCGGCATCAACATGGGCTACCCGATCAGCGAGACTTCTCGTTTGAACTTCGGCCTGTCGGTACAGAAGGATGAGCTGAGCACCGGTAAGTACACCGTCGATGAGATCTTCGACTTCATCGAGAAGGAAGGCGACAGCTTCACCAACTTCAAGGCGTCGGTGGGCTGGTCCGAGTCGACACTCAACAAAGGCACCTTGCCAACCCGCGGGAGCTCGCAGAGCCTGACCCTGGAAACCACCATTCCGGGCAGCGACCTGGCATTCTATAAACTTGATTACCGCGGTCAGTTGTTCCACCCGATCACCAACAACTACACCCTGCGTCTGCACTCGGAGCTGGGTTATGGGGACGGTTATGGTTCGACGTCAGGCCTGCCGTTCTACGAGAACTATTACGCCGGTGGCTTCAACTCCGTACGTGGCTTCAAGGACAGTACGCTCGGTCCGCGCAGTACACCTAGTAATGGCAAGCGTGGCACTACTATCGACCCGGATCAGGATCCACTGCCATTCGGCGGCAACGTGCTGATCACCGGTGGCGCCGAGATCCTGTTCCCGCTGCCCTTCATCAAGGACCAGCGCTCGCTGCGCACCTCGATTTTTTGGGATGTGGGTAATACGTTCAATACCAACTGCGGCTCGCAGAAGACCACACTCGACAACCAAAAAGTCGAATGCAACGGCCCCGACCTCTCCGGTCTTGCAAGCTCCGTCGGTGTCGGCGTGACGTGGGTGACTGCACTGGGTCCGTTGAGTTTTGCCCTGGCGATGCCGGTCAAGAAACCGGACGACAGCACCGAAACCCAGGTCTTCCAATTCTCTCTCGGTCAGACCTTCTAAGGGTCTGATCACTGCTAACGAAAACGGATTCTGTAGGAGTTACATCGTGCGTAAGTTGACCCAATTGGCATTGCTGGCAACGGTTCTGATCGCAGGCCCGGCATTTGCTGACATGAAAATCGCAGTACTGAACTACCAGATGGCCCTGCTCGAATCCGACGCAGCCAAACGGTACGCCGTGGATGCAGAGAAAAAATTCGGTCCCCAGCTGACCAAACTCAAGGCTCTGGAAAGCAGCGCCAAAGGCATTCAGGATCGTCTGGTCGCCGGTGGCGACAAAATGGCCCAGCCTGAGCGCGAGCGTCTGGAGCTGGACTTCAAGCAAAAAGCCCGTGATTTCCAGTTCCAGTCCAAAGAGCTGAACGAAGCCAAGGCTGTTGCTGACCGCGACATGCTCAAGCAACTCAAGCCCAAGCTGGACCAGGCTGTGGAAGAAGTGATCAAGAAAGGCGGCTTTGACCTGGTGTTCGAGCGCGGTGCCGTGATTGACGTCAAGCCGCAATACGACGTCACTCGCCAGGTCATCGAGCGCATGAATCAGCTGAAGTAAGTTTCATGACTATGACGACCACACTCGGCCACTTGGCCGAGTTCCTCGGCGCCACTCTGCGTGGCCCGGCGGACAAGCAAATCACGGGACTGGCAACCTTGCAGGAAGCCGGTCCCGATCAGGTCAGCTTTCTGGACAATCCCAAGTACCGAAAATTCCTCGCGACCACCCACGCCGCTGCCGTGCTGCTCAAGCCGGCGGATGCAGAAGGGTATGCCGCCGACGCGTTGCTGGTGCCTGATCCGTATCTGGCCTACGCCCGTATTTCCCATCTGTTCGATCCCAAGCCCAAAGCTGCCGTCGGCGTACACCCGACTGCCGTAGTGGCCGCAGACGCGTTCGTCGACCCGGCGGCCAGCGTCGGCGCTTATGCGGTCATCGAGAGCGGAGCGCGGATTGCGGCCGGTGTGACCATTGGTGCCCATTGCTTCATCGGTGCCCGCAGCGTGATTGGCGAGGGTGGCTGGCTTGCACCGCGCGTCACGCTGTATCACGACGTGCGTATCGGGCAGCGCGTGGTCATTCAGTCCGGTGCGGTGTTGGGCGGCGAAGGTTTTGGTTTCGCCAACGAGAAAGGCGTCTGGCAGAAGGTCGCGCAGATTGGCGGTGTGACCGTTGGTGACGATGTCGAAATTGGCGTGAACACTGCCATCGACCGCGGCGCCATGGACGATACACGCATTGGCAACGGCGTGAAGCTGGATAACCAGATTCAGATCGCCCACAACGTCCAGATCGGCGACCACACGGCCATGGCCGCGTGTGTTGGCATTTCGGGCAGCGCCAAAATCGGCAAACACTGCCAGTTGGCCGGCGGTGTCGGGCTGGTGGGCCATATCGAGCTTTGTGATGGGGTTGTCGTCACCGGCATGACCATGGTGACGCGGTCGATCACAGAGCCGGGCTGGTATTCTTCCGGGACAGCCATGCAGCCGGCCGCGGAGTGGCGCAAGAGCGCGGCACGCATGCGTCATCTCGACGACATGGCGCGACGTCTGCAGCATCTGGAAAAGATTGTCGAGGCGGTGACCTCAGGCGGTAAGCCTTCATCTGATAGCTGATACTTTTCTTATCAAGCGTGCACAGCCGATAAACTGCCTCCTTGATTTGCTAGAGGAGTGACGCGCGTTAGTCGCGCCCTCCCACTCTTTACTACAGGCTTCCTTTCGAAATGATGGACATCAACGAAATCCGCGAATATCTGCCGCACCGTTACCCGTTCCTGCTTGTGGACCGTGTGGTGGAGCTGGATGTCGAGACCAAGAGCATTCGTGCCTACAAGAACGTCAGCATCAACGAGCCTTTCTTCAACGGTCACTTTCCGCAGCACCCGATCATGCCGGGCGTGCTGATCATTGAGGCCATGGCTCAAGCTGCCGGCATCCTGGGTTTCAAGATGCTCGATGTGAAGCCTGCCGATGGCACCCTGTATTACTTCGTTGGCTCCGACAAGCTGCGCTTCCGCCAGCCCGTGCTGCCGGGTGATCAGCTGATCCTCGAAGCGAAGTTCCTGAGCTGCAAGCGGCAGATCTGGAAGTTCGAGTGCCAGGCATCGGTTGATGGCAAGCCGGTGTGCTCGGCTGAAATCATCTGTGCGGAACGCAAACTATGAGTTTGATTGACTCTCGCGCAATCATCGATCCGACGGCCGTGCTGGCCGACAATGTGGAGGTCGGCCCGTGGTCGATCGTCGGACCTGGTGTGGAAATCGGCGAGGGTACAGTGATCGGTCCGCATGTGATCCTGCGCGGCCCGACCAAGATCGGTAAACACAACCACATCTACCAGTTTTCTTCGGTAGGTGAGGACACGCCTGATCTGAAATACAAAGGTGAAGCGACGCGTCTGGTAATCGGTGACCACAACGTCATCCGCGAAGGCGTGACGATCCACCGTGGCACCATTCAGGACCGTGCGGAAACCACCCTGGGTGACCACAACCTGATCATGGCCTACGCGCACATCGGCCATGACAGCGTCATAGGCAATCACTGCATTCTGGTCAATAACACGGCGTTGGCCGGCCATGTGCACGTGGATGACTGGGCGATTCTGTCCGGGTTTACCCTGGTGCATCAGTACTGCCACATCGGCGCGCACAGCTTTTCCGGCATGGGCACTGCCATCGGCAAGGACGTTCCGGCGTTTGTCACCGTGTTTGGCAACCCGGCCGAAGCCCGCAGCATGAACTTCGAAGGCATGCGTCGTCGGGGGTTCTCCGAGGAAGCGATTCATGCGCTGCGCCGCGCCTACAAGACCGTCTACCGTCAGGGCCTGACCGTGGAACAGGCGATCGTCGAGCTGAGCGAACCCGCTGCGCAGTTCCCCGAAGTCGAGCTGTTCCTCACGTCCATCCAGTCTTCGACTCGCGGCATCACCCGCTGACCATGGCTCGCTTGCGTATTGCGCTGGTGGCCGGAGAGGCCTCCGGCGACATCCTCGGCTCCGGCTTGATGCGTGCGATCAAGGCGCGGCATCCGGACGCCGAATTCATCGGTGTCGGCGGGCCGCTCATGGAAGCCCAGGGCATGACGTCGTATTTTCCGATGGAGCGCCTGTCGGTCATGGGCCTCGTGGAAGTGCTGGGTCGCCTCAAAGAGCTGCTCGCCCGGCGCAAGTTGCTGATTCAGACCCTCATCGACGCAAAGCCGGATGTGTTCATCGGTATCGACGCGCCGGATTTCACCCTCAATATCGAGCTCAAGCTTCGTCAGGCCGGCATCAAGACCGTACATTACGTCAGCCCCTCGGTGTGGGCGTGGCGGCAGAAGCGTGTCCTGAAAATCCGCGAAGGCTGCAACCTGATGCTGACCCTCCTGCCGTTCGAAGCTCGTTTTTACGAAGAGAAGGGCGTGCCGGTGCGCTTTGTCGGGCATCCGCTGGCCGACGCCATTCCGCTGCAGGCGGATCAACGGGCCGCGCGTGCGGAACTTGGCCTGGGCGAAGGTCCGGTGGTTGCGTTGATGCCGGGCAGTCGCGGTGGCGAAGTCGGACGCCTCGGTGCGCTGTTTTTTGACGCAGCCGAGCGCCTGCTGGCCGCGCGCCCCGACATCCGTTTCGTGCTGCCCTGCGCCAGCCCTCAGCGCCGTGAACAGATTGAGCAACTTCTGCAAGACCGCGATCTTCCGCTCACCCTGCTCGACGGCCAGTCCCACGTGGCTCTGGCCGCGTGCAATGCCGTGCTGATCGCTTCCGGCACAGCGACCCTGGAAGCGTTGCTGTACAAACGACCGATGGTGGTTGCCTATCGTATGGCGCCACTGACTTACTGGATACTCAAGCGGATGGTGAAAAGCCCGTACGTGTCGCTGCCGAACTTGCTGGCCCAGCGGTTGCTGGTCCCGGAGCTTCTGCAGGACGCGGCGACCGCCGAAGCCCTGGCGCAGACGCTGTTGCCGTTGCTGGATAACGGCGACGCACAGACGGCTGGCTTCGACGCGATTCACCGAACCTTGCGTCGCGATGCGTCCAATCAGGCCGCCGAAGCGGTGTTGAACCTGATTGGCGCAACGCCTTCACAATGAGCAGGCAATCAATGCAAATGGGTCTGGACTTCAATCTTGTCGAGCATCTGGTCGCCGGTGTCGACGAAGTCGGCCGCGGCCCACTGTGTGGCGCCGTTGTCACTGCGGCCGTCATTCTTGATCCCAAGCGTCCGATTCTGGGCCTGAACGATTCGAAGAAGCTCACCGAAGCCAAGCGCGAAAGACTGTTCGACGAGATCTGCGAGAAAGCGCTGTGCTGGCACATCGCGCGGGCTGAAGTCGAAGAGATCGATGAGCTGAATATTCTTCACGCCACCATGCTGGCGATGAAGCGCGCGGTAGAAGGCTTGATCATCACGCCGAAGCTGGCGCTGATCGACGGCAATCGCTGCCCGCAGCTGTCGGTGCCCAGCGCGCCGGTCATTCAGGGCGATGCTCACGTGCCGGCCATTGCCGCCGCCTCGATTCTGGCCAAGGTCAGTCGCGACCGGGAAATGGCGCGCATGGAGCTGCTTTATCCGGGCTACGGCATCGGCGGCCATAAAGGTTATCCCACCGCCGTGCACCTTGAGGCCCTGGCGCGTTTGGGTCCAACGCCGATTCACCGGCGCTCGTTCGGTCCGGTCCGTCAAGCCTGGGCGGCGCGGGACATGATGGTCTCCACCGGTTTTATGTCGCTGCCACTCAGTTGATCGCGGGCTGATGTTTTTCTGAATGGCCGGTACAATCCGGCCTTCGTTTTTTGTGCACCATAGGATCACCCATGCCGGCTTCTTTCGTTCATCTACGCCTGCACACCGAATACTCCCTCGTTGATGGTCTGGTCCGTGTAAAACCGTTGGTCAAGGCGCTCACGGCCATGAACATGCCGGCCGTGGCGGTGACCGACCAGCACAACATGTGCTCGCTGGTGAAGTTCTACAAAGCGGCCATGGGCGCGGGCATCAAGCCGATTTGCGGCGCCGACGTCTGGCTGGCCGGACGCGACCGCGATGCACCGCTCAGCCGTTTGAGCCTGCTGGTGATGAACCCCAAAGGCTACCTCAACCTCACAGAGCTGATTTCCCGAGGCTTCATGCATGGTCAGCGCAATGGTCTGGTAGTGATCGAGCGCGAGTGGGTGGCCGAGGCCAGCGAAGGGCTGATTGCCCTGTCAGCGGCCAAGGAAGGCGAGATCGGCATGGCCCTGCTCGGCGGCAACCCGGCGGAAGCCGATGAGTTGCTGAAAGAGTGGCTGACGGTTTTCCAGGACCGCTTCTACATCGAAGTCCAGCGCACCAACCGCATCAATGATGAAGAGCACCTGCACGCCGCCGTCGCCCTGGCCGAGCGCCACGGCGTGCCGCTGGTCGCCAGCAACGACGTGCGTTTCATCAAGCAGGAAGATTTCGAAGCCCACGAGACCCGTGTGTGCATCGGCGAAGGCCGGGCGCTGGACGACCCGCGCCGCTCGCACAACTACAGCGACCAGCAGTACCTGAAGAGCGCGGAGGAGATGGCTGAGCTGTTCAGCGATATGCCGGACGCCCTCGCCAACACCGTCGAGATCGCCAAGCGTTGCAATATCGACGTCAAGCTGGGCACGCACTTTCTGCCCAACTTCCCGATCCCCGATGGCATGACCATCGACGAGTATTTCCGCAAGGTGTCCTTCGAGGGGCTGGAAGAGCGCCTTGCAGTGCTCTGGCCGAAAGAGACCACGCCGGACTACGAGGCCAAGCGACAGGTTTACGTTGACCGCCTGAATTTCGAGCTGGATATCATCATCCAGATGGGGTTCCCCGGTTACTTCCTGATCGTTATGGACTTTATCCAGTGGGCCAAGAGCAACGGCGTGCCGGTGGGTCCGGGCCGGGGGTCGGGTGCCGGCTCGCTGGTGGCCTATGTGCAGAAGATCACCGACCTCGACCCGCTGGAATACGACCTGCTGTTCGAACGTTTCCTTAACCCCGAGCGGGTTTCCATGCCCGACTTCGACGTCGACTTCTGCATGGACGGTCGCGATCGGGTCATTGAGTACGTGGCCGAAAAATACGGTCGCAACGCGGTCAGCCAGATCATCACCTTCGGTTCCATGGCCGCGAAGGCGGTGGTCCGTGACGTGGCGCGGGTGCAGGGCAAGTCCTACGGATTGGCCGATCGTCTGTCGAAGATGATCCCCTTCGAAGTCGGCATGACCCTTGAAAAAGCCTACGAGCAGGAAGAGATCCTGCGCGACTTCCTCAAGGTGGATGAGGAAGCGGCGGAAATCTGGGAAATGGCGCGCAAGCTCGAAGGCGTTGTGCGTAACGTCGGCAAGCACGCCGGCGGCGTGGTCATCGCGCCGACCAAACTGACTGACTTCTCGGCGATTTACTGCGATGAAGAGGGCGGCGGCCTGGTCACCCAGTTCGACAAGGATGACGTCGAGGCAGCCGGTCTGGTGAAGTTCGACTTCCTCGGTCTGCGCACCCTGACCATCATCGACTGGGCACTGAAGACGATCAACCGCGACCGCGCCAAGGTCGACGAAGAACCCCTCGACATCGCGTTCATCCCGCTGGACGACATGCCGACTTACGAGCTGCTGCAGCGCGCCGAAACCACGGCCGTCTTCCAGCTTGAATCCCGCGGCATGAAAGAGCTGATCAAAAAGCTCAAGCCTGACTGCCTGGAAGACTTGATCGCACTGGTGGCGCTGTTCCGCCCCGGTCCTTTGCAATCGGGCATGGTTGACGACTTCATCAACCGCAAGCACGGTCGTGCGGAGCTGTCGTACCCCCACGTCGATTACCAGTACGAAGGCCTCAAGCCGGTGCTTGCGCCGACCTACGGCATCATCCTGTACCAGGAACAGGTGATGCAGATTGCGCAGGTCATGGCCGGCTACACCCTCGGCGGCGCGGACATGTTGCGTCGTGCAATGGGTAAAAAGAAGCCCGAGGAAATGGCCAAGCAGCGCGGCGGTTTCATTGAGGGCTGCAAGACCAACAATATCGACCCGGACCTGGCCGGTAACATTTTCGACCTGGTAGAGAAATTCGCCGGTTACGGTTTCAACAAGTCGCACTCGGCGGCCTACGGGCTGGTGTCGTACCAGACTGCCTGGCTCAAGCGTCACTACCCGGCGCCATTCATGGCGGCGGTGCTTTCAGCGGACATGCACAACACCGACAAGGTCGTGACCTTGATCGAAGAAGTCCGGATCATGAAACTGCGCCTAGATGCGCCGGACGTGAACAACTCCGAATTCAAGTTCACCGTGAACGACGACGGCCGTATCGTCTATGGCCTCGGTGCGATCAAGGGCGTCGGCGAAGGCCCGGTGGAAGCGATCACCGAAGCGCGTCAGGAAGGCCCGTTTGCCGATCTGTTCGATTTCTGCGCCCGCATCGACCTCAAGCGCGTGAACAAGCGCACCCTCGATGGCCTGATTCGCAGTGGTGCCCTGGACCGTCTCGGCCCGTTCTTCTATGACGAACCGAAACAGTACCAAGCCAACATTGATCGCAATCGCGGCGTGCTGCTGGCCGCGCTGGAAGAAGCCATTCAGGCCGCCGAGCAGACCGCGCGCAGTCACGACAGCGGCCATGCCGATCTCTTCGGCGGCCTGTTCGTCGAAGCCGACGCCGACGTTTACGCGAACCATCGCAGCGCCAAAGAGGTCACGCTCAAGGAACGGCTGCGTGGCGAGAAAGAAACCCTGGGCCTGTACCTGACCGGCCACCCGATCGACGAATACGAAGGTGAGATCCGCCGCTTCGCGCGCCAACGTATTGTTGATCTGAAGCCCTCGCGGGAAACCCAGACCATTGCCGGTCTGATCATCGCGCTGCGGGTGATGAAAAACAAAAAGGGCGACAAGATGGGCTTCATCACCCTGGACGACCGTTCAGGGCGTATCGAAGCGTCGCTCTTTGCCGATTCGTTCCAGGCCGCCCAGTCGCTGCTGCAAACCGACGCGATGGTGGTGGTGGAAGGGGAGGTCAGTACCGATGATTTCTCCGGCGGCCTGCGGTTACGCGCCAAACGGGTGATGAGCCTGGAAGAAGCGCGCACCGGGTTGGCGGAGAGTCTGCGCCTGAACGTGCGTGCCGAAGCGCTCAAGGGCGACCGGCTGCGCTGGCTGGGCGAGCTGTGCAAGAAGCACCGCGGCGCATGCCCGATCACCCTCGACTACACCGGGCAGGAAGCCAAGGCACTGCTGCAGTTCGGCGAAGCGTGGCGGATCGATCCCGCAGACAGCCTGATTCAGGCGCTGCGTGACCAGTTCGGACGAGAGAACGTCTTCCTGCAGTATCGCTGACACCGATCAGCTCAATATTGATGACTCGACACTTTAAACTCGACCGAAAGGCGCCTGCTCCATTAAGGTAGGGCGCTTATCGGATCAACCGGCCGGCCTCTTGGCCGTCGACCCAAGACGGATGCCTATGAACCCGAATTTTCTGGATTTCGAACAGCCGATTGCTGACCTGCAAGCCAAGATTGAAGAGCTGCGTCTGGTGGGCAATGACAACTCGCTGAACATCGGCGACGAAATCTCTCGACTGCAAGAGAAGAGCAATACGCTCACCGAAAGCATTTTCGGCAACCTGACCAGTTGGCAGATCGCGCGCATGGCGCGCCATCCGCGTCGTCCGTACACCCTGGACTACATTCAACACATTTTTACCGAGTTCGACGAGCTGCATGGCGATCGCCACTTCTCCGACGACGCCGCTATCGTCGGCGGTATTGCCCGTCTTAACGACCAGCCGGTGATGGTGATCGGTCATCAGAAGGGGCGAGAAGTACGCGAAAAGGTTCGCCGCAACTTCGGTATGCCGCGTCCTGAAGGCTATCGCAAGGCCTGCCGCCTGATGGAAATGGCCGAGCGCTTCAAGATGCCGATTCTGACCTTCATCGACACGCCGGGCGCTTATCCTGGCATCGACGCCGAGGAGCGTAACCAGAGCGAAGCCATCGCCTGGAACCTGCGCGTAATGGCGCGATTGAAAACCCCGATCATTGCCACCGTGATTGGCGAAGGCGGTTCGGGCGGCGCATTGGCCATTGGCGTGTGCGATCAACTGAACATGCTGCAGTATTCGACCTACGCAGTGATCTCGCCGGAAGGCTGCGCTTCCATTCTGTGGAAAACCGCCGAGAAGGCGCCGGACGCCGCCGAAGCGATGGGCATCACTGCCGAGCGTTTGAAGGGCTTGGGCATCGTTGACAAGGTCATCAACGAGCCACTGGGCGGCGCGCACCGTGACCCGGCCGCTGCCGCTGCATTGATCCGCGAAGAATTGAGCAGCCAACTGAGCATGCTCCAGAAATTCGATAACGACGCGCTGCTGGCCCGCCGTTACGACCGCCTGATGAGCTATGGCCTTTAACCGGACCGTTCTGCATGAAGAGCGTCACCGAACCCGGTGACGCTCCCGGTCCGGCGAGCTTTAAGCAGGGTTAACCAGCATGAGCAAACCGGACAGCATCACACTCGCACTCTCCAGACGTCTGCTGTCACGCCTTGAACCCTGGCGTGATGCAGCCGGCTGGCGGGTCGCTTTCTCTGGTGGGCTCGATTCCACCGTCCTGCTTCATCTGCTGGCCGAACTGGCCAGGGTTCACGCGCTTCCCCCTCTGACTGCGGTTCACGTCAACCATGGCCTTCAGGCTGTGGCCGCCTCGTGGCCGGTGCATTGTCGGCAGATGTGCCAGATTCTGGGCGTGCCGATGCAGGTCATCGACGTCCAGATGCGCCCCGGTGCAAGTCTTGAGCAAGCGGCACGCGACGCTCGCTACGCCGCATTCAACTCAACCCTAGGGCCCGGCGAGGTGCTGCTCACGGCCCAGCACCGTGACGATCAGGCTGAAACCTTGCTGTTCCGACTGCTGCGTGGCGCCGGGGTGCGCGGACTGGCCGCCATGCCGGCGCAGCGTCCGTTGGGCGCAGGACAGTTGCTTCGGCCGCTGCTGGACGAATCCGGCGCCACCCTGGAGGCCTATGCCCGGGAACAGGGTTTGAGCTGGATCGAGGACCCGAGCAACAAAGACAGCCGTTTTTCGCGCAACTACCTGCGCAGCCATGTGCTGCCGCTGGTGACGAGCCGCTGGCCGCAAGCGATTGCGAGCATGGCCCGCAGCGCCGGGCATCTGGCCGAAGCCCAGCAGTTGCTGGACGAACTTGCGGTGCAGGATCTGGCTTTGGCCGATACCCCGTGCCCCTGGCCCTGGCTGGACATGCCGTCTCTTGAGCTCGCGCCGCTCGAAGCGCTGTCTCCTGCCCGGCAACGCAATGCACTGCGCCACTGGCTGGCGCCGCTCACTCGATTGCCCGATACCGATCACTGGGCGGGCTGGGACTCGTTGCGCGATGCCGGTCCGGACGGTCGGCCCATCTGGCGACTGGCCGAGGGTCAGATGCACCGGGCCGAGGGGCGCATCTGGTGGCTGTCGGGGATCTGGCTGAAAAATGTCGCCGGCTCGCAACACTGGTCCCTGGCCTCGCAACCCCTCACGCTGCCGGGCAACGGCATGCTGCAGATCCTCGGCGCTGCGCCGGCGGGCGGTCTGCACGTGCACTACCGCCAGGGCGGCGAAACCTTCGATGTGCCGGACCGTGGACGTCGAGACCTGAAAAGGCTGCTCAACGAGAAGGGTGTGCCGGTGTTTCTGCGCGGCCGATTGCCGCTGTTGTACCGCGGCGAGCAGTTATTGGCCGTGGCAAACCTGCCGGGACTGGACGCCAGCCCCCGTGGCGACTGGCGATTGCACTGGTTGCCACCGACGAATGACCAAAGTTTGAGCTGAATGGGCGTTTCCGGTAGACTACGCTCCCTTCTTGATACAGCTTATGTCGATCCTTTCGGAACGATGCAAGTTGCCGATTACCAGCCAGTCTTTACTGGGCGATTCTCAAAAATGTGGCGAGCCATGGACAGACCTTTTCAAGGTCGGTCGTTGACTTGGGCGCGACAGATTCGAAAATGCGCAGTGATACACGCAGGTTGTCGGGGGCTTCGGCCTTCCTTCGCTTTCCCCGGCGGCTCTGACCGCTTTAACGCAGACTTCTAGGGTTTTTCATGACGCGCTACATCTTCGTCACGGGCGGTGTTGTTTCTTCATTGGGGAAAGGCATCGCCTCGGCTTCATTGGCGGCCATCCTGGAGGCGAGGGGACTTAAGGTCACCATGCTCAAGCTGGACCCCTACATCAACGTCGACCCCGGCACCATGAGTCCGTTCCAGCACGGTGAGGTGTTCGTCACCCACGACGGCGCCGAGACTGACCTGGACCTGGGTCACTACGAGCGTTTCATTCGCACCACCATGACCCAGAACAACAACTTCACCACCGGCCGTGTGTACGAACACGTCCTGCGCAAAGAGCGCCGTGGTGATTATCTGGGCGCGACCATTCAGGTGATCCCGCACATCACCGACGAAATCAAGCGTCGCATCATCAAGGGCGCCGGCGATGCCGACGTCGCCATGGTCGAAATCGGCGGCACCGTGGGCGACATCGAGTCGCAACCGTTCCTCGAAGCGATCCGTCAGCTGCGTTTCGAAGTGGGCGCCAAGCGCGCCATGCTCATGCACCTGACGCTGGTTCCGTACATCGCCACCGCGGGCGAGACCAAGACCAAGCCGACTCAGCATTCGGTGAAGGAACTCCGTTCGATCGGCCTGCAGCCAGACGTACTGGTCTGCCGTTCCGACCACCCGATCGACATCTCGTCGCGCCGCAAGATCGCGCAGTTCACCAACGTTGAAGAGCGCGCGGTCATCGCCCTCGAAGACGCCGACACCATCTACAAGATCCCGGGCATCCTGCATTCCCAGGGCCTTGACGATTTCGTCGTCGAGCGCTTCGGTCTGCAGTGCGGCAGCGCCGACCTGTCCGAGTGGGAAAAGGTCGTCGACGCCAAGCTCAATCCGGAACACGAAGTCACCATCGCAATGGTCGGCAAGTACATGGAGCTGCTCGATGCGTACAAGTCGCTGATCGAAGCGATGAGTCACGCCGGCATCAGCAACCGCACCAAGGTCAACCTGCGCTATATCGATTCCGAAGACATCGAAAACCAGGGCACCGGCCTGCTCGAAGGCGTTGACGCGATTCTCGTCCCGGGCGGCTTCGGTCTGCGCGGCGTCGAGGGCAAGATCACGGCGGTGCAGTTCGCTCGCGAAAACAAGGTGCCGTACCTGGGGATCTGCCTGGGCATGCAGGTGGCGGTCATCGAGTTCGCCCGTAACGTGCTGGGCTGGAAAGACGCCAACTCCACCGAGTTCGATCGCGCCAGCCAGCATCCTGTCGTCGGTCTGATCACCGAATGGGAAGACGCCACCGGTGCTGTCGAAACCCGCACCGAGACCTCGGACCTGGGCGGCACCATGCGTCTGGGCGCCCAGGAGTGTCTGCTGGAGCCGGGGTCGCTGGTGCACGATTGCTACGCAAACGACGTCATCGTCGAGCGCCATCGTCACCGTTATGAAGTGAACAACAATCTGCTGCCGCAACTGGTCGAGGCCGGTCTGAAAATCTCCGGTCGCTCCGGTGATGGCGCGCTGGTTGAAGTGGTCGAGTCTCCTGACCATCCGTGGTTCGTGGCGTGCCAGTTCCACCCCGAGTTCACCTCCACGCCCCGCGACGGCCACCCGTTGTTCAGTGGTTTCGTCAAGGCAGCGCTTGCTCAACACCAGAAGAACGGCTGACAGGGATTTATCACATGGCACAGAAAATCATCCGCGTCGGCTCGATCGACATCGCCAACGACAAGCCTATGGTTCTGTTCGGCGGCATGAACGTCCTCGAGTCGCGCGACATGGCGATGCAGGTCTGTGAAGAATACGTGCGAGTGACCGAGAAGCTCGGCATTCCCTACGTGTTCAAGGCCAGCTTCGACAAGGCCAACCGCTCTTCGGTGACTTCGTACCGTGGTCCGGGCCTTGAAGAAGGCATGCGGATTTTCCAGGACATCAAGCAAGCCTTCGGCGTGCCGATCATCACCGACGTGCACGAGCCTGATCAGGCCGCGACCGTGGCGGAAGTCTGCGACATCATTCAGTTGCCGGCCTTCCTGTCCCGCCAGACTGACCTGGTCGTGGCCATGGCCAAGACCGGCGCCGTGATCAACATCAAGAAAGCCCAGTTCCTCGCGCCTCACGAGATGAAGCACATCCTCGCCAAGTGCGTGGAAGCGGGTAACGATCAGTTGATCCTGTGCGAGCGTGGTTCGAGCTTCGGTTACAACAACCTGGTCGTCGATATGCTCGGTTTCGGCATCATGAAATCGTTCGAATACCCGGTGTTCTTCGACGTGACCCACGCCTTGCAGATGCCGGGCGGTCGCTCCGACTCCGCTGGCGGTCGTCGCGCCCAGGTGACCGATCTGGCCAAGGCCGGGATGAGTCAGGGCCTGGCCGGTCTGTTTCTGGAAGCCCACCCGGATCCGGACAACGCCAAATGTGACGGTCCCTGCGCCCTGCGCCTGGACAAGCTGGAGCCGTTTCTGGCCCAGCTCAAGGCGCTCGACGAACTCGTTAAAAGCTTCCCGACGATCGAAACGGCGTAAAACCCGCTTCTCCGGCGCCGAGCCCTCCGGTAGAGTGCCGTTCGTTGTTTTCCCGACCAAAGGGTCGGGAAAATTGTCGTTTCAGGGCCTGCCCGTTGTCCTAGAGCCCTGAGACGCCGAATCGTTTTCCCAGCTGCGTCGTTTTCGTCAATCTTGGAGTGTTAACAACAATGGCAAAAATCGTCGACATCAAAGGTCGTGAAGTTCTCGACTCCCGTGGCAATCCCACCGTGGAAGCAGACGTGCTCCTCGACAACGGCATCATCGGCAGCGCCTGCGCGCCGTCCGGTGCTTCCACCGGCTCGCGTGAAGCGCTCGAGCTGCGTGATGGCGACAAGAGCCGTTACATGGGCAAGGGCGTTCTGAAGGCTGTGGCCAACATCAATGGCCCGATCCGCGACCTGCTGCTGGGCAAAGACCCGGTTGACCAGAAAGCCCTGGATCACGCGATGATCCAGCTGGACGGCACCGAGAACAAAGCCAGCCTGGGCGCCAACGCGATCCTCGCTGTGTCCCTGGCTGCTGCCAAAGCGGCCGCTCAGGACCAGGATCTGCCGTTGTACGCGCACATCGCCAACCTGAACGGCACGCCGGGTGTTTACTCGATGCCGGTCCCGATGATGAACATCATCAACGGTGGCGAGCATGCCGATAACAACATCGACATCCAGGAATTCATGATTCAGCCAGTGGGCGCCAAGACCTTCTCCGAAGGCCTGCGCTGGGGCACCGAGATTTTCCACCACCTCAAAGCGGTGTTGAAAGCGCGCGGCCTGAACACTGCCGTGGGCGACGAAGGTGGCTTCGCACCGAACCTGAACTCCAACGGTGACGCACTGGACGCCATCGCTGAAGCCGTTGCCAACGCGGGCTACAAGCTGGGCACCGACGTGACCCTGGCGCTGGACTGCGCAGCAAGCGAGTTCTACAAGAACGGCAAGTACGTGCTGAGCGAAGAAGGCGAATACGACTCCGCCGGTTTCGCCGACTACCTGGCTGATCTGGTCAGCAAGCACCCGATCATCTCCATCGAAGACGGTCTGGACGAATCGGACTGGGATGGCTGGAAAGTCCTCACCGACAAAATCGGCGACAAGATCCAGTTGGTGGGCGACGACCTGTTCGTGACCAACACCAAGATCCTGAAAGAAGGCATCGACAAGAAGATCGGTAACTCGATCCTGATCAAGTTCAACCAGATCGGCACTCTGACCGAAACGCTGGAAGCCATCCAGATGGCCAAGGCTGCGGGTTACACCGCCGTGATCTCGCACCGTTCCGGCGAAACCGAAGACTCCACCATTGCCGACCTGGCCGTGGGCACCGCTGCCGGCCAGATCAAGACCGGTTCGTTGAGCCGTTCCGACCGTATCGCCAAGTACAACCAGCTGCTGCGTATCGAAGAGCAACTGGGCGCCAAAGCGGTGTACCGTGGTCGCGGCGAGTTTCGCGGCTGATTGCAAAGGTGGTAAAAAGGCAGCAGGCGTTGTAGGAGAAGTCTCTTAAAGGTGACTTCTCTTGTCGTCCTGATCCATGAGCCCGGTGACCACCGGGCTTATGGGCATTTGAAATGGTCGTTTTTGCTGTCTTTATTCGCCGGGTAACAGATATTCACAATGCGCAGTCCTAACTGGTTGTTCCTCGTTCTGCTTTTGATGCTCGCTGGCTTGCAGTATCGCCTATGGGTAGGTAACGGCAGTCTCGCGCAGGTGGCCAGTCTGACGCAGCAAATCGCCGATCAACACGCCGAAAACGATGCTCTGCTGGAGCGTAACCGGGTCTTGGACGCGGAAGTGCTGGAGCTGAAAAAAGGCCTCGAAACCGTTGAAGAGCGTGCCCGTCATGAATTGGGCATGGTCAAGGACGGCGAAACCCTTTATCAGTTGGCACAGTGACGTTGGTGTAATGACTCAATCCCTACCTGCCTTTTGGGCAGTGATTCCCGCAGCGGGCGTGGGCGCGCGCATGGCGGCAGACCGCCCCAAGCAATACCTGCAATTGGGCGGCCTCACGATTATTGAACACAGCCTGCTTTGTTTTCTCGATCACCCCCGGCTCAAGGGCCTGGTGGTCAGCCTGGCTGTGGATGACCCGTATTGGCCTGCATTGCCTTGCGCGCTGGATTCCCGGATTCAGCAGGTTGCAGGGGGCAAAGAGCGTGCGGACTCGGTGCTCAATGCACTGCTGCACCTGCACGCCAATGGCGCCGATGACAACGACTGGGTGCTGGTGCATGACGCAGCACGCCCGAATTTGGCGCGGTCGGACCTCGATCGTCTGCTCGGCGAACTGGCGGATGATCCGGTCGGCGGCTTGCTGGCGGTGCCGGCCAAAGACACCCTCAAGCGCGCCGATGCCAATGGCCGCGTGACCGAAACGGTGGATCGCAGCCTTATCTGGCAGGCCTATACGCCGCAGATGTTTCGTCTGGGGGCGCTGCATCGCGCGCTGGCGGACAGTCTGGTGTCGAATGTGGCGATCACCGATGAAGCCTCGGCCATCGAGTGGGCCGGGCAATCGCCGCGTCTGATTGAAGGGCGTGCAGACAACATCAAGGTCACCCGCCCGGAAGACTTGGAGTGGCTGCGCCAGCGGCGTGTGGAATTCAACGGCTAATCCGCCTACAGGCTGTACTCCTCCCGGGAAGCCAGTCCCGCCTTCAGGTAGTCCACCAGCTTCCTCACCTTGGGCGACAGATGCCGCTGCTGCGGGTACAGCGCCCAGACGGCGGTGTTCGGCGGCTGATGGGCATCCAGTAACGACACCAGCGCACCGCGCTTGAGATGCTCCAGCACATAGTAATCCGGAAGCTGACACAGCCCGATCCCGCGCAATGCCGCATCCAGCACTGCCTGCCCACTGTTGCAGCGCCAGTTGCCTTGCACCCGCTGGGAAAATTCCCGTCCGTTTAGTTGCAATAGCCAACTGTCCGAGCTGCCGATCAGGCAGTTGTGTCGCGCCAGTTCCGACACGCTGTGGGGCCGGCCGTACCGTTCGAGATAAGCGGGAGAGGCGCACAGGTACATCTTGCGCGGCGCCAGTCGGGCGGCCACCAGTCGCGATTCCTGCAACCGACCCAGCCGGATCGCCAAGTCCAGGCCTTCATGCACCAGATCCAGCGTGTTGTTGGTCAGCTCGATGTCCACGCGCAGTTGCGGGTAGTCCTCCATGAAGCGTGTCACCAGCGGGGCGATGAACCGCTCGCCGTACGCCACGGCGCAGGTCATCCGCAGCAACCCCTTCGGCTCGCTGGTCAGGTCGGTCACCGCGCGCAGCGCTTCTTCTCGCCCGTCCTGCAGGCGTTGACAGTGATGCAGAAACGTCTGACCGGCTTCGGTCAGCGCGACTTTCCGGGTGCTGCGATAGAGCAAGCGTGTCTGCAAGCGCTCTTCCAGCCGTGCGATCTGTCGACTGATGTGCGATGAAGACACCCCTAGTCGCTCAGCCGCGGCGGTGAACTGCCCGCACTCGGCGACGGCGACGAACTCGTCCAGACCTTCCCAGCGATTGACCTGCATAGATTGTCCCTGGACAGCATTAATGTTTTGCTTTCAGGCCGATTATTAATCAGCTAGCACTGCATTACACTCATGGCTCGTTTTTATTTAGCTGGAGATCATGATGATCAAGTCACGTGCTGCCGTTGCTTTTGCGCCCAATGAACCACTGCAGATCGTCGAAGTGGACGTTGAGGCGCCTGAAGCTGGCGAAGTGTTGATTCGTACCGTCGCATCCGGCGTTTGCCACACCGATGCCTACACCCTGTCCGGCGCCGATTCCGAAGGCGTCTTCCCGTGCATCCTCGGGCACGAAGGCGGCGGCGTCGTTGAAGCCATCGGCGAAGGCGTGACCTCGCTCGCCGTGGGCGACCACGTCATTCCGCTGTACACCGCCGAATGCCGCGAGTGCAAATTCTGCAAATCCGGCAAAACCAACCTCTGCCAGAAAGTCCGCGCCACCCAAGGCAAAGGCCTGATGCCCGACGGCACCACCCGTTTCAGCTACAACGGCCAGCCGATCTACCACTACATGGGCTGCTCGACGTTCTCCGAATACACCGTTGTCCCGGAAATCTCACTCGCAAAAATCCCCAAGGAAGCGCCGCTGGAGAAGGTCTGCCTGCTGGGTTGCGGCGTCACCACCGGTATCGGCGCGGTGCTGAACACGGCCAAAGTCGAGGAGGGCGCCACTGTGGCGGTCTTCGGTCTGGGCGGCATTGGCCTAGCGGCGATCATTGGCGCAAAAATGGCCAAGGCCTCGCGCATCATCGCGGTCGACATCAACCCGTCCAAATTCGACGTGGCCCGTGAACTGGGTGCAACAGAATTCGTCAATCCAAAGGACCACGACAAGCCGATTCAGGAAGTCATCGTTGAAATGACCGACGGCGGCGTCGATTACAGCTTCGAGTGCGTAGGCAATGTGAATCTGATGCGTGCGGCGCTGGAATCGTGCCACAAGGGCTGGGGCGAATCGGTGATTATCGGCGTCGCTGGTGCAGGTCAGGAAATCTCCACGCGTCCGTTCCAGCTGGTGACCGGTCGCGTCTGGCGCGGCTCGGCTTTCGGCGGCGTCAAAGGCCGCACCGAACTGCCAAGCTACGTCGAAAAAGCGCAGGCCGGCGAGATCCCGCTGGACACCTTCATCACCCACACCATGGGCCTGGACCGGATCAACGAAGCCTTTGACCTGATGCACGAAGGCAAAAGCATCCGTACCGTCATTCATTTCTGAGGAGCAGCGGCAAGCTTATAGCTGTAAGCAGCAAGAGGGGCGTGTCATGACCTCCGCCGCTCGAGGCTTGAAGCTTGCCGCCCGGAGAAGCCCATGAGTCTGGAAAACATCTCGTGCCAGAAAAGCTTCGGCGGCTGGCACAAGCGTTACAAACATCACTCTGATGTGCTCGGTTGCGACATGGTGTTCGCGGTGTATCTGCCTCCGCAAGCGGAGCAGGGCGGCAAGCTGCCGGTGGTCTACTGGTTGTCAGGGCTGACCTGCACCGATGAAAACTTCATGCAGAAGGCCGGTGCGCTGCGCGTGGCGGCGGAACTGGGGTTGATCATCGTGGCGCCGGACACCAGCCCCCGCGGTGCCGACGTGCCGGATGACCCGGACAAGGCCTACGACTTCGGCCTGGGCGCCGGCTTTTACCTGAACGCCACCGAGCAACCGTGGGCGCGGCACTACCGCATGTACGATTACGTGATCAGCGAGCTGCCCGCGTTGATCGAAGCGCACTTCCCGGCCTCGGACAAACGCAGCATCAGCGGGCATTCCATGGGTGGCCACGGCGCGCTGGTCGGCGCATTGCGCAATCCGGGCCGCTATCAATCGGTGTCGGCGTTCTCGCCCATCTGCAACCCGATGGATTGCCCGTGGGGACAAAAAGCGTTTTCCCGCTACCTGGGCGAAGACCGTTCGCGCTGGCGTGAATGGGACGCCAGCGTGCTCATTGCCGAAGCCACCGAACGCTTGCCTCTGCTGGTGGACCAAGGCGATCGCGACGACTTCCTCGGCAGTCAGCTCAAGCCGGAATCGTTGGTTCAGGCGGCGAAGGCGGCCGGTCATCCTCTGGAATTGCGCATGCAGCCGGGGTACGACCACAGCTATTACTTCATCGCCAGCTTCATCGAAGACCACCTTCGCCATCACGCCCGAGCCCTGGCCGGCTGAAGTCTTCGCCTTCAATTGCAGCGTCACGGGCAATTGAGCGCGGGCCGACCCTAATCTCGGTCAAAGTAGGTAGAATCACGCCCTGACTTTTTCAGGGCGTTTTTTTATGCGTATTGGCCACGGCTACGATGTGCACCGTTTCGCTGAAGGCGATTTCATTACCTTGGGCGGCGTGCGCATTGCGCACACGTCGGGTCTGCTCGCGCATTCCGATGGCGATGTGGTGCTGCATGCGCTGAGCGATGCCCTGTTGGGTGCTGCCGCGCTGGGCGACATCGGCAAGCATTTCCCGGACACCGATCCGCAATTCAAGGGCGCCGACAGCCGGGTCCTCCTTCGCCACGTGCTCAAGCAGGTGCAGGGCAAGGGCTGGAAGGTCGGCAACGTCGATGCCACCATCGTTGCCCAGGCGCCGAAGATGGCCCCGCACATCGAAAGCATGCGCGCCTTGATTGCCGAAGACCTGCAAGTCGACATCGACCAGGTCAACGTCAAGGCCACCACCACTGAAAAGCTGGGCTTCACTGGCCGTGAAGAGGGCATCGCCGTGCATGCCGTCGCGTTGTTGATCAGCGCATGACCGAGCTCGAACTTCTGGGCCCGAGCGCTTACGGCGACACGCTGGGTACTGCCGTGCTGAAGGCCACCGCCGAAGACTTTCAGGTCGATGAAGTGCTCGACATCCCGCTGTCCGGGGACGGTGAGCACCTGTGGTTATGGGTCGAAAAGCGCGGCTTGAATACCGAGGAGGCCGCCCGGCGTCTGGCCAAGGCGGCCGGCGTGCCGTTGCGAACCGTCGCCTATGCCGGTTTGAAGGATCGTCAGGCGTTGACCCGCCAGTGGTTCAGCATCCAGTTGCCGGGCAAGGCCGATCCGGACATGTCAGTGGCTGAAAACGATTCCCTGAAAATTCTCGACAGCAAGCGCCACAAGCGCAAGCTGCAGCGGGGCGCCCACGCGGCCAATGGTTTCACGCTGCGTCTGACGCAATTGCAGGCCGACAAAGCCGGGCTCGATGCGCGTCTTGAGTTGATCAAGCAACACGGCATCCCCAATTATTTTGGCGCCCAGCGTTTCGGCCATGAGGGTGGGAATCTGGGTGAAGCCCGGCATTATGCCGAGCGTCAAGCTTTGCCCGAGCAGCGCAATGTGCGCTCTCGGCTGCTCTCCACCGCCCGCAGTTACCTGTTCAATCAGGTCTTGGGCGCCCGGGTTGCCGACGGCAGCTGGCAGCGAGCGCAAGTGGGCGATCTGCTGGCGTTCACTGACAGCCGCAGTTTTTTCCCCGCAGGCGAAGCCGAGTGCAGCGACCCGCGACTGGCCATCCTCGATCTGCACCCCACCGGGCCGCAGTGGGGCGAGGGCGATTCTCCGGCGTCCGGCGCTACCGCCGAGCTTGAAAACAGCATCGCCTTGCGCGAGGCGTCGCTCTGTAACTGGTTGATAAAAGCGGGAATGGAGCATGAACGGCGCATCCTGCGACTGCCCATCGGGCGGTTGACGTGGCATTATCCCGAGCCTGACATTCTGCAACTGGAATTCGTCCTGCCGGCCGGATGCTTCGCCACCGCATTGGTGCGTGAACTCGTCGATCTCGCGCTGGCAGGGCAGACGGACAGCTCATGCGTATTCTGATTTCAAATGATGACGGGGTCATGGCGCCCGGGCTCGTTGCGCTGCATGGCGCACTGGCCGGGTACGCCGAGTGCGTGGTGATTGCGCCCGATCAAGACAAAAGCGGCGCGAGCAGTTCGCTGACGCTGGACCGTCCGTTGCACCCGCATACCTTGGACAACGGCTTCATCAGCCTCAACGGCACGCCCACCGATTGCGTCCACCTCGGACTCAACGGCTTGCTGCCCGATCAGCCGGACATGGTCGTTTCGGGCATCAACCTGGGCGCCAATCTGGGCGACGATGTGCTCTATTCAGGCACCGTCGCCGCAGCGCTGGAAGGTCGTTTTCTGCAACGTCCGTCATTTGCCTTTTCATTTTTGTCGCGTCAGGTCGATAACCTGGCAACCGCCGCGCATTTTGCCCGGCTTTTGGTCGAAGCCCACGAACGTCTCGACCTTCCACCCCGTACCGTATTGAATGTGAATATCCCTAATCTGCCGCTGGCGCACGTGCGCGGTATCCAGCTGACCCGTCTTGGCCACCGCACCCGTGCGGCGGCGCCTGTGCGCGTGGTCGATCCGCGCGGAAAGGCCGGTTACTGGATTGCTGCCGCCGGAGATGCCGAAGACGGCGGGCCGGGCACCGATTTCCACGCTGTGATGCAGGGTTACGTGTCGATCACCCCGTTGCAGCTGGATCGTACCTATCAGGACGGTTTCAACAGCCTGAACGCATGGCTGGAGGGAATGGCCTGATGTCGCGTGAGCAAGATGATCTGTTACGACGTGGCGTGGGGATGACTTCCCAGCGCACCCGCGAGCGTCTGATTCAACGGTTGTGCGAAGAAGGCATCGCCAACACCCAGGTGCTGGACGTCATTCGCAAGACCCCCCGTCACCTGTTTGTCGACGAAGCTCTGGCGCACCGCGCCTACGAAGACACCGCGCTGCCGATCGGCAACAACCAGACGATTTCCCAGCCTTACATGGTGGCGCGCATGAGCGAGCTGCTGCTGGCGGCGGGTCCGCTGGACAAGGTGCTGGAGATCGGCACCGGCTCGGGTTATCAGACCGCGGTGCTGGCGCAGCTGGTGGAGCGGGTTTTCTCCGTTGAACGCATCAAAGTGCTGCAGGACCGTGCCAAGGAACGCCTCGTCGAGCTGAACCTGCGCAACATGGTGTTTCGCTGGGGCGATGGCTGGGAAGGCTGGCCGGCGCTCGCGCCCTACAACGGGATCATCGTCACCGCGGTTGCCACTGACGTACCTCAGGCGTTGCTGGACCAACTGGCCCCCGGCGGTCGCTTGGTGATTCCAGTGGGCTCGGGTGAAGTGCAGCAACTGATGCTGATCATCCGCGAGGAAAACGGCTTCTCCCGGCATGTGCTGGGCGCCGTTCGTTTCGTCCCGCTGCTCAACGGCCCGTTGGCCTGAGCGCTATTTTGCAGCGGCAATGAATTCCACAGAACGCAGTCGGTCTACAGGCTGGCGTTTTGCAACGATGCTTCGGCCAACTGCCGCAGCGCCGTCTCACACCATTTTTTCCATGGCTGCCTGGTCTTTTCACGATGCAGGGCAGTTTCTTCTTCAGTCACCGGTAAAGGGAGTGGCGGGTGAGTCTCACAGTCATTCGGCAGCGTAGTTCTTCAACAAGTTTTCAGCGTCTGGTGATTGGAGTTGCCCTGAGTATCCTTCTGGTCGGCTGCTCCAGCACGCCAACAGGCGGCGTGCGCGTTGTTGACCGTAACGGCAAATCGACGGTGCCGACGCGTCAGCCGGTCACCACTGGCCAGTATGTTGTGAAGCGCGGCGACACGCTTTTTTCCATTGCATTCCGTTACGGCTGGGACTGGAAAGCGCTGGCTGCACGCAACAGCATTCCAGAGCCGTTCACCATTCATGTCGGTCAGACGATCCGCTTTGACGGGCGCGCCAACTCGCCATCTACGGCAGTGGCCGCTGCGCCGGTCGGCGTTCCGCAGACCAGGACCAGCAGTTCTACATCGCCTTCCGGGTCGCTGAAGACCACTGTGATTTCAAGGCCGGTAGGCGCCGTTGCCGCGACGACGCCTCCGCCAACCAGCAACTCGACGACCACGCCGGTCAACACAACAGTGGTCACCGGCGCCCGCTCGCCAAGCGGCTGGACATGGCCGACAAGCGGCGTTTTGATCAGTAAGTTCTCTTCAAACGGTAGTTTGAATAAAGGAATTGATATCGCTGGTGATTTGGGACAGCCTGTTTTGGCCGCGTCTGATGGGGCAGTGGTATACGCCGGGAGCGGTTTAAGGGGCTACGGCGAGCTGGTCATCATCAAACACAGCGATACCTACGTCAGTGCCTACGGTCATAACCGTCGGCTCTTGGTTCGGGAGGGACAACAGGTCAAGGCAGGGCAGAGTATTGCCGAGATGGGCTCGACGGGAACGGACCGGGTGAAACTGCATTTCGAGATTCGCCGCCAGGGTAAACCTGTAGATCCACTGGAATTTTTGCCACGTCGCTGATCGGTTGTCAGCCTGTTCCTGCGTAGAGGGGACAGGCTCAAGTGCTGCCACGGAAGAAGGCGTCACTGGAGCTTGAGGTCGAACTCACCAAAGGACTATAACAATGGCTCTCAGCAAAGAAGTGCCGGAGTTTGACATAGACGACGAGGTTCTCCTCATGGAGCCCGTAATCGTCCTGGATTCTGCAACGGATGAGAAGCCAGCTACACCTTCTGTTCGTGCAAAACCCAAAAACTCTGCAGCGCTCAAACAGCATAAGTACATTGACTACACTCGGGCACTGGATGCTACGCAGCTGTATCTCAATGAAATCGGCTTTTCCCCCCTGCTCTCCCCGGAAGAAGAAGTCCACTTTGCGCGACTGTCGCAAAGCGGCGATCCGGCTGGGCGCAAACGCATGATTGAGAGCAATCTGCGGCTGGTCGTGAAAATCGCCAGGCGCTACGTCAATCGTGGTCTTTCATTGCTGGACCTGATCGAAGAGGGCAATCTGGGCCTGATTCGAGCAGTCGAAAAATTCGATCCGGAGCGCGGATTCCGGTTCTCGACCTACGCCACCTGGTGGATTCGTCAGACCATCGAGCGCGCGATCATGAATCAGACGCGCACGATTCGTCTGCCGATCCATGTCGTCAAAGAGCTCAACGTCTACCTGCGCGCCGCGCGGGAGCTGACGCAAAAGCTGGATCACGAACCCTCTCCCGAAGAAATCGCCAACCTGCTGGAGAAGCCGGTCGGTGAGGTCAAGCGCATGCTGGGCCTCAATGAGCGCGTGTCTTCGGTGGATGTGTCGCTGGGCCCCGATTCTGACAAGACGCTGCTCGACACGCTGACGGACGATCGTCCGACCGATCCGTGCGAGTTGCTTCAGGACGACGATCTCTCCCAGAGCATCGACCAGTGGCTGTCCGAGTTGACCGACAAACAGCGTGAAGTCGTTGTCCGGCGATTCGGGCTGCGCGGGCATGAAAGCAGCACCCTTGAAGACGTCGGGCTGGAAATCGGCCTGACCCGAGAGCGTGTGCGGCAGATTCAAGTGGAAGGGTTGAAACGCCTTCGCGAGATTCTCGAGAAGAATGGGTTATCCAGCGAGTCACTCTTTCAATAAACCGCCGATGGTTGGCGGAAGTCAGATAACAGCAACACGAAAGCCCCGACGCGTCGGGGCTTTTTTTATGTCAGCTGAATGCGCTTTAGATGGATGTCACGTGACACCGACCGGACAGGCCGATGGTCTTTTTCACAATCGGGTAAGTGATGCTTACTCCTCCTGTAAGCCGTTTCTTACGCGTAATGTGAGTTATCGTCTCTTCTTTGGAGGATCAGGTCTCCGTCAGTTGAGAGCCGATGGTTATCCCATTGATTTAATTATCAATTTAAAATGAGCGTCGATTAGCGGCTGAATTTTTCTGCAAACTCTCGGCGCTTGCCCTCACCGTTTAAATCACTAAGATCAGTCCTGTACCGACGGATTGGTACAAGCGGTCAAGGACGACTGCTCAAGGACATCGCAGGACGCGATTCATCAGGATGATGAACAAGGATTAAAGGGATTATGGAAAAAATGTGGGCGGGTCATACCGCCCCTTTTTTCGTCTGCAGAAAAGTGCGACTGCAACCGGTCCACGATGCAAAAAGGCCCCGAGGGGCCTTTTGTGTCAGCAGAATGCGCAGCGCTCCAGACGCTTAGCGCTCCAGATCGGCGATCTTGCCGGTCTTGCCATCCCACTGCGCAGCATCCGGCAGCGCATCCTTGCGTTCCGTGATGTTGGGCCAGACGTCAGCCAGCTCTGCGTTCAGCTGAATGAAATTCTCCATGCCAGCCGGAATCTCGTCTTCCGAGAAGATCGCATTCGCAGGGCATTCAGGTTCGCAAAGGGCACAGTCGATGCACTCGTCCGGGTGAATCACCAGGAAGTTCGGGCCTTCGTAAAAGCAGTCCACCGGACAGACTTCTACGCAGTCGGTGTACTTGCACTTGATGCAGTTGTCGGTGACGACGAAGGTCATTTCTAATTCTCTCCTCAGGCGGCGGCAGCAAGGCCGTTCAGTCCGGCTTGCCAGGTACGGGACGTCCCCCGGCCGTAAAACTCAGCTTCTCGAGCAACGCGGCAGGCAAGGTGTCCTGCGCGGCGATGTCCGACCTTGGTTCGCTGCGTTCAATCGCGGCCAGGTGCGCTGTAAAGCCAGGCTAAAAGCTCACAGCGTCCCGAACCGCGCGGGATTCTAACAGCTTGTTACGAATCACGTTAGATGCGAGTTTTCATCGAATACAACAACTCAAGCGCCTGGCGCGGCGTCAGGTCGTCGATCTTCAGGTTCGACAACTCGTCCAGAACAGGGTGCGGCAAACTTGCGAACATATCGCTCTGCATCGGTAGCGGCGGTTTGCCCGGCTTGGCCTTGGGCTGTTCGTGGGGCAGGCTGGTGGTCTCCAGACGCAACAGATGCTCCTTGGCCCGGGTGATGACGCGCCCTGGCACGCCGGCCAGTTGCGCCACGGCAAGGCCATAGCTCTGGCTCGCCGGGCCCGGCAGCACGCGGTGCAGGAAGACAATCCGTTCGTTGTGCTCGGTGGCATTCAGATGCACGTTGGCCACCAGCGGCTCGCTCTCCGGCAGCACCGTCAGCTCGAAGTAGTGCGTGGCGAACAGCGTGTACGCACGCAGCTGGGCAAGGCATTCCGCCGCCGCCCACGCCAGCGAGAGCCCGTCGAAGGTGCTGGTGCCACGTCCGACTTCATCCATCAGTACCAGGCTTTTGTCGGTGGCGTTGTGCAGAATGTTCGCCGTCTCGCTCATTTCCACCATGAAGGTGGAGCGTCCGCCGGCCAGGTCATCGCTTGAACCGATCCGCGTGAAGATACGGTCGACCAGCGAAAGCTCGCAGCTCGCCGCCGGCACGAAGCTGCCGATATGCGCCAGCAGCACGATCAGAGCGGTCTGGCGCATGTAGGTGGATTTACCGCCCATGTTAGGACCGGTGATCACCAGCATGCGCGTGCTGTCGTTCAGGTCCAGGTCATTGGCCACGAAAGGCGACGAAAGAACCTGCTCAACCACCGGGTGACGCCCCTGCTCGATGCGCATGCACGGCTCATCGGTGAAGCGCGGACGGTTCAGGTCCAGATTCAACGCCCGCTCGGCCAGGTTGCTCAGCACATCCAGCTCGGCCAGCGCCGCGGCGGTGTCCTGCAGCGGCGCAAGGTGCCCGATCAGGTCTTCCAGCAGCGTCTCGTACAGCATTTTTTCCCGAGCCAGCGCGCGGCTCTTGGCCGACAACGCCTTGTCTTCGAATTCCTTGAGCTCGGGGGTGATGAAACGCTCGGCGCCCTTGAGCGTTTGACGGCGGATGTAATCGGCCGGCGCCTGTTCCGCCTGCTTGCTCGGCAGCTCGATGAAGTAGCCGTGCACGCGGTTGTAGCCGACCTTGAGGTTGGCCAGCCCGGTGCGCGCCTTCTCCCGTGTTTCCAGATCAATCAGGAACTGCCCGGCGTTCTCGCTCAGGGACAGCAACTCGTCGAGCTCGGCGTCGTAACCGGTCTTCAGTACGCCGCCGTCGCGAATGACGGCAGGCGGATTGTCGATGATTGCGCGTTGCAGCAGGTCGGCGAGCTCCGGGTAGGTGCTCGCGGTTTTCGCCAATTGCTGAATGTGCGGCGCTTCAAGCTCCGCCAGCGCCAATTGCAGTTCGGGCAACGCGCTCAGGGCATCACGCAGACGCGCCAGGTCACGGGGACGGGCGTTACGCAGGCCGATGCGCGCGAGAATGCGCTCGATGTCGCCGATTTCTTTCAGTTGCGGCTGCAGGTTCTCGAAGCGATAGCGTTCAAGGAAGCAACCGATTGATTCCTGCCGGGCCTGAAGGATGCGCAGATCGCGCAATGGCCGGTTCAGCCAGCGGGTCAACAGGCGCGTGGCCATGGCGGTCTGGCAGCGATCCATGACCGATTGCAGCGTGTTGTCCCGGCCGCCCGCCAGATTGGTGTCGAGTTCCAGATTGCGACGGCTGGCGCCGTCCAGAATCACCGTATCGTCGAGGCGTTCATGGCGCAGGCTGCGCAAGTGAGGCAATGCCGTGCGCTGGGTTTCCTTGGCGTAACTCAGCAGACAGCCGGCCGCGCCGATTGCCAGGGTCAGGTTCTCGCAGCCGAAGCCTTTCAGGTCCTGAGTGGAGAATTGCTGGCACAGGCTTTTATGCGCCGAATCGCGTTCGAAATCCCACGGCGCGCGACGACGGGCACCGCGGCGTTTTTCCGCTGGCAGGCCTTGGGGCCAGTCATCGGGAATCAGCAGCTCGACCGGATTGATCCGCTCAAGCTCGGCCAGCAGGTTTTCCCAGCCCTTGATTTCCAACACGGTGAAATTGCCGCTGGTGATGTCGAGCACGGCAAGGCCGAACAGGCGCTCGTCGCCCAGCACGGCGGCGATCAAGTTATCCCGACGCTCGTCCAGCAACGCTTCGTCGCTGACGGTGCCCGGCGTGATGATGCGCACCACCTGACGATCAACCGGGCCTTTGCTGGTCGCCGGATCGCCGATCTGTTCACAGATGACCACGGACTCGCCCAATTTCACCAGCTTGGCCAGATAGCCTTCCGCTGCGTGATAGGGGATGCCGCACATGGGAATGCTTTGCCCTGCTGACTGGCCCCGGGCGGTCAACGTGATGTCGAGCAGCTTGGCCGCCTTCTTGGCGTCTTCGTAGAAGATCTCGTAGAAGTCACCCATGCGATAAAACATCAACTGGTCGGGGTGCTGATTTTTCAGCCGCCAGTACTGCTGCATCATGGGGGTGTGCGAGGAGAGGTCGGAAATTGCTTTATTCATCAGTTATTTAGGCAAATTCTGTAGGAGATTGAGGCAAGTTTCGGGCGACGACGTGGATTCCACCTACGTGGCTCGACGTCATGTCCGATTGCTTTTGCGATGGCGGCAAGGTTACCACGCACGTTCGCGGGCCGCAGGTCCGGCTGATTCGTCACGGCGCGTTTCCGAACCGACACGAAGCGCTTCGAGCTGGCTAGGATGTCGAGCACCGCCCGACTGGAGGCGGCATCATCGACAAGGATTGCACCATGCAACGCAAGCGAGGACGAGATTCAACCAACGGCCGTTTCATCCCTCTGGAGGAGGCCAAGCGACGTCCACGGGAAACCATCGTGGAAACCGTCAAGAAACCCTGCCCCGAAAAACCGGAGCGCAAATGAGTGTCTTGCAGGCGTGACCCGGATTCAGGTCGCGTCCTGTGTTGCAGATCGACCCGGCTGGTGTAGCGTGTCTGCTTCGCCTCGACCGATACGGAGAATCTCCCGTGGATGACATTACCCATCTGGCAGCAACCCTGGGCCAGCAACTGTTGGCAACAGGCGCGCAGGTCAGCACTGCCGAATCCTGCACCGGAGGCGGTATCGCCGAAGCCATCACCCGAATCCCGGGGAGCTCGGCCTGGTTCGAGGCCGGGTATGTCACTTACTCCAACCGGCAGAAGACCCGACAACTGGCAGTGCCGGAAGCGTTGTTTGCGCAAGTCGGTGCCGTCAGTCGCGAAGTGGTCGAGGCCATGGCAAGGGGCGCGCAGGCCAACAGCGGCGCGCAGTTTTCGGTCGCGGTCAGCGGCGTGGCCGGGCCGGACGGGGGCTCGCTGGAGAAACCCGTGGGCACGGTGTGGGTCTGCTGGGGTGCGGCGGAACGATTGATCGCCGAGCGGTTTCTATTTGCAGGTGACCGCGATGCGGTCCGCCGACAAACGGTGATCGCCGCGCTAGAGGGGCTTGTCCGGCTCTCTCGCGGAGAAATACCAAATCAGGGGTAGGCGCGCGTCGGACCCTGTGGAATAATACTGGCTACTTATACAGTTATATCGGCCGTCAAGGCCTAACCTATTACGAGAGGATTCAATGGACGACAACAAGAAGAAAGCCTTGGCTGCGGCCTTGGGTCAGATCGAGCGTCAGTTCGGCAAAGGTGCCGTAATGCGCATGGGTGACCATGACCGCCAGGCTATTCCTGCTATCTCCACCGGCTCGCTGGGCCTCGATATCGCACTCGGTATCGGTGGCCTGCCAAAAGGCCGGATCGTTGAAATCTACGGCCCGGAATCTTCGGGTAAAACCACCCTCACTCTGTCCGTCATCGCAGAAGCCCAGAAAATGGGCGCCACCTGCGCATTCGTCGACGCCGAGCACGCGCTCGATCCAGAGTACGCCGGCAAGCTGGGCGTCAACGTCGATGACCTGCTGGTCTCTCAGCCAGACACCGGCGAACAGGCCCTCGAAATCACCGACATGCTGGTGCGTTCGAACGCGATCGACGTCATCGTCGTCGACTCCGTTGCCGCTCTGGTGCCAAAGGCTGAAATCGAAGGCGAAATGGGCGACATGCACGTCGGCCTGCAAGCCCGACTGATGTCCCAGGCGCTGCGTAAGATCACCGGTAACATCAAAACTGCCAACTGCCTGGTTATCTTCATTAACCAGATCCGTATGAAGATCGGCGTGATGTTCGGCAGCCCGGAGACCACTACCGGTGGTAACGCGCTGAAGTTCTACGCATCGGTCCGTCTGGACATCCGTCGCACGGGCGCGGTCAAGGAAGGCGACGAAGTCGTCGGTAGTGAAACCCGCGTCAAAGTCGTCAAGAACAAGGTGGCTCCGCCGTTCCGTCAGGCTGAGTTCCAGATTCTCTACGGCAAGGGCATCTACCGTAACGGCGAGATCATCGACCTCGGCGTGCTGCACGGTCTGCTGGAGAAATCCGGTGCCTGGTACAGCTACCAGGGCAGCAAGATCGGTCAGGGTAAGGCCAACTCCGCGAAGTTCCTGGCGGACAACCCGGAAATCGGTACCACCCTCGAAAGGCAGATTCGCGAGAAGCTGCTGACGGCAGCGCCTGATGTGAAGGCCCAGTCGTCCCGCGTAGCGGCAGACGATGTGGCTGAAGTCGAAGCTGACGCGGACATCTGATCACCGCCATGCCAGCTGTGCTTGATACGCCCGTCGCTGTAAGGCGTACTGCAATGGACCTGCTCGCACGACGCGAGCATGGTCGTGTCGAGCTGACGCGCAAGTTGCGTCAGCGCGGCGCTCCCCCCGAATTGATTGACGCAGCACTCGACCGTCTGACGGAAGAGGGTCTGCTGTCTGAATCCCGATACCTCGAAAGCTTCGTTTCCTACCGTGCCCGTTCTGGCCACGGCCCTTTGCGTATCCGCGAAGAGCTGGGGCAACGCGGCTTGCCGCGTGCAGACGTCGAACAAGCGCTGCGCGAGTGCGGCGTGGACTGGTGGGAGAAACTGGAAGCGCTGTGGCAGCGCAAGTTCAGCGGTCAACTGCCCAGGGATGCTCGCGAGCGTGGCCAGCAGATGCGCTTTCTGAGTTATCGCGGATACCCGCCCGAGCTGATTGGTCGTTTGCTGAGTGGCAAGGGCAACGACGACTGACGCGTGATCTGCCTGAAGGCGCGCAGACGCGCCCTCAAGCATGCACCATCACATCGATTTCACAGGCTCTGTCCCTCGGGCCTGCTGAGAGTGCGCAGGTCTTGCCCAGTTTTCCTCCAGGTTTATGCAGTCCACCAGTTCGCGCAAGCGGCCATGGTTGCGGCCGTTAAACGTGAATGCCAGGCGCGTGAGATGGCTGAACTGCGCTTCGTCATATTCGTCGTGATGCCCGTATTGCTGGAAGTCGCCGCTTAACCGCAGATCGACAAACCTGTCCTGTAGGGCGTTCAACGCCTGTTCGCTCAAGGCGTGGTGCATGCGAATGACGAAGGTGTTCTTCAGCCAGCGGCTGGAGTGAAAGTTGCTGTAGAAGCGGTTGATCTCGGCGACGGCCTCATCGGCGCTGTACACCAGCTTCATCAGGTTCATGTCCGTAGGCAGAATGTACTTGTTCGTCTCCAGCTCATTTCTGATGAAGCTGAGCGCTCCTTCCCAGAAGGTCCCGCCCGGGGCATCCAGCAGCACGATCGGAACCAGAGGACTTTTGCCGGTCTGGATCAGCGTCAGCACTTCCAGCGCTTCGTCGAGGGTGCCAAACCCGCCTGGGCAGAGCACCAGCGCATCGGCCTCTTTGACGAAAAACAGCTTACGCGTGAAGAAGAAGTGGAACGGCAGCAGATTGCCGGTGCCATCCACGGTCGCATTGGCGTGCTGCTCGAAGGGCAGGGTGATATTGAAGCCCAGGCTGTGATCCAGACCGGCGCCTTCGTGGGCCGCGGCCATGATCCCGCCACCGGCGCCGGTGATGACCATCAGGTCCGAGGCGGCCAGTTGCTTGCCCAGTTCACGGGCCAGCGCATAAACAGGATGTTCGAGGGGTGTGCGGGCGGAGCCGAACACGGTGACCTTGCGCCGGCCTTTGAATCGTTCGAGCACCCGGAAAGCATTTTCCAGTTCGCGTAATGCTTGCAGGGTGATTTTGGCATTCCAGCGATTGAGGTCGTCCTGGGCCATGCGCAGGACGGTCAGGGTCATGTCGCGGTACAGCGGAAGATTGGGGCTGTCCGGGGCGACCGAACCGAGGAGCTCTTCGACCTTGAGGGTGAGGTCATTTCCGTTGCTCTGAAAGTGCTGAGACAACGCGTCACTGGGTACGTACGGCATTCACGCTTTCTCCTTCTGCAGAATCATTGACCGTCACCAGGGGGCGGGATCGCGACGCTTCATGCGTCGGCGTGCGCAGCGCATCCGGAAGACAGGGGAGCATCAAAGCTGCGCGGCGCCCGATTCTGGACTAATCCATGGTTGAAAAGAGAAAACATTGATGGCAACCGGTGCCGCAGGCAACCCTTTCTTGCATGCAAAATGTGATGAGTCAGGATGGGCACGGCGAAACGAAAAGCAGGCACCAGGATCAGCGATCAAGCAGCGTGCAAGACGTGCTGAGTGGCGGGAATTTGAATGGCGTATGTAGCGGGGCGGAGAGGGCAAGACTGCGCGTTGAAGGGGGCTCGAAACGCGCAGTCCGTAAAGCTCGTTACATCACTTCTTGTGGGCAGGGGGCTTGGCAGCGCAGTCCGCCGCTTTGATTTCCTGGGTGGTGATGAGCTTGTTGGTTTTGTATTCGGTGAACTGGTACCGCAGGATCGCGCCCTTGGCCATCAGTTGGCGGTAACCGGCGTTGCGGCACACGCTACCGCCCAGCTGACCGCGGACGTCGTCCGGGTTTTCGCGCATCTGAGCCGCCTGGCCGGACTGCACGCTCAGGTGGTTGATCAGCATCTTGCCTTCAACGGTGTAGCCTTCGTCGAGGATGTCTTCGTTGATGGCGCGTGGGGTGCCGACACTGCTTTCCTTCGCGACTTTATCAAGCATCTGGCTCAGTTCGTAATCCTGCTTGGACGCCGCGTTGGCGCACAGTGGAGCGACGAGCAAAAGCGTGAGAGTGGGGGCGATGAGGCGCAGCATTGAATTCTCCTGGTGCGTGGACGGGTGTTGCAGAGGCTGGCCGTTGGACCGGCGACATCCCGAGGCGTTCACTGTGGGCGTGAGTGCTCTCAAGGCCGGGCAGTATAGGGGAGGAGCCTTGGCGGACACCAGAGAGCACGGCGCCTTGGCCTGCGTCTGATAGAATGCCGCGACTTTTCGACCTGCCGGATGCCCCTCGTGTCACTGCCTTCTTACCCCTCAATGACCCAGACTGTTTTTCACGGTAATTCGGTCGCACGTCTGAGAGATGAGCGGGAGGAGGAGAGCACGAAACCTTTCCTGGCTCGCGGATCACGTGCGCCAAGGTGCCATTGCTGTCGAGTGATCGAAAGTCACTGCCTTTGCAGGTGGCGTCCCAAGGTCCAGGCACGATCTGGGGTTTGCCTCATAATGACCAAAAAAGAGGTATTCAAACCCAGCAATACCGGTTGGCTGATAGCAGACGTGATTCAGGATAACCATGCGTTTGTGTGGTCACGCACCGAGGTCGACGAAAAGCTGATTGCATTGCTCAATGATCCGCAATGGCAGCCCTACCTGGTTTTCCCGGGTGAATACGTAGCGGCGGAGCGCGTCACCAACACCGTGACGATTAATCCGAACAAGAGACCGCTGTTTGTGCTGATTGACGCGACATGGACTGAAGCGAGGAAGATCTTCCGTAAAAGCGCTTACTTTGATTCGATCCCGATTTTAAGCCTGATTCCCGAGAAGCTTTCACGATACAAGTTGAGACGCTCCACCCGCAGTGAACATCTCTGTACCGCTGAAGTGGCCGCACTGTGTTTCGATCTGGCCGGCGATACTGAGGCAGGCTCTGCGTTGAGCTGTTATTTCGATGTGTTCAGTCAGCACTATTTAGGGGCTAAAAATCAGTTGCCCCTCGACTTGCTAAGCGATGCCCATCAAGAGCTGAAGGGTTACCTCGAGTAGTCATCAGTTGTGTCGCCGCCCGCGAGCCGCCTTAAAACGGCTCGCAATACGAGTATGACCTCAGGCGAGAGTTTTCTTCGGCCACAACTGCGCCAGCAGCATCCCCGCCAGCATTAATCCACAACCGATATAACCACGCAGTTGCAAGGCCTCTCCCAGAATCCAGGCGCCGGCGATGGCGGCGAACACGGCTTCCAGAGAGAGGATGATGGCGGCATGGGAGGCAATGGCGTGCTTCTGCGCGACCACTTGCAGCGTGTAACCCACGCCCACCGCGACGATGCCGCCATAAAGCAGGGAAGGGCCCGCATCGATGATCGCATTGAGGGCGATCGGTTCGAAGAGGACTGCCAGGAGCAGACTCACTACCGAACAGGTGGCGAACTGTAAAAAAGCCAGACGGATCGGGTCGTGGCGGCTGGCGAACAAACTGACCAACACCACGTGTGCACCCCACACGAACGCGCCGATCAACTGCAGCCAATCCCCCGAAGCGACCTGAAAGTTATCGCCGATACTGAGCAGGCACATGCCAACCACTGCCAACAGGCAACCCAGCCAGGTGCCCAGCCCGGTTTTATGCCCGAGCAGCAAGCCCAGCAACGGAACTACAATCACGTAAAGGCCGGTGATGAACCCGGAGTTGGTCACGCTGGTAAACAGCAGGCCGACCTGTTGCAGGTTGATGCCCAGTGCCAGCGCGAGACCCATGATGATGCCAGCGCGTAGCATGCCGCGATTGAGCAAGGGCTCTGGCACACGGGCCGTCTTGGCATTGCGCAGAATCAGCGGGATCAGGCAGAGGGAGCCCAGCGCGAACCGCAGACCCGAGAACAGGTAGGGACCGATGTGATCCATACCGGCGGTCTGGGCGACGAAGCCGGTGCCCCAGATCAATGCGGTCAGGAGCATGAGCAGGTCCGCTCGCAGGGCATGGTTTGGCATGATGGCACTCGTCAGGTCGGGGGCGCAGACTTTGCCGCAAAGCATCAGGCTTGACCACCCCGACTTCGCTGGGCATCCTTGGCGCCGCTCACGTACGGTCCCTGTGTCAAGATGTCGCGGGTGACCTCATTGGGTGTTGAATTCGTCGGCGCTCAGTCACTTACAGGATCATGAAATGCCATACGAAATCCTGATTGCCGACGACCATCCCCTGTTTCGCAGCGCCTTGCATCAGGCGCTGAGCCTTGGGCTCGGGCCGGACGCCAGATTGGTCGAGGCCGAGAGCATCGCTGATCTGGAAGCGCGACTGACCGAGAAGTCTGACTGGGATCTGGTTCTGCTGGACCTGAACATGCCCGGCGCCTATGGCTTTTCGGGGTTGGTGCTGTTGCGCGGTCAGTACCCGCAAGTCCCGGTGGTGATGGTCTCCGCTCAGGAAGAGGCCGCGGTGGTGGTCAAGTCTCGCGAGTTCGGCGCCAGCGGCTTCATCCCGAAATCCAGTTCCCTGGAAACCATTCAGAAGGCCGTGCGAACGGTGCTGGATGGCGATGTCTGGTGGCCCCCGCAGGTTAACGAAAGCATCAGCGTGTCGCCGGAGGCCAAGGCCGCCAGCGAAGGCCTTGCCAGCCTGACGCCCCAGCAGTTTCGCGTGTTGACGATGGTCTGCGAGGGGTTGCTGAACAAGCAGATCGCCTACGAGCTGAGCGTGTCGGAAGCCACGATCAAGGCCCACGTCACGGCGATCTTTCGCAAGCTCAACGTGCGCACCCGAACCCAGGCCGCTTTACTGCTGCAACAATTGGAATCCATTCCCCAGAGCTGATTCCCGCGAATCAGGCCAAACCCGGGCTTTACGCGGCTGACCTTCACACTTTTTTGACCGTCGCCGCACTAGCCTCCACCGCTTTCATTCATCAGTAGTTTTCCTATGACGTCCCCATTCAAAGGCCAGACCGGCCTCAAACGTATTCTCAACGCGTCCGGCTATTCCTTTGACGGCCTGACCGCTGCATTCAAGGGCGAAGCGGCGTTCCGTCAACTGGTGCTGCTCAACGTCGTGTTGATCCCGCTGTCCTTCGTGTTTCATGTCAGCCGCGGCGAGCGCGCGATCCTGATCGCGGTGTGTCTGTTGGCGCTAATCGTCGAACTGCTGAACTCGGCCATCGAAGCCGCGATTGACCGGATTTCCCTCGACCGCCACCCGCTGTCGAAGAACGCCAAAGACATGGGCAGCGCCGCACAGTTCGTGGCGCTGAGCATGATTGCCGTGGTCTGGGGCCTGATCCTGCTGGGCTGACAATCGCCTTTATAGCCGGGCTGCGCGTCAGGCAATGCTCGGCAGGACAATCTCGTCGCTGCGGTTAACACCGGCGGTGAATGAGCGACAGAGGTCGAGGAATTCGCGGATAGCGGACGTCTGATATTTCTGTTTGTGCCAGATGAAGTAGAACTGGCGCACCAGATCCAGCTCCGGCGTTTCAACCGCAACGAGGCTGCCGCGACGGAAAGCGTCACGCAGGGCCAGACGCGAGATGCAACCAATTCCCAGCCCTGACTCCACAGCACGTTTGATCGCCTCGGTGTGTTCCAGCTCCAGCCTCACGTTCAGGCTGTTCAGGTGATGACGCATAGCCTGATCGAAGGTCAGGCGCGTCCCCGAACCCTGCTCCCGCAAAATCCACGCTTCCCGCGTCAATTCCTCCAGTGACGCCCGGCCCTTTTTGGCCAGCGGATGCTGAGGGGCGCAAAACACCACCAGCTCATCCTCGACCCAGGTTTGCACTTCGATGTCGGGGTGGCTGCAGTCGCCTTCGATCAAGCCCAGATCGATTTCGTAATGGGCGACCTGCTGAACGATGTTCGCCGTGTTTTGCACGTGCAGCTTCACCTGGCTCTCGGGGTGGCGCTGCATGAAGCTGCCGATCAAGAGGGTTGCCAGGTAGTTGCCGATGGTGAGCGTTGCACCGACCGCCAGCGAGCCGAAGCCGGACTTGCCGTTGAGCAGGTCTTCGATCTCCTTCGCCTGATCGAGCAGCGCAACGGCCTGGGGCAACAGTTGCCGGCCGGTGGCATTGAGGCTCAGCCGCTTACCGGCGCGGTCGAACAGCTGGCAGCTGGACTGGCGCTCCAGTTCGGTGATGGAAGTACTCGCCGCCGATTGCGATAAGGAGAGCAGGACCGCTGCGCGGGAAACGCTTTCCTGCTGGGCGACGGCGACGAAAACCTGGAGCTGACGGAGAGTAAATCGCATATCTATATAACCGATAACCCATATCTTGATAATTCAGTTAACAGATATTGTGTCTGCCACTAGAATGTCGCGCAATGGCGCATCGACTGGCGCACGTTATTTATCAGGAGCTCCCACGTACCATGAGCAACATGAATCACGAGCGTGTCCTCAGCGTTCATCACTGGAACGACACCCTCTTCAGTTTCAAGTGCACCCGTGATCCTGGCCTGCGCTTCGAGAACGGTCAGTTCGTCATGATCGGTCTGCAGCAGCCAAACGGGCGCCCGCTCATGCGTGCCTACTCCATTGCCAGCCCGAACTGGGAAGAGCATCTGGAGTTCTTCAGCATCAAGGTGCCGGACGGCCCGCTGACCTCCCAGCTGCAGCATCTGAAGGAAGGCGACGAGATCATCATCAGCAAGAAGCCTACGGGCACGCTGGTGCTGGACGACCTCAAGCCGGGCAAGCATCTTTACCTGCTCAGCACCGGTACCGGTCTGGCGCCGTTCATGAGCGTGATTCAGGACCCTGAAACCTACGAGCGTTTCGAGAAGGTCATCCTCTGCCACGGCGTGCGTTACGTGAACGAAGTCGCTTACCGCGAGTTCATCACCGAGCACCTGCCGCAGAACGAATTCTTCGGCGAGATGCTGCGTGACAAGCTGATCTACTACCCGACCGTGACCCGCGAGCCGTTCGAGAACGAAGGCCGCCTGACCGACCTGATGCGCAGCGGCAAGTTGTTCAGCGACATCGGTCTGCCACCGATCAACCCGCAGGACGACCGCGCCATGCTGTGCGGCAGCCCGAGCATGCTCGACGAAACCAGCGAAGTGCTGAACAGCTTCGGCCTGACCGTTTCGCCGCGGATGCGCGAGCCGGGTGATTACCTGATCGAGCGCGCCTTCGTCGAGAAGTAACGCCATTCAGATACGACCCAATCGCCGATGAACACCCTCGCAGCCCTGCGAGGGTGACGTCATCGGCGAATAGGTCAGTACAGGCACCCGCATTTTTGGGGTCTGAAAAAAACCGCCTGGAGGTCACGGACCAGGCGGTTTTTTTGTGGGCAGGCGTCAGTCGTTTATCCACCGGCGGCGGGAACCACCTCCAGCACGCAAATGACACCCGGCTGCGGATAGTGCCAGCGAACGTCCAGATCCCAGAACTGCGCGCCGTAGCGGCGCTCTGGCGTGGGCGTCTGGTAGGCCGGTCGCGGGTCTTGAGCCAGGCACTGCTCGATCAGCTCGATCAGGGGTTCTTCGAGGCGCAACCCCTGTTCGCGGGCCTGGGTCAGCGCCGGGTCGGACCACTGCACCGGAATCATCTCCGGCGCGGCGGCGGCCATGCTGTTGCGTGCATCAGCGATCACATCGGCGTAAGGCACGTAGGGTTTGACGTCCAGCACCGGGGTGCCGTCCAGCAGATCGATGCCTGACAACCACAGGCGCCCGGCCTCGACCTTGTCCAGCTTGACCACCGACTGACCGATGCCGTTTGGCCGATGGGTGGCGCGCGTGGCGAACACGCCCATCGACTGATTGCCGCCCAGACGAGGAGGGCGCACCTTGAGTCGCGGCTTGTCCTCCAGGGCTTGATGAAACAGAAACAGCAGCCAGACATGGCTGACTTGTTCCAGGCCCTGCACGGCGTCACCCTGATCGAAGGGCGCGATCAACTCCAACACGCCCCGCGCGGCAGGCGCCAGTTGCGGCTGCCGGGGAATCGCAAACTTCTCTTTGAAGCACGAGCGCATGAAACCGATCGGCGAAACGCTGTAGGCCTGGGTCATCAACGGAGCTGCAGCGCTTAGCCGCGTACGCGCAGGGTCAGGCCGCGCAGGAAGTTGCGCAGCAACTGGTCGCCACAGACACGGTAGTTGGTGTGACCCGCCTTGCGAAACAGGGCGCTGAGTTCAGGCTTGGACACCGGGAACTCGGACGCCTTGAGGATCGCGTGCATGTCGTCTTCCTTCAGCTCGAAGGCCACACGCAGCTTTTTCAGAACGATGTTGTTGGTGATCGGCAGCTCGACAGGCAGCGGCGGGCGGCTCTCGTCCTTGCCGCGCTTGAAGAACACCAGACCGTCGAGGAAATGCGCCATGACCTCGTCGCTGCACGGCACGAAGCCTTCTTCTTCGTCTTTCTTCATGTAGGCCGCGACATCGGCCTTGGTCGCGTCGAACCCGCCGAGCTTGATGATATCGACCACTTTGGCGTCGTTGATATCAAGCATGTAACGGATGCTGCGCAGTACATCGTTGTTCATCATGGTGCGTGTATTTCCTGGGGATTCGCAGATGAGCGCCCGCGAGAGTCGATAGGGCGCTCAGAAAGGGGATTCAGAATTTTTCTTTGTCGGTCATGTAGCGCCACTGGCCTTCAGGCACCTTGCCGATGGACACGCCGCCGATACGAATACGTCGCACCGAAACAACTTTCAGGCCTACCGCTTCGCACAGCTGGGCAATGACCCCGGGCTGCGGGTTTTTCATGGCGAAGCGCAGGCGGTTTTCGTTCTGCCAGCTGGCTTTGACCTTGGGCAGTTCCTTGCCCTTGTAGGTCATGCCGTGGTTCAGGCGGTTGAGGCCGTGGGCAACCATGTCGCCCGAGATCTCGACGACGTATTCCTGCTCGATCTTGCTGCGGTCGTCGGTGAGTTTGCGCAGGATTTTCCAGTCCTGGCTGAACACCATCAGGCCGCTGGCGTTGGCTTGCAGCGTGGAAATAGATTCCAGGCGCAGGAAGTGCCCCTTGAGCGGGCGCCGGCCGATGCTGTGGTCGGCGGACAACGTACCGGGCGTGATCAGCGCCAGGGCGCTTTCAGGGGCCATGCCCGCCGGCGCGTTGAACAGCAGGGTGACGGATTCAGGGGTATCGGCTTTTGCTTCCGCATTCAGCACCACAGTCTGGTTTTCGACCTTGAACTGGGGCTCGTCGACGACAACGCCGTCCACCGTGACCCAGCCGCCTTCAATGAACAGCTCGGCTTCGCGCCGGGAGCAACCGACCAGCTCGATCAGGCGTTTGGAAAGGCGAATGGGGTCAGTCATGAGAAAAGCCGTAACAAAATGGAAAGGCGCCTATTGTACCCGCGCATGCACCGTTAATCGCGGCCACATTGAAATTGGCGGGTGAATAAGCCTCCACTCGATGGATTTTTCCGGGAGCGACGCAGGTCTGCTCTCTATTCCTACATTGTCTGGAGCGAATTCATGACCAAATGGCTACCCGTACTGCTGATGACTGTCAGCCTGCCGCTACTCGCTGCGCAAACCCCGGCCTACGGCCCGCAGCTGGAAGGCTTCCAGTACCCGTTCCCGGCGCAGAACTTCAGCTTCGATTCCCAAGGCGCACCGGTGCAGATGGGTTACATGGACATCAAGTCGACTGGCACCGCCAATGGTCGCAGCGTGGTGCTGCTGCACGGCAAGAACTTTTGCGGCGCCACGTGGGAAGGCACTATCAAGGCGCTGACGGGCGCAGGTTATCGTGTGGTCGCGCCGGATCAGATCGGCTTCTGCCGCTCCAGCAAACCGGCGGACTATAAATACACCTTCGAGCAACTGGCGCAGAACACCAAAGCGCTGCTGACCCAACTGGGCATCGATCACGTCACGGTGGTCGGGCATTCCATGGGCGGCATGCTGGCGACGCGCTTTTCGCTGATGTACCCCGACCAAGTGGACCAGTTGCTGCTGGTCAACCCTATCGGTCTGGAAGACTGGAAAGCCAAAGGCGTACCGGATCGCAGCTTCGATGACTGGTATACCCGGGAGCTGAAGACCAACGCCGGCAGCATTCGCAAGTATCAGCAGTCGACCTATTACGCCAACGAATGGCGGCCCGAGTTCGATCACTGGGTCAATATGCAGGCCGGCATGTTCAACGGCAAAGGCAAAGAGGAGGTGGCGCGAGCTTCTGCCCAGACCTACGGAATGATCTTCAATCAGCCGGTGTTCTACGACTTCGAGAAATTGAAGATGCCGACCGTGTTGCTGATCGGCCAGAAGGACAATACCGCCATTGCCAAAGACGCAGCGCCTGAGGCATTGCGCAAGACTCTGGGCAATTACCCGGAGCTGGGCAAGGCCGCCGCCAAGCGCATTCCCCAGGCGACGCTGGTGGAGTTCGCCGGGTTGGGCCATGCGCCGCAGATTCAGGATCCGCAGCAGTTCAACAAGGTGCTGCTGGAAAGCCTGAAGCGTTGATTCGGTTGTGCTTCAACTGATCCTGAGCCGCATCCGCAGCATCGGATGCGGCCGACCGAGTCCATCGACTTCCGCCCGGCCCACCACCTCAAACCTCTGCCGTTCATAAAAGCCCAGCGCCTGGGCGTTCTGCTCGTTCACGTCCAGCTCGGTGATGTGGAAATGCTCGATCGCGTAGTCCAGCAGTTGCTTGCCCAGGCCCATGCCACGGTGTTCAGGGGCGATAAACAGCATTTCGAGTTTGCCTGGCGTGGTGCCGGCAAAGCCAGTGATGCGCAGGTGCGAGTCCCGGGTGCAGAACAGGTTCACGGCGCCCAGGTATTGGGTTTCCAGCAGGTGCCGCAGCAGCGTGATGTAGTTCTCCGGCAGAAAGTCATGGGTCGCGCGCACGGAGGCTTCCCACACCCGGGTGAGTTCGGCGAAGTCGTGCTGCCTGGGCAGATAGATGACCGAGTGCCGGGCCATATTGCCGCTGCTCCCTGGGTAGTGATCCTGATGTGGGGACGATAGCCAGAAAAAACAAACCCCGCCGTTTTACGGGCAGGGCTGTTGGAGGCGAAGCGGCGTGCGAGCCGGGGATTGAGCGTTAGATCGGCTCAGCCCACAAATCGTACTCATCGGCATCCACGACGCGGCACATGACCTTGTCGCCCGGCTTGAAGTCACGGTCGCTTTCGACAAACACATTGCCGTCGATTTCCGGCGCGTCGAAGAACGAACGACCGACGAAACCCTGTTCATCCACTTCGTCGATCAGCACTTCGATTTCCTTGCCGATTTTCATCTGCAGGCGCGCGGCGCTGATGGCTTGCTGGTGCGCCATGAAGCGGTCCCAGCGATCCTGCTTGATGTCGTCCGGCACGATCGGCGCATCCAGCAGATTCGCCGGTGCACCCTCGACAGGGGAGTACTGGAAGCAACCGACGCGGTCGAGCTGGGCTTCAGTCAGCCAGTCCAGCAGGTACTGGAAGTCTTCTTCGGTTTCGCCCGGGAAGCCGACGATGAAGGTCGAACGGATGATCAGGTCCGGGCACTGCTCGCGCCAGTTCTTGATGCGCGCCAGGGTCTTGTCTTCGAAGGCCGGGCGTTTCATCAGCTTGAGGATCTTCGGGCTGGCGTGCTGGAACGGGATGTCCAGGTACGGCAGGATCTTGCCCGCCGCCATCAACGGAATGATCTCGTCGACGTGCGGGTACGGGTAAACGTAGTGCAGGCGCACCCACACACCCAGCGAACTCAGCGCCTGGCACAGCTCGGTCATGCGCGTGCGCACCGGCTGGCCGTTCCAGAAACCGGTGCGGTATTTGATGTCGACGCCGTAGGCGCTGGTGTCCTGGGAGATCACCAGCAGCTCTTTCACGCCGGCTTTGACCAGCCGCTGGGCTTCGTCGAGCACGTCGCCAATCGGGCGGCTGACCAGCTTCCCGCGCATGGACGGGATGATGCAGAAACTGCAGCTGTGGTTGCAGCCTTCGGATATCTTCAGGTACGCGTAATGTCGCGGGGTCAGCTTGACCCCTTGCGGCGGTACCAGATCGATCAGCGGGTTGTGATCGAGCTTTGGCGGCGCGGCGTCATGGACGGCATTGACCACTTGCTCATACTGCTGCGGACCGGTCACGGCCAGTACGCTCGGGTGCACGTTGCGGATGACGCTTTCGTCGACGCCCATGCAGCCGGTGACGATCACTTTGCCGTTCTCGGCCAGCGCTTCGCCGATGGTCTCGAGGGATTCGGCCTTGGCGCTGTCGATGAAACCGCAGGTGTTGACCACGACCACGTCAGCGTCCTGGTAGGTCGGAACGACCTGATAGCCTTCCATGCGCAGCTGAGTCAGGATGCGCTCGGAATCGACCAGGGCCTTCGGGCAACCGAGGCTGACAAAGCCGACCTTCGGGGCGGCGGACGTGGTGACGGTGGACATTGACTAACCTCGGCGTAGGATGCCCGGCGAATAGCCGAAGCATTGACTGGGCGCTTGGGGCGCCTCTGATCAAAAAGTGCGCAATTCTAGCGGCGCGTCGAACGATTGACCAGTGTTATACAGAGAATTACGACGAGTGCTGCGCTATGCTTCGCGGCGTTACGCCCGGCGGCCCAAGTGGGCCGGGCGCATCGGAATTTACCGGTGCGGCGCAGGTCAATCCGACAACGCCGGATCGCGGTGATCGAGTCATGGTTTCAGGAGTGGTAAATGGGTCACGCAACGAGTCAGGCAGGGGTCGGGCATTCTTCGGCAAAACCGCTGAGTCTGCTGGTGGGCGCGGTGGGTGTAGCCTATGGCGACATCGGTACCAGCCCGCTGTACACCATTAAAGAAGTGTTCGTCGGCGGCTACGGCGTGCAAGCCGGTCACGACGCCGTACTGGGCATTCTGTCGCTGATCTTCTGGTCACTGATCTGGGTGGTCTCCTTCAAATACATGGCCTTGGTGCTGCGTGCCGACAATGACGGCGAAGGCGGCATCATGGCGCTCACGGCGCTGGCGCGAAGGGCTTCAGCCAAATACCCGAAGCTGCAGGCGAGCATGATCGTCTTTGGCCTGTTCGGCGCAGCGCTGTTTTACGGCGACAGCATGATCACCCCGGCGATCTCCGTGTTGTCGGCGGTCGAGGGCATGGAGCTGGCATTTGACGGGCTTGAGCACTGGGTGGTGCCCATTTCTCTGGTTGTGCTGGTGGCGCTGTTTCTGATTCAGCGTCACGGCACCGCGCGGATCGGCGTGATGTTTGGCCCGATCATGGTGCTGTGGTTCGTGACCCTCGGCGTGCTCGGTGTCCACGGCATCCTCCAGCAGCCGGAAGTGCTGCACGCGGTCAATCCGGTGTGGGCGGTTCGCTTCTTTATCGATCATCCCGGCATTGGCGTATCGGTCCTGGGCGCCGTAGTACTCGCACTGACCGGCGCCGAGGCGCTGTACGCGGACATGGGCCACTTCGGTCGCAAGCCGATCTCGCGCGCGTGGTTCGCGCTGGTATTGCCGGCGCTGGTGCTGAACTACTTCGGTCAGGGCGCCCTGGTGATCCAGGACCCGGAAGCGGTGCGCAACCCGTTCTACCTCCTGGCGCCGAGTTGGGCGCTGTTGCCGTTGATCGCGCTGTCGACCCTGGCGACCATTATTGCTTCGCAGGCGGTGATCTCCGGGGCGTTCTCGATGACGCTGCAGGCGATTCAGCTCGGCTATATCCCGCGCATGTACATCCAGCACACCTCAAGCGACGCCCAAGGGCAGATCTACATCGGCGCGGTGAACTGGGCGCTGATGGTTGGGGTAATCCTGCTGGTGCTGGGCTTTGAGTCTTCCGGCGCGCTGGCCTCGGCCTACGGCGTGGCGGTGACCGGCACGATGCTCTGCACGACGATTCTGGTGGCGGCGGTCATGCTGCTGGCCTGGAAGTGGCCACCGCTGATCGCGGTGCCGATTTTGGCCGGATGCCTGTTCGTGGACGGCATGTTCTTCGCGGCGAACGTGCCAAAAGTCCTGCAGGGCGGGGCGTTCCCGTTCCTGGCGGGCATTGCGCTGTTCATCCTGATGACCACCTGGAAGCGCGGCAAGCAGCTGCTGGTGGACCGCATCGACGAAGGGGGTCTGCCGCTGCCGATCTTCATCAGCAGTATTCGCGTGCAGCCGCCCCATCGCGTTCAGGGTACGGCAGTGTTTCTGACGGCGCGTGCGGACGCCGTGCCCCATGCGCTGTTGCATAATTTGCTGCACAACCAGGTGCTGCATGAACAAGTTGTATTGCTGACCGTTGTGTACGAAGACGCCCCGCGCGTGCCGGCAGCGCAACGCTTCGAGGTCGAGGCGTTTGGCGAGGGCTTCTATCGCGTGATTCTGCACTTCGGCTTCATCGACGAGCCGGACGTACCGGCAGCGCTGAGCTTGTGTCACCTGAAGGAGCTCGACTTCAGCCCTATGCGCACGACCTACTTCCTCAGTCGCGAAACCGTGGTCTCGTCGAAACTGGAGGGCATGGCCCGCTGGCGCGAGGGTCTGTTCGCGTTCATGCTGAAGAACGCCAACGGCAATCTGAGGTTCTTCAAGCTGCCATTTAACCGGGTGATCGAACTGGGTACGCAGGTGGAGATGTAATCAGCTCCGTTTCGGTGCGATGGGGTTTAACCGGGAATGTGTCGGGTGTCACGACGCGAGATTGATGGCGTACATACAGGCCTCTGCCCGGCTGACGTCGATCCCCCGGGGATGAAACGTATCCCAGATGCTAACCGGCTTGAGCAGACCCCGAAAACAAAAAAATCCCCGCACTCGCAAGAGCGCGGGGATTTTTTATGGGTGCTGGATTACTCGGCGGCGGGCTCTTTGCCCTTCCACTTGTCGATCACCGCACTCAAGCGCTTGGCCAGGGCAGGGTAGTCTTCGTCAAAGTGATGGCCACCGGGCAGCTGCATCTTCTCGCCGGGCGCAGTGGCTTCGGTGCAGCCGCTTTCGTCCTTCTCTTCGATGCCGTAGACGCACAACACCTTGTCGCCGGGCAGCTTGGCCATTTCAGGCCCTGTCGCGGCTTCTTTACCGGCAGCGCCCAACCACCCTTCAACAGCGATCTCGAAGCTGCCGGTGCGGGCGAAGGCGAGCAGGATGATCCCGTCGACCCGCGCCTTGTCTTCTTCCGGCAAGCGGTTGTAGATCGCGGGCAGCACATCGGCGCCGAAGGAGTAGCCGGCAAGGACGAAGTGCTTGGCACCCCATTTCTGCCGGTAGTGGGCCATCAGCTCGCTGAGATCAGCGGCGGTCTGTTCAGGCGATTTGTGCTCCCAGTAATAACGCAGCGTGTCGATGCCGACGACCGGGTAGCCGCCCATTTTCGCCATGTCGCCTGCCACGTCCTTGTCCAGGTCGCGCCAGCCGCCGTCGCCGGACAGAAACAGCGTCACCGTGTCGGAGGGCTGTGAAGACGGCACCTCAACCACAGGAATGTTCAGGCCGCCGTTGTCATCACCACCAATCAGGCGACGGCGCACTTCGTTGTTCAGCACCTGCGGGTATTTGATGTCGTAATCGCTGATGCTGGTTTCGGTGTTGGGTGCGTCACGGACCAGCGTGGCGCTTTCGTCGTCAGGCCCATCGTTCCAGGCGACCGTCCACTTGCCGTGGGCGGCGGCTTTCGGCACAGGATCGGTGCAGCCCGGCTGATCGCGCACGAAGCCGACCGAGATGGCCCGGGCGTTGTCGTTGTTCTGACCGGCCAGCCAGCGCCAGGCCACCGAGGCACCAGGCCCGACACCGGCGACCAGATCAGGGGCACCGTCGAGCTTCTGCAGCGCAGCATTGAAGGTCTTGGCCTGAAGCTGACAGTCATCCTTCGGCAGTGTCACTTGGATCACACGAGCGGAAGCGTCGTAGCTCAGGGCGAGCAGTTGCTTCTCGGTCAGTGATTCTTCGGCGGTGACGGCCAGGGCGACTTGGGTTTTCACCTTGGTCGAGGGCACCACACGGATCAGCGCAGAGCCGTCGTCCAGGGTGATGTGTTCAAGGGTCGGTTGCGCGGCGGGGCGGTTCCACAGCCAGAAACCCAATGCCACCACCAGAATTACCAGGGCTGCGAGCAAAAAGCGCCAGTAGCGTTGAATCATCAGCGTTTCACCAATCCAGTCAGGCCGCCCGCGATCAGGGCGGCGGTATCTGCCAGTGCCACCAGCGGATCAAGTCCTGCGGGCACGGCCATATAACGAGGTTCCCAGTCAGGCTGGAATTTGTCTTTGAAACGGCGCAGCCCCTGGAAGTTGTAGAGCTGTTCGCCACGGCTGAACACCATCGAACCCAGACGCTGGGTCAGAGGTGCGCCACGCCGCGGTTGCAGCCCGGACAACGGCACCATGCCGAGGCTGAAGCGGGCGTAACCTTCTTTTTTGTAATGCAAGATCAGCCCGACCATCATGAATTCCATGGTCAGCTTTGGCGCTTCCGGGTGCGAGCGCATCAGGTCCAGGCTCGCCAGATCATTGCGCGAGGTCTCCAGCAGATTGGAGAACGCGACCGGCTTGCCCTGGAAATGGACGATGGCGATACGGAAATGCTTGAGGTACTCCAGGCTGAAGCGGCCCAGCGAGAAGCCTTTCTCGCGCACGTTCTTGCCCATTAGCCACGCATCGGAAATCACTTTGAGCTCATCCATGGGCGCTTGACCCACTTCATAGATTTCCAGCGACAGACCGTCGCGCCCACCCCGGTTCCAGGTGTAGCGCAGGTCCTTCATTTCCTTGCCCTTGGCTTCGATATCGAACTTGTGCAGATCCACCCGGGCTTCTTCGCCCAGCTTGATCGCAGTCAGGCCGATGTCCATGTAGAACGGCAGGTTCTCGGCGCGCACCTGATAGAACACAGGGCGGGCATGGTGAACGTCGCACAGATCGCGGAACTGCCAGATCAGCTCGGCCCGTTGCTGGGTCGGGCCAATCGGGTCGTACAACGCAACCAGGCTGCGGCCACGATGGGCGTACATCAGAAAGGCGTTGCCGTCCGGGTGCATCAACACCGCTTTGTCGCCGGTGAGGACCAGACCACCATCGGGCTGGCTGGACGCTTTGATGATCTCTGCCGCTTTGGCCAGTTGGGCCTCGTCAGGCAGGTTGATCACAGGGCGAGCGGTGCGCAGCAACCAGGTCAGCGAGACGATCAACAGCAACACCGCGCTGCCCAGTGCCGAACGCAGCCCGCGAGGGGCGTCGGCGTCCAGGGTGAATTGCCACCACAACTGATGGCTGTAGGGCACGTCCTGGTAGGCGAACAGCAGCAACCAGACCGAAGCGCCCAGCACGCAAACACTGGCGACCAGATACAGCGGCGAAAACGGCAGCTCCAGCAAACGACTCGGGCGGTAGAACGAGCGCCGGAAGATCGCCAACAGGCACGCGGTCAGGAGCAGCAGGCTCGCTTCTTCCCAGTCGAAGCCCTTGAGGATAGACAGGATGGAGCCCACAAACAGCAGAATCGTGGTCAGCATCCATGCCGCGGAGAGGCGACGACGCAGGCCCTGGGCAAGCAGCAGGCAGAGCACGCCAATCAGGCTGGCGCCGAAGTGAGAAGCGTCGATCAGTCGATGGGGAATGAGGAACCCGAGACTCTCCAGACGGGTATCAATCTCGGGCGTGGAGCCGGAAAACAGCAGTACCACGCCGGAGAGGAACACCAGCAACGCCAGAATCGGGGCGCCAAGGCCTGATGCAACACGCATGGCCTGTTGCGCGAAAAGCAGTCGCTTGGCCTCACTGTAGAGCAGCACCAGACACGCGATCAGCAGTGGCATCACCACGTAAATCAGGCGGTACAGCAGCAGCGCGGCAGCCAACGGTGCAGCGCCCAGTTCGTCGGCAAATGCGGCGAGCAGAATGGCTTCAAAGACGCCGACTCCACCGGGCACGTGGCTGAGAACACCGGCGGCCAAGGCCAGCAGGTAAACCAGCAGGAAAGCGCCGAAGGGTGGGGCGGAGGGCAGCAACAGATAAAGGACGGCCGCAGCGGCTGCAACGTCCAGCGCGGTGATCACCAGCTGCATCAGCGTCAGGCGCACGCCAGGCAAACGCAGCGTTCGGCGGCCGGCGCGCACCAGCAAGTTATGCGGGATCGTCTGTTCCGGCAGACGTCGGCGATAAATGGCATAACCCAGGATTGCGCTGGTGGCCAACACCGCCACCGCCACGGTGGCCAGCACCGGCACCGATACATGCAGCGCCAGCGAAGCGGCGGGCAGGTCGCTCAAGGTCGCCAGGGCAGCCAGCGGGGGAAGTGCGCAACCCAGTGACAGGCTGGCGAATAGGGTCATGTGGGCAACTTCGCCCGCACCCACTCCCAGTCGCGAATAAAGCCGGTAACGAACCGAGCCGCCGGACAACATTGACAGGCCTACGGCGTTGCCGATGGCGAACGCACAAAACCCGCCCATGATCAGCGACTTCGGTGGCAGATCGACATTGGCGTAGCGACTCGCGGACCACTCGTAGCCCAGCAGAATCACAAAGCCGATCGCCGTCGCCAGCACCGCGCCCGCCAGAGAAGGCAGCGGCACGCTGAGCAGCGAATCCTGCAGGGCGTAGATGTCCAGCTCGGTCAGCATGTGCCGGCAGGCGATCAGGGCGACGGCGAACAAAAGGATGGTGACGCCCAACCCGATGGGTTGACGGTACTTGCTCACCAGTTCGCGTGGGCGCAATCGTTTCGGGGGAGCCGGAGGATGCTCCGTCACTGCTTCATTTGTGTCGGACGGGTTGGCGCGCATCAATCACTCCTTGGATCGTGCGCGACAGGATGGAGGTATACAGCCAAGTTACCAATCCCTACGCAAAAAATAATTCAGGATGTTAGCGCTTCAACGTCTAACGGGCGAATACCACGGGTACGTATCAGTGACCGTTCAGTCTAGGTTCAGTCGCTGGCCAGCGTATCGGCAGGGGCGATTAAAACTATTGCCCCGGCAACATACAGTAACAAGACCTCTCGGATGAACGCACCCCGGTAATGGGATGTGACAAGGATTCCGACCCGCTGTTCGTGAGCTTTCAGCGAGGCAAAAAAAAGGCCACTCTTTCGAGTAGCCTTTTTAGATGTTGGTTGCGGGAGCCGGATTTGAACCGACGACCTTCGGGTTATGAGCCCGACGAGCTACCAGACTGCTCCATCCCGCGTCTGTGTGGCGGCATTCTACAGTCGAACGACAAAGTGTCAACCTTTAATGCCAAGGATCGACAAAATAACCGTATCGGGAGCGTTGGGTCGCCTAAGTGGCGGTTGGACAAGGCTTTTATCGAAATCCGCGCCGAAGGGCAGGTCGCCGTCATCCATGGACCCGGTTTAATTCATATTAAGAGGTGAGGGGGGTAACGATGGGGGCGGGCTTGCTCAAACAGCGGCCACAAAAAAGGCCACTCTTTCGAGTAGCCTTTTTTGATGTTTGGTTGCGGGAGCCGGATTTGAACCGACGACCTTCGGGTTATGAGCCCGACGAGCTACCAGACTGCTCCATCCCGCGTCTGTGTGGCGGCATTCTACAGAGGATCGCCGGGGTGTCAAGCAATCGGCAGAAAAAAATGCTTTTTCTTCAAGCGGTTAGCGTGGCGGGTGGGACGGATATCGGTGGCGCGCCTCGGTTTAGGGGTATTTTGGCTGGTTGGGTGGCGCGCACATTCCGTAGGGAGCGAGGCTTATTAAGTGTCAGAAAGTCGCGTGAATGAGATACTGCACGACCGTTTTCCTACGACCCCATGTGATGCCGCAGCGCAAAATCATCCATATCGACTGTGATTGCTTCTACGCCGCGATTGAGATGCGCGATGACCCGCGGCTGGCCGGCAAGCCCCTTGCAGTGGGTGGGTCGGCAGAACGGCGGGGTGTGATCGCCACCTGCAACTATGAGGCCCGGGCCTACGGCATTCGCTCCGCGATGTCATCCCGTCATGCGCTGACACTGTGCCCGGACCTCACCATCGTCAAACCGAGGATGGACGCCTATAAAGAAGCATCGAAAGAGATCCAGACGATCTTCCGCGACTACACCGACCTGATCGAGCCGCTGTCGCTGGATGAGGCTTATCTGGATGTCACGGAATGCGAGCACTTTGCGGGCAGCGCGACGCGCATCGCCCAGGACATTCGGCGGCGGGTCTCCAATCAGCTGCACATCACGGTTTCCGCCGGCGTTGCCCCGAACAAGTTTCTGGCCAAGATCGCCAGCGACTGGAAAAAGCCCAACGGGCTGTTCGTGATCACGCCTGATCAGATTGAAGACTTCGTCGCCCAGTTGCCAGTGTCCAAATTGCACGGTGTCGGCAAAGTCACCGCCGACAAGCTTGGCCGCCTCGGCATCATCACCTGCACCGATCTACGCGGCTGGAGCAAGTTGTCGCTGGTGCGGGAATTCGGCTCGTTCGGCGAGCGGCTGTGGAATCTGGCCCATGGTGTGGATGAGCGTCCCGTGCAGAACGACAATCGGCGGCAGTCGGTCAGCGTCGAAAACACCTACGACACCGATCTGCCGGACCTCGCCAGTTGTTTGCTGATGCTGCCGGCGTTGCTGGAAACGTTGAACGACCGCATCGGTCGGATCGACAGCCTCTACCGCCCCGGCAAGCCGTTCGTGAAGGTCAAGTTTCACGACTTCACCCAAACGACGCTGGAACAGGCGGGGGCAGGGCGCGACTTGAACAGTTACGAGCAACTGCTGACCCAGGCGTTCGCACGCGGTGGCAAGCCTGTGCGATTGCTGGGAATCGGCGTGCGTCTGCATGACCTTCGGGCTGCCCATGAACAGCTGGAGTTGTTCAGCTGAGGCTGGTCCAGGCCAGACTATTCGCTGCCCGGCGGCACTGCGACCAGTCGACCGGCGTCTTTTGCCAGTGACCGAAGGAATTCGTGCTGCAGCTGCGGATCGTTGCGGGTCAGCTCGATCAATGACTGTTCCAGCTCACTGGCTTCTTCTTCCAGGCCCAGCTCGGACAGACGCTTGACGCGATGCACCCACTGGCTGACTTCGTCGTCTTCCAGATCGTCGTAAATCAGGTCGTGGGCTTCAATCAGCTTGCCGCGCAGTGATTTGCTCAACGGCAGCGTGGCAGTTGCCTGGACGTTGCTCTGGTCATCCTGAACCTTGATGTTCAACTGGGTGACATAACTCAGGTTCTGCTCGGCGAACGGGCTGTCCAGCAGATTCACCCGCAGCACGCCGTTACGGTCCGTATTCAGCTCGTGGGCCTCTTTGCCCGCAGTGACTTCAACCGGCGCTTCACTCCACGGCAGGCTCGAATGCTCGACGCGATGATCGCGCTGCACCTCGTCGATACCGGCCAGGTTCTGTTGAGCGCGTCCATGGGAGGGCGCATTCATGAACGGGTTGACGCCCGCGACCCCGTAAGTGAGCCAGTCCTTGGTGACACTGTCCGGCAGGCTGCCGAACGTCAGCACGTTGACCACGTTGGCGCCGACGCCCGCGACGATGGCCACGGCGCCCAAGGGGATTTCATAGACTTCCCGCCAAGGCTGATACGGCGTGTACCGGTCGTAGTGGCGGGTGACTTCGAATTCAGTGATGTCGAAGGTTTTCAGCTCGTGGATGCGTATCCGGCGCTGGGGCAATTCCAGCGTCTTGGGCTCGCCAAGGTCGACCTGAAAACTGTGGTCGAGCAATTTGCGCTCGACACGTTCTTCATGCTCGCTGCGCTGGGACAGATGATTGGCACAGCCGCCGAGAACCAGGCTGGTGCACAACACAGTGCCCGCGAGACGTGAGGTATTTCGCTTGAACATGAGATCTCTAGGTGCAGGTAAGGCGCATCGCAGAGGCGTGGCGGATGAAAGCGCGCCTGCACAATCGCAGGCGCGCCATCCGGTCAGCGCTTGATCCGGTCCTTGATGAAAGACAACACATCGGCAACAGGCAGGGCCTGCGCTTCGGCTTCGATGCGGCTCTTGTATTCGAGGTTGCCCTCGGCAAGGCCACGGTCACTGACCACGATGCGATGCGGAATGCCGATCAGTTCCATGTCGGCGAACTTGATCCCAGGGCTGGTCTTCTTGTCGCGATCGTCCAGCAGCACTTCGAAGCCCGCCGCCGTCAGTTCGGCGTACAGCTTGTCGGTTGCCTCTTTGACTGCATCGGTTTCGTAGCGCAGCGGCACGAGGGCGATCTGGAAAGGCGCGAGCGCGTCGCTCCAGATGATGCCGTTTGCGTCGTTGTTCTGCTCGATCGCAGCCGCCACAACGCGGGACACACCAATACCGTAGCAACCCATGGTCAGGGTGACCGGCTTGCCGTTCTCGCCCAGCACCTGGCACTTCATCGCGTCGCTGTACTGGGTGCCCAGCTGGAAGATGTGCCCGACTTCGATGCCGCGCTTGATGATCACATTGCCCTGACCGTCAGGGCTTGGGTCGCCCGCGACGACGTTACGCAGGTCAGCCACGGCCGGAACCGGCAGGTCCCGTTCCCAGTTGACGCCGAAGTAGTGCTTGTCATCGATGTTCGCGCCAATGCCGAAGTCGCTCATCAGTTCCACCGAGCGGTCGATGATGCACGGCAGCGGCAGATTCAGTGGGCCGAGGGAGCCCGCGCCGGCGCCGATGGCGTCACGCAGTTCGGCTTCGGAGGCCATGACCAGCGGGCTGGCGACTTGCTCCAGATTGGACGCCTTGATTTCGTTGAGCTCGTGATCGCCACGGATGATCAGCGCAATCAGCTTGCCTTCTTCGGCAGCATGCACAACAAGGGTCTTGACCGTCTTTTCGATCGGCAGATTGAACTGCTCGACCAGGGCCGCGATGGTCTTGGCGTCGGGGGTGTCGACAAGGCGCAGTTCTTCGGTCGGGGCAGGGCGGCTGGCCTCGCGCGGAATGGCTTCGGCTTTTTCGATGTTGGCGGCGTAGTCGGAGGTGTCGCTGAATACGATGTCGTCTTCGCCGGACTCCGCCAGTACGTGGAACTCATGGGAGCCCGCACCACCAATGGAGCCGTTGTCAGCCACCACAGGGCGGAAGTTCAGGCCCAGGCGGGTAAACACGTTGCAGTACGCCTGATGCATACGGTCGTAGGTTTCCTGAAGGGAATCCTGGGTCGCATGGAAGGAATAGGCGTCCTTCATGATGAATTCGCGGCCGCGCATCAAACCGAAGCGCGGGCGGATTTCGTCACGGAATTTGGTCTGGATCTGGTACATGTTAATCGGCAGCTGTTTATAGCTGTTGAGCTCGTTGCGGGCCAGATCGGTGATGACTTCTTCGTGGGTCGGGCCCGCGCAGAATTCGCGATCATGACGGTCTTTCAGGCGCAACAGCTCAGGGCCGTACTGTTCCCAGCGGCCCGATTCCTGCCAAAGCTCTGCCGGTTGAATGCCCGGCATCAATACTTCCAGCGCGCCCGCTGCGTTCATTTCTTCACGAACCACCGCTTCGACCTTGCGCAATACCCGCAGGCCCATGGGGAGCCAGGTGTAGAGACCGGAGGCAAGTTTGCGAATCATGCCGGCACGAAGCATCAGCTGATGGCTGATCACGACCGCATCGGATGGCGTTTCTTTCTGTGTGGCGAGCAAATATTGACTGGTACGCATGGTCGGCCGTTGTCGGTTGCGGTGACTGGGAAATGACCCGGCATTGTACGGTGGTGGTATCGCTGAGTACAGGCCGGGCGGGCGCCACAAGGGGAGGGATTGTCAACCGTGCGCCCATGAAAAAGCCCGGCGCGAAGGCCGGGCTTTTCGATAACGAGTGTCAGACAGTGCGATTACAGGACCGAAATCGGGTAGTCGACGATCAGACGGAACTCGTTGATATCGCCTTCGCCCTGGTCAGTGTTGGCACGGTGAAATGCTTGACGGATGCGGAACGACAGGTCTTTGGCTGGGCCGGTCTGAACAACGTACTTGGCCTCAACGTTGGTCTCGTGGTGTTTGCCATCCTCACCGTACAGACTGGTGTAGGTGCTGTTCGACGGAGTGTGAGTCCCGTCGATGTCAGTACCGGTCACGTAGCGAGCCATGAAGCTCAAGCCTGGAACACCGTAAGTGGCCATGTTCAGGTCGTAGCGGGCTTGCCAGGATTTTTCACCCGGGCCGTTGAAGTCGGAGTATTGAATCGAGTTCGCCAGGAAGATCGAGTCGCCACCGCGGTTGTTGTCGCCAATACCGATGTAGTCGAACGGTGTATCACCGTTAACTTTCTGGAATGCCAGGGTCAGGGTATGAGCGGCCAGGAACGAGTAGGCTGCAGACAGGGAGAAAGTGTTGTTGCTGATGTCGCCTGCTTTCTTGCTGCCGGTGTCCTGGGTGTTGTAGTAGTTGAAGTCGAACGCCAGCGCCTGGTCGTCGGTCAACGGCAGTGCGTAGTTCACGTTGCCGTAGGACTGGTTCCACACGTCTTCCAGTTTGTTGTAGTAGAAACCAACGCCCAGGTTGTCAGTGATCGAGTACTTGCCCCCGCCATAAGTAGCGGACTTGGAGGTCACGCCAGCGTAGGTGGCCCAGATATCGCCGTTGTGGGTCATATCGTCCTGGCTGGTGCCCGAAGTGAAGCGACCGGCTTCTACGTCAAGACCTTTGATCTCGCTGCTCTGCAAGGTCACGCCAGTTGCTGTTTGCGGCAGCAGGCGGGAGCCGCCGACTGCGAAGACCGGGTTCTGCGGCTGCATGTCGCCGATCTTCAGTTCGGTCTTGGAGACGCGGAATTTAACAGCGCCACCGGCCTTGCCGAAGCTGTCTTCGTTTCGGCCCTGGCTGTCGGTGACCAGGTTGCCTGAACCAGAGTATTTGTCGGAGCCATCGAGCTTGAAGCCGGCGTAACCGAATGCGTCAATACCAACACCGATCATGCCTTGGGTGTAACCGGAGCTGTAGTTCGCCCAGAAACCTTGGGTCCAGTCTTTGTCGTCTACGGCGCCATCTTTTTTGTCGCGGTTGAAGTAGTAGTTACGAGCTTTGAGTTCCAGCGTGCTCCCCTCTACAAAACCAGTTGCTTCGGACTGATCGCTTACGAATGCCGCAGCCGATGCCAATTGGGTGCTGGCTGCAGTAACTGCCAGTGCGATTGCGCTCCACTTCATCACTCTCATCGTGACTTTGCTCCTTTGGTTTTTAAGAAGAGTACTGCCGTCCACCTGTTTTTTTATCTGGCCGGCTTCTTTCTTTTTGGTGTCGGCGAAATCTACAACACGCTGACATTATTGGCGATAGTGACAAACCTATCCTTTCAGTTTCTTTACGGCCTTGTCGCCGCCAGCTTTGTCCATGTCGCTACTGAACAGCTCCTGTTTATTAAACCGTGCGCTACCGGGTCACTGTGGACGCTGAATTCATTCATCACTCATCGAATCCAGCCGCTTCAGCTACCTTGTCAAACGACGCTGAGTCCTTTCGGGTCCGGCCTGTCTTTCGACGCGCTCGTCTTCAAGCTTGTGTGTGACAAAGCAACAACCGTGCACAAAATTTCGACGAACATGAAAAATTTGTCGAAAGCGGTGAGGAAACATTCGATGTTGCCCTTAACCCACTGAATTAAAACGATAAAAATATTTTAGATAGCCTGCTTTGTAACATCAGTTGCCTTGAGGATAACGCGGGCAAATGTCACTGGCGTTACCTGTTACCCCTCCGAAGTGGGTAAATCGCGGATAGCTGTCACATATTCGCGCCTCATCTGAGTCTTTTTGGTGCGTCGTCCGGCGAAGTTGCCTGCGTTTGGTTCTCTCGGATCGGAGTCGGCCTGGTATCTGGCGTTATGCAGCTAGGGTCAGCGTTTAAAATTGAACGTGAGGCCCGAGTTCAAAGGGTTTTCCCGAAATCCGGTGCTTGATTTGCAGCAACACATTCGCGCCTTGATCTGCTTCATGAGCGTGCGCTGCGGTTTTTTATGCGCGCTTCTGGTGCGAGGCTGGCGCGTACTGCTCGCCGATCAACACCAAATCCGCAAAATGCCTTGAACTGCACTGCCAGATGAATCACGCGGAATTCACGAGTATCCTTCCGTCTCCCACGACCTCCATCGGGCCGGTGACTTGGCTCGATAAATCTAATCGGCGATCAGGAGTATCAACGTGTTTGTTCTGGATCCGCGCTTGCTGCAAGACACACTGCCGATTGGCGATTTCCCGCTGTGCACGCTGCTGCTGTCCAATGATTCCAATTACCCATGGTTCATCCTGGTGCCAAAGCGTCCGGACATCAGTGAAGTGTTTCAGCTTTCAGAGACGGAGCAGGCCCAGTTGTGGAGGGAAACCACCTACCTCTCGGCCGTACTTGATCGTACTTACAAGGCCGACAAAATGAACGTTGCAGCCTTGGGAAATGTGGTCAATCAGCTGCATATGCACGTCATCGTTCGCCGGGTCGGCGACGCGGCCTGGCCTGCGCCGGTGTGGGGCAAGCACCCCGCCAAGCCTTACTCGGCGGAGGAGGTGGCCCGGATTACCACGCTACTGAAGTCGGAATTGACCGAAGCATTCACCTTTAAGGAGGACTGACCATGGAGCTCGAATCTCGGGTCATGGAGCTGGAAAGTCGACTGGCTTTTCAGGACGATACGATTCAGGCCCTCAACGACGTATTGGTTGCCCAGCAGCGCAGCCTTGATCGTCTGGAATTACAGATCGCCGCCCTGATCAAGCGTCAGGAGGAAATGGGCGGGCAGGGCGACGGCTTTGCTGAAGACTCGCGTCCCCCTCACTATTAAGGGAAAGGGCGCTAAGGGCAGGAATTTCAGCCAAAAAAAACCACGCCTGTGAGCGCGGTTTTTTTATGCGGCGACGTTAACGGCGCGGGAGCGCAGCGATGACGTCTTCCGCTTGCAGGCCTTTGTCGCGGTTCATCACCGAAAACTCGACACGCTGGCCTTCGACCAGAACGCGGTGACCTTCACCGCGGATAGCGCGAAAGTGCACGAAGATATCATCGCCCGAATCACGGGAAATGAATCCGAAGCCTTTGGAGGTGTTGAACCACTTTACCGTGCCGGTATCGCGGTTGCCCAAGTCCTGGGATTGCGCGGCGGGCGCGGGAGAGGAGCGATAAAAGCTGACAGCCAGGTGCAATGCCACGGCAATCACGACAGCGAGCAGACTGACCAGAACGGCCGGTTGGCCGGCGATGGTTTCAAGTGGAACGACCAGCGTGAGGATTTGAAGCACGACGGCCAGCACGAGCAAGCCGCTGACCAGGTTTTGCAGTTGATGACGTGGACCTTTATTCCAGTAGGGAATCACTGGCGCGAGCACCAGGTTGATGAGGCCGAAGAGCGCCAGGTACAGCGCATCCGGTTGGGACAGGTAAGAAGACAGCGCTTCACTACGCAGGCTGGGGATGAAAGACAGCAGCAGGGCAGCTGCGCCCGTTAGCAGGTGGACTATTTTCAACATTTCGATGACTCACATTAAGATGGATCACAAGGAAATAGCGGGTGACCTTCGGTACGCTTCGGGAAAAAAGGGAGGCGTGATGCACGAGTGTCGGTCCTGCCTATGCACTGCCGCCGGACGGCACTTTGGTGGCAGCGCGTATGTATTTAACAGCAAAGCCGAGAGCTACTCAAATCAAGCGCTTAGCGCCCGTGCAGGCGGATGATTGCCGCCGTATGCCGGTTTTTTTTGATTGCGATCAAAAGCTCGTTCCAGAGCGGCCGCCATAAACAAACCGTCACGCCGATCGTTGCTATTAAATGAAGCGGGTCTGACCGCGGCCGTCGTGGCCGAACTAATCCCGACAGATGGCTGCGCAGGGTCAATGGTCTTGATAGAGTGGTCGGCAGTCGTTTGAAAAAAACCATCATAGAAGAGGGCTGAACATGGCAATCGATATCGGCATCAGCGAAGAAGACCGCAAGTCCATCGTGGACGGTCTTTCCCGCCTGCTGGCAGACACCTACGTGTTGTATCTGAAAACCCATAACTTTCACTGGAACGTGACTGGCCCGGCTTTCCGTACGCTGCACCTGATGTTTGAAGAGCAATACAACGAACTGGCGCTGGCTGTGGATCAGATCGCTGAACGTATCCGCGCACTGGGATTCCCGGCCCCGGGTACCTATTCGACCTATGCACGTTTGTCGTCGATCAAGGAAGAAGAGGGCGTACCTGCGGCCGAGGACATGATTCGTTCGCTGGTTCAGGGGCAGGAAGCGGTCACCCGTACGGCACGGGGCATCTTCCCGTTGCTGGACAAAGTGAGCGACGAGCCAACGGCGGACTTGCTGACCCAGCGCATGCAAGTGCATGAGAAAACGGCCTGGATGCTGCGCTCGATGCTGGAAACCCAGTAATCAGACACGCAGTAAGCGACAGCTGATCAACGAAACACAGGCGCGGGCAACGTAACGAGTGCCCGCTCCGCACTGCTGCTACCCGCCTCGCACGACTGTCCCCTCCTGATTCATCCTCTGTGTCAAATCCCTCCGCTCATCGCGCTCATCTGTAAAACGCATTCGCCGAGTTTGTCGAGTCGGGCTGACTGCAGTCGTCGGCTGAACGGGAGGAAATAAATCGGCAAAAAATACATATCTAACACCCCGAGGGAGATAGGGTCTGGGCCGTTTGCCGCCTCTCGAAAATCACCCCTGCAGCGTGGCGATCTCCTACAGGTTCAGAGTGCTCCTTCTGCTGGTTGCGCCTTTTGGAATACGGCTTGATAGACACCTCTTTTCAACTGATTGCGAAGGTGCCGATGCCAAATCCGTAATCGCAACAAGGGGGACCTGCATGAACCTGAATACTGCCCGAGAGGGATGGGAGCCGACCCAGTGTCTGAACGCCCGGGGCGACCCTTTTATCGAAAATTTCAACATGAGCCTCGCCCAGCCGCACGCCAGATCGGTGAGGCTCAATGGGCTGGCCACGTGCCTGCGACTTGAGGAGGTGTACTGGAATATTCTGTCCGAAATGGCCCGATTCAACGATTGCTCCATCAATGCCGTGCTGTCCTACGTCGATCGCGAGGTTCATCTGCGTTACGGCGGCGTCAAGAACTTCAGCGGTCTGATCCGCGTCGTGTGCGTAGCGCACGTATTGAGTGCCGAGGGCCTGCGGTTGACGCCGTCCCCGACATGACCTGATTTCAGCGGGCCCGTTGCGGCGGGCCTGCATTCGCTGGCGGCACCGCGCCATCCACGCGCCGCGCCGACATCTTCTTGCCCGGTATCGGGCTGCGCGGCTGCACAGCGATGATTATCCCTATATAATCCCCCGCCTTACTGTGGAAGGCAGGAACTGACCGTCAGGTCGGACTGCATGCCAAAGCTTGCGCACCCTTGCACCGGCGACGGGCGAAAGCTCCATCGAATTCCGAATTACGAGAAGTGAACACACGATCATGATGCGCAGCCATTATTGCGGCCAACTGAACGAGAGCCTGGAAGGTCAGGAAATTACCCTTTGCGGATGGGTCCATCGCCGTCGCGACCACGGGGGGGTGATTTTCCTCGACATTCGCGATCGTGAAGGTCTGGCCCAAGTGGTTTTCGATCCGGATCGTGCTGACACCTTCGCCATCGCCGACCGTGTTCGCAGTGAATACGTGGTCAAGCTGACCGGTAAGGTGCGCGCGCGTCCTGCCGGCGCCGTCAACCCGAACATGGCGTCGGGCGCGATCGAAGTGCTGGGCTACGAGCTCGAAGTGCTCAACGAGTCGGAAACCCCGCCGTTCCCGCTCAACGAATACTCCGACGTCGGCGAAGAAACCCGCCTGCGTTATCGCTTCATCGACCTGCGTCGTCCGGAGATGGCTGAAAAGCTGCGTCTTCGCTCGCGTATTACCTCGAGCATCCGTGGCTTCCTGGACGGCAACGGCTTCCTGGATGTCGAGACGCCGATCCTCACCCGCGCCACGCCCGAAGGCGCCCGTGACTATCTGGTTCCAAGCCGCACCCATGCGGGCAGCTTCTTCGCCCTGCCGCAATCGCCTCAGCTGTTCAAACAACTGCTGATGGTTGCCGGTTTCGACCGTTACTACCAGATCGCCAAGTGCTTCCGCGACGAAGACCTGCGTGCCGATCGTCAGCCTGAGTTCACTCAGATCGACATCGAGACCAGCTTCCTCAACGAAGAGGACATCATGGGCATCACCGAGACCATGATCCGCAAGCTCTTCAAGGAAGTGCTGGATGTGGAGTTCGACGACTTCCCGCACATGACCTTCGAAGAAGCCATGCGCCGCTACGGCTCCGACAAGCCGGACCTGCGCAACCCGCTGGAGCTGGTTGACGTTGCCGATCAGCTTCAGGCTGTGGACTTCAAGGTGTTCAGCGGCCCTGCGAACGATCCGAAGTGCCGTGTCACGGCGCTGCGCGTTCCCGGCGGCGCGAGCATGCCGCGCAGCAAGATCGATGAGTACACCAAGTTCGTTGGCATCTATGGCGCCAAAGGTCTGGCCTACATCAAGGTCAACGAGCGCGCCAAGGGCGTCGAAGGCCTGCAGTCCCCGATCGTCAAGAACATCCCGGAAGCCAACCTCAACGTGATCCTTGATCGCGTGGGTGCAGTGGACGGCGACATCGTGTTCTTCGGCGCTGACAAGTTCAAAATCGTCAGCGAAGCACTGGGCGCCCTGCGCATCAAGCTGGGCCACGACCTGAACCTGCTCACCTGTGAGTGGGCACCGATGTGGGTCGTTGACTTCCCGATGTTCGAAGAGAACGACGACGGCAGCTTCTCCGCGCTGCACCACCCTTTCACCGCGCCGAAATGCTCCCCTGAAGAGCTCGAAGCCAACCCTGCGACGGCGCTGTCCCGCGCCTACGACATGGTGTTGAACGGCACTGAGCTGGGCGGCGGTTCGATCCGTATCCACCGCAAGGAAATGCAGCAGGCCGTGTTCCGTCTGTTGGGTATTTCCGAAGACGAACAGCAAGAGAAGTTCGGCTTCCTGCTCGATGCGCTGAAGTACGGCGCGCCGCCCCACGGTGGTCTGGCGTTCGGTCTGGATCGTCTGGTCATGCTGATGACCGGCGCTCAGTCCATTCGTGAAGTCATTGCCTTCCCGAAAACCCAGAGCGCTGCGGACGTGATGACCCAGGCGCCGGGCGTGGTTGATGCCAAGGCATTGCGTGAGCTGCACATCCGCCTGCGCGAGACGCCGAAGGCCGAGTAAGCCGTGTAGACAAGGGCTCGGCGGACCGACCATTCGGTCCGCCCTGATCCCCGCCCATTCCGGGCACAGATTCGAGTGAAGCGTCTGCGTGTGAGCGATCAAGCGCGGGCGTGCGTGTTTCAAGGTTTGGAGCGTGTTATGGCTGGTCATTCCAAGTGGGCGAACATCAAGCACCGCAAAGAGCGTCAGGATGCCAAGAAAGGCAAGATCTTCACCAAGTGGATCCGCGAACTGACCGTCGCTGCCCGTCAGGGCGGTGGTGATCCGGCGTCGAACCCGCGTTTGCGTCTGGCGCAGGACAAGGCCCTCGGCGCGAACATGAGCCGCGACATCATCGACCGCGCCATCGCTCGTGGCGCCGGTGCGGCCGATGCCGATGACATGGTCGAACTGGGCTACGAAGGTTACGGCCCCGGCGGCGTCGCGGTCATGGTCGAAACCATGACCGATAACCGCAACCGGACCGCGGCTGCCGTACGCCATGCGTTCAGCAAATGCGGTGGCAACCTGGGGACTGACGGTTCGGTGTCCTATCTGTTCGAGCGCAAGGGGCAGATATCCTTTGCACCGGGCGTTGATGAAGACGCGCTGATCGAAGCTGCCATGGAAGCGGACGCTGACGACGTGGTGACCCACGAAGACGGCTCCATTGACGTATTTACCTCGTTCTCCAGTTTCTACGCTGTGCGCAATGCGCTGGAGGCCGCTGGTTTCACCCCCGCTGATGCGGAAATCGTGATGCAGCCGACCACCAGTGCGGTGCTCGATCTGGACATGGCGGAAAAGGTCCTCAAGCTGATCGATATGCTGGAAGACCTGGACGATGTGCAGAACGTCTATTCCAATGCAGAAATCCCGGACGAGGTGCTGGAGCAGCTTGGCTGATCCTTCGCCCGCTCGGACTTGAGGCCGGAGCGCACGAAGCGTTGATGATCAACGCTATCGGCCTCCGGCTTCTGCCTTTATGCTGCGTCCAATTGTTCGCGTTACCTCTCAAGCTGCAGGCGTTATGACTCTTATTTTAGGTATCGACCCCGGTTCACGAATTACCGGGTTTGGCGTGGTGCGTGATACCGGGCGTGGCTGCGAGTACGTGGCCTCGGGTTGCATTCGTACGGGCACAGGCTTGCTTCATGAACGGCTGCAGATTGTGTACCGCGGCGTGCGCGAGGTCATTCAGACGTACGGCCCGGTGACCATGGGCATCGAAAAGGTGTTTATGGCGCGTAACCCCGACTCGGCCTTGAAGCTGGGTCAGGCCCGCGGTGCCGCTATTGTTGCGGGCGCCGAAGAGGGGCTGGAGATCGCCGAGTACACTGCGACCCAGGTCAAGCAGGCCGTCGCCGGAACAGGCGGTGCCAACAAGGATCAGGTGATGATGATGGTGATGCATCTGCTCAAGCTGACCACCAAGCCTCAGGTGGATGCGTCGGATGCATTGGCAATCGCCATGTGTCATGCACATACCCGATCCAGCCTCATCCCTCACGGCCTCAATACCGCGCGCAGTCGTGGTGGTCGTCTGCGGCTCTGATGGCATTATTTGCGTTAGCACGGCCCGTCGCAGCGACGGGCATCTGGAAAGGATTTGATTCGTGATTGGACGTCTACGCGGTACGTTGGTCGAGAAGCAGCCGCCGCATCTGGTACTGGATGTCAACGGCGTGGGTTATGAAGTCGAAGTGCCCATGACCACGCTTTATCGCCTGCCTCATCTGGGCGAAACCGTGACGCTGCACATCCATCTGGTGGTCCGCGAGGACGCGCACCTGTTGTTCGGGTTCTACGAGAAGCGTGACCGCGAGATGTTCCGCGAGCTGATTCGTCTGAACGGGGTCGGACCAAAGCTGGCGCTGGCCCTCATGTCGACGCTGGAAGTGGATGAGTTGGTGCGCTGTGTCCAGGCGCAGGACACCTCCGCGCTGACCCGCGTCCCGGGCGTTGGCAAGAAGACCGCCGAGCGTCTGTTGGTTGAACTGAAAGATCGCTTCAAGGCGTGGGATTCGCTGCCGGGCACCTTCGCCCTGGTATCGGACGGACCAGGCGCGCCGATGGCAGTGGCGACGGCGGAGTCGGATGCAGTCAGCGCCTTGATTTCCCTGGGCTACAAACCCCAGGAAGCGAGCAAGGCAGTGACCGCGATCAAGGACAAGAATCTCAGCAGCGAAGACCTCATTCGCCGCGCATTGAAGGGGATGCTGTAAGTGATAGATGCCGACCGTCTGATCGCCGCCACCGGGCGTGACCGTGACGAGCAACTGGACCGTGCCATCCGGCCGCTGAGCCTGGCCGACTACATTGGTCAGCCCACCGTGCGTGAGCAGATGGAGCTGTTCATCCAGGCGGCGCGCGGGCGCAGTGAAGCGTTGGACCACACGCTGATCTTCGGTCCGCCGGGCCTGGGTAAAACCACGCTGGCACACATCATCGCTCAGGAAATGGGCGTTTCGATCAAGAGCACTTCGGGGCCCGTGCTCGAGCGGCCGGGTGATCTTGCGGCGATTCTCACCAATCTTGAGCCGCACGACGTGCTGTTCATCGACGAAATCCACCGTCTGTCTCCCATTGTCGAGGAAGTGCTTTACCCGGCAATGGAAGATTTCCAGCTGGACATTATGATCGGTGAGGGCCCTGCGGCGCGCTCCATCAAGCTCGACCTGCCGCCGTTCACGCTGGTGGGGGCGACCACCCGTGCGGGCATGCTGACCAATCCGCTGCGTGACCGCTTCGGTATCGTGCAGCGTCTTGAGTTCTATAGCACCGCGGATCTGGCCACAATCGTGTCGCGCTCGGCGAAAATTCTCGGGCTGTACATTGAGGACGAAGGCACATTCGAGATTGCCCGCCGTGCACGGGGCACGCCACGGATCGCCAACCGGCTGCTGCGTCGGGTGCGGGATTTCGCCGAGGTGCGCGCCAAGGGCGAGATCACCAAGGCGATTGCGGACCTCGCGCTGAACCTGCTGGACGTCGACGAGCGCGGTTTCGATCATCAGGACCGGCGCTTGCTGCTGACGATGATCGAGAAGTTCGATGGCGGGCCGGTCGGGGTGGACAACCTTGCGGCGGCGATCAGCGAAGAACGACACACAATTGAAGACGTGCTGGAGCCCTATTTGATTCAGCAAGGCTATATGATGCGCACACCTCGCGGCCGCATGGTCACGCGGCATGCATACCTGCACTTTGGTCTGAACATTCCCTCGCGGATGGGCGACCGGGCGGTGATGGATGAACCGGTCGAAGACCCTGACGAATAAATGCACAATTGAGCGATTTATTCGGGTGATTGAGGGTCTGAAGGGCAGTCACCGTTAAGTGATGTGACGCGGGCAGTAAAAACGATGAAAAACAGTTGCCTGGCCGGATTGGCAACCTGAGGAGTAAGCACTAGAGTATGCGCGCGCAAAACGGGGCTCAGTCGTTCGCACATCGTTGTCGCGTTTATTACGAGGACACCGATGCCGGCGGCATCGTTTACTACGTCAATTACCTGAAATTCATGGAGCGGGCTCGAACCGAGCGACTGCGGGAACTGGGCTTTGCCCAATCCGCAATGGCGGGTGTCGAGAACCTGTTGTTCGTCGTGCATTCAAGCGAGGCTCGATACCACAAGCCCGCGCGGCTGGACGACGAACTGCTGATCAGCGCCGAAGTAATCGAATTGAACCGCGCCAGCCTGCGCTTTCAGCAACAGGTCAGGCGGGCTGCGGATGATGTACTGCTCTGCGAAGGGCAGTTTTTGGTGGCGTGTGTGCGCGCCGACAGTTTGAAACCCCGGGCCATTCCCGAAGCTCTGCGCACGGCCTTTGCCGGGCAGGGCGGCGCGGGTACACATTCAGAGCAGGAGATACAGCGTGGAAGCTAACGTCGTCGACCATTCCTCCATGTGGAGTTTGGTCAGCAATGCCAGCGTGGTTGTGCAGTTGGTGATGCTGATCCTGGTGGCCGCCTCGGTCACCTCGTGGATCATGATTTTTCAGCGCAGCGCCATGCTGCGCGCCGGTCGTCGCGCGTTGGACAGCTTCGAGGAGCGCTTCTGGTCAGGTATCGATCTGTCCAAGCTCTACCGTCAGGCCGGCAGCAACCCGGACCCGGACTCCGGCGTAGAGCAGATCTTCCGCGCGGGCTTCAAGGAATTCTCCCGTCTGCGTCAGCAGGCTGGCGTCGATCCGGATGCCGTGATGGAAGGTGTTGCACGTGCCATGCGCGTCGCGATCTCCCGTGAAGAAGAGAAACTCGAGCAGAGCCTGCCCTTCCTGGCAACCGTGGGTTCCACCAGCCCGTACATCGGTCTGTTCGGTACCGTCTGGGGCATCATGAACTCCTTCCGCGGCCTCGCTACGGCGCAACAAGCCACTCTGGCCACGGTTGCACCGGGTATTGCCGAAGCGCTGATCGCCACTGCCATCGGCCTGTTCGCCGCGATTCCTGCGGTCATCGCTTACAACCGTTTCGCCGCTCGTGGCGAGAACCTGATCGGTCGTTACTACACATTCGCCGACGAGTTCCAGGCGATCCTGCACCGTAAAGTGCACACCAGCGAAGAATAAGCAGGTATTTCCCAATGGCTTTAATCGCTCGCGGCCGACGCAACAAGCGCAAGCCGGTCGCCGAAATGAACGTGGTGCCGTACATCGACGTGATGCTGGTGCTGCTGGTTATCTTCATGGTGACGGCTCCGATGATCAACCAGGGCGTGAAAGTTGATCTGCCCAAGGTCTCCAGCGAGGCTTTGCCGCAGGACAACAACAATCAGGTTCTGACGATCTCGATCAAGGCTGACAAGACCTATTACTGGAACCTTGGCAGCGAAGTCGACACCGACAAGCAAATGGACAAGGCAATGACCTTGCCCCAACTGACCAGCGCCGTGACCAAAATCATTGCAGCCGGTCGTGACGCGGGCAAGCAGACCCAAGTGTTCATCCGTGGCGACAAGACGGTCGACTACGGCGCTGTCATGGGCACGATGGGCGGGTTGCAGAAGGCCGGGGTCGGGAACGTTGGTTTGATTACCGAGGCCCCCTGATGCAGCCGATTCGAGAGCCGTCCGCCTCGGAAAGCTACTTCTGGCCGTCCGTCTGGGCGGTAGGACTGCACGTCCTGATTTTTGGTTTGTTGTTCGTCAGCTTCGCAATGACGCCCGAGCTTCCTGAAGCCAGGCCGATTGTTCAGGCCACGCTCTATCAGTTGAAATCAAAAAGTCAGGCAACCACCCAGACCAACCAGAAGCTTGCCGGTGAGGCGAAGAAGTCCGCTGCGCGACAAACCGAAGTCGAGCAGATGGAGCAGAAAAAAGTTGAGCAGGAGGCGGTGAAGGCGGCGGAACAAAAGAAAGCCGATGCCGCTCAAAAAGCCGAAGAGCAAAAGGCTGAAGAAGCCAAGAAAGCTGACGACGCCAAAAAGGCCGATGACGCGAAAAAAGCTGCGGACGACGCCAAGAAGGCCGAAGCCAAAAAAGCGGATGACGCGAAGAAAACCGCTGAAGAGAAACAATTGGCTGATATAGCCAAGAAGAAAGCCGAAGACGACGCGAAGAAGAAAGCCGAGGAAGACGCCAAGCGCGCGGCCGCCGAGGAAGCCAAGAAACAGGCTGCCGAGGACGCGAAGAAGCAGGCTGCAGACGACGCCAAGAAAAAGGCTGCCGAAGACGCGAAGAAAAAAGCGGCTGAGGACGCCAAGAAGAAGGCTGCGGAAGACGCGAAGAAGAAAGCCCAGGACGCTGCCCGCAAATCAGCGGAAGACAAGAAGGCGCAAGCACTGGCCGACCTGCTTTCCGACAAGCCGGAACGCCAACAGGCGCTGGCCGATGAGCGTGGCGACGAAGTGGCTGGCAGCTTCGATGATTTGATTCGCTCTCGGGCGGCTGAAGGTTGGGCACGTCCCCCTTCCGCGCGCAAGGGCATGACGGTCGTCTTGCAGATCAACATGTTGCCGGACGGCACCGTGACTTCGGTCAACGTGAGCAAGTCCAGCGGCGATGGTCCTTTCGACAGTTCAGCAGTAGCGGCGGTCAAGAACATTGGTCGTTTGACAGAGATGCAGGGAATGAAGCCTTCGGACTTCGCACCTTACCGTTCATTCAAGATGACATTCACACCTGAGGACCTAGCCTTGTGATTAACCTTCTTCGAGGAATGCTTGTCGTTCTGTGTTGCGCAGCGGGTTTCGCCGCTGCCGACGAAAAGAACATTCTGGTAACAAGCGGCAGTGACCGCGCTACGCCAATCGCGGTGGTGCCGTTCGGCTTGCAGGGCGGCAGTGTGCTGCCGGAAGACATGGCCAAGATCATTGGCAACGACCTTCAGAACTCGGGCTACTACTCGCCGATTCCAAAGGAAAACATGATCAGCCAGCCAAGCCAGGCCAGCGAAGTCATCTTCCGTGACTGGAAGGCGCTGGGTGCCCAGTACGTCATGGTCGGCAGCATTGTTCCTTCGGGCGGTCGCTTGCAGGTCCAATACGCGCTGTTCAATGTGGCCACCGAGCAGCAGGTCCTGACCGGCAACGTTTCGGGCACCACAGACCAATTGCGTGACATGTCGCACTACATTGCCGACCAGTCATTCGAGAAGCTGACCGGCATTAAGGGTGCGTTTTCGACCCGCATGCTGTACGTGACTGCGGAACGTTTTTCCACTGACAACACGCGCTACACCCTGCAGCGTTCGGACTACGATGGCGCCCGCGCTGTCACGCTGTTGCAGTCCCGTGAGCCGATCCTGTCGCCTCGCTTTGCGCCCGACGGCAAGCGTATTGCCTATGTGTCGTTCGAACAGAAGCGCCCACGGATCTTCGTTCAGCACATCGACACCGGTCGTCGCGAGCAGATCACCAACTTCGAAGGCCTGAACGGCGCCCCTGCGTGGTCCCCGGATGGCACTAAGCTGGCCATGGTCTTGTCGAAAGATGGTAACCCGGAAATCTATGTGATGAATCTGGCGTCGCGTCAATTGTCGCGAGTGACCAACGATTCTTCCATTGATACAGAACCGTTCTTCGGTAAAGACGGCTCCACGCTTTATTTCACGTCTGACCGCGGCGGCAAGCCACAAATCTATAAAACCAATATTAATGGCGGAGGGGCAGAGCGCGTTACTTTCATCGGTAACTACAATGCCAACCCTAAGTTATCGGCGGATGAAAAGACTCTGGTGATGATCCATCGTCAAGATGGCTTCACTAACTTCAAGGTGGCATCTCAGGATTTGCAGCGCGGTAGCGTAAAAATCCTCACAGACAGCAACCTTGATGAGTCGCCTACTGTTGCGCCTAACGGCACCATGGTAATCTACGCCACCCGCCAGCAGGGCCGGGGAGTCTTGATGCTCGTGTCCATTAATGGACGCGTAAGGCTCCCGCTTCCTACCGCTCAAGGCGAAGTCAGAGAACCTTCCTGGTCCCCTTACCTGAACTGACGCGGCGCTTTACGTTGTACTTAACACACTTGGGGTTCATTAGGAGTTTTACGATGGAAATGCTGAAGTTTGGTAAATTTGCTGCGCTGGCTCTGGCCATGGCTGTAGCTGTAGGTTGCTCGTCCAAAGGCGGCGACAATGCCGGTGCTGGCGGCGCTGCTGTTGATCCTAACGCTGGTTACGGCGCTAACTCTGGCGCTGTTGATGGCAGCCTGAGCGAAGAAGCTGCTCTGCGCGCTATCACCACTTTCTACTTCGAATACGACAGTTCCGACCTGAAGCCAGAAGCCATGCGCGCTCTGGACGTTCACGCCAAAGACCTGAAAGCCAACGGCGCTCGCGTAGTTCTGGAAGGCAACACCGACGAACGCGGTACTCGCGAATACAACTTGGCCCTGGGCGAGCGTCGTGCGAAAGCCGTTCAACGCTACCTGGTTCTGCAAGGCGTTTCGCCAGCTCAGCTGGAACTCGTTTCCTACGGTGAAGAGCGTCCAGTTGCTACCGGTAACGACGAGCAATCGTGGGCTCAAAACCGTCGCGTCGAACTGCGTAAGTAATTTGACATGCGAACGTGCCGACGTGCTTTAACCGTTTTGGCTCTCACCCTTCCTCTTGCAGCGATGGGTGCGGTTCCTGTGGTCGATGACAACTCTGGCTCTGCTGGTAGCAGTTATCCGCCATCGGGTTATGGCACGTCTGGCGCCTACGCCGGGGGTGCGGCTACGGCCGCGCCTTCGGCGCAAGGTCAGCTGTTCATGCAATTGCAGCAAATGCAGGACGAAATTTCGCGCTTGCGCGGAATAGTGGAAGTTCAGCAGAACGATATCCAGCAGATGAAGCAAGAAGCGCTGGATCGTTACAAAGATCTCGATTCCCGTATCGGAGCTGGAGGCGCATCTGCCCCATCAGCTACCAACAATTCCGCATCCGACGGTGGCAGCAATGCCGGCGGAGCACCCGCGTCATCAGCCGCTCAAGCGCCTCAGGCGAGCAGCGAGCCCGGTGACCCAGCGAAAGAAAAGCTTTATTACGACGCTGCTTTCGACCTGATCAAGGCGAAAGACTTCGACAAGGCCAGTCAGGCTTTTGCGGCGTTCCTGCGCAAATACCCGAACAGCCAGTACGCGGGCAATGCTCAATACTGGTTGGGCGAAGTCAATCTGGCCAAGGGTGACCTTCAAGGTGCCGGTCAGGCCTTCGCAAAGGTCAGTCAGCTTTACCCAAAGCACGCCAAAGTGCCTGATTCCCTGTACAAGCTGGCGGACGTTGAACGTCGACTGGGTCACACTGACAAAGTGAAGGGTATCCTTCAGCAAGTGGTTGCTCAATATCCGGGCACCTCAGCCGCTCAGCTGGCTCAGCGAGACCTGCAGCGTCTCTGATTGCTACTCAATCTGACCGCTGATTCAAGAAAGCCGCGCATTGCGCGGCTTTCTTCGTTAGAATTCCGCCCCCGAAATTCCGGTATTGATTACGCTTCTGTGGATTCTGCGTGCGCAGGGTGTACAGAAGTGCCTGACGGAGGCGGATGGCCTGTTTAGCCGTTACGCCCGTGGCCCCTATGCAAGACACATTACGCATCACCGAAGTTTTCTACTCTCTGCAGGGTGAAACGCGCACGGCAGGCTTGCCTACCGTTTTCGTGCGACTCACCGGCTGCCCATTGCGTTGCGGTTATTGCGACAGCGAATACGCCTTCACGGGCGGAACCATCCAGACCCTCGATTCACTGATGGAGCAGGTTGCCAGCTATCGCCCGCGCTACGTCTGCGTCACAGGCGGCGAGCCCCTTGCTCAGCCGAACGCTATTCCTTTGCTTCAGCGGCTGTGTGACGCGGGCTACGAGGTTTCTCTGGAAACCAGTGGCGCGCTGGACATCTCGAAAGTCGATCCCCGCGTGAGCCGCGTCGTCGACTTGAAGACCCCAGGTTCAAAAGAAGTGGCACGCAACCGATACGAAAATATTGACCTGCTCACGCCCAACGACCAGATCAAATTCGTGATTTGTTCGCGGGAAGATTACGACTGGGCCGTCTCCAAGATCATTCAGTACGGTCTGGACCGTCGCGCCGGCGAAGTGCTTTTTTCCCCTGTCCACCGCGATTTGAACGTCAGAGACCTGGCCGACTGGATCGTTGCCGACAACCTCCCGGTGCGTCTGCAATTGCAGTTGCATAAAATCCTCTGGAACGACGAGCCGGGGCGCTGAATGAGTGAGCAATCGATGACTGAGAAAAGAGCGGTAATCCTGCTGTCCGGCGGCCTGGATTCGGCCACCGTGGTGGCAATGGCCAAGGCCGATGGCTTCAGCTGCTACACCATGAGCTTCGACTACGGCCAGCGGCATCGCGCCGAGTTGCAGGCGGCGGAGCGGGTAGCGGCGGATATGGGCGTCGTTGAGCACAAGGTCATCGGCCTTAACCTCAACGGCATTGGCGGGTCTGCGCTGACTGACAGCAGCATCGCGGTGCCGGAGACGCCGGGCGAAGGCATACCGGTGACATACGTGCCGGCGCGCAATACCGTTTTCCTCTCTCTCGCGTTGGGCTGGGCCGAAGTGCTCGGCGCACGGGATATCTTCATCGGGGTCAACGCCGTGGATTACTCCGGCTACCCAGATTGCCGTCCGGAGTTCGTCGAGTCGTTCGAGCGCATGGCCAATCTCGCCACCAAGGCTGGCGTGGAAGGGCAGGGCTTCAGGATACAGGCGCCGCTGCAGATGCTGAGCAAGGCCGATATCGTCAAAACCGGTACGCGTCTGGGTGTGGATTACGGGTTGACGGTTTCCTGCTATCAAGCCGACGAGCAGGGGCGTGCGTGCGGAAAATGCGACAGCTGCCGCTTGCGCGCTGAGGGCTTCGCGGCGGCGGGTGTGACGGACCCGACGCGTTATTTTTAAATTATTTTCGCTTGGGTGTTGAATTACTGTGAAATATCAGTAATATACGCGCCACAACGAAGCGGGTCGTTAGCTCAGTTGGTAGAGCAGTTGGCTTTTAACCAATTGGTCGTAGGTTCGAATCCCACACGACCCACCATTTCGAAAATCTGGAAGGCCCATGAAAATGCGGATTTCCAGATTTTTTTTTGCCTGAAAGGCAGTGGGCGCGAGTCCTGAAGGCGGATCTAACTTTCGCCGAACGTACAGACATGCAGCCGTCTGGGGCGAACCATAGTTTCGAGTTGACGTGATGTCAATATTGATCGGCGCGATCCCAGGGACGAACGCCTGCGGCGGAGTCAATGAAATCAGCGACCCTTCGTCGAAAAAAACGGTAATGGGTAGCTGGTGAATTTGATGCATCCCACTCGGTAATCCAGCGGGTTTGCATGACTTGGTGTCAGTGATCGGACCGACCGTTTTGTCGCCGTTGGCCCATCCTGTCTACCAGCTAAATGATCTTGTCCCAACCCTGTTGAGCATGAGTGTCAGCATAAGCGAATGCTCTGATGCCTCGCCCTCTGGTGGCGGCTTCGGCAACTCAAGATCCTCCCACCAAGTGCCTGGTCCATCCCACGTGAGTTCGTGACTCAGCCCCGTTCCCATCGGAAGCAATGCCTCCTCCAAGCTAAACCGCTCTGACTCAAGTCTGGCGACGTGAGTCAGGTGCTTGGAATCTGAAGTCTTGTGGCTGAATTCGACTTCTTCTGGCTCGGTCTCGAGTGTGGTCCCACATTCTGGCGCGTCTGGAGCCACCAGTAGCAGCGGCGGTTCAGATGCTGCGGCCGGAGCTGCAAGCGGCGGATGGGCACAGGTCGGTATCTGCTCATCGACGCGTCGCTCGAAAGTTATCGCGCCTTGCGCCAGGCTCCGCTCATGCAGCACGGTTCGCATGTGGTCGTAATCGACCTCGATGTAGCTCAGCGTCGTGGCGATGTTGGAGTGATTCAGCAAGCTCTTCGTCAGGTGAATGTTTCGCTCCGGTTGCCTCATCAGGTCTGTCGCGAGCGTGTGTCGGAAGCGGTGAGGGGACATGCGGATGCCGATCTCCTGGCTCAGCTTCTTGTACATTCCCTCGATCTGATCAATGTTCATGACTGCTGAGCGGTAATGTATGGAAAACCGGTTCACGTTGAAGAGCTGGTCATCCGGATCAAATCCGACATCCCGCGCGGCCTCAAGCAGCCGCAAAATATGCGGCTCCAGCCCAGGCATTATCGGGATTGAAAACTCTCGGTGTGTCTTCTCCGTATCGGCCTGGACGGTGATGATCTTGTTGATCCAGTCCACGTCTCTGTATCGGAGCGTCAACAGAGCGTTCAGCCGGATACCGGTGTAGTAAAACATCTCGAATACACCGAGCCAGAACCAGGCCGGAGTGACTTTGCATCGCTTTTTCGTGCATCTCTCCTCGGCCACCATTGACCTGAGCCAGCTGCGCGCGCGTTTGATGCCATCCCGTGCGATGGTTTTACTCGGCCGTTTCGGGGGGATGACTGCGGTCTTTCTGAAGGGATTGATCGAAGTGTGATTCAGCGTCCCATGCTCGATGGCATATCCCCACACGGTACGGAGGTGATTCGAGTAGGTGTTCCAGCTCTGTTTAGCGAGACCACGTTCCAGTTCCCCGCGGCGCCATCCGAGCACTGACCGGTGATCTATGGACTCAACCGGGCTTGTTTCTCCAAAGTGCCGAAGCAAAGCTCGCGTGGCGGCGAGATAGATTTTGGCCGTCGATTCTCTCAGGTCGTGAGTGAAGATGTAGTCGTGGGTCAGGTCCATGGCTGTGCTCATACCGCAGTCACCGATAATGCTTCGATGCTCAAGCTAGGATTGTCAAAAGGCACATCGACAAAGACCGTGAGAGGGTCCTTCAGCAGGTATCCTTTAAGTTGCTTGTGCTTCTGGGACCGGCAACTTTACACGTCCAAATGTTCAAACCTTTCTCCGTCTTTTTGTGCAATTTTTGTTTTTCGAAGGCGCGCTGTACCAACTGCCACGCATGAATCTTTTTGGTGGTTGCCTGGGCTTCCAAGGCGGGAAACTCCTGCACGAAGCGCTTGAAGATCCCGGGCGTAACGAGCATCGCGGTGGCATCCACGGTGTGCACCAGCGCCTTGGTGTCGTTGATGATGATTCGGCGCGAAACCAAGCCGGCGCGAAGCCATTCCACGAAGGTTGCGCCCAAGTCGCCTGCTTCGTTTGCCATGGGAGTGGGCACGTCGACGATGGCGTTTGGCGGGTCGATCGGGCTGGCTTCGCGTATCTGCACCACATCTGGAGGCATTGATGCGGATACCGGAATCTCTGGCGGCGGCTCAGAACTGGTAACGCTCTCCAGAAGGCTGAGCAGCGACGCAATCTCGGCAGGGGCGGGGATCGCTGGTGAGGTAACCGGCGCGACACTTGGGGCTGGGGGCATGTTTGCGGCAGGTGCCTCTCTACCCGGCTGTTGCTGGGGAAGCTGCACAGCGCTTTCGGCGCCGTCGTTGGCGTCGCCTGCCTCAACTGTCACCGTGCCGGAATACGGGGACGGTCGATCTTTAGGATCTGTCCAGATCAAGGCCGGCGAAAGCTTCAATACGGTGAAGCTGTTCTTCCAGCCGTTGCCGTTATCAATGGCAATTTTCCAGATCGCCTTGTCTTGGGTATTAGTCTGGATCACCCCCTGATCCTGGAGCATGTTGAAAAATGGCGCGTTCGAGCTCGGCACGCCTTCGACACCCTGTGCGAGCAGGTATGCCCGCAGTTGATCTGCGATCGGCTTGCTGACGAGCCACAGTGCATTGTCGGCGAGCCACCCATCTGACGGTCCGTCAGGCTGGTTCAGTTTGAATTTGTCGCGCACCAGGTGGCGGAGTCCGTCGGCCAGTTGCCGCTGCAGTGACTGCTTCGGTGCCGCCAATCTGTTTGAGCGTGGTGGTAACTTCGTCGATGCGCGCAGGCTCCAGGCCCATCTCGAAACATCGCCGCAACTGGCCGTTGCGCACGTTGTGCAGTACTTGAGAAAGAATGGCTTCATTGATAGGTGTCTTGGACATCACTGGTCCTCCCTGGCATGGGCTGCAGTCAGCTAGAAGCCGACCCAACTGATTCACCAAGAGCTTTGATTTCGAGATCAATCAAGCGTCTGGCCAAGCGGATGATGCGGAAGAGTTTGACGAGGGCGCCGTCGCTCAACCGCCCTGCGTCGTCCGGGACGCCGTCCTTTGCCGCCGACTGTCCCAGCAGGAGTTGGCCAAGTCCCGCTGCGAACTCAAAGTCGGAGAGGGCATCTTTGGGCATCTCAGGCTGCTGCTGAATCATGTTCAGGGCGATCGCGATCGAGCCGCTTAGGGACTGGAGCAGTGTCAGCGTGTGTTGTGCTGTCGCATTCACCTCTGCCTCGTCGTCGGGATGCCGGTAACTGAAACCGATGCCTCCTTCGATTCCGTAGATCTCTCCCGGCGCGTTGACCGACGCCGCGACTTCACTGGCAAGCTGGGCGATGTGAAGCCGCAGTTCTTTCTGGGTATCGATTTCACGCTCTATGTACCAGAGGTCCGAGATCGGGTGCAGGCCGCCTGCTTGGACGGGAATCGCTACCAGCGCATCGGCGGCGAAGTCCGGTAGCTGCTCTCCATCTATCGCTGCGAGTTGCTGTTTCACCTGCTGAACCCGGGAGGAGGTCGTCACCGGGCTTGCGATATGGCCCTCCAGTCGGGCTTGGGTTTCCGACTGGCTAAGCGTCGTCGATTGAGGGCCCTCAGATGGAGGTGTATCAACGGTTCTGGAGGGTGGTTTGGCATCGGGTTGGGATTGCGCCGCCAATGGCAGGGGTTTGGCGGGCCCGCTCTCGGCATCAGCGATGCCGGGGGCGGGCTCTGCGGTGGGGGGCAGTACAAGCGCGCTCGGCGGCATGTCCGCCACTGAGGTTGATCGACGAAGTTGATCCTGATTTTGCGTAATCTCTAGCAGCACCGCTTCGTAGCCGAGCCCCAATGGTCCTTTTATTTGGTGAATCAGCTCATCCTGAAATCGCTGCAGCAGAAACTCGTCAGCCTCGCCTTCGAACTGGGCAAGCACGTCCTGGAACAGTTGGTCGAAGTCCAGTGGCTGCTCCAGTCCCTCGGCGTGCTGCTCCCAGCACTGCCGGCTGGTTTTACGCAGGGCCAGCACCTTCGATATCCGATCTATCCCCAACCCTGAATACAAAAGCCCTGGAACAGCCGGCAATAGGTAGCGGATGGTGTCCTGCATCCGGCTCAAGTGAGACGCTGAGACAGGGTAGCCATCGGCCTTCAGTAGGCGAGAGAGCTCCCTCAGCGAGACCTTCTCCCCAGCGTCCGCCTCATAAAGCTGGCGGGCCTTATCCACGCCGATCGCCCGTTCGATGAAAAGGAGCTGCCCCTGCAGATCGTTCTCTGCCAAGTGGCCCGTCAGGGAGATGATCTCCCCACGCAAGGCATCCCACGGACGGAATAGCGTGTGAAACCTGAAGTACTTGTCGTCTCCGGTTTCTCTGTACAGCTCGTTGAGGATGGCGAGCCGAGTGTTGCCGCCATTCCTGATACGGAATTTGTCTTCGCCAGGCCGTCGTGTGACGGGAGGCGGCGTATCGAGGCCACGATGGCGGATCGATTCTTTGAGTTCGTCGTACTTCGGATTGCGCGCCGTGCGAGGGTTGGTGTCCCATGGCAACGTCTCATCCAGCGTCAGGACCATCGAAGTGTCGACGATCGGATCGCTCATGCGTTCCGCAGCGGGGGCCCGCTGTTCAAATGACGGCTTCAGCAACTGATCCTTCATGCTCGCTAAGGAATGCTTCATGTCTTGGCTCCCGAGCTGGCTAGGGGTTGAGAATCCCCTAGCAGTTGGTCGATGACTCGAGTCGCTCGCTCAAGAGCGGACTCCAGTTCCTCAATGTGCTCCAGGCGATGGAGGATTGCTGAGCACCCCAATGGTTGCGTTCAGTGCGGCAGCGGAGAGCGCGAAAATAACGCCTTTGCTGAAATTAGATTGCATTGATGTCGTTCCCTGTACTGGTTTGTCGTCCGAGAAGAGGTTGGCCCGTATCGACGGGGCGAAATTCGAGGATGTGAAGATGCTGCCAAAGCCCGCCGTGTAAGCAGGCTGATGGGGCAGCTACAATTCTTGCGCAGATATGGATCCAACAATCATTACTGATGTCACCATGAGAGAGCAACCGCGAAGGCGTGCCGAATTCTCACTGGGTCGATCGTTGGAGCAAGGCAGGAAGAGATCGTAGGTGGGGTCAGGTAGACAATGCGCGGGCGACGGCCCGTGGTGAGGTCTGCGCGCGACTACACCTCAGGCTTGATGGCTCCGCTGGGATACCGCACGTCTGCGACTTCCAGCGAGGCCACCTGAGCTATCCGGATGTCGCTGGAAGGGGTGACCCACAAAAGCATCACATCGCGCTTCGGTAGACGGCCAGTCAGATGCGGCGCGCATCAGGTGATTGAATGCACAGGGCGAAAGGAGGTGGACAGCTTCAACAAGCTGCAGTCGCCTGGCACACAGCGAAACTGAGGGAGTAGTCGTGCCCAGTTCCCAGTTGCATCGCCTCAGTTCGGAGCTTTACTCACGCCCTACTGCTTTTCAGACAGGCAAAAAAAAATCTGGAAATCCGCATTTTCATGGGCCTTCCAGATTTTCGAAATGGTGGGTCGTGTGGGATTCGAACCTACGACCAATTGGTTAAAAGACAATTGGTGGTAAGAATCGCTCCAAGCCCCGTGGCATAAGGCTCTTAGCCCGACGTATTTGGCAACGCAGCCTCTAATGAATCCACATTAGAGGCTCCAAAAAATGAAAATCACCTCGGTCGTTTCGACCAAAGGCGGCGTTGGAAAAACCACCGTCGAAGCCAATCTCGGCGCGTTGTGCGCCGACGCCGGGCTTCGAACCCTTCTCATCGATCTAGACCCCGCGCAGCCTTCGCTGTCTTCGTACTACCAACTGGTGGAAGAAGCCCAGGGCGGGATCTACGAGTTACTCGCGCTAAATGCGACTGACCCGCTCCGCATCATTTCCAGCACCGCGATTCCGAACCTCTCGCTGGTCATCTCGAACGACGTCAACAACCAGCTGAATACCTTGCTGCTGCAGGCTCCGGATGGACGCCTACGGTTGGCAAACCTGATGCCGGCCTTCGAGGATCATTTCGACCTGGTGCTGATCGACACCCAAGGTGCTCGCTCGGCGATGCTTGAGATGGTTGTCCTGGCATCGGACTTGGTCGTTTCCCCTCTTCTGCCAAACATGCTCGCGGCCCGTGAGTTCAGCCGGGGCACCATGCAAATGCTGGAAGGCCTTCGCGCCTATGAGCGTCTGGGCATGACCATCCCGCCGGTAAAGATCGTCATCAACAACCTGGATCTGACCGTCGACGCGCAGATGATCGAGCAGTCGGTGCGGGAGATTTTCTACGACAACTCGCAGATCAGCGTGTTGGACAACACCATCCCAGCGGCCGTGGTGTTTCGAAATGCGGCTTCCCTGGGAGTGCCGGCGCATCGGCTGGAGTATCGGCAGCCCTCCAATCGCAAGTCGCCTGCAGCCTTGGCGATTGTTCGTCAGCTCGCCATCGAGCTCTTCCCCGAGTGGCGTGATCGCTTCGAAGCAATGACCGAGACCGTTATCGAGTCACGCGTGAAGGGAGGCCACTGACATGGCAAATCCTTCAATGACTCAGCCTGGAAATATCAGCGCGGACGTGGTGCTGGAGCTCGGCAAGCACCAAAGCGCTCAGCAACTGCGCAAGCTGCAGACGAAGCTCACGACAATGGCTCGGGAGATACAAGGCTTGACTGCCGGTGGGTACTTCCCGCTCGGACGCCTCGGGGAAACGCTGAGCGCCGAGCAGGTTCAGCTCCTGCGTGACGCCGCCAGACTGATCGAATCAGTGGGTCTCAACATTGAGCACGCAAAAGAAAAGCGGCAACGGACCGAGGTGTCGGCCAAGACGCTTCAGAAACAGCGCGAGCGCGAAGCCAAACAGCTTGTCGCTACGGCCTACCCTCTGCTCAGCGCAACAATCGACCAAAAACTGGAGATCATCCGGCTTGTGTTGGTCCACAGCCGCGCGGGCTGCTTTCAGCCGTTTTACACGCCAGTGGAAATGTCACTGAGGCTTCGCAACTACGTCAGTTCCCCTCCCAGGTCCCACGTTTACAAAGGCCAAAACCATTACTGGGAAAACAAGGTCGAGGCGTTCGGGAGCGAATTACGGGAAGAGGTCGAGCTGTATTTGCTCACTGACGATGGAAAGAGCGTGCAGGAGCGATTCAACGCTTTGCAACTGGCAGTGCAAGAGGTTCGCGCCAGCGTGTTGGGAGCTTCCTATGAAATGGAGACGGTACGTCTGTGGGCCGCAGTGCTTTCCGATGCGCAACTGCGGAGGACCGGCAAATGATGGACAAGCAGAAGGTCCTCAGCAAAGTCGCCAAGCTCATGGCGTTGGCCAACTCCCAGGGCGCATCACCCAATGAGGTCGAAACGGCGCTCAGGCAAGCCCGCAATCTGATGAAGCAATACAACCTCGAAGGCGCGGAGGTTAAAGCTCATCTCGTGGATGAAGCCAGCGTCGTCACCCACACACGTCGACCTCCACAAAACTGGCTGCATTCCCTGGCATCAACGTGCGCAACTGCCTTTGATTGCGACCATCTGGCTTACTTCCATCTCACGAGCGGGTGGTCGTTCAAGTTCCTCGGGAAGGGCATTGCTCCCGAGCTGGCGGCCTACACCTACTCGGCCCTGCATCACCAGCTCGTTGCTGCGCGCCGCAGCCATGTCGCCCAACAAAAACGCTGCAAGCTCAAGACTAAACGGCGCCGGGGTCAGCTCTTCACGGAGGGTTGGCTTAACGCAATTTCATACAAAGTCGCTCAATTCGCTGGAGGTCTGGACGAGTCCACTCGCGGTGAGATCTTCGCGTACCTGGGCGTGCATCACCCCAATCTGAAGGAGCTGACCATCGAACCGCTGGAGGCCAAAGGTCACGACGCGGGATCGATGATCGCCGGCTGGGATCAGGGCGCCAAAGCAAATCTTCACCGCGCGGTGGAGGGGCGAAGTCAAGGCGCACTGGGTTTCGGGGGTGGTAAATGAGCCTTCTCGACCTTGCGCCACCCTACTCTGTCGAAGCTGAACAGGGCGTTCTCGGCGGCTTGTTGCTCGACAACAACACGTGGGACCTGATTGCGGACCAACTGACTGAAGAGGACTTCTTCAAGCAAGAGCATCGGCTGATTTTTCGCACCATTGCCGGGTTAGCGAGCCAGGCCATTCCGTTCGACGTCGTCACCGTCGACGATGCCTTGGCAGAGCCCGCTGCAACGGGAGGTCTGGCCTACCTGGGCGAGCTGGCGAAGAACACGCCCTCAGTCGCCAACATCGAACATTACGCACAGATCGTTCGCAACCGCGCCCACCTCCGGAGGCTGATTTCGGTCGGCTTCCAGTGTTCACGTGAAGCCGCTGACCAACAGGCCATCGCCAGCGAGGTTCAAGAGTCGATCGAGCAGCAGTTGTTTGCGCTGGGGCAGGACAACACCACAGCGGATTTCATCGACCTCAACCAGCAGCTAACCAAGGTCATCGGGGAGATTGACCAGCGCTTTAACAACAACGAGACCCTGACAGGACTCCCGTCCGGCCTGACTGACTTGGATGAGATGACCACGGGCTGGCAGCCGGCAGATCTGATCATCCTGGCCGCACGTCCTTCCATGGGAAAAACGGCACTGGCGCTCAACTTCGTAGACGCTGCGCTGCAGGAAGAGAAGTCCAGATCGGTACAGGTGTTCAGCCTTGAGATGCCAGCCAAAGCGCTGATCTACCGGCTGCTCGCGGTTCTCGGCCAGCTGGATCTGCGCAGGCTGCTCAGGGGTGATCTCGAAGACGCGGACTGGCCGAAGCTCACTTCAGCCGTCGCCAGAATGAATGACTACGGGGACCGCTTGGTCATTGATGACGCATCCGGCCTGACCCCTGCCGCATTGAGGGCCAAATCCCGGCGAGCCGCCCGCAAGCACGGGCATCCCTCCCTGATAATGATCGATTACTTGCAGTTGATGAATTGTCCCGGACAAGAAAACCGGGCCAATGAGATCAGCACCATTTCCCGGTCACTGAAGGCGCTGGCCAAAGAGATGGACTGTCCGGTCATCGCGCTTTCGCAACTCAATCGAGCGCTGGAGCAGCGCCAGAATAAGCGCCCGATCAACGCGGATCTGCGTGACAGCGGCGCCATCGAGCAGGACGCCGACGTGATCATGTTTGTGTACCGCGACGAGGTATACAACGCGCAATCCGAATCTGCGGGCATCGCCGAACTGATCATCGGCAAGCAGCGAAACGGCCCTACCGGGGCAGTCCGAACCGCCTTCATCCCCAGTCAAACCCGCTTCGCCAACCTCAGCCCAAACACATGGCAAGGAGCCTGCGCATGACCATCCCCTTTACCCATCCAATCACCCACTGGTGCAGCAACTGCGATGCCCACTTTAAGCTGGACCAGGTTCGCCTGTGCGTCCCGGCTCCTGAGTCAGCCCTTGGCGAAGCAGAAGTGTTGCAGTGCCCCACCTGCAGCAGCTACGAGATCGAGAAACTGCTCGAGGCAGATGCGCAGCACTGCACGGTGGTGTTTCGCCTCTCCGGCTCCCGCGAGGCGCTGGGCTACTTCCTGTCCGAGCTTGAAACCAAATTTCCCGAGTCCGAGCCGGAGATAGTCGCGGTGCAGTCAGGAAATGCACTTGAGCGCGGGGGAAACGCTGAATGAGCACGATCGTCAGGTCAGCCAGGCAAGGCATTCGTCTGCTAATGGACTTTGCCCTTTCACATGGGTGGAAGGTATCCCGCACTCAGGGTGGCCACATCAGGTTCACCAAGGCGGGTATGCCTCCGATCTTCACATCATCCACACCGAGCGATTATCGCGCTGAGCTGAACGCCAAAGCGCAGCTGCGTCGTGCAGATCGCTGTCACCGCCAGTTCCAGCAGGAGGCAACCGATGCTTGTTCATAACTGCATTATTCATTACGTCGATAAGACCGGGGAAAGCGCGAGTGGCCAGCTTTACTTGCGCGATTCCGTGCTGCCCGAATCGAAAGTCGTTAGCCAACTGATCGAACATCTACATGACAGGTTTGACGATGCTACTCCTACGGCACGGGGCTTCTTCAACTCAGACGAAGACACCTACCCGCTGAGTCGATGGCTCCAGGAATATGTCGAGGGCGATGTCGATTTCGCAGGATTCAGCCAGGCATCAACACTCCATTTGGGCACCTTGATACCGAAATCAGATGTCTACTCAGGGGGCCACGTGCTGTTTGCGCATTGCTCGCAAGGCATCACGGACTATCTGTACATCGCCGTTTTGCAGCTTCGCAGCGGTTTCGCCGTAACGCAGGAGCTCATGGTACTGCCCTCGCTGCACCTCGACCTTGATCGCTTAGGTATGACTGCCCGCATCAACCTCTCACTGTGGGAAACCGACTGCGAATCCGCGCCGTACATCTCTTTCATCGACGGACAGAGCCAAGTGCCATTTGCCGAATTTATCGGTTGCAAGGAAGCACACTGCCCTTCAACCCGCTGCGGCCAGAGCCTGCCAATCCCTCCTGGAGACCGAAATGATTAATCAGCCCCTGCGCCGCAACGAAGAAAAATTCGTTATCCGTCTCCCCGCCGGCATGAGAGGCCGGATCGCTGACGTGGCGCGCACCAACGCGCGCTCGATGAACTCGGAAAGGTGCTCATGAGCAATGGCTTCACTTCCAGCAGCGTTGCCGTCATCAAAACGATAGTGGGGTGCATCCTGCTCTCGATCGTGCTGCTTTTTCTCAAGCGTCCGACCTCAGCCGCCAAATGGAGCCAGGCGGCGATCTGCGCGTTCCTTGGTATTTTCGTGCTGTTCCATTTCGAGACTTCCGCCTACCGGCATTACGCCGCCGCGGGTGTCGTCGTCGTACTCATGGCCAGTGCCTCAATTTCGTCGATCATTCTGGGGCGCCTGTTCCTGAAGGATCCCATCACTGCAAACGCAACCGTGGGTGCCGCACTTGCCATCTCAGGGATTGCAGTGATATTCGGCGCTGATTTGCAGCAGGGTTTCACGCTGGAAGGCGCAGCGCTGGCCTCCGTCGCAGGCTGTGGCTACGGAGCGTTTTCAGTTGCGATGAAAAAAATGGGTGTTTCAGGAGGCTTGCATTTCACTCGTCAACTGCTCTTCTTCGGCAGCCTGTACCTGCTGATGCCTGCCGCCGCCGATGGCTTCGTGATAGGCGAGCTGTCATCCATCGCGATTGCCGCATTGCTGGCGCTGGCCGCGTTGCCGACCATCCTCGGCTTTTTCTGCACGACCAAGGCCATCGAATACCTCAAGCCATCCCAGGTGCAAGCGCTTGAACTGACCGAACCGCTCTTCGCGGCACTGCTGGCATTTGTCGCCCTCAATGAAGTACCGCGCGAAAGCCTTTATCTGGGAGCGGCCCTGATCATCGCTGGTTTGTGTTTCTCCAACGAACTGATACGCCTGGGTCACAAAGCGCCGTCCCAGGCGGAGCGGGTCAGTCGCATTTAATGGGGATTCATTAGGGGCTGCATTGCCGAATGCCTTGGGCTAAGCGCGTTATGTCACGGGGGCTTGGAGCGAGTCTTACGGCCGTTTGTCTCTAACAATGGGTCGTAGGTTCGAATCCCGCACGACTCACCATTTGAAAATCTGGAAGGCCCATGAAAACGGGTTTTCCAGATTTTTTTGCCTGTCTGAAGGTAGGTGGTCGGGTTGAGTCAGTAAGTCAGAGCCTTCCAGCCCATCTCACGCCTTGCCTTGCGCACTGCCACTGCCTTGAGAAGACGCACCCGTATCGCTCCGGACGTTATACCGCTTGAGTGGCAACTGATCCGCTTTGGTTCCGTCATCCCACGCTATGGGGCCGAGCCCGTTTCTTTTGACGCGCGGTGTATGAGTGTTCGATTAGATGAGGGAGAGCAGCGTTTCCAGCTGACCGCGTTCCCACGTGCTCAGCAGCTCAAGGGGATCAGTGCCGTAACGCTGGCGGGCGTCAAACATATAGGCCCGGCCTTCGGGGCTGAGGCAGCGGTCGCAGTGGTCCAGGGCGTTGTGCTCTTTGTAAAACGTGATCAGCCAGCCATCGGCATCGACGGTCATCAGTCCGCTGTCGGTCTGGACTTGAGCGTTGCCGTCCACCCGACGCATCACCCGAATGCCGAGGGCAATGTCACGCAGGACCTGACAGGTGTCACGCGCAGTAAGAGGCTCTGCTGACAAATGGCTTTCCTCGGATGGCTCAGTTTGAAGGGCGGTTGCATGAAAATGCCTACCCAAAGCATGCGCCTGTGGCATCGATTTGATAGCCTCGCATCACTTTTTTGGAGAGATTTATGACCACAACCAGCCAATCCAGAATGGCGGCGCGGTACGGCGAGCCCGATGCGTCTGCGCTCACCACCTGGAACGATACCATCGATCAATTGCTCGACCATCGCAGCGTTCGTGCTTTCAGCACCGAGCCTCTGCCGGATGGGCTGGTGGAAACACTGGTCGCTGCTGCGCAGTCTGCAGCCACCTCTTCAAACCTGCAGGTCTGGAGCGTGGTCGCGGTGCGGGACACGGATCGCAAGGCGCGCCTCTCGGCGCTGGCCGGCAACCAGGCTTACATCCGACAGGCGCCGCTGTTTCTGGTATGGCTTGCCGACCTTTCTCGCGTCTCCCGTGTAGCCGAGCAGCAGCACGCCGAACTGCACGCGCTTCCCTACCTCGAAAGCCTGTTGCTGGGCACGATAGATGCTTCGCTGGCGGCTCAAAACGCCGTTGTGGCACTCGAATCGTTGGGGCTTGGCAGCGTTTACATCGGCGCCATTCGCAATGACATCGAGGGGGTCGCCAAGGAGCTAGAACTGCCTCCACACGTTTACCCCGTATTTGGCCTCTGCGTCGGCTATCCCTCCAGCGAACTGCCCGCGAAGGTCAAACCGAGGCTTCCACAGGCCGCGGTGCTTCACCACGAAACCTACGCGGCGGAGCCAGAGCCGGCCGCAGTCGCCGCGTATGATCAGCGGTTGGGGGCTTTCTACCAGCGCGAGGGGATGAGGGCAAACGGTTGGTCTGAACAAGTCGTCAACCGACTTCGTGACACCTCCAACCTCCATGGCCGTGAACATTTGGTTGAGCAATTGATCCGGATGGGGTTTGGCCTTCGCTGACGACGGGGCTCCAGGATTCAGCGATGGGATCAGCGCGCCTTGATTGCGCATGACAGATGCAGGCCTCAGCATCAGTGCGGCGGGCAGGACGTCGTTTTGATCGTCGAAGCAATGAGGTCGCGCCGCCACAGGTGGGCGTCGACAGAACGCCGGAGATTATGAAATCCCGGCGCTCACGCTCAAGCCCCCTTCGCGGCGGGCGCCACGGCTTTCGCATCCATCGCACCGACGGCGATTGAAACTGAAGCAATCATGCGGGCTTAGGTTCGCCCCCCCCGACCAATCCCGCGGGTTGTCCTTCAAGTCAGATTTTCCACGGCCGATACAGAGGAAAGCTGCCGCGTATGCAGTCATGCGCTCAGCGATCCCTTCTAGTGAGCCGACGATGAACCCACTCAAACTCTTCAACCGATCCCGCGCGAACCGTCAGGAAGCGATCAGCATTAACTGCACCGCTGGTGAACTGGATCGTGCCTTGGCAGGCGTGCGTTCGGTTCCCGTTCTGGTGACGGGTTTCGTCTCTCCCCATCTGGACATCGATCAGGTCGCGGCGCGTATCAAGCAGCGCTTTCCCGGCAGCGCGCTGAGCCTGTGCACCACCTCCGGCGAGCTGTGCAACAGTGCGACCGGTTTGTATTGTGCGACGGGCGATCGCTGGGACCGCATCGTCTTGCAGCTTTTCGAAAAAAGCGTGATTGCCTCCGCTGAAGTGGTGATGGTGCCGCTGGAATGCGAAGACATCCGCAGCGGCGGCAAGCGCATGGAAATGCGTGAGCGTATTGAAAAACTGGTCAACAATATCAAGCGTGCCCAGGTCAGCACGGCCATCGACCACCGCGACACCCTGGCCTATGTGGTGTTCGACGGCTTGTCGGCGTCCGAATCGTTCTTCATGGAAGCGCTGTACGAGTCCGGTCGCTTCCCATGCCTTTTTGTCGGCGGTTCGGCTGGTGGCAAGTCGGATTTCAAGAAGACGCTGATCCACGACGGCCAGCGCAGCTATCAGAATCATGCGCAGATTGTCTTCATCAAGACCGCTGCCGACATACGGTTCGGCGTGTTCAAAAGTCAGAACTTCAAACCCGCCGGGCTGACCTTCAGTGTCCTGACTGCGTCGGTCGAAGACCGCACCATCGACCAGGTGATCGACAGCCAGGGCAACATCATGAGCATGGTCCAGGCCCTGTGTAACGCCTTCAGTTGCGACGCTCACGCCCTGGAAAAGAACCTCGCGGAGTACTCCTTCGCCATTCGCGTGGGCAGCGAGTTGTTCGTGCGATCGATCGCGCGCATCGATCATGCACAGCAAATCATTCAGCTGTTCTGCGACGTGGCTCCCGGCGAGGAGCTGGTGATGGTCAAGCGCACCCCGTTGCGCGAAGCCACCCAGGTGGATTACGAGCAATTCCTGCGCGGCAAGGGCGGGCAGCCCGTGGCGGCGATCCTCAACGATTGCATCTTGCGTCGGGCCAACAACGGCAAGGACCTGGGCAGCATGACCGGATTGTTCGGTGACGTGCCGGTGGTGGGGTTCTCGACCTTCGGCGAAATTCTCGGCCTGAACCTGAACCAGACGCTCACGGCGATCTTTTTCTTCCGGGTGGCAAAAGGCGCGTCATTCACGGATGAGTACGTGGACAATTTCATCGCCCACTACGGAGAGTTCAAGGCGTTTTTCCTGCGCCGCCAGCTGAAAAAGATGGTGGGTTTGAACCACGTCATCGTGAAGCAGATCGAGGCATTCAAGCTCAACGATTTCAACAATGCGCTGGACACTCGCGGGCTGGATACCAAAGTGCTGCCCGTGTTCGAGGGCCTGGCCGCACTGGGTAGGGTCCTTGCCCAGGCCGGTCAGCAGCAGGAAGAGATGTCCACGCAAATCAAGCACTATTCCGGCGAGCTGCACCTGTCCATGGACGATCTGGCCGGAACGATTGACCAGCAGAACACTGTCTCGACAAACGCCGGTAATACCGTGGTAGCGCTGGTCAGCCAGGCGGACGAAGCGGTGGTCGGCGCACGAGCCCTTGCGGAATCGAGCCTGCGGATCCAGTCCATCGTGCAGGTGATTCAGCAAATCGCCGGCCAGACCAATCTGCTGGCGCTCAACGCCGCGATCGAGGCCGCGCGGGCAGGGGACCTGGGCCGAGGCTTCGCCGTGGTCGCCGACGAAGTGCGCAAGCTGGCGGAAATCACCCGCAAAAACGCAGCGGAGATTGGCGTCGACATCGACCTGCTCTCCAGCGAGATTCAGCGGGTGGCGCAGCAGATCGAGGACCAGTCCACCGGCGTCGGCGCGTTGCGCGAAATGCTCGATTCCCTGGAACACTCGAACCAGGCCACCGAAGGCACGGCGCGGCGTACTAAAGCCATCGCCGATACCTTGACCGGCTTGACCCACGCCAGACCATGACCCACGATGCCTGATTGTCGGCGATAAACGACAGCATGGATCACGAGTGAGTTATGGCGAAAAGACCGTCGATAGAGCAGCGCCGCGAGTTCGGCAATTTCCTGTCCAGCCGGCGGGCCCGCCTTGATCCGAAGGACTTCGGTCTACCGGAGGGGCCCCGGCGCACGCCGGGATTGCGCCGCGAAGAAGTGGCGGCGCTCGCCGGGGTCAGCGTCAGTTGGTACACCTGGCTTGAGCAGGGCCGTGACATTCAGCCCTCGCCGGACGCGCTGGAACGGATATCCAAAGTCCTCAAGCTCGACCGTGTGGAGTCCGCGCACCTGTACGCGCTCTCCGCGCTGGAAGTGCCGGTTGCTGCGACCGGCGGCGGGGTGACGGCCGGGCTGGAAATGCTGGTGCGCGCGATCAACCCGATTCCGGCGTATGTGCGCAACGCCCGCCTCGACATCCTGGCGTGGAACGACGCCATCGCCGAGCTGTTCGTCGACTACGGTTCGTTGCAACCCCATGAGCGCAACACGCTGCGTCTGCTGTTTCTGTACATTCCGTACCGCACCATCATCCTGGATTGGGAGCAGATGGCGCGGGGCATGATCAGTGCGTTTCGGGCATCGCGCGCGTTGGCCCAGGACAAGGCACCGTTCGACAGCCTGATCGAAGAACTCTCGGCGCAGAGCCCCGAGTTCAAAGAGTGGTGGCAGGACACCGAGGTCAAAGGCTTCGAAGAGGGTCGCAAGCGCCTGCTGCACCCCATCAGCGGCCATATCGATTTCACCTACGTCGCATTGACGCCAGAAGGGCGGCCGGACCTGTCGCTGGTGACCTACATTCCCCGCCACACTGCCTATGACTCACGGTCATAGGATAACAACACGCCTTCCTGGCTATTTCGGGCTTGCCTAGAGTGACGGTCATCGCAGCGCACATGTGCTGCACCGACCGCCAACGAGGTAATCACGATGTCTGACCTGAGCACGATCTCCACCGCAAACGTCGCCACATCACGCAACCCGGCCACCGGTGAGCTGATCGCCACTTATCCCTTCCAGACGCAAAGTGACGTCGAGCAGTTGCTGGACGTGAACGCTACGGCGTTTCGTCTGTGGCGCGCCACGCCAATGGCTGAGCGAGTGTCGGCTTACCGTCGTCTGGCAGCCATCCTCCGTGAGCGGTCGGAACCCTTCGCTGCGCTGATCACCGCTGAAATGGGCAAAACCCTGGCGGCGGCCCGTGGTGAAGTCGACAAGTGCGCAGCCACTCTTGAATGGATTGCCGACAACGGCCCGGCGATTCTTGCCGATGAGCCGGTCAATGTAGACGGCGACGATGAAGTCCATGTGTCCTTCCTGCCGATCGGCACCGTGCTGGCGGTGATGCCCTGGAATTTCCCGCTGTGGCAGGTGATTCGTGCCTCCGGGCCAATCATGTTGTCGGGCAATGGCTTCATGCTCAAGCACGCGCCGAACGTCATGGGCTCGGCTTACGCGTTGCAAGAAGCCTACGAGGCGGCGGGCTTTCCAAAAGGGCTGTTCACCAACCTTATTGCCGACAACGACACCGTGGCCCGCACCATTGAAGACCCGCGCATCGCTGCAGTGACACTGACGGGCAGCATGCGTGCAGGGTCTGCCGTGGCGGCCACCGCAGGCAAGGCGCTCAAGAAGAGCCTGCTGGAGCTGGGCGGCTCGGACGCCTTTATTGTGCTGGCCGACGCGAACATCGACCTTGCGGTGAAAGCCGCCGTCGAAGCGCGTTTCCAGAACGCCGGCCAGGTCTGTCTCGCGGCCAAGCGCTTCATTCTCGAGGCGCCGATCGCCGAGCAATTCACCCGCCAATTCGTTGCGGCGGTCGAACAACTGAAAGTGGGCGATCCGTTGGACAGCGCCATCAATGTCGGCCCGATGGCTCGTGCTGATCTGCGCGATGAGCTGGATGGTCAGGTTCAACGCACTGTTGCAGCTGGCGCGACGTTGCTGCTGGGCGGGAAGAAAATCGACGGTCCCGGCAACTTCTATGCGCCTACCGTGCTGGCCGATGTGAAGCCAGGCATGGCCGCATTCGATGAAGAAACTTTCGGGCCGGTGGCCGCGATCACCATCGCCGCCAACGCTGAAGACGCTATCCTGCTGGCGAACACCAGTGACTACGGACTGGGCGGCAGCCTGTGGACCCAGGATATTCCGCGTGCGCAACGCATCGCCCGGCGTCTGGAAACCGGCGGCGTGTTCATCAATGGGTTTCCGGCCACTAACGCGCGCATCCCGGTGGGAGGCGTCAAAAAGAGTGGCTATGGTCGCGAGCTGTCCCACTTCGGGTTGCGCGAATTCACCAACGCCCAGGCGGTGTGGGCCAAAAGCGTTGACTGAGAGTCAGTGAGCAGTACCCGCATGGGAGAAGCTGTGTCACCGCCCATGCTGCAAAAAGCCGTCGCACCTGCGACGGCTTTTTCGTACCTGCCATTTGGAAGGGCGCTTATCGATTCAACCGATTGGGTGCAGGTCAGCGGGTGCCAGGCCCACAAGCTCGATATGCGCAGCGCTCGCGTCAGCCACGATCAGGTTATCGGCGCTGAAAGTCTTGGCGACGTTCTTGTCGATACTGATCTCGAATCGGTTACCGTCAGCGTCCGCTTCGTAATCCTTGAGGTAGGTGCGGTGCAGAGCCGTGTCATAGATCACCTTGAGCGTGCCATCGGTGCCATCGCCAAGGCCTGTGTAACCCAGCGCTGAAACATCGATGCGGTCCTGAGTGGCGTCGAAGTTTTTGATGAAGTCCGAATTGCCCCGGAAGCTGTCGCTCTTCTCGACATATCGGAAGGTGTCGACCCCGGTGTTGCCCACCAACAGATCATCATCACCGCCTCCGACGAGGATGCCGCCCGCGGTCGAATTGGTGAACGTGTCACGGTGGTTATCGCCAGTCAGCGTCTGGTTGGCGCGGTCTGCTGCGTTGTCCCCGGCAAAGGTGAAGCGATCCATGTCCTGCAGGCCGGTAAGCGGATCCCGGTCGTATTGCGTCAGGTGCACGGCGAATCGGTTGCCGTCTTCATCGGCCTCGAAGGATTGGGCAATCGCGTAACCAGCTTCATTGTCGTAGCTGTAATTGAGCGTGCCGTTGTAGCCATTGCCAAGGCCGGTGAACCCCAGTGCCGAAACGTCCAGCAGATCACCGTCACCGAGGCTGAAGCTGTGGATGAGGTCAACGCTGGACTGGCCTGTGCCGTCGTTCACGAAGCTATCGGTGAGATGCTCGAAGACAAACGTGTTACGGGAGCCGCCGCCATACATCTCGTCCGCTCCGCCTCCACCGGTTACGATGTTGCCGGAGCGGGGAACGACCAGAAAGTCATCGCCATCGGTCCCGGTGATGACGTATTGCTTGTCGCTTAGCCCATGTTCGCGGCCAGTGCTTTCTGCAGTCAGGTCGTAACGCAGGGCGAAATTTTGCGTGCCAAGCTCAGCGGCGTGATCGCCTTCAAGTCTGACTTCGAATGCCTGGCCCTGGGCGTTTTTATCCAGCGAGCGAACATAGGTAATGTCCTCGTCGGCGTTGTAGGTCACTGCCAGATCGCCGTTGTGGCCATTACCAACGCGTTCCAGCCCGAGGGCTGTCAGGTCAAGTACGTCAGTGGATTGGAAGTTTTTGATCAGGTCCGAGTGGGAGCCCTGTTTGTCGAAGTAACTGTCCGTCACCGAGGTGTAGACGAACGTGTTCCCGTAGACATAAGCGGAGTGGCTGGTGATCGTATCGACGCCCGCGCCGCCGTTGTAGCGATCCTGTGCGTTGCTGAACGGGTCGGGACCCCCTCCCCAACCGATGAGGATGTCATCGCCATCGCCGCCAGAGATGAAGTCCCGCTTTGTGGTGCCCGTGATGGTGTCGTCATCCGCCGTGCCCACATAGCTGTCATAGGTGCCATGAGCAGTCATGACAACCGCTTCACTCTGCAATGCCGCTTTCGTTCCCTGAGCCATTTTTTCTCTCGCGATAGAGGGGTTGGTACTGCGATCGCCGTAAACGACAGATCCAGTTGCAATGGGCATCATGAGTGTTCATCAATGCCCGCCACCACCGTGGTAGACCCGTTAAAGCCGTGTTTGTTTGGTTATTCGCCTTCGCCCAGAAACGACAAAGCCCGACATAAAGTCGGGCCTGGGGTCGGGTTGAATCCGTTCATTACCAGTTCATGGCAGTTATCTCGTTGCGAAGGTGAGAAGCGGGGAGGGGTGCGAACACCCCTCGCGCTGGGCGGTGATCAGGCCGATTTGTTCTGCAGTGCTTCGATCAGCACGTCTGCCGCAGGACCGGAGGAAGCAGGGTTCTGACCGGTGATCAACAGACCATCGGTGAGGACGTACGAGCCCCAGTCCGGACCTTTGGAGTAGACGCCGCCCAGTGATTTCAGCTCGTCTTCCACCAGGAAAGGCACCACATTGGTCAGGCCGACCGCCTCTTCTTCGCTGTTGGCAAAGCCGGTGACCTTCTTGCCTTTCACCAGTGGCGTGCCGTCGGCGCTCTTCACGTGGCGCAGCACGCCAGGGGCGTGACAGACGACAGCGACGGGCTTGCCGGCTGCGATGAACGACTCGATGAGCTGAACGGAATTTTTGTCTTCGGCCAGATCCCACAGAGGGCCATGGCCGCCTGGGTAGAACACAGCGTCGAAATCTGCCTGGGACACGCTGTCCAGGCGAACGGTGTTGGCGAGCAGGGCTTTGGCGGTTTCGTCTTTCTCGAAACGACGGGTCAGGTCGGTCTGGAAGTCGGGCTCGTTGCTCTTCGGGTCCAGCGGAGGTTGGCCACCTTGTGGCGAAGCCAGAACGATTTCAGCGTTGATGTCGCTGAATGCGTAGTAGGGCGCGGCCAGCTCTTCCAGCCAGAAGCCGGTAGGACGGCCGGTGTTGCCGAGGGTGTCGTGGGAAGTCAGAACCATGAGAACTTTCATCGGGTGTATTCCTTGTGACGGGCTAAAGTAGGTACACCATAATCCTGAGTAGACCAGTCGTCTAGAGTTAATTCAAAAAATTATTTGCGCGTTGATTGAGCGATGGAGAGGTCCGCGCAAATGAGGTGCATGGGCTGGGCCGCACGAGGCCGGCAGGCGTCATGGCGGCGTGAACCAGGGATGAGGGGTTGCAGATGGTGCGGCGCACGGTTGCCGTGCGCCAATCAGGCCAGGCGCAGAATCACACGCGTGGTCGCCATGGCTGTTTCAAAAGGGGCAAGGCTTCTTTCAATCTTGACCATCACGCTGGCCCCGACCCACAGTTGATACAGGCTTTGCGCAACGGCGAAAGGATTCTCGCAGGCGGGCAGCGAGCCGTCGGCAACGCCAGCCTCGATCGCGCTGCCGAGCCGGTCGGTGATTCCGGCAGTGCCTCGCTTGAGAACGGCGCGCATGGTTTCCGACAGATCGGCCACCTCAACGCCGAGCTTCACGGCGAGGCATTTGCCCAGGCATTCCTGAAACGACTGCGTGTCCTGCCAGACGCGCCAGTAGTTCATCAAGCGCTCGCCCATGGGCAGGCCGGGCTCGCCGAGGATGCGATCAATGTCAGCGAGGTAGTCGTCGAAGTAGTGCTCAAGCAACGCCTCCCCGAAGGCATCCTTGGAGCCGAAATAATGATAGAAGGAGCCTTTCGGCACGCCCGCAGCGGCCAGAATTTCGTTCAGGCCAACGCCGGAATACCCCTTGGCGGCCATGATGCGCTGGCCGACGTCGAGGATGCCTTGACGAACATCAGATGAACCACGTGTTTGGGGAGTATTCATAGCGTCGGAGAATACATCCTAGTAAGTCGGTCTACTAGAGGATTCTGATGGACGATGCTGTCGTGGGTCGGCGCGGCCCGCGTCGAACGACGGCTGCGCCCCAAGCCGTCGTTCAGCGCGTTTATACCGCGAGTCTGCCCGCTATACCTGATCCACCGCTTCAGGCACGCCTTGATCCTCACCCAGAAACCCACCGCTCTGGTGATGCCACAGACGCGCGTAAGTACCGTTCTTGGTGAGCAGTTCAGCGTGGGTGCCTTGTTCGATGATGCGCCCGTCGTCCATCACGATCAGCCGGTCCATGGCTGCAATCGTCGACAGCCGGTGGGCGATGGCGATCACGGTTTTGCCTTTCATCATCTCATCGAGGCTTTCCTGAATCGCCACTTCGACTTCCGAATCCAGCGCGCTGGTGGCTTCGTCCAGCAGCAAAATCGGCGCGTTCTTCAGCATCACGCGAGCAATGGCAACCCGCTGGCGCTGGCCGCCCGAGAGCTTGATGCCACGCTCACCGACCAGCGTGTCGTAGCCGCTGTGGCCATGCTTGTCGCTGAGCTGACTGATGAACCCATCCGCCTGGGCATTGACCGCAGCGGTGTGGATTTCCTCATCGGTGGCGTCAGGCCGACCGTACGCAATGTTGTCGCGTATGGACCGATGCAGCAGCGAGGTGTCCTGAGTCACCATGCCGATGGCGCTGCGCAGGCTGTCCTGCGTGACCTGCTTGATGTTCTGACCATCGATGCGAATCTCGCCGCTGTCCACGTCATAGAAGCGCAGCAGCAGATTGATCAGCGTGGATTTACCGGCGCCTGAACGGCCGACCAGGCCTATCTTCTCGCCCGGGCGGATGGCCAGGTTCAAACCCTCCAGCACCTGGCGCTCGCCGTTGTAGTTGAAGCTGACGTTCTCGAAGGTCACCGCGCCGCCGGTGGTTTTCAGCGAGTTTGCATTCGGCGCGTCCTGTACTTTAGGGCCCTGAGTCAGGGTCGCCATGCCGTCCTGCACCGTGCCGATGTTCTCGAACAGCGAGGTCATCTGCCACATGATCCAGTGGGACATGCCGTTGATGCGCAGCGCCATCGCGGTAATCGCCGCCACCGCGCCAGTGCCGACGTCACCCTGATGCCACAGCCACAGGGCGTAACCGCCTGCGCCCAGAATCAACGCGACGACCAGCGCCTGATTGACGATTTCGAACTGGCTCACCAGACGCATCTGGCGAAAGCCCGTGTGCTTGAAGTCCTCCATCGCCGCGCGGGCAAACTGCGCTTCGCGTTTGGAGTGGGAGAACAACTTCACGGTGGTGATGTTGGTGTAGGCGTCGGAAATTCGCCCGGTCATCGACGACCGCGCGTTGGCCTGCTCCTGACCGACTTTGCCCAGGCGCGGCACGAAGTACAGCATCGCCAGGCCGAACAACACGATCCAGGCAAGGAACGGCAGCATCAGCTTCAAGGCGAAGCCGCCGGCCAGCGCGATGATGGCGATGAAATAAACGCCGATGCCGGGCGCGATTTCAATCAGGGTGAACAGCACGTCCCGCACCGCCAGCGCGGTCTGCATGACCTTGGTGGTGACCCGGCCGGAGAATTCATCGGAAAAGAACGACAGGCTTTGCCGCAGCATCAGGCGGTGAAAGTCCCAGCGCAGCCGCAACGGCAGGTTGATCGCCAGCACCTGATGCTGAACCATCGTACGCATGGCCACCAGCCCGACGCTGATCACCAGCACAATGCCGATGCCCCACAGCGCTCGGCTTTCTTCGCCTGCGGTGGCGCCGCCGTCCTTCCAGGTCGACAGCAGATCGACCACTTGGCCAAGAAACGAGAAAAGCCAGGCTTCGTAAATCGATACACAGGCGCTGAGCACTGCCAGGGCGAGGATGTAGCCACGCGCACCCCGGGTGCAGGCCCACAGAAAACGTACCAGACCCACAGGTGGCGGCGGCGCTTCGTCGGGTGGGAAGGGGTCGAGGCGTCGTTCAAATACGCGCAGCATGAGGGTCTCCAAAACTGTCCAGTGACGCAGATTCTGCCATTGAATGGCGGGCTTGAGGGTTTCGGTGCTTTTTTGACTGACTCGTTCCAACCATTGCGGACGTGTTTTTACGATGCCCTCGCTTGAGGCGATGGCGATGGCGCTAACATTGAGGGCGGGGACTGCCGGTAAGTGATCGCTCAACAGAACCCGTGCTAACTTCCCGGGCGTTTTCTACCCTGCGGACTTTTGCTCCGTACGCGCATTCAGGTTCATCGACATGACACACATCTCCGAACGTCTTCTGGTCCAAGCGCACCTGGACGCCAAACAGCCCAAAACCCTGAGCCCTGACGAGGAAGCGGAATACCGCCGCTTGATCGCCGCCGAGCTCAAGGCCCAGGACGCCGTGCTGGTCGCTCATTACTACTGCGATCCGGTGATTCAGGCACTGGCGGAAGAAACCGGCGGTTGCGTCTCGGATTCTCTGGAGATGGCGCGATTCGGCAAAAACCATCCGGCGAAAACCGTGCTGGTGGCCGGGGTGCGTTTCATGGGCGAAACCGCAAAAATTCTGACCCCTGAAAAACGCATCTTGATGCCGACCCTCGAAGCGACCTGCTCACTGGACCTCGGTTGCCCGGTCGATGAGTTTGCTGGGTTCTGCGAACAGCATCCCGAGCGCACTGTGGTGGTTTACGCCAATACGTCGGCCGCCGTAAAAGCCCGTGCCGACTGGGTGGTGACGTCCAGTTGCGCGCTGGAGATCGTCGAAAGCCTGATGGACAACGGCGAGAAAATCATCTGGGCGCCCGACAAGCACCTGGGCCGTTACATCCAGCGCGAAACCGGGGCGGACATGCTGTTGTGGGACGGCGCCTGCATCGTGCACGAGGAGTTCAAATCCCGGCAGTTGGAGGACATGAAGGCCTTGTACCCGGACGCGGCCATTCTGGTGCATCCGGAGTCGCCCGAGTCAGTCATCGACCTGGCCGATGCTGTGGGCTCTACCAGCCAGTTGATCAAAGCGGCGCAAACGCTGCCGAACAAAACCTTCATCGTCGCCACCGACCGCGGCATTTTCTACAAGATGCAGCAGCTCTGCCCGGACAAGGTCTTCATTGAGGCGCCCACTGCGGGCAACGGCGCCGCCTGCCGCAGTTGCGCGCACTGCCCGTGGATGGCGATGAACACCCTGGCACGCACGCTTCAATGCCTGCGCGAAGGCAGCAACGAAATCTTCGTTGACCCAGCGGTCATCCCTCACGCCGTCCGGCCGTTGCAGCGCATGCTGGACTTTACCCAGGCGGCGCGGATGAAAGCTTCGGGGAATGCTTGAATAAAAGCGGTTAGCTTCAAGCTTCAAGCTTCAAGCTTCAAGCTTCAAGCGGAAAGCCGATTGGCTGCGTTTCAGCTTGCAGCTTATGGCTTGCCGCTTGTAGCTGACCTCAATTCATCATGTCCTTGACTGCCCGCTCCTGAGCGATGATTTCCTGCTGCCGCGCGTCGATGCGTGAGGCCAGCTGGAAGTTGTTGTTCGCCCGTCGCTTGGCAAATTCGAGCTGTTGAATCGCCTGCTTGAAATCGCCCATCAGCGCAAAATATTCCGCACGGGCCTGATGCAGGCCGATGGTGTTGCCGGACAGGCCGCGGGTGTCGGCCACCTGATTCCAGATGTCTGGATCGTCGGGGCGGCTCTTCAACAGAATCTCCAGAGACTTCAACGCCTCGGGCGCCTTGGACTGCTTGAGCAAAACGTCGACTTTCGCTTGATTCAGCGGGTAGTTGTCCGGATACAGGTTCAGCATTCGGTCCACCCGCTGTTGAGCATCGGGCAGGCGATTGTTGGAGATGTCCAGGTTCACGGCGGCGAGGTTGTAGGGAATGTTATCCGGGGCCTTGTCGAGCAAGGGCTTCAGTGTTTCGCGGCCCTCATTCAGCTGACCCGCCTTGGTCTGGGCTAGCGCCAGACCGTAGCGAGCAGCGTCGTTTTTCGGGTTCTCGGCCAGTTGCGCACGGAAACGCTTGGCGGCCATGCCGGGGGTTTCTTCGTAAATCAGCACGGTGCGTGCGCGCATCAATTGATACGCCGGGCTGTCTTCCTTGCCGCCGGGCTTGGCTTGTTCGGCGCGGTTGCGGGTGTCCGCGATACGGGATTCGGTCACCGGGTGGCTCATCAGGAATTCCGGCGGCTTGGCGTCATAGCGATACTGGCGTGCCAACCGCTCGAACATGGTGGGCATGTTGCGCGGGTCGTAGCCGGCCTTTTCCAGATTGAGGATGCCGATGCGGTCGGCTTCTGCTTCGTTCTGTCGGGAGAATCGCGCCTGCTCCTGAATCGCGGCAGCCTGGGTGCCGGCGATCGCGGCAATCCCCGCATCGCCCGCGCCCGCAGCGGCCATGACGATGCCGGCAAGCATCGCCGCCATTACCGGCACTTGCATGCGCTGTTGCGCCTGTACGCCCCTGGCAAAGTGCCGCTGCGACAAGTGAGCCAGTTCGTGGGCGAGGACCGCAGCGTATTCGCCTTCGGTTTCAGCGTGGAGGAACAACCCGCCGTTGACCCCGATGATCCCGCCGGGCGCTGCGAAGGCGTTGATCTCCGGGGTGTTGATCAGGATGAACTCGAGACGGCGGTCCTGCACCTGGCTGGTTTCAGCGAGCCGGCAAACCGACGATTCGACGAAGTCCTTGAGCAGCGGGTCGGACAGCTGTGCCACTTCAGAGCGCAGCAGCCCGAGCCAGGCACGCCCCAGGTCGTGTTCCTGCTGCGGAGAAACGATGGATGAACTCGCGTCGCCGAGGGAGGGCAGGTCGTCTTCTGCGAAACTCGGCGCTGCCAGCAGGCAGGCGAGGGTCAGCAGCGTGGGGCGCAAAAAATTCATGCACGAAACTCTGGGGCAGAAAGGCGTCACTGTAGCTGGCTCAATGGCTTGCTGACCAGAGTGGGGTATTCTGGAAAACTTGTAAGAATGTTCTTCCGCCCGTTGGCTTTTATGCGATGGCGGATGTGTCTATCCGGAGAGAAACGATGTCTGACGCTGTAGGACACCCCGCAGCCTGCGATGCAGAGCTGGACGCCAGCGGCCTCAATTGCCCGCTACCCTTACTCAAAGCCAAGATGGAGCTCAACCGTCTGGCCAGCGGCGCGGTGCTCAAAGTGACGGCCACCGACGCCGGCTCGCAGCGTGACTTCCGTACTTTCGCAAAACTGGCCGGGCACGCGCTGCTCCACGAAGAAAACGCTGACGGCATTTATCGGTATTGGCTACGCAAGGCCTGAGCGTTTCTGACCCCTCGCAACCCCCTTAGGATTTTTGATGTTCAAAGTGCTTCGCGACTGGATACAGCGCTACTTTTCCGACGAGGAAGCGGTAGTGCTGGCGGTGTTGTTGGTTCTGGGATTTACCGTTGTCCTCACCCTCGGCGGCATGCTCGCGCCGGTGCTCGCCGGGTTGGTGCTCGCCTTTCTGATGCAGGGGCTGGTCAACCTGCTCGAGCGTCTGCGGGTGCCCGAAGGCGGCGCCGTGGGGCTGGTCTTCGCTTTATTCATGGGGGCGCTGGCGCTGTTTCTGCTGGTGCTCGTGCCTTTGCTGTGGCGCCAGCTCATTACCTTGTTCAACGAATTGCCCGGCATGCTCGCCAAATGGCAGTCGCTGCTGTTGCTGCTGCCGGAGCGTTATCCGCATCTGGTGTCGGACGAGCAGGTCTTGCAGGCGATAGAAGTGGCTCGCGGCGAGGTCGGAAAGTTCGGGCAATGGGCGTTGACGTTTTCCCTGTCCAGCTTGCCGCTGCTGGTCAACATGATGATCTACCTGGTGCTGGTGCCGATCCTGGTGTTCTTCTTCCTTAAAGATCGTCGGATGATCAGCCGCTGGGCGAGGGGCTATCTGCCACGCGAACGTACGCTGATTACCCATGTGGCCGAGGAAATGAATCGGCAGATCGCCAACTACATTCGCGGCAAGGTCATCGAGATTTTCATCTGCGGCGGAGTGACCTACATCGCCTTCGTGACCATGGGCCTGAATTACTCGGCGTTGCTGGCGATGCTGGTGGGGATTTCGGTGGTGGTGCCCTATGTGGGCGCGGTGGTGGTGACGGTGCCCGTGGCGTTCATCGCGCTGTTCCAGTGGGGCTGGAGCGATCAGTTCATCTATCTGATGGCGGTCTACGGCATCATCCAGACCCTGGACGGCAACGTGCTCGTGCCACTGCTGTTCTCCCAGACCGTGAGCCTGCACCCGGTGGCAATCATCTGCGCCGTGCTGTTGTTCGGCGGGCTGTGGGGGTTCTGGGGGATTTTCTTTGCGATCCCGCTGGCGACCCTGTTCAAGGCCGTGCTGGATGCGTGGCCACGAAACGAACCGACGGTGGCGCCGTTGCTGTAAATGTTGCCGTGCTTTTGTAGGAGTGGGCTTGCTCGCGATCGGCGTCGTCATGGTCAACCTACGATGACTAAACGAACCCGATCGCGAGCAAGCTCACTCCTACATCATGGCGATCAAGCCTGGTTAAGCGCCTGAGCCGCTTCAAGCACCGCCGCCACATGCCCCGGCACCTTCACGCCGCGCCATTCCTTGCGTAGCACACCTTCCTTGTCGATCAGGAAGGTGCTGCGGTCGACGCCCAGGTATTCCTTGCCATACAGCTTTTTCAGCTTGATGACATCGAACAGCTGGCACAGCGATTCGTCCTTGTCCGAAATCAGCTCGAACGGGAATTCCTGCTTGGCCTTGAAGTTCTCGTGGGATTTCAGGCTGTCCCGCGACACACCGAACACCACCGTGTTGGCGGCCTTGAAGTCGGCGTGATGATCGCGAAAGCCCTGGCCCTGGGTGGTGCAGCCAGGGGTGCTGTCCTTCGGGTAGAAATAAAGGACGACCTGCTGACCCTTGAGCGCCGACAGGCTGACCGCCTGTTCGCTCGTGGCCTGCACCTGAAAGTCGGCAACGGGTTGGTCGAGTTCTACAGCCATTCGGGGCTCCTTACATCGGTGCTTGAGGGCGCCATGGTTCGATCAGCGCATCGAGGTTGAGGGCGTCGGCGAAGTCCAGGAACTGGTCACGCAGCCAGCTGATCTGGGTGCCGGCCGGCAATGTCACGGTGAACGTAGCGTTGAGCATGGTGCCGCCGGTCTGCGGTGCCTGATAGGTATCGCAGATCAAGTTTTCCAGCTCGACGTTGTGGTCGATGAAGAACTGGCACAGCTCGTTGATGATGTCCGGACGGTACGCTGAACTGACGTAGGCCACATAGGGCAGGGCTTCCGGACGGTTTTCCAGCGAAGCGCTGCGCACCACGTTGACGGTGAAGGCGTGTTTCTTCGCCAGGTTGGGCAGACCGGTTTCCAGACGCGCCAGGGCGTCCCAGCTGCCGGAGATCTGCAGGATCAGCGCGCTGCACTCACCGTGGCGAGTGAGGCGTGAGCTGACGACCGAGCAACGGCTTTCGTTACTGGCGCGGCACAGGACGTTGGTCAGCTCCATTGGGTTGGCGCCAAGGGCACTGATGACAAGGAATTGTTCGCGAACTGTGGGGATGGATGACATGCAGCATTCCTAAACGATGAGCGGTCGGTACGCAGCAGGCCTTTGCCGGCGGGCTCGACGGACGAAGGCATCGTGACGTCGCCCCGACCCACAGCCGGCAATCGCTGCCATGAGCCTGTCATGGCGCGCGATAACGACGCAGGGCGGGGTAAGTGACGTCAAAATCGAGCAGTCGAACGAGCCGGGCAGATGACCCGTACCGATCAAAGACCGAAGGGTAGCGAAAACCGGCGCCGAGGGGAATGCTCGCCTTGTGCAAGGATCATGGCGCCAGTACCATTACCGCTCTCTTTTTCCGGCAGGAGCGGTTTGCATGATTGCGGGCAGTATGGTGGCACTGGTCACACCCATGGATGCACAAGGTCGTCTCGATTGGGACAGCCTGAGCAAACTGGTGGACTTTCACCTGCAAGAGGGCACCAACGCCATTGTTGCCGTCGGCACCACCGGTGAATCCGCGACGCTCGACGTCAACGAGCACATCGAAGTCATCCGCCGCGTGGTTCAGCAGGTCGCTGGCCGCATTCCGGTCATCGCCGGCACAGGCGCCAACTCCACCCGCGAGGCGGTCGAACTGACCACCAACGCCAAGAACGCCGGTGCCGATGCCTGCCTGCTGGTCACCCCGTACTACAACAAGCCGACCCAGGAAGGCTTGTACCAGCACTTCAAGCACATCGCCGAAACCGTCGACATCCCGCAGATTCTGTATAACGTGCCGGGTCGTACTGCCTGCGACATGTCTGCCGAGACCGTCATCCGCCTGTCGAAAGTCAAAAACATCATCGCCATCAAGGAAGCCACCGGAGACCTGCAGCGCGCCAAGGATATTCTTGCCGGCGTGAGCAGCGACTTTCTGGTCTATTCCGGCGACGACGCGACTGCTGTCGAGCTGATGTTGCTCGGTGGCAAAGGCAATATTTCGGTCACCGCCAACGTCGCACCGCGCGCCATGGCCGACCTGTGCAAGGCCGCGATGGACGGTGACGCCGACACCGCCCGCGCCATCCACGAAAAACTGATGCCGCTGAACAAGACTCTGTTCATCGAATCGAACCCTATTCCCGTGAAATGGGCCCTGCATGAGATGGGTTTGATGCCAGACGGTATTCGTCTGCCACTCACCTGGCTCAGCGAGTCCTGCCACGAGCCGCTGCGTCAGGCCCTGCGCCAGTCCGGTGTATTGGTCTAATGAGGAAGCATTACGCAATGAAGCGACTGGCCGGACTTTCCGCACTAGCCTTGATTATCTCCAGCACCAGCGGTTGCAGCTGGCTTTTTGGCCAGGACGGTTATTTCCGCGATCGCAGCAGCGATTACCTGGAAGCGACCCAGAAGCCGCCGATGCAAATGCCCGAAGGCGTTCAGGAAGTCAAACGACTGGACCCGTTGCTGCCGATTCCGCGCAACGTTGCCGACGACACCCAGAAGGGTGAATTCACCGTGCCGCGTCCGCAACCGCTGACCACCGCTCAGGACTCCGGCGACTACACGCTGCAGAAGAGCGGCGACAACCGCTGGATTCTTGCCCAGCGCGCACCGGCTGAAGTCTGGCCAGTGGCGCATCAGTATTTCGAAGACAACGGTTTCCGCATCGCCGAAGATCGTCCGCAAACCGGTGAATTCAACACCACCTGGCAGCGCATGGACGAGTTGTCCGCATCGGTGGCCAAGCGCATGGGTTCGAGTGGCGATGCCGCCAACACCGAGACCCGCGTCCGCGTTCGTATCGAGCCGGGCGTGCAGCGCAACACCAGTGAAATCTATGTGGTCAGCGTGCAACGTCCGGCCGGCAGCCGTGATGATCCTGCATTCTCGTCGCGCAGCACTAACGTCGGCCTCGACTCCGTGCTGACCGATGACATGCTGGCAAGCCTGACCCGTACGGCCGAGAAGGGCGGTTCAGTGTCCCTGCTGGCGGCGCGTGATTTCGACACCCCAAGCCGTGTCTCTCTCAGTGAAGACGGCAGCGGCAACCCGGTGCTGAACCTGGGCGCAGACCTGGATCGGGCGTGGTCGAGCGTCGGCCGTGCGCTTAACCAGGGCGACTGGCGCGTTGAAGACATCAACCGCAGCTTGGGCCTGTACTACATCAACCTGGCGGAAAAAGCCGACAAGCCTGAAAACAAGCCTGGCTTCCTCAGCCGTGTGTTCGGCAGCGAAGAGTCCAAGGAAGAGAAAGAAGCCCGCGCCGAGCGTTATCAGGTTCGCCTGAGCAAGGTCGGCGAGAACGTTCAGGTAACGGTCGAGAAGAACATCAACACCGTGGCGCCGACGGAAGTCGCTCGTCGTGTGTTGAGCGTCATTCAGGACAACCTGGGTTAAGTGCGCTTCGCGGTTCTCGGCAGCGGCAGCCGTGGTAATGCCACGCTGGTTGCGAGCAACGACACGTATGTGCTGGTCGATTGCGGTTTCTCCTTGCGGGAAACCGAACGGCGGCTCGACAGGCTGGGCGTCAGCGGTAAACAGCTCAGCGCCATTCTAGTGACCCACGAACATGCCGATCATGTGCATGGCGTGGGTTTGCTGTCTCGGCGCTACGATGTGCCGGTGTACCTCAGCGACGGTACGCTGCGCGGCATGCGCAAACCGGTCGAAGCCGGTCTTCGGCTGGTGGGCGGGCAGGGGCTGCGCATTGGCGGTCTGGACATTGACGTGGTGTCGGTGGCTCACGATGCGCTGGAGCCCACGCAGTTCGTGTTCAATGACGGGCGCCGTCGCTTCGGCCTGTTGACCGACCTTGGCTCGTATTGCCCGATGGTGCTCGACAGCTACCGCGGCCTCGACGCGCTCATGGTCGAGTCCAATCACTGCCGCGATCTGCTCGCCCGGGGTCAGTACCCGTACTTTCTCAAGCAGCGGGTGGGTGGTGATCACGGTCATTTGAACAATCATCAGGCTGCCAGTCTGGTGAACGAGTTGGGATGGCAGGATCTTCAGCACCTGGTGCTGGCCCATCTGAGCAGCAAGAACAACCTGCCGCATCTGGCCCGGCAATGTTTCGTCGACACCCTTGGGTGCGACGAGGACTGGCTACAATTGGCCGATCAGGATTCAGGGCTCGACTGGCGCGAAATCGCCTAGCGTCCCAAACGGGCGACTCGCCCCCCATTATTCAGCCAGATTCAGCAAGCGGAGCCCATCATGGAAAAACGTGAAGAACTCTACCGCGGCAAAGCCAAGTCGGTTTACAAGACCGATGACGCTGACCGCTTGATCCTTGTGTTCCGCAACGACACCTCGGCGTTTGACGGCAAGCGCATCGAACAGCTCGACCGCAAAGGCTTGGTGAACAACAAGTTCAACGCCTTCATCATGCAGAAGCTGGAAGCCGCTGGCATTCCAACCCAGTTCGATAAACTGCTGGCCGACAACGAAGTGCTGGTCAAGAAGCTCGACATGATCCCGGTCGAATGCGTCGTGCGTAACTACGCCGCCGGCAGCCTGGTCAAGCGCCTGGGCGTGGAGGAGGGCGTGAAGCTCAACCCTTACACCTTCGAGCTGTTCCTGAAGGACGACGCCAAGGGCGACCCATTCATCAACGACTCCCACGTCGTCGCGTTCGGTTGGGGCACCGCCGAGCAACTGGTTCGCATGAAAGAGCTGTCCCTGAAGGTCAACGAAGTCCTGTCCAAGCTGTTCGACGACGCCGGCCTGCTGCTGGTCGACTTCAAGCTTGAGTTCGGCGTGTTCAGCGACGGCTCGATCGTCCTGGGCGACGAGTTCAGCCCGGACGGCTGCCGCCTGTGGGACAAAGAAACCCGCAAGAAAATGGACAAGGACCGCTTCCGTCAGGGCCTTGGCGATGTCATCGAAGCCTACGAAGAAGTCGCCCAGCGTCTTGGCGTACCGCTCTGATCCAACGCTTCACGCGGAAAACGCTGCAAGCATCTGAAAGAACGCGAAAAAATCCGTAAAAAGGGTTCGCGTTCTTCGGACGAACTGTTATGATGCGCGCCGTTGGAGAGATGCCGGAGTGGCCGAACGGGACGGATTCGAAATCCGTTGTACTGGCGACAGTACCTAGGGTTCAAATCCCTATCTCTCCGCCATTATTTGAAAAGCCCCAGAAGTTATGCTTCTGGGGCTTTTTCGTTTCCGCGATTTAAAAAAACCCCTCCAAAATCCGAGCTGCGCCCTGCGCACTTTACTTTTCCCAACCCCCGCCTACTCTCGATCTCACGCCCCTTCACGGTACGAGATCGCTCCACGCTCCATCCCCAATCCCTCAGCCCTTCCAGCCAGTCAGAGAAGCCATGACTACCATCCAACAGCTCAACGATTTCATCAGCAAGCCGGAGCTCAACGATTCGATCGCGCAGATCTGGACATTCATTGGCGAGCATTTCGAGCAGGCGCAGAGCACGTTGCCGGCGGAGCGGGCGATGCCGCGCAAGGAGTTGTCGTTTCATGATCATGTGCGGCTGCTGGGGTATCTGGCGCTGCTGGTCGAAGGCATCCCCGGTGATGTGGTGGAGATTGGCGTTTGGAAGGGCAAGTCGCTGGTGCTGATGAATGAGGTCTGCAACCGCGAGCGCCGCATCATCGGGATTGATCCCTTTGAGCTGCCCAATCAGTTTGAAGAGTTCAGTTACTACCAGGAGAAGCTGTTCTCGAACGCTCTGGTGCTGAGGGGCTATTCAGAGTTAAGTGCCGAGCGCTTCTACAACCTGTCGCCGAAGGTGGCGCTGTTACACATCGATGGCGGCCATGCCGGGCGCAATGTGCTGTTGGATTTCCTGCTGTATTCGCCCAGCGTCGTACCGGGTGGCTTTATTGTGTTCGACGACTACGGCGACTTCCAGCATTCACCTGAAGTCGGCCCGGCTGTGGACCTGCTTCGCGCGACGGGCTATTTCAAGGGATTCAACGTGATTGGGTGTGTGCATGGCTTTGAGGCGAGCTATGTGATTCAGCGCGTTGGACAGGCCTGACCACGGCATCAAAAAAGTGGGTAGATCGGCTTGGATGGCAATCAATCACACCCACTCCCCCCAGCGCACGTCCGTCAAACCGTAGCGGCGACCATGGGCCATCAACGCTGTCAGCTCCTCCCGAGTCTTGGACAGGTTGTGCAGCACGCCTATGCCTGCGTGCAGACAGGCGTAATACCAGGGGTCTGATTCGTCCAGCACTGAGTCGGGTTGGAGAAATACTCGGTGCTCGCCCAGAAAGCGGTAGTGGATGCGAAAGATGCGCTGGCCTGACATTAATATCTCCGTTTTGATATCAATGTGACTGCAATGGCTCATCGCCAGTTCAATGTGTAAGGCATTTCGTGTCTCGGTCGAGGGTGACCGTGGTCGAAAGAGCTTTGCTCGAAACGGTCGATTTGCCATAACGTCGTTTTTACTGTGACCCGCCACGGCCTGCTGGTTCCCGATGCACGGCCAGTTTCTGACCGTTTGGACGACTTGGCTCCATCATTTCGCAATCGTAGGGCGACAAAATGTCGCAATCGTTTTCAGGCGAGTAAGATAGGCACCCTGTTTTTACCCCCCTATTTCTTCGGACGGATCCTGCGTTGAGCGTCGTATACATCGACCTCCGGGGCATCGTTTCGACGACGTATTGATAGAGCAAACAGAGAAAAGGCGATCACTGCAAATGACCAAGACCTCGCGACCTTTATATATTTCCTATGCCGGCCCTTCGTTGCTGGAAATGCCGCTGCTCAACAAGGGCAGTGCGTTCACACCCCAAGAGCGCATCGATTTCAACCTGGTCGGCCTGCTGCCCCAGAACGTCGAAACCATCGAAGAGCAGGTCACCCGCGTTTACAACCAGTACCAGCAATGTGCGAGCGACCTGGATAAACACATTTACTTGCGCTCGATTCAGGACAACAACGAAACCCTGTTCTTCCGCCTGCTGGATTCGCACCTCGACGAGATGCTGCCGATCATTTACACCCCGACCGTGGGTCAGGCGTGTCAGGAATTCTCGAAGATCTACCGCACCCACCGCGGGCTGTTCATTTCCTACCCCGAGCGCGACCGCATCGACGATATCCTGCGCAGCGCAACGAAAGATCGCATCAAAATCATCGTGGTGACGGACAGCGAGCGCATCCTCGGCCTGGGCGATCAGGGCATTGGCGGCATGGGCATCCCAATCGGCAAGCTTTCGCTGTACACCGCGTGCGGCGGCATCAGCCCGGCGTACACCTTGCCGATCGTGCTCGACGTGGGCACCAACAACAAAGAGCTGCTGGACGACCCGATGTACATGGGCTGGCGCCACGAGCGCGTGACTGGCAAGGAATACGACGACTTCATCGCCCTGTTCATCGAGGCCGTTCAGCGCCGCTGGCCGGACGTGCTGCTGCAGTTCGAAGACTTCGCCCAGACCAACGCCATGCCGTTGCTGGAGAAGTACCGCGACGAGTTGTGCTGCTTCAACGACGACATTCAGGGCACCGCGTCGGTTGCCGTGGGTACGTTGCTGGCGGCGTGCAAGGCCAAGCACGAAACACTGGGCCAGCAGCGGGTGGTGTTCCTGGGCGCGGGTTCGGCGGGTTGCGGGATTGCCGAGCACATCATTGCGGCCATGGTGATCGAAGGTCTGAGCGAAGCCGAAGCGCGCAAGCGCGTGATGATGGTCGACCGCTTCGGGTTGCTGACCGACGGCATGGACAACTTGCTGGACTTCCAGAAGAACCTCGCGCAGAAGTCTGCCGACGTAGCGGGCTGGTCGAGCGGTGAGGGTTCGCCCGAGTTGCTGGACGTGGTCGCCAATGGCAAGCCGACTGTGTTGATCGGCGTGTCCGGCCAACGCGGCCTGTTCACCGAGCAAGTCATCCGCGAGATGCACAAGCACTGTGCCAAGCCGCTGGTGATGCCGCTGTCCAACCCCACCTCGAAGGTCGAAGTCACCCCGCAGGAAGTGCTGACCTGGACCAACGGCGATGCGCTGGTCGCGACCGGCAGTCCGTTTGCCCCGGTCACCGTAGGTGATCGCACGTTCCACATCGCGCAGTGCAACAACTCCTACATTTTCCCGGGCATCGGCCTGGGTGTTGTGGCGTCGAAAGCCACGCGCATCACCGACAAAATGCTGATGGCGGCTTCCAATGCGCTGGCCGAATGCTCGCCGATGGTGACGGGCAAAGGTGACGCTGTGCTGCCGCCGCTGAAGGAGATTCAACAGGTGAGCAAGAAGATTGCGTTGGCCGTGGCCAAGCAGGCTCAAGCTGAAGGCATGGCGCTGGAGACCACCGAAGAAATGCTCGTCGAAGCCATCGAGCGTCACTTCTGGATGCCGAACTACCGCAGCTACCGTCGCAGCGCGGTATAATCGCACAGCCACTGACGGCAAACGCTTCACCCCGGACCGCCCCATGGAAACATGCGGCGGTCTTTTGTTTCGTGGCGAAAAACTTCAGGATGGGGCCTGCATAAAAACAAAAAATATCAGCGAGGGACGCATGCAAACGGACGTCGGTCTTCATGACTACATCATCGTCGGCGCAGGCCCGGCGGGCTGCCTGCTGGCCAATCGGCTGTCGCAGAATCCTGCTCATCGGGTCCTGCTGCTTGAAGCCGGCGGCCAGGACAATTACGCCTGGATTCATGTGCCGGTGGGTTACCTCTACTGCATCGGCAATCCGCGCACCGACTGGTGCTTCAAAACCGAAGCGGAGCCCGGCCTCGGCGGACGCGCGCTCAACTATCCCCGCGGCAAAGTACTGGGCGGCTGCTCGTCCATCAACGGCATGATCTACATGCGCGGGCAGGCCCGGGACTACGACGGGTGGGCGGAGCAGGGCAACACGGGCTGGGGCTGGAGTGACGTCCTGCCAATCTTCAAACGCTCGGAAAACCATTACGCCGGCGACTCGGACCTTCACAGCGCGAACGGTGAGTGGCGTGTCGAGCAGCAGCGTCTTTCATGGTCGTTGCTGGATGCGTTCCGTGAAGCGGCGGCTCAAACCGGCATCCCGTCGATCCCCGACTTCAATGGCGGCGACAACGAAGGGTGCAGCTATTTTCAGGTGAATCAACGGCGCGGTGTGCGCTGAAACGCGTCCAAGGCATTTCTCCGTCCGGCATTGAAGCGGCCGAACCTGACGGTAATCACAGGCGCGGAAGTGTCGCGCGTCGTGTTCGAAAACAGTCGAGCCAGCGGGGTGATTGCTCGCGTCAACGGGCAGGAACAGACGCTTCGCGCGCGACGGGAAATCATCCTTTGCTGCGGCGCCATCGGCTCGCCCATGGTCCTGCAACGCTCCGGCATCGGGCCGCGGCCATTGCTCGAAAAGCTCGGCATTGGCGTTCGGCATGAGCTCCCCGGGGTTGGCGCGAATCTGCAGGATCACCTGCAGTTGCGCCTGATCTACAAGGTCACCAATGGCCAGACGTTGAACCAGATGGCCGGCAGTCTGTGGGGCAAGATGAACATGGGGCTGCGCTACGCCTTCAATCGCAGTGGGCCGTTGGCAATGGCGCCGAGTCAGCTGGGTGCTTTTGCGCGCTCGGGGCCGGAGCAGGCGAGCGCCAATCTCGAATACCACGTGCAGCCCTTGTCTCTTGAGCGGTTCGGCGAACCGCTTCACGGCTTCCCTGCATTCACGGCGTCAGTGTGCGACTTGCGCCCGCAGAGCCGTGGGACGGTGGAGGTCCGTTCGGCGCTGGCCGATGCCGCGCCGGTCATTCGGCCGAATTATTTGAGTCACGAGACCGATCTCAAAGTCGCTGCCGACGCCATTCGCCTGACCCGTCGCATCGCCGCCGCGCCTGCGCTCGCTCGCTTCGAGCCGGTGGAGTACCTGCCCGGCGCGGGCCTGCAAACCGAGGAAGAACTGCGTGAGGCCGCCAGCGTCATAGGCACGACGATCTTTCACCCGGTCGGCACCTGCAAGATGGGACAGGGCCGCGACGCTGTGGTCGACGAACGCCTGCGCGTGCACGGCATCACCGGCTTGCGCGTGGTGGACGCGTCGATCATGCCTAACATCACCTCCGGCAACACCTGCTCGCCGACCGTGATGATCGCCGAGAAGGCGGCGCAGATGATTGTTGAGGATGCAGCGGCGCAGACCTGTTCGGCATAAAGCTTGATCGGCTACTGAAGACTTGGCTGATTTCCTGCGGCTTGCACCGCAGGATCCTATCGAATAAGCAACAAACCCACCCCACCATTCGTTCTCATCCTTTTCACAAAAAATTGATGGCCAGATGCCTAAAGTTCGCGGCATCGGCGGGGTTTCCTCCGCGTTTATATTCTCATTTCCACCCAAGCAGACTTTTATGCTGAACGTCAAAGCAGTTCGCCCCGAGCTTGTGACAGTGCTTGCCAGTGCGTTTTTATTGATCGGGTTTAACCTGACCCTCTGGCAGCATTTATTTGCAGTTACTGACTCTGATGGTAAGGGCCTGTTGTTGCGTTGTGCTTTTGCGCTGATGGTATTTTGTGCGTTTAATATTTTCTTCACGCTGTTGGCGTTCAGGCGCGTATTAAAACCGGTGCTGATCGTTATCTTTTTCGTCAGCGCCGGCGTGGCTTACTTCATGAGCCAATACGGCGTGATGATTGATTCGGGGATGTTTAGAAACTTCGCTGAAACCAATGTCACGGAAGTACGCGATTTGCTCTCGTTGAAGTTGCTCGCCTATTTGTTTTTTCTGGGTGTGGTGCCGTCGTTCATTCTTTTCAAAACACCGATTGCCTATCGCCGCTGGCCCCGTGAGTTGCTCAGTAAGGCGTTGGTGTCCGTGGTGTGCGCGGTCGCCATTGGCGGTGTTGCGTTGATGAATTACCAGGGGCTGTCGTCGCTGTTTCGCAATCACCACGAGTTGCGCCTGATGGTGGTGCCAAGCAACTACCTGGCAGCGTCCGTGGGTTACTTGAGCGAGCAGGTCAAGTCGGCGCAGCGGCCGTTCTTAAGCATCGGTCAGGACGCCAAACTTGCCAGCGACTGGCAGCAGCACAAGCGCAAGTCGCTGACCGTGCTGGTGGTGGGTGAAAGCGCGCGGGCGGAGAACTTCGGCATCCTGGGTTACAACCGCGATACCACGCCCCAGCTGAGCAAGGAGCGCGGCCTGCTCACCTTTACGGATGTGCATTCCTGCGGCACGGAGACGGCGGTGTCGGTGCCGTGCATGTTTTCCAACATGGGCCGCAAGGATTACAACGCAACCACCGCGCGCAATGAAGAAGGCATGCTTGATGTATTGAAACGCGCCGGGCTGGATGTGATCTGGCGGGACAACCAGTCGGGCTGCAAGGGTACCTGCGACCGGGTGACGTTGCAGGATGTCAGCAATCTCAAGGACCCGGCGCTGTGCGCCAACAACGAGTGTCGCGATGAGATCCTGTTGCAGGGCCTGCAGAAGTTCATCGACACACTGGACAAGGACACCGTGCTGGTCCTTCATCAGATGGGCAGTCATGGCCCTGAGTACTTCAAGCGTTATCCAAAAGAATTCGAGAAGTTCACCCCGGTGTGCGAAAGCAATGCGCTGAATAACTGTTCCCGGGAAAGTATCGTCAACGGTTATGACAATACATTGCTCTACACCGACCATGTACTGGCGTCGCTGATTGATATTCTTCGCAGCAATCAGGGCAAAGTGGACACGGCCATGGTGTATTTGTCCGACCACGGTGAGTCACTGGGTGAATACAACCTGTTCCTGCATGGCACGCCTTATGTGCTGGCGCCCGATCAACAGAAACATGTCCCGATGATTGCCTGGTTCTCCGAGAACTATCAGCAGTCATTCGCAGTGGATACCCATTGCCTGCAAAAAGAGCGCAATGCCCCTCTCAGTCAGGACAACCTGTTCCATTCGATGTTGGGTCTGCTGCAAGTGCAGACAAAGGTCTATAACCCGGCGCTGGACATGTTCGCGGGTTGTCGGGGGATTTATACGGACGGGGTACTGGCCAATGAGTGAGCCCCTCGGCAAAAAAATACACGTCGACGCATACGTGGGCGGGCACGAACACACCCTCAGTCGACGTCTGAGTCTGTGGCGCGATGCGCAACTGGCACGGAGGGCGTTGCGTGATGCGGGCGAGCCTGGACTGGTGCTGGACGTGCCGTCGGGTTCGGGGCGTTTCTGGCCGGTGCTGGCCGAACACGCCAATCGGGTGATACTCGCGGCCGATCCGTCTACCGACAGGCTGGCGCTCGCCGAGGCGCAGTCATCCAACGAAGTGCGCAAGCGCATCCGCACATTCCAGAGCTCGGCGTTTTCCATCGGCCTGTCCGGCAACGCGGTGGACTGCATTTTCTGCATGCGATTGTTCCATCACCTGGCCGACAGCGAAAAACGCGGCGCGATTCTCGACGAGTTCCACAGGGTAACCCGCGACACGGCCATCGTCGGGCTGTGGGTGGACGGTAACGTCAAAGCCTGGCGTCGCAAACGGCAGCAGGGTCGACTGGACGCCGGCATGTCTGCGCCCCGCAATCGATTTGTGGTGTGCCGTAGCGACATTGAATCCGAGTTCGCGCGGGCGGGTTTTAGGATCGTCGCTCACCACGACTTTCTGCCCGGCTACGCCATGTGGCGTGTGTACGTGCTGCGCAAGGCGGGCCAGTGATCAGTGATCGGATGGACGGTCGTTGCCGCGGCGGCTATTTGCGCGCTTCAAAGATGAAGTTGTTCGAGACTTGCAGGACGGATGCCCGGTAACCGCTTGTAGCGATATATACTGCGCGCCATTCTTCGAGGGAGAGCCGTGTGGCCATCGATATTCACTGGATTCGCGACGACCATAGCCTCGCCGAACATTGCGCACAGTGGCAGACCCTGTCCTACGTCGCGCTCGACACCGAATTCATGCGGGTCGACACCTTTTATCCCATCGCCGCGCTGTTGCAGATCGGCGACGGTTCACGCGCTTACCTGATCGACCCGTTGCTGATAAGCGACTGGAGACCTCTGGCCGCGCTGCTGGAAAACCCTGACGTCATCAAAGTCGTTCACGCCTGCAGCGAGGACCTCGAGGTGCTGTTGCGCCTGACCGGCAGTCTGCCGGCGCCGCTGTTCGACACGCAACTGGCTGCGGCCTACCTGAACCTCGGGTTCTCGATGGGTTATTCGCGTCTGGTCCAGGAAGTGCTGAACATCGACCTGCCGAAAGGCGAGACCCGTTCTGACTGGCTGCAGCGCCCACTTTCGGAAACCCAGATCAGCTACGCCGCCGAAGACGCCGTGCACCTGGCGGAGGTGTACAACCTGCTGCGTCCGCGTCTGTCCGATGAAAAGTACGCCTGGGTGCTGGAGGACGGTGCCGAGCTGGTCGCCAATCTGCGCCGCGAAACCGATCCGTATGACGCTTACCGCGACGCCAAGCTGGCGTGGAAGCTGTCCCGGGCGCAACTCGCCGTGCTGCGTGAGCTCTGTGCCTGGCGCGAGCAGCAGGCGCGCCTGCGCAATCAGCCACGCAACCGCGTGTTGCGCGAGCACTCGCTGTGGCCGCTGGCAAAATCCCAGCCGGACAACCTCTCCGCGCTGGCGAAAATCGATGATATGCACCCCAAGACCGTGCGTCAGGACGGCGAGTTTCTGCTCGACCTGATCAAAAAAGCCGGCAGCGTGTCGCCGGATCTGTGGCCGCCCGCGTTGCCGGAGCCGTTGCCGATCGAGGCTTCAAGCGTGCTGAAGAGCTTGCGCGTCATTGGCCAGCAGCAAGCCGAGCGCCTCGACATGGCCCCGGAATTGATGCTGCGCAAAAAGACCCTCGAAGCCCTGCTCAAGACCGGTTACCCAGACGGTCCCTATAAATTGCCCGAATCGCTGCGTGGCTGGCGCCGCGAATTGATGGGCCAGATGCTGCTCGACAGCCTGGCCAATGCCGGAGAACAGCCTTGAAACATATTTGCTCCATCTACCGCAGCCCGCGCAGGAACGAAATGTACCTGTATGTCCTCAAGAGCGACGCTCTGGAGCGTGTGCCTGAAGAATTGCTGACTGCGTTCGGCAAGCCGCAGCACGCTTTCAACCTGGTCCTGTCGCCAGAACGCGCTCTGGCCCGTGAAGACATTCATGCGGTGCTCGCCAACCTGGAAAAGCAGGGTTACCACCTGCAGATGCCACCGGCCGAAGACGATTACATCGAGCACTTGCCCGAAGAGCTGCTGCGCCGCAACGATCCGATGTGATCGATTTCTGACCCTGCAATCCACCGCAGGGGTACACCGGACCGTCGCATGCGTCAGACCTGACCGGCTCAATCGAGCGCGGTCCGGAACGCTGCGCGGTCGCATGCCCCGTTTATTCGAGTTTTGAAGCCATGCGCGTTCTGATCGCCGAACACGATTATCCCGTTTACACCGAACTCCTCCGCCAGGCGGCCCCCGAAATCGAAGTGTTGAGCAGCGGTCACTCCGCTGAACTGTCGAAAATGGCCGCCGAGGCGCCGATCTGGCTCGGTCAGCCTGACCTGCTGGCGAATCTGCTGCGCCAGGGCCACAAACCGAAATGGCTGCAATCGACCTGGGCCGGCATCACGCCGCTGCTGGCAGACGGGCTGTACCGCGACTATCAACTGACCCGCGCCGTCGGCATCTTCGGTCAGGTGATGGCTGAGTTCGTGCTGACCTACATGCTGGTGCATGAGCGTGAGGTGCTGGCGCGGTTGGTCAGTCAGGTCGAGCGCAAGTGGGACAACCGCATGGGCCGCAGCCTGTCCGGACGCAAGGCGTTGATCGTGGGGACGGGCGACATTGGCCGCTGCGTGGCGCAGTTCCTCGTGCCGTTCGGCGTTGAGCTGTATGGCGTTGCGTCGAGTGCGCGGACTGAGGCGCCGTTCGTTGAGGTGGCTGCGCTGGATGACCTGCCGCGTCTGGTGGCCGAGGTTGATTTCGTCATCAATCTGCTGCCCAACACGCCGCAGACCCAGGACCTCTACAACGCCAAACTGTTTGCCGGCTTCAAGCCCTCGGCGTTGTTCATCAACGTCGGGCGGGGCACGGCGGTGGTGGATGCGGATCTGGTCGAAGCGCTGAAAGAAGGGCATCTGGCGGGGGCGGTCATTGACGTCTGCCGGCAGGAGCCATTGCCCCAGCGTCACCCGTTCTGGACGGCATGGGGCCTGTTGCTCACCGGTCACAGCTCGGCGCCGACCTCGCCGCCGGCGATGACCCAGCTGTTCGTGGACAACCTCAAGGCCTACACCGCCGGCGAGGCGTTACGCGGCGAAGTGGATTTCGCCAAGGGGTATTGAGCACTTCCCGGCTGAAACCGGTCCTGCTGACACAGCGATGAGTGGGACCGGCTTCAGCCGGGAAGAGGCCGGTGTGTACGCCATCCATTTTGCGGCGTGGCCCCCGAAGCCTTCCCGGCTAAAGCCGGTCCCACTAAAACCCAGCGTCCAGTCCTTACAAACTGAAATCCCCCTCAGCCGCCAGCTCAGCCAGCGGCCGACGCGGGCTCGGCGTTTCGCGGACCGCATTACCCCGCCAAAGCAGGTCCAGCCGGAGAACGCGTTTTACCGACAGTCGCCAATGCTTGGCCCAAATGACTTGTGCCTCTAGACTGGCGGCCTTTCATTGCCCCACAGCTGTTTGCGCGAGAATCATGGCCGCCTTCGTAGAACCCTTCTGGATACGCAAAACCCTCGAGCAGCTCGATGCAGTCGAGTGGGAGTCGCTGTGTGACGGCTGCGGTTTGTGCTGTCTGCAAAAGCTCGAGGACGAGGACGACGGCAGCGTTTATTACACGCGCATTGCCTGCAAGCTGCTGGATCTGAAGACCTGCGCCTGCACTGACTACCCGAATCGTCGCGCCCAGGTCCCGGACTGCATTCAGCTGACGCCGGGAAAGGCTGATGAATTCAAGTGGTTGCCGCCCACCTGCGGCTATCGGCTGGTCAGCGAGGGCAAGGACTTGCCGCTCTGGCACCACCTGGTGTGCGGGGACCGGGAACAGGTGCACAAGCAGCGTATTTCTCAGTCCGGCCGCATGCTCAGTGAAGGCAGCGTGCCGGAGGACGACTGGGAGGATTACCTGATTTTTCGCGCGGGCTAAAGCAAAAAGCTCGTGAGGCTGTCGGTTCAGCCGTCACGAGCTTGCGTGCGATGCAGCGTGGATCAGACGCCTTTCGGACCTTTCAACGCGTCGGCGCCGGTGTCGACAGCGTCTTCTACAGCGACTTCAGCCTTGGTCTTCAGCTTGCTCAGCTCGGCGCCGGCTTCTTCGATGCGCGAACGGGCCACGTCCATCTCGCTGCGGCTCTTGTCGATCAACGCTTTCGCCGAGCAGTGGCCAGTGATGCCACGGGCCAGTACGGCGCCGCCGATTGCCAGTTGCACCAGACCAAAGATCCCGCCGCGGCGCAGACCCTTGCCCATCATCAGTACACCACCTGCCAGCGAGCCGATACGCTCCCAGCCCTGTACGTTCTGCTCCGGGTAGTCGTGCAAAGGTCGTTCGATGCGTTCAATGATCGGGGTGTCGCTCATGATGCGTTCTCCGTGAAAGGTAGGGTCCTTAAAGCTGACTGTCAGCAGCGCAAACTGTTCAATGCGTTTTGTCAGCGCGCGGACGTCAGGTGCGATCGGTTTCCCGTCCGAACTGCGGGCCGGAGCGGGTGTTGATGCCTTTGGCCATGCGGTCGTAAAGCACGACATTGACCGTCGCGGCGAGGTTCATGCAGCCCGTCGTGGGGATGTACACCACGTCTTCGCACCAATCGCGGATGTCCTTATCCAGTGAACCGTCCTCCGGGCCGAATATGTAAATCGCGCGATCCGGGTGGGTGTACTCGGGCAACGCCCGTGCGCCTTCGACCAATTCCACGGCCACCGGCACACAGCCCAGCGGGATGATCTTTCTTAGGTCATCGATGCCGATCAGCGGAATGTCCTGATGAATCTTTTTGGTGTCGGTGACGAAATCACGCGCACGCTCATAGCGCTTGCCGGTATAGAACACCGACGCCACGCCATAGCAGCCTGCTGCGCGCATCACCGAACCGACGTTTTCCGGGGATTTGGGATTGAACAAGCCGATGCAGGCATAGCGTTTGTTGGCCACGGGGGAGGGTGCTCATCAGAGAAAGCGCAGGATTATAGGGGAAAGAAGCAGCGGCCAGCTTCAAGCTTTAAGCTGCAAGAGGCGGTTAAGGGTGGCCCGACAAACGCCGCTGTGCTTTTACTTGCCGCTTGCCGCTCAAAACTTGCAGCTCGTCTTCTAGTCCTTCTTCATCAACCCGGCCAGCGCGGCGAACGGGTTGTGGGTGGCCTTGGCGGTTTTCGGGCTGCTGGTCGAGCTTTCCGAGAAGTACTGCTGATCGGTGTAACGCGAGTGTTCGTTGTCGTGGCAGTACAGACACAGCAGCTCCCAGTTGGAGCCGTCCTGGGGATTGTTGTCGTGGTTGTGGTCGCGGTGGTGAACGGTCAACTCGCTGAGGCGTTTACCGGCAAATTCCCGGGCGCAGCGGCCGCAGACGTGGGGGTACATGCGCAGGGCTTTGTCGCGGTAACCCATTTCGCGATCACGCTGGGCGTCGGCGAGGATGCGGTCCAGTTTGGAAGTGTTGGTTGGCGTGTTGGCCGAACTCATGGCGTCACCTGTTTCGTGTTCTGTTGGCGATGGAGAGCAATGCAGGCAAGTCTAGCGCTTTGCCCGTCGATCAGCCCTTCAGTTTTTCAGCGATCCAGATGGTATGCCGTGTGCCCTTGTTGCCGTGGGCGTAGACCTTGACCTCTTCAGCCTTGAAACCGGCCTTGCGCAGTTTGTCGCTGAAGGCCGCATCGGCGCTGGCGGACCACACGGCCAGCACGCCTTTTGGGCGTAGCGCGCTGGCACAGGCCGCAAGACCGCCGGCCGAATACAGCCAGCTGTTGGACTTTTGCGTCAGGCCTTCGGGGCCGTTGTCGACGTCCAGCATGATCGCGTCAAAGCCCTGGGGTTCGGCTTTCAGCACTTGAGCGACGTCCTGTATCACCACCTTGGCGCGCGGGTCCTGCAACGGATTGCCCGATTTCTCACCCAATGCGCCGCGGTTCCACTCCACCACGCCGGGCACCAGTTCGGCGACCACCACTTCGCCGTTCTTGCCCAGGTGCTTGAGTGCCGACGCCAGGGTGAAGCCCATGCCAAGCCCGCCGATCAGCACCCGAGGGTTGAGGCGGGCAGCGACCTTCTTGCAGGGAATTTCGGCCAGGGCGTCTTCGGAGCCGTGCATGCGCGTGTTCATCAACTGGCCGCCGTCGCCGCCCTGTATCTTGATGACAAAATCTTCGCCGTACTCGAACAGGCACAAGGCGCCGCCGTCATCAGGGATCGGAGTGGTGTCGAGCAGAACAAAACGTTTCATGGATAACTCGTCAAAAGGGTAGGGCCGCATGCAGCGCAATTTGTCAGAGCGCGATGGGTTGCGCAGGAGTAGCCTGAGCGGTAAGCGAAAGATTGGCAGGGGAGGCCAACGATGAAGTGCTCCATTCTACTGACGATTGTCATCACTGTGCTCGGCGCGTCGCAAGCGTCTGCCGAGAGCCTGCAGCCTGTTCTGAATACACCCGAGCCCATCGCGGCTTCCGAGGGTTCGCCCGGCACCGCGACGCCAACGCCGTACCCGCAAGTGGCACCGCCGGGCGTTCCCCATGCAGGCGGGCAAGGCAACCCGCCGTTATTGCCGAAGATTCCCCAGCCAGGTCCGCCAAAGGACGATGAGGCATTGCCCGGCTTGCAGCCGTCGGCCAAGCCCAGTCCCTGACTCACGCTCGACGCTCTCAATCGTGCTGCGTCACCACCTGGCCGTCCATCATGCGCAGCCGCTTCGACATGGCCACCGCGATCGCGCGGATGATCTTCGCCGCCACTTTCGGTGCCTCGTTGAGCATCTTTTCCAGCGAATCCTTGCCAAGGTTCAGCAGGTAGCACGACGATGCGGCGATGCATGTGGCCGAGCGGCGTTCGCCGTCCAGCACCGCCATTTCGCCAAACGCTCTGCCGCTGCGCAGTACGGCGGTCTCCACCGGTTGGCCGTCGCTGTTGAGCTTCTGCACCGACACCGTGCCCGAATGAATAATGCACATGAACGTGCCCGCGTCGCCTTCGTTGAAGATCGCGTCGCCCTTTTCAATGCTGCTGATGCTGAAGTACCCCGCAGCGGCGGCGAATTCTGCAGGCGTCAGGGCTATGAACAGACCGCAGTCCATCAGCATGTCGCGGATTTCTTTGTTGAGTAATGTAGACATGGCGAGTTCTTGTTGAGTGTTCAGGGAGATTGCGTGAAGCACTGGCTGGCGTGAGAGCAGCCCCGGACTTTACAGCGTCCGGGGCTTGCCATGTGACACACCACTCGCGCAGATTTGGTTAGGCCATATTCAGCACTTTCAGAATAAATCCGTATTCGAGTGCTACGTCACGCAATCCCTGATAGCGCCCGCTCATGCCACCGTGGCCTGCACCCAGTTCGGTCTTGAGCAACAGCAGGTTATCGTCGGTTTTTAGATCACGCAGTTTTGCCACCCACTTGGCCGCCTCCCAATACTGCACGCGACTGTCGTTATAGCCCGCGATCACCAGCATGGCCGGATAATCCTGCGCTATGACATTTTCATAAGGCGCGTAGGCCTTGATCCGCGCGTGAACATCGGCCTCCTGCGGGTTGCCCCACTCGTCGTACTCGGTGACGGTCAGGGGCAGATCAGGGTCGAGCATGGTGTTCAGGACATCGACGAACGGCACTTCAGCGATGGCCGCCTTGAACAGCTCCGGACGCTGGTTCACTACCGCGCCGATCAACAGGCCGCCGGCGCTGCCGCCGCTTATGACCAACTGCTGGGCAGTGGTGATGCTCTCCGCGATCAAGTGTTCGGCACAGGCGATGAAGTCACTGAAAGTGTTTTGCTTGTGCTCTTGCTTGCCGTTGCGGTACCAGGCCTCGCCCAGCTCACCGCCGCCGCGCACATGGGCAATGGCGAAAGCGATGCCGCGATCAAGCAGGCTCAGTCGCGCGTGGGAAAACCACGGGTCGAGGCTTTCGCCGTACGCGCCATAGCCGTACAGATACAGCGGAACGGTCTGACCGGCCAATTCGCGCTTGACCACCAGGCTGATCGGCACTTGCGTACCGTCGGCGGCGGTCGCCCACAATCGCTGGCTGACGTAGGCATCGGCATCGAAAACACCCAGAACAGGCGTTTCCTTGAGTACGATTTTTTCCCCGGTGGCCAGCAACAATTGCCAGACCTGCGGCGGACGATTTAGCGACTGATAGCGCAGGCGAATCTTGTCGCTGTCGAATTCAAGGGTGTCCTGCACATACAGGTTGTACGCCGCATCCGGCAGTTGCACGCGGTACGCCGGCAGCCCCTGGGGATGCACTTCGACGATCGGCAAACCGCCTTCGCGCAGGCTCAAGGTCAGGCCTTTGGCGTTGAGGCTGAAACCGTCGAGCATGACCGTCTCGCTGTGGGCAATCAGGTTCTGCCAGTCGCTCCGCTCCGGGATGCCATCGCTTTTTTCCGGAGCGTTGTACAGCGCGAAGTTGATGCCGTCCTGATTGCTGCGGATGACCCAGCTCCACTTGCCCTCAATCAGCCCGTGGTCCACTGAGTATTCGTGCCCCTCGCTGCGCGGCGCCATGCACACGAACGCCTGCTCGGGTGTACCGGCGTCCAGCACCCAGGCCTCGCTGGTGGTCTTGCTGTCCAGCCCGACGATCAACTGCCGCTCCGAGCTGCTGCGGTAGCAATGCAGGAAGAAGCGCCCGTCAGGCTCGCTGAACACCAGCTCGGCGGATGCTTCGCCCAGCTTGTGGCGATACAGCTTGTGCGGACGGTGAGTGTCGTCCAGTTCGCCGAAGAACAGGGTCTGGCTGTCGTTGGCCCAGGTCATGCTGCCGTCGCAGTCTTCGAACGGCAGGCTGCTGACCGCGCCGCTGCTCAGCTCTTTGACGTACAGCTGATAAACCTCCTCGCCGCTGGTGTCGAGGCTGTAGGCCAGGCGCCGATGGTCGGGGCTGATGCTGAACGCGCCGAGGGAGAAGAAGCCACCGCCCGCCAGTTCGTTCGGGTCGAGCAGCAATTCTTCAGCGCTTTCGTCGAGGGTCTGGGAGTCATCGGCCGGGCGCGGGCAGCGGTAGTGACGGGCGTATTCGTCGCCTTCGGTGGTCCGGGTGTAATAAAGATACGAGCCCCAGGGGGAGGGCAGGGACAGATCGGTTTCGAGGATGCGGCCCTTGATCTCCTGGAACAGGGTTTCGCGCAACGGCTGCAGGTCGGCGAGCTGCTGTTCCTGCCAGGCGTTCTCGGCCTTGAGGTAATCGAGCACTTCATCGGTGTCGCGGTTTTGCAGCCAGGCGTACGGGTCGGCGCCGTCAGCCTTGCGGGCGACGGGGGCGGTGGCAGTGTGTGGGGCGGAAGGCATGCTGGGCTCTCTCACGTGGGCTCATTTAAAAGGGATCGGTCGCGCTGCCCTTTGCTGGACACGCGGCGGACCGATAACTGAAGCCGGGGAAGCCGGGCTGGTGAAAAGTCGTTATCATAAGCGCCTCTTTACCTGCCTTACCACGGACGTCATGACCGACAACGACTATCTGATTGCCTGGGGCCTTTACGCGTTCGCCGCGTTGGGCTGTCTGTTGGTGTGGTCCAAGCTGACCGGCTGGATGTGGCGCTACCTGCGCGAACCCCTGCGCGTGATCGGCGCCGTGCTGTTGTTCTGCCCGACCATCGTCGATCCGGCCAAGGATCAATACGCCCCGGCGCTGGCGATCAGCGTGCTGGATCTGGCGCTGAAAGTCGGCAACAACGTCTGGCGCGCCGTGCTCGACCTCGCCACTTACGGCGCCGTCGCGCTGGGCCTCTACTTGGTTTACGCCTTGATCCGCTTGCCGTTCCTGCGCAAGAAAAAAGCCCGTCTGGCCCACGCCGAAGCTGCCGCTGCACAGGCTGCCGCCGAGCAGAAGGAACACGACGAGCCTTACGCGGACCAGCCTGCAGGACGCTTCGCCAGCCCGTCGCCGGCGGCATCGCCAGCACCTGCGCCGAGCGGCCGCTATCGCGTCGAACCCAAACTGTGATGATCACCGGCATCCTCCCAGACGCGTGCTTCAACGCACCGAGACCCGAGCATGTGTGAACTTCTGGGCATGAGTGCCAACATACCGACGGACATCGTGTTCAGCTTCACCGGGCTGATGCAGCGCGGTGGCCGTACCGGTCCGCACCGCGACGGCTGGGGCATCGGTTTCTACGAAGGGCGTGGCCTGCGCCTGTTTCAGGACCCTGCCGCGAGCAGCGAGTCGGAAGTTGCGCAACTGGTCCAGCGTTACCCCATCAAGAGCGAAGTGGTCATCGGCCACATTCGTCAGGCCAACGTCGGCAAGGTCTGTCTGTCCAACACCCATCCTTTTGTGCGCGAACTGTGGGGGCGCAACTGGTGTTTCGCCCATAACGGTCAGCTCGCGGATTTTCACCCCGGTGCCACGTTTTATCGGCCAGTGGGCGATACCGACAGTGAAGCGGCGTTCTGCGACCTGCTCAACCGGGTGCGTGAAGCGTTTCCCGAGCCCGTGGAGATCGAGCAGTTGCTGCCGACTCTGGTCGAGGCCTGCAACGAGTACCGCAGCAAAGGCGTATTCAACGCACTGCTCAGTGATGGCGACTGGCTGTTTTGCTACTGTTCGACCAAGCTGGTGCACATCACCCGCCGCGCCCCGTTTGGCCCGGCGCGCCTGAAAGATGTCGACGTCATCGTCGATTTCCAGGCAGAAACCACGCCCAACGATGTGGTGACGGTGATCGCTACCGAGCCGCTGACCGAAAACGAGACCTGGAATCGCTACGAACCGGGTCACTGGAGTCTTTGGCGCCGCGGCGAATGCGTTGCCGAAGGCTCGGCCTGAGAGAGAGGGATCTATGCTGCGCAGCTATATACGACTGGTGTTGTTCACGGCAGGCCTGTTGATAGGCGTGCAGATTCCAGGCTTCATCAGCGATTACAGCAAGCGCGTCGAAGCGCACATGCTGGAAGCGCAACAAAGCCTGCGCGGTTATACCGAAACCGCCCAGCGGTTCTTCAATGGCGACGTGCAGGCCCTGATCCAGCATTACCGCAGCAGCGATGATCCGGTGTTCCGCACCGACGCTGACAACATCAGCAACCTGCTCACCCGCAATCAGACCCTCGACCGTGAATGGCTGGCGCTGCAAGGCCCGTGGTACTCCCGCGCCTGGCATGTGCTGACCGCCGCCGACACCGGCATCCGCGACGAAACCTGGAATGGCTATACCTGGCAGGTGCTGTTGTCGCCGGAAGTCATCGGCTGGGGCCTGCTGTGCGCGTTGCTGTTTTCGCTGGTCATCGAAAGCATTGTGGTGTTCATTGACTGGGTGTTTGTGGGTCGGCATCACGTGCGACCGGTGGGGCGCGACTGGCGTTGATGCTCATTGCCGGCACCCGCTTGATTGGGCAGTGATGCTACTGACGCCTTCCCGGCTGAAGCCGGTCCTACAATGGCCGGCACTTCGTAGGACCGGCTTCAGCCGGGAAGGGGCCATACCATTCAGCGAAGATCCTCCGCACCGTTCACTTTTTCTTATCCTCCCCCCGCGCTTTAATTAGTTGGACGCTTCGGCCATCCGCGCCGAAGAATGCCCCCAACGCACAGCCCCGTGTCCCGCGCTGCCAACCTGACAACCCCGCGCGTACACTCGAGCTTCTCCCCGTTTCGTTCGCACAGGAGTCACGCCTTTGAGCCGCCTGTTATTGAATTGTGATATCGGCGAAAGCTATGGCGCCTGGACCATGGGTCTGGACGCCGAGGTCATGCCCTACATTGATTGCGCCAACATCGCTTGCGGCTTCCACGCCGGCGACCCGAGCGTCATGCGCAAGACCGTCGCGCTGGCCCTGGTCAACAACGTCACCATTGGCGCGCACCCGGCTTATCAGGATCTGGTGGGTTTCGGCCGCCGCTCGATGACCTGTTCACCGCAAGAAATCCAAGACCTGCTGCATTACCAGATCGGCGCGCTCGACGGCGTTTGCCGAGCCCAGGGCAGCCACGTCAGCTACGTCAAACCCCACGGCGCGATGTACAACGACATGATGGCCAATCCGACGCAACTGCGCGCCGTTATCGAGGCCATCGCCCGTTACAACCCCGAACTGCCGCTAATGCTGCTGGCCATGCGCGACAACTCGGCGGCGCAAGCCATCGCCGATGAATTCGGCGTCACGCTGTGGTTCGAGGCCTTTGCCGATAGGGCCTACGACAATGTGGGGCGTCTGGTCTCGCGCAACCTTCCCGGCGCCGTGCATCACGACGCGGAAGTCATCATCGCCCAGGCCATGACCTTGTCCCGAGGCGAAGCCTTGATCGCCAGCGATGGCAGCGAGCTGCGGCTGCAACCACAGACTTTGTGCGTGCACGGTGACAACGCCAGTTCCATCGACGCGGTCCAGCGCATTCGTCAGGCGTTGAACGGCACTGACGCCGGACCGTCGGCCCCGTGAACCTGCGCATCGAAGTCGTCGCCATCGACTGCCTGATGGTCCGTCTGTTCGACGCCATCGACGAGGCCAATATGCCGTGGATGCTCGCCGCGACGATGCGTCTGCGCGAGGGTTTTGCTGCGCAATTGATTGATCTGGTGCCGTCCTACACCACGCTAATGGTGCATTACGATCTGTTGGCGTTGAGTCCGACACTGGCTCGGGCGATCATTACCGATGCGCTGAAAGACCTCACACCCGACGCCGCCCAAAGCGGTCGGCAGCATGTGTTGCCGGTCTGGTACGACCTCAGCGTCGGGCCCGAGTTGAGCCTGTTGTCCAGGCGCAGCGGGCTGTCGGTGGAAGAAGTGATTCGCCGCCACAGCCAGCGCGAGTATCAGGTCTTCGCCCTGGGCTTCGCTCCGGGGTTTGCGTTCATGGGCCTGGTGGAAGAAGGCCTCGCCGCGCCGCGCATCAAGACACCCCGCAAGCGCGTTGCCGCGGGAAGTGTCGGCATCGCCGAACGGCAAACCGCGGCCTACCCGCTGGAGTCGCCCGGCGGCTGGAACATCCTCGGGCGCACACCTGCCAAACTGTTTGATCGCGAAATCGACGGCTACAGCCTGATGCAGCCCGGCGACACCGTACGTTTTGCCGCCATTGATCACGCAGAATTCATTCGTCTGGGCGGCGACGACACGCCGCTGGAGGGCCTGGCATGAGCGCGTTGACGGTAAAAAGCAGCACGCCGCTGTGCCTGTTGCAGGACGCGGGACGGTTTGGCGTAAGACACCTCGGCGTCACCCAGGGTGGGGCGCTGGACTGGGTGTCGATGTCGTGGGCCAACAAACTTCTGAACAACGCGCTGGACGCTGCCGTTATCGAAGTGACCCTGGGCGGTCTGACGCTGCTGGCCGAATCCGACTGCTGCCTGGCGCTGGCCGGTGCGGATCTGGGTGCCATGCTCAACGATCGCCCGATTGCGCCGTGGCGCAGCTTCTTTGTACGCAAAGGCCAGCAGCTACGTTTTACCCGGCCCATCATCGGTGCCCGCGCGTATCTCGCCGCGCCCGGCGGATTTGCGGCGGTCGATGTGCTCGGCAGCTGCGCTACCGTCACGCGCGAAGGGTTGGGTGGGCTCGAAGGAAATGGCAAAGCGCTGGCTGAAGGCGATCAACTGAGCTATTCAGGGACTTCGTTTGCGCTTCACGCGCTGCCTGATCACCTCATCCCCGACCTTTCCGATCAGCGTCCGCTGGACGTGGTGCTGGGCGCGCAAATCGCCCAGTTCAGCGGCCTGAGTCTGTTCGATGCGTTTAACAGCGACTGGACCCTCGACAGCCGCGCCGACCGCATGGGCATGCGCCTGCTGGGGCCGGAGCTGGTTTATCAGGGCAAACCGATGATCTCCGAAGGCATCCCGCTCGGCGCCATCCAGGTCCCGCCGGATGGTCAGCCGATCGTCCTGCTCAACGACCGTCAGACCATCGGCGGCTATCCAAGGCTGGGCGCGCTGACGCCGCTCTCCCTCGCGCGGCTGGCGCAGAAACTGCCTGGGAGTGTGGTGCGGATGAAGGCGGCGGTGCAGGACGCGGCGCATCGGGAGCAGGTGGGATTCCAGAATCTCGTCCGCCGTCCGCTGTAGGAGCGTGGCTTGTCCCGCGATCTGCCGGGAACCGGCAGCAATTGGAAGATGCGTTCCGCCTGATGTACGCCACAATCCGGTTTTACGACGACTGCGTCGCCGATCGCGGGACAAGCCACGCTCCTACGGGCTCGGCATCACTTCGCCAAATACCGCATCCCTTCTTCCAACCCCCGCAACGTCAGCGGGTACATCTGATCTTCGATCAAGTCGCGCACGATGTTGGTGGAGGTGGTGTAGGCCCAGGCATCTTTGGGGTACGGATTGATCCAGATGATCTTCTTGAACTTGGCCATGAACCGCTGCATCCAGACGTAACCCGCTTCCTCGTTCCAGTGCTCGACGCTGCCGCCCGGCTGGGTGATTTCGTAGGGCGCCATGGCGGCGTCGCCGATGAAGATCACTTTGTAATCCGCGCCGTACTTGTGCAGCAGGTCTTGGGTAGCGGTGCGCTCGGAGGTGCGGCGCTGGTTGTTCTTCCACACCGACTCGTAAACGAAGTTATGGAAGTAGAAATACTCCATGTGCTTGAACTCGGTCTTGCAGGCCGAGAACAGTTCCTCGCAGATCTTCACGTGGGCGTCCATCGAGCCGCCGATGTCGAACAGCAGCAACAGCTTGATGGTGTTGCGACGTTCCGGGCGCATCTGGATGTTCAGCAGGCCAGCGTCACGGGCGGTGTGATCGATGGTGCCGTCGATGTCCAGTTCGTCCGCCGCACCCTGGCGCGCGAATTTGCGCAGGCGCCGCAGCGCCACTTTGATGTTGCGCGTGCCCAGTTCAACCCCGTCGTCGAGATTCTTGTACTCGCGTTGATCCCAAACCTTCGCGGCCTTGCCCTGGCGCTGGCCGGCGTCGCCCACCCGAATCCCCTCGGGGTTGTAACCGCCTGAGCCGAACGCGCTGGTGCCGCCGGTGCCGATCCATTTATTGCCGCCGGCGTGGCGCTCCTTTTGCTCTTCCAGACGCTTCTTGAATTCTTCGATCAGCTTGTCCAGGCCACCCAGGGACTGGATCTGCGCGCGCTCTTTAGCGGTCAGCGAACGCTCGAATTCCTTGCGCAGCCAGTCTTCGGGGATTAGCGCCTGCAAGTGATCGTCGAGCTTTTCCAGGCCATTGAAATACGCGCCGAACGCCCGGTCGAACTTGTCAAAATGGCGCTCGTCCTTCACCAGAATCGTGCGCGAGAGGTAATAGAACTCGTCCATGTCAGCGAACGTCACGCGCTGCTTCAGCGCGTTGATGAGGTCGAGCAGTTCACGCAACGAAACCGGCACTTTGGCCGCACGCATTTCGTTGAACAGGTTGAGCAACATAGTCGGCGTCCCGCGCTTGATCTAATTAAGCTTGACCAAAAAGGCTCAGCGATTGCCTCGACGGCTCATGAACGCCAAGCGCTCAAGCAGGTGCACGTCCTGCTCGTTCTTGACCAGGGCACCGGCCAGCGGCGGAATGGCTTTGGTGGGGTCGCGCTCGCGCAGCACGGCTTCGCCGATGTTGTCGGCCATCAGCAGTTTGAGCCAGTCCACCAGTTCGGATGTCGAAGGTTTTTTCTTCAGGCCCGGGACTTTGCGCACGTCGAAGAACACGTCCAGGGCTTCGCTGACCAGGTCCTTCTTGATGTTCGGGTAATGCACGTCGACGATCTTCTGCAGGGTGCTGCGGTCGGGGAACGCGATGTAGTGGAAGAAGCAGCGGCGCAGGAAGGCGTCCGGCAGTTCTTTTTCGTTGTTGGACGTAATGATGATGATCGGGCGCTTTTTGGCCTTGATCGTCTCGTCGATCTCGTAAACGTAGAACTCCATTTTGTCGAGTTCTTGCAGCAAGTCGTTGGGGAATTCGATGTCCGCCTTGTCAATCTCGTCGATCAGCAGAATGACCCGCTCTTCGGATTCAAAGGCTTCCCAGAGCTTGCCCTTCTTCAGGTAATTGCGCACGTCGTGGACTTTGTCGACCCCCAGCTGCGAGTCGCGCAGGCGGCTGACCGCGTCGTACTCGTACAGGCCCTGATGGGCCTTGGTGGTCGACTTGATGTGCCAGGTGATCAGCCGGGCGCCGAAGGATTCGGCCAGTTGCTCGGCGAGCATGGTCTTGCCGGTCCCGGGCTCGCCCTTGACCAGCAGCGGGCGCTCTAGGGTGATGGCTGCGTTGACCGCAAGCTTCAGATCGTCGGTGGCGACGTAGGCGTGGGTGCCTTCGAATTTCATCGGGAAAATCCTCGAACAAGGCGGACAGACCCGTGGCCTGAATCGCGCAAGATAGGGCGCAAAGAATGCAGCGACTATACCGCGCGCCCCGCGCGACTGTGAACGCAGACGGTTTATTCAGTATCTGAATGGGGCGTCACGGTCTGACCGGGCAGAAAATTGTAACTTTCATTGAGGTATCGCCAAAATAGCTATACCTTGCAGGCCATGTCGACCAAATACAGATTCAGGGACAAATACAGAATTCAACTGCGGGAAAAGGACCACCTGCCGCCTCACGTGCACCTCACCGGTGGCGGGCTGGATGTGTTGATCGGTCTGCAGTTGGTTGAACCCATGCTCGGCCACCCCCCGGCCGCCGTACTCAGGGAGGCGCTCGAATGGGTAAGGGCCCACCAAACAGAATTACTGGAGGAATGGAAACGATGGCATCCATGAAACGCCCACGCCTCAAAACCGTAGAGGCGCTGGCTCATCAAAAATTGGCGCTGACATTCATCAACGACGTGACGTACGTCCTCGACCTGAGCGGCGATATCGCGGCAATCCGGGGGCTGCAACCGCTCAGGGATCCGAGCGTGTTCAAGCAGGCGCAGATTGGCGACGACGGCTGGACCGTCGAGTGGGCCGAGCCCGACGTCCAGATCGGTGCCGACACTCTTTACCTGGACGCCAAGGCGCAGGCTGCCACCGACGAAAACACGCGGATCTTCATCGGCTGGCGCGCGCGCACCGGGTTGCCGCTGGCACTGGCGGCCGAGGCACTGGGCGTCAGCACGCGAAGCATCACCCGCTACACCAACGGCAGCGAGGCCGCACCGCGCACGTTGGCGCTGGCGTGTCTTGGGTGGGATGCATTGCAGAATCAGGCGGAGAACGGTGTGTTGCTGGCGGAGAAGCGTGCGGCCTATGGAGTTGCCAAAGAGAACCGCATTGACAAGGGGGCAGCCGAAAGTGGCGAGTGAGCTGACTCGCGAGGGAGGCGTGTCAGCGATCAAGGTCATCGCTGACTAAACCCTTCGCGAGCAAGCTCACTCCTACAGGGATGCGCCAGTCAAAACGCTGCGTTTACTTTGCCTCGCTCTTGCCACTGTCGTAGCGGGTATTGAACGCCTTCACGAAGGCATTGCGCAGGATCTGTAAAAACGCTTCGAACGCACTGATGTCCTGTTTGTGGACACTGCCGCTGAGTTCGACGCGGGTGGCGAACTGGTTCTTCACTTGGTTCTTCAGCACCGTTTCGCTGCCGCCGACCACGGCTTCCCAGATCGAGCGGAAGAAGCCTTTGTTCTGGTTCTCGACGTCCTGCTGCCAGTCAAAGACATCGACATTACGCAGCAGGGGCTTGATGTAGCCACTGAGCTGGCCATTGGTGGCCTGGGCTTCGATGACCACGTCGCCGTCGCCCGCGTTGAAGTCGAATTTGCCGTACGCCGAGGCGAAGTCGTTCAGGCGTTTGAGCTGGATACCGGTCGCGCGCAGCTTGAAGTCGAAATCTTCCAGGCTGAACGGGTCGAAGGTCGCTGTGCTTTCCAGTGGCGCATGGCCCAGCAGCATGGCCTTGCCCTCGAAGCGGGCATCGCGCTTGCCGGCTTTGTCTTCGACGTTGGTCAGGTTGTAGATGCTGGCGTTGATGTTGTCGGCATCGATTTTCACTTTCGGCGTCGAATTGAAGTTGCTGAACGTGATCTTGCCGTCCTGAATGCGCAGCTCGTTGAGGGTGATCGGCAGCAGCTTGTTCAACTGAGCACGCCAGTCAGTGCCGGCACCGGTCTGGGACTGGCGCTTGTCCGGGCCACCGTCGACGAAGTTGAGTTCAGGGCTGACAAACGCGACCTCGGCGACCACCGCATGGTCGTACCAGAGCGAGTGCCAGCTGACGGCGAGGTCGATGACCGGCGCATCCAGCAGAGGCACGGGCACCTTGCCATCGACCTTGACGATTTTCAGGCCGTTGATGCGGTACGCCCCGCGCCACAGTGCCAGGTCCACGTCGGTGACCTGACCGCGGTAGTCGCCCATGTCGGCGAGTTTTTCATTGAGATAATTGCGAACCACGTAGGGCAGCGCGATGTGGACTGCGATCAGCAACACCACCAAGCCAACAATTGTCCATAACGGCCAGCTGTAACGACGTTTCATGTCTCCACCCTCCAGTAACGTAGCTTTGTTGACTGCTGGCGATGTGATCGGTTCGCTTCGACTGGACGTTGCACCGGCTCAAGGCATAGGCTTTGAGCTTTTCCAAACCTGCACAAGGACCCGGTCATGAGCCGTATTTACGCAGATAACGCCCATTCCATCGGCAACACGCCACTGGTGCAGATCAACCGCATCGCGCCGCGCGGGGTCACCATTCTGGCCAAGATCGAGGGGCGTAATCCGGGGTATTCCGTGAAGTGCCGGATCGGCGCGAACATGATCTGGGACGCCGAAAGCAGCGGTAAACTCAAGCCCGGCATGACCATCGTCGAACCCACCTCCGGCAATACCGGCATTGGCCTTGCGTTCGTCGCCGCAGCCCGTGGCTACAAGCTGACCCTGACCATGCCGGCCTCGATGAGTATAGAGCGGCGCAAGGTGCTCAAGGCCCTGGGCGCCGAACTGGTGCTGACCGAGCCGGCGCTGGGCATGAAAGGCTCCATCGCCAAGGCCGAAGAGTTGCTCGCCAGTGACCCTGCCACGTACTTCATGCCGGCGCAGTTCGAGAACCCGGCCAACCCGGCCATTCACGAGAAGACCACCGGACCGGAAATCTGGAACGACACCGACGGCGCCATCGACGTGCTGGTCGCAGGTGTCGGCACGGGCGGCACGATCACCGGCGTCTCGCGCTACATCAAAAACGCCATGGGCAAGCCGATTATCTCGGTGGCCGTCGAACCCATGGGCTCGCCGATCATCACCCAGGCGATGGCCGGTGAAGAGATCAAACCCAGCCCCCACAAAATTCAGGGCATTGGCGCGGGTTTCATCCCGAAGAACCTCGACCTCTCGATTGTCGACCGCGTCGAGCTGGTCAGTGATGAAGAAGCCAAGGCCATGGCCCTGCGGCTGATGCAGGAGGAGGGGATTCTCTGCGGTATCTCCTGCGGCGCGGCCATGCACGCAGCGGTGCGAATGGCCGAGAAACCGGAAATGCAGGGCAAGACGATCGTGGTCGTGCTGCCGGATTCCGGTGAGCGTTACTTGTCGAGCATGCTCTTCAGCGACCTGTTTACTGAACGCGAGCTGACGCAATAATCGTGTGCGCCGCGGCTTCGGCTTTTTACCCGGCGGACTAAAGCTTATGATGGCCGCCATTCGAAACCCGCCGGAAGATTGTCCCAGATCATCCGGCGGCGGTTTCAGCGGCGTAAGCTTCGGGCCGCGCGGTTCGGCCCTGTTTCAAGGAGAGTTTCATGACCCTTTCTTTTGCTGTCAAAGCGGCGATTCTGCTGCTGTTTGTCGGCAGCACGCTGTACGTGCATTTGCGCGGCAAGGCGCGTTTGCCGGTATTGCGCCAGTTCGTGAATCACTCCGCACTGTTCGCCCCCTATAACGCCTTGATGTATTTGTTCTCCAGCGTGCCCTCAAAGCCGTACCTGGACCGCAGCAAGTTTCCTGAGCTGGACGTGCTGCGCGACAACTGGGAAACCATCCGCGACGAAGCCATGCACCTGTTCGACGAAGGCTATATCCGTGCCGCCGCCAAGGACAACGACGCGGGTTTCGGCTCGTTCTTCAAGAAGGGCTGGAAGCGTTTTTACCTGAAGTGGTACGACAAGCCGCTGCCGTCCGCCGAGGCGCTGTGCCCGAAGACGGTCGAACTGGTCAGCCGTATTCCCAACGTAAAAGGCGCAATGTTTGCCCTGTTGCCCGGCGGTAGCCACCTGAATCCGCACCGTGACCCGTTCGCCGGCTCCCTGCGTTATCACCTGGGCCTGTCGACGCCGAACTCTGACGATTGCCGCATCTTTGTCGACGGTCAGGTGTATGCCTGGCGCGATGGTGATGACGTGATGTTCGACGAAACCTACGTGCACTGGGTCAAGAACGAAACCGACGTCACCCGCGTGATTCTGTTCTGCGACATCGAGCGACCGCTGAGCAATCGCTTCATGACCGCTGTCAACCGCCGCGTCAGCGCGTTTCTGGGCCGTGCCACTGCGCCGCAGAACACCGATGACGAACGTGTTGGCGGGATCAATCAGGCCTATGCCTTCAGCAAGCGCTTCAGCAACAGCTTCAGCGGCAAGGTCAAGCAGTTCAAACGCGCCAACCCCAAGGCGTATCGCATCCTTCGTCCGGTGCTGGCGGTGGTCGTACTGACGCTGCTGGGCTACTGGCTGTTCGGCTGAACAAACGGTTTTGTCGAGCGCCGTCGCACCCTGCGCGGCGTCGCTTTTTGCTGTTCTGGCAGTTCCGCGTTGGAGCTGTCAACGACGTCGACTTATGACATTGCACAAGGCACCGGTCGCTGGTTATAGTCGGCCTCGTTGCCGCCCCACTTGGCGTCATCCAGTCCTTCCCTTTCAGAAGATAAGCACGATGCCTGCATCCAGCACCCGGTTTGCTTTATCCGCCACGGCTCGCGCTGTTGCGGAACCGCGCGACTGCCTGCAACTCGTCTTCATCACGCGTTACCCGCCACCCCCACCTGTGAGCAGTCCTGTCGTGTGCGCTGTTGCACCGCCAGGGGTCGTTGTGCTCGGCTGATCGACCGCCTAAACGCTGTCGGTCCAGGCCTGCAAACGCCCGCAAAACTTCCGTGAATCCGGTACGTGCCGGGTCCGATTCTGTCTGAATCACAGGTGACTCATGTTTGCTCATAAAGCCCTGGCCTCGATGGCCACGACGACGCTTTTCGTCCTGCTCTGGAGCAGCGGTGCGATTGTCTCCAAGTGGGGCCTGACCCACGCTTCACCGTTTGCATTTCTACTGTTCCGTTTCCTGCTGGCGCTTGTGGCGTTGGCGATTCTGATCCCCGCGTTGGGTTACAAGCTTCCCGCCACACGAGCCTCGATGGGCTTCGCGTTGCTGACGGGCGCTGTGCTGCTGGGGGCTTATCAGATCTGCTACCTGCTGGCGCTGGACCTGAAAGTCGCGCCCGGCGTCATGGCCACGATCATGGGCGTGCAACCGATTCTCACGGCCGTGCTGGTCGAGCGCAGCCGTTCGACGTCCCGCATGTTTGGCCTTGGTCTGGGGCTGGCGGGTCTGGTGCTGGTGGTCTGGAAAGGAATCGGCGACGGCGGATCGCTCGCCGGCATGGCGTTCGGCGTGCTCGGCATGTTGAGCATGACCGGCGGTTCGATCATGCAGAAACGCATCACCGACAACCCCCTCGGCACGCTGCCCGTGCAATACCTTGCGGGGACGGTGGTATGTGCGGTGTTCGTGCCGTTTCAGCCCTTTCATTTCGAGCACAGCATCGGCTTCTACGTGCCGGTGCTCTACATGGGGCTGGTGGTGTCGGTGCTCGCGACGTTCCTGCTCTACCGATTGATCGCCCAGGGCAATCTGGTCAACGTCACCAGCCTGTTTTACCTGGTGCCCGGCGTCACCGCGATCATGGATTACCTGATCTACGGCAACCGCCTCGCGCTGGTGAGTTTGCTGGGGATGGTGCTGATTGTGGTGGGGTTGGTGTTTGTGTTCAGGAAGGTTGAATAGCGTCAACCGTCCCGAGGCTGCGGTCAGGGTCAACCCAGCCGCACGTGCCGACTCAACAATGCCCGCAGCGCTGCGGGTTTCACCGGTTTGGCGAGGTATTCCAGGCCGGCGGCGTGTACCTGGGCGATCAGCTCCGGGCGGCCGTCGGCGCTGATGACGACGCCGGGGACCGGCTCACCCAATTGCGTGCGCAGCCACGCCATTAGTTCGGTGCCGATCTCGCCGTGGTCCAGGTGGTAATCCACCAAGGCCAGGTGCGGGCGAACGCCGTCGCTGAGCAGCGCCTGGCATTCCTCGCGATTGCGCGCCGTCCAGACCTGACACCCCCAGCGGCTCAGCAGGCTGTTCATGCCGATCAGGATGCTGTCTTCGTTGTCGACGCACAGAATCTGGGTGCCGTTCAGCGCGGCGCGCACAGGTTCGGTCGGCGCAGCGGCCGGCGTCGGCAACGCAGGCGCCAGCGGCACCGTAACGCTGAAAAGGCTGCCCTGACCCGGCCACGAACGCACTTCCAGCGAGTGACCGAGCACGCGGCACAAGCCGTCGGCAATCGCCAGTCCCAAACCCAGGCCCTTCTCGGCGCGCGTCTGGTGGCTGTCAAGCCGCTTGAACTCCTCGAAAATCACCTGCCGCTTGTCCTCGGGAATACCCGGCCCCCGGTCCCACACTTCCAGGCTCAGTTGCCCGTTACGGCGCCGCACCCCCAGCAGAATCGGCCCCTTGGCGTAACGAAACGCATTAGTCAGGAAGTTCTGCAGCACCCGCCGCAGCAGTTTGGCGTCGCTGGCCACACGCAATGTGCTGCCGCGCACGCGGAAGTCCAGGCCCTGCTCCTGAGCGAGGGCCTTGAATTCGGCACCGAGGGTTTCAAACAGATTATTCAGCGCAAACGGCGTGATGGTCGGCGTGAACTTGCCGTTCTCCAGACGCGAAATATCCAGCAGGTCGCTGATCAGGTCTTCGGCCGAACGCAGCGAGCTGTCCAGATGATGGATCAGCTGTTTCGCTTCCGCCGGCACATTGTCATCGTTGTGCAGCAGGGCCGCGGAGAACAAACGCGCGGCATTCATGGGCTGCATCAAGTCATGGCTGACGGCGGCGAGAAAGCGCGTTTTCGACTGATTGGCCGCTTCCGCATGGGCCTTGGCTTCGGTCAACGCCGTGTTCAACTGCGACAGCTCCCGCGTCCGCTCGGCCACGCGCTGCTCAAGGCTTTCGTTGGCGCCCTTGAGCGCCTGCTCGGCCTCGCGGAAGGCGGTGATGTCAGTGAAGCTCATCACGAAGCCGCCGCCGGGCATCGGGTTGCCGATCAGCTCGATCACCTGGCCATTGGGAAACAACCGCTCGGACGTATGTGCGCGGCCTTGGCGCATCCAGTGCAGCCGCCGGGCGACGTGCACCTCCGCTTCACCAGGCCCGAGCAAACCGCGCTCGGCGTTGTAGCGGATGATGTCGGCGATGGGCCGTCCCACGCTGATCAGGCCTTCCGGGTAATTGAACAGCTCCAGATAGCGCGCGTTCCAGGCCACCAGTCGCAGGGATTGATCCACCACGCTGATGCCCTGGGTGATGTTTTCGATGGCGCCTTGCAGCAGGGCGCGGTTGAACTGCAGCACTTCGGAGGCTTCGTCGGCGATGCGCACCACGTCTTCGAGTTGCATGTCGCGGCCTTCAATCGCCGCCTTGACCACCGCCCGTGTCGACGACGTGCCCAGCACCCCCGCCAGCAAGCGTTCGGTGTGGGCGATCCAGTCGCCGTTGGCGTTCTGGTTGGGGTTGAAGCCTTTGCCCTGGCGGTAGGCGAAGCGGATGAAGCTCTGCTGCGCGCGCTCTTCGCCGACAAAACGCGCCGAGAGCTTGAGCAAGTCTTCGATCTGCACCGCCAGCAGCGAGCGGTTGTTGGGCCGCGCCTGCAATTCCTGACCGATAAAACGGCCCGCCTGCCAGTGTTCCGACACGCGGGTTCGCGACAGCAGCGAGACCCACACAAACAACGCGAAGTTGCCGATCATCGACAGGACCACGCCCTGGGTCAGCGGACTGATCGGCAGATTGAACGGGTTGCTGTGCAGCCATGCCAACAGCGGAAAACTGCTCAGCGACCACCCCATGCTGTGGGCGATGATCGGCAGCACCAGCGTGTAAAACCAGATGAACACCCCGGCAGCGAGCCCGGCGAACACACCGCGTCGATTGGCCGGCTTCCAGTACAGCGCGCCGATCATCGCCGGCATCAATTGCGTGATGGCGGCGAAGGCGATCTGGCCGATGGTCGCCAGGCTCGCAGTCGATCCCAGCAGTCGATAGCTGACGTACGCGAGCAGCAGGATGACCACAATGCTGACCCGGCGCACCGAGAGCATCCAGTGGCGGAACGCCTCGAACGGACGCTCGGCGGTTTTGCGCCGCAGCAGCCACGGCAGCAGCATGTCGTTGGAGACCATGGTCGACAGCGCGACGCTGGCGACGATGACCATCCCCGTGGCGGCCGATGCGCCGCCAATGAACGCCAGCATCGCCAGCGCCGGGTGTGCATGGGCCAGCGGCACGCTGATCACGAATGAGTCCGGCAGCACCGAGGCGGGCAGCAGCATCTGCCCGGCGAGCGCAATCGGCACCACGAAAACGGCTGCGAGCAGCAGGTAGGCAGGGAACACCCATTTGGCCAGGCGCAAATCTTCGGGCTCGATGTTCTCCACCACGGTGACGTGAAACTGCCGGGGCAGGCAGATGATCGCCATCATGGCGACGCCGGTCTGCACCACCATCGACGGCCAGTTGACCGTTTCTTTCCAGTATTCCTCCAGGCGCGGTGCGAGCATGGCCTGGTTGAACAGGTCATCCACACCGTCGTACAGGCCAAACGTCACGAACGCGCCAACGGCCATGAAGGCGAACAGCTTGACCAGCGACTCGAAGGCGATCGCCAGGACCATGCCGCGGTGGTGCTCGGTGGCGTCGAGATTGCGCGTGCCGAAGACGATGGTGAAGAGCGCCAGTACCAGCGACACGATCAGCGCGGTGTCCTGGGCGCGAGTGCCGGTGGCGTCGGCGCCGGCACCGATCAGAATGTTCACCCCCAGCACGATGCCTTTGAGTTGCAGCGCGATGTAGGGCAGCACGCCGATCAGGCAGATCAGCGCGACGACGACGGCGAGGGTTTGCGACTTGCCGTAGCGGGCGGCGATGAAGTCGGCGATGGACGTGATGTTTTCCTGCTTGCTGATCAGCACCATTTTCTGCAGCACCCAGGGCGCCAGCAGCAACAGCAGGATCGGCCCGAGGTAGATCGGCAGAAACGACCAGAGTTGTTCGGCCGCCTGGCCGACCGAGCCGAAAAACGTCCAGCTGGTGCAGTAAACCGCCAGCGACAGGCTGTACACCCAGGCGCGCAGGCGCGGCGGCAGCGGGGTGCTGCGACGGTCACCGTAAAAGGCGATGGCGAACATGATGGCCATATAGGCCAGGGCGACGGCAGCGATCAGCCCGCTGGACAGCGACATGGGAACTCCGGAGGCAAGCGGCTAGCGGTTTCGGTGGCGATCCTTCGCCGGCCGGACAGTCTCGCACGCCGCGTAGGGTTCGTCTGTTACGACCAAGGTCTGAGCGGCGCGGTGTCGCAGGGGCGCAGCGAATACATGGTCAACGCATATCTGGGAAATCTATGAGGTATAGCTAAATTACCCGCTTATTCGATATCAGCTGCCGTCCTACTATGGGTGCCACCTCACACGAGGACAGGAGCCCGCCATGACCCACGCCATGTTCATCCCGCAAAGACCCTTCAGCCAACTGAGTCACCCTCGGGAAGTCATCCGCCAATTCACCCCCAACTGGTTCGCCGCGACAATGGGCACCGGCATTCTCTCGGCGGTGCTGGTGCAGCTTCCGGTGGCCATTCCCGGCCTGTTCCAGCTGGCGGAAGCCTTGTGGATGCTGAACGTCGTCCTGTTCCTGACCTTCAGTGCGCTCTATATCGCCCGCTGGGTGATGTTTTTCGACGAGGCGCGGCGGGTGTTCGGGCATTCCACGGTGTCGATGTTTTTCGGCACGATTCCCATGGGCCTGGCGACCCTTATTAACGGGTTGCTCACCTTCGGCCTGCCGCATTGGGGCGATGCCGTGCTGCCGTTCGCCGAGCTGTTGTGGTGGCTGGACGTGGCGATGTCTCTGGCCTGCGGCGTGCTCATCCCGTTTCTGATGTTCACCCGCCAGGAACACCGCATCGATCAGATGACCGCCGTCTGGCTTCTGCCCCTTGTCGCCTGCGAAGTGGCGGCGGTGAGCGGCGGGCTGCTGGCGCCGCATCTGGCCGACAGTCACAGCCAATTCAGCGTGCTCATCACCAGCTACGTGCTGTGGGCGATGTCGGTGCCGGTGGCGTTCAGCATCCTGACCATCCTGTTGCTGCGCATGGCCCTGCACAAATTGCCCCACGAAAGCATGGCCGCGTCGAGCTGGCTGGCCCTCGGGCCGATCAGCACTGGTGCGTTCGGGCTGATCGTGCTGGGCGCCGATTCGCCGCTGATCTTCGAGGCCAACGGCTTGCCCGGCGTCGGCGAAATCGCCTCGGGCCTTGGCCTGATTGGCGGCGTGATTTTATGGGGTGTCGGCGTGTGGTGGTGCCTGATGGCGCTGCTGATCACCGCGCGTTATCTGCGCAACGGCATCCCGTTCAACCTGGGCTGGTGGGGGTTTACCTTTCCGCTGGGTGTGTTCGCGCTGACCACCCTCAAACTGGGCGCTGTACTTCATCTGGGATTCTTTTCAGCCCTCGGTAGCGTGCTCGTCGCTGCATTGGCAGCCCTGTGGCTGATGATCATGAAGCGCACCCTGAGCGGCGCCTATAACGGCAAGCTGTTCGTCTCGCCGTGCATCGCTGCCTCACGGTAAATAACGCTCGCGCGCTCTAACGGGCTATCCGTTGGCGCGCATGCTCGACTTTGCCGCCGGTGTCGTCTTCAATGTGGCCCGGAACCGCCGTTCGGCGTTCCCATCCGTAAGCCGGCACCGGCGCCACTCAGGACCAGGGAAGATGAGTCAGTCGCAGTTCAGTTTGTTGGGTAAGCGGCGCTTTCTGCCGTTTTTCGTGACCCAGTCCCTCGGGGCGTTCAACGACAATATCTTCAAGCAGTCGCTGATCCTCGCCATTCTCTACAAGCTGAGCATCGACGGCGACCGGTCCATCTACGTCAACCTCTGCGCCTTGCTGTTCATCCTGCCTTTCTTCTTGTTCTCGGCGCTGGCCGGGCAGTTTGGCGAGAAATACCCCAAGGACAAACTGATCCGCATGATCAAGGTCCTGGAGATCGTGATCATGGTGGTGGGGGCCACCGGTTTTCTCTTCAATCACCTGTCGCTGATGCTGGCGGCACTGTTCGCCATGGGCACCCACTCGGCGCTGTTCGGGCCGGTGAAGTACTCGATTCTGCCGCAGCACCTGCATGAAAACGAACTGGTGGGCGGCAACGGCCTGGTGGAAATGGGCACGTTTCTGGCGATCCTGGCCGGCACCATCGGCGCCGGGGTCATGATGTCGGCGACCCATTACGCGCCCATCGTGGCCGCAGCGATGGTCTCGGTGGCCTGCCTGGGTTATCTCGCCAGCCGGGGCATTCCGCCGGCAGCCGCCGCTTCGCCGGACATGCGCCTGAACTGGAACATCTTCAGCGAATCCTGGGCCACCCTGAAACTCGGCCTGGGGCAGACCAAAGCGGTGTCGCGCTCCATCGTCGGCAACTCGTGGTTCTGGTTCGTCGGGGCGATTTATCTGACGCAGATCCCGGCCTACGCCAAGGACTTTCTGTACGGCGATGAAACCGTCGTCACCCTGATTCTGACCGTATTCTCCATCGGCATCGCCGCAGGTTCCATGCTCTGCGAGCGACTGTCCGGGCGCAAGGTGGAGATCGGTCTGGTGCCGTTCGGCTCCATGGGCCTCACCGTGTTCGGCCTGCTGTTGTGGTGGCATTCCGGTGATTTCCCACAGAACGTGCAGGCCAACGACTGGCTGGCGATTCTGGGTTACGGGCAGGCGTGGTGGGTGTTGCTGGACATCCTCGGCATCGGCGTCTTCGGCGGGTTTTACATCGTGCCGCTGTACGCGCTGATCCAGTCAAGGACGCCGGAGAAGGAACGCTCGCGGGTCATTGCGTCCAACAACATCCTCAACGCGCTGTTCATGGTGGTCTCGGCGATCGTTTCGATCATCCTGCTGAGCGTGGCGAAACTGTCGATTCCGCAGCTGTTCCTCGTCGTGTCGCTCATGAACATCGCGGTCAACGCCTACATCTTCAAAATCGTGCCCGAGTTCACCATGCGCTTCATGATCTGGCTGCTCAGCCACTCCATGTACCGCGTGGAGCATCGCGACCTCGACCTGATTCCGGATGAGGGCGCGGCATTGCTGGTCTGCAACCATGTCTCGTTCGTCGACGCGCTGTTGATCGCCGGCTCGGTGCGCCGGCCGATCCGCTTCGTCATGTACTACAAGATCTTCAATCTGCCGGTGCTGAATTTCGTGTTTCGCACGGCGGGCGCGATCCCGATTGCCGGCATCAAGGAGGACAAGGCGGTGTTCGACACAGCGTTCGAACGCATCGCCCATTACCTCAAGGAAGGCGAGCTGGTGTGCATCTTCCCGGAAGGCAAGCTGACCACCGACGGCGAGATCGACACCTTCAAAAGCGGCATGACCCGGGTCTTGCAGGAGACCGACGTGCCGGTGATTCCAATGGCTTTGCAGGGGTTGTGGGGCAGCTTCTTCAGCCGCGACCCGAACAAGGGCGTATTCCGCCGGCTGTGGTCGCGCGTGACGTTGGTGGCCGGGCCGGCATTGACGGGGGAAGAGTCGCAACCGGCGCTGGTGCGCGAGCGGGTGGCGAAGTTGCGGGGTGCGGTGCGGTAGTCAGAACCCCGATATTTTTCAAACTGCCGTAATTACCTTGCGGAGATTCCCGATCGTTCAGACGCCACGTTTTCGCGCAGCAAACACGATCCTGTGGGAGTGAGCTTGCTCACGAAGAGGTCGGTACATCCGCTAACCCTTCAGCGGTAGGAATACCGTCTTCGCGAGCAAGCTCACTCCCACATGGATCGCATCTGCTGGACGACTTGTGGGTGACCGGGAATCTCACCACAAAGAGCAAGCCAGCTGCGAGGCCGGTCAACCCACCACCGGCTTCTCTTCCGCGATCACCGCATCCGGCGTCATCTTCCGGAAGTACGTCGAAAGCAACGCGCCCGAAATGTTGTGCCAGACGCTGAACAGTGCGCTGGGCACCGCTGCCAGTGGCGAAAAGTGCGCGGCGGCCAGTGCGGCGCCGAGGCCTGAGTTCTGCATGCCGACTTCCAGGGACAGCGATTTGCGCTGGGCTAGCGGCAGCTTGAACAGCTTGCCGGTGAAGTAGCCCAGCAAAAAGCCGAAGCTGTTGTGCAGGATCACCACGGCCATGATCAGCAGTCCCGATTCGGCAATCTTCGCCTGACTCGCTGCCACCACCGCGCAGACGATCATCACGATACTCACCACCGACACCAGCGGCAGCACGTCGACGGCAAAGCTCACTTTGGCGCCCAGCAGGCGTTGAGCGATGACGCCCAGCACGATCGGCAGCATCACCAATTGCAGGATCGACCAGAACATCTCCATGAAGGACACCGGCAGCCACGCCGAGGCCAGCAGCCAGATCAGCGCCGGGGTCAGCAGCGGGGCGAGGAGGGTGGTGACGGCGGCGATGGCCACCGACAGCGCCAGGTCACCTTTCGCCAGCCAGGTCATGACGTTGGACGATGTGCCGCTCGGGCAGCAGCCGACCAGAATCACGCCTACGGCGATTTCCGGTGGCAGGTGAAACAGCTGGCAAAGCAGCCAGGCCACGCCGGGCATGATCACGAAATGCGCGACCACCCCCAGAGCCACGCGCCAGGGGTGGCGCACGACTTCAGAAAAATCATCGAGCTTGAGGGTCAGGCCCATGCCGAACATCACCAGCCCCAACAACGGCACGATGTACGACTTGAGGCCAATGAACCAGGACGGGAACAGGAACGCCAGCACGGCAAACAGCAGCACCCAGTACGCGAAGGTATTACCGACAAAACGACTCAACGCAGCCAGGGCGCGCATGGCCTGCTCCTTTCTTATGGGTATGAAGGTGATGCAGACGCTATGGAGCCAGCAAGCCGGCCCCTGCGTCAGTGGGCGAAATCAGATCCCCTGGGGAATCTCTTCGCCGCCCAGTGCTTCCATCAATTGCGGCAGGAAATCACCGAACGTCAGCATCATCAAGGTGAAGCTGGCGTCCTGCTGACCCAGCGCATCGTCGCCGCCGTTCTGCTCGGCTTCATCCTGCAGCAGGTCTTCGAACTTCAGGCGTTTGATACCCAGCTTGTCGTCCAGCACGAACGACAACTTGTCCTGCCACGCCAGCGACAGCTGAGTGACGACCTTGCCGGTGCTCAGGTGCAGCTGGATTTCGTCGCTGGTCAGGTCCTGACGCTTGCACTTCACAACGCCGCCGTCTTCGTGGGTGTCGCGCAGTTCGCATTCGTCCAGCACGAAGAAGTGCTCGGCGGTCTCGCCAGTCTTGACCCACTCGGTCATGACAGCGGTTGGCGCTGTTTTGACGGTCACGGGGCGGACGGGCAACGAGCCGACCACTTCACGCAGGGTCGACAGCAGGTCTTCGGCGCGCTTCGGGCTGGAAGCGTTGACCAGAATCACGCCCTGCTTGGGGGCGATGGCGGCGAACGTGGCTGAGCGACGGATAAAGGCGCGGGGCAGAAAGGCCTGGATGATTTCATCCTTCAGCTGATCGCGTTCCTTCTTATAGACCTTGCGCATCTGCTCGGTCTCGATCTCTTCGACTTTCTCTTTCAATGCATCGTTGACCACGCTGCCGGGCAGGATGCGTTCTTCCTTGCGCGCCGAGATCAGCATGAAATCACCGCTGACGTGCACCAGTGGCGCGTCTTCGCCCTTGCCGAACGGGGCGATGAAACCGTAAGTGGTCAACTCCTGGCTGGCACAGGCACGTGCAGGCTTGGTCGCCAACGCGGTTTCCAGCGCCTCGGCGTCAAATGGCAGGTCCTGGGTCAGGCGATAGACAAGCAGGTTTTTGAACCACATGGGGTACATCTCTCCTTTATACAAAGGGGGGCATTATTCGCTGCTGCGACCCTGCGGCCAACCCTGATGTAAGCCTTTGGAAGGATTATAAAATTTATTTCAAAAAGTGCTTGCCAGCTTTTTGCTCGCTCCGTAGAATGCGCGCCACACCGAAGCGAAGGGTGATTAGCTCAGCTGGGAGAGCGTCTGCCTTACAAGCAGAATGTCGGCGGTTCGATCCCGTCATCACCCACCATTCGTTTCAAGTGTTACGCGCAGCGGTAGTTCAGTCGGTTAGAATACCGGCCTGTCACGCCGGGGGTCGCGGGTTCGAGTCCCGTCCGCTGCGCCATATTGAGTTACGAGGCCCTTGAACTCCTCGTAACGACAAAGAGAGCGACCTTAGGGTCGCTTTTTTTGTGCCTGCGATTTGGTGGGCGCGGCTGATCTGAGGTGACCAGTGTCCACACTGGCCTCTTCCCGGCTAAAGCCGGTCCCACGAAAAGCACTGCGTAGTCCCGTAGGACCGGCTTCAGCCGGGAAGCTTTTGATCTGCTTTTGATCTTCGTACACAGAAGGCCCAAACACCGCCAATCGCGACTTGGGTGCAGGCTGAACGCAGGTTTCGCGCAGTGGGCCGAGCCGCATGGATGCGGCGAGAGCGCCGTCAGGACATGGATGTCCGTTCGGCGCGGGCCCACGGAGCGAGACCGGAGTGAGGGAACCCCGAGGCACGAGGGGCCCAACCAGGAGCAGGCACCCTTGGTTACTTGGGGTGCTTTTCCAAGTAACTCGCCGAAGGCGAAATGTCTGCCGTTAGGCAGACGCTCTTGACCTTCTCTCAGCCGCACCGCGCACTCGGGGACAGATTAATTTACGGTGAAGCGCTGTAAATAAATCAGTCCCCTAGACCCAAGTCCCCTAGACCCACCTCCACAACATCCCCCACCAGCCGAACCGGCCAGGTCCGCAGCCGCAGCGCTGCGTCTTCAAGGCACGTACCATCTTCCAGCCGGTAATGCTGCTTATATAGAGGCGAAGCGATCACAAGGTCCCCGCCCAAACTGCCGACCAACCCCCGACCCATCACATTCACCCCCGTCACCGGATCGCGATTGTCCACCGCAAACAACTGCGGCGCGCCGCCAATCGAGGCCACAAAAAACAGCGCCACCTGCGCATTGCCCACCAGCGCCACCACCCCGGAATTCAGCACCAGATCCTCGCGCACACACACCGCGCGCCACACCTGAGCTTTTGGCATCTCCCTCACAGCCGCATTGGCCTGGCTCATCGTGAAACCTCCACAGCAGCAATCAGATTCAACTCTTCAGCGCGAGCGGGACGACGCTGGCTGCGCTCCTTGACGAAATGAATGTCCGGGTCAGCGCCCTTGTCATTGACGAACGTGCGGAAACGCTTGAGTTTCTCCGGGCTCTTCAGCGCATTCGCCCACTCGCATTCATAACGGTCGACCACCAACTGCATCTGCGCCTCCAGTTCAGCTGCCAGCCCCAGGCTGTCCTCGATCACCACCGCTTTCAGAAAATCCAGCCCGCCTTCAATGGACTCGCGCCAGACCGACGTTCTCTGCAACTTGTCAGCGGTGCGGATGTAAAACATCAGCACGCGGTCGATGTAGCGAATCAGCGTCTCGTCGTCCAGATCGGTGGCGAACAGCTCGGCGTGGCGCGGGCGCATGCCGCCGTTGCCGCACACGTAGAGATTCCAGCCGTTCTCCGTGGCGATCACGCCGATGTCCTTGCTCTGGGCTTCGGCGCATTCACGGGTGCAACCGGACACCGCGAACTTCAGCTTGTGGGGTGAACGCAGGCCCTTGTAGCGGTCCTCGATGTTGAGCGCCATCTGCACGCTGTCCTGAATGCCGTAACGGCACCAGGTGCTGCCGACGCAGGACTTCACCGTCCGCGTCGATTTGCCGTAGGCATGGCCGGTCTCGAACCCGGCGGCGATCAGCTCGGCCCAGATGTCCGGCAGCTCATGCAGTTGCGCGCCGAACAGGTCGATGCGCTGGCCACCAGTGATCTTGGTGTACAGGTCGTATTTCTTCGCGACCGCGCCAATGGCGATCAAGCCGTCGGCAGTGATTTCGCCCGCCGGGATGCGCGGCACCACTGAGTACGTGCCGTTCTTCTGCATGTTGGCCATGAACGTGTCGTTGGTGTCCTGCAGCGGCACCAGCGACGGGTCCATGATCGGCCGATTCCAGCACGAGGCGAGGATCGAGCCGACGGTGGGCTTGCAGATGTCGCAACCCAGATGGCCTTTGCCGTGGCGGGCCAGCATCTCGTCGAAGCTTTCGATGTTTTCCACCCGGGCGAAGGCGTACAGCTCCTGACGCGTGAAGGGGAAGTGCTCGCACAGGCTTTTATCGACGGTGACGCCGCGGGCGATCAGCTCGTGCTCGAACACGCTCTTCAGCAGCGCTGCACAACCGCCGCAACCGGTGGCGGCCTTTGTGCAGGCCTTGAGCCCGGCGAGGTCCGTGCAGCCGCCGTCGATGGCCGAGCAGATCGAGGCCTTGCTGACGTTGTGGCACGAGCAAATGGTTGCCGTGGCGGGCAGGGCATCGGCGCCAAGCGTCGGCGCGCCGTCGCTGTGGGGGAGGATCAGGCTAGACGGATTGGCCGGCAGCTTGATGCCGTTCTGCACGTATTGCAGCAAGGTGTCGTAATAGCTGTTGTCACCCACCAGCACGGCGCCGAGCACCTTTTTGCCATCGGCGGACACCACCAGGCGGCGATAACTGCCGGTGGCCTCGTCGATAAACCGGTAGCTGCGCGCGCCCGTCAACGCGCCGTGGGCATCGCCGATGGAGCCAACGTCGACGCCCAGCAGTTTGAGTTTGGTCGACATGTCGGCGCCGAAGAATGGCTCGGCGGTCAGGTCGCACAATTGCGCGGCGACGTTGCGCGCCATTTGATAACCCGGCGCGACGAGGCCGAAAACGCTGCCGTTCCAGGCGGCGCACTCACCGATGGCAAAAATGTCGGCGTCGCTGGTGCGGCAATGTTCGTCGATGGCGATGCCGCCGCGCGGGCCCAGCGCCAGTTCACACTGGCGGGCGAGGGCGTCCTGGGGGCGTATGCCGGCAGAGAAGACGATCAGATCGGTTTCGAGGAATTCATCGCCGGCGAAATTCATCCGGTAGCGGTATTCCTCACCCGCGCTGATGGATTGCGTCGCGCGAGACAGGTGCACGCCCACGCCCAGCGCTTCGATGCGCGCCTTCAGGGCGGCGCCGCCGTGGTCATCCAGCTGCACCGGCATCAGGCGCGGCGCGAATTCCACCACGTGGGCTTCCAGGCCCAGGGACTTCAGCGCGTTGGCCGCTTCCAGTCCCAACAGCCCGCCGCCGACCACCACGCCGCGTTTTGCCTGGCTGGCGGCGGCGCGGATGGTGTCGAGGTCGTCCAGGGTGCGGTAGACCAGCCGAGAATGGCCTTCAGCGCCTTCGATGGGCGGCACGAAAGGATAGGAACCCGTCGCCAGCACCAGCTTGTCGTACCCGAAGCTGCCCTTGGCGGTGATCACTTCGCGCCGCGCCCGGTCGATTTCCAGCACCGGCACACCCAGGTGCAGCGCAAGCCCGGTCTGCTCATATAAAGAAGCAGCGCTCATCGCCAGTGACTCGGCGTCGCGACCACCAAAGTATTCGGACAGATGCACGCGGTCATAGGCGCGCTGGCCTTCCTCACCGAACACATGAATGCGATAGTGCTCAAGGGCGCCGGCGGCGATCAGTTGCTCGACGCAGTGGTGACCCACCATGCCGTTGCCGATGACGATGAGGGTTTGGACGTCGTTGAGTGGGGCGACTGTGGTGTTCATATCGAGTCCCGGCCAAGGCCAATCAGGTTTTTCGAAAGCAAAAAAAAAGGCGCCCGGAACCTCTCGGTTCCAGGCGCCTTTGCCTGTTCTTTTAGGGGTTGCCGCGCGACCACAGTGTCGACGCCAACCTGGTGAGCCCGACGCCGCGAACGGCTGGCGGTCCGCGTTGACCGGCCAGGGCTGCCAACCGCGTGTTCAGGCTGGACTTGATAAGAGACTTAGCAATGGCTGTGCCAGTGGGAATATCGACGCGCCCGCCCCGTTTCTTTCCGGCCAGATGCGCAGGTTTGACGGGCCAGAAGCGTGATCGTTATTCGATCTCGTCGCCCTCCATAGCGAACGGTTCCGGCTCGAAAAGGGTGCGATTTACACTGGTGCGCCCCACGGTGAAGCTCAACGCCCATTGATCGTGTGAGCAACTTTCGCTGAAACCGCCCGCTGCACGTTCCACGGCCAGGCTGGCCTGCTCTTTGCAATATCCTGTTCACAGGCAATCAACGCCGATTGCCATATTCACGACAAAGGCGCCGTGTGCTCTCCGTTTTCCAACGGATGAGAACAGGGCGTCTTTTTTTGCTTTCAGGAAACGGAATATGGCGAGCAGCAGCGTAAAGAGCGTGTGTCCTTATTGTGGCGTAGGTTGCGGCATCGTCATGCAGGTCGAGGACAACCGGGTCATCAAGGTCGTCGGCGACAAGACGCACCCGAGCAATTTCGGCCGACTGTGTACCAAAGGCACCACCTGCGGCCAGGCGATTGCCGAGTCGGGGCGGATGGAGTCCGCCTACATCCGCCATCAGCGCAGCCACGAGCCAGTGCGCGCGGAAATGGACGCCGCCATCAGCGAAACCGCCCGGCGCTTGCGTAGGATTCTGGATCGCGACGGCCCGGGCGCACTGGCGTTTTACGTCTCGGGGCAGATGTCCCTGGAGGCGCAATACCTGGCCAACAAGCTTGCCAAAGGCTTCGTGCGCACGGCCAATATCGAATCCAATTCGCGGCTGTGCATGGCCAGCGCGGGCAGCGGCTACAAGCTTTCGTTGGGCGCGGACGGCCCGCCGGGGTCCTACGATGACTTCGACAAGGCCGATCTGTTTTTCGTGATCGGCGCCAATATGGCCGACTGTCATCCCATCCTGTTCCTGCGCATGATGGACCGGGTCAAGGCCGGGGCGAAGCTGATCGTCGTCGACCCACGGCGCAGTGCCACCGCCTACAAGGCCGGCTTGTTCCTGCAAATCAAACCGGGCACCGACCTCGCGCTGCTCAATGGGCTGTTGCACTTGCTGGTGAAGAACGGCGACACCGATGCCGACTTCATTGCCTCGTTCACCCAGGGCTGGGACGTCATGCCCGAATTCCTCGCAGAGTACACGCCCGCTTACGTCGCGCAGATCACCGGCCTGGCCGAAGTCGACATCCGTCAGGCTGCGCGGATGATCGGCGCGGCGCAGGAGTGGATGAGTTGCTGGACCATGGGCCTGAACCAGAGCACCCACGGCACCTGGAACACCAATGCGCTGTGCAACCTGCACCTGGCGACCGGAGCGGTTTGCCGGCCCGGCAGCGGTCCGTTTTCCCTGACCGGCCAACCGAATGCCATGGGCGGAAGGGAAATGGGCTACATGGGCCCGGGACTTCCCGGACAGCGCTCGGTGTTGGTAGACGCCGACCGCCGCTTCATCGAAGACATCTGGCGCATCCCGGAGGGCAGCATCCCGCACATGCCCGGCGGCGGCACCATCGACCTGTTCGAGCAGATGCGCGAGGGCGTGATCAAGGCCTGCTGGATCATCTGCACCAACCCGGTCGCCAGCGTTGCCAACCGCACCACGGTCATCGACGCCCTGAAGACCGCCGAACTGGTCATCACCCAGGACGCCTTCCTCGACACCGAGACCAATCGCTACGCCGACATCTTGTTGCCGGGCGCGCTCTGGGCTGAGGCGGAAGGGGTGATGATCAATTCCGAACGCAATCTAAACCTGACACAGAAAGCCGTCGATGCACCGGGCCAGGCGTTGCCGGACTGGCAGATCATCGCCAGGGTCGCCTGTGAAATGGGCTTCGCTGATGCTTTCAGTTATGCCTGCGCCGAAGCGGTGTTCGAGGAAATCAAACAGGCGTGGAACCCTGCCACGGGCTACGACATTCGCGGCGCCAGCTATGGGCGGCTGCGGGATCAACCGGTGCAGTGGCCGTGTGCGCCCAATGACGAGCGCGTGCGCAATCCGATTCGCTACCTCAGCGAGATCAACGCGCGGCCCGTCGAGCGGGGCATACCAGCACGCCCGGCGATTGTCTTTCCCACCGCAAACGGCAAGGCGGTATTTTTCCCACGCCCGCACATGCCTGCAGCTGAACTGCCCAACGATGCATTTCCCATGGTGCTTAATACCGGCCGCCTGCAACACCAGTGGCACACCCTGACCAAGACCGGGAAAGTCCCGACACTGAACGCGCTAAATGCCCGTCCGTTCGTCGAGCTGCACCCCGACGATGCCCTTGCGCTGGGCATCCGCGAAGGCGATGGCGTGGAAATCCGTTCCGTACGAGGCCTGGCGGTGTTGCCTGCGGTGATCAGCGACCGCGTGCTGCCGGGCAACTGCTTCGCGCCCTTTCACTGGAATGACGTGTATGGCGAAAAGCTGGCGATTAACGCCGTGACCAACGACGCCGTCGACCCGATCTCCCGCCAGCCCGAATTCAAGTGTTGTGCGGTCGCCTTGCGCAAGGTCGAGCTGATCGGGCATCGCTTCCTCAATGTGCCCCAAGTCGACTCCGAGACGCAGACAGCACCTGACCATGCGCCGCTGTTGACGCTGCTCTGGGCATCACAAACCGGCAATGCCGAAGCGTTGGCCCGGCAGTTCGCCGACCGGTTGAAGACTGCCGGCGTACCCGTTTACGTGGCGGCGATGGACAGTTTCCCCTGCGAGCGTCTTGACCAACTGCAGAACGTCGCACTGATCAGCAGCACCTTCGGCGACGGCGAATCACCCGATAACGGGCAACGGTTCTGGCAGTCACTGGCTGCCCGGCAAGAACGTCTGGAATCGCTGCGCTACGCCGTGCTGGCGCTGGGCGATTCGAGTTACGACCGCTTTTGCCAACACGGCAAGAACCTCGACCAGCGCCTGCAGCACTTGGGCGCTTCGTCACTGCTCCCCAGAATCGATTGCGACGGCGAATACCAGGCCCACGCAGACAACTGGTTCACCGGGTTGCAGCAGGCGCTGTCGCTGAATCTTCCTACCCCTTCAATCACCGACAACGCCCCAGCTTTTGGGAATCAGCCTTCACGGACACAGCCCCATCACGCCAAGGTGTCGCTCAACCGGCGACTGAATGCGGAGGGCGCCGCCAAGGACACGCGGCAACTGGCATTGACCCTTGAAGGTTCAGGAATGACCTATGAAGCCGGCGACGCGTTGGGGGTGTGGCCGCGCAATTGCCCTGAACTGGTGAACGAGTGGCTTGAGCTTACGGGTCTGAACGCCGAGCAACCGGTGCGTGGCGTGAAGGCTGGCGACGTGCCGCTGTGTCAGGCGCTGGCCGAGCAGTTCGAGATTGCGCGACCTGGCGCAGACACTTTGGCGTTCATCGCCGAGCGTAACGGCAGCAACGATCTGAAAACCCTGCTGACCGAACCCTTCAAAAGCGAGCTAAAGGACTGGCTGTGGGGCCGACAGTTGGCCGACGTGTTGCGTGAGTTCCCCATCGCCTGCTCTGCGCAGGAATGGCTTGATCATCTCAAGCCCCTTCAGCCGCGGCTTTATTCCATTGCGTCGAGCGCCAAGACGTATCCCGATGAAGTTCACCTGACGGTTTCCGCGGTGCGCTATGGATCGCGCAAAGGCGTGTCGTCGACCTTTCTGGCGGATCGTGCGGCCGAGTGCGAGGTGCCGATTTTCCTGCAGCCCACGCGGCATTTTCGCCCCCCGGTCGATGGCCATGTGCCGATGATCATGATCGGTCCGGGCACCGGTGTGGCGCCGTTCCGGGCGTTTCTACAGGAGCGGCGCGCCCGGGGCGATCGGGGCCGGAACTGGCTGTTCTTTGGCGAGCAGCATCAGGCCACCGACTTTTATTACCGCGACGAGCTTCAAGGCATGCAGCAGGACGGCCTGCTCACTCGGCTGAGCCTGGCGTTTTCCCGGGATCAGGCAGAGAAAATCTACGTTCAACAGCGCATACAGGAACAGGGCGCCGAACTCTGGCGCTGGCTGGAGGAGGGCGCGCACCTGTACATCTGCGGCGATGCTTCGCGGATGGCGCGGGATGTCGATCAGGCGCTGCGTCGTGTGATCAGCGAACAGGGCGGCGTCAGCCTGGAAAAGGCGGCCGAACAGTTGCGCTGTCTGACCGAGCAGAAGCGCTATGTGCGCGACGTGTATTAGCGCCGTTCTCTCCCCCCGTAGCTGTCCGCTGAACCCCAACTGAACGAATTTCTCGATCAAACAAGAAAACCTTTGGATACCTGAACTTATCTGCCTTTTCTCCCTCTCATGCCGGTAGCCATTGATCGCGGCAGCCTGATAAGCTCGCGGCTTTACTCGTTTGCCCTATTGGCGCATGAACAAGGAAACAGAATGAAACAGCATCGGTTGGCAGCGGCGATTGCCCTGGTCGGTCTGGTACTCGCGGGCTGCGACAAGCAAGCCAGCACCGTTGAGCTGAAAACCCCGGCCCAGAAAGCCTCTTACGGCATCGGCCTGAACATGGGCAAAAGCCTGGCTCAGGAAGGCATGGACGATCTGGATTCCAAAGCGGTAGCGCTGGGTATCGAAGACGCCGTTGGCAAGAAAGAGCAGAAGCTCAAAGACGAAGAGTTGGTTGCAGCATTCGGCGACCTGCAAAAGCGCGCTGAAGAGCGCATGGCCAAGATGAGCGAAGAGTCGGCAGCCGCCGGCAAGAAGTTCCTCGAAGAGAACGGCAAGCGTAAGGAAGTCACCACGACTGCTTCCGGCCTGCAATACGAAATCATCAAGAAAGCCGACGGTCCAGTACCGAAGCCGACTGATGTCGTGACCGTTCACTACGAAGGCAAGCTGACTGACGGCAAAGTGTTCGACAGCTCTGTTGAACGTGGCAGCCCGATTGATCTGCCGGTCAGCGGCGTGATCCCGGGTTGGGTCGAAGGTCTGCAGCTGATGCACGTCGGCGAGAAGGTCAAACTCTACATCCCTAGCGAATTGGCCTACGGCGCACAGAGCCCTAGCCCAATGATCCCGGCGAACTCGGTTCTGGTCTTCGACCTCGAACTGCTGGGCATCAAGGACCCTGCTGCTGCAGGCGCCAATGATGCTGCCGCCGGCGCTGATGAAGAAGAAGAGGCTGCCCCGGCCGCCGAACCGGCCAAGCCAGCCGCCAAGAAGTAATCGTTCGTAAGTTCGGTTACCGCTTGAAAGAAATGCCCCGTCTCGACGGGGCATTTTCATTTCCGGGCCTATTTCATCGAACCGGCATGGACGGGCAGAGTCCCATGTCGGTCAGTCAACGGGCTTTAACCCGGGATTTGTCGGAGGCTGCGGGGCGCTCATCGCGGTCCTCATTGGATTGTGGCTAGCGCCACAGCCCCAGTGAGTCAACGATTTTCGCGGGTTTTTATGTGTGTAAAAAACGCGCGATCTAAGTCCGGCCCCTGTAGAACGGGCGTTCCGACCCCGAAAAGCGGGTCTGTTCACAAGGTTATCCACAATTTGTGTGGATAACCTTTGGGGGCGGAACCCGCACACGCGTCAGCAGGCGACTGCGGCTTACGCAGTCAGCCGGAATGTCGATTTTTATCGGTAATCGTGGAGTGGATATGAAAGCACCCTGGAATCTCATTCGTTATCTGCCCATGGCCAAGCGCTTGATGGCCGCAGGTCGCCTGCCCGCGTTGCTGTTCGCCGTTGCAGGTAAAACCGCCAGTGAGGGCGGTCGGCTGGGCAAGATCAAAGACGATTTGAAACTGCTTCAAGCGCTGTGCCTGGCCTACTGGCGCGGGGAATATCGCGCTATCAGCGGTAAGGCGATTCTCTCTATCGTGGCCGGTCTGATGTATTTCCTCAGCCCACTGGATGCGATTCCCGACTGGATCCCCGGCTTGGGTATGCTGGACGACATCGCCGTCCTGGCTTGGGTGATGAAGCACCTCGAAGCCGAGCTCAGCGCATTCCGTGCCTGGCGCGAATTGCAGAACCCGGAGAAGCTCGCGGTGGTCGAGCGTTTGCCGGCAACGCCTGTCCTGCTGGAGCACGAGAAAAAGATTTGAACGCGGGTTGGTGCAGCTCATCCATTCCGTCGCCAGTGCTGCAGTGATCCCCACACCCAAGTCGTAGCCAACCGCTGTTAAGATGCCGCCCATACTTAGAAAAAGACTGCTTAAAAGCGTGTTTAGTCCTACAGGGGAGCGTTATGGATCTTCAGGTTATTTCGCGCGATGGAGAGCCGGAATATGCGGTGCTGCCATGGGCGCAGTATCAGGCCCTGTTGCGCGCCGCAGGTGTTGCGCCTGGCCCGGAGCCAGAGGCGGCTACCCACACCCAGGCCGAGTCTGAACAGTCCTCATCCGCCGCAGACCTGCCTTCTTTATCTCAGTTGGGTGCATTGCGCGAGGCCAAGGGCCTGGCAGTGGCGCAACTGGCGCGCACGGTCGGCATCAGTCCTTCTTACCTGGACCTGATTGAGAGCGGCGCCCGTGAGCCGGACGCGGCCATTCGCCGGAGTCTGGCGTGGGAGCTGGGCGTCGCGGGCTGGCGGGGTGAGGCATGAGCGTGCGGATCAGTCGCCAGCACTGGGACGGGCTGCTCGCCGAACTGGACCTGGCCCGTCGTCAGCGTCATCTGGTGACCTATCGCGCGTTGCTTGAGCGGTTGCAATTACCCACCCCCGCCATGCAAACCCTGACTGCCGCCCTTGAACACCTCGCCGCCCTCGACGCCCGCGCCGAGCAGCCATTGCGCAGTTCGTTGGTGATCAGTCAGGGCGCCAGCCGTCTGCCTCGCACCGGGTTCTTTGAATGCGTCGAACGCCTCGGCCGTTTCTCCGGACCCTCTGACGGCATCGCTGCAGCGTCCTGGCACGCCTCGGAAGTGGCCCGCGTGTTTGAATTCGAGTATGCGCAGCCGGTAAAGCCGGAGTAGAGCATCTTCTGATTCGAGGTATGCCGAACTGTCGCCTTCGCGAGCAAGCTCGCTCCCACATGGCTAGTGTTGTACTCGGGATTTCAAGATTGACCCCAACCCCATTTCTGAAAAACGGCGGCTCACCCCAACACCGCCTGATTCAGGGTCGCCATTGCCTCCGCCTCCAGCGTATTGATCACATGCACACTTGCACCGGTCACCTCCTTGGCGTGGTGCTTGGCCTGGGACGCCAGTTCGGCAAGCTGGCTGGCGTCGAGGGTCGTGCAGACCTCCGGGTGCAGGTGCACAACGCCAATGGACAGCGACAGCAGCGGGAATTCCTGGCGTTGGCCCTGGCGGTTGAGCGCGACGAAGCAGCCGGCCTCCAGATGCTCGGCGCGGTAGAAGCGTCGGCACTGGTTCTGGAAATCTTCCAATAACATGTTCAGGCGTTTGCGCCAGTCGTCCGAGCCCAGCACCATCAGGAAATCGTCGCCGCCGATGTGGCCGACAAAGTCGCGGCTCGGGTCAATCCGGTCGTTCAGGCACTGCGCCAGACACAGCAGAACCTCGTCGCCGCGCCCATAGCCGTAAATGTCGTTGAAGGGCTTGAAGCTGTCGATGTCCACGTAGCAGATCATCGACTCGCGACCCTGCTGCAACAACCGGGTCAGGCATTGCTGGATCGGGACGTTGCCCGGCAACAGGGTCAGCGGGTTGGCGTAGCGCGCCTGCTGGATCTTCACTTCGGTAATCAGCTTCAGTACATCGATCACCCGGCCCAGCCCGAGGTAGAGGCCGTTCTGCATGATGATGAAATCTTCTTCGATGCGTTGACGCGCGCGGCTGGTGATCAGCCGGCTGACCTGCTGAAGCGACTGGCTCAGCTCGACGGCCAGAAAGTCGTCGCTCATCAGACGACTAATGGGCTTGCGCGCATACAGTTCGGTGGCGAAGGGCTGCAGCAGCACGTCCGACAGCGAGTGGCGGTGGACGATGCCGATCGGCTGATGCTGCTCATCCAGCACCGCCAGGGAGTTGAGATTGGCCTGCTTGCGAAACGCCTCCAGCACCGTTGCGGTGGGCGTGGTCTGCACCACCGCCGGCAGCTCGTTGAGGAGGGCGCTGAGGTCGCTGGTTTCCTCCGTCAGGGTCGCAGCGGCCGGGTCGATTTTCGGCAGCAGCGCGCGAGCGTCACGGGGCGGAAACTCCTGCGGACGGCACAGCAAATAGCCCTGAACCAGTTCGACGCCCATGTCGATCAAGACCGCCAGCTCTTCTTGCAACTCGATGCCCTCAGCGATCACCAGCGCCCGCGACGCCTTGGCCATCTGCAGCATGGAGCCCACGAACTCGCGCTTGACCGCGTCCTGATGGATGCCGTCGATGAAGTGCCGGTCGATCTTCACGTAATCCGGGCGCAGCTCGGACCACAGCCGCAGGCTCGAATACCCTGCGCCCAAGTCATCCAGGGCGATGGAGAAGCCCATATCGCGGTAGTGATACAGCGCGTTGTAGAGCAGGCCAAAGTCATCGGTCGGGGTCTGCTCGGTCAGTTCGATGACCACGCGGCTCGGTGGTATGCCGTAGCGCTGCAACAGCTGCAAGGTGCGCCCCGGCGGGTGCGAGGCTTCCAGCAGGGACTCCGGCGAGATGTTGAGAAACAGCTTGCCGTCCAGCTTCTGTTGGCTGAAGCGACGGCAAGCCGACTCGCGGCAGGCCAGTTCCAGTTCGCTCAGGCGCCCGGCCTGGCGGGCTACGGCGAACAGGCTGATGGGGGAATGCAGCGCGCTGTTGGAAGGACCGCGAGTCAGGGCTTCGTAGCCGAGAATGCGCCGATCCGATAGCGACACAATCGGTTGGAACAGGCTGTGCAAGTCGCCGCGAGTCAGAATCGAACTCAAAGCGCCCAGCTGCTCAGTCACGGTCATGGCAATCTCGGGGCAAGAAAAAGGGGCTGGACGCCTGTGGCGTCGAGCCCCGCTATTTCACGACAGCTTCATGACTGTTTGATGACGAATTGCCATCATTTTGTCACGTTTCATGGCGTTTTACTTTTTCGCCACCGAACCGCTCAAGCCCAGATAATCGAGCAAGATGCGCCCGGTTTCAGCCAGGTAGGCGTCATCCTCGGGTTTGGTCTTGTCGTCGTCAGAAGGCAGCGCGTCTTCGTCTTCCTTCTTCAGCTCTTTGAGCGGCTCTTCGCCTTTGGCCTTGCGACGCACGTTCTCCATCGCCAGCTGCTTGCTCTCGATGTCGGCGTGTTGCTTGCGGCGCTCGGCTTCGTTGAGGCTGACGGTCTTTTCGCTCATCAGCTTCTTCGCCAGCGCCAGTTTCTCTTCGATGAAGACAAACTCGGCGTCCTTGGCCGAACGCACGTCATGACGCGATTGCAGCTGGGCGAGGAACGGTTTGAACGGATCCACCGCAGGCTTGATCGCCGGCTTGATGGTGTCGTAAGTCATCGCTTCAGGCAGTGCGCTTTCGCCGATTTCCTTGGTGTCGATGATCGACGGGTAGGCGATGTCCGGCAGTACGCCCTGGTGCTGGGTGCTCTGACCGGAAACACGGTAGAACTTGGCCAGCGTCAGTTTCAGCTCGCCATGGTTCAGCGGCTGAATGGTCTGCACGGTGCCTTTACCGAAGGTCTGGCCGCCGATGATCAGCGCGCGGTGATAATCCTGCATGGCGCCGGCGAAAATCTCCGAAGCCGAGGCCGAGAGGCGGTTGACCAGCAGCGCCATCGGGCCTTTGTAGAACGCACCGCTATTCTCGTCTTCCAGCACATCGACCTTGCCGTCGGCATTACGCACCAGAACGGTCGGGCCTTTGTCGATGAACAGACTGGTCAGCTCGGTGGCTTCCTGCAACGAACCGCCACCGTTGTTGCGCAGGTCGATGACCACGCCGTCGACTTTCTCGGACTGCAATTCGGTCAGCAGTTTCTTGACGTCGCGGGTGGTGCTCTTGTACTCGGGATCGCCGGCGCGGTAGGCCTTGAAGTCCAGGTAGAAAGCGGGGATCTCGATGACGCCCAGCTTGTAATCCTTGCCGTCCTGGTTCAGATGCAGGATCGACTTCTTCGCCGCTTGCTCTTCGAGCTTCACGGCTTCGCGGGTGATCGACACGATTTTAGTGGTCTGGTCGCTCGGCGCATTGCTGGCCGGGACGATTTCCAGGCGCACGACCGAACCCTTCGGACCGCGGATCAGTTTGACCACTTCATCCAGGCGCCAGCCGATCACGTCGACCATCTCTTTGTCGCCCTGGGCAACGCCGATGATCTTGTCGGCGGTCGCCACTTGCTTGGTCTTGGCGGCAGGGCCGGCCGGCACCAGGCGCACGATCTTGACGTTGTCGTTGTCGCTCTGCAGGACAGCGCCGATCCCTTCCAGGGACAGGCTCATGTTGATGTCGAAGTTTTCCGCGCTGTCAGGTGACAGGTAGTTGGTGTGCGGATCGTAGGACATCGCGAAGGTATTCAGATAAGCCTGGAACACGTCCTCGCTGCGGGTCTGGCCCAGACGCGCGAGTTGGTTCTTGTAGCGCTTGGTCAGGGTTTCCTGAATCTTCGCCGGGTCTTTGCCGGCGATCTTCAAGCGCAGAACCTCGTCCTTGACGCGCTTGCGCCAGAGGTCGTCGAGCTCGGCTTCGTTCTTGGCCCATGGCGCGTCCTTGCGATCAACCAGCAAGGTTTCCTGAGTATTCAGGTCGATCTTGTCGACGCCCTTGCTCAGCTGCGCAAGCGCGAAATCCAGACGCGACTTGATGCGGTCCAGATAACGCTTATAGATAGTAAAGCCTGGGGCCAGGTCGCCGCTCTTGAGGAAGTCGTCGAACTGGAAACGCCACTTGTCGAACTCGGCGATGTCACTGGCGAGGAAGTAGCTGCGCGCGGGATCGAGGAGTTTCAGGTAGCTCTGATAGATGATTTCCGAACGCTTGTCGTCCAGCGGCGGCTTGCTGTAATGGTGGCGCTTGAGCAGCTCCACGACATTCAGACTGGCGATGACTTCATCGCGATCAGGTTGAAGATTATCCCAGCTGTTGGCGGCGAACGAACTGGCCGACATTGGCAGGACAGTCAGGCCAATGAGTAATGCAAGGGTGGTGCTGGGTAAAAAATGCTTCATGCTGATTCGACGCGGGGACAATTGATAACGCATATTAGGCCGTCTTTGGAGGTCGCCGGTTCGGTCAGAACACGGTCGCATAATGCAAAAAGCCCAGTGGCCGTGAGGCACATGGGCTCAGTCAAGACTCACTATGGAGGCACCGTGAAAGCATTGCAAGGCGTGGAAGGTCGTGTGGAATGGGTTGATGAGCCATCGCCGACGCTGGATGTAGGACAAGTCCGCATCCAGGTGGCAGCCGCCGGACTTAATCGTGCCGATTTGCTGCAACGCTCGGGGCATTACCCGCCACCGCCGGGTGTGACGGAAATCCTCGGCATGGAATGTTCAGGGGTGATTGCCGAGGTTGGCCCGGGCTGCGCCTGGGAAGTCGGCGACCGCGTGTGTGCGCTCGTTGCGGGCGGGGCGATGGCCGAAGAAGTCGTGGTCGACGCGCGGCATGTGCTACCGGTGCCCGAGGGGATTTCGCTGCACGAAGCAGCGGCGATACCCGAGGTGTACGCCACCGCCTGGCTCAACCTGTTTCAGCTGGCCGGTCTCCAGCCCGGCGAAAAAGTGTTGCTGCACGCCGGAGCAAGTGGAGTTGGTTCAGCTGCCATTCAGCTGTGCAAGGCCTTCGGCAACCCGGTCTGGGTCACCGTGGGCTCGGCGGAGCGGCTGGCGTATTGCGAATCCCTCGGCGCCCAGGGCGGTGTGCTGCGCAATGAGAACCTCGACGCGCTGAACGACTTTGCGCCGTTCAACGTCATCCTTGACCCGGTGGGCGCCAACTACGCGGCGCTGAACCTCAAGGTGCTTGGCGTTGAAGGTCGTCTGGTGCTGATCGGGCTGATGGGCGGAAGCAAGTCCGAGCTGGACCTCGCGAAGGTGCTGGGCAAGCGCATTCATATCCTCGGCTCGACCCTGCGCAGTCGCGACGATCAGTTCAAGGCCGACCTGCTCAGCGACCTGGGCCAACACGTCATGCCGCTGTTCACCGACGGCCGCCTGAAGCCACAACTGGCGCGCAGCTTTCCGATCAGTGAAGCCGAAGCGGCCTACGCTGAGCTGGCGACCAATCAGGTGTCTGGCAAAGTCGTGCTGGTGATCAACGAAAGCCTGGTCTGACCGCTGACGATACGGGTCGTCTGTTGCGGTGCCGAAAGGTCACCGCAGCAAACGGCCTGTGCGTCTTCAGGCGTTTCGTGGGTAGACTGAAAACGTATCGACAGCTTTGGCCGCCAGGAATACCTGCACCGCTCCATCGGACAAACTCTTGGCCCAGTACTCTTCAAAAAGTCCTGGGGCACGTTCGTTTGACCAGTACCAGCCATTGGGAATGCCTGCCGGCCAGTGGCCCCGATGTTGATCGCCAATCCTGCCCAGTTCTCCCGTATCGGACAGATGCCCACCTGGCCTTTGATACCCCACGGCTCCTCCGTGGACAAAAGAGCCAATGTGTTCCACCGTCCAGACATTACTGACCGTCACGGTGTAGTTTTTTGATTGCCCTGTGTTGTCTCTCACCGTGATCGTGGCGGCCCCGTTGCCGCGAGGGCTGACGAGTCCATCACTGGTCACATTAGCCACGCTGTCGTTGGACGAACTGTAGGTATAAGGCGGCTGACCACCGGAGGCGCTGCGAGTAATCGTGGATCCGGCCGGAAAGGTCGGCAGCGCAGGCGCTCCCGTACTTCTCCAGATCATGTAGAGCGTGGTTTGCAGCGCAACCGGGGAGACATCGAAGTCCAGAGGAGCAGCGATCGTGAATGTCCGCACTGCTGACTCTTGTTCGTTGCCGTAAAGTGCCCTGGCCTTGATTGCATGGCTCCCAATAGCTTGGTTGGTGAGCGTCCTGGTCCAGACGCCGCTGGCATTAGTGCTCGCCGTACCTTTTGACGCAGCGCCATCGAAGATCTCAATGTCTTCATTGGCCGCTGCAGTGCCGGTGATGGTCACGCTGGTATCGAGGGTGGAATCACCTTGCGGAATTTCAACGCCCCTCGAGTCCTTGACACTGGTGATGGTCGGTGCAGCCAATGCAAGGATGGTGAAGCTGTACACCGCCGACTCTTCTCCATGGCCGTTTAGAAGCTGTGCTTTTAAGGCGTGGGCGCCGACCGTGAGGTCGGTGATTGGCAGGGTCCACACTCCAGTGGCGTTTGCAGTGGTTTTGCCGATGGAAGTGCTGCCATCGAAGATTTCCACTTCGTAGTTGGCCGTTGCAGTTCCGGTTCGCTTCAGGCGGCTATCAGTGGCGGAGCTGGGCGGGGTGCTAGACATTTCGTTGACTCCTGTCAGTGAAGGCAGGCGTCATTAGGCGCCGCGTCATGAGAGTTGGCTACTGTCACAAATGACAGTTCTGAAAGAAGAAATGATCAGTACCTAAGGGCTTATGTCGAATTCGGGGGTAGCTGCTGAAAGCAAACTCATTCGCGAAGGATATTTCAGTCGACGAGGCGTGTCGGCTGTCCTTCCGTGTCGCGAATGGATTTGATCCCACAACGTGAATGCCTTGGGCGGGCGAATGGATTACTTCCAGTGGTGAATCGGCCATCCCGCGTTTTCTGCTGCTTCACGCAGCGCCGGGTCCGGGTTCACCGCATGGGGAAAGTCGACCTTCTGCAGCAGCGGCAGGTCATTGCTTGAGTCCGAATAGAAACTCGCCCCCTCAAGGTTCTCGCCTTCCTGATCCAGCCACGCCATCAAGCGGGTGATCTTGCCTTCGCGGTAGGTGAGCACGCCGGTGGTCTTGCCGGTGTAGACGCCGTGGGCGACGTCCAGATCAATGGCCAGCACTTCATCAACGCCGATGCGCTCGGCAATGGGCTTGACCAGATGCACCCCCGACGCCGAGATGATCAGGATGCGATCCCCGGCGGCGCGGTGTTCGGCGATGGCCTTGGTCGCGTCGCTGAAAATAATCGGCTCGATGTAATCCTCAACCCACGGCCCCACCAGAAAATCCACTTCCTCAGGCGTGCGCCCGACCATCGGGTCCAGGCTGAACGCCATGTAATCTTCCATGGCCAGCTCGCCCTTGCCGTAGGCTTCCATCAGTTCGTGGTCTTTCTTCATGAACCACTCGGGGTCGACCCAGCCCAAACGCCCCATCTGCTCGCTCCACAGGCTTGAACAGTCACCGTGGATCAGGGTTTCGTCCAGATCGAAAATTGCTAAAGCCATTAAAACTGTCCTCTTAAATCATTCACACGCAGATCAACTGTAGGAGCGTGGCTTGTCCCGCGATCTGCCGGGAACCGGCAGCAACCCAGGCCAATGCGGTGTGTCATTCTGACCTTCGTCGCAGGTATCACGACGGGTTCCCCGCCGATCGCGGGACAAGCCACGCTCCTACAGGGTTGGCGTCTAATTCATGCGACTTCACACAACGCCGACGCTTCAATGTGCAGGGTGACGCGCTGGCCGTTCGGGTGCAAGTCGCTGGCCGAGCGGTTAAGCACGTCAACCACCAGTTCCACGCCCCGGGCTTCGACGCGATAGCGGATCACGTTGCCCAACAGGCTGTGGCTGCGCACTTCGCCTTCCAGCGAACCGGTCAGGCTCAATTGAATCGCTTCCGGGCGAATCGCCACGCGACTGTTGATCGGGCGCTGCATCAGGCGGCTGGCGGCGTCGGCTTCCAGCAGGTTGTAGTTGCCGATGAAGCCGGCGGCGAACGCATCGACCGGCGAGGTGTACAGGGTTTCGGCGTCGCCGCTCTGCACGATCCGGCCCTGATTCATCAGGAAGATCCGGTCGGACATGGTCAGCGCTTCTTCCTGATCGTGGGTCACGAAAATCGTCGTCAGGCCCAGCTTCTGCTGAATCGCACGGATCTGCTCGCGCAGGTGTTTGCGGATGCGCGCATCGAGGGCCGACAGCGGCTCATCGAGCAGCAGCAGGCGAGGGCGGGTCACCAGCGATCGCGCCAATGCCACGCGCTGACACTGCCCGCCCGAGAGCTGATGCGGGTAGCGCGTGGCGAACTCGTTCAGCTCCACCAGCTTCAGCACCTCGGCCACCCGCTGCTTCATTTCGTCGGTACTGACTTTCTGCATGCGCAGGCCGAACGCGACGTTCTGCTCCACGTTCATGTTGGGAAACAGCGCATAGCTCTGGAACACCATGCCGATGCCGCGCTTCTGCGGCGACACCGGCACCAGGTCCTTGCCGTCAAGGAAGATGCTGCCGCTGGTCACAGGCGTCAGCCCCGCGATGCAGCGCAGCAAGGTGGACTTGCCACACCCGGACGGGCCGAGCAGGGTGACGAATTCGCCCTTGCGGATGTCGCAATTGATGTCGCTGAAGACCGCCGTGCTGCCGTAATTCTTCTGCAGGTTTTCGACACTGACGAAGCTCATATCAGTCTTTGTCCTTGTTCAGTCGGTTGGCCGCCCACGTCAGCAGCAGTACGAAAAAGAAGTAGGAAATCACCAGTGCGCTGTTGAAGTGACCGCTGCTGTTGCGCATGTTGTTCAGGTACACCTGCAGGGTCTCGTAGCGGGTGCCGACCAGCAGATTGGCGAACACGAACTCGCCGAACAGGAACGAGAACGACAGCAGCAGGGCAATCATCAGGCCCTTGCGCAGGTTCGGCAGCACCACCAGAAACGCGGCTTGAAAGGTGTTGGCGCCGAGCAACTGGGCGGCGTCCATCAGGTCCACCAGATTGATCGCTTGCAGGTTGTTGGTGATCGCCCGGTACATGAACGGCAGCGCCACGGTGAAATAACAGCCGATCAGAATCCACGGCGTGCCGACCATCGCCAGTGGTCCCGAACCGTAGAGTTGCAACAGGCCCACCGAGGACACCACCGGCGGCACCGCGAAGGGCAGCAGGATGAGGATGTTCATCAGCGCGTCGAGCTTGGGAAAGTGGTAATGCACGACGAACAGCAGCGGCAGAATCAGCACCACCGAGAGCGCCAGCGCGCCGACGCACACCAGCAGCGACTGGCCGAACGCGCGCAAAAAACGCGGATCGCTCCACAGCGCGACGTACCATTTATAGGTCAGGCCGTCGGGCAGAATCGTCGCCGACCAACTGGTGGCGATCGAATACACAAAGGTGCCCAGCAGCGGCGCGAGCAGGATCAGAAATAGCAGGTACACCACGACGCGGTGGTAGAGCCCCGGCGGGCGGCGTTCAGCGCGAGACATGGTAGCTCCTCTTCAACAGCCACTGATGCACGACGGTCACCAGCGTCATCATCCCCACCAGAATCATCGCCAGGGCGCTGGCCATGTTCGGGTCCAGCGTGATGTCGCCCGCCACCATCGCCGCGATGCGGATCGGCAAGACGTTGAAGTTGCCAGTGGTCAGCGCATACACCGTGGCGTAGGCGCCCAGTGCATTGGCCAGCAGGATCACGAAGGTGCCGAGCAGCGCTGGGGTCAGCACCGGAATGCCGATGTGCCGCCAGAAATCCCAGCCGCTGGCGCCCAGCAGTGACGCCGACTCGCGCCAGTCTTCGCGCAGCGCGTCGAAAGCGGGGTAGAGCAGCAGCACGCCCAGGGGGATCTGGAAGTAGGTGTAAAGGATGATCAGGCCGGTTTTCGAGTACAGGTTGAAGTCATCGATGATCCCGGCCTGTTTCAGAATCAGCGTCAGCGCGCCGTTGAAACCGAGCAGGATGATGAAGGCAAACGCCAGCGGGACGCCGGAAAAGTTACTGGTCATGTTGGCGAAGGCGCTGACGAAATCCCTCAGCCGCGACGGCACTTTGCGCAGGGAATAACTGCCCAGGATTGCGATGATGATGCCGATCAGGCTCGACCAGAAGCTGATCTCCAGGCTGTACTGCATGGCCTGGCGGTAGAAACGCGAATTGAACGCCTTGATGAAGTTGTCGATGCCCCAGCCGGCGTCTGATTGCAGGCTGTTGATCGCCACCCAGGCCAGCGGCGCGATCTGAAACGCGATGAAAAAAACCGCAAACGGCACAAGGCACAACAGCCCCAGCCATTTGCCGCGACTTAGTGAATTCACTTGAGCACCTCTCTGCACAAGGGTTTGTCGTGGGGTACGCCGAGCAGCGCGCAGACGGTGCCGCAGATCTCGCTCTGTTTCGGTCGCGCCTCGGGGTCGAGGCTGAAGGCGTCACCGAGCACGAACAACGGGACTTCGCGCTCTTCCGGCAGCACGCCGTTGTGCGAGCGGTCGTTGTTCATGCCGTGGTCGGCGGTCACCAGTACTTGATAGCCCGCATCCAGCCAGCGCTGCAGATATTCGGCGAGGATGATGTCGGCCGAGCGTGCGCTGTTGCGGTACTGCGGGGTGTCGAGGCCGTGCTTGTGGCCGGCGTCATCGATGTTCATCGGGTGGACGAACAAGAAGTGCGGCGCGTGCGCTGTTCGAAGATGCTCGGCGTCGTCGAACAGGTGGGAATCGGGGTAGTGATCGGCGTAGTAGAAGTGCCCGTGCTGAATCGGCAATTCGGCATCGTCGGTGTGGCGGTCGCGTGCGGCAATGAACGGACTGCGGTTGTACAGCTCGCTGACCCAGTGGTACGCGGCAGCGGCAGTGGTCAGCCCGGCGTCGGTGGCGTAGTGAAACACGCTGCGCTGGCTGGAAAGCCGGGAAACCTGGTTGTGCACGATGCCACTGTCGATGGGCGCCACGCCGGTCAGGATGCATTCATACAGCGGGCGGGACAGCGACGGCAGTTCGCATTCGAGTTTGTACAACGCCGCGCGGCCTGCGTTTCGGTAGGCCAGCAAATGCCCCATCGCATGTTGCGCCACGCTGTAACTCAGGCCGTCCAGCAGGATGAGGATGACGTTGTGTTTCATGGCATCTCCGGAGGGTGGATCGCCAAACATCACTGTAGGAGTGAGCTTGCTCGCGATCGCGGTATGCCTGCGACAGACAGGTCGAGTGACACACCGACATCGCGAGCAAGCTCACTCCTACAAGGGGGCTGCGTTAGCCGTTGAGGATTACTGCATCTCGACGATGACTTGCTCGTTCCACTGCTGTGGCAGGGCTTTCGAGGATTTTTCCCAGGCCGCAGCGTCTTTGATCGGCGTCACGTTCTTGTACTGCTCGTTAGGCAGCAGCTTGGCCTGGACCTCTGGCGGCAATGTCAGGTGCTCGGCGCGGATCGGGCGTGCGTTGCCTTTGGCCAGGTTGATCTGCCCGGCGTCGCTGAAGATGTATTCACGGGCCAGCTTGGCGGCGTTCGGGTGCTTGGCGTACTTGTTGATGATCGTGGTGTAGCCCGAGATCACCGAGCCGTCGGACGGGATCAGTACCACGTAGTCGTCAGGATTGGTCATCTTGGCCTTGTAGCTCAGGCCGTTGAAGTCCCAGACCACGCCCACTTCCACTTCGCCCTTTTCCATCGACTGGATCGTTGGGTTGTTGATGCCCAAGCGCTTTTGTTTGGCCAGTTCGGTGAACAGTTGCAGGCCCGGCGAGAGGTTGGTCTCATCGCCTTTCATGGAAATCGCAGCGGCCAGTACGCCGTTGGCAGCCTGGGCCGCAGTGCTGACATCACCGATGGTGACCTTGTACTTGCCGTTTTTCAGATCAGCCCATTTGGTCGGTACGTCGGAGCCGTGCAACAGCTTTTTGTTGACGATGAACGCGATGGTGCCGGTGTAGGCCAGCGCCCAGTGGCCTTCCTTATCCTTGGCCCAGTCAGGCACTTGCGCCCAGGTGCTCGGCTTGTAGGGCTGAGTGACGCCCTTGGCTACAGCGATCGGGCCGAAGGCGGCACCCACGTCGCCGATGTCGGCGCTGGCGTTGTCTTTTTCCGCATCGAACTTGGCCACTTCCTGAGCCGAACTCATGTCGGTGTCCATGTGCACCAGACCGTATTTGGCGGTCAGGTCGGTCCAGGTGCCTTTCCAGTTCGCCCAGTCATCGGGCATGCCCACGCTGTTGACCGCGCCTTCGGCCTTGGCCGCGGCTTCGAGGGTTTTGAGGTCGGTGTCGGCGGCCATGGCCGACGTGCTCAGCGCGATGGCCGAACCCAGGAGTGATGCCAGCAAAAGGTGTTTCATTCGAAGCTCCTTTGTGCACTTCTCGACGGACTCATAGAAGTGTTCGTTGCGGATGATTGGTCTAGGTCAGCAATACCTGAGCCAAGTTAGGCCAGTAACATGACGCTTTCGTGTCTGGACCGACTCTTGCTGGAGCAAGCCACAACCCGGGCAATCGCTGTGAAATGAGCGTAGACCATGCTCAAGCGCCTGATCTGAAAGGCCCTGATGATTTGCTGAGCGCTGGTGTAGCGCCCGTTCCTGGCTGGAATGTCACGCAACGGTCATCTACGCTACCTAGGCTCTGGAGCACCGAAACGGGCCAGTCAGCGAGCGACCTTGCCCTTAAATAGCGCTGGTCTAGTCCAGATAGGTAACGCAATGCGCGAAGAAATGCCCCGAGCGGTGACGACCATCTGCAATGCGCTGCAAGAGCAGATCGAGCACGGTCTGCTGCCGCCGGGCAGCAAGTTGCCAGCCGAGCGCAAGCTGAGCGAGGTCTTCGATACCACCCGCATTACCTTGCGCGAGGCATTGGTGCAGCTTGAGGCGCGGGGCTTGATCTACCGCGAGGAGCGGCGCGGCTGGTTCATTTCACCGCCGCGACTGGCCTATGACCTGATGCGCCGCAGCCACTTTCACGCGATGGTTCAGGCTCAGGGGCGGGTGCCCGCGACCCAGGTGATATCCGCGCGGCTGCAACCGGCCTCGGCGGTCATCTGCGGGTTGCTGCAGTTGCCGGCGCTGTCCAGCGTGATCCAGATCTGCCGCGCCCGTCGCATTGATGAACGGCTGGTGCTCTATGTCGAGCACTACCTCAATCCCGATTACTTTCCGCAGATCCTCGATCTGGACCTGAACCAGTCGCTGACCGAGCTCTACGCCAGCCATTACGACATTCGCTATGGCCAGGTGCGTTTCGAAATGGTGCCCACGGCGCTGCCCATGGAAGCGGCGGGAGCGCTGAAAGTCTCCATCGGCAGCCCGGGCCTGCGCATCGCCCGGGTCAATCACGACCAGCGCGGCCGGCTGATCGATTGCGATCTGGAGTATTGGCGCCATGACGCGATTCACGTGAGCGCAGTGGTGGCGGATATTTGAATTCCTTTGGTGAAGTTGTGTTGTGAGCTTCGTACTCCACATCAGGCGCTCTGCTTGGCCCTTAATTTATGCTTATAAGATCAATTTGAAATTAACATTATTTCGAATTTGAATAGCTTTATTCTTTATGTTTATGATTTTTAAAGTGAATCATGTCGCATGATCGGATCTCTGGCTGCGTTTGCTCATTCGCGGGTTCTTGAGCTGCCGTTGCCAAATGCATGTATTGCGTCACACTGATAGCGTTATCCATCATTCAGCTAACGCCATGGAAAGGAATTCATTATGGAGCGGCAGGTCCAGTTAAAAGAAGCCAACGGGGCTGACAGCAACGCCGATGCCCAGGTGGAGTTGTTTGATAACGGTGTTTCGCTGGGATTTGTCCCAGTGAGCGGCCGCGTGTGGGAAAAGAATGTTTCAGGGCTGGAGGAGGGGGCTCACAGCTTTATTGCAAAGACAGCAGACGGTACGACTGTTTCCGACCCGTGGGCCTTACAGGTTGAGCGTGCGCTAGCGGGCGTTGAGAATTTCGACTCGCTTCCAGATACCATGATCTCAGTTGGTCAAAGCATCGAAACGCCGATGATGACGATTACGTTTTTAGAAGGTGTGGGTAATGTAGGCATCTTGCCTGCGGGCACCAATTATCCCGGAAAGATAGAAAAGCAGACGCTGAACTTCCATGCAAAATTTACTGGCGGAAATCCAAAGCCACCGGGTCAGACCGTCAGTGTGAAGTTGAGAGGGAGTTGCTCTAAAGTGAGTTTTTGGTGCCGCGCTACGAACGAGAGGGATCACCAGGTATCTTTTTATAATCATGAGGGTTCGCCATTGGGGATAGTGGTATTACCCCCCGAGAGCCCCTATGTGACTGAAAGTACATTCTCTGCCGTGGGTATTAGAGAGATGGTATTTAAAACGGCTCGCGGAGATTGGTTTTTAGTCGATACGTTTACGTTTGAGTAGCTGCCCCGGCATGTGGGAGTTCTGAATCGTGTTTTGGGTCATCAGCGAGATAGCCCCGAGGCCGATTTCCGACAGAGGCTCCACCAAGCGTCACTCTCAGCGATGGTCGACAGGCTGACACATCAGCCTGCCGGGTCACCCTTCTTCCCACGCACCTCACTTACGCTGCCACCATTGGTGTTGACCTGCACGCTCAATCTAGGGGTCGCGAGATCCATCCCCGCTTCATCCAGATAACGCTTGAGCGACAGGTTGAACGCCCGCGACACTTCCCACTGCTTGATCGGCGCGGTCTTGAAGCGCGCGCGCAGAATGGCGTTGCCGGACTCGAAACTCTCCACCCCCTGAATCTCCAGCGGCGACCAGATGTTGCGTCGTTGCAGCGGGTCGGTGCGCATCTTCTGGCCGACGTCGCGGATCATCTTCAGGGCGTCATCGATGTTCATGCTCGCCGGGATGGCGATGCGGAAGATCGCGTAACCGAACTCCCGCGAGTAGTTCTGAATGCTCTTGATCTCACTGAACGGAATGGTGTGGACGATGCCGTCGATGTCGCGCAGGCGCACCGTGCGAATGGTCAGGCCTTCCACGGTCCCCAGGTGGCCGCCGACGTCCACGTAATCGTCGATGGCCAGGGAGTCTTCGATGATGATGAACAGCCCGGTGATCAAATCCGCCACCAGTGACTGCGCGCCGAAACCGATGGCCAGGCCGATCACACCGGCACCGGCCAGCAGCGGTGTCACGTTCATGCCCATGTTCGCCAGCGCGACGATCAGCGCGATGATGAAGATGGTCACGAACAGCACGTTTCGGATCAGCGGCATCATGGTCTGCGCGCGGGTATTGGCCAGGCCCTTGCGCGAGCGGGTGAGGGCGTGATGAATCGCCGTGTCTGCGAGAATCCAGATCAGCCAGGCAAACATCAGCGTGGCCGCCAGGCCGATCAGCCGCAGACTGATGTCGCGGCCGTCGCCTTCGGCGAAGCCAATCAACGACAAACCCCAGACTCGCAGGCCCAGTTCAATGAACACCAGCCAGATCAGCATGTGCGCAACGGTATAAAAGAAGTTCTTCAGGCGGTCCGAATACAGCGCGTGACGCTTGTGAGCGTGGCTTGGCTTGAGTGAATGACGCCGCACCAGGCCGTTGATGACCATGCACATCACCAGCAGCACGGTGCAGATCAGCGCCTGACGCAACGCAGTGCTGGTGTCGCCCGCAGAGAAAAACGTGGCGAACAGGGAGACGCCCACCAGTACCAGCGCCGGCAGGTACCAGAACGTACCGAGGACCTCGATGCTGTCGCTCAGGGCGCGGCGTTTCAGGCGGCGCTCCAGGGCCTGGTTACGGATCAAATGGGCGATCGGCCGACGGAAGCGGATGATGAACAGTCCGGTGGACAGCGCGGCCATGACATTGGCCAGGGTCGCGGCGGTGTGCGCTAGGTGCACGCCAAGGCTGGCGACCAGGCGCGGATCGCTCAACGCCTCGCCGAACGCGGCAAAGCTGCCGATCCACCACAGCGGCCGGAACGCCTGATGCCGCAGGATGTACAGCGCCTGATGGCGATGCGGCCCGTCCAGCAGTGAAAACGCGATAACACACACGGCCGAGAACAGCGTGCCAACGACCAACGCGTAAGCGAGCACCATCGCCAGATCGCGGCCGAGCGACGGCGGCAGCGAGTAACTCAGGTAGATCGTGATGACCAGCGCCACCAGCCAGGGGCCCAGCTTGCGTAGCGCGAAGCGCAGCATGTCCGACAGGCGCGGGTGCTGCGGAAGCTCGGCGGAAAGGCCGAAGCGCAGGCGCACCTTGTGGCCCAGCCAGATCAACGCCGCCGCCAGCAGGCCCCAGATCGCCAGCACCACGGCAAAGCCCCAGATGATTGGCCACCACTGGTTGGCCGGCAGCATCAGCGCCATCAGCTCGTCTTCAGCCATCCCCGCCTCATCCGCCCAGCGGCTGAGCGGGCTGTCGGTGCCGGTGAACTGTTTTTCCAGCTCGGCAAGCGAGCTGCCGATGAGGCCCAGTACGCCTTGCTCCACGGTTGGCTGCGCTTTTTTGGTGGCGTCCCTTAGCTTTTTCAGGTCTTGCAGCAACTTGCTGCGCTGCTGATCGTTTTCCAGCGACGTGATGACCTCGTCCAGGGACTGCCCCAGCGGTTCCTGGGCCTGAGGCTGCGTCTTGTCGCCGCCACTGAGCAGACTTGGCAGGCCAGCGGCGTGGGTCAACGCAAACGGGAACAGCGCCAGCAGGCAGAGCAAAAACAGGCGGGGCAGAACGGAAAGGCGGGTGGGAGCGATCACCTGGAAACAGACCTCGAATAGACAGGCGCTTGGGATGGCGTGGTTTGGGAGCCATGCCGGGTCAAGCAGAGGCGGATGAGTTTACGAGGGGATGGGGGGTGTGGCGAGGGGGAATTGTGAAGTCCCGGATAGCGCGAGGTGCAGGCCGTTTCCATGACCTGTGAAGGAAATGGATCGGCCCGCGCTCAAGGGTGGTTTGAGGTCAAGGCAACTCGGCACTCGCATAGAACGCCGACAACACCTTCACCAGATGCGCCAGGTCCTGGCTGCCGGCCAGTTCGCGGATCGAGTGCATGGCGAAGGTCGGCAGACCGATGTCGACGGTGCGAACGCCCAGGTGGCCTGCGGTGATCGGGCCGATGGTCGAGCCGCAAGCCATGTCGCTGCGCACAACGAAGCTTTGTACCGGCACTTCTTCGGCCATGCACAGGTGACGGAAGAAACCGGCGGTTTCGCTGTTGGTGGCGTAGCGCTGGTTGCTGTTGACCTTGATCACCGGGCCGGCGTTGAGTTTCGGGCCATGGTTGGCGTCGTGCTTTTCGGAATAGTTGGGGTGCACGCCGTGGGCATTGTCGGCGGAGATCAGCAGGGATTTCTGAATGGTGCGGACGTAGTCGTCGCCTTCCGGCAGCAGACGTTGCAGCACTTGCTCGAGCATCGGGCCATCGGCGCCACAGGCGGACGTCGAGCCGACTTCTTCGTGGTCGGTGCAGATCAGCACGCAGGTCTCGTCACCATCAGCATTGAGCAACGCTTGCAGCCCGGCGAAGCAGGACAGCAGGTTGTCGAGCCGGGCGCCGGCGATGAAGTCGCCGTTGAGGCCGATGACGGCGGCGCTTTGGGTGTCGTAGAAGCTGAGTTCGTAGTCGAGAACGACGTCGGCATTCAGGCCGTGCTCGCGGGCCAGTTGATCGGTCAGCAGGGCGCGGAAGTCAGGGCGTTCGTCACCGGCGACTTGGGCCAGGATCGGCGGCAGTTCGGTCTGCGGGTTGATCGCCCAGCCTTCGTTGGCGGTGCGATTGAGGTGGATCGCGAGGTTGGGGATGATCGCGATGGGCAGCTTGAAGTCGATCAGCTGACTTTCGACTTTGCCGTCGCGGCGGAAGGTGACGCGGCCGGCGAGGGAGAGGTCGCGGTCAAACCATGGCGCAAGCAAGGCGCCGCCGTAGACTTCGACGCCCAGTTGCCAGAAGCCCTGACGTTGCAGTTCGGGTTGCGGCTTGACGCGCAGGCACGGGCTGTCGGTGTGGGCGCCGACGAGGCGAATGCCGCCGGTGAGGGGTGACAGGCGGCCGAGTTTGAAGGCGACGATGGAGGAGTCGTTGCGGGTGACGTAGTAGCGGCCGCCCGCTTCGGTGTACCAAGGCTCGCGTTCGTCGAGCCGCTGGTAGCCGGCGCCTTCGAGGCGTTGGACCAGGCTGGCGGTGGCATGGAAGGGGGTGGGGGAGGCCTTCAGGAAATCGATAAGGCCCTGATTCAACTCTTCGCGCATAGGTTACTCCAGGCAGCAATGGGCGGGAGTTTACAGGCCAAAAGGTGTTTTGATCGAGATCAAGATCAAGATCCTTGAGATCAAGAGCGCCTGCCTGGGGGCAGACTGTTTCGCCTTCGGCGAGTTACTTGATAAAGCCCCAAGTAACCAAGGGCTTGTGCTTCTGGTTGGGCTCCTCCTTCGTCGGAGTACCCTCACTCCGGTCTCGCTCCGTGGGCCCGCGCCGAACGGACATCCATGTCCTGACGGCGCTCTCGCCGCATCCCTGCGGCTCGGCCCACTCCGCGAAACCTGCGTTCAGCCTGCACCCAAGTCGCGATTGATGTCGTCTGAAACTCTTGTGTTTGAGATCAAGATCAAGATCAAAAGCTTCCCGGCTGAAGCCGGTCCTACGGGGGTACGCAGTGTGCTTTTTGTAGGACCGGCTTTAGCCGGGAAGAGGCCGGTGTGGGCGCTGACTATTTTGCTGGCCTGGCTCTCTCCCCGTGGGAGCGAGCTTGCTCGCGAATGCTGTTGCTGTTGCTGTTGCTGTTGCTGTTGCTGTTGCTGTTGCTGTTGCTGTTGCTGTTGCTGTGCTTTTGATCTTCCTACACAAAAAGTCCAGACACCGCAAAACGCGACTTTGGTGCAGGCTGAACGGAGGTTTCGCGGAGTGGGCCGAGCGGCATGGATGCCGCGAGAGCCGCCCCCCGCCATGGATGGCGGATGGCGGCGGGCCCACGGAGCGGGACCGGAGTGAAGGAACCCCGAGGAACGAGGGGCCCAACCAGGAGCAAGCCCCCTTGGTTACTTGGGGGGCTTTTTCCAAGTAACTCGCCGAAGGCGAAATGATCTGCCGTTAGGCAGATGTTCTTGATCTCCAGTCTGTTCTGACGAACATAATCAAAACGGCGCCGGGCACTCAAACCTTACCCGCTCGCCCGTCCCCGGATGGGTAAATGCCAGCATGCTCGCATGCAGACACAACCGCGGATACGCCGCCAGGGCCTCCGGATGGGCGTACAAACCATCGCCCAGCAACGGATGCCCGATTGACAACATATGCACCCGCAACTGATGCGAACGCCCCGTGATCGGCGTCAACTCAACCCGACAATGGGTGTCATACCGCTCCAGCACCTTCCAGAACGTCAGCGCATGCTTGCCGAACTCATGATCCACCACATGACGCGGCTTGGTCGGCGGATCGTAGCGCAACGGCAAATCGATACTGCCACTGTCCAGCGCCGGCTGACCCCAGGCCAGTGCCGTGTAGGCCTTCTCCGTCTCGCGGTCATGAAACTGCCGGGATAACTCACGGTGGGTGTCCGCGTCACGGGCCAGCAAAATGATCCCGGACGTTTCCCAGTCCAAGCGATGGACGATGCGCGCCTCGGGGTAGCCGTTTTCCTGCAGGCGGGTAATCAGACAGTCCTTGTTATCGTCAGCGCGACCAGGGACCGAGAGCAGCAGGGTGGGTTTGTTCACCACCAGGACAGCGTCGTCCTGATGGAGGATATGAACGTTGGACAGCGGCATTGAACGCCTCATCACTCAAACGGGCGCCGCACGATCGAAACAGCCATCGCGGCGCAGAAAACAGGTCTTCAGGAACGCCAACGGCGGCGCGCTTGCCTGATTCCGCCAAGGGATTCAGGCAACCGGGCCGCCGTGGCGACTGCCTTCTCGATCAACGATCAGGCAGGGTGATATTCAGTTCCAGAATCGAGCAGCTGCCGTCGTTTTCAAGGGCGACATGCACGTCATCGTTGCCGATATTGACGTACTTGCGGATCACCTCGACCAGCTCCTTCTGCAAGGCAGGCAGGTAATCCGGGGTGCTGCGTTGGCCGCGTTCATGCGCCACGATGATCTGTAGACGCTCTTTCGCTACCGACGCGGTGCTGGGCTTTTTGTTGGCACGAAAGAAGTCAAAAATGCTCATCAGTTACCCCCGAACAGGCGTTCGAAAAATCCTTTTTTCTGTACGTCCAGGAAGCGGTGCTCACGGTCCTTGCCCAACAGACGGTCAACGGCATCGCTGTACGCCTGGCCAGCGTCGCTCTGATCATCAAGGATGACCGGCACGCCTTGGTTGGACGCCTTGAGTACGGCCTGGGACTCCGGAATCACGCCCAGCAGGGTCACCGCGAGGATCTCCTTGACGTCTTCCACGCCCAGCATCTCGCCCTTGCTCACGCGCTCGGGGTTGTAACGGGTCAGGAGCAAGTGCTCCTTGATCGGGTCTTCGCCACGCTCGGCGCGACGGGACTTGCTGGCCAGCAGGCCCAGCATGCGGTCCGAGTCACGAACCGAAGACACTTCCGGGTTGGTCACAACGATGGCTTCGTCGGCGAAATACATCGCCAGGTGAGCGCCCGTTTCGATACCGGCAGGGGAGTCGCAGACGACGTACTCAAAGGTTTCCTTGAGTTCCATCAGGACTTTTTCCACGCCTTCCTTGGTCAGCGCGTCTTTGTCACGGGTCTGGCTGGCAGCGAGGACGTAAAGACCTTCGATCTTCTTGTCCTTGATCAGCGCTTGCTGCAGGTTGGCTTCGCCGTTGACTACGTTGACGAAGTCGTAAACGACGCGACGTTCGCAACCCATGATCAGGTCGAGGTTACGCAGGCCGACGTCGAAGTCGACGATAACTGTTTTGTGGCCGCGCAGTGCGAGACCGGTACCGATGGCGGCGCTGGTGGTGGTCTTGCCCACACCACCCTTGCCGGATGTAACCACGAGAATCTTGGCCAAGGTGTATCACCCCTAGAGGAAAAGGACGTTGAGTCCCTGAAGAGCCCCTCGTGACGGCGCAACTAAAGCGGGCGAGGGCGGTGATCGGAATCCGTAACGGAATCCCTGCTCGGGAAAACAAAAAAATAACCCGAACGTTCCGGTGCCTTCGCGTCGTTTTCGCGACGAATCAGAGTGGCTTAAAAATGGCGCAGTATCCGTTAAAGACGGGTGATGTTCAACACGTCGCCGGACAGACTGATCTGCACACCGGCGCCCCACAGCGGATCCCGGCGCAGGTCTTCGGACACCTTGTACTGACCGGCGATGGAGATCAGTTCGGCGACCATTTGCTGGCAGAAAATCCGAGCCTTGGTATCGCCTTTGATCCCGGCCAGCGCGCGGCCGCGCATCGGGCCGTACACGTGAATGTTGCCGTCGGCGAGCAGTTCGGCGCCGGGGCTGACCGAGGAAATCACCACCAGATCCGAGCCCTGGGCGTAGATCTGCTGACCACCGCGCACAGGCGCCGTGATGATCTTGGTCGGCTTGATCAGCGGCTCGGGCGGTTTTTCGATGATTTCCGGCTTCTTTTTGACTTCGCCTTCCGTCGGATCGAGCGGTCTCTCCCGCGCGCCCGAAGGCGGCAATACCGGCAGGTCGATGGAAATGGCGGCGGCGATGTCTTCGATGCGATTGGCGCGAATGGCCAGGGTGCGCAACCCGTGCTGGCGGCAGATGCGCATCATTGCCGGCAGATCGATCGCGCCTTCATCCGGCGGCAACTTGTCGAGGGCCAGCACCAGCGGTGTATTGCTGAAGAAGTTCGGCGCCTGGGCGACTTTTGCCGCCAGTTGACGATCCAGCGCTTCGAGGTTGTTGCGGGCCAGTTCCAGCACAGTGATGGCCAGCATGCTGCCCTTCAGCTGGAACACGGGGTCCTTGTCTTGCAATTCGATTTGGCTCATGTCGGCATACAGCGGCTTGTCGCTAAAAGTGCCGAGACTTATAACGATAACGCCCGCCAGCCGCAAGGGAGGCGCAACCGACGGGGGCACGATCTGCGCGAACCGATGTAGAATGCCCGCCTTTGTCTTGACGGAAGCTGTAATGGATCGCCCGCGTTTTCGAGCTCACTTTCTTCATCCCCGCTTCTGGCTGCTGTGGCTGGGGCTGGGCGTGCTCTGGCTGATCGTGCAGTTGCCGTTTCGCGTGTTGCTGGTGATTGGCCGTGCGCTGGGCTGGGTCATGTATTACCAGGCGACCGATCGACGGGTGATTGCCGCGCGCAACCTCGAGCTGTGTTTTCCCCAGTATTCAAAGGCCGAGCGCAAACGCCTGCTCAAGGAGAACTTCGCCTCTACCGGCATCGCCTTTTTCGAGATGGCCATGAGCTGGTGGTGGAGCAAGCCCCGTCTTGCGCGGCTGGCCCACATCGAAGGCCTTCATCATTTAAAGCAGGCGCAGCTGGACGGCCATGGCGTCATCCTCATGGCGCTGCACTTCACAACGCTGGAAATCGGCGCGGCTTTGCTCGGCCAGCAGCACACCATCGACGGCATGTACCGCGAGCACAAGAATGCGCTGTTCGATTATGTGCAGCGACGCGGCCGCGAGCGGCATAACCAGGATTCCATCGCTGTCGAGCGCGAAGACGTGCGCGGCATGATCAAGCAACTGCGCAAGGGCCGGGCGATCTGGTATGCGCCAGATCAGGACTACGGCGCCAAGCAGAGCATCTTCGTGCCGCTGTTCGGTATTCAGGCGGCCACCGTGCCCGCCACCAGCAAATTCGCCAAGCTCGGGCACGCGCTGGTCGTGCCGTTCACTCAGGAGCGTCTGGCCGACGGCAGTGGTTACAAGCTGGTGATCCATCCGCCGCTGAGCAATTTTCCGGGGGAGAGCGACGAGGCGGACTGCATTCGCATCAATCAATGGGTCGAGCGCGCGGTCACCGAATGCCCCGAGCAGTACCTGTGGGCGCACCGGCGCTTCAAGAGTCGGCCGGCGGGTGAGCCGAAGCTGTACAAGAAGCGTGGCTGAAACCGAGAACTCAATCCCCATGACGACAAGCGCCATAGAACAACAACCGGTGCGCGACGACTCAGCGATATCTCCCGGCGTCGAGCCCATCACCGGGCTGATCCTGTCCGGCGGTGGCGCCCGCGCGGCGTATCAGGTGGGCGTGCTCGCCGGCATTGCCGACCTGCTGCCGGTCGGCGCCAAAAACCCCTTTCCGGTCATTGTGGGCACCTCCGCCGGGGCGATCAACGCGGTGAAGCTGGCCAGCGGCGCGGCGCAGTTTCGTACCGCGGTCCACGAACTGACCGACTTCTGGCAGGGCTTTCGCAGCCACCAAGTGTTGCGCAGTGACTGGCCCGGGGTCGTTCGGCAGGCCGCGCGGTTTTTCGGTCGCAGCCTGTTGGGGATCGGTCGCCAACAGGTGCCGGTGGCGCTGCTCGACAGTTCGCCGCTGAAGGATCTGCTGACCGCGCGGCTCAACCTCGACGGCATCCAGGAAGCCATTGAAGCGAAGCATCTGCGCGCGGTGGCAATCACCGCGTTTGGTTACGAGTCGGGGCAGGCGGTCACGTTTTATCAGGGCAAGGGCACGATCGAATCCTGGCTGCGGCACCGCCGCATCGGCCTGCCGACGCGCTTGACCATCGACCATCTGCTGGCCAGTTCGGCGATTCCCTTGCTGTTCGCGCCGGTGAAACTGGGGCAGGAATATTTTGGTGACGGCGCGGTGCGGCAGTCGGCGCCGATCAGTCCGGCGCTGCACCTGGGCGCCAACCGTGTGCTGGTGGTGGGCGTCAGCGGCAACCCCCGAGGTCCGGGCGCGAACCCGCCTGTGCCGCGCGCGGTCCGTGGCACGCAGCCGAGCCTCGCGCAGATCGGCGGGCACATGCTCAACAGCACGTTCATCGACAGCCTGGAGAGTGACATTGAATTGCTGGAGCGGCTGAATCTGGTCAGCCGAATGCTGCCCGGGCCCGACGAGCCCAGGCCGCAGTCGTCGGAATCCACGCCCATTCAGTCCCTGGCGCCCGTGGAGGTGCTGGTGATTTCGCCCAGCCAGCCCATCGACGAAATCGCCGCCCGCCATCGCCGCGAACTGCCCCCGGCGCTGCGCACGTTTCTGCGCGGCCCGGGCGCGACCAAGACCAGCGGGGCGGGGGTGCTGAGTTATCTGCTGTTCGAGTCGGGTTATTGCAGCGAGCTCATCGAGCTGGGCCGCCGCGATGCGATGGCCCAGAAGGAAGAGTTGAAGCGGTTCTTGCGTCTGGACTCAGTGCGTTGCTGAATGCCGGAGGGACGGCGATCACGCCGTCAGTTTGTCATCCCGAAAATCCCGCAGGGCCTGTTCGATTTCTTCACGGCTGTTCATCACAAACGGGCCGTATTGCACGATCGGTTCGTTCAGCGGCTTGCCAGCGATCAGCAGCACGCGGGCGCCCGCCTGGGTATTCAGCTGAATTTCACCCCTTTCCGACAACCGCGCGAGACGGCTCGTGCCCAGTTTCTGCGGCTGTCCTGCAATCTCGACTTCACCTTCGTACACGTACAGCAGCACGCGATGGCCCTCGGCGACGCGCGGGTTGATGTGGCTGCCGGCGGGCATGTGGAAATCGAAATACTGCGGCTCGGTGTCCGGACGCTGCACGGCGCCTGCCTGGGACATCTGACCGTCGTCAAATTGACCTGCGATGACCACAACGTCGACGCCGTTCTGCGTGGTGATGCGCGGAATCCGCTCAGGCTGAATGTCGTCGTAGCCGGCGTCGCCCATCTTCGCTTTGGCGGGCAGGTTGAGCCACAGCTGGAAGCCGCGCATGGCGCCTTTTTCCTGCTCGGGCATTTCGCTGTGAATGACCCCGCGCGCCGCGGTCATCCATTGCACGCCGCCGCCTTGCAGCAGGCCGACGTTGCCCATGTGATCTTCATGGCGCATGCGGCCTTCGAGCATGTAGGTCACGGTTTCAAACCCGCGATGGGGATGCGGCGGAAAGCCGGCAATGTATTCATCAGGGTTCTCGGAGCCGAACTCGTCGAGCATCAGGAACGGGTCGAAGGATTCAACGCCTGGCCCGCCGAACACTCGGGTCAGCTTGACGCCAGCGCCGTCCGACGTCGGTTGGCCGGCCTGGATCGACAGCACGTTACGAAATTGAGGCATGGGGCTCACTCCGGCAGAAGGGGAATGGCGCCTATGGTAGGCCTGTTGGGGCGATGGATGGGTGAGGTTTTTGCGGGGGAATGATCGGGTTTGGCGATGGGTCTGGGGCTTGTTCCGGATACTGTCGGGGAGTCCCTTCATCCGGGCGCCGTAAGGTCGAGCAGCAAACACTGTCCATGTGGGAGCGAGCTTGCTCACGAAGAGGCCCGAACATCCGACATATCGCCACCGGCCGGACCGCGCACTGGTAGGACTGGCTTTAGCCGGGAAGACGCCGGCATTAACACCACGAATGTGATGGCGTGCCGACGGGCCTCTTCCCGGCTGAAGCCGGTCCTACCAAAAAGTACCGCGTGCAGTCACACCGCAATGTGATGGCGCGCCAACCGGCCTCTTCCCGGCTGAAACCGGTCCTACAGGTTTTGCTGCCAGCAGTGCCGGCAGCGTTCAGGCCGCGTTACTCGGAAACCTGCAGCTTGCGGGCTTCTGTGTACACGTAACGCACTTTCTCGTACTCGAACGGCGAGTCCATCTGACCGTAGCGGAAGCTGGTGGTGTAGCGACGGTCGATGGCGCGCAGCAGGTACAGCTCAGGGTGGTCTTCGCTGACCTGGGCGACGTTGAGGAAGTTGATCTGCGATTCAGCCGTGAAGTCGAAGACCAGACCGCCAGTGTCACGCAGGTTCGACGGACCGAGGATCGGCAGCACCAGGTACGGACCGGCCGGGACGCCATAGAAACCCAGGGTCTGACCGAAGTCTTCGCTCTGTTTCTTCAGGCCCATCATGGTCGCTGGGTCCCACAGCCCGGCGATGCCCAGGGTGGTGTTGACGATCAGGCGGCCAGTGGTCTCCATCGAGCGCTTGCCCTTGAACTGCAGCAGGCTGTTCAGCAGGTTCGGCACATCGCCCAGGTTGCTGAAGAAGTTGCTGACGCCGGTGCGCACGAAGCTCGGCGTGACGTATTTGTAGCCGTTGACCACCGGCAGGAACACCCACTCATCGAAGCGATAGTTGAAGTGGTAAACCCGGCGGTTCCAGGACTCGAGCGGATCGTAGACATTCAGTGCGTTGAGCGACGAGCGCTCGAACTCCTGAGCGTCCAGACCCGGGTTGAATTTCAGCGACTTCAACGGCTCGGTGAACCCATCCGGGTTGTCGATCCGCTGGACCGGGGCTGCCTGGGAAACGATCGGCGCGTCGGCCGCGTGGACGGCGCCAGCGCAGAGGAGGGCGGCGATAAGCAATAGACGTTTAGCCACGGAAAAACTCCAGCATGGCGTCGCTGTTGACGCGATAGTTCATGTTGCCGCAGTGACCGCCGTAAGGGTAAACGGTCAGGCGATCGCCAAATGTCTTGCGCAGGAAACCGAGGTCGCCCGGGCCGAGGATCACGTCGTCGGCGTTGTGCATCACCGCAATCTTCTTGCTGCTGGCCAGGTAATCCTTCAGCGCGTACAGGCTGACCTGATCAACCAGTTGCAGCAGGCTGCCGCCGTCGGTGCGGGCACGCCACATCGGGATGACCTGCTCGGTGACGTAGCAATCGAAATCGCATTGCAGCGCGCGCTTGAGGAACGGCGTCAGGCTGGTGCCTTCGCTGATCGGGGTCTTGGGCGGGGTAATCAGGCCGCGACGGTTGATCAGGTCGGAAGTGAACGCGATATCGGCGGCGGAGAAGCGGAACGAGGTGCCGATCAGCATCGCCATCTGTTCATTGGACAGGTGCTGCTTGGACTGCTGGAAGTCATACAGCAGGGCATCGTTCAGGTCGATGTAGCCTTTTTCGCGGAAGTAGCGGGTCAGCTTCTGCAGCACCAGTTCATAGAAGGTGGTGCTGTTGGTGATGCCTTTAACGTCGGTCTGAACCATTTTGTCGAGGTTGGTGATCGACGTGTAGAGGTTCACCGGCGGGTTGATCAGCAGCACTTTCTTGAAGTTGAAGCTGCGGCGGGTTTCGTCGAGTTTGCTGACGAAGGCCGCATCCAGCGCGCCGAGGCTGTAGCCGGTCAGGTAATACTCGGTGACTTGCAGTTTGGACTGCTGGGCGCGAACGGCCTGCATGACGCGGTACAAGTCTTCGGCGTCCTCCTTGGTCACGCCAGGGGTGGCGAAACGCGAAGCGGCGCTCATGAAGTCATAACTGGTCGGCGACGAAAGCTGTACGACGTTGTAACCCGCGCCGTAATAAAGCTTCTTCAGGTATTCGTTCAGGGTGCTGTTATAAGGCGCGCCGGTGCCGGCGATCAGGAAGATCAGCGGCGCAGGGTGGTCTTGTTTGGCGAGGCGATAACGCAGTTTCTTCACGGCCCAGAAGTTGTCCGGCAGTGTGAACTCACGCTCCGGGCGCATTGTGAGGCTGTAATCGTCCTGATCGATGTCGGCGTCTTCAGGCACCTTGGCACGCAAATCCGGTGGGGTCGTGGCGATGGTCGCTTCGAACGGATTGGTCAAGGGGAAGCCATAGCTGGACGGATCGATATCGACCGCCATCACGGACGCACTCAAAAACAGGCCGCCTGATAAGGCGGCGAGGCGCAGAAAACGAAGCATGACTGAATCCCTTGGGAATGATGTGCTGTTGAAATACGCAGGCTATGACACGGGTGTAGTGCCAAAGTGCCGTGACGGCAAGCGACTCTCGCATGACCCTCCGCGACGATACAGGTTATGGCACTTCTGGCCTGTCTGCTCGTGCTTTTTATCGCCCGTATGGTTTTGCCCGGGCGGCTGCGGCTATGCTGCGCGCCGTTGGTTATTTTCTGGAGTGTGTCGTGTCCCGTCGTCTGCCGTTGGTGGTGCTGTTTTTTATCCTGTTGCTGTGGCTGGCCGTCAGTTACGGCTTGCGCTACGGCCTGATGGAAGACGTGCAATGGGTAGGAATTTGCGCTGACGAGGCGTCGAAATGGCAGTGCCAGTTGCGCTCGAACCTGGGCCTGTGGATTCACTTCGGTGTGTTCGGGTGGGGCGCGCTGATTGCATCGCTGGTCGCGTTCTTTGTGCCCCGTCAGGTTGGCCGGGTGCTCGCGGTCGTTGGCTTGTTGCTGGGGATACTGGCGCTGGTGCTGTACACGGCCAGTCTGGCGGTGTTCGCGGTGGTGATTGCCGGGTTGCGGCTGGTGCGGGCTCGGCAGGCGTGACTTAAAAATCGAGCGCTGAACGCCAAAGCCCAGACAGCATAAAGGGGAGCCGAGGCTCCCCTTTAAATCGTTGCACGTGCTCTTTCTTATTGTTGTAGGGCGGTCTGTTGTTGTTATTGGCAACCGGTCCCTTTACAGCGTCTTCGGTGATCCCCATACGGGATACAAGAGCAAACGTATTTTTTTGAGCGCTGACCTGCTTTGATTCCTCTTCTGCGAGAGGTGATCCAACCCGTTCTGGCCGCTACCTGAGGGTAGTTTTATTGTTCTCGGTCGGGCTGCGAGGCCGGGGCCTCGGTAAAGCGTTTCTACTCCAAAAAAATCTGTTGGCTGCGTCTCTGTGCCGTTGTTCTTGTTATGTCAGAGCCGATTCATCTTATTTTTATTGGGTTTTCACATTTTGTTCTTGTTATGCAGGAGATATAGCAGGGTGCGTGCCAACTTTTGTAATCCCTTTTAAATCAAGGGGTTGTGAAATCTGATCAATTGCCACCCCTGCGGTGTAACGGTTTTTTGTTTCCGTGTTACCCGCCTTCGGGCTTTTCAGTCCCTCGGCGGTAACACAATGTATCCGTGGCGCCGCACACTCGGTTACACAGCCTCTTCGCTGCGGGTCCGCGTACCGCTCGGCGCGGTTAACCAAACATCGACGCGCACGCTGCGCCACAGTGCCAGCGCCATCAGCAGGCTCACCGCCGCCCACGCCCACGCTTGAGGATTGCTCAAGCCTTCGCGAAACAGCTGCGGCACGATGCCCGCGCCGACGATGAACATCAGCAGGCCGATTTCCCGGCGCGGTGCCGCCACCGGGCGAATCAGGTAGACCAAGGCGGGGAGCCACAGCGTCGCCGTCGCGAAGCTGCGGTAGCGCGGATCAAAGACCATCGCCAGCATCATCACCGCCGCTGCGAAGCCGCTGGCGTACAACCACCACGCGGCCCGAGCGTCCAGCCAGGCGAACACGCGCTCGCGCCAGCCCGCGCGGGCTGACAACGCCAGCGCTGCGTGGGCAAGGACCAGCAGATTGAGCGCTACCAGCGCCGCCGCCCACAGGTATTCGCCGGCGAAGCGGCTGGTCACCCGGGCCAGTTCACCCCACGTGCCGATGCAGCAACCGGCGAACGCCGCCAGCAACGGGAGCATCAGCGCGCTGCGTGGTTGACTGACACGGCCGGCCCACGCCAGGGCCATCAGGGCGATGGCACCACTGACCGTCAGCCAGAATGGCCACAAGGGCAGGTTCGAGACCGGCCCGGCCAGCACGCCTTTGTCTTGGCGATCCGCGTCGAACAGCCCCCAGTAACCGCCTACGGCGCCTTCGGACTGGCGCTTCCAGGGCTGGTCGAAGGCCTCGATCAGGTTGTAGTGCCAACCGTGCTGCTCGGCCATCGTGACGAAACTGCGAATGAATCGCGCCTCGTTGACCCGGCTGGGCAACGCCGTTTCACGCTGGCGGCCTTCGCTGGGCCAGCCGGTCTCGCCGATGAGAATGTCCTTGGGCGCGAATTGCTTGCCGAACGTTTCGCGGATCTGCGCGACGTGGGCCAGGGCTTCGTCGATGCCGGTGGGGTCGTCTTCCCAGTACGGCAGCAGGTGGATCGTCAGGAAATCCACGGCAGGCGCGACTTCAGGGTATTGCCGCCAATACTCCCAGACGTCTGCGTAGGTCACCGGCTGCTTGACCTGAGCCTTGACCTGACGAATCAACGTGGCCAGTTGAGCGCCAGTGACTTCCTTGCGCAACAGGCTTTCGTTGCCGACGATCACTGCCGTCACGACATCCGGATGCGTATTGGCTGCCGTCACCAGTGCCTTGATTTCCTTGGCCGTGTCGACCGGATTGCCGTTGACCCAGGCGCCGAGCATCAGCTTGAGGCCGTACTTGCGAGCAATGTCGGGAAGCGCTTCCATGCCGGTCATCGAATAGGTGCGAATGCAGTCGAAACGGGTTGCCAGCAACGCGAGGTCAGCGTCCATGCGCGCGGGGCGCAGGGTGAACGGCTGGTCGAAGGGCGATTGATCCTTGTCAAACGGCGTGTAGGACGCGCACTGCAGTTTGTGGGTCGGCGTGGCGGCGTCCGGCAGAATCACCGGCTTGCCCAGCCAGTACCAATAGCCGCACAGGCCAAGCAGGGCAATCAAACAGGAGAGCAGATAAAGGAGGGCGACAGGGGAGCGGGAGGTTGCGGACATGACGGGGCCGAAGTGGGGCGAAGGTCGGCATAGTAGCAAGATGACGCGGTTACACACCTCATCCTCTCAGCGCTTTTGCACGCCATGCAATTTTCGGACGGTTTCATAGCGTCTTTACGACCTGTCTGTCGTTGATGGCCCGGTGATGTCGTTTACCGGGTGGCTGGGTGTCGCTGGCAGGAAAGGCACAAGGTCTGTGGGGGTTGATGATCCGTTGTCCACGCAGTGATTGCGTCTGCGCGGGCACGTGGTGGAAGCGTGAAACGCGTGGCTTGCCCCGAACCAGGGCGCGAGTGCGACGTTATAAGAACGTTAACGACGCCCGACCGCTGTCGGGTTCTGGACTACCGGGGAAGTGAAAATGACGATGCGAAAAATCCTGGGTGTCGGTGCCGCGCTGGCACTGGCCATCAGTTCCACGCTGGCCCATGCCGACGCCAAACCCGAGCTGAGCATCGGTTATGTCGATGGCTGGTCCGACAGTGTTGCCACCACCAACGTCGCCGCCGAGGTGATCAAGCAGAAACTGGGTTATCCGGTGAAACTGCAGGCCGTTGCCGCCGGGATCATGTGGCAGGGCGTCGCGACCGGCAAACTGGACATGATCCTGTCCGCCTGGCTGCCCGTGACCCACGGCGAGTACTGGACCAAGAACAAGGACAAGGTCACCGACTACGGCCCCAATTTCAAGGACGCGAAAATCGGCCTGATCGTGCCTGAGTACGTGAAAGCCAACTCGGTGGCAGACCTCAAGACCGACGACTCCTTCAAGAAGAAAATCGTCGGCATCGACGCCGGTTCAGGCGTCATGATCAAGACCGATCAGGCGATCAAGGATTACGGCCTCGACGGTTACAAGCTGCAGGCCAGTTCGGGCGCCGGCATGATCGCCGAGCTGACCCGCGCGGAGAACAAGAAGGAGTCCATTGCGGTGACCGGATGGGTGCCGCACTGGATGTTCGCGAAGTGGAAGCTGAAGTTCCTCGAAGACCCGAAAGGTGTATACGGTGCGGCTGAAACCGTCGACAACATCGGCAGCCTGGACCTGGCGAAGAAGGCCCCCGACGTGGCGGACTTCCTGAAGAAGTTCCAGTGGGCCAACAAGGATGAAATTGGCGAAGTCATGCTCGCTATCCAGGACGGCGCCAAGCCTGAAGCGGCGGCCAAGGACTGGGTCGCGAAACATCCGGATCGCGTCAAGGAGTGGACCGGCAAGTAACCGGTCACAAAAGTTTAACGTTGCACCGAACCGCCTGGTGAGCCATCGCCAGGCGGTTTTTTATTGGCCATTCAGCTCGCCTGTCATGACTTCTTTCAAAGCGGTCGGCAGAAGCGGTGCAATTCGGCGTATCTCAACTAATGTCGTTCTAATACTAAGGTCGTCTGGAGTGCAACGCAGAGCGGACTAAAGTGCAAACCGTGACATCCATCTGTGCTGCGAGGACAAAAACAATGAACGACAGCATTTACCTCTCGATTCAGAACAGCCCGCGCTTCAAGGAGCTGGTCTCGAAAAGGGAACGATTCGCCTGGATTCTCTCGGCAATCATGCTTGGGCTCTATGCCGCATTCATCCTTCTGATTGCGTATGGGCCTCAGATTCTCGGCGCTAAACTCAGCGCCACATCAACCATTACCTGGGGTATGCCGATCGGCGTCGGGCTGATTCTGTCCGCGTTTATTCTGACCGCCATCTACGTTCGCCGCGCAAACGGTGAGTTCGATGACCTGAACAACGCGATCCTGAAGGAGGCACAGCAATGATCCGGCGCCTGCTTGCGGCCTTCGGCCTTGCGGCTTTCGCACCGACACTCTGGGCAGCCGAAGCGCTGACCGGTGCGGTGCAGAAGCAACCGTTGAACGTGTCGGCGATCATCATGTTTGTGGTCTTCGTCGGATTCACCCTGTACATCACGTACTGGGCGTCGAAAAAGAACAAGACAGCGTCGGACTATTACTCGGCAGGCGGCAAGATCACCGGTTTCCAGAACGGTCTGGCCATTGCCGGTGACTACATGTCGGCGGCGTCCTTTCTGGGGATTTCCGCGCTGGTGTACACCTCCGGCTACGACGGTCTGATCTACTCCATCGGCTTCCTGGTGGGCTGGCCGATCATCCTGTTCCTGATCGCCGAACGCCTGCGTAACCTGGGCAAGTACACCTTCGCTGACGTGGCGTCCTATCGCCTCAAGCAGAAGGAAATCCGCACCTTGTCCGCCTGCGGTTCGCTGGTGGTCGTGGCGTTCTACCTGATCGCGCAGATGGTCGGCGCCGGCAAGCTGATCCAGCTGCTGTTCGGTCTGGACTATGCGGTGGCGGTGGTGCTCGTCGGTATCCTCATGTGCCTGTACGTGCTGTTCGGCGGCATGCTGGCGACCACATGGGTACAGATCATCAAGGCGGTGATGCTGCTCTCCGGTGCGTCGTTCATGGCGTTGATGGTGATGAAGCACGTCAACTTCGACTTCAACGTGCTGTTCTCGGAAGCTGTGAAGGTTCACCCGAAAGGTGAGGCGATCATGAGCCCGGGCGGTCTGGTGAAAGATCCGATCTCGGCGTTCTCCCTGGGTCTGGCGCTGATGTTCGGCACCGCGGGCCTGCCCCACATTCTGATGCGCTTCTTCACCGTGAGTGACGCGAAGGAAGCCCGTAAGTCGGTGCTCTACGCGACCGGTTTCATCGGCTATTTCTACATCCTGACCTTCATCATCGGTTTTGGCGCGATCCTGCTGGTCAGCACCAATCCGGCGTTCAAGGACGCGGCGGGCGCGCTGCTCGGCGGCAATAACATGGCGGCGGTTCACCTGGCCGATGCGGTCGGTGGCAGCCTGTTCCTGGGCTTTATTTCGGCGGTGGCGTTCGCGACCATTCTGGCGGTGGTGGCAGGTCTGACCCTGGCCGGTGCTTCGGCGGTGTCTCACGACTTGTATGCCAGTGTGATCAAGGCGGGCAAGGCTAACGAGAAAGACGAGATCCGTGTGTCGAAGTACACCACGGTTGCATTGGCGGTCGTGGCGATTCTGCTGGGTATCGCGTTCGAGAGTCAGAACATTGCGTTCATGGTGGGCCTGGCGTTCTCGATTGCGGCGAGCTGTAACTTCCCGGTGTTGTTGCTTTCGATGTACTGGAAGAACCTGACCACGCGTGGCGCGATGATCGGCGGCTGGATGGGGCTGGTCAGTGCGGTGGTGTTGATGGTCCTCGGTCCGACCATCTGGGTGCAGATTCTGCATCACGAGAAGGCGATTTTCCCGTACGAGTATCCTGCGTTGTTTTCGATTGCGATTGCGTTTGTCGGGATCTGGTTTTTCTCGATCACGGATAAGTCGAAGGCGGCAGAAGGTGAGCGTGCGTTGTTTTTCCCGCAGTTTGTGCGTTCGCAGACGGGCCTGGGGGCCAGTGGTGCGGTGTCGCATTGATTTGAGGTAGTGCTGTTGTGAAAGCGCCCCGATTAGTTCGGGGCGTTTTTGTTTAGGGGCCCTGCCTAACGGCAGGACTGTTTCGCCTTCGGCGAGTTACTTGATAAAGCCCCAAGTAACCAAGGGCTTGTGCTCCTGGTTGGGCTCCTCCTTCGTCGGAGTACCTTCACTCCGGTCTCGCTCCGTGGGCCCGCGCCGAACGGACACCCATGTCCTGACGGCGCTCTCGCGGCATCCATGCCGCTCGGCCCACTCCGCGAGACCTGCGTTCAGCCTGCACCCAAGTCGCGATTGGTGGTGACTGGGCTTTTTGTGTACGAAGATCAAAAGCAACGGCAACGGCAACGGCAACGGCAATGGCTTCCCGGCTGAAGCCGGTCCCACAGGGTGTACGCGGTGTGCTTTTTAGTGGGACCGGCTTTAGCCGGGAAGGGGCCAGTTCAGGCGGTAGGTATCTCGTAGATTTTGACCGAAGCTCGCTTGCGACCGTTGTTTCAGCGCTGATGAATATGAGGAACATGTCATTTTTGCGATCAGTGCTTAAAAAAGATTGAACCGCTTTTACGCCGGTTCGCCTAATGATCAGCGTGTGGAGATTCCCACAGGCCTTGTGCTAATACCGGCACTCTTCGAGAGGTGGTTAACGTGGCTAAAGACGACAAGAAAACCAAAGGTGAAGCTTCGAAAGCCAGCAAGGATTTGAAGGACAAGAAGTCCTCTCCGGAAAAGAAATCAGCGGCGGCCTCGACTCTTTCCAAGTCTTCTGAAAAGAAAGACACCAAGAAAGACACCAAGAAAGCGGCTGAACCAAAGAAAGCCGCTGAGCCAAAGAAGGCGGCAAAGAAAGCTGACAGCAAGCCAGAAAAGGCCAAGAAATCAGACAAGGCAGAAAAGGCAGAAAAGGCCGACAAGCCTGCAAAAAAGAAAAAGTAATATCTGCACCTGGCTAGGGCTTCACGCCCTAGCTTCCCCAGAACGTTCTGTTCGATCGTTGTAAATCCCCCCCGATCTCCTCAACACCCAGTGGCTGCCGCTGACGGGCGAACGCAAGTTTCTGAATTGTTAGTGTTCAAACCGACCCATTCCCGGCTAAAGCCGGTCCCACTAAAAAGCACACCGCGTACACCCCGGTAGGACCGGCTTCAGCCGGGAAGCTCTTGATCTGCTTTAAAGCGCTTTTGATCTTCGTACACAAAAGGCTCAAACACCGCCAATCGCGACTTTGGTGCAGGCTGAACGCAGGTCTCGTGGAGTGGGCCGAGCCGCATGGATGCGGCGAGAGCGCCGTCAGGGCATGGATGCCCGTTCGGCGCGGGCCCACGGAGCGAGACCGGAGTGAAGGAACCCGACGAAGTCGGGCCTAACCGAGAGCAAGCACCCTTGGTTGGGAAATTGCAACCCATTTGACCAGCCATTTGCATTCGACTTGACCAGTCGTTTGCATCGGAAGTGACCAGGCATTTGCATTGGACTTGACCACTCGCCTAGCGAGTCATTTGAAAGGCTAAAGCAGCGGTACTGGTGGCACTGTCTGTGGCGCGCCATCGATGATGCACATCCATCCCCAAGTTCTCAGTGCCGACGTCTTCTTAAACTCCTCGACCAGCTCGGCCGCAATTTCCCCTATGTCCGTCCGCAACTCGAACTGAGGGCGCATTGCGTGCAAAACGTCAATTCCCATGTCCCCGGCAAGCAGCTTGCACATCAGCTTATTACGAAGCTTCCAAGGTAGGGCTTTTCCGCGCCTTTCCGGATGCTGGTAAACCATGGTGTTCAAATGCGCCGACGCGTGGATGTAGTCAGCGCTGCTCATCCAGATATGCAGATGGGCAGGCACTCCAAGGGGTAGGACGTTGAACACGAGCCAATCGATTAGGCCAACGGCAACACCGCGCGCTTGAAGCTCCATTGCCAGCATCAGAAGTACTTTGTGCAAGGTGCCTGCTGCCTTGATAGCAACGGTTTTTCGACCTAGGAGATCTGCTTCGACCACTATCGCGATCAACGCAGCGAGGGCATCCAAGCTTGCCCTGCGTTCGAGTTTTTCGAGTAGAACTTGAGTGATTGGTTCGCGCTGAACACTGTCCCAAATCATGTTGCTGGTGCTGCGATAAAGCACCAGTTGGACATCGGTATTTAACGCACGGAAGTAGCTGTCGAAGCTGATTTTCTGTTGCCGGGAGATCAGCTTCATCAAAGTCCATATGGGATGATTCAGGTCGCGGGACGATCCAGGTGCTAGCAGTTCCACCCTACTCAAGGTCTTGGCCTTGGGGGAGATCATTTTCTGTTCGTACCTAGACCACTTGCTTCGGTAATGCCGGATCGTGCCATTCGTATTTCTTCGAAATGACTCTTTTTCGAAATACAGCTCAAGGGCATAGGCAGTTTTGAGGCCTGTCCGCTGCCTCAGTCCTTCGAACCAGTAGCCCACTGCGAGCATTTCCACTGTGTTGCTTCGGGGGCGGCTATTTTCCGGAATTTGTTCGCGCAAGCTGCCTGCGAACTCCGAATAAATGTTTGCAATTCTCTTAAAATCAGACACTTAAAAATCCCCGAACGATCTTTGTACCGTAAAAAATGTAGAAGTCTTACGGCTGGAGCGCAAGGGGGCGGTTTATTACTATCAACTGTGACCAAACCGGACATTAAGTGCGATGCGCGAGCCCCTTGAAATCCAATTTCTGTCATTCGAATTAGAGCTCGACCTCAAACAGCGATATGGCCTGATGGTGGGTGGCAGCGCGCTGTGGAGAGAGTTGGGTTACACATCGTACGACGCGTTTCGTAAAGCTAAACAGCGAGGGACAATTGAGGTGCCGCTATTTGAAGTGCCTAATCGTCGGGGGTTCTTTGCTCTGTCCAAAGAGGTCGCTTGGTGGATTGCTACGCAGCGCTGCGCACGGCAGCAGGCCGTATGAACTAAGCATATGAGGAGTATCACAATGAGATCAGGATAGGAGCTAGCCGGTGGATTTGGAGCACAAAAAAGCCCAGGGGTGGAGCCCTAGGCTTTTTTGATGGTGTTAGGTTTCAGCCCTACGCGCCGTCATTCTGTGTTCCCTCGCGTTCGGCGTCAAGTCGATCACATTCCGTTTGTCTGCAATTTTCACACGGCGCGACCTGTGAGGTGTTCACACACCTGTCGCGAGGAGAACATATGAGGCTGCCAATAAGTACGCAGCGCGAGGTGCTACGCCTTACGAGCGACCCCAAGCTGTCGAATAGGGCTATTGGCCTATTAGCCAAAGTGTCCCATAACACTGTTCGCACCATTCGGGATCAGTTGGCACAGTGTGGACAAAGCTGGGAAGAACTGAAGCACCTTGACGACAAAGCGCTGGCGGAGCGTCTGCATACCCAGCCAAAAGTCTCATCTCAAAGGAAGGCTTACCCGTCATGGCCTGCCATCCATGAACAGCTAAAACTTCCTGACATCACCTTGGAACTCCTATGGCAAGAGTTTCGTACAAGCGAGCCAGAAGGCGTGTCTTATGCTCAGTTCACACGGATTTATCGTGAATGGGTCAATAGGCAAAAGCTGAGCATGCGACAGACTCACCTCCCCGGAGACAAGTGCTTCGTGGACTTTTGTGGCAGGACAATGCCTGTGACCAACCCGGATACTGGAGCAATCAGCCAAGCTCAGGTGTTCGTGGCAACGCTAGGTGCCTCGGGATACATTTTTGCCACCGCCGTGAGAAGTCAAACGATCCCAGACTGGCTCAGATGCAACATTCTGGCCCTGGAGTTCTTCGACGGGGTTCCACGGTTCGTTGTGCCTGATAATTTGAAGTCAGCAGTGACGAAAAACACGAGAGATGTGGTGACCCTAAATCGTGCCTACGCCGAGTTTTCTGAGCACTACGGATTTCAAATTTACCCCGCCAGACCGCGTAAACCGCAAGACAAGTCGCTAGGTGAGATTGCTGTTCAACTGGTACAAAGATTCGTTCTCGCAAGGCTGAGAGCGAGCACCTTTTTTTCCTTAGAAGAGCTCAACGAGAAAATCAGCTACTGGGTTGATGAGCTAAACAGTCGAATCACTCGAACGTACCCTAAGAGCCGAACCAGCCGCTTCCTTGAGCTTGACTATCCAGCCCTCAAGCCGCTCCCAGAACATAAGTACAGCTACAGCAAGTGGGTGTATCAGGTTAGGGTAGGCAGCGACTACCACGTACAATTTGAAGAGCACAGCTACTCGGTTCCTTACCACTTCGCGAATCTTCTTGTCGATTTGCGCGTGCGAGACGATTGGCTCGAAATCATTCATCAGCGCCGTCTCATCGGCTCGCACAAGCTCAATCGTCAGCGGGGCACTAGCACTCTCAAAGAGCACTTGGCCCCGAATCACAGATATTTCCAGGACTCCCAGCCGGAAGCTCTGATTGTCTGGGCTGAGACTATTGGGCCGGAAACGCTCCGTTTCGTGAAGGACAACCTCAACCTGCGGAAAGATTTCTCGACCGGTTTGAAGGTCGTTGTTGGCCTGAAACGTGACGTTCGCAAAGGGGCAATCACACCGTCACGCCTTGAGTCCGCGTGCGGCTATGCGAATAGCTTGAACATCCTAAGTTCTGAGCGGCTGCGTTCGATCCTTCGGAACGAATCTGACCTGCGCCCCAACTACCGAAGATCCGCCCCCTTGGTCGAACACGCCAACATACGTGGTGCTGAATACTACGCCTCACAGGGAGATGAGCCGCTATGAAGTCAATCCTCGATACTGCCCAAAACCTTATGTCTCTTGGTCTGCACGGGATGGCAGCAGCCTACGAGCGTCAGCTTGAAACACCGGCGCTGCTGAAAGAACCATTCGAAACAAGGCTTGGTTTAATGATGGATGCCGAAAATAGCGAGCGTGAGAGCAGAAAGGTTGGACGTTTGCTAAAGAACGCAAGGCTTCGTGAGAATGAAGCCACAATAGACAGCATTGAATTCAAGGCGTCTCGAGGCATAGACCGCAATACGGTCATGTCCCTTGGTGAGTGCGAGTGGTTAGCGCGACGTCAGAATGTGATCATCACGGGCGCTACGGGCACTGGCAAAACCTGGCTCGCTTGCGCACTCGGAAACCAAGCCTGCCGCCTTGGGCGAGCGACGCTGTATCGCACTGCCACGAAGCTTTTTGAAGAAATCTCACTTTCTTACGCTGACCACACCACGCCTAAACTACGTCGGCATTTGATCCGCGCAGAATTATTAGTCATAGATGATTTGGGCATCGGTGGCATTGACGCCCAGTTGGGCCCGTTCCTCCTGGACGTTATCGACGAGCAGTCACAGAACGGCTCATTGTTGATTACAAGTCAGTACCCTAAAGAAAAATGGTATGACCTGTTCTCCGACCCCACGATTGCCGATGCAATTCTTGACCGTATCGTTCACAAGTCCCACGTTATAGAACTGAAAGGCGAATCAATGCGAAGGATCAAAAGTCGCAAACGGTTGCAATAGGATCCGGTGTTTATCCAGGTGGGCAATACGAATGCAATTGGTCAAATTGAATGCAAGCAGTTGGTCAAATGCAACGCAATCACCTGTTTTTTCAATAATGTATAATTGGCGGGATTAAGATTTTTGCTATGCTCTTTGAATCATCCTACCTTAATCAGATCTGAGGGTTGAAACCTTTAGTAAGTCCCAGCCCCAGTGCTAGCCCTATTTAAATTTAACAGTCCAGAGGTGATCCAGCTGGGTTGTGCAAATGGGGCTTAGCATCTGGCGCTTCATACCCCAGTATGGCGTTATGGGAACATCTCAAGAGCGTACGGTGCCTCGGCCCCATTTTACGTTGATCTGATCCATCATGCTTTGTGAGGCGCAGCGGCCGCACGTTGGCGGAACTATCAGGTAGTTAAACTTCTAGTTTGCGCCACTGACAAAGCCAGGGCGCATGCTAGCCTGTTAATTAATGAGGTTACGGTTTAGCAACGTGCCAGACTTGGTTGACACCGTCGCCGGTTGTATCCCCTGGCTTGGTATCTTTGACCCAGCTGTAAAGTGGCATGCCTTTGTAAGCCCATTGTTTTGTGCCATCGTCTCGAGTGACGACAGAATAATCATGATCCGCTTTGGCGTTTGCCGACACTGCCAGAGGTGGCCAGTTTGCAGCGCATGGCCCAGTGCAGACCGACTTGCCCGAGGTGTCCTTACCGAACGTGTACAGAGTCATTCCTTTCGCGTCTACGAGTACTTTTCCCTTGTCTGTTTCAGCAACCTTGACTGGCGCGTCGGCGAACGCAAAACCAGATATGCAGCAGACGGCAACAGCAGCGGTGAGGATCATTTTTTTGAACATACGTATTCCTTTGGTTTTTGTGAATTTTTGTAGGCTCGCCTGCTATTTGAAATAGTACGCGACCAGACAGTAGACGAACGCCAGACAGTTCTATTCCAGTTCCGTAAAAAACTTCCCAATATTATGTTTTACCGGAACCCTGATCTTTCCCCCCCTGTTGATCCAATGGCGTTCTTATTTGAGCAAAACGACGTTCACGCTCAAGCATCACGAGCTTGGGCGCCTCACTCCACAGCCGAAGTTCAGGGCTGACCCACCAAGCTACAACGAATGCAGAAACGATCAGGGTCATCACAATTACCATTGAAGCAAACATGATTCACTCCTGCTCGGTAGGTTGGTATAGCGTACGCAAATAGGTAACTACAGCAGTTCGTTGTTCGTCCGAGAGCACTGCTTTCCAGGGAGGCATTGCCGTACCTGGTATGCCTTCACGCAAGACGTTCTCCAGATACGCCGTGTTGCCTTTCTTCTCCCAGAAGTTCGCGGGGCGTGGGGAGAGCCCGCGAGATGCAGGCCCATTGCCCTGGCCACTGGCACCGTGGCAGCTAGCACAATTGGTGGAAAATAGAGACTGCCCAAGCGCTACGTCGCTAGACGGCAAGGCGCGCTCGTCCGCTGTATGCAGGCTTTGCACATAAAGCGTGAGTGCCACCAGCGTTGAGTTATCAAGGTCTCTCCAAGCGGGCATTGCTGTCCCGGGCCTGCCGTTCCACAAAACATCGGCTAAATGCCGGGTTGTAAATTGTGCATCGCGCAGGTTAGCCGGACGTGGCAGCAACGTCGGCGCCGCTAAGCCATCACCTGTTCCACTCGGACCATGGCACCCGGCGCAGTTCTCCGCGAAAGCCGCTTGTCCCAGACGTAATGCGATCGAGCGGTCATTTGCGTTAGTAGGTATCACAAAGCCAGGCACTGGCCCATCCAAGCGAGGTCGCGCGGCGATTGCATCTTGGCTTACATTGAGTGACGCCGACATTTCTTCATCTGCCATGCTGTCGTGCGACATCGCGTTACTGCTCTTCTGGGTTGATTGTTGAGCGTCAACCTGCGCCTGAAGCGGATCGTCATAACCCGAAACTTTTCTAGCTCTACCAAGCGTCTGTAAGTAGGCAACGAGGTCAATTCCATCCGATGTCGGTTTGTTGGCATCACCTTTAAACAACCAGGGATAGCCAGGCATTACAGAGTCACGAACGACATATCGAGGATTGAATAGGTGGGTCAGATGCCAATCATTACTTCGTACCTCGGTTTCCCGAGCTAAATCAGGACCAATGCGGCGAGTCCCCCAGAGTTGTGGGTAGTCGTATTTCGTTTCCCATGCTTCAGTGGGCGCCCCCCAGCGACTGACGTCCTGAGCTACGAATCGTACTTGTTGAGTATGACAATAACCGCACCCTTCGCGGGCATATACAATGCGCCCTCGTTCTTCTTTCGCGGAATACTGTTGCATGTTGGCAGGTGCACGGGCCTCGATTTCCTTTTGCAGTTGCTTCCCAGGCAATATCCCGAGCAGCATAAACGACAAGATAAAGAAGCCGATACCGGCTACAAATATGATCAGATAGGCGCTATTGAACAGGCGATGCTTGGTAACCGTTTGCATACCTTAAACTCCCGCTAACGTAGGGTGAATGACGGGAGAGGTACTTACGGCAGCACCGTTGTTTCGGGCTCCTGTAGTTAGGCCCAGGAAAAACGCGATGAAGCCTGCCAGAATCGGCAATCCGCTTAGGTCTCTGATCCACCAGTACGCCAGAGATGCGCGTACAGAGTCCATCCACGGCGCGGTGGTTTCCCATATTTGTGCCTGTACCAAACCGCCGGCCGTTAGTGTGGTGAACATGGCCAGTAGGCCGATAGTTATCAGCCAGTAAGCCCAATTCATCGCCGCTGCGCTGTAGCGGTTGTTTGGTATACGCTGCCAGGCATGGGCAATCCCGCCAGCGGCAACGAAGGTTGCAAAACCCAGCATCGCGAGATGCGAATGGCCAATTACCCAATCGGAAAAGTGAGTCAATCGGTTGACCGGCATCAGAGCCTGGAACGCGCCCTGCAAACTGACGATTAAATAGAACACCGTGCCCGTCCAGACAAACCTCAGAGGGACATCGCTTGCGACTGTCGAAGCTTGGCCTCGCAGTGACATCAGTTGGTTGAATACAACTAGTATCACGTCCATGCCCAAATACACGGAGGCGATAATGGCCGCCTTCTGCGCGTCCATGGGGATAGCCGAATAGACGTAATGGTGAGTGCCATTGAGCGGATAAAAAAAGAATAGAAACCAGAAACCGATCATTGACAAAAAGTGGCTATAGATAGGTCGATTGGTGGCGGCCGGAATAATGTAGTAAGAGATCGCAAGTACAAATGGCGTAACGAACAAACCCACTGCGTCGTGAATCCAAAGCCCGCTGAATGCAGCACCTTGCGCGCCGGGGATAAATGCAGGCGCGAAATTTCCTACTGGATATGCAAGCAGCGTAAATACGGCTCCGCCGATCAGGTACCAAGCCGAAATATACAAGCCTCCTCGTTGCCGCTTAAGCAAGAAAGGCCCCGCGAATTGGGCACATACCAAAATCAGACCGAGTACTACCACTAGGTCCACGATCATTGGGAACTCCGCCCATTCTAAAGACTGTATTGCGAACCATGGGCTATCGAGCCCGAGGGAAATAAGTAACCATCCGGGCAAAAGGACACCAAGATTCCAAATATAGAAAATGACCCAGCCCAATCTGCGACTGAACACCGGGCGATCAGCCAGGCGCGGGACCATGTGGTAACAGAACGCAAAGAAAGCATTGGCAAGCCAACCAAAAAAAATACCTTGTGTGTGATCGAACCTCAGGCGACCCCAGGTCAGCGCTGCGTGGCTACTCAGCAGATCGGGCATTGTCAGCTTCAGAGCAACAAGCAGGCCCGCAAGAGCTGATAGAAACAGTGTGATCACTGCTGCATAACCGTGGGCTTTGATAAGATCGTAATCAATGCGCGGCAAAATATCCGAGGGTTGATTCGCGTCTAGAGCATGCTCTGTTCCAGCTATCAGTCTACTCATGGCTTAGCTCCTTCAACGAAACGGTTTTGGAGCGGCTTAGAATCCATGCTGCCGTTCCTGATCGCTCCTCCGGCGTCAGTGTTATGTCCGTAGGCCCTGCAGAATAACCATCCCATCCTGGTTGGGGATGGGAAATGGCAGCGACCATGACAGCCAATGCTTCGTGATTAAGCGGCTTCGTCCCAATTACAGATTTATATCGTGCAAGGACTGCATTCCAGCTAGGACCTACCGAACGTTGAGTCGCGTCATGACACCCTGCGCAACGCTGTTGGACCACAATTGCGCCTGCGCCGACCAATGCAGTGGTCAACTCGACCTTATCTGTTGAGTCCACTCGCGACGGGAGAGCATCTCCTCGTCGGGTGATATCCGAGGCGCCGTGGGTGCCGATGACCTTCCAAGATATCAACGTGCCGAGCGCCAATACACCAATCAACATAGCCAATGCAGTTCGGGAAATCCCATGGGCCGATGTGTCGCGAACAGGATCACTCATGGTGTCTCCTTGCCATTGAAGAACATCAGATAATCGATGATTGGTTGTACGGCTTCGTCGGGGATGGGCGCTCCATATTCGTCGCGCATTTTGGCGACCTCAGCCGCCCAGGTTTTACGCGGAAATGCAGGTTGGTTGGTAACGTAACGAGGAGAATGGCAGATCACGCATTGTGCCAGAAATTCGCTGCGCCCCGGACCGTCCGGCAAGTAGGGCTCGTCGTGGGGAACAGTGATTGAGTGCACGGGAGCACCAAAATCGACCTTCGGTTCCTCGGCCGCAAAGGCGCTTGGTATCCAAATAGGTAGGCTACACATCAAGGCAAAAAAGAGCATTCTAGGCTGGAGAAATGTCGTCATCTCACACCACCATTCCAGTGGTTTGTTCGATAACCCGGCGCGCATAGCCTCCCCGATTCCACTGGGTGGTCAGTTGACCTTGCCCGGCGCGGTTGGTGGCGCGGACCTTGAACGTGTATCGGCCTTTGTCAAGGGGGGTCCATACGAAGCGCCACCGACGCCAAGAGAACCGGCCGATCTCGGGGTCGAGCGTCGCATCTGCCCAAGTACGCCCGCCGTCAACTGAAACCTCAACCCGAGCGATACCATCGCCGCCATCATTGGCTAAGCCCTCTAGCATGTATGGATGATTTACAAGCAATAGTTCTTCGGGTTCTGGACGTACGAATACGGAGTGAGTGACAAAGCGGTTGATGGGTACCGTTTTCTTGGAGAGGTTTCCTGGCTCCTCGTTGATCTCTGGATTATCAGGAATTCGGTAGGCTTGGTTCATCCAAATATTGCTTAAAGGTTTATCTAGCACCTCAATGTGAGCCAATGATTTAATCCAGTAAGTCGCGTACCAACCGGGTACCACTAAGCGCAATGGAAAGCCATTGAGCATCGGCAGTGGTGCGCCATTCATTGCGTATGCAACCATCACATCACCATCATTGGCATGGTCAAACTTCAATGACTTCACGATCTTTGGCAAGCCTGGCATTGGCGACTCATCCAGCCCAGAAATTGCCACCTCGACTGCTCCTGCTTTAACACCTGCACGATCAAGGAGGTCCTTGAGGCGAACGCCTGTCCACTGTGCATTTCCCATCGCGCCAAATTGCCATTGCCCACCAGGAGGTTTAGGACCAAACAAGCTTCTGGCATTGCCTGAACATTGGTTCATGGCCACCAGTGTCACGGGCTCGAACTCGTTGACCAAGGCATCAAGAGAAAAAGACTGAGGATTGGCAACCTGGCCATCGAGACGCAGTCGAAAGGTTCGCGTATCGACCTGAGTTGGATACCCCGACAGATGCCACCGAACAAAATAGGCTTCGTTAGGCGTCAGGTCCTGGCGAAAATAATGCAGCGGCGTTTCCAACTGCGGCGGACGATCAGTAATCAGAATCAGTCCCGTTTTCTCTGGAAAACGTACAAGGCGTCGTTCGGACTCTGCGGATTCGATCCTATCTAGTTGCGCCAAGTCCGTTCCAGAAAGGGCTTGGCGCGGAAGCAGGCTAGCGAGACCAGCGCTAGTGGCCAACCCGAGTAAACGACGGCGATTCATCATCCAGAACTCATCACTTCCATTCATTATTATTCACCAGGTCGTGGAGTATCAGCAGGCCCTCGAGAAGGCCTGCGTTGTTTCGATCAGTCAGCCTTGAGCGTCGATACCACCTTGTTGCTGGCGAGATCGACGGTGGAGATGCTCAGGTCCTCGTTGAGGACATAAGCCTTCGACTTGTCTTTGGTGAAGACAATGGCCTGGCGGGGTGCCTTCAAACCGGTCACAGTGGTCGTCACTTTCAGCGTTTTGGTGTCTATCACTGACAGGGTGTTGTCACCCAGGTTACCCGAGTAGACGTGCAGTCCGTCTGGAGTCAGGGCTGCACCGTAGGGGTCTTTGCCCACCATAACGGTGGTTGTGATAGCGCGTTTTTGAGTGTCGACAACTGCGATGCTGTTACTGCCGCTGTTAGCCGCGTACAGCGTATTGCCGTCGGCCGATATGGAGATGGCGCGCAACTTGTTGAAGCCAGTGATCTCACCTTCGATCTTATTGGTCTTGCTGTCGACCAGGGTGATTTTGTCGCCAAGAAAGTTGGTGACATAGACGGTTTTGCCGTCAGGGCTTACTCGGATGCCTTGGCGCGGTTGGGAGAAGCCAGGTACCACAGCTACTGGTCGTTGGTGATCAAGGTCAATAACCGACAAGGTGCTGGCGGCCTCGTTGTTGACGTAGAGCAGGCTCCCATCCTTGCTGAGCGTGGTACCAAAAGCACCTGCACCTAACGGAAGATCTGCGATGACTTTTAATGTTTTGGTGTCGATCTTACGAACGACCCCTAAGCTGCTGTCGGAAAGGTAGAACACATCGCCGTTTGGAGAAAAGACAATGTTGCGTGGCGTGATATAGCCGGTGAGAACCTGACGAACCTTGCCGGTTTTCAAGTCGTAGACCACCACGTCAGGACGCTGACTGTAGGAGACTACGGCTGTCGATTCGTCAGGGCTGACAGCCAGTGAGTTGTTATGAATATCACCATCGAAGGTCCAGCGATCTTCCGCTGCCGACGCACTCATTGATGCGGCGAGCGCGATACCCAACGCCAGTGCAGTCACTGTTTTCTTGATCACATTCATCAGAGGTTCCTCACAAGGGGCAGCCAGGCGTGAGATTGCGCCTTGGCAAATGCAGCTCGCTGATTGCTGCTAGACAATGAGTTGACCTTAAGCGCTTGGGATAAATTCCGAAAACAAGTTGTTGTGGTAGTAGTTACCTACTTTTCAAATAGATTTCGTTAGCTTTGGCTCGCAAACTGAGTGCAACTTTGCCAGAACCGTTCAAGTCCGGACGAGATGAATTTTTCCCGGTGGCGGATCAGAAAAAAGCGCCGGCTCAGCCCAGGCAACGCATGCGGCAGTTCAATCAGGTCTTGAGAAGTCAGCAGATCCCGAACGACCCTGCTCGACAGGCAACTGATGCCGATGCCTTGTGCAAGGACGTGTTTGATGGCTTCTGAGCTGCCGATCTGGCGGGTTTCAGCGAGGTCGTGCAGGTGACGCAACAGCAACTGTTCGACTTCCTCCCGAGTGCCCGAGCCAGGTTCGCGGAGAAGCCACTCAGCAGTACGCAGGTCATCAAGGGTGACCTGCGACTTGAGTGCTAAAGGGTGACGTTGGCCCGCTACAATGAGCAGTTCATCTACAAGCCAAGGTTCGGCACTCAGTTCGGGCAAGTGGCACGGTCCCTCAATCAGTCCCATATCAATCTCGAAATCTGCGACCTTCCGGGCGATAGCCATGCTGTTGGCCATATCAACATCGACCCGCAGGTGCGGAGCCGATTGGCGTAACTCGCCAAGTATCAATGGCAAAACATAGTTGCCTATAGTGGTACTACAGCCTACCCGCAAGCGAGTCTTCAGCTCTGCATGCCCTGGAAGGAAGCTGTTTTCTATCTGCAACGCGTTCTCAAGCATGCTTCTGGCCTGGGGCAGTAATGCTTGGCCGTTATTGTTTAACACCAAGCGTTTGCCTACGCGATCGAAAAGCCGGGTATCCAAGGCGCTTTCCAACTCGTTGAGTGCGGCGCTGGTGGCCGATTGCGAAAGTGACACAGCGATGGCCGCGCTGGTGGTGCTGCCCTGTTGCGCAATGGCGCAGAAGATTTGCAATTGACGTAGGCTTAACTTCAATTTTCTACCTCTTTAACAGGTAACGTAAACCTATACTATCCGTTTAGCCGCTAACCTCATCAAGCTATACTTCAGGCAAGTCACATTGAATGAACACTGAAGCGGGAGCGCGAAAATGAGTGATACACGACTCGCAGCGATTATGGGCGGCAGCCATCCACTGGCAGCATTGTCCAATCCACGAGAAGCGATCCGGCAGTTCACACCTAACTGGTTCGCCGCCACGATGGGCACCGGGATTCTGGCTCTGGCTTTGGGCCAACTGCCATTTGCCGCGCAGTGGCCCAAAGTGTTAGGTGAAGCCTTGTGGTTTTTCAATATCGCGTTGTTTTGCCTCTTTACGGTGTTGTACGCAAGCCGCTGGGCCCTGTTCTTTAATGAAGCCAAACAGATCTTCGGTCACTCCACCGTGTCGATGTTTTTTGGAACCATCCCCATGGGGCTGGCGACAATCATCAACGGATTTCTCCTTTATGGCTTGCCACGCTGGGGGGATGGGGTTGTCGCTTTAGCTGAAGTCCTGTGGTGGATCGATGTCGCCATGGCGTTGGCGTGCGGGGTTCTGATCCCGTTCATGATGTTTACCCGCCAGCAGCACAGTATCGACCAGATGACAGCAGTATGGCTGCTACCTGTGGTTGCGGCCGAGGTAGCCGCCGCCAGTGGTGGGCTACTGGCGCCGCACCTTGCTGATGCGAGTGCACAGTTCACCCTGTTGATCACCAGCTACGTGCTATGGGCATACTCAGTGCCCGTTGCCTTGAGTATTCTGGTGATTCTGCTGCTGCGCATGGCATTGCATAAATTGCCTCATGAGAGCATGGCGGCATCGAGCTGGCTTTCATTAGGGCCCATTGGTACTGGTGCGTTGGGGATGCTGGTACTCGGCAGCGACGCTCCGGCGATCTTCGCCGCTCATGGAATGGCCGGCATCGGAGGCGTTGCCGAGGGCATTGGCTTGATCGGTGGTGTGCTGTTTTGGGGGCTTGGATTGTGGTGGATGGTTTTGGCGCTGCTGATTACCGGTCGCTACTTCAGGGAGGGTATTCCTTTCAACCTCGGCTGGTGGGGTTTCACCTTTCCGCTAGGCGTGTATGCGGTGACTACCCTTAAATTGGGCTCCATGTTGCACCTCGCGTTCTTCAATTTTGTGGGCGTGGTACTGGTATTGCTGCTTGCGATCATGTGGATCATCGTCGCGGCCAAAACTTTGGTAGGCGCGTATCGCGGCAACTTGTTCATCTCGCCCTGCATCGCCTCGCTGAACAAGATGAGCAAACCCTGAACCTTTGGCTACTCAATCGACTGTTTGGCGTCACGCAGCGTGGATAGGATGCGTTGCCGAACACTCGGGTGAGTGCAAACAGAAAGCGGGCTGGGGTGTGGCATCTCGAGCAATGAGATATCGGGAAAGGCGTGTCGAACCCGCAGCATCGCCTGCTGAGCGACACGTCCGGCAAATACGACAGTCGCGAGATCAGGAAAATGCGGAAGCAGCGTGATTAGCTTCTCAATTCCCTCCTCAATTTGCGCCCTGCGGAGCGACGCCTTGGGCTTTTCAAGATCGGGCAGCCAAGGATATAGATTCCAGATAACGGTCTCTCGGCGTTCCAACCCAACCTGTTCCATGAAACTTTTGAGGTTGCGTTGTGCAGGCCCCGGATTGTCTCGTGAGACATACCGTGCACGACTGACCGTTCGCGCGGGTGACTCTAGCAATATCAATATTTTGGCGTAGACGCCGCCATCCAACGGATCGAAATACGGCAAGGTTTTGTCGCCCGTGGACTGGGAAATCACCCAGCGCGTCAGTTGCGCAACGTTCGGCATCAGCAGAAAAATTTCTCGCGCTTCAAGCGAAATCCCGAGGGGGGCGGTGCCTTGGTGAGTCGACACTGACAAGACGCTTCCTCTATTGATACGAAATTGCCATTAGGAGGCCACGATATGTTCGATCTTCAAGCTCTTGACCTCGCGCGAATGCAGTTCGCTTTCACCGTTTCATTCCACATCCTGTTCCCGGCAGTTACCGTCGGGCTGGCTGCTTATCTAGCAGTGTTGGAAGGTCTTTGGTTGAGGACGCATGACAATACCTATCGGACCTTATACCACTTTTGGATCAAAATCTTCGCAGTCAACTTCGGTATGGGTGTGGTGTCAGGATTGGTCATGGCGTATGAGTTCGGTACCAATTGGAGCAGATTTTCGTATTTCGCCGGCCCTATAACGGGGACCCTACTGACCTACGAGGTACTGACGGCTTTCTTTCTTGAAGCTGGATTCTTGGGTGTGATGCTTTTTGGTTGGAGTAGAGTCGGCCGTGGCCTACATTTCTTTTCTACCGTGATGGTGGCCGTTGGCACCTTGGTTTCCTCGTTCTGGATTCTCGCCTCTAATAGCTGGATGCAAACCCCACAGGGCTTCAAAATTGATCATGGTCAAGTGATTCCGATGGACTGGCTGAAGATTATCTTCAATCCGTCTTTTCCTTACCGCCTGGTGCACATGTCGATTGCTGCCTTCGTGGCAACGGCGTTCTTTGTCGGCGCTTCAGCAGCCTGGCACCTGTTGGGAGGTCGCGATAACCCGGCCGTCCGTCGAATGTTATCAATGGCGATGTGGATGGCGTTGATTGTGGCGCCGATACAAGCCGTGGTGGGCGATGCTCACGGGTTGAACACTTTGGAGCATCAGCCGGCAAAAATTGCGGCAATAGAGGGCCACTGGGAAAACGTGGGCAATGAGCCGACGCCGTTGATCCTGTTTGGCTGGCCCGATATGAAGGCTGAGAAGACCCGGTTTTCCGTCGAGATTCCCTACTTGGGCAGTTTGATCCTTACCCACAGCCTGGATCGTCAGATTCCTGCCTTGGCATCCTTTGCGCCGGAGGATCGCCCCAACTCGACTATCGTGTTCTGGTCGTTCCGTATCATGGTTGGCTTGGGAATGCTGATGATTTTCACTGGACTGTGGAGTCTATGGTTGCGAAAGCGCGGCACGCTCTACCGGTGCCGCTCGTTCTTATACTTCCTGATGCTTATGGGGCCGTCAGGGCTGATCGCCCTATTGGCCGGCTGGTTTACCACTGAAATCGGTCGTCAGCCTTGGGTAGTGTATGGACTGCTGCGCACTGCCGATGCTTCGTCGAACCATAGCGTGGCGCAGATGAGCATTACCTTAGTGCTGTTTGTCCTGGTTTATTTCGCGCTTTTCGGAACCGGCTTGGGCTACATGATGCGCCTGGTACGTAAAGGACCCCAAAATCACGAAGGCGACGCGCTTAGCCACGGTGGGCCTGGCCATCTGCGAACACCTGCCCGTCCTCTATCTGCCGCCCACGGTGGCGATGCTGATAGCCATCACAAGGGGCATTGACTCATGGGCATTGATCTTCCGCTGATTTGGGCCGTGATCATCATCTTCGGCATCATGATGTACGTAATTATGGACGGCTTTGACCTAGGGATTGGCATTCTTTTTCCTTTCATGAAGGGCTCGGGCGATCGCGACGTAATGATGAACACGGTCGCGCCTGTCTGGGACGGCAACGAAACCTGGCTCGTGCTTGGCGGCGCGGCGTTGTTCGGCGCCTTCCCGCTGGCCTATTCGGTGGTCCTGTCGGCCCTGTACCTGCCGCTGATTTTCATGCTGTTCGGGCTGATTTTCCGCGGCGTGGCCTTCGAGTTCCGTTTCAAGGCCACTGACGAGAAGCGCCACATCTGGGACAAGGCCTTTATCGGCGGCTCCCTGGTGGCGACCTTCTTCCAGGGCGTGGCGTTGGGCGCCTACATCGACGGCCTCCCGGTGGTCGATCGCCAGTACGCCGGGGGCGGCCTAGACTGGCTGACGCCGTTCAGTCTGTTCTGCGGCGCTGCGCTGATAGTTGCGTATGCCTTGCTTGGCTGCACCTGGCTGATCATGAAAACTGAAGGCGTGCTGCAAAAAGCCATGCATAACCTGGCCCGTCCTTTGACGTTGGCACTGCTGGCTGTGATCGCCGTGGTCAGCTTATGGACGCCGCTCGCCCATGGCGATATCGCTGCACGCTGGTTCTGCCTACCGAACCTGTTCTGGTTCCTGCCGGTGCCAGTCCTAGTGTTGGTGACTATGTGGGGGTTGTTCAGGGCCGTGGCGAGCAGTGCTCACTACGCGCCTTTTATCTTGACCCTGGTATTGATCTTTCTGGGTTACAGCGGCCTCGGCATCAGCCTGTGGCCGAACATCGTCCCACCGTTGACGTCGATCTGGGATGCCGCAGCCCCCCCGCAAAGCCAAGGTTTTATGCTTGTAGGTGCTCTGCTCATTATCCCGATCATTCTGGGCTACACCATTTGGAGCTACTCCGTGTTCCGAGGAAAGGTTAACGATCAGGCAGGCTATCATTGAGTGAACTGACACCCTTTAAATGCCTCGGGAATCTCTAGTCCGTTCAGGAATGCAGTCCTTGGGTTACTTCGCCATCAGTGACATTATTGCAGTGCTTGGAGCGTAGCTCGGTACACAGGTGGCCACATCCTTTAATGTGGCGAGTGGTCCCCCTTTTTTGGTTTATACGTAGCTACCGATTTGCGAATCTCTTCTCGGGCCTCATCTGCGCTCCCCCAACGGCCCATCTTTACCCACTTACCCGGCTCCAATGCCTTGTAGCTTTCGAAGAAGTGCTGGATCTGTGCGAGGAGTAATGCAGGGAGGTCAGAGAATTCCTTTATGTTGCTGTACACAGAGCTTAGTTTTTCATGAGGCACCGCGATCACCTTGGCATCCGCTCCAGCTTCGTCCGTCATGTACATCACGCCAACCGGGCGACTACGAATGACAACGCCAGGCGATACCGGGTAAGGGCAAATCACCAAGACGTCCAACGGGTCTCCGTCATCGCTCAACGTATTTGGAATGAACCCGTAGTTGGCCGGATAGAACATGGGCGTGCTGAGGAAGCGGTCTACGAAAATTTGTCCACTCGGCTTGTCCACCTCGTACTTGATCGGCGAGTGGTTTGCAGGAATCTCGATAACGGTGAAGAAGTCATCGGGGATCGCGTTACCAGCTGGAATATCCGTGTAGCTCATGCTCATATCTCCAAGCGTCTAGGAAAGGCCAATGCCACTGACGTTTTTGCCAACAGCGATATGTGGTTCGTTTTTTACGGTAACCAGTACAACAGGTTTACCGGCTATAGGCCGTCAGCGCACGAATGCATCATGTCCTGCATAAAACGCATGGCTGCCAAGATGCTCTTCTATTCTCAGAAACTGATTGTATTTCTCGACCCGCTCCCCTCGACATGGAGCGCCCGTCTTGAGATGGCCAGTACCCATGGCAACAGTCAGATCTGCGATGAAGCTGTCTACAGTCTCCCCGCTACGATGAGAAACCATAGCTCCCCAATTTGCCCCGTAAGCCATTACGATGGCGGCTTTGGTCTCAGTCAGGGTTCCGATTTGATTGGGTTTAATCAGTACAGCATTGGCGACGTTTTCTTTGATGCCTCGTTGAATCCGTTCGACGTTGGTGACAAACAGGTCATCTCCAACCAACTCGATCCGGTTACCCAGCGCAGCATTCAATTGCTTCCAGCCCGACCAATCGTCTTCCGCGAGGCCATCTTCCAGTACCGCAATCGGGTACTTGTCGACCCAGGAGGAATAGAGACTAATCAGCTCTTGAGCATCGACCTTACGACCTTCAGAGCGCAGATGGTAAAGACCGTTCTCATAGAAACCGCTGGATGCTGGGTCGATAGCGATCTCGATCTGAGATCCAGGGGTATAACCGGCCCTTTCAATTGCCTTAATGATCAGCTCAATGGCATCTGAGTTTTTCTTGAGCGTCGGCGCAAAGCCGCCTTCATCTCCGACCGCTGTTGAGTAGCCGGCGTCCTTAAGCACCGCTTTCAGCTCGTGGTACACCTCAGCGCCCCAACGCAAGGCTTCCTTGAAACTGCCAGCCCCTGTAGGTGCAATCATAAATTCTTGGAAGTCAGGGCCTTGCCAGTTTGCGTGAACACCGCCATTGAGAATATTGAACATTGGGACGGGCATTCTTGCTGCTTGCTCGCCGCCCAGATATTGGAACAAGGGCACTTTCATCGCAGAAGCCGACGCTCTGGCTACGGCGAGGCTGACGCCCAAGATGGCGTTTCCTCCAAGCCTAGACTTATCAGGTGTTCCATCCAGCTTAATCATCAGATGATCAATCTGTTCCTGGTCAACTGCATCCTGGCCTCTCAGAGACTCAAGTATTTCGGTATTCACATTGCTAACGGCCTTTAACACTCCTCTGCCGGAATACCTCTTTGGATCATGGTCACGCAACTCAACAGCTTCGTGAGCGCCTGTAGAGGCACCGGACGGGACTGAAGCCCGGCCCAGTGTTCCGCACTCCAAGGTGACGTCGACTTCAACGGTAGGGTTACCGCGTGAATCGAGAATTTCACGTGCATGAATAGCCTGGATTTGCGTTTTCATTGATTTTCTCCAAGGGACGATTCGGGAACGTCATTAACCATGTGAATAAGTCGAGAGGCCTCGATTTCGGAAGTCAGCTCTCCATGAGTATTCTGAACAGCTGCACTGCCGACACCGCAATTGCGGGAACCAAGAAGCCTCCAATAATTAGCTCAGGAATCTCTCCCACCAAGGGCATGAATTGCCCTCCCTTTGCCATCTGGAAAAGCTCCAGCATTTGGTTTGACGCAACCATCACAGAACAGCAGTACGCAGTCTGGGCTTGTAGCATGGCCCGCCTTTGATCTAGCAGATGAAACGTCAGCAACGACACTCCAATGCTTACGATGAAAAGCGCGACGAATTCATAGACGGATCCTGTAAAAAGCCTGCCCATCACAAGCCCGAATACGATGCTCAGCATCACTGCGCTCATGTGGTATCCCATTTCTCTAAAGTGGTTTTGATGAGCCGACGTCGGTGAGTTCCATTTCGCAATCTCATCTTTGGATTGCCCACCACCATCGCGCTCGTAACGTTCAACGTTGCTGTGCTCTCAGCTCGTAGCCAGGTACGCAGGTGATGGTCACGTCTGCCTTGCAGGATTTCTCACTGGGCATGCGCATCGTGACCAAGGCGCCTTCGAGCGAGGTGACGATGTACCAACCCTCGCTCGATACCTTTTGGCTGCCTGCAATGCCCGCCAAAAAAAGCGCCCAAAAAACCAGTCCTACGAGGAGCGGCCTGTTGTCACGAGCCCAGTTGACGGGGGCTGGCTGTGGACGCAGGTTATAAATTCGGTACATGGCGTTTATCCTTTTTACTGGTTGTCCAACAAACCGTGGTTTTCAGCTTTTCGCCTGGCCCACTCGACCGTACTCGATGGGCAATTTGATAAAGCTCAGCGAAAACGCCTCCTTGGCCAATGCTTCCAGCAACTTCTCGCACCCGGGCTCATCAGTGGATATCGTCACTGTGACCGGATGATCAGCACCGCTGAGGAAATGCGCGGTATGCAAATGTCCTAAATGATCCAGGCCTTCCGTACCGCTCACCAGCGTCGCTCCCAACATGCCCTCTCGTTTGGCGAACTCAACCAGCCACTCCCCGAGTGGAAGATGCTGGTAGTTGGTACTCTGTTCAGTGAAAAACGTCAGTTGAAAGCCATTCATGGCAACATCCTCTAATGTGGCGAGAGCGACCAACGGTTAGTCGGCTATGCCTCTTCATTTGCGAACTGTTTCTTCGAACTGAATTACAAGGCTTCACTGAGCGGTAACTCGCATAAGAGAAGAACTGCTCGCACCTTGCGCAACTCGTCAGCGTGGTCGCGCAGGAAGGTGCGCAGCTTGACCTCTGTATCCAGCAATTCCAGACACTGCGGATGACGCATATCACCAAGCTCCGGGTGATGATGGGAAATGCGATGGCCCGTCAAATAGCCCGCAGAAATCGGTTTGAGCATGACCTGATCAATCTTGGCTTTCTGCGCGACTTTAAGAAGGTGTTGGGCAAGTGCGGGCGCACTCAGGTGATGCCAGAAATTTGTAACTCGAGCCCGACTAGCGCCAGGGAAATAGAGCTGCAAAGCTGTCAGGCGATCTTGGCGATGTTCGGTCATTTCTCTTCCCCAATAAAAGTCACTTTGCGCTCGCTGGCGGATTCACTTTGAGCATGAAATTGCTTGATATCGGAGAGCCGGATTTCCTTCGGCAGAGGACGGTGATGCTTGCTGTGACCGACGCGCTGGGCGTGATAGATCCCGGTATGCCCGGATACGAGGTAACTTGCGATACAGGCAATGGCTGCAAGCGGAGCAATTTCAGGCCCGAAGAGCTCCATGGCCATGACAATGGTTGCCAGTGGCGTATTAGCTGCACCAGCGAAGACAGCGACAAAACCGATACCAGCCAGCATGCCGAAGGGAAGATGTAAGAGGGGCGCTAGCGCGTTCCCCAAGGTGGCTCCAATGTAAAACAGCGGAGTGACTTCGCCGCCCTTGAATCCAGTCCCCAGGGAGACAACGGTGAACAACATCTTTCCAAGCCAGTCCCAAGGAGCCATTGGCATTTGAAAGGATTGGACGATGCTCGGAATCCCCAGTCCGATGTACTTATCGACATCGGTGTAATGGTTGCTACCAAGCGCCCACACTGCCACTGCGATCAGAAGGCCGCCGGCGAATGGTCGTAATGGCGAATAGGAGATAAGTCGTTTAACGAAAGCCCCTAGCTTATGGGTGGTCGTCGCGAATAGCAGGCCAGTGAGGCCGAAGATAATCCCAGCGGCGACCACAGCCATGACGCTCCAGAGCTGCACGGGAACCACTTCGCCAATGACGTAATGCGTATGAACCACTCCCCAGGCTTTCCCCACCTGGTCAGCAACGATTGCCGCAACCACGCAAGGGAAAAGCGCGTCGTAACGCATGCGTCCGATGGCCAACACTTCAAGTCCGAACAAAGCCCCGGCAAGAGGGGTGCCGAAGACGGACGCAAAGCCAGCACTGATACCGGCCATGAGAATCACCCGGCGATCTTCGCGGCGTAGCCGAAAGACATGCGTCAATTGATCCGCAAGAGCGCCGCCCATCTGCACCGCCGTTCCCTCACGTCCCACAGATGCACCGAAGAGGTGGGAAACCACGGTTCCGATTAGCACCATCGGCACCATGCGCAAGGGAATAGTCTTTTTAGGATCGTGGATCTCATCGATGATCAGGTTGTTTCCGGCATCAACTGGTTTGCCTATCAGGTGATACGCAAGTCCCACGGCAAAGCCAGCAACTGGCAGGAGCCAGAGCACCCAGGGATGGGCTTCTCGCCACTGGGTGGCATGATCCAAAGAAAGGAGGAATAACGCAGAGGCAGAGCCTGCCAAAAGAGCTACAAGACCAGCAAGCGCAAGCCATTTCGCAATATAGGGCAGTAAGTCGAGTTGTTCAGGTCGTCGAAATTTAGACATTTGGCCAGCCACAAAAATGTAAGTGGGCCTGACCAAAAAGGGGATTCTGGGCGCGAACGCCTACAGACCTGGTTGATCAGGTTTCTGTAGGCATCATCAGCTGCTACGGGCACAGCGGTTGGTTAATGGAGGAATGCCATCTCCAATGAGCCGATCTTAGCGAGCTCTGTCCAAAATGTAAAATCGTGTTTCGGAGCACGAGGCAAGCGTAGGCGTCTTCGAGTCACCGCTTATGAAAGCAGGCCAGACTAGGTGACTTCTGTTCCGGCGAAGCCCATCTCAACTGGGGTTTTTATGTAAAATAACGAGATATCTTCAAGCTCCAATCGCTTGAATAACTGCACAGATTCGTCCTCGGTAATGGCCATACGAATTTCGGTAGGCTGATCCGCTAGTTCAAAAAAATGCGAGGAATGCAGCCGGCCGGTATGCCCAAAGCCTTCGATACCTGTGGACAGAGTCGCACCCCGCAGTCCCATTTCTTTCGCCAAATCAACGATCCAGTCGCCGAGCATCTTTCCCTGATAGCGACGATTCTGTTGAGTAAAGAAAGTGACCAGAAAACCTTTCATGTTCCTCTCCTAAGCGCGTGCTGATTATTTGATAGGACAGAAGCCCGGCAGCCGTCATTGCCACCCGGGCAGGATTCACACTGGCATCATGCGCACTGGTCAAGTCGGATGCAAACGACTGGTCAAGTCGAATGCAAATGGCTGGTCAAGTTCATGCAATTGCCCACTTGGTTACTTGGGGTGCTTTTCCAAGTAACTCGCCGAAGGCGAAACAGTTCTGCTCCAGCAGAACCGCTTCCATAAAAAAACCGCGCCTAAGCGCGGTTCTTTTTTAATGTCAGCCTGGCAGTTAAATCCTGCCCAGCAACACCAATATCAGCAGGATCACCAGGATCGTACCAATGATGCCCGACGGACCGTAGCCCCAGCTTCTGGAGTGCGGGAATACCGGAAGTCCACCGATCAACAGCAGGATGAGGATGATGATCAGAATTGTGCCGATGCCCATGACGAGTTCCTTCTAGTGTTCTTGGAAGATGGCTATGCAACTCAAGACGTTGCCTCTCAGGCGAGTCATTGTGCTGCTTGATGAATCCGACTGTCGCTTTAATCAAAAGGTTCTGAGCGGCGGAAATAAAAATTAACACCTGTTGAAAAATCGATTTAAATCATGGGTTTGAAATTTTAGCAAGACAATTTGTCGCAGCAGATTTTGATTAAAAATGCGCAAAAAGTGCCTGGCTTAGTGTGGAACGAACCTGTAACTAATTGGTCGCCAAGTTTGATATAACACGCTGCGCTTTAATCAACCCGCAGACCGAATACATCCAAAAGAGGGGCCATCCATTCAAAGCATCGGTTTGCCTCTCATATTCAGCGACCTGATGAAGGGTTTGTCGGACAATCCTCCTGTTTACACTCTGGCTACTTCTTCGTAACCGACAGGGCGTCTGCTATGCACAATCGCATCATGATCACCGGCGCAGGGTCCGGGCTGGGACGCGAGATCGCGCTGCGCTGGGCGCGCGAAGGGTGGCAGCTGGCGCTGTCGGATGTCAGTGACAGCGGCCTTCAGGAAACCCTGCGCCTGGTGCGCGAAGCAGGGGGGGACGGTTTCGTTCAGCGCTGTGACGTGCGGGACTACAGCCAGCTCACCGCGTTCGCCCAGGCCTGCGAACAGAGACTCGGCGGCATCGATGTGATCGTCAACAACGCCGGCGTCGCTTCAGGCGGATTCTTTGGCGAATTGTCCCTGGAGGATTGGGACTGGCAGATCGCGATCAACCTGATGGGGGTGGTCAAGGGCTGCAAAGCGTTTTTGCCGCTGCTGGAACAGAGCAAGGGCAAGATCATCAACATCGCCTCCATGGCGGCATTGATGCAGGGGCCGGCGATGAGCAATTACAACGTCGCCAAGGCGGGGGTGGTTGCGCTGTCGGAGAGCCTGCTGATCGAGCTGCGCCAGCAGGAAATCAGCGTGCATGTGGTGTGTCCGTCGTTCTTCCAGACCAATTTGCTGGATTCCTTTCGCGGCCCCACGCCGGCGATGAAAGCCCAGGTTGGAAAGTTGCTGGAGAGTTCGCCCATCAGCGCGAGGGACATCGCCGATTACATCTACCAGCAGGTGGCCAGTGGCGAGTTCATGATCCTGCCCCATGAGCAAGGGCGAATGGCCTGGCAGCTCAAGCAGAAAAATCCTCAGTTGCTGTACGACGAGATGGCCACTATGGCGGAGAAGATGCGCGCCAAGGCGAAGTCCGGAAGCTGAGCCAGACATTCTGAACGGGTCTTTTCTGATAGGGTGGCCGGCACTTTCCGGCTGCCCAAGACGAGGCTCATTGTGCTCAATTACCTGTGGTTTTTCCTCGCCGCGCTGTTCGAGATCGCCGGGTGTTATGCCTTCTGGATGTGTCTGCGCCAGGGCAAGAGCGCGCTGTGGGTGATTCCGGCGCTGATCAGCCTGACGCTGTTCGCCGTGCTGTTGACCCGGGTCGAAGCCACGTATGCCGGGCGCGCCTACGCAGCCTACGGTGGCATCTACATCATTGCTTCCATTGCCTGGCTGGGCGTTATCGAACGTGTCCGACCGTTGACGTCCGACTGGATCGGCGTTGGCCTGTGCGTGATCGGCGCGACCATCATCCTGCTCGGCCCGCGCTGGTCAGCCGCCTGATGCGTTGTGCCTGAGGCACAACCTGACGTCTGCCGTACCTTTCTCCGACGCGTGGGCCGGAAATGTCCAAGTGCGTAGGAAGCGTCTGTCGGCCATGTTCTTGAAGGGATGAAGGGCGTTACTGATTTTGCTCTGGCGCATTGAAGCGCTGGGACCTGAGCGTCAACCTGCTTCCTCGGTTACAGCCAAGGAGTAGGACGTATGCTGGTATTGACACGGGAAATCGGAGAGACCTTCAACATTGGCGATGACATCACCGTGAAGGTGCTGGGCATCACCGGCAATCAGGTGCGCCTGGGAATCGATGCGCCGCAGAGCATCAGGATTCATCGGGCAGAAGTTATCCGACGGATCGCCTCACGGCTGCAGCACCTCGCCAACCGGTTGCCGGGCAGGTGACCTATTCCTCGAAATATTCCTTTGGCACGTCATGCTTGAGCATCAGCTGACATTGCTGGCTGTCCATGTCGAAAAAAATCACTGCCTGGCCTTTGCTCAGCGCATGGCGCACCCGCAGTACGCGGGTTTCGAGGGGGGTGTCGTCGCCGTTGTCAGTACCGTCGCGGGTCACGAAATCCTCGATCAGGCGCGTCAGGGTGTCGGCTTCGAGTTGGTCGTAAGGGATCAGCATAGGTTTCTCGGCCATCACAAAAAGTACACGGGGCGGCGATGCTATCGCGCCCCGTGCGGGCAGGCTACCGCTGCCCCACCAATGTATCCACCGACGGCACACGAGTGTCGCTTTCCATCTGCGCGTCGTGCTCCAGCTGATGGCTGAAATTCTCCAGCGATGCGTTGGACGGATGCGCGTCGCTGGCAAACACTGGCGGGCTCATGATGTAGGCGGTGAGCAGACGGCTCAGCGTGCTCAAGCTGTCGATGTGGGTGCGTTCGTAGCCATGTGTCGCGTCGCAGCCGAACGCCAGCAGGGCGGTGCGCGTGTCGTAACCGGCAGTGATCGCCGAGTGCGCGTCGCTGTAGTAATAGCGGAACAGGTCGCGTCGTACGGACAATTCGTTTTGCTCGCCCAGGCGCAGCAAATGGCGTGACAGGTGATAGTCGTAGGGGCCGCCGGAATCCTGCATCGCCACGCTGACCGCGTGTTCGCTGGAGTGCTGGCCGGGGGCAACGGGGGCGATGTCGATACCGACGAACTCGCTGACGTCCCACGGCAGGCTGCCCGCAGCGCCGCTGCCGGTTTCTTCGGTAATGGTGAACAGCGGGTGGCAATCGATCAGGGGCTCGACGCCGCTGTCGACGATAGCTTTGAGCGCCGCGAGCAGGGCGGCGACGCCGGCCTTGTCGTCCAGATGGCGCGCGCTGATATGCCCGCTGTCGGTGAACTCGGGCAACGGGTCAAATGCCACGAAGTCGCCGATGTTGATGCCCACCGATTCACAATCCGCGCGGGTCGCGCTGTAGGCGTCCAGGCGCACTTCGACGTGGTCCCAACTGATGGGCATCGTGTCGACGGCCGTGTTGAACGCGTGCCCGGAGGCCATCAACGGCAGCACGCTGCCGCGAATCACGCCATTGTCGGTGAACACGCTGACGCGGCTGCCTTCGGCAAAGCGGCTGGACCAGCAACCGACCGGGGCCAGACCCAGCCGGCCGTTGTCTTTGACTTCGCGAACGCTGGCACCGATGGTGTCCAGGTGCGCGGAAACGGCGCGGTCGGGACTGTTCTGTTTACCTTTCAACGTGGCGCGGATGGTGCCGCGGCGGGTCAGCTCGAACGGGATGCCCAGTTCTTCCAGGCGCTCGGCGACGTAGCGCACGATGGTGTCGGTGAAACCGGTGGGGCTCGGGATCGCGAGCATTTCCAGCAGGACTTTCTGCAGGTAATTCAGATCCGGTTCATGGATGTTTGCAGTCGTCATAGGAACCTCAGTGTGGGGCGCTGAATGACCTGATAGCGGGCTCGCTCGCGAATTCGATCCGGTGGCAAGCTCACTGCTACAGGGATGGCGCCTTAGCCATGGGCAGGCTGGCTGTGGGGAAACAATAGATCGACGAAGCGCTCGGCCGTCGGTTGTGGCTCGTGATTGGCCAGACCGCAGCGCTCGTTCGCTTCGATGAATACGTACTCCGGCTGATCGGCGGCGGGGACCATCAGGTCCAGGCCGACCATCGGGATATCGAGGGCGCGCGCGGCGCGTACGGCGGCGTCCTTCAGTACCGGGTGAAGAATCGCGGTGACGTCTTCCAGACAGCCGCCGGTGTGCAGGTTCGCGGTACGTCGCACGGCCAGGCGCTGATCGGCCGGTAACACACTGTCGAAGCTGAACCCCGCTTCTTCAACGGTGCGGCGGGTTTCATCGTCCACCGGGATCTTGCTCTCGCCGTCGGTAGCGGCAGACCGACGCCGGCTCTGGGCCTCGATCAATTGGCCGACGGTGTGACGGCCATCGCCGATGATCTCGGCGGGCCGACGGATCGCGGCGGCGACCACGTCGAATCCGATCACGACGATGCGCAGGTCCAGGCCTTCATGGAAGCTCTCGAGCAGCACACGACTGTCGAACTGCCGAGCACGCTCGACCGCTGCCTGGACGTCTTCGATGGTGCGCAGGTCCACGGCCACGCCCTGACCCTGCTCACCGTCGACCGGTTTGACCACGACGCGCTGATGTTCTTCAAGAAACGCCAGGTTATCATCGCCATTGCCGGCCAGCTGCTGCACCGGCACTGCCAGACCTGCGGCCTTCAGCGTCTTCTGGGTCATGCGTTTGTCCTGACACAGCGTCATGCTGACCGCGGTGGTCAGGTCGCTCAGTGACTCCCGGCAACGCACGCGGCGACTGCCATGAATCAGCGTGAACAGCCCGGCTTCCGCGTCATCCACCTGCACCTCGATGCCGCGGCGATGGGCTTCTTCTACGATGATCCGGGCATAGGGGTTGAAGTCCGCCTGGGGGCCGGGGCCGAGAAACAGCTTCTCGTTGATGCCGTTTTTACGCTTGATGGCGAAGGTCGGCAGGTTGCGGAACCCCAGCTTGGCGTAAAGGCTCTTTGCCTGCTGATTGTCATGCAGCACCGACAGATCCAGGTACGCCAGGCCCCGGCTCTGGAAGTGCTCGACCAGATGACGCACGAGCACTTCGCCGACACCGGGCCGTGTGCACTGCGGATCAACCGCCAGACACCACAGGCTGCTGCCATTTTCGGGATCGTTGAAAGCCTTTTGGTGATTCAGGCCCATCACGCTGCCGATCACGGCATTGGTGGCCTCGTCTTCGGCGATCCAGTAAACCGGGCCGCCGTGATGACGCGGTGTCAGCAGGTTGGGGTCGATGGGCAACATGCCACGGGCGATGTACAGGTTGTTGATCGACGTCCAGTCTCCCTCGCTTTGTGCCCGGCGAATCCTGAAGCCACGAAACACGCGCTGGGCCGGGCGGTAATCGCTGAACCACAGGCGCAGGGTGTCCGACGGATCGAGAAACAGCTGTTGCGGCGATTGCGCCAGCACCTGTTGCGGGGCAGCGACGTATAAAGCGATGTCGCGCTCGCCCTGCTTTTCGTTGATCAAATCCTGCGCGAGAGAGGCCGGGTCAGGGTAGGTATGGCCAATCAGCAGCCGTCCCCAGCCGCAATGCAGAGCCAGCGGTTCTGTCTCAGGCGTGCTGCCGTCTTCGGCAAGGCGAGCCTGCAAGCGTTCGTACGACGGCGCCTGGCCGCGCAACAAACGCTGGTTGTGAATCGAAGCGTTGGCTTTCATCGGTCAGAGTCCTTGTTCGCTGAGCCAGAGGTTCAGCGCTGCAAGCTGCCACAGCTTGGAACCGCGCAGTGGCGTCAATTGACCCTGCGGATCTGTCAGCAGTTTGTCGAGCATGACCGGGTTGAACAGCCCGCGGTTCTGGCTTGGATCGAGGAGCAGATCGCGCACCCAGTTGAGCGTGTTGCCTTCCAGGTGCTTGAGGCCCGGTACCGGGAAATAACCTTTTTTGCGATCAATGACTTCTGACGGGATCACCAGGCGCGCGGCTTCTTTGAGCACTTGCTTGCCGCCGTCGGGCAATTTGAAGCGGCCGGGAACGCGGGCAGACAGCTCGACCAGTCGATAGTCCAGGAACGGGGTTCGCGCCTCGAGGCCCCAGGCCATGGTCATGTTGTCGACGCGCTTGACCGGGTCATCCACCAGCATGACAGTGCTGTCCAGTCGCAGGGCTTTGTCCACTGCGGCATCAGCGCCCGGCATCGCGAAGTGCTCGCGCACGAAATCACCGGCTGCGTCATTCGCTGTCAGCCACTTCGGCGTAACGGTTTCGGCGTATTCGGCGTAGCTGCGGTCGAAGAACGCATCGCGATAGGCCCCATAGGGGTCGCTGGCGCCGTCCACTTGCGGGTACCAGTGGTAACCGGCGAACAACTCGTCCGCGCCCTGACCGCTCTGGACCACTTTGCAATGCTCGGCGACTTCGCGGGACAGCAGATAAAACGCGATGCAGTCGTGGCTGACCATCGGCTCGCTCATCGCACGGAACGCGGCGGGCAGTTGCTCGATGATCTCGCTTTCCTTGATGCGCAACTGGTGATGGTTGGTGCCGTAGTGTTTAGCGATGAGGTCCGAATACTGAAACTCATCGCCGCGTTCGCCGCCGGCATCCTGGAAGCCGATGGAGAAGGTCGACAGATCCTTCACGCCCACTTCGCGGAGCAAACCGACCAGCATGCTCGAGTCAACGCCACCGGACAGCAGCACGCCGACGTCTACCGCAGCGCGTTGACGGATGGCAACGGCTTCGCGCGTGCTGTCGAGCACACGGTCGCGCCAGTCTTCAAGGGTCAGATTCGCTTCGTCGGCGTGCGGGCCATAGGGCAGCGTCCACCAGACTTTCTGCTCAACCTTGCCTTCGGCACTGACGCGCATCCACGACGCCGGCGGCAGTTTTTCAACCCCCGCCAGCAGGGTGCGCGGTGCAGGCACTACGGCGTGGAAGTTCAGGTAATGGTTGAGTGCGATCGGGTCGAGCATCGGGCTGATGTCGCCGCCTTTCAGCAGCGCCGGCAGGGCAGAAGCAAAACGCAGGCGCTTGTCGGTGCGTGACAGATACAGCGGCTTGACGCCCAGACGGTCGCGGGCGATGAACAGGCTACGGTTGTCACGCTCCCAGATGGCGAACGCGAACATGCCGTTGAGCTTGGGCAGCATGTCGGCGCCCCAGGCGTGATAGCCCTTGAGCAGCACTTCGGTGTCGCCGCCGGAATGGAACTGATAGCCGAGGCCTTCGAGTTCGGCACGCAGTTCCGGGAAGTTGTAGATGGCGCCGTTGAAGGCCAGGGACAGGCCCAGGTGACTGTCGATCATCGGCTGCGCCGATCCGTCCGACAGGTCCATGATCTTCAAGCGACGATGGCCGAGGGCAACCGGCCCCTGGCTGTGAAATCCCCACGCATCCGGGCCGCGAGCTGCGAGATGATGGGTGATACGTTCTACTGCGGCGAGATCCGCAGGTTGATTGTCAAAGCGTAGTTCGCCAGCTAATCCGCACATCTGTCCTAAACCCTTTATGTTTTCGGCGTGTTTGGCGTTACTGGGATTGCGCGGCGATGAAGGCCGGGTTCACACCGGGCATCAGGCACGTGGTTGCGTACGTATGGCGCGTTTCGTACATCCTGCGCTGTCAAATCCCAAGCTTGCGCAATGCACTCAGCCAGTAACGTTTGGGCCCTGTCCCGGCGTGGATATACAGCCCTGACCTGAGCCCACTTCCTTATGGCGCAGACACATCATCAGGGCGCGCTGCCGTCAGCGGCCTAGCTTTATCGAGTACCGGCAGGCGTGGATCGTTCAATAAAAACATTGCAGGCGAGGGAGGTGTGCCCGGGTTTTCAATCACTGACGACGTTTTTCGTGGGGTGTCGACTTGCTCATAGGTCCAAGAAGCGTCCCCACGTCATGTCTTGGGAGCGCATACCTCGCCCGAGTCAACGCGAGCGGTTGGCGATCCGTAAAGCAGCGCTTTTGATGTACTTCACCGAGTTGGCAAGGTTACCGGCGTGACTTTCGAGGAGCATGAGGTCCTCTTGTCGACACACAACTCTCTGAGCCTTCAGGTAGATGGCATGACCTTCGAGAAATTGCGACAGAGAGTCAAAGTAAGCCGCCGAATCTTCGAGATCCAGCTGCATATCTTTCAAGCTTAATGTAGGCATTGAGGCTCCAGACGCTATTGAAGCAGGCGTCCTGGCCTGACGGGGTTGGGGTATCGGGTTCACTGTCCGATTCTTTGTTTATCGGCAGCGACCAAGAAACTTTAGAGGCTTATCAGGGTCTGTCGCGGCGGCGTGTCAGTAGCCCGTCATCTCCAGATACCCCACGCCCTCGTGGCTGCCGCTTATGGTCACCGGTCCCTCCCAGTAGGGAATTTGCAAGTTCATCCACGCCTGAGGGTTGAGCGCTTCGACGGCGATGTCCACGGCCTTGGACGGGATTTTCACCGACCAGCGTGTGGGCATGTCGCGGCCTTCAACGTCAGTGGTGTCTTCGGGTGCCAGCGCTATGTCTGCCGCCGCCAGTTGTTCGGTACTGCCGTCGGCGTTGATCCACGTCCCGGTCAGGTATGGTTCGCCGTCCTTCTGCCGCATGCGGTACAGCATGACTTCGGCACCATCCCCCACGTGCAGCGAGAACCAGTCCCAGCCCGTTTGATTATCGGTGAGCGGCTGACTGCTCCACTCCCGATCCAGCCATGCAGGCCCGGACACCTGGTAGGTTTTGCCGTCGATCTCGATGCTGCCATCCGCCTGAAAGAACGGCTGGCTGTAGTAGTACGACGCTTGCCCCTGCTCGGACTTCTGGCTAAAGCCCTGTTTACCTTGCAGCACCAAAGGCTTGGTGGCTTTCAGGCGCAGGCGGTAGTTGAACTGTGGCCCGCTGGCCTGCAGCTGCATATCCGCCAGCGGGTCATCGCTGGCGGACTGGCTGGTGAAGGACCAGTCGTCGATCCAGGCCGCGAACGGCGCCAGTGTCACGCCGGCCTGCTGCACGCCGCCACGGGCATAGCGTTCCGCTGCGAAGTGCTCGTCCTGGGACGTCACCGCCGCGTGTCCCATCCACAGGTTGCGGTTGCTCCATCCAGCCCCATCGCCCTGCAGACCTTTTGCGCGGGGCAGGGCGTTGCGAAACAGCGTCCATTGCACGCCGAACGACTGGCCGTCGGCATCCTTCAGATTGGCGGTGACGTACCACCACTCGATGCGGAAATCAGCGTGGGGGCCATGATCGTCGGGAAACTCGAACCGCTTGCCCGGCGTTACCTGTGCGTAACTTGAGGCGTCGTCGGCAAGGCCGGCGAAGCCTTTTTCTTCTTCGGGTTTGTCGTCGCAGCCGCTCAGCAGCAGACCGAGCATCAGCAGGGCGACGATCTGCAGGCGAACGGTGATCAGGGGCAGGGCTTTAACCTTCATTGGCGAAAGTCCTCAGCAAATCAGCGGGGCGGGTGCGGTACAGGCGGTAGAGCGGCCAGGCCGACGCCAGCAGTGTGGCGAGCATTGCCAGCAGCGTCAGGCGCACCAGCTGCATAGGGAACACTTGCAGTGGCAGGCGCCAACCGAACGCTTGCACGTTGATCACGGCGTCCAGGCACCAGGCCAGCAACAGCCCCAGCGGAATTGCCAGCACCAGTGTCAGCACCGCCAGAAGCCAGGTCTGCGCCAGATTAAGCAGCATCAATTGCTGCCGCGTCACACCCAGCGCCCATAACGGCGCCAGTTGCGCGAGGCGGCTTTGGCTCTGGGTCAGCAGACTGATGAACAAGGCAACTCCGGCCACCATCAACGTCAGGCTGTTCAACGCAGCTGTGGCGGCGAAGGTGCGTTCGAAGACTTGTTGCGACCAGGCCTTGAGCTGGATCTGATCGACGATGCGGTTGTCGTCGATGGTGAATTTGTTGTGCAGCACCCGCAGCAGTTGCGGGATGGCGCGGGGATCGATGCGCAGATTGAAGCGGTTGGGTGTCAGCTGCGGCCAATGCTTGAGGAGGTGCTCGGCGTTCACCAGCACGTGGCCCTTGGGATTGCCGTAATCGGCATAAATGCCAACGACGCGCAGCGGCCACGGCCCGTCGGGCGCGGGCAGTTTTACTTCATCGCCAACGCTGACGTCCAGGCGGCGGGCCAGTTGTTCGCTGAGCATCAGCGTGTCTTCCTGCGCCAGTTGCTTCCAGGCATCACCGCTTGCCGACTCCAGCAGCGGCCAGTGCTGGCGGTAGTGCGGATGATCGATCACCCCATACAGCTCGGCCGGCCAGCCCTTCAGTTGCAACGAAACCTGCCAGTTGGGCAGCACGGCCGACGTCAGCGGTTGCTGGCTCAGCCATTGCTGCAGCGGCGCGGCTTGCGCCGGGTTCTGCGGATTGATGTACAGCTCGGCGCTGAGGCGTTGTTCCAGCCAGTGGGTGAACGTCTGGCGGAAGCCCGACGTCATGCTGCCCGCGCCGATGTTTGCTGCCATTGCCAGCAGCAAGGCCATCAGCGCCAGGCTCAGGGCCGGCAATTGCTGCCGGCAGTCAGCGAGAAACCACTGACCCAGCACCGAACGGCTCCTGCCCAGCAGTGCATCGAGCAGCAGATTAAGCAGCACCGGCAGCCCCAGCGCCGCGCTCAACAACAGGCTCGCCATCAGCACGAAGCCCAGTGCCAGGCTGTCGCCAAACAGCGCGGCCGATACGGCAATCAACGCCGATATTCCGGCCACCCAGCCCTGGCGTCGCAGCCATTTGGAATGGGTTTCATGCCACGCCTGGGCATTGGCCAGCGCCAGCAAAGGCAGGCGCGCAGCACGCAGCAGGCTGCTGGCCCCCGCGAGAAATGCGCCGAGCAGACTGACGCCCAGACCGCTCAGCCACCACCAGACGCTAAGGTTCAGGTGGCCGGCGACTTCAGCGCCGTACAGCCCGCGCAGACTCGCCGCCACGTCCGGCAACAGCGCGCTCGCCAGCCAGTAACCGCTGATGACACCCGCTATGCCGCCGAGCAGGGCCAGCACGCCGAGCTCGACCACCAGACTCACCATCAACCCGCGTGCGCTGACCCCGCAGGCGCGCAGGTTGCGCAGCAGCCCGCGACGCTGTTCCAGCGCGAGACCAATGGCGGCATGGACGATGAACAGTCCGACCACGAACGAAAGGAAACCCAGGGCGTCGAGGTTCAGGTGGAAGCTTTCGGTAAGCCTGCCCAGATCGTTGTCTTCGCCACTTTTGCGCAGCACCAGCTCGCCATTCAGCTCGGCCGGCATTGCGGGGGCGTTATCGGCAAAGTCCTTTGGCAGCACCAGCCGCGAGATCTGATCCGGCTGGTTGAGCAGGTGCTGAGCGAAGCCTATGTCCATGAGCAGTACGCCCGGCGCCATGTCGGTTTTCGCGCGCAATGGCGGCAGTACCTTGCCGGAGTCGGTGACCGGCTGCTGGCCTTCATGGAGACCGAGGGCGGCAAGGGTCTGCGGTGAAATCCAGGTGGTGCCCGGAGGGGTGAAGAAGTCGACGATCTGCGCGGTGTCCAGGGATTGCCCTGCCAGCGCGGTGTTCACCGGCAGCGAGACCGGCTCGATGCCGAGCACGGTCAGACGTTGCTCCGGCGCCTCTTTGAGGGTGACGCGCCCGCGCAGTGCGGGAGAGACCGGCCATCCGGCCCGGCGCAGGGTTACGAACAGGTCCTGGGAAAAGTTGGCGCCGTTGGGCGAGACCAGAATCTTCTGCGGCTCGCCGCCGATCATCTGGCTGGCCTTGGCGTAGCTTTCACGGGCCTGACTGTTCAGCGCCTGCACCCCGGTCAGCAGGCTGGTTGCCAGCCACAGGCCGGTCAGCACGCTGAAAAACTGCACGGGGTGGCGCCGCCAGTGGCTCAGCAGCGCTTTCAAGGTCCAGTAGAAGACAGGCATTTCAGCGTTCGCCTTCGCTGACCAGACGACCCAGGTGCAGCACGGCCTGACGCTGCAATCGTGCCGCCACCCTCGGGCTGTGGGTGACCATCAACAGGCTGGTGGTGCTGTCGGCCAGAAGGTCCAGCAGCAGTTGCAGCACTTCATCGCTCGTGGCTTCGTCAAGGTTGCCGGTGGGTTCGTCAGCGAGCAGCAGGGCGGGGCGCGAAGCAAGGGCGCGTCCGATCGCAACGCGCTGTTGCTGGCCGCCCGAGAGTTGTTCGGGATAGCGCCTGAGCAGCGCGCCCAGGCCCAGCCGCTCAGTCAGTTCGGCCTGCCATTCAGGCTGGTAGCGCCCGGCCAGACGCGCCTGAAATGCCAGGTTGTCTTCTACCTTCAGACTGCCGATCAGGTTGAACTGCTGGAACACCAGACCGACTTCCGTGCGCCGCCAGTTGGCCAGTTGCGCCTCGTTCATCTGATCCAGACGCTGTCCGGCAATCTCAATGCTGCCCGTGTCCACATTGTCCAGCCCGGCCACCAGATGCAGAAGCGTGCTCTTGCCGCTGCCTGACTCACCCATCAACGCGAGGCTGCCACCCTGATCCAGTTGCAGGTCCGCGCCACGCAAAACGGCCAAAGGGCCCTGGGCCGTGGCATAGCTCTTGAACACACCCTGGACTTGCAGCATCGACACGCACCTGATTGAAGGGATGGGCTGGAGGATAACGGTTTGACCGGAGCCGATGTAGCCGGCGAAGCAGTGGATCTTCGGCAGGACAAAGAAGTTGCGTCGGAAAGCGATGACGGGCGCGGGACACCCGGTACCGCAGACTTTGCTATTTCCCGCGAATCAGCCCTCGCAGCGCGAACCGATTGGGATGACAGGCTTCGGCCACGCTTCGCGGCAGGGGCAAGGGTTCGTTATCCAGCCAGGCGGCGATCAGTTCGCCGGACAGCGGCGCAGTGATAAGGCCGCGTGAACCGTGACCGCTGTTGACATACAAACCGTCCAGCCATGGGCATTCGGTATCCGGCGTCTGGCGCGCGTCCTTGCGCAGCACGGCGTACGTCTCAAGGAATGCCGCCCGGTCCGCCAGTGGCCCGACGATGGGCAGGTAATCCGGGCTGGTGCAGCGAAATGCGGCGCGACCTTGCAGGTCCTCGGCGGGCAAACCATTGGCGTTCAGCCGCTCGGTCAGGTCCTCGGAGATTTCCCGCAGCAGCTCGAGATTGCCGAGATGTTCGGCCGTACTCGGCGTCAGGTCATCGCTGTTGAAGGCGAAGCTTGCGCCCAGCGTGTGTTCGTCGCCGCGTGCGGGCGCCACGTAACCCTCGGCGCAGACGACAGTCTTCAAGGCCTGGCTGTCGGGCGTGGCAGCCAGTCGGGTGATTTGCCCCCGAATACGCTTGAGTGGAAGGTCAGCGCTGGCCGGGAAGCGTTTGATCTCGGCTGCGCCCGCCAACACGACGACTGGAGCAGAAGCCAGCAGACGCTCGCCATCCCACGCTTGCCACAGCGGCCCGTCCCGCCGCAGCTCGATCGCATCGTTGTGAGTCAGCAGCTTGATGTTGCTTGCGCTGGCCTGATCACGACACAACGCCGGTGGGTGGACCCAGCCGCCTTGTGGGTAAAACAAGCCGCCGCTCTTCAACACGATACCGGCCCGCGACTCGGCGTCAGCCCGGTCCAGTACATGCAGCAGATCGTCGGGGAACGCCTCAGCCAGTTGCGCCTGACGCGCCTGCTCTTTGTCGTCGAAGGCCAGTTGGAGCACGCCGCAATCGTCCCAGTCGATGCCCCGTTGCAGGCGCTCCAGCAAGCGTCGGGTGTGACCGAACCCGCTCAGGATCAGCTGCGACAACGCGGTGCCATGGGCCGACAGTTTCAGGTAAAGCACGCCTTGTGGATTGCCCGATGCTTCTTGCGCCAGATCACCATGGCGCTCCAGAAGACTGACGTGCCAACCGCGCGCCGCCAGGCTCGCCGCGGTGGCGCACCCGGCCAGCCCTGCGCCAATCACCAATGCTGTGCGAGGGGTGTCTGGTGAACGGGGCAGTAGACGTGGCAGGGAACTGGGCCGGGCAAACCAGGGCTTGGCGCGCGGAGGCGTTGGCACGTCTTCAGGCCATGCGATGAAGCGGCCTTTGAGTACCTCCCACTTATGCCCGATTCCCGGCACGCGCTTCATTTTGAAACCGGCTGCGTTCAGTGCCCGGCGCACCCAGCCGGTGCTGGTAAAAGTGCCGATGGTCGAGCCCGGTGCCGCCAGCCGTGCCAGCTCGGCGAATAGCTCGGGTGTCCACATTTCCGGGTTTTTCGCGGGCGCGAAACCGTCGAGAAACCAGGCGTCGATCTGTCCGTCGAGTTGCGGCAGCATGTCCAGCGCGTCACCGATCAGCAAGGTCAGCGTGACGCGCCCGCCGTCGAACACCAATCGCTGAAAGCCCTGATGCACCGCCACGTACCGGCCCAGCAACTGATCCGCCAGCACCTTGAGCTCGGGCCACAAATTCAGCGCGCGCTCCAGATCAGCACGGCTCAGCGGGTATTTTTCGACGCTGACGAAATGCAGCCGTGCATCTGCGACTGCGCTGGCGTTGAACAGCTGCCAGGCGCACAGGAAATTCAGCCCGGTGCCAAAACCGGTCTCACCGATTACCAGCCGACCGCCCGCCGGCAAAGCGGCAAAGCGTTCGGGCAGCTCGTTCTGGGTCAGGAACACATGGCGGGTTTCATCCAGGCCCGACTGGGTCGAGAAATAGACGTCGGAGAACACCCGGGAATGCGGATTGCCGTGTTCGTCCCAGTCAATCTGGGCGTTGGCGATCTGGGTGTGGTCAGTGGTGATCATGTTCGGCTCGGGGCGGGCAAGGTGCCGATGTTACTCCAGCGTCCGGTAGGCGGTGCACTACATATGTATGCCACTTTGCGGGCGGGTTCCTGTTTATCTATGCGCCTTTGATCACACGCAAAAACAAGGACGTCACATGAACACCGCCAGTCTGGCTCTCACTGCTTCATTCATTCGGAACACGCTGCCGCAATGGTTTATCCAGGCGACGCCGGCGATGCGCGACGCGCTGCGCCGGGACATGACCCTCGCGCAAGCCGCCCGCGAACACCTCAATCAGGTTCTCCTGCGCATTCAGGACCTGCCGTCGTTTGCGCGGCCGTTGCTGACTCAGGCCCTCGACACCGAATTCGGTCCGGGTCTCGATGTCGACCGTGACCACTTCTTTCACGCCAGATTCCAGCGTGACTGGCTGACAGGTCGCGCTTCGCCTCAGGGTTCCAGCACGCGTCCGCTGCTGGCCGCTGCGCTGCAGAATTTCGAAGCGGTCGAAGCGACGGACGCTGATCGCGAAAGCACCTCGGCTATCATTGGCGGCGCGTCGGATGCGCCGGCGGGGACGGAAAACGTTCATCCCTTGGGTGTCAGCCCCGGTCGCTTCATCGAGCTGTGCCGCCGGCTTGATCTGGGCGGCCAGTATCAGCGGCACCTGCACCATGTACTGCACCCCGTCGCGAGGCCGGACGTGCCAGATAGCCTGGACAGCGATGACATCAAGGCGCGCATGATCGAGCACGCCCGTCTGGCCTTGCGGGTCGATTCCCACATCGCACGCCTCAAGCGCTCCATTGATGAGGCCCAGTACCAGATGCTGCTTCAAGTCAATGCCTACGGGCCTGCGGATCAGGTGTCTAGCCTGAAACTGCTGGGCTGCCGGTTGCGCGACGCGTTGGTGTTCAAAGCCGCCGGTCAGACGCGTTGCGTGGTTTACCTGCCAGGCGAGCCTGATGGTGCGATTCAGTCCCATGCATCCCTGGAAGATTTCACACAGGCACTGAGGACCAAACTGCGTTCCGAGGTGTATCAGCGCTACTTTGATCGCTTTATTCCCCAGCGCAGCAAGTCGGCTTTCTTCAAGCGTCTGCACGAACGACTGGCGCCCCATGTCCTGCACAGCGTCGCCCGTGGCGACGGTTTTCACCGACAGCTGATCAGCGTTTCCGAGGTGGATCAGACGGCTTTTCTCGATCTGGAAGCCATCGAGGTGGGCGGCGCATTGGGTGATGTTTTCTACCTGTATCAGATGCTGCGACTGAAGGACGACGCTCGCGTACTCGCGGTCCCTACCGATGACGAGGACCAGAAAACCCGGGAGCAACGTCTCGCTGAATGGCTGGACTACGGCATGGACGCGCTGAATGTTGCCGCGCTGTTCGTTCCCGGTCTGGGTGAAGTCATGATGGTGGTCGCGGGTGCGCAGTTGCTCGACGAGACCTTCGAAGGCATTGAAGCGTGGCGCCATGGCGACATGGATGAGGCGTTGGATCACTTGGGGAGCGTCGCGCGAAACCTGGCATTCATGGGCGCGCTGGGTGCCGCGGGCGCGGCGACGGGCGCAATGGCCGCAGAATCCGCTGGGTCGCAGCCTCCGTCGTTCATCAAACGCAGCCTTCCGGCCCGGGACGCTGCAGGTCGTCTGCGCCTGACTGACGTAGGCACGGCCCTGCGCCGTCTGCACCCCGAACTCGCAGACATCGACGAACCATCCGTCAGCCGGATAATGGCAGTGAGCGGCGTCGACGAAGAGTGTCTGGCCGCATTGCACATCAGTCAGCAACCCGCGCCCGCAGCGCTGATCGACACTGCCAAGCGGTTTCGGCTCAGTCAGCAGGCGGCCGACTCTGCCCAGGCCCTGGACGCGGCATACCTCGCCAGCGAGCAGTCGAACGACCCGCTGATTGCACTGCTGAGACGCGATTTCCCGTCGCTCACCCTGGCTTCCAGCCAGGCTCTGATCGCTGAGGCCGGTGCCGAGCAGCGGCTGGCCATGCTGGACACCCGGCGCATCCCGCTGGAAATGGCCGGAAAGGTACGCGGGCATTTGCGTCAGACCCGCATGAGCCGCGCGCTGGAAGGCTTTTTCCTGACCCCCAGCACCGCCAATGACGATCTTCAGCGCCTGACGTTGCGCAGCCTCGCGACGTTCCCGGGATGGCCCGCCGACGTGCGCATTGAGATACGAAGCGGCGACGCTACCGGCGCGTTACTTGACAGCATCGGCGCCGAGAATGCCACCCGGCAACGTGTGTTGATCAAGGGCGAAAAAGGCTTTCAGGTAGAGACCGCTGAGGCATCGGGGGGAAAAGGCAGTCTGTTTTCCGCGCTGTTGCGCGCGCTGCCCGAGAGCAGTCGCCAGGCGATGGGGCTCAACGACCCGCAGACCGGCGTGCGCGCTTTCAAGCGCCGTGTCTTCAACTGGGTTCGGTCGCAACCGAAATGGGCGGCCGAGCAGTTGGGGCAATGGACGTTACCCACCGAGTTCAGGCCGCCGCAGCGTTTACTGGACGGGCGCATCGGTTATCCACTCAGCGGACGCGGGTTGCCTGTGGCCGAAGGTGCGATACAACAGCAATTGCTCCAGGCAATGACGCACCTCTATCCGGAGAGTGTCGAGCTGGCGGATCAGCTGCGGGCCATGGCTCGGCGCGGGCGATCACTGGAGCAATTGCTGGCCGCGACGCACGCCCGTGCGGCCGCCTATGACCACCTGCACATGAGCCTGATCGCCTGGGCGGAGGCCGAAGATATCAGCGTGCTGCTCAATGACGGTGAACGGCTGGCGCGGCGCCGGGTGGCCAACGTGCTGGGTCGGGCGTGGCGTTACAGCCATGGGGATGCTCCCCGGGGGTCGCGCTGGCTGACACTGGAGCACCTGGTCATTCCGGAATTGCCGCCGTTGCATAGTTTCTATGCCGACATCACGCAGATCGAGCTCAATAACGTTCAGTTTGATACTTCCGGGGCGAATGCGTTTCTGGCCAACTTTCCGAACGTCACTCACCTGAACGTGCGCGGCAGTTTGGCCGCGCTGCCGGACGGATTGTCTCAGCTGCACTCCCTGCAGCACCTGTCGCTGGAAAATTTGTCGTGGACGCTGGACCAGCCCGCCATGAACACGTTGATGGATATACCTGCGCTGGACTCGCTGAGCCTGGCTGGCAGCCGTCTGGGCGACTTCACCGACACCAGCCGCCTGCGCCTCTCGACCCTGTGGATCAACAACACGGGCCTCACTCAATGGCCGGAATGGACCCATACGCTGGGGCTGGGCGAGCTGGACATCAGTGACAACCACATTACCGAGGTCGCCGCCGAAGTCATCGAGAACCCGCAGGACCATGGCCGCCATACAGTGATCTACGCCTACAACAACCCGTTCACCCACCAGTCGCTCGAGGATTACTGGCGCAACGACACCGGCTACGGTCATCGCTACCAGCTCGACTACGATTTTCCCGAAGACACTCGCGAGATCCACGTCGAAGGCGCGCCGATGGACACAGAGTCCGAGGTATCGGATGACGAAGGCGAGTCTCATGGCCACCGCGCCGGTGCAAGCGCCGGTGCAAGCGCCGGTGCTGCCAGACCCTCCGCTCAGGTGTGGTTGCGCCCGGGTGAGGATGTGCTGAATCAGCGGTTGCTCGCGGCGTGGACTCAGGTTGAACACGCCGCCGACGCGCCTCATCTGCTGGTGCTGTTGCAGCGGCTGAGAGAAACCCCGGATTTCCGCCAGTTCCACGCCGAGCTCGCCAGTGAGGTGCTCACCGTTCTGGAAACGGCCGCGCAGGATGCGGTGTTGCGCGGGCAGATCGAGGTCATGGCCAACGACCGTCTGTTTGGCGCCAACCAGACCTGTCAGGACGGGGCACGGCTGATCTTCAGTGATATTCAAGTGGCGGTATACAGCCATGGATCGCTGCGGGATGTCGCAGAAAGTCAGCGCACGGACGCGTTGCTGGGGGTGATTCGTCAGCTCTTTCGCCTCAATGAAGTGCAGGCGATCGCGGATGCGGAGATTGCCCGGCGCGAAAGTCTGGGGATGGCGCTGGATCATGCCGAGGTGCGACTGGCGTACCGGGTCGGACTGGCGGACGACCTCGGGCTGCCCGGTCAGCCTTACCGGATGGTCTGGGCGCGCCTGGCAGCGGTTGACCGTGGTGCGTTGCTGGAGGCTCGGGGTCGTGTGCTGGAAGCAGAGCGTGGCCCGGCTTTTCTGCAGTTTGCCGTCGACAATCAACAGTGGAACGCGCGACTGCGATCCGGCCACGAGTCAGCCCTCGCGTCGGCCACCGCGTCAGTGCGCGCGCGCATGGCGGCGCTGGAAGAACATCCGCCAGCTGATCCCGACGAGTACCACCGACAAGGTCTGGCACTCATCGCCGAGCGCGATGGGGCTGAAGCACTGATGCTCAGGCAGTTGACGGATCTGTACCGCGCGGGCTGGTAATTGGCTGAACGAGGTGGCGCCGCCGTGGTGCCGCCTCGTTTCTCCTGCAACCGAATGTTTCCCGCTGCAGTGATCCATCGCAGCGGTTGGCGGTCATAACCTGCATCGGCGCTGCCTGCCGCCTGCTAGTCTTGACCGATCCTGAAGGGAGCCTTGAATGTTCGAATCCGCTGAAATCGGCCACACCATCGACGACGAAACCTACGACGCTGAAGTCCCGGCCCTGCGCGAAGCGCTGCTGGAGGCTCAGTACGAACTGCATGAGCAAGGCAAGCGCCAGATCATCGTATTGATCAATGGCATCGAAGGCGCCGGCAAGGGCGAGACCGTCAAGTTGCTCAACGACTGGATGGACCCGCGCTACATCGAAGTGCGCACCTTCGATCAACAAACTGATGAAGAACTGGCCCATCCACCGGTCTGGCGCTACTGGCGCCAGTTGCCGCCGAAGGGCCGGATCGGCGTGTTTTTCGGGAACTGGTACAGCCAGATGATCCAGGGCCGGGTGCACAAGCAGTTCAAGGACCCGGTGCTGGATCAGGCCATCAACGGTGCCGAGCGACTGGAAAAGATGCTGGTCGACGAAGGCGCTGTAATTTTCAAATTCTGGTTTCATCTGTCCAAGCGGCAGATGAAGCTGCGCCTCAAAACCCTCAAGGATGACCCGCTGCACAGTTGGCGCATCAGCCCGCTGGACTGGCAGCAGTCGAAGACCTACGACCGCTTCGTGCGTTTTGGCGAGCGCGTGCTGCGCCGAACCAGTCGCGACTATGCGCCTTGGCACGTCATCGAAGGCGTCGACCCGAACTACCGCAGCCTGACCGTCGGCCGGTTGCTGCTCGAAGGTTTGCAAAACGCCCTGAAGACGCCTGAAGGGGCAACCCATCTTGTCGGACTCGGCCCTTTGCCCAACAACAGCAATGAGCTGAGCCTGCTCGACAACCTCGACATGACCCTGGCGCTGGAAAAAGACGATTACGACGAGCAACTGATCACCGAGCAGGCGCGGCTTTCGGGGCTCATGCGCGACAAACGCATGCGCCGTCACTCATTGGTGGCGGTGTTCGAGGGCAACGATGCAGCGGGCAAGGGCGGCGCGATCAAACGTGTCGCCGGCGCGCTCGATCCAAGGCAGTACCACATCGTGCCGATCGCCGCGCCCAGTCAGGATGAACTGGCTCAGCCTTATCTGTGGCGGTTCTGGCGGCAGATTCCGGCGCGCGGAAAATTCACCGTGTTCGATCGATCATGGTACGGACGGGTGCTGGTCGAGCGGGTCGAAGGCTTCTGCTCCGAGGCTGACTGGTTAAGGGCCTACAGCGAGATCAACGACTTCGAAGAGCAGCTCACCGACTTCGGGGTTGTAGTGGTGAAGTTCTGGCTGGCGATCGACGACAAAACCCAACTGGAGCGTTTTCAGGCGAGGGAGAAGGTGCCGTTCAAACGCCACAAAATCACCGAGGATGACTGGCGTAACCGCAGCAAGTGGCCGCTGTATCGCGAGGCAGTGAGTGACATGGTGGATCGCACCAGCACTGAAATCGCGCCGTGGACGCTGGTCGAGGCCAACGACAAACGCTGGGCGCGGGTCAAGGTACTGCGCACGATCAACGAAGCGATCGAGGCGGCATTCAAGAAGAGTGACAAGAAACACAAGTAGCGGGGAAGGGGGCGTACGAGCCGGCGTCGGCTCGTACGTTTCTCCTGCGCTAACGCCGAGACTTGATGGTCGGGCTTAGTGATGGCGCGGCTTGAGGATAGCCGGCTTTTCATCCGGGGCTTGCAGCAGCAGGTACAGCGCGGTCAGCGCTTCCGGGATCTGCACGATCATGTCGTCCATCAGGTTGGCGTCAGCGGCGATGTCGGCGAACTCTGGCTGTTCATCGAACAGACCGGAACCGACCATAATCGGCAGCAGCATCTCGCTGACTTCCTCTTCGTCGTTCTCGAACCAGGCCGACTCGCGCAGGAACACGCCTTCCATAAAACCGATGCACCAGCCACGCAGCTCGGAGTCGTCTGGGTCATCGCCCAGGTCCAGATCGCACGGCAATTCGAACTCCTCGTCCGATGCCAGCTGGCGAGCGATGTGCGCCTTGAGCTGGATCAGGGTGGATTCGATTTCCTCGTGTTGCGCCTCGTCGGCGTAGTGCGGAGGCTCGGCGAACAGTGCGTCAATCCACTCGCGATCAGGAACGGTTTCGGCGCAAATGGACAGCGCGGTGAGATAGCCGTGGGCGGCTACGTAGTCCAGCGCTTCGTCATGCAGCTCATCGGCATCGAGGAAGGCTTGCAGGCGGTGTAATTGCTCAGCGAAGGACATTGACAGACTACCTTGGGAATAAACGATGCTGAATTCTAGGCCCTGAGGGCGCCCGGCGCCAGCGGCGAGGCCACTGGAATCGGTATTCCGGTAAATTTCGACCGCCGGTGTCACCGCGGTCCAATCTGTCGGAGCGCTCCGGTATACTGCCGCGCTTTGCGATTTCCACAGCGATTCTCGACCGCTGTTGCGGCACCATCCGGGGTATTTATGCTCGACCAGGCTCAACGCGTACTTAAAGACATCTTCGGCTACGACAGCTTCCGTGGTCGCCAGGGTGCCATTATCGAGCGCGTGGCCAGTGGCGGTGATGCACTGGTGTTGATGCCCACCGGCGGCGGCAAGTCCCTGTGTTTCCAGGTGCCGGGCCTGTTGCGCGACGGCCTTGCGGTCGTGGTTTCGCCGCTCATCGCGCTGATGGACGATCAGGTGGCAACGCTGGAAGAACTCGGTGTTTCAGCCGCCGCACTGAACTCCACGCTCAGCGCCGAGCAGCAGCGCGACCTCGCTAACCGCATTCGTCTGGGCGAAATCAAGATGCTGTATCTGGCACCGGAACGTCTGGTCCAGCCGCGCATGCTGTCGTTTCTGCAAAACCTCAAGATCGCCCTGTTCGCCATCGACGAAGCCCACTGTGTGTCGCAATGGGGTCATGATTTCCGTCCTGAATACCTGCAGCTGGGCCAACTGGCCGAGCTGTTTCCGGACGTGCCGCGTATCGCCCTGACCGCCACAGCCGACAAGCGCACCCGTGAAGAGATCGTCGAGCGTCTGCACCTGCAGAACGCCGAGCGCTTTTTATCGAGCTTCGACCGCCCGAATATTTTTTACCGCATCGTGCCCAAGGAACAGCCACGCAAGCAGTTGCTGGCATTTCTGTCCGAGCGGCGCAGCGACGCCGGCATCGTGTATTGCCTGTCGCGCAAGAAGGTCGAAGAGACTGCGGCGTTCCTCAGCGACAACGGTTACCCGGCGCTGCCGTACCACGCCGGCTTGCCCATCGAGACCCGCTCCGGCAATCAACGGCGCTTCCTTAATGAGGAAGGCCTGATCATGGTCGCCACGATCGCGTTCGGCATGGGCATCGACAAGCCCAACGTGCGCTTCGTGGCGCACATGGATCTGCCCAAATCGCTGGAAGCCTATTACCAGGAGACTGGCCGGGCAGGGCGGGACGGTCTGCCGGCCGATGCGTGGATGGCGTACGGTCTGCAAGACGTTTTAATGCTCAAGCAGATGCTGCAGAACTCCGAAGGCGACGAGCGTCACAAGCGCGTCGAGCAGCACAAGCTCGACGCCATGCTGGCGCTGTGTGAAGAAACCCGCTGCCGGCGTCAGTCGCTGCTCGCCTACTTCGACGAAATCATGCCCAACCCTTGCGGGCATTGTGACAACTGCGTCGACGGCGTGCAGACCTGGGACGCCACCGAACCCGCGAGACAGGCGCTTTCAGCGATTTATCGAACCGGCCAGCGCTACGGCGTCGGCCATCTGGTCGATGTGTTGCTGGGCAAGGAAAACGACAAGGTTCAAAGCTTCGGTCATCAGAAGCTGGCGGTGTTCGGTGTCGGCAAGAGCCGCAGCGAAGGCGAATGGCGTTCATTGTTCCGACAACTGGTGGCGCGTGGTCTGGCCGACATCGATCTGGAAGGCTACGGCGGTCTGCGCCTGAGTGACAGCTGCCGACCGCTGTTGCGTGGCGAAGTCACCTTGCAGCTGCGCCGTGACCTGAAGCCGCAGACCACCGCGAAAGCCTCCGGCAGCCCGGCGAGTCAGCTGGTGCGCGGCGAAGAGCGCGAACAGTGGGAAGCGCTGCGTGCTTTGCGGCGCAAGCTGGCCGAAGAACATGGCGTGCCGCCTTACGTCATCTTTCCGGATTCGACCCTGCTGGAAATGCTCCGCAGCCAGCCGGGGACCATGGCCGAAATGGGCCGGGTCAGCGGTGTGGGCGCTCGCAAGCTGGAGCGTTACGGCGAGGCGTTCCTCGAAGTGCTCGGCGGTGCAGCACCGGCGCCGCGTGTCGTCACCGATGTACGGCACGAACTCATCAGCCTCGCCCGCGCCGGTATGACGCCGATGCAAATCGCCGGGCAACTGCAGTGCTCGGAGAAGAACGTCTACACGATGCTCGCCGAAGCGATTGGCAAACAGCAGCTTTCCCTGGATCAGGCGCTGGATTTGCCCGAGGACCTGATGACCGAGATTCAGGATGCGTTTCTCGACGGCGAAGGCGAGCTGCCCCCTGTTGCCGCTATTGCCGAACTGTTTACCGGGCGCGTACCCGAGGGCGTGCTGTATTGTGTGCGGGCGGCGTTGCAGTCGGAGTTTGAGGTCTGACCCGTCGCAACCTCGGCAGGCAGCACACTCAAATAATCCCAAGCAACCCGAAGGCCTACCCGCCGCATCCCGGCACCTCCTCGCCGCTGCGACGAATCACCACGCCCGGGCGCTTGCCTCATCACTGTCTCCATGGTTAGCTGCCTATTAATTAGGATTCGCCTTTAACCATCGAGTTACCTATGCCGTTAACCGAAGAACATCGCTTTGGCATGCAACTGGCCCATATGTCCCGGGGCTGGCGCGCGGAGCTGGATCGCCGGCTGGCTGATCTGGGATTGTCCCAGGCGCGCTGGCTGGTGTTACTGCATCTGGCTCGTTTCAAAACGCCACCCACCCAGCGTGAACTCGCCCAGAGCGTGGGCGTTGAAGGCCCGACCCTGGCCCGGCTGCTGGACAGCCTGGAAAATCAGGGACTGGTGCTTCGGCAGGCGGTGCTCGAAGATCGTCGGGCGAAAAAGATCGTCCTCTGTGACACCGCGCGTCCGCTGATCGAGAAAATCGAAACCATCGCCACCGCCTTGCGCCACGAGTTGTTTGCCGGCATCGACGAAGAAGAATTGCTCATGTGCATGCGCGTTCATTCGAAAATCCTCGCCAATCTCGAAAAATCCTGAAAACCGCGCGAACGCCTGCGACAAATACATTGATGCGGGCGAAACATCCTGTTCTATTTGCACCCATACTGATGCTGCCCGGATGACGTGTCCGGGCATACCGAATGTGCAGGGAAGCCTGCCTCGTCTTCAAAAGGGTTCGCATGCTGAAGAGTTTTCAGGCCGGTAGTCGTCGTGAAGGGGGTGCGCCTCTTCGCGTTCAGTCGGGTCTTCGTTCGGGTTTGCTCGCCATCGGGCTCGCCTCGGCCGCGTTGCTGCACAGCTCCGTGGCGGCTGCGCTGGGTCTGGGCGAAATCAGCCTGCATTCTGCGTTGGGGCAACCCTTTAACGCCGATGTCGAATTGATTGAAGCGGGTGGGATGAGTCCCGAGGAAATCGTCGTCGGGCTCGCGCCGCCCGAAGCCTTTGCCAAGGCTGGCGTGGAGCGCGTGTTCTTTCTCAACGACCTGCGTTTCACTCCGGTGATCCGTGGCAACCGCAGCGTGATTCACATCGAATCCCACAAGGCGGTCACCGAGCCGTATCTGAATTTCCTCGTCAGGCTGGTACGGCCGAACGGCGACCAGCTGCATGAATACACCGTGCTGCTTGATCCGCCGACATCGCCGACCGGGCTCGCCGCGACGCGCAGCCGTACTCAATCGCCAGCGGCCAGCGCGAAGAATGATGATTCGCGTCTGCCGGTCGCGCCGCCCCAGGCTCGACAGGGCAAGCACTACACGGTCGTGTCCGGCGACACGCTGGCGGGTATTGCCCGCCAAGTACAGGCGCCTGGCAGCAAGACCTCTTCTGCCGAGTTGATAAAAGGCGTGGTGGCGCTCAATCCGCAAGCGTTTCCCAATGGTGAGCGCAGCCAGTTGAAGGTCGGTCAGAGCCTGTTGCTGCCGGACAACGCCGTTGAACCGAAGACCGCCAATGGGTCTGCTGCAGGCAGCGGCACCTCGGCCGCAGCCTCCGCCCCGACGCCTGCCTCGGCGAAGCAGAACGCCAGCGATCAGTTGTCGGCGGCGGCGCTGGAAAACCAGCAGTTGAACAACACGCTGGACGACCTCAAGCAGCAAGTCCAGACGTCCACCGTCGAAGAGGCCGACAAGGACAAGCAGATCATCGAACTGCAGACCCAACTCGCCGAACTCAAGGCCCAGTCGGCCAAGCCTGTGGCGGCGCCAGTTGCTCCGGCCCCCTCGACGGTGGCGACGACTCCAGCTGACACGACGGCGGCAACGCCGGCTGCACCCGCTCCGGTAGCCACTCCCGTACAAGCGCCGGTGCCGGTTGCCGCCGAGGATGAGTTCCCCTGGACGTCGGTTCTGGCAGCGCTGTTGGTGATATTGCTGCTCCTCGCGCTGGCCTGGTCTGTGCGCCGCAACCGGATCAAAAATCAGCTGGCCCTCGAGCCTGTGCCGGCGGAACCGGTGGTCAGGTCTGCGGCCACGGTCACCCCGGTCTTCGAAGTGCCGGCGGTCACCCCGGCGCGTCCGGCTTCGTCAGCACCTGCCGGCCAACGTCTGGCCGGTGCCGCCACTGACGCCCTGGATGGCGCGAGCATTTACATCGCCTACGGTCGCTTCGCCGAAGCACTGGCCATCCTGCGTGATGCGTTGGGCAAACAGCCCGAGCGCACCGATGTTCGCCTGCGCATTCTCGAACTGCTCGGCGAGCAGGGCGACATCGATGCGTATGACGAAGAAGAACGCGTGCTCCTGAGTCAGGGCGTCGACGCGCAGAAGCTTCAGGATATTCGCAATCGTTACCCGAAACTGAAGCCCGAACCCGTGGTGCCCGCAGCGCCGTCCGCGCCAGTCGCGTCGCCAGCCATGACCTCGGCCGCAGCCTCCGCCGCGGCCCTGGGTGCTGCCGCGGTGCTGGCCAGCCAAACAGCCTCGGCCAGTCAGGCATCAGAAGAGCCGCCGGAGCTCAGCCTGACGGAACCCACCCAGTTGGACGAAAATGCGGCCGCATCACTGAACCCGGTCGACCCTGCCGACGATTTCCAGCTCAACCTCGACGACCTCTCCATGGACGCCGACTGGGATCTGGTTGATCCGTTCGACAGCACGCCCGCCCCGCGCAAGCCCGCGCCTGTACTCGAAGCCGAACCTGAACTCGACACTTCATTCTCGTCCGACCTCACGCAGCTGCCCGAGGTGTTCGAGATGCCCGATGAGCAGTTCCTCAGCGACTTCGCCGAAGAGGAAACGCCGCCGGAAATGGACGTTCAGTTCGAGACCGGTCCGGCAGTCATTGTGCAGAGCAACAGCGATCTGCTGGACGACGCTTTTCTCGACAGTTTCATGATCGAGGAGGGCGGCTTCGATCTGCTGAGTCTGGACGAAGAGCCGCTGAGCAAGATCAATGAGGCGCAGGTGCTGATCGATGAAGGCAATGTCGACGAGGCCCGTCGGCTGTTGCAGGAAGTGATCGACGGCTCCGACGACGGCCCGCAGCAAACCGCCCGTGATTTGCTGGCAGGGTTGGGCTGACCGATGTCTGCCAAGCCTGAAATCACCATCACCTACTGCACACAGTGCCAATGGCTGTTGCGCGCCGCCTGGCTGGCTCAGGAATTGTTGAGCACCTTCACCGATGATCTCGGCAAAGTGTCGTTGATCCCTGGCACCGGCGGTGTATTTCGCATCACCTGCGACGACGTGCAGATCTGGGAGCGCAAGGCCGACGGCGGGTTTCCCGAGGCCAAGGTGCTCAAGCAGCGCGTGCGTGATCAGATCGATCCGGCCCGGGACCTGGGGCACAACGATCGTCACGCCGGCCTGGATACCTGAGCGCGCATCGGGTCTGGGAAAGTGTTAATCGATATGTCGTGTCATCAAAGCTAAACACCGCCGTCATGTTCATATCACCGACCACGTCCACGCTTGGGAAAACCAAAGTGGAGGTGGTCCATGAGCATTGCCGAGAGCGTGAAACCCAGTCGTAAACAACGTGTCCGGACCTTGTGGATCTCTGACGTGCATCTGGGAACCCGCGACTGCCAGGCCGAACACCTCTCCGGATTTCTCAAGCAATACCACGCCGACAAGGTGTACCTGGTGGGCGACATCATCGACGGCTGGAAGATGCGCGGCGGCATGTACTGGCCGCAAGCCCACACCAACGTCATCCGCCGTCTGCTGACCATGAGCAAGCGCGGCACCGAAGTCATTTACGTCACCGGCAACCACGACGAATTCCTGCGCCGCTATTCAAAACTCATTCTAGGCAACATCCAACTGGTCGATGAAGCCGTGCATCTGACCGCCGATGGTCGTCGTCTGCTGGTGATCCACGGTGACCAGTTCGACGTCATTACGCGCTACCACCGCTGGCTGGCGTTTCTTGGCGATTCGGCCTACGAATTCACCCTGACCCTCAACCGCTGGCTCAACCACTGGCGCGCCAAGTACGGCTACGGCTATTGGTCGCTGTCGGCGTACCTGAAGCACAAGGTCAAGACTGCGGTGAATTTCATCAGCGATTTCGAGGAAGCCATCGCCCATGAGTGCGTCAAGCGCGGTCTGGACGGGGTGGTGTGCGGGCACATTCACCATGCCGAAATCCGTCAGGTGGGCGGCGTGGAATACCTCAACTGCGGCGACTGGGTTGAGTCCTGCACGGCGTTGATCGAGCACTGGGATGGCACGATCGAGCTGTTCCGGTTGGCCGATGCCCACGTCAAAGCCAAAAGCCCGGAAGCAGCGCAGCCCGTGGGCGAGACGGTCTGAGCAGGCAGCTTTTACTCAAACAGTGGGGCAGCAAGGCGTCATGCGCGACGCCGACGAGTGCCGGTCAAAACGGTACTTTGCCCCTGAGCATGTCTCTGTACATGACGAAATCACCGAGCAGGCTGTAGAACGGATGCTTGAACGTGGCCGGACGGTTCTTCTCGAAAAAGAAGTGGCCGATCCAGGCGAAGGTGTAGCCCGCCAAGGGCAGTACCCACAACAATGTCCAGTGAGCGCTGAGCACGGCGAATGCCAGAATCAGGATGACCAGACTCGTGCCGATGAAATGCAAGCGTCGGCACGTGCTGTCCCGATGTTCGTGCAGATAATACGGATAGAAGTCTTCGAATCGGTCGAAACGCTTCACTGTTTCCACAAGGCTATGCTCCGGGCAGGGTATTGGTTGAGCTTAGTCGAGCCCCCACTGCCCGCCGCGACATTTCTCGGGGCTACGCAGCTGACGTTGCCCGGCCCGCAGTGTTCTAGTGCCGCCAGAACGCCGGTATGCACAGCACCAGGACCGTGATGATTTCCAGCCGACCGAGCAGCATGCCCAGTGACAGAATCCACTTGGCGGCATCCGGCAGCGTCGAGAAATTACCGGCCGGCCCGATGGTTTCACCGAGCCCCGGCCCCACCCCTGACACGGTGCTGGCGGCGCCCGTCAGCGCAGTCATCCAGTCCAGCCCCAGCAGCGACAGCATCAGCGCGATCAGGCAGATGGTGAAGGTGAAGAAAAACGAGAAGGTCAGAATCGAACGCACGATCTCGTCGTCCAGCCGGTGACCGTTGTACTTCTGCTTGATCACCGCGCGCGGGTGGATCAGCTGGTGCAGGTTGGCGCGCAGCAGGATGTAGGCGACCTGAAAGCGGAAGATCTTCACGCCGCCCGCCGTTGACCCTGAGCATCCCCCGATGAACCCCAGGTAGAAAAACAGCATCAGCGCGAAGTTGCCCCACAGGCTGTAGTCCCCCAGGGCGAAACCAGTGGTCGTCACCACCGAGGTCACGTTCAGTGCGACATGGCGCAACGCGTCGTACCACGGCAGATCGGTCGTCGCCCAGTACCAGGCGGTCATCACCAGCCACATCACCAGCAGCAGGACGAGAAAACCCTGCACCTGTTGATCCTTGAGCAGCGCCCCGCGATTGCCCCGCAGCGTCGCCACATAGAGGGTGAACGGCAGGGCGCCGAGGATCATCACCACGATGGCCACCCAATGCACGGCGGGCTGCGGCCATTTCGCCAGTGACTGATCCGAGGTGGAGAACCCTCCGGTCGATATCGCCGACATCGCGTGATTGATGGCGTCGAACAGGCTCATGCCCGCCCACCAGAACGCCAGCGTGCCCAGCACGGTGATGCCGAGGTAAACAAGCACGATGAATTTGGCGACCATGTGCGAACGCGGCATGACTTTTTCGGAACGGTCCGACGACTCGGTCTGAAACAGGCGCATACCGCCGATGCGCAGCAGCGGGAGAATCGCCACGGCCATGCCGATGAAGCCGATGCCGCCGAGCCAGTGCAGCAGCGATCGCCAGATCAGGATGCCGGGGGACATGGTGTCCAGGCCGCTGAGCACGGTGGAGCCCGTCGCGGTGATGCCGGACATGCTTTCGAAGAAGGAGTCGGTGTAGCTGATGTGTTGGGTGAGCAGAAACGGCAGCGCCGCGAAGATGCAGACGATGACCCAGCTGCTGACCGTCAGCAGGTACATGTCCCGGGGCCGCAGGTGCACGTGTTCAGGTCGGCCCTGGCCCACCAGCGCCAGCCCGGACACGAAGGTGATCAGGCTCGACCACAGAAACGACGGCATGTCGGCGGTGCGGTGAAAGATCATCAGGGTGATCATCGGCACGACCATGGCGATGGCCAGGGTAATCAGGAAGATGCCGATAATGAAACCGATGATGCGGAGAGTCGGCAACGCCATGCAGTCGCTCTGATCAGGTAGTGAGAGGGCGGCCATTCTACTCGCGAGCCCGTTGGTGTAAACCGAGGCATTTCCGAGAGTGTTGTAAGTAATTGCCCCGGTTAATCGTTATTGAAGTTCAAGACTGCACCGAGGGCACTACAATGGCCCGTCATTTTTCCTGGAGACGACTTAATGGAAGCGCTCGACGTATTGCTTAATCGCGTGTCCGTGCCCCGCTTGATCGAACCCGCCCCGGACGCCGAGCAACGCGAGATCCTCTTCGGCGCAGCCCTGCGCGCGCCTGACCATGGCGTCTTGCGGCCTTATCGATTTCTGACCATCGAAGGCGACGCACGCAACCGCATGGGCGAACTGCTGGCCCAGGCATTGATCGACAAAGGCGGCGATGTTGAGGCCAAAGCGCTGGACAAGGCCCGCAACGGACCGTTGCGCGCGCCCTTGGTGGTGGTGGTCATCGCCAAGTTGACTGACCACTTCAAAGTGCCGAAAAAGGAACAAGTGATCACCGCAGGGTGCGCTGCCCACGGCATCCTCCTGGCCGCTTATGCGATCGGCATCGGCGCGGTCTGGCGCTCGGGGGATTTGTCCTACTCCCGCCACGTCGCCGAAGGGCTGGGTCTGACGGCCGAAGAAGAAGTCGTCGGCTTTCTGTACCTCGGCACGCCGCAAAATCCGCCGCGTGAACCCGCGAAGCCGGAGGTTGCTGGTTTTGTGAGCGCGTGGGAAGGGTAACAAACTGGTTTCATCCCGCTATAAGCGCCGGCCCCGATCTGTAGGACTGGCTTTAGCCGGGAAGGCATTAAGCGTTACACCGCAAAACTGAGGGTGTACAGACAGGCCTCTTCCCGGCTGAAGCCGGTCCTACCAACCCCCGCATCCACTCAGCGGGACTGCATAGCGGTTAACTCGCGCGGCACGACGATGCTGGCCACGAATCCGCCCTGCGGGTGATTGCCCAGCACCAGCGTTCCGCCGTGCTTCTCGGCGGCGCGTTTGGCAATGGCCAGGCCGAGCCCGTAGCCCGGCGCTGTCTGGTTGGGCGCGCGATAGAACGGCTCGCCCAACTGCGCCAGATGCTCCGGATTGGCACCGGGGCCATGGTCCCGCACGCTGAGCCGCCATTCATCCCCCTCAAGTGTTGCGCTCAACTCGATCGGCTGACCCGCCGGATTGAAGCGCAGCGCGTTGCGCAGCAGGTTATCCAGCGCCCGTTCCAGCACGCTTGGCCAGCCCTGCAACTGCACCCCTGGCTGCACCGACACCGAAACCGTCTGCTCGCCGCCGCCCATCTCCGTCTCGGCCTGCAGATGATGCAAAAGCCCCGACACATCCACCGCCGTGGCGCTGCCCATGTCGGCGTCCAGTCGTGCCAGCGCCAGAATTTCGCTGATCAACTCTTCCAGCCGGTCGCACTCACGGGTCAGGCGCGGCCACAGCTTGTCGCGCTCCACCGGTTCTGCGCGTTCGGCCAGGGCCAGGGCAATCCGCAGCCGGGCCAGGGGAGAGCGCAGTTCATGGGAAACGTCGCGAAGCAGCTGGCGCTGGCTGCTGATCTGACTTTGCAGGCGGGCACCCATGCGGTTGAAGTCGTTCGCCAGCACGCCAAATTCATCACGGCGGTTGGCCAGTCGCGCCAGGCTGTTTTGCTGGTAGGTGGTCTGGCCGAGGTCATGCACCGCGCCGCGCAGACGGCTTAGCGGGCGGGTGATCGACAGCGTCACCATCAGGCTGAACAACGTCAGCACCACCAGCGCGATCCCCAGCGCGCTCAGCGGCCAGACCAGACTGTCGCGGTGCCACGCGTCCAGCTCCGGATGTGGGATCCGGTAAATCAGCAGGTAGGTTTCACCGGTTTTTTCACTGGTGTATTCGGAGGTCAGTCGCCGCCACGGCAGTGGTCGTGTGTCGTCATTCTGCCGCTCTTCAAAAGCCGCCGCGCGGGGCGGGAAGGTGCCGGGAATCACCGCTTCGCCGCTGTCGTTGAGCACCTGAACGTCGATGTGGTATTTGCGCTTGAGGTCTTGCAGATAATCCTGGGCGGATTTCTCGCCTTTGTCCTCGTACAACTCGACCCACTTCTGCGGCAAGTTGTGCAGGCCGGGATGACGGCTGAGAATCCAGGCGTCCTGATTGAGGACATGGCCCATCAGGATCGACAGGCCCGCTACCAACGCGATCGCAAGCCAGAAGCTCGCCAGGATTCTCCAGAACAATGAACGCACGTGCTGCCCTCGACCCGGTGTGTCAAAAAGAAAACCCGACACGCCGGGAAGCGTGTCGGGTTGGGGGAAGTGTAATGCCGCGCCAGCAGGCAGTTACTGGGTTTTTTGCGCTTTCTGCGCTTTCCACGCTTCGAACTCGGCGCGATCCGCACGGCGCTGGGCTTCATCCTTCTGGATCTGGTCGAAGGTCTTCTGTTGCTCTGGCGTCAGCAGGGCGCGGATGCCGGACTGGGTTTTGGCCCGGGCAGCTTCCTGTTCATCCATCATCGCCTTCTGGTCGGCGGGCGACAGCTTGGCCAGGTACTTCTGGGTGATCTCGGAGCGGCCGCGCCACTGATCGCCCATCATCTGGTCGACTTGCTGACGTTGTTCCGGGGTCAGGTTGAGTCTTTCCATCGGGCCGTGGCGATGATGCATGCCAGGTCCTTCAAAGCCAGGACCGCCAGGGCCACCCATAGGGCCAGCTTCTGGAGGCATGGCCATTGCAACGGTAGGCAGGGCTGCGGCGAACATCAAAGCCATCAAAGTCTTGCGCATGGTGAATCTCCTTGTCTCGATTTCGGCTCTGTGCCGGTTGAGGCCAGTTTAGGGAGATCAAGGTCAAGCGAGGTCAGGCGTCGGTAAAGCTTGGGTAAAGGCGGTGCGTTCCGATGTTTACGTAAGGGGCAATTGCCGAGTGCGCGCCCAGCTGTAAGCGGCAAGCCACAAGCTTCAAGCCAAAAAGCAGTCCGGCGTCGCTGCCGATGCTGTTGCTTGTGCTGTCGCTGTTGCTTGCAGCTTGCAGCTTGCAGCTTGCCGCTCCCAACTGCCTCGTCAGAGGCTGTAATAATACCCGCGGCTGCGCAGGGCAACGATGCGCGGGCGGCCGTCGGCGTGGGGGCCGATCTTCTTGCGCAGGTTGCTGACGTGCATATCAAGGCTGCGGTCGTAGAGCGTCAGTTTGCGGCCCAGGGCCAGTTGCGCCAGCTCCTGCTTTTCCAGCGGTTCACCGGGCTGGCCGAGCAAGGCCTCAAGCAGACGCGCTTCGGAGACCGTCAGGGTGAATTCCTGCTCGTCAATCGTGACCACGCCCCGTGCGGGACTGAAGCACAGATCGCCCAGTTCGATTTGCGACGATACCGCCGTCGGATGGCTACGGCGCAGCACCGCGCGTAGACGCGCTGTCAGTTCGCGAGGATCGCAGGGCTTGGCCAGATAATCATCGGCGCCCAGCTCCAGACCCAGAATGCGGTCCAGCGGTTCGCCGCGCGCCGAGAGCATCAGCACGGGAAGGTCGGGGTGATCGGTGCGCAATTGTTTGAGCACTTCCAGACCGCTGCCGTCGGGGAGCATCACGTCCAGCACCACCGCAGCGGGTGCGGATTCGGCAAGCGCTTTGCGCGCGCTCTGGCCATCGTGGCAGGCACGCACAGCGAACCCTTCCTGACTCAACCAACTGCTCAGGAGCTCACACAGCTCCTGGTCATCATCAATAAGTAACAGCTCGCTCATGACTCACTCATTTAGCCATTGCCGACGACATCGACGCCGGCCGCTGGCAAAGATACCGCACTGGAGGGCCACCCTGGCTGCGTGACCCCTCGTGACAAACCATTATTGTTCGGTCAATACCCACAAGGCATGACCGCCCGTGCCTCTTTGAGCCGCAGTCAAAGCCTTTGGTTCTAGCAACTTATCGGCAGGGCAGTGCGTAGGGTGAACTTCAGAAGGCGGGTGAAGGCGGTCCGGCCCGGTGTACAGAGCCGGGCGCCTGACAGACGTTTCAGGGCAGGACTTGCTTGAACGGTTTGACGATCACGTCAGCGTAGACACCCGCTGCCACATAGGGATCCGCCTCAGCCCAGGCCTGGGCGTCCTTGAGGGACTCGAATTCGGCGACGATCAAGCTGCCGGTAAACCCTGCAGTGCCCGGGTCGATGCTGTCTACCGCAGGCATCGGGCCGGCGAGGACGATGCGCCCTTCGGCCTTCATTGCGTTCAGACGCTCCAGATGCGCAGGGCGTGCGGCCAGGCGTTTTTCCAGCGAGTTGGCGACGTCGGTTGCCACGATTGCGTAGAGCATGTCAGTCCTCTCTTTTTTTGTTTGTAGGCTGGGTTGACGGATCGGCGTCATGGATGTGGCGAGCCAGGTAGATGCCCTGGCCGACCAGGAACAGCAGGGTCATGCCCAGGCTGCCGAACACCTTGAAGTCGACCCAGAACTCTTGATAGGTAAACGCCACATAGAGATTGGCCGCGCCGCAGAACAGGAAGAACACGATCCAGGCGATGTTCAGTTTGGTCCAGACCGCCTGCGGCAGGGTCAGCGCGTGGCCCATGATGCGTTGAATCAACAGACGATCGCCGATGAAGTGACTGCCGGCGAAGATCAGCGCGAAGACCCAGTTCACCACCGGGGCTTTCCACTTGAGGAAGGTTTCGCTGTGGAACGCCAGGGTCAGGCTGCCGAACACGAGGCAGGCAATCAGCGTCAGCCACTGACTTTTTTCCAGTTTGCCCTGACGGACATAGAGGACGCCGTAAACCACGAGGGAACTGGCGATCAGCATCGCGGTGGCGCTGTAAATCCCGCCTACCATGAAGCTGTGGCCAAGGACATCGACGGCTTGCGGGCTGATTTTGTAAACGATGAAGAACAGGATGAGCGGGATGAAGTCGATGAATTGTTTCACAGTAAGAGCCAGAAGCTGGATGTGACGGCATAATAACAAACATCAATGACTGCGAAAGCGCCCCTATGAACGTCGATCTGCACTGCCACAGCACCGCTTCCGATGGCGCCCTTGCGCCCGCGGTACTTGTCGCGCGTGCCCACGAGCACGGCGTGAAAGTCCTCGCACTCACCGACCACGACACCCTCGAAGGCCTCGCCGAGGCCCGTGCTGCGGCGCTTGCGCTGGGTATGCAGCTGATCGACGGCATCGAATTGTCCTGCACCTGGGGCGGTGCCACCATCCATGTGCTGGGCTATGGGTTCGATGTGGACGCCCCGCAATTGCGTAAGGCGATCGAGCAATTGCACACCGGCCGCTGGTTGCGGGCCGAAGAAATAAGCCGCAAGTTGGCGATGAAAGGTATGCCCGGCGCGCTCGAAGGTGCGCGTGCGGTGCAGCAGGCGCTGGGCGACAGCGGTAATGCGCCGGCCCGGCCGCACTTTGCCGACTTTCTGGTCAACCAGGGGTTCGTCAAGGACCGCGCCGAAGCGTTCCGCAAATGGCTCGGTGCGGGCAAGCTGGGCGACGTCAAGCAACACTGGCCGACCCTTGAGCAAACGGTGGCGACCCTGCGCGCCGCCGGTGCGTGGGTCAGCCTCGCGCACCCTTCGCATTACGATTTCACCCGCAGCAAGCGTCGCAAGCTGGTCGCCGACTTCATTCAGGCCGGCGGCCACGCCATAGAAGTGGTCAACGGCCTGCAGCCTGCCGATCAGGTCGGCAGTCTGGCGATTCTGGCCCGTGAGTTCGGTCTGCTGGTCAGTGCCGGCAGTGATTTTCATGCCCCAGGCGCATGGTCTGAAATCGGCGTTTATCGCCCATTGCCCGAAGACCTGCCGCCCCTTTGGTGTCGGTTCAAACATGACCAGCCTACTGCCGTCTGAACAGGAAATTACCGTGAGTCAATTTTTCCAGGTCCACCCGGAAAACCCGCAAGCGCGCCTGATCAAGCAGGCCGTGGAAATCATCCGGGCGGGCGGTCTGGTGGTTTATCCCACCGATTCGTCCTACGCATTGGGTTGCCAGATGGGCGACAAGACGGCCGTCGAGCGCATCCGTCGCCTGCGTCAACTCGATGACAAACACAATTTCACGCTGATGTGCAGCGATCTGTCCCAGCTGGGATTGTTCGCCAAGGTCGACACGGCGGCGTTTCGTGTGCTCAAGGCGCACACGCCGGGGCCGTACACCTTCATTCTCGGCGCCACACGTGACGTACCGCGTCTGGTCCTGCACCCCAAGCGGCGCACCATTGGCCTGCGCGTGCCGGGTCATCCCATCGCGCAGGCGCTGTTGCAGGAACTGGGTGAGCCGCTGATGAGCGTCAGCCTGATCATGCCGGGCGAGACCATTCCGATGAGTGACCCTTACGAGATGCGCGGGATTCTCGAGCATCAGGTGGACCTGATCATCGACGCCGGCGAGGGCGGCATCTCGGCCTCGACCGTGGTCAACCTGACCGATGGCGAGCCCCAGGTGGTGCGTGTGGGTTGCGGCGATCCGACGCCGTTTGGGGTCGAAGTCGAGTGACCGAGGCGCAAACGCTGGAGGCTCAGACCGACGCTCACATCGACCCGCAGGCCAACGCCCAGCAAGAGCTGCCGTTTGCCATGGTCTACGGTCAGGCCGTCACACAGATGCCGGTCGACCTGTACATCCCGCCGGATGCGCTGGAAGTGTTCCTCGAAGCTTTCGAGGGCCCGCTGGACCTGCTGCTTTACCTGATTCGCAAACAGAACATCAATATCCTCGACATCCCCGTGGCGGAAATCACCCGCCAGTACATGGGCTATGTCGAGCTGATGAAAACCGTGCGCCTGGAGCTCGCCGCCGAATACCTGGTCATGGCGGCCATGCTTGCCGAGATCAAATCGCGGATGCTCCTGCCGCGCTCGGAAATGGCCGAGGAAGAAGAAGGCGATCCCCGCGCCGAACTGATCCGTCGCTTGCAGCAATACGAGCGGTTCAAGGCGGCGGCAGAAGGCATTGACCAGCTGTCCCGCGTGGGCCGCGATGTACTGGTGCCCCGGCTGGAGGCGCCCGAAGCGCGGGTGCGCAAGTTGTTGCCGGACGTCGCCCTCGAAGAGCTGTTGATGTCGATGGCCGACGTGCTGCGCCGTGGCGACATGTTCGAAAGTCACCAGGTCAGCCGCGAAGCACTGTCCACCCGCGAGCGCATGAGCGATGTGCTGGAGCGCTTGAAAGGCGCGGGTTTCGTGCCCTTCGCCGAGCTGTTCACGGCAGAAGAGGGGCGGCTGGGCGTGGTGGTGACGTTCATGGCGGTGCTGGAACTGGTCAAGGAGCAACTGGTGGAGCTGGTGCAAAACGAAGCCTTCGCCGTTATTCATGTGCGGGCGCGAGCCGAATAAAGAGCAAGAGCTGATCAATGAACCTGAATGAACCCCGCGATCTGGCGCCGTTGCTCGAAGCGTTTCTGCTCGCCTCCGGAAAACCGCAGTCCCTGGAGCGTCTCTACGAGCTCTTCGAAGAGGGCGAGCGGCCCGAACCGCCGGTGTTCAAAAAGGCGCTGACGTTGCTGGGCAAATCCTGCGACAACCGCGCCTTTGAGCTGAAAGAAGTCGCCACCGGCTATCGCTTGCAGATCCGCGAGAAGTTTGCGCCCTGGGTCGGGCGTCTGTGGGAAGAACGCCCGCAGCGTTATTCGCGCGCCCTCCTGGAAACCATGGCGCTGATCGCTTATCGCCAGCCGATCACCCGGGGCGAGATCGAGGACGTGCGTGGCGTCGCGGTCAACACCAACATCGTCAAGACCCTGATGGAGCGCGAATGGATCAGGATCGTCGGCCACCGCGACGTGCCCGGCAAACCCGCGATGTTCGCCACCACCAAAGCCTTTCTTGATCACTTCAACCTGAAAAACCTCGACGAACTGCCGCCACTGGCCGACCTGCGCGAGATGGAAACCGAGCCGGTGCTTGAATTCGACGACGCACCTGTGCCCGCGCACTTGCAGGCGTTGGCCGATGCCAGCCTGCCACTCGATGCTGACGCAGAGCCTGAGGCACCCCGGGATGAGACCAGTTTCCGCAGCTTGTTGGCCGAGCTGGATACTATGGAGCAGGGCCTGAAAATCGACTTCGACGATTTATTGCTCGATGAGGCCGATAAAGAGTCTGAATTGGAAGAACCGCCGCAGGACGATGAAGATCCGCGGTGACGAACGCTGTGGCAGGACGATGCGCAGCGCCCAATTCCTCATTCAGGCGAACCCATGAGCACCAAGAATCCCTGCATCAGCCTCTGCAAATTCGACGATGATATTTGCCTGGGCTGTGGTCGCAGCAAGCGCGAGATCAAATCCTGGAAGAAGATGGAGAAGGACGAAAAGCGTTCGGTGCTCGCCGAATCGGCGCTGCGGCTGATCAAGCTCAAGGGCGCCAGTCGGCGGAAAAAGAAGTCAGCCTGAATTTTTCATCTAGTCTCTGATGCGCAACGCGCGTCAGGCGCGTATGATTCGCGACCTTTTGGCGATCCACACGCGCCAGGGATTTCAGTTTTCCGCCCGTTCCGCTTCAGAGCTGTTCTGATCCGGAGCTGCTTTCGTCCAGAGAGCCGGGCCACAGGCCATGCCCACTCGCGCATGCCCTGATTCGACACACCGGGAGGTGCCCAGATGAGTGAACAAGACAAGCAAGACAAAGAGATCGGCCCAGCAGGCGAAAAACTGCAGAAGGTCCTGGCGCGCATCGGCGTCGGTTCCCGTCGCGACGTTGAAGCCTGGATTGGCGAAGGCCGCATCAAGGTCAACGGCGTTCAGGCCACTCTGGGTCAGCGCGTCGACCTGCACGACGCCATCACGGTCGACGGTCGCGTGATCCGCCGCGAAGAAGCCGCCGAAACCGTTCGCCGCGTCGTCATGTACAACAAGCCGGACGGTGAAATCTGCACCCGTGACGACCCTGAAGGCCGTCCGACCGTATTTGATCGCCTGCCGCGCCCGAAAGAAGGCCGCTGGATCAACATCGGTCGTCTGGACATCAACACCACCGGGTTGCTGATGTTCACCACCGACGGTGAACTGGCCAACCGCCTGATGCACCCTTCGTTCGAAATGGACCGCGAGTACGCCGTGCGCGTCCGTGGCGAAGTCGACGACGACATGCTGGCGCGCCTGAAGGCTGGCGTGGTGCTGGAAGACGGTCCGGCGCGTTTCACCGACATTCAGCAGGCGCCGGGTGGCGAAGGCTTCAACCACTGGTACCACTGCGTGGTCATGGAAGGCCGCAACCGCGAAGTCCGTCGGTTGTGGGAATCCCAGGGTTTGGTGGTCAGCCGTCTGAAGCGCGTGCGTTTCGGTCCGGTGTTCCTCAACTCCGATCTGCCGATGGGTCGCTGGCGCGAAATGAGTCAGCAGGAAGTCGACATCCTCAGCGCCGAGGTCGGCCTGACGCCGGTCGCGATGCCGCAGATGACCGCCAAGACCAAAGACAAGCTGGAGCGTTTGCAGCGCCAGTCTTCCCGTCCGTTGGGCAAAGGCGAACGCGTGCGTCAGGTTCGTCCGGCCAAAGATGCAGTGTCTTCGGACCGTCCGGCCCGTGAGCCACGTCTGGCGGATGGCGAGCGCCCGGCGCGCAAGCCTGCGGAAAACGGTCGTCCGGCGCGCACCCCGCGTCCTGCCATCGGTGGTCGTGGCGACACTGCCCGTGGCGGCAATCCACGTGGCGACAGCGCGCGTAGCGAAAACGGTCGCGGCACGCGGGTCGCGGAGCGCCCGAGCGACATGAACAAGCGTCCCGCCAAGCCGAAGCCTTCGCGTCCCGGCATCGGTCTGGTGGACGACAAGGCCCCGTCCGGCAAACGCCGCGGCCCGCCAAGCGGCACCGGTCAGCGCCCGGGCTTTGGTCGTCGCAAGCCCGAGTAATGGCCTTGTGAAGCAGTAATCGCGGTCTGAAGTACAAAAAACGCCAGTCGAGAGACTGGCGTTTTTTTATGCGCGCTTGGGAGTCAGACGACGTAGGCAGTGCCGTCGAACACCACGCGCTTGTCCACGGCCAGTGAGCCGCTGTTGAAAATCAGGTCCATGTGGTGGCTGCCTTTGGCACCGCCACCCAGTCCCAGATGCAGTCCGCAATGGCGCTCTTCGAAACCCGCATTGCGCGCGTACAGCTGGCTGACACCTTCGTTGGTGCCGATCCCCAGTTCTTCGATGCGCCGGTTCGAGGGATTGGCGTCCAGGTATTTATTGAAGTCGTGCTCCAGCCCCGGCACGTCGGTGGCAATGCGGGTGATGGTGGAGTTCTCGATCCACAATTCCAGTGGCGACTCGATGATCCCGTACTTGCGCGCGAAGGGTATGGTGCTGAGAAAGGTGCCGAGGAACCGCACATGACCGTTGATGGATTCGCTGTGGGTGGCGATCTCACCGGGAGCCAGGTCGTAGTTACCGACGCCGTTGATGTTGGTCCACTTCTTCAATTCACGCAGCGGCGCCTCGAAGTACGAGCCGTGATCGTCGCTGAAGCTGAGGGTCTCGCCTTCGTTCATGGTATCGATCAACGCCGCATTCAACTGCGCGATGCGCTCGGGCTCAACGCTGAACGTGTCGTAGAAATAATCGCCGTAATCTTTGAACAGCAAAGACTTTTTCCACTGCGCCGACATCACCTCTTGCAGCTGACGAATGAACGGCGGTCCCTCGGCGCGGGGATTGGGCAGCGTTGAGGAATCGTAGAACAGGACGAAGAGATCGGAGTCGGTGATGGCCTCTGATAGCTCGCGGACCGGGGTAGTGTCCAGCGGCAATGTGCTGAACCGGAAGACATCCCGCGCCGTCGAGCTCTCGGCGATGCCCTCGATGAGACGGCGGTATTCCGCGGTGTGTGCCAGTAAGACGTGGGGGGTGTGAATGCCGGTGACGGCGGGATGGTGTTGCAGGTAGTAGAGGAAATGTTCGATTGCGCTGCTGTTATCCATAGTGCGCTCCGCATCCGGATGCTCGAAACAAGAGGGCGAACGCGTTAGCCACGTTCGCCCTTCAGCTGTTTTAGAACGGCCACATCGCGGTGCCAAACGGCACCACAGCGTCAGCCTGCATCATCTCCACAGCGGCATCATGAATCGGTGCTTCAAACCAATCGTCCAATTGCAGTTCTTCTTCCAGAGCCAGTTCAACTGTTTGCATAGGTGAATCTCCTGAGAATGACGTACTTGCCGAATGCAGCGAGGACGAAAGGCCTGAGCCCTGGGTCCTCGTCATGGAAGCACACTGACCTTCGTGGCCAGCAAGCACTGAAAAAACTAGTGCAATAGTCAGACTGTTGCAAAATAAAAATCGACCGGCAAATGCTGGCATTTCGCCGGACTTATTGAAACTTGCAGCGAAAACAACGTTATGGAGCTTTCGATTTCGGTGAATTATTTTTGCGACAGAATTGTGTCGGAGATTGGTATAGAACAGCTTCCCGGCTGAAGCCGGTCCTACAAAAGCACCGGTCGAATTAGGTGGGAGCGGCTTCAGCCGGGAATTCTTTCGCCGCCAAACGCCATGTGAGCGGTGTACAATGCGCGCCCGTTTTTTCTGTGATCCACCGGCGTATGGACGCCAACCCCTCGGGGTTACCCACTCCGTTTCCCTCCGCCGCGTCATGAGCGCGTCGGGTTCGATTCCGTCACAGACAAGCGCGCCAAGGTGGTTTGCCAATGAGTGAAAACATGTCCCATTCGGGTGACTTGAAGCGTGGTCTGAAGAACCGTCACATCCAGCTGATCGCCCTCGGTGGCGCGATCGGCACGGGGCTGTTCCTAGGCTCGGCAGGGGTGCTGAAGTCCGCAGGCCCGTCGATGATCCTTGGCTACGCCGTCTGCGGCTTCATTGCTTTCATGATCATGCGACAGCTCGGCGAGATGATTGTCGAAGAGCCGGTGGCCGGGTCGTTCAGCCATTTCGCCCACAATTACTGGGGTGGTTTTGCCGGCTTTCTGTCGGGCTGGAATTGCTGGGTCCTCTACATTCTGGTGGGCATGTCCGAACTGACCGCCGTCGGCAAATACATCCAGTACTGGTGGCCGGAAATCCCGGCGTGGGCATCGGCGGCGGTGTTCTTCGTGATGATCAACGTCATCAACCTGGCCAACGTGAAGGTCTTTGGCGAGGCAGAATTCTGGTTCGCGATCATCAAGGTGGTGGCGATCCTGGGAATGATTGCCCTGGGCAGTTATCTGCTGGTGAGCGGCGAGGGTGGCCCACAAGCATCGGTCAGCAACCTGTGGGATCGGGGCGGCTTCTTCCCCCATGGCGTGAGCGGGCTGGTCATGGCGCTGGCGTTCATCATGTTCTCGTTCGGCGGGCTGGAAATGCTTGGCTTCACCGCAGCCGAGGCGGACCAGCCGCGGACCATCATTCCCAAGGCGATCAATCAGGTCATTTATCGGATTCTGATTTTCTACATCGGCTCGCTGGTGGTGCTGCTGTCGCTGACGCCGTGGGACGCCTTGCTGATTGACCTCAACGCGTCCGGCGATGCCTACAGCGGCAGCCCGTTCGTGCATGTGTTCTCGATGCTGGGCAGCACGACGGCGGCGCATATTCTCAACTTCGTCGTGCTGACGGCGGCCTTGTCGGTCTACAACAGCGGCACCTATTGCAACGCGCGCATGCTGTTCGGCATGGCCGAGCAAGGCGATGCGCCGCAGTCACTGGCGCGGGTCGATGGCCGGGGTGTTCCGGTGCGAGCGATTCTGGTGTCGGCGGCGGTGACGCTGATCGCCGTGTTGCTCAACTACCTGATGCCGCAAAATGCCCTTGAGCTGCTGATGTCCCTGGTGGTCGCCACTCTGGTCATCAACTGGGCGATGATCAGCTATTCGCACCTCAAGTTCCGCCAGCACCTGACCCGGGTCGGCCAGCAGCCGCTGTTCAAGGCGCTGTGGTACCCGTACGGCAACTACGTCTGTCTGGCGTTTGTGGTGCTGATTCTGGTGATCATGCTGATGATCCCCGGTATCCGGATTTCGGTGTACGCGATCCCGATCTGGCTGGCGGCGATGTGGGTGTTTTACGTGATCAAGAACAAGCGTCGGGCCAACAGTGAGTCAATGGCCCAGCGGACGTCGATCATCAAATAAGGCGAGAGCCGCCGGTGACGTCGCGGCGGCTTCGACCAGGAACTGGATTGCCATGCTGATCATCTCCAACAACATCCATCTGCCGGACGGCGACGTCGAGCTGACCGCCATCCGTGCCCAGGGTGCGGGTGGTCAGAACGTCAACAAGGTGTCCAGCGCCATGCATCTGCGTTTCGACATCAACGCCTCGTCGCTGCCGCCGTTCTACAAGGAACGCCTGCTGGCGCTGCGTGACAGCCGCATCACCAGCGACGGCGTGCTGGTGATCAAGGCGCAGCAATACCGGACGCAGGAGCAGAACCGTGCCGATGCGCTGGAACGCCTGAGCGAGCTGATCATCAGTGCGGGGAAGGTGGAGAAGAAGCGCCGGCCGACCAAGCCGACCCTGGGCTCGAAGACCCGCCGGCTGGAATCGAAAACCAAGCGCGGGTCGATCAAGGCAGGGCGGGGTAAGGTGGATTTTTGAGTGTCGCTTGCGGGATCAGCTGGCGACCGGCTTGTCCCGCGTCCTTTTCGCGTGCTTGTAGAGATACACGCTTAGCCCGAGGCCGCTCAGTGACGCCAGCGCAGCAAACAGGAAGATCGACGCGAAGCCGAAACCAGCCGCCACGGCGCCCGCCACCGGCCCGGTAATCCCCAGCGACAGGTCAATGAACAGCGAATAAGCCCCCACCGCCGCACCGCGACTGGCCGGCGGCACCAGGTTCACCGCTTCGACGCCCAGCGCCGGAAACACCAGCGAGAAGCCGAAGCCGGTCAGCGCCGCACCGGCCAACGCCAGATTCGGGTTGGGCGCCAGCCACAGCAGCAGCAAGCCCAACGTCTCCACCGACAGGCAGGCAATCGCCACGCGGAAGCCGCCGATGCGATTGATCAGGTTGCCGAACAGCAGGCGTGCACCGATGAAGCAGGCGCCGAACAGGCTCAGGCACAACACCGCATTTGGCCAGGTGTGGCTGGCGTAATACAGCGTGATAAACGTTGCGATGGTGCCAAAGCCGATTGACCCCAGCGCCAGCCCGGTGCCGTGGGGCAGCACGCGGCCCAGCACGTGCAGGAAGGGCAAGCGCTCGCCATGCACCAGCGGCGCCGGGGTTTTCTTCCAGGCCAGGGAAATCCCCAGCGCCGCCAACAGCATGATGCTGACGCCCATGCTCCACAGCCCCAACGCATTGACCAACAACACCCCCACCGGCGCGCCGATGGCCAGGGCGCCGTAGCTGGCGATGCCGTTCCATGAAATCACTTTGGCCGTATTGGCAGCGCCGACGCGGCCGATGCCCCAGCCGATCGAGCCGGAGCCGACCAGGCTTTCAGCGCTGCCGAGCACCAGCCGCCCTACAAACAGGCTGATCAGGCTGATCATTGGCCAGGCGTCGAGCCAGTCGGCGAGGAGCATGAACACGCCGCTCAACCCGCAGCCGAACAGGCCGATGATTACCGCTTTTTTCGGGCCTCGGGTGTCGATGAATCGCCCGGCAAAGGGCCGGCTGAGGAGGGTCGCGAGGTATTGCACGCTGATCACCAGCCCGGCAGCGACCGCGCCGAAGCCAAGGTCGGTGTGCACATAACCTGGCAATACGGCCAGCGGGATACCGATGTTCAGGTAGCCGATGAAGGTGAAAAGGACGATGGAAACAACCTGCAGCGTGACAGCCATAGGACGTTGAGGGGCAGCGCTCGAAGCGTCTGGCATGGGCATAGATCCACGGTTACGACGGAAAAAGAATAGCGAGGGGGCAATCGGGTTGAAGCGTAGACGCTTGAATCCGCGCGAGGGCACATGATAGCGAGGCACGGCGGTTCATGGCAGTGGCGGATGGGTGGATCTGAGTTCGGGGTCAGGCAGGGGTGGAACCTGTCGCGAATGATTCAGCCCTTATGGAAATACACCTTGAAGACGCTCTTCCGTAGGGGCTGAAAATTTAGCGGCTGAAAAATCAGTGGCTAAACAGGCCTTCAGCGCGGGCTTTGGGCTTTGCTGCTGTCGTTGCGTTTACCGCTGGCTTTCATCTCGATCGGCTGACCGAGTTCCTGGCGGGCTGCTGCACTTTGCTGATTCTGGCTTGGGAAGGGGAAGTTCGGGATTTCATGCATATCGTCGCTCCTCACAAGTGTGTTGCGGCTGAATTGAACAGCGCGTCCGAGAACGCTCAGGGAGGATACAGCAGTACAAATGACAATCAGACTTTTAAATGCGGGCCGCTGGTCATGTAGTGAGGATGGGTTCCTGCAACATGCGCGCGGCCCTTTAAAAGCGTCGGCTCGATAAGCGCCTCAGTCCTTGCAAACCGCCGCAAAGGCCGCTGCCAGTTCATCCAGTCGCGTGGCGTCAATCCCCGCAACGTTGGCTCGACCCGCCGCCACCATGTACACGCTATGCTCGTTTCGCAAACGCGCGACCTGGTCGTCGTTCATGCCAGTGTAGGAAAACATGCCGCGCTGCACGCCAATGTGGGCGAAACGTTCACCCAGACCCAGCGGCGTGAGTGCTTCGACCAGCCCGACCCGAAGTTGCGCAATGCGGCTGCGCATCTCCTCAACCTCTCCAGCCCACAGGGCCTTCAATTCAGGATCGCCCAAAATTTCGGCCACCACGGCGGCGCCATGATCCGGCGGGTTCGACCACAGATTACGGGCCGTCGCCGACAGTTGACTGCGCACGTCCATCAGCTTCTCTGTGGTGTCAGCACAGACGAGCAAGGCGCCGGTGCGCTCGCGGTACAGACCGAAGTTTTTCGAGCAGGAACTGGTGATCAGCAGCTCAGGCAGCTCGCCGGCAAACAGGCGAACCGCCCAGGCGTCCTCCTCGAGACCGTCGCCAAAACCCTGGTAGGCGAAGTCGATCAGCGGCAGCAGGTTGCGTTGCTTGACGATTTCCAGCACCGCGTACCAGTCATCACGGGACAGGTCGAACCCGGTCGGGTTGTGACAGCACGCGTGCAGCAGGACAACGTCGCCCTCGGGAATGGTCTTCAACGTCTCCAGCATGGCCGGCACGTTGAGCTGATTGTCGCGGCCCACGTAGGGGTAGTGACTGACCTTCAGGCCCGCCGCCGCATAGATGGTTTCGTGAATCGGCCAGGTCGGATCGCTCAACCAGATGCCCTTGCCCGGCAGGCAATGGGCAATGAAGTCTGCGCTCAACCGCAGCGCGCCGGTACCGCCGGGTGTCTGGGTGGCGCCGACGCGTTTGCTGGCGATCAGCGGCGAATCGGCGCCCATGACCAGTTCACAGATCAGCGTGCCGAAACGCGGTTCGCCATGGCCGCCGATGTAACTCTTGGTGGGCTGCGAGTCGACCAGTCGCTGCTCGGCGATTTTCACCGCGCGAGGGATGGTGGTCAGGCCCTGCGCATCTTTATAGACGCCCACGCCCAGGTCGAACTTGTTCGGATTCGGGTCTTTGGCGTAGGCCTGAATCAGGCCCAGGATGGGATCGTCCGGTACGCGCTGAATCTGTGAGAAATGCATTTTACTTACGGCCCTCGGCGCTTTTGGCCACCTCGTCTGTGCGGGAGGCCATGATGAAATCGTTGCGGTGCAGCCCTTTGATGGAGTGGCTCCACCAGGTCACGGTCACTTTGCCCCATTCGGTCAGCAGACCCGGGTGGTGACCTTCGGCCTCGGCAATTTCGCCGACAGCGTTGGTAAACGCCAGCGCAAATTTGAAATTCTTGAACAGGAAGACTTTTTCCAGTTGCATGACGCTGTCACGCACTTCGATGTTCCAGTCCGGGATCTGCTTGAGCAAATCCGGCAGCTCGGCGTCAGTGACTTGCGGGGCGTCGGCGCGGCAGGCTTCGCACTGGGATTGGTTGAGAGCGGTCATTGAAAGATTCCTTGATCGGGTTCGGGCTGCTTTTTTCGGGGCGGCTGTTGTTTTAAGCGGCTTTATTTTTCGGTGGAAATTTCGGCGCGTGCAGCCCCAGTTCAGCCGCCGTGCGGGCCATGTCCATGATGTCCTCATGGGCAAGGTCAAACAGGCGCTTGAGGCCTGGCAGTACAAAATACACTGGCTGCAGAATGTCGATGCGATAGGGCGTGCGCATGGCTTCAATCGGGTCGAAGGGCTGATGTTCGGGGGTCGATGACACGCTGTAAACGGTTTCCTTGGGCGAAGAGAGGATGCCGCCGCCGTAGATCTTGCGCCCTTGTGGCGTGTCGACCAGGCCGAATTCGATGGTCATCCAGTAGAGGCGGGCAAGATACACGCGCTGCTCTTTGCTGGCTGCCAGACCGAGCTTGCCGTAGGTGTGGGTAAATTCTGCAAACCACGGGTTGGTCAGCAACGGGCAGTGTCCGAAAACCTCGTGAAAGATGTCGGGCTCTTGCAGGTAGTCGAGTTCTTCTTCGCTGCGAATGAACGTGGCGACCGGAAATCGCTTGCTCGCCAGCAACTCGAAGAAGGTTTGAAAAGGGATCAGCGCCGGCACGCGCTCGACTTGCCAACCCGTGGCTGCCCCCAGCACGCGGTTGATTTCGCGGAGCTGCGGAATACGGTCGTGGGGCAGGGCGAGCTGCTCGATGCCATCCAGATACTCCTGACACGCGCGGCCTTCGACCACCTTGAGCTGGCGGGTGATGAGGGTGTTCCAGATTCTGTGTTCGGCGTCGGAGTAATCAATAAAACCGGTGGCGTCCGGTTCGCGTGCGACGTACTGCGTACTCATGGGGCTCTCCTGATGGCTTTTTATTATATGGAGCAATGCGATATAGGGATGAACCTGATGGGCCTATTGATAGCTGATTTGGCGCTTCCGGACGCGGGGCTTTCGCTCGATTTGCCTGAAACGCTACGACAATTCGTAAAGAAAACGTGACGATCCCATGGATAGGCTCGTATGTAATTGCCACGCGGTCGCCTCCGTCCCTTGCGCTGTAACGTATTCTTGACGATAAACTTGAACGAACCCGAAATCGCTGCCACGTCCGCGAGCTCTCCATGCGTATCAAAGTCCATTGTCAGAACCGCGTTGGCATCCTGCGCGACATCCTTGAGCTGCTGGTGGCCTACGGCGTCAACGTCTCCGGTGGCGAAGTGGGAGGTGAGCATGGCGATGCCATCTATCTGCGTTGCCCGAACCTGATCAATCTGCAGTTCCAGGCGCTGGTGCCGAAATTCGAGACCATAGCCGGGGTATTCGGCGTCAAGCGTGTGGGATTAATGCCCAGCGAACGTCGGCATATGGAGCTCAATGCCTTGCTTGGCGCCCTTGAGTTTCCCGTGCTCTCCATAGACATGGGCGGCTCCATCGTTGCGGCGAATCGCGCTGCGGCGCAGTTGCTGGGCGTGCGGGTCGATGAGGTGCCGGGGATCCCGCTGTCCCGTTACGCCGAGGATTTCGACCTGCCGCAGCTGGTGCGCGCCAACCGCTCGCGCATCAATGGCCTGCGCGTGAAAGTAAAGGGCGACATTTTTCTCGCGGACATCGCGCCCCTGCAATCCGAGCACGAAGACAGCGAAGCCATGGCCGGCGCCGTGCTGACATTGCACCGCGCCGACCGGGTCGGCGAGCACATCTATAACGTGCGCAAGCAGGAGTTGCGCGGTTTCGACAGCATTTTTCAGAGTTCGAAGGTGATGGCGGCGGTGGTTCGGGAGGCCCGGCGCATGGCCCCGCTGGATGCGCCGTTGCTGATCGAAGGCGAAACCGGCACCGGCAAGGAATTGCTGGCGCGGGCTTGTCATCTCGCCAGCCCGCGCGGTCAGTCGCCGATGATGGCGCTCAACTGCGCGGGGTTTTCCGAGTCCATGGCCGAGACCGAGCTGTTCGGCTACGGCCCCGGTGCGTTTGAAGGTGCGCGCGCCGAAGGCAAGTTGGGGCTGCTCGAATTGACCTCGGGCGGCACGTTGTTTCTCGACGGCGTCGCGGAAATGAGCGCGCGGTTGCAGGCGAAACTGCTGCGCTATCTGCAGGAAGGTTGCTTTCGACGGGTAGGCAGCGACGAAGAGGTGTATCTCGATGTGCGCATCATCTGCGCGACGCAAGTGGACTTGTCCGAACTCTGCGCCCGGGGTGAATTCCGCCAGGACCTCTACCACCGGCTTAACGTGTTGTCCTTGCACATTCCGCCCCTGCGCGAGTGCATGGACGGTCTCGCGCCGCTGGTGGAGCATTTTCTCGATCAGGCCAGTCGGCAGATCGGCTGCACCTTGCCTCGGCTGGCGCCCGCGGCCATGGAACGCCTCAGCCAATACCACTGGCCCGGCAATGTCCGGCAGTTGGAGAACGTCCTGTTTCAGGCGGTTTCGTTGTGCGACGGCAAACGAGTGAACGCCGAACATATTCGCCTGCCGGATTACGGCGTGCGCCAACCCTTGGGCGACTTTTCTCTGGAAGGCGGATTGGAAGATATTGTCGGGCGATTCGAGAAAGCAGTACTTGAACAGTTATATGCAGCACACCCGAGCAGCCGGTTATTAGGCAAGCGACTGGGTATTTCCCATACAACGGTGGCCAATAAGTTGAAGCACTATGGAATAGGTCAACGTTGAACGATGTGCTGATTAACTACAGGGGAGTGATCGGAATGGCGGTCCACCTTGCCCGCGAGTGACTCAGACAGATAACAGCCAGATAAACGGATACACCGCATTACATGAGCAAGCACGCTTCTTTAAATAAGTCGCGCGCCCAACTCAACGAAACAGATGGCTGATCAGCCGTTGCTGCAACCGTTACCCATGACCTGATACTCAAGCACGTGGCGTTTGCCCTGCGAGTCTTCGTAAGTCATGTGCTGGGGGACGACCTGGCAGACGTCCGGCACGTCATCCACCGAAATGACCTTCGCGATATCCAGCTTGGTGGAGTAGGTGTACTCCTCGACACGCTGTTGCTGGGCGGCCACTTTCGCGCCGGATTCTTCTGCCATTGCCATGGCGCTGAAACCACAAAGAGCCATTACAACCAGTGCAGCTTTCATTACTCGTTTCCTCTAAGTTGCTTCATTCACACTGCGGCGCAGAAAGTGCGGTCGACAGGGTGCACAGAATCCTTGTGGGGCTCTGGGTGAAGCGAATGATGACCGGGTGGGTTAGTTGATCGATGTCCAGCGTGGGGGCTGTTGTTAATCAATCAGTTGCCGTGTTGGCGGAACGGATTCTATGCCCCTCTCCGGAATTCATATAGAAACCATTTTGATAAAGTCTATTGAGCAAATCGGCAACAATCGTCGTATGCAGGTTGTTCGCAGGCGCCCATGGATTCTTTGGTCGTAGCCGAGACATGAAGATTTGCCTGAAGCCGGGCACGTCACCTGCTTTCGGCGCTATGCTCGGGAGCGGTAAGACCATCGTCGAATGGCCTTTGCAGCCGTCGGCGGATACAACAGGGTCATAAAACAACAACATTTCCACCGAGGTAAGAAAGATGAGTGCGGCTTCCCTGTACCCCGTCCGCCCTGAAGTGGCAGCCAACACGCTGACTGACGAGGCGACCTACAAGGCGATGTACCAGCAGTCGGTGGTCAACCCCGATGGCTTCTGGCGCGAGCAAGCCCAGCGCCTTGACTGGATCAAGCCATTCACCACCGTCAAACAGACCTCCTTCGACGACCACCGCGTCGACATCAAGTGGTTCGCCGATGGCACCCTGAACGTTTCCTACAACTGCCTCGACCGCCATCTTGCCGAGCGCGGTGATTCAATTGCGATCATCTGGGAAGGCGACGATCCTTCCGAGAGCCGCAACATTACCTATCGGGAACTGCACGAAGAAGTCTGCAAGTTTGCCAACGCGCTGCGCGGGCAGGATGTCCACCGCGGCGACGTCGTCACTATCTATATGCCGATGATCCCGGAAGCCGTTGTGGCCATGCTGGCCTGCGCGCGTATCGGAGCGATTCACTCGGTAGTATTTGGTGGTTTCTCCCCGGAAGCACTGGCCGGTCGCATCATCGACTGCAAATCGAAGGTGGTGATCACCGCAGACGAAGGGCTGCGTGGCGGCAAGAAAACGCCCATGAAGGCCAACGTCGACCGTGCGCTGACCAACCCGGAAACGGCGAGCGTACAAAAGGTCATTGTGTGCAAGCGCACCGGCGGCGATATCGAGTGGAACCGTCATCGCGACATCTGGTACCACTCGCTGCTGGACGTGGCATCAAGCACCTGCGCGCCGAAAGAAATGGGCGCCGAAGAATCGCTGTTCATCCTTTACACCTCCGGCTCCACCGGCAAGCCGAAGGGCGTGTTGCACACCACAGCGGGCTATCTGCTGTACGCCGCGCTGACCCACGAGCGTGTGTTCGATTACCGTCCGGGCGAAGTGTACTGGTGCACCGCCGACGTCGGCTGGGTTACCGGCCACAGCTATATCGTCTACGGACCGCTGGCCAACGGCGCCACCACGCTGCTGTTCGAAGGCGTGCCGAACTACCCGGACATCACTCGCGTGTCGAAAATCGTCGACAAGCACAAGGTCAACATCCTCTACACCGCGCCGACCGCCATCCGCGCCATGATGGCCGAGGGCACCAAAGCCGTAGAAGGCGCCGACGGTTCGAGCCTGCGCCTGTTGGGTTCGGTTGGCGAGCCGATCAACCCGGAAGCCTGGAATTGGTACTACAACACCGTCGGCAACAAGAATTGCCCGATTGTGGACACCTGGTGGCAGACCGAGACCGGCGGCATCCTGATCAGCCCGTTGCCTGGCGCCATTGCCTTGAAGCCGGGTTCGGCGACCCGTCCGTTCTTCGGCGTGATCCCGGCGCTGGTGGATAACCTCGGCAACCTCATCGAAGGCGCGGCGGAAGGCAATCTGGTGATTCTCGACTCGTGGCCCGGTCAGTCGCGCAGCCTGTACGGCGATCACGACCGTTTCGTCGACACCTACTTCAAGACCTTCCGCGGTATGTATTTCACCGGTGACGGCGCCCGTCGTGACGAAGACGGTTACTACTGGATCACCGGCCGCGTCGACGACGTGCTCAACGTGTCCGGCCACCGCATGGGCACCGCCGAAATCGAGAGCGCGATGGTGGCTCACCCGAAAGTCGCCGAAGCGGCCGTGGTGGGCGTGCCTCACGATCTGAAGGGGCAGGGCATCTACGTTTACGTCACCCTCAATGGCGGTGAAGTGCCGGACGAGGCGCTGCGCATCGAGTTGCGTAACTGGGTGCGCAAGGAGATCGGTCCGATCGCCTCGCCGGATGTGATTCAGTGGGCGCCGGGCCTGCCGAAGACACGTTCCGGCAAGATCATGCGCCGTATCCTGCGCAAGATCGCCACTGGGGAGTACGACGCGCTGGGCGATATCTCTACGCTTGCCGACCCGAGTGTGGTGGCGCATCTGGTGGAGACGCACAAGACCATGACTGCGGCCTGACGGTCGTGTTTCAGGGGCGACAATCGCTAAGATCAAGAGCGTCTGCCTAAAGGCAGACGTTTCGCCTTCGGCGAGTTACTTGGAAAAGCACCCCAAGTAACCAAGGGTGCTTGCTCCTGGTTTGGTTCCTCCTTCGTCGGAATACCCTCACTCCGGTCTCGCTCCGTGGGCCCGCGCCGAATGGACATCCATGTCCTGACGGCGCTCTCGCCGCATCCATGCGGCTCGGCCCACTGCGCGAGACCTCCGTTCAGCCTGCACCCAAGTCGCGATTGGTGTCGTCTGGAACTCTTGTGTTCGAAGATCAAGATCAACAGCTTCCCGGCTGAAGCCGGTCCTACTGACACCGCGCGCAGTCAGTGGGACCGGCTTTAGCCGGGAAGGGGCCAGTGGGTTCACCATCAATTTCGCGGTCTACACACCGACGCCTTCCCGGCTAAAGCCGGTCCTACAGTCGGAGCCAGTCTCACTGGACGCACGCGATGCTTTTGTAGGACCGGCTTCAGCCGGCAAGCCTCTGATCTGCCTTTGATCTTGATCTTCAAACACAAGAAGCTCAGACGACACCTACCGCGACTTGGGTGCAGGCCGAACGCAGACGACGCGGAGTGGGTCGAGCCGCATGGATGCGGCGAGAGCGCCGTCAGGACATGGATGTCCGTTCGGCGCGGGCCCACGGAGCGTCGTCGGAGTGAGGGTATTCCGACGGAGGAGGAACCCAACCAGGAGCACAAGCCCTTGGTTACTTGGGGCTTTATCAAGTAACTCGCCGAAGGCGAAACAGTCCGCCCCCAGGCGGACGCTCTTGACCTTCACGTTTCCCAGACTCAGGAATCGGGAAATATCGATTTGTTACCACGCATCCGCCTCGGTAACCTCCCTCGCTCCAGTGGGGCGTTTCCACCCGAAAACAAAGCATTTCATCGCCCCGAATCAACCCGCTCCCACGCTGGACTTGCCGGATCATAAGGCTTTGCCAATAATGGGCGCGTTATTTGCTTCGTTGATAGGTTTGCCAACTCTGGCACTTGCATAAAGCTTTTTGGATGTCAATTAGCCTGAATACGATTTCATGCGCTTCTGTAACTAGTTGTCGCATTGAAGAAATATCGACTTTCAGCCTGCCGCTAAAATGCCGACCACTCGCCGAAGGCTAGTCGGGTCCAGAGACCCGCCGGCACCTCGCGTCGCAATTTCTGATTCCTCCTGTTCATTGAGCGCCTCGCTCACTGCCATTTGTCGCGTTATACCGATGGAGTTCCAAGAAATGAAAAAGCTCATGCTGCTGGGTGCGCTGGCACTGACCGTATTGGCACAGCCCGTATTCGCCGATGAAAAGCCCATGAAGATCGGCATCGAAGCGGCATACCCTCCGTTTGCCTCCAAGGCACCGGACGGCAGCATCGTCGGCTTCGACTACGACATCGGCAACGCCCTGTGCGAAGAGATGAAGGTCAAGTGCGTATGGGTCGAGCAGGAATTCGACGGCCTGATCCCCGCGCTGAAAGTGCGCAAGATCGACGCCATCCTGTCCTCGATGTCCATCACAGAAGACCGCAAGAAGTCCGTCGACTTCACCAACAAGTACTACAACACCCCGGCCCGCCTGGTCATGAAGCAGGGCACCGTAGTCAGCGATGGCATGACCGAACTCAAGGGCAAGAACATCGGCGTGCAGCGTGGCTCGATCCACGAGCGTTTCGCCCGCGAAGTCCTGGCCCCGCTGGGTGCTGAAATCAAGCCGTACAGCTCGCAGAACGAAGTCTATCTGGACATCGGCGCCGGTCGTCTTGACGGCACCGTGGCCGACGCCACCCTCCTGCAGGACGGCTTCCTGAACACCGAATCCGGCAAAGGCTACGCGTTCGTTGGCCCGGCCTTCACCGACGTCAACTACTTCGGCGACGGCGTCGGCATTGCCGTGCGCAAAGGCGACAAGGCGGATCTGGACAAGCTCAACGCAGCCATCGCGGCCATTCGTGCCAACGGCAAATACAAAGCCATTCAAGACAAGTACTTCGACTTCGACATCTACGGCAAGTAACGTGGTTTGAAACCGTCAATGGCGCAAGCAGCCGGTCACCGTACCGACTGATTGCGCCATTTTTCTATCCCGCGCTTGAGGGCCAAACAACATGTTGAAAGGTTACGGAGCCGTCATCCTCGACGGTGCATGGCTGACCTTGCAGCTCGCTCTGTGCTCCATGGCGCTGGCGATCGTGCTCGGCCTGATCGGCGTGGCATTGCGGCTGTCGCCGGTGCGCTGGCTGGCATGGCTGGGCGTCTGTATTCCACCGTGATCCGCGGCATTCCCGATCTGGTGCTGATTCTGCTGATTTTCTACGGCGGTCAGGACCTGCTCAACCGCATCGCGCCGCTGCTCGGTCACGACGACTATATCGACCTGAATCCGCTGGTGGCCGGCATCGGCACGCTGGGTTTCATTTTTGGCGCGTACCTGTCGGAGACCTTCCGCGGCGCGTTCATGGCCATCCCGAAAGGGCAGGCCGAAGCGGGCATGGCCTACGGCATGAGCAGTGGCCGGGTGTTCTTCCGCATTCTGGTGCCGCAGATGATTCGCCTGGCGATCCCCGGGTTCACCAATAACTGGCTGGTGCTGACCAAGGCCACCGCGCTGATTTCCGTGGTCGGTCTGCAGGACATGATGTTCAAGGCCAAGCAGGCGGCCGATGCCACCCGCGAACCCTTCACTTTCTTCCTCGCAGTCGCGGCCATGTACCTGGTGATCACCAGTGTCTCGCTGCTGGTACTGCGCTACATCGAAAAACGTTACTCGGCCGGCGTAAGGGTGGCAGACCTATGATTTTCGACTACAACGTCGTCTGGGAAAGCCTGCCGCTGTACGTCGGCGGCCTGCTGATCACCCTCAAACTGCTCGCGCTGTCACTGTTCTTCGGCCTGCTCGCCGCACTGCCGCTTGGCCTGATGCGCGTGTCGAAAATCGCCTGGGTCAATCTGCTGGCGTGGAGCTACACCTACGTCATTCGCGGCACGCCGATGCTGGTGCAGTTGTTCCTTATCTACTACGGGCTGGCGCAGTTCGAGGCGGTGCGTGAGAGCATTCTGTGGCCGTGGCTGTCGAGCGCGACCTTTTGCGCGTGCCTGGCCTTCGCCATCAACACCAGCGCCTACACCGCTGAAATCATCGCCGGCAGCCTGAAGTCCACGCCGCCGGGCGAGATCGAGGCGGCACGGGCGATGGGCATGTCGAAAGCCAAGATGTACCGCCGCATTCTGCTGCCGTCGGCCCTGCGCCGGGCGCTGCCGCAGTACAGCAACGAAGTGATCATGATGCTGCAGACCACCAGTCTGGCTTCCATCGTCACGTTGATGGATATCACCGGTGCGGCGCGCGCGGTCAACGCGCAGTTCTACCTGCCGTTCGAGGCCTACATCACCGCAGGCATTTTCTACCTGTGCCTGACGTTCATTCTGGTGAAACTGTTCAAGCTGGCCGAGCGCCGCTGGCTCAGTTACCTCGCCCCGAGGAAGCACTGATATGCAGCGCATCGATCACCATTTGCCGTGGGGTAACCTCGGCACCCAGCGCACCTTGAGTGTGTTCCGTTTCGGCCAGGGCGAGCGCAAGGCCTACATTCAGGCCAGCCTGCACGCCGATGAGTTGCCGGGCATGCGCACCGCCTGGGAATTGAAGAAACGCCTGACACAGCTGGAAGAGCAGGGCTTGCTCAAGGGCGTCATCGAGCTGGTGCCGGTCGCCAACCCGATCGGTCTGGGCCAGTTGCTGCAGGGCAACCATCAGGGCCGTTTCGAGTACGGCAGCGGCAAGAACTTTAACCGCGATTTCACCGAACTCAGCGAGCCAGTTGCCTTGGCGCTGGCGGGCAAGCTCGGCGACGACCCCCACGCCAACATCAAGCTGATTCGTCAGGCCATGGCCGACGTGCTCGAGCAATTGCCGCCCGCCGGCAGCGAGCTGGCCGGGATGCAGCGCGTCTTGCTGAGTCACGCCTGCAACGCCGACGTGGTGCTGGACCTGCATTGCGACACCGACGCCTCGCTGCACATGTACGCTTTGCCCCAGCACTGGCCCCAATGGCGTTCGCTGTCGGCGCATCTGGGGGTGACCGTTGCGCTGCTGGCTGAAGATTCCGGCGGCAGCTCGTTCGACGAAGCCTGTTCGCTGCCTTGGCTGCGTTTGTCCAAGCAGTTCCAGGACGCGCAGATTCCTCTGGCCTGCCTGTCGACCACGCTGGAGCTGGGCGGTCAGGCCAACACCGGCAAGGCCGAAGCCGAGGCCTACGCCGAAGGCATTCTGGCGTTTCTGGCCGAGCAGGGCCTGATCGGCGGCGAGTGGCCGCAACCGGTCCATGAGGCTTGTGAGGGCATGCCCTTCGAAGGCACCGAAATGATTTATGCGCCCCATCCCGGCGTGCTGACGTTTTTACGTCCGGCGGGAGCCTGGGTCGAACCCGGCGAACCGCTGTTCGAGGTCATTGACCCGTTGACCGATCGCGCCACCACCGTCTGTGCCGGCACCGCCGGGGTGCTGTTCGCCATCGAAAAACTGCGTTACGCCCAGCCGGGTTTCTGGATGGCCAAAGTGGCTGGCCGCACGCCGTTGCGCAGCGGCCGCCTGCTCAGTGACTGATTACTTGTGAGAACCGACATCATGAACAAACTGGAAGTCCAGGACCTGCACAAGTGCTATGGCAGTCACGAAGTGCTCAAAGGCGTTTCGCTGACCGCCAAAGCCGGCGATGTCATCAGCATCATCGGCTCCAGCGGCTCGGGCAAGAGTACGTTTCTGCGCTGCATCAACTTGCTGGAGCAGCCGAAATCAGGGCGCATTCTGCTCAACAATGAAGAGCTCAAGCTGGTCTCCAACAAGAACGGCGGCCTGAAGGCGGCTGACCCGAAACAGCTGCAGCGCATGCGTTCGCGCCTGTCGATGGTGTTTCAGCACTTCAACCTGTGGTCGCACATGACCGCAATGGAAAACATCATCGAAGCGCCGGTGCACGTCCTGGGCGTGCCGAAGAAAGAAGCGCTGGAAAAGGCCGAACATTACCTGAACAAGGTCGGCGTCTATCACCGCAAGGACGCTTACCCGGGGCACATGTCCGGCGGCGAACAGCAGCGCGTGGCGATTGCCCGGGCGCTGGCCGTGGAACCGGAAGTCATGCTGTTTGACGAGCCAACGTCCGCCCTCGACCCCGAGCTGGTTGGCGACGTGCTGAAAGTCATGCAGGCGCTGGCTCAGGAAGGCCGAACCATGGTGGTGGTGACCCACGAAATGGGCTTCGCCCGTGAAGTGTCGAACCAGCTGATCTTCCTGCACAAGGGCCTGGTCGAAGAGTCCGGCAACCCCCGTGAAGTGCTGGTTAATCCGAAATCCGAGCGTCTGCAGCAGTTCCTGTCCGGCAGTTTGAAGTAACCCGCCCGCCACGTGAGAGCGGTGCGTTTTGCATCAGAACGGTTCATGCTGCGCGTCATCCAGACCGCAGCCATTGACTGCAGGTTACAGAATCCCATCGCATGCCAGGCGTGCGACCCCTTTTAGCGACACGTTTCGGACTGCACGCCATGACTGCCCATCGAATCGGATTTCTCATCTGGCCCGGCACCAAAGCCTTGACCCTGGCGCTGGCGGAGGAAGCCCTGCGTGTTGCTCAGCGCGTTCACCCCGAAGTGGTTTACGAACTGTCGTTTCTGCAGGCCGAGCCGCCCGTTGACGCTGCCGGTTGGCAGCTGCCGGGCGAGCCGTGGGTCGGTCGTCTGGAAGGGTTTCAGAAGCTGTTTCTGCTGGCCGACGAGCCGCCGGCGCTGATGTCTTCGGCCCTCGGTGGCGCGCTCAAGCAACTGGTTCGTGCCGGTTGCGTGATCGGTGGATTGTCGGCGGGCGTGTACCCGCTGGCGCAGTTGGGTCTGCTCGACGGTTACCGTGCCGCGGTGCACTGGCGCTGGCAGGATGATTTTGCGGAACGCTTCCCCAAGGTCATCGCCACCAGTCATTTGTTCGACTGGGATCGTGATCGCCTGACCGCCTGCGGCGGGATGTCGGTGCTGGATCTGCTGCTGGCGGTGCTGGCCCGTGATCACGGCGCCGAGCTGGCCGGCGCGGTGTCGGAAGAACTGGTGGTGGAGCGCATCCGTGAAGGCGGCGAGCGGCAGCGGATTCCATTGCAAAACCGTCTCGGTTCCAGCCACCCGAAGCTGACCCAGGCGGTGCTGTTGATGGAAGCCAACATCGAAGAACCGCTGACCACCGACGAAATCGCCCAGCATGTGTGCGTGTCGCGCCGTCAGTTGGAGCGCATCTTCAAGCAGTACCTCAATCGTGTGCCGAGCCAGTACTACCTCGAACTGCGCCTGAACAAGGCCCGACAGATGCTGATGCAGACCAGCAAATCGATCATTCAGATCGGCCTGTCCTGCGGGTTCTCCTCAGGGCCGCATTTCTCCAGCGCCTACCGCAACTTCTTCGGCGCCACCCCCCGCGAAGACCGCAACCAGCGCCGCAGCAGCAGCCCGTTCGAATTGTCCTCGGTGCCCGCCGAGCGCGGCTGAATATTCAGCTTGGCCGGTTTCGAATCAGCACTGCTCCAGGCGCACGCCACCGGTTAAACTGCGCCTTTGTGACGCAATTTGTCGCATTGCCGAAAACCCCGTAAAAAGCCGGTTTGGCGCTATAAGAAGTTGTCGCTTGTCGGCAAGGCCCGGCCCGAATCAGTCCTTACAATCCTTCCATCGCTCGCCTGTCCCAGGCAGGCGTTCCTCTTCAGGAGACTCCGATGTCCGTTGAGCAAGTACCGGTGCAACGTGCCGATTTCGACCAGGTGATGGTTCCCAACTATGCCCCGGCAGCGTTTATCCCCGTGCGCGGTCAGGGCTCTCGCGTCTGGGATCAGTCGGGTCGTGAACTGATTGATTTCTCCGGCGGCATCGCGGTCAACGTGCTGGGCCACGCGCACCCTGCGCTGGTCGGCGCGCTGACCGAACAGGCCAACAAGCTGTGGCACGTTTCCAACGTCTTCACCAACGAACCGGCGCTGCGCTTCGCCAAAAAGCTGGTCGACGCCACTTTCGCCGACCGCGTCTTCTTCTGTAACTCCGGCGCTGAAGCCAACGAAGCTGCGTTCAAGCTGGCCCGCCGCGTTTCCCACGATCTGTATGGCCCGGACAAGTACGAAATCGTCGCAGCCCTGAACAGCTTCCACGGTCGCACCCTGTTCACCGTGAGCGTCGGCGGTCAGCCGAAATACTCCGACGGCTTCGGCCCGAAAATCACTGGCATTACCCACGTCCCGTTCAATGACCTCGACGCGCTGAAAGCCGCCGTCTCGGACAAGACCTGCGCGGTGGTGCTGGAGCCGATCCAGGGCGAGGGCGGCGTACTGCCTGCCGAACTCGACTACCTGCAAGGCGCGCGCAAGTTGTGTGACGACCACAACGCGCTGCTGGTCTTCGACGAAGTCCAGAGCGGCATGGGCCGCAGCGGTCACCTGTTTGCGTACATGCATTACGGCGTGACGCCGGACATTCTCTCCAGCGCGAAAAGCATCGGCGGCGGCTTCCCGATGGCGGCCATGCTGACCACCGAAAAACTCGCCAAGCACCTCGCCGTGGGCGTCCACGGCACCACCTACGGCGGCAACCCGCTGGCGTGCGCGGTGGGCGAGGCGGTCATCGACGTGATCAACACCCCGGAAGTGCTGGCCGGCGTGAAGGCCAAGCATGAACGGTTCAAGGCCCGTCTGGAGAAGATCGGTCAGCAATACGGCGTGTTCAGCCAGGTGCGCGGCATGGGTCTGTTGATCGGCTGCGTGTTGACCGAGGCCTGGAAGGGCAAGGCCAAGGACTTCTTCAACGCCGCCGAGCAGGAAGGCGTGATGGTGCTCCAGGCCGGTCCTGATGTGGTGCGTTTCGCGCCGAGTCTGGTGGTCGAAGACGCCGACATCGACGAAGGCTTGAACCGTTTTGAGCGGGCGGTGGCCAAGCTGGCCGGGGCGTAACGCCCTTCGCTCATGGACGCATAACCTCTGTAGGAGTGAGCTTGCTCGCGATAACGGTGTGTCAGCGAAACACTTGGATCAGACACGACGCATTCGCGAGCAAGCTCGCTCCCACGAGGTTGAGCGCCGCTTCACCTTTTGTTTTTTCCTGTGCCGGTCGACCGGCCCGATTTTTTCTCAAGGAGTAACACCATGCTGGTGATGCGCCCCGCGCAAATGGCGGATCTGAGCGAGGTTCAACGACTCGCGGCAGACAGCCCGATTGGTGTCACGTCCCTGCCGGATGACGCTGGACGTCTGGGTGACAAGATTGCCGCGTCCGAAGCCTCGTTCTCGGCGGAAGTCAGTTTCAACGGCGAAGAGACCTACTTCTTTGTCCTCGAAGACACAGAAGCAGGCCGTCTGGTGGGCTGTTCCGGGATCGTCGCTTCGGCGGGCTATTCCGAGCCGTTCTACAGCTTTCGCAACGAAACCTTCGTCCACGCCTCCCGCGAACTGAAGATCCACAACAAGATTCATGTGCTTTCGCAGTGCCACGACCTCACGGGCAACAGCCTGCTGACCAGCTTCTACGTGCTGCCTGAACTGGTTGGCACGCTGTGGTCCGAGCTCAACTCCCGCGGCCGTTTGCTGTTCGTCGCCAGCCATCCCGAGCGCTTCGCCGATTCAGTGGTCACCGAGATCGTCGGTTACAGCGACGACCACGGCGACTCGCCGTTCTGGGACGCCATCGGGCGCAACTTCTTCGACATCAACTACGCCGAAGCCGAGCGCCTGTGCGGGCTGAAAAGCCGGACCTTCCTCGCCGAGCTGATGCCCCATTACCCGATCTACGTGCCGCTGCTGCCCGATGAAGCGCAGGAAGCCATGGGCCAAGTCCATCCGCGTGCGCAGATCACCTTCGATATCCTGATGCGCGAAGGCTTCGAGACCGACCATTACATCGACATCTTCGACGGCGGGCCGACCCTGCACGCGCGGGTGTCCGGCATTCGCTCCATCGCCCAGAGCCGCGTCGTGCCGGTCAAGGTCGACACGGTCAGCACCGGTGATGCGGTCAAGGGTGGCCGACCTTATCTGGTTTCCAATGGCCAGCTGCAGGATTACCGCGCGGTGATGCTGGAACTGGACTGGGTGCCTGGCAAACCGGTGGCCCTGAGCCTGGCCGCGGCCGAAGCGCTGGGCGTCGGCGAAGGCGCCAGTGTGCGTATCGTCGCGGTCTGACAACCGGGTCATGTTGGGTTGAGATGAGTTGACGGCGACCGGTGCTGCAGTGGCAGGCCGACGCCGTAAAGCAGGTTAGCGAGTTCGCCGGGGGTTGCAGAACCCACGGCTTGAGGAGAAAGCATGATCGTTCGTCCCGTACGCAGCAGTGACCTTCCGGCGTTGATCGAGCTGGCGCGCAGCACCGGCGCAGGCCTGACCACCTTGCCGGCCAATGAAGAGCGTCTGGCGCACCGGGTCGGCTGGGCCGAGAAAACCTTCCGTGGCGAGGCCGGGCGGGGCGACGCCGACTACCTGTTCGTGCTCGAAGATGACGACGAAAAAGTCGTGGGCATTTCAGCCGTAGCTGGGGCCGTAGGGCTGCGCGAGCCCTGGTACAACTACCGGGTGGGCCTGACGGTCAGCGCCTCCCAAGAGCTGAACATCTACCGCGAGATCCCGACGCTGTTCCTGGCCAACGACCTCACCGGCAACTCCGAGCTGTGCTCGCTGTTCCTCCACGCCGATTACCGCAATGGCCTCAACGGCCGGTTGCTGTCCAAGGCGCGGATGCTGTTCATTGCCGAATTCCCGGAGCTGTTCGGCACCAAGACCATCGCGGAAATGCGCGGCATCTCCGACGAGCAGGGCCACTCGCCGTTCTGGGAAAGCCTGGGCCGGCACTTCTTCAAAATGGAATTCAGTCAGGCCGACTACCTCACCGGTGTCGGTAACCGCGCCTTCATTGCCGAGCTGATGCCGAAGTTTCCGCTGTACAGCTGCTTCCTCTCGGAGGCCGCGCGCGAGGTCATCGGCCGCGTACACGTCAGCACCGAACCGGCGCTGGCCATGCTCAAGGCCGAAGGCTTCAGCTATCAGGGTTACGTCGACATCTTCGACGCAGGACCCGCTATCGAGTGTGAGACCAGCAAGATCCGCGCAGTCCGTGACAGCCAGGCCCTGGTGCTGGCGGTCGGGACGCCGGGTGACGATGCGACGCCATTCCTTATTCATAATCGCAAGCGCGAAGACTGCCGCGTGACCGCTGCGCCTGCGCGTTTCGCCGCCGGCACCCTGGTGGTCGACCCGCAGACGGCCAAGCGCTTGCGCCTCAGCGCCGGTGATCAGGTTCGCGCCGTGCCGCTGTCGCCTGCCCGGGAGGGTATTTGATGAACACCTTGTATATCGGCGGTGCCTGGCAGGACGGCCAGGGCGACGCATTCAATTCCCTGAACCCGGTGACCCAGCAGGTGATCTGGTCCGGCAAAAGCGCAACGGCTGAACAGGTCGACGCGGCGGTCAAATCGGCTCGTCAGGGGTTTCCGGCCTGGGCGACGCGTAGCCTGGACGAGCGCATTGCCGTGCTCGAAGCCTTCGCTGCTGCGCTGAAGAGCCGCGCTGATGAAATCGCCCGTTGCATCGGTGAGGAAACCGGCAAGCCGCTGTGGGAATCGGCGACTGAAGTGACCAGCATGGCTAACAAAGTCGCGATCTCGATTCAGAGCTACCGCGAGCGGACAGGCGAGAAGAGCGGCCCCCTGGGCGACGCCACCGCTGTGCTGCGCCACAAGCCCCACGGCGTGGTGGCGGTGTTCGGCCCTTACAATTTCCCGGGGCACTTGCCTAACGGGCACATCGTCCCGGCGTTGCTGGCGGGCAACACCGTGGTGTTCAAGCCCAGCGAGCTGACCCCCAAAGTCGCTGAACTGACCGTGCAATGCTGGATCGAAGCCGGTCTGCCTGCGGGCGTGCTCAATCTGCTGCAAGGTGCCCGTGACACCGGCATCGCGCTGGCCGGCCATTCAGGCATCGACGGGTTGTTCTTCACCGGTTCGAGCCGCACTGGCAATTCGCTGCATCAACAGTTCGCCGGCCGTCCGGACAAGATTCTTGCCCTGGAGATGGGTGGCAACAACCCGCTGGTGGTCGATCAGGTCGCCGATGTCGATGCTGCGGTCTACACCGTGATTCAGTCGGCGTTTATTTCCGCCGGCCAGCGCTGCACCTGCGCTCGCCGTCTGCTGGTGCCCCAAGGGGCGTGGGGCGATGCATTCCTGGCGCGGCTGGTTGAGGTGACATCGACCCTTCAGGTCGGCGCGTTCGATCAACAACCTGCGCCGTTCATGGGTTCGGTGATTTCCCTTGCCGCTGCCCGTGCGCTGCTTGATGCCCAGGAAGTGATGCTGGCCAACGGCGCGGTTGCCCTGCTCGAAATGACCCAGCCTGGCGCGCAGTCGGCGCTGCTGACCCCGGGCATCATCGACGTCAGTGACGTGGCTGATCGTGAGGATGAGGAATTGTTCGGGCCGCTGTTGCAGGTCATTCGCTACGCTGATTTCGACGCAGCGATCGAAGAGGCCAACGCCACGCAGTACGGGCTGGCGGCGGGGCTGTTGTCGGACTCCCAGGCGCGCTTTCAACAGTTCTGGCTGCAGAGCCGCGCGGGTATCGTGAACTGGAACAAGCAGCTGACCGGCGCGGCCAGTACCGCACCGTTCGGCGGTGTCGGCGCCTCCGGTAACCATCGCGCCAGCGCCTATTACGCGGCGGATTATTGCGCGTACCCGGTGGCCTCGCTGGAGACGGAGACCCTGGCACTGCCTGCCACCCTGACGCCCGGCATCACCCTGAATTGAGCGCGCTCCTTGATAGCGCAGCGCACGTCGAAGAACGTGCACATAAAAACAGATCCACGGAGCCTCACCGATGAAATCCTGTGAAGTCAACTTTGACGGTCTAGTGGGCCCGACCCACAACTACGGTGGGCTGTCCTACGGCAACGTTGCGTCCCAGAACAACTGCCAGCAATCCTCCAACCCGCGCGAGGCCGCTTTGCAGGGGCTGGCCAAAATGAAAGCGCTGATGGAGATGGGGTTCACCCAGGGCGTACTGGCCCCCCAGGAACGTCCCGACGTGGCCGGTCTGCGCAAGCTGGGCTTCAGCGGCAGCGACGCACAGGTGATCGAGCGCGCCGCCAAAGAGTCGATGCCGCTGCTGGCCGCCAGTTGCTCAGCGTCGAGCATGTGGGTGGCCAATGCCGCCACGGTCAGCCCGAGCGCCGACACCGCTGACGGCCGCGTGCATTTCACCGCCGCCAACCTCAACTGCAAATACCACCGCAGCATCGAGCACCCGACCACCAGCCGTGTCCTCGGCGCGATGTTCGCTGATCAGCAGCATTTCGCCCACCACGCGGCGCTGCCTGCCGTCGCCCAGTTCGGCGACGAAGGTGCGGCCAATCACACGCGCTTTTGTCGCAGCTACGGAGAGCCCGGCGTCGAATTTTTCGTCTTCGGCCGCGCCGCGTTCGACAGCCGGTTCCCTGCACCGCAGAAATACCCGGCCCGTCAGACCCTCGAAGCGTCCCAGGCCGTTGCGCGTCTGCATGGCCTGAGCGCCGAGGGCGTGGTCTTCGCCCAGCAGAACCCGGCGGTGATTGATCAGGGCGTGTTCCACAACGACGTGATCTCGGTCGGTAACGGTGAAGTCCTGTTCTATCACGAGGACGCCTTCCTCAACACCGAGCCCATGCTCGCCGAACTGCACAACAAGCTCGGTCAACGCGGCGGTCGCTTCCAGGCCATCTGCGTGCCGCGCAGTGAAGTGGCCGTGGAAGACGCGGTGCGTTCGTACCTGTTCAACAGCCAGTTGCTGTCCCGCGCCGACGGTTCGATGCTGCTGATCGTGCCGGAAGAGTGCCGCAGCAACGAGCGCGTGTGGCATTACTTGCAGCGCCTGCTGGCGGACGACAGCCCGATCCGCGAGGTCAAGGTGTTCGACCTCAAGCAGAGCATGCAGAACGGCGGCGGCCCGGCGTGCCTGCGTCTTCGCGTGGCGCTGAATGAAACCGAACTGGCGGCGGTCAATCCAGGCGTTATCATGACCGCGCCGCTGTACGACACGCTGACGCAGTGGGTCGACAAGCACTATCGCGACCGCATGAGCGACAGTGATCTGGCCGATCCGCAATTGCTGACCGAATGCCGTACGGCGCTGGACGAACTGACGCAGCACCTGAAACTGGGCGCGGTCTATCCTTTCCAGATCAACTGATGCACCCCATCCGTTACGCCTGCGCCCAAACGGTGTCAGGCGACGATGTTTTTGCTTTTAAAGAGAGAGTTTTGCCATGACCGACGCGCTGCGTTTGATCCTTGAAGACACCGACGGCACTCAGCTGGAAACGTCCTGCACCCGTCTTGCCGTTATCTGGCAGGGCAAAGAGGTCTGGATTCAACAGGATGGCCGTGGCCAGTTGCTGATCGGCGTGGACGTCGAAGAAGGCGATGCCGAATACGCCAACCTGCTGCTGCGTCCATTGGCGACCAACCTGGTCAGCCTGCAACTGGAAATGGAACCGGCTGACATGAGCGGCGACGATGAAGAAGGCCACGTGCACGGTCCCGACTGCACCCACGACTAAGCCTGCGCAGGAAGCTTCCCCCATGCTCGCCCTCGGCAAACTGCTTGAACTGACCCTCGCGGGTCGCGAACCCGCGGAAAAAACTCAGCTGACCGTCGACGGCGTTCGCATGCGCTGGCTCGCTGAAGGGGCACTGGAAGTCCGGCCTCCCGAAGCGCGGGACAATGGCACCGACCTGCTGTTGTCCGCCGGCATCCACGGCAATGAAACCGCGCCGATCGAACTGCTCGACGCGCTGATTCAGGCCATCGCCCGGGGCGAACTCAAGCCCCGCGCGCGTATTCTGTTCCTGTTCGGCAATCCCGAAGCGATGCGTCGCGGCGAGCGCTACGTCGAGCAGGACGTCAACCGGCTGTTCAATGGCCGTCATGAGCACAGCGGCGGCAGCGAAGCCTTGCGCGCCTGCGAACTCGAGCGTCTGGCCGCCAGCTTCTTCAACATTCCGGACCGCTACCGCCTGCACTACGACCTGCACACGGCGATTCGCGGTTCGAAGATCGAGCAGTTCGCGCTGTACCCGTGGAAGGAAGGTCGCGCCCATTCCCGCCGCGAACTCGCCCGGCTGCGGACGGCCGGCATGGAAGCGGTGCTGCTGCAGAACAAGTCATCGATCGTGTTCAGCGCTTACACCTACGACAAGCTCGACGCCGAAGCCTTCACCCTGGAGCTGGGCAAGGCGCGCCCGTTCGGGCAGAACCAGCAGGTCAATCTCGACAAACTGAAAACCTGCCTCGAACACCTGATCGCCGGCACCGAAGCCGATGAGCCTGCGGATCTGAACGGCTTGCAGCTGTTCAGCGTGGCCCGGGAGATCATCAAGCACAGCGACGCCTTCCAGCTGCACGTGCCGGCGGACATCGAGAACTTCTCGGAGCTGGAAAAAGGCTACGTGCTGGCCGAAGACCTGGCTGATTCACGCTGGGTGATAGAAGAGGAGGGCGCCCGGATCATTTTCCCCAACCCGAACGTCAAAAACGGGCTGCGGGCGGGGATTCTGATCGTGCCGGCGACGGACGAGATATTGGCCTGATCCCGGTCATGCTGGCCTCTTCCCGGCTGAAGCCGGTCCCACTCAGGTAGCGCCAGCATTCAATGAAATGCGTGGCGATCAAACCGGGCTCTTCCCGGCTAAAGCCAGTCCTACAATGGGAACGCGGTAGGTCCGTAGGACCGGTTTCAGCCGGGAAGCAGTTGATCTGGATCTTCGGATGCAAATCAACCCGCCGCTTTCTGCACCTCACCCACCCGACGCACCGCACGCAATTTAGTCAGTGTGTCCGCGCAGGTCTTGGCCGCTTCCTGGCCCTTGTGCACGAAGTGATCGAAAAAGAACTTCTGGTGCTCTTCACCGGCGTGGAAGTGGTGCGGGGTCAGCACGACCGAGAACACCGGCACTTCGGTTTCCAGCTGAACCTGCATCAGCGCACTGATCACCGATTGCGCGACGAACTCATGGCGATAGATGCCGCCGTCGACCACCAGACCAGCCGCCACGACGCCGCCATAGCGACCTGACTTGGCCAGCAACTTGGCGTGAAGCGGGATTTCAAACGCGCCGCCGACCTCGAAGAAATCGATGTCGGTCTCGGCGTAACCGTGTTGCGCCATCTCGGCGACAAAGCCCTTGCGCGCCTGATCGACGATTTCCTTGTGCCAGCAGGCTTGAATGAAGGCGATGCGCTCGTGAGCGTGAATGGCGGTAGGTTGCATGTGTTCTGACTCCTGTTTAATGAAAAAAACAGGGCGTTTTGGATCGAATGGGATGCCAGGGTACGTGCGAAACCGTCCTCGACGCCAAGCGCCTGAACCCGTCTCGAAACGATCCTGCTGTGCCAGTCCCGTTCTCTCTTCATCCGGACTATGACCGTCGGCCCCGGGATCACACCGGGTCTGCTGACCTTGCATCGCGCATAAGCTCGCTGCAAGCGCTCGCGGGCTAGACGCATTGCGCGCCATTACCGCCGGTGGGGAATTGCACCCCGCCCTGAGAACGTTGCCAACGGTTTTTTCCGTCGGCGTGCAGTTTGTAACATAGATTCCCGCGATCCGCTTGGAGCCTTTTTGATGGTTTTCATCAGCTTTTCTTATAAGGCGTCTTGGCATTCCTGCCTTAAGCCTTGATTATCGATGCCCCGGCCTCAGAACTGAGGCTCGACCCTTACCAGTGGGAGCTTCATCGTGGCGGTTATCGATCTGCGCAGTGACACCGTGACCCAACCCTCTGCCGGCATGCGCGACGCCATGGCCAGCGCGCCCCTTGGCGATGACGTGTATGGCGAAGACCCGACGGTCAATCGCCTGGAGTCGTGGCTGGCGGAACGTCTGGGTTATGCCGCCGCGCTGTTCGTGCCGACCGGCACCATGAGCAACCTGCTCGGCCTGATGGCCCACTGCGAGCGCGGCGACGAATACATCGTCGGACAGCAGGCGCACACCTACAAATACGAAGGCGGCGGGGCGGCGGTGCTCGGCTCGATTCAGCCTCAGCCCCTGGACAACCAGACGGACGGATCGCTGGACCTGGATCAGGTGGTCGCCGCCATCAAGGCCGACGACTTCCATTTCGCCCGCACCCGCTTGCTGGCCCTGGAAAACACCATGCAGGGCAAGGTCCTGCCAATGGAGTACCTCTCGGCGGCCCGGGCATTCACCCGCGAAAATGGCCTGAGCCTGCACCTCGACGGCGCGCGCCTGTACAACGCCTCCGTCAAGCTGGGCGTGGACGTGGGGGAAATCACCCGGCATTTCGATTCGGTGTCGGTGTGCCTGTCCAAAGGGCTCGGCGCGCCGGTCGGCTCGGTGCTGTGCGGCTCAAGCGAGTTCATCGCCAAGGCGCGGCGCCTGCGCAAGATGGTCGGCGGCGGCATGCGTCAGGCCGGGATGCTGGCAGCGGCGGGTTTATACGCGCTGGAGCATCAGGTCGAGCGGCTGGCCGACGATCACGCCAATGCCACCGCCCTCGGCAAGGCCCTCGCGGACCTCGGTTTTGACGTCGAGCCGGTGCAGACCAACATGGTCTACGTGCACATCGGCGATCGTGCCCCGTCGCTCAAGGCCCTGTGTGCCGAGCGCGGTATCGTGCTCAGTGCTGCGCCGCGGTTGCGCATGGTCACCCATCTGGATGTGACGTCTGCGCATCTGGACAAGGTGGTGGCGGCCTTTGCCGAATTTGGCGTTCGCTGATCGTGTGATCAGCCCGATTGCCGGTTTCTATCGAATAACACGCTGTACCGAGCGTACAACGCCTATATAATGCGGCCCTTTGCCGTCGCTGCGTCGAATGACGCTATGCATGTGCCAGGCCGCAGTTTCCGTGGAAGAACCTATGAAAAGCGCAGAAATCCGTGAAGCCTTCCTTCGCTTCTTCGAAGAGCAAGGCCACACCCGAGTCGCCTCCAGCTCCCTGATCCCGGGCAACGACCCGACCCTGCTGTTTACCAACGCAGGCATGAACCAGTTCAAGGATTGCTTCCTCGGCCAGGAAAAACGGGCCTACACCCGCGCCGTCAGCAGCCAGAAGTGCGTGCGTGCCGGTGGCAAGCACAACGACCTGGAAAACGTCGGCTACACCGCGCGTCACCACACCTTTTTCGAAATGCTGGGCAACTTCAGCTTCGGCGACTATTTCAAGCGCGACGCAATCACCTACGCCTGGACCTTCCTCACCGGGGTGCTGAACCTGCCCAAGGAAAAACTCTGGGTCACTGTTTACGCCTCGGACGACGAAGCCTACGACATCTGGACACAAGAGATCGGCGTGCCGGCCGAGCGCATGGTTCGCATCGGTGACAACAAGGGCGCACCCTACGCCTCCGACAACTTCTGGACCATGGGCGACACCGGCCCGTGCGGTCCTTGCACCGAGATCTTCTACGACCACGGCGCCGACATCTGGGGTGGCCCGCCGGGTTCGCCGGAAGAAGACGGCGACCGCTACATCGAGATCTGGAACAACGTATTCATGCAGTTCAACCGCACGGCCGACGGCGTTCTGCACCCGCTGCCAGCGCCATCGGTGGACACCGGCATGGGCCTCGAGCGCGTCAGCGCCGTGCTGCAACACGTCAATTCCAACTATGAAATCGACCTGTTCCAGAGCCTGTTGGCCGCCGCTGCCAAAGCCATCGGCTGCAGCAACGACAATCAGGCGTCCCTGAAAGTCGTCGCCGACCACATTCGCTCGTGCGGCTTCCTGATTGCCGACGGCGTGCTGCCGTCCAACGAAGGCCGTGGCTACGTGCTGCGCCGCATCATTCGTCGCGCCTGCCGTCACGGCAACAAGCTGGGTGCCAAGGGCAGCTTCTTCTATCAGATCGTGGCTGCACTGGTCGCCGAAATGGGCGAAGCCTTCCCCGAACTGAAAAACCAGCAGGCGCACATCGAGCGCGTGCTGAAGGCTGAAGAAGAGCAGTTCGCCAAGACCCTGGAGCAAGGCTTGAAGATCCTCGAGCAGGATCTCGCTGAGCTCAAGGGCACCATCGTCCCTGGCGACGTGGTGTTCAAGCTCTACGACACCTACGGTTTCCCGATGGACCTCACCGGCGACATCGCTCGCGAACGCAACCTGACCCTCGACGAGGCGGGTTTCGAGCGTGAGATGGATGCCCAGCGTGAACGAGCGCGCTCCGCCAGCTCCTTCGGCATGGACTACAACAGCCTGGTGAAGGTCGATGTGGCCACGCAGTTCACCGGCTATAAAGCCACTGCAGGCGAGGCCAAGGTCGTCGCGCTGTACAAAGACGGCCTCGCGGTCGAGCAATTGAGCGAAGGCGAGGACGGCGTGGTCATCCTCGACCAGACGCCGTTCTACGCAGAGTCCGGCGGCCAGATCGGTGACAGCGGTTACCTGACTGCCGGCGGCGAAGTGCGCTTCGACGTGAGCGACACCACCAAGACCGGCGGCGCGTTCCTGCACCACGGTGTTCAAGTGTCGGGCAGCCTGAAAGTAGGCACCACCGTCAGCACCGACGTCGCCGCCGAAGTTCGTCAGGCCACATCGCTGAACCACTCCGCCACGCACTTGCTCCACGCCGCGTTGCGTCAGGTCCTGGGCGATCACGTTCAGCAGAAAGGCTCACTGGTCGACAGTCAGCGCCTGCGTTTCGACTTCAGCCACTTCGAAGCCATCAAGCCCGAGCAGCTCAAGGCGCTTGAAGACATCGTCAACGCCGAAGTGCGCAAGAACACGGTCGTCGAGACTGAAGAGACCGACATTGAGACCGCCAAGCAGAAGGGCGCCATGGCGCTGTTCGGCGAGAAGTACGGCGACAGCGTCCGCGTGCTGAGCATGGGCGGCGGTTTCTCGGTGGAGCTGTGCGGCGGCATTCACGCCAACCGCACCGGCGACATCGCGCTGTTCAAGATCATCAGCGAGAGCGGTGTGGCCGCCGGCGTGCGCCGTATCGAAGCGGTGACCGGCGCTGTGGCGCTGGAATACCTGAACGCGGCTGAAGAACAACTGAAGGAAGCCGCGAACCTGGTCAAAGGCAATCGCGACAACGTTCTGGATAAGCTGTCGGCGGTGCTGGAACGCAACCGTCTGCTGGAAAAGCAGCTGGAACAACTGCAGGCCAAGGCGGCCAGTGCTGCGGGCGACGACCTGTCGGGCTCGGCAGTGGACGTCAACGGCGTCAAGGTCCTCGCTGCCCGTCTCGACGGTCAGGATGGCAAGGCGCTGCTGGCCCTGGTTGATCAACTGAAGAACAAGCTCGGCCGCGCAGTGATCCTGCTCGGCGGGGTGCATGAAGACAAGGTCGTGCTGGTGGCAGGCGTCACCAAAGACCAGACTGGCCAACTCAAAGCCGGTGATTTGATGAAGCAAGCGGCTGCCGCGGTAGGCGGTAAAGGCGGCGGTCGTCCTGACATGGCGCAAGGCGGTGGTGTTGATGCTGCCGGACTCGAAGCAGCGCTGGCACTGGCTGTTCCGTTCGCCGAACAAGGTATTTAAGTCGACCCACCCGGGGCCCGTCGTTCGGGCTCCGGCGCTTCGCGGTTTGAATGATAACGGGCGCCCTTCATGGGCTGAGGCGGCTTTGAGATGGCTTTAATCGTACAAAAGTTTGGCGGCACCTCGGTGGGCTCTGTCGAGCGCATCGAACAGGTGGCCGACAAGGTCAAGAAATTCCGCGATGCGGGCGATGATCTGGTGGTCGTGCTGTCGGCCATGAGCGGCGAAACCAATCGCCTGATCGAACTCGCCCGGCAGATCAGCGATCAGCCGGTGCCACGCGAGCTGGACGTCATCGTTTCCACCGGCGAGCAGGTCACCATCGCTCTGCTGGCCATGGCGCTGATCAAGCGTGGCGTGCCGGCTGTTTCGTACACCGGTAATCAGGTCCGCATCCTGACCGACAGCGCCCATAACAAGGCGCGTATCCTCCAGATCGACGATCAGAAAATTCGCGCTGACCTGAAGGCCGGTCGTGTGGTGGTTGTCGCCGGTTTCCAGGGCGTCGACGAAGACGGCAACATCACGACCCTGGGTCGTGGCGGTTCCGACACCACCGGCGTGGCGCTCGCTGCAGCGTTGAAAGCCGATGAGTGCCAGATCTACACCGACGTCGATGGCGTTTATACGACGGATCCGCGTGTTGTCTCGCAGGCCCAGCGTCTGGACAAGATCACCTTCGAAGAAATGCTGGAGATGGCGAGCTTGGGCTCCAAGGTCCTGCAGATCCGCGCGGTCGAATTCGCCGGCAAGTACAACGTCCCGCTGCGCGTACTGCACAGCTTCAAGGAGGGTCCAGGCACCCTCATTACCATTGATGAAGAGGAATCCATGGAACAGCCGATCATTTCGGGCATCGCCTTCAACCGCGACGAAGCCAAGCTGACCATCCGTGGCGTGCCAGACACCCCGGGCGTTGCGTTCAAGATTCTCGGCCCGATCAGCGGCGCGAACATCGAAGTCGACATGATCGTGCAGAACGTCTCGCACGATAACACCACCGATTTCACCTTCACCGTACACCGCAATGATTACCAGGCGGCGCTGCAGGTTCTGCAGAACACGGCCAACGAAATCGGCGCCCGTGAAGTCATTGGCGACACCAAAATCGCCAAGGTTTCCATCGTCGGTGTCGGCATGCGTTCCCACGCCGGTGTGGCCAGTCGCATGTTTGAAGCGCTGGCCAAGGAGAGCATCAACATCCAGATGATCTCGACGTCCGAAATCAAGGTCTCGGTAGTGATCGAAGAGAAGTACCTGGAGCTGGCCGTGCGCGCGCTGCACACTGCCTTCGAACTCGACGCACCACGTCAGGGCGAGTAAGCCTTGGGCAGGGGGCGCGGTTTCGGTCGCGCCTTCCGATACTGAATGTGGGCAATAAACTGTTCTTTTTCCGGCGCTGGTCGATACTGAGACATAGACCTGCGGCCGCTTCCGGCTCGGGCCCCTGCCGTTTGTCTATGCAGACTGTTGTCCCTTGAATGCAAGCGGTAAGGAGATAGGTATGCTGATTCTGACTCGGCGGTGCGCGGAAAGTCTGATCATTGGTGATGGTGAAATCACCGTGACCGTGCTCGGCGTTAAAGGCAATCAAGTACGCCTTGGGGTCAACGCGCCCAAGGAAGTGGCTGTTCATCGCGAAGAGATTTACCTGCGTATAAAGAAAGAGAAGGACGAAGAACCAAGCCATTAATTTTTATTGAATTTTTGGTTTGCAAACGGGGAAAAGGGTGGTTATTATACGCCCCGTGTTGCGGAGAGCTGGCCGAGTGGCCGAAGGCGCTCCCCTGCTAAGGGAGTACACCTCAAAAGGGTGTCGGGGGTTCGAATCCCCCGTTCTCCGCCATTATTTGCTTAGTACGTTGTAATCTGGCTTGATCGGTAAGTTGTTGAATTTACTAGAAAAAGTGCTTGACCAAGAGATTTGACGGCCTATAATGCGCGGCAACAAATGCACTCGTAGCTCAGCTGGATAGAGTACTCGGCTACGAACCGAGCGGTCACAGGTTCGAATCCTGTCGAGTGCACCATTTAAGCGTTGTTTGTAGTGATACGAACAGCAGTCTTAAGTTAGAAAGAGCCTGGCTTCAACAGGTCTTCGGAAGAACCACTCACTTCCAGAAGTAAAACGCGATAGCCAGAGGTGAACTGGTTTAAAAAGCGCCATCTGCACTCGTAGCTCAGCTGGATAGAGTACTCGGCTACGAACCGAGCGGTCACAGGTTCGAATCCTGTCGAGTGCACCATAAAACGAAAAGCCCGCATGCAAATGCGGGCTTTTTGCTTTCTAGCGTTTGCCTTTTACGCAACCGTGTTCATCGAATGACACCTGTCGGCTGCGCCCCTTCTTCTCCTCATACACATACCGGACTTCGGCGTTACGGCTGACGATCTTGTCCGGTCGCCCCAGCAAGCTTTCCACATCACGTTTGCTCATCCCCGTTGGCGTCTGCTGATTGATGATCGCCTTTCGGCGCTGCTCCGCACTCAGGACATTGCCGCAACCGTCATCTCGCTGGCCCACAACCACCGCTTCGTTGCTTTTGCGTTTTTGCAGGGTGTCCGCGATTGCAGGCGGAGGAGTGGGAGTGAAGGTCATGCCCGATGCTGGATTGATACCCTGTGGGGTCATGGCTTGACCGTTGGGGCAACTCAGTGTGGTGAATGTCACGCTGCCGCTTTGATCCTCGCAGCGATTAACGATGGTGGCGCCTGCGCCGAGTGGCAAAAACAGCACCAGGGTGATGAGGAGCTCTCCAGTGTTGCGCGGCATCGCAATGTCTTCCCTGACCCAAGTGCGGAAAGGGTAACGGTGAAGGTTTCTCACGGCGAGCGAGTTTTGTTCACCGGATGTGACGAGGGGGTAGGAGTGACTTCGTCAGCGTTAACGTTGCGTTGCAACCGATTGTTTCACGTTGAATTTTTAGCCTCCCGCCACGGCAAGCGGTGTATGATTGCGCCCGTCAGCCCCGCCGGGGCTTGTGGACTACCTCCATGGACTTACCCAGTAGCAACTCAATACTAAGTTTCACCAATCAAGAATCGACTGATTGATCTTCTGGCGGGTTCCACTGCTGGGAGTGGAGTTCGCCTATGACCCAAATCGAAGTAAAAAAGACGCAGGAAAGCCTTCAGGATCGTCTCGCCCAAGTCATCGACTTGCTGCAACGTCAGCGCATCGTCGAAGACCTGACACACCGTCAGGAAGGCCAGCACCAGGATCGTGTCGAGAACCTCGTTCACCGGCAGAACCTCGTCGAGCTGCAGCGTAAGCTCGACGACCTGCACTCTGCCGACGTTGCCTACATCCTCGAAGCACTTCCCCTCGAAGACCGTCTGACGGTCTGGCAGTTGGTGAAGGCCGAGCGTGACGGCGACATCCTTCTTGAAGTGTCGGACTCCGTTCGGGAAACCCTGATCGCCGACATGGACGATCACGAGCTGCTTGCGGCCGCCAAGGAAATGGACGCCGACGAGCTGGCCGACCTTGCACCAGAGCTGCCGCGTGATGTTGTCCATGAGCTGATGGAGGCGCTGGACAGCCAGCAGCGTGAGCGCGTGCGCTCGGCCCTGTCCTACGACGAGGAGCAGGTAGGCGCCCTGATGGACTTCGAGATGGTGACCATTCGCGAGGATGTCAGCCTGGAAGTCGTTCTGCGTTATCTGCGCCGCCTCAAAGAGCTGCCCGGTCACACTGACAAACTGTTCGTGGTCGACTCCGATGGCGTCCTCAAGGGCGTGCTGCCCATCAAGCGTTTGCTGGTCAACGACCCGGAGAAGCAGGTGTCGGAGGTCATGGCCAGTGATCCCGTGAGCTTCCATCCTGACGGCGATGCGTATGAAGCCGCCCAGGCGTTCGAACGTTACGACTTGATTTCTTCCCCGGTGGTCGACAAGAACGGCAAGCTGATCGGCCGTCTGACCATCGATGAAATGGTCGATCTCATCCGTGAGGAGAGCGAGACCGAAGTGCTCAACATGGCGGGTCTGCGCGAAGAAGAAGACATCTTCGCCTCGGTCTGGCGTTCACTGCGCAACCGCTGGTCCTGGCTGGCGGTCAACCTGATTACCGCCTTTCTTGCGTCGCGGGTAATCGGCCTGTTCGAAGGCTCCATCGAGAAGCTGGTGGCGCTGGCGGCGTTGATGCCGATCGTGGCGGGGATTGGCGGCAACTCGGGCAATCAGACCATCACGATGATTGTCCGGGCCATGGCCCTCGATCAGGTGAACACCGGCAACACCTCACGGCTGATGCGCAAGGAGCTGGCCGTCGCGCTCATCAACGGTCTTGTGTGGGGTGGCGTGATCGGGATCGTCGCTTACTTGCTGTACCACAGCTGGTCTCTCGGCGTGGTGATGACCGTCGCCATGACATTGAATCTGCTGTTGGCAGCATTGATGGGCGTGCTGATTCCCATGACCCTTTCTCGGCTGGGTCGCGATCCGGCGATGGGCGCCAGTGTGATGATCACGGCCATGACCGACAGCGGCGGGTTCTTTATCTTTCTGGGGTTGGCCACCGTGTTTTTGCTCTGACCCCCACGCTTCACCCAAAACCGCCTTCAGGGCGGTTTTTTAATGTGCGCGATGCCGCTTAATGGGTTGGAAGCTATGAATTCATCAAGTTTCAGGCACAAAAAAGCCAGCAGTGTGCTGGCTTTAAAGTCTCTGGTTTAAACGACTTATTCGTCGTCGTTTGCCAGGCTAGTGTCATGGGCAATCAACGAAACCAGTGCGTTCTGCTGGCGGTGAGCCAACTGACGGAAACGCTGCAGCAGCTCGCGTTCGTGGAGCGAAAGCTCCGGACTGTCCAGACGCAGACTCGGCTCATCACCCAGTGCGCCTTCCTGAATCAGACTCTGCTCAATACGCGCAATGATTTCCGAGTTCATGCTGCGGTGGTGCTGTTTGGCGACGTCCGCAATACGCTCGCGCATGCCTTCCGGTAGGCGAACTACGAACTTGTCAGCTGTGCGACTGGAATAATTGGCCTGTTTCATAGGGCTCATATATTTAACCGAATTAGTTCAAAGAGAGAGGCGGTTTCTACATTAGGCCGCAGATGTCATGCTCTGACTGTCTTTTGGCCGAAATGTTCAACCAGCCCGCATAAAGGATCGCCATCCTGCACCAATGTGTCGATTCCTTGGCGTCAAATGTGTGACAAATATTGAACTACATAAAGGCTTTTAGCCAGCACCAATTATCCGAAATGCGTCCTGGTTTGCAAGGTGAAACTCTGATCACCCTTGCAGTGCTGGGCAAACGCCGTGATGGCAATCTGTCTTCATCGTAGAGGGAGACTGGGGATAATACGAGGAGGCATTCAAGAAAGAGACGAAGGGTTCATTGCGCCCTTGTCGCTGTAGCGTAAGCCTAAGCCCACATAGACAGGGTATCCGGCGTCGTATGTTTGGCGACTTGATGCGCCAGCAAGTGCTGGCGAAGGGTCGGGGCTTGGGTTAACGCAAAACCGGGTCAAACTTGATACGGCGACCCACAAACAGCGCTGCAACGAACAGGCTGGCGAAAATTCCTGCGGCTGCTTTCGCCAGGGTACTCATGGTTTCCATTGACGGAGCCAGCAGTTGGTCAGTGGCGAGGGCCATGACGGCCAGGATCAGGAACGAAATTGCTGCTTTGGACATGGCTGCTCTCTAATGGGTTGCTCTCTCATGGAAAGCGGGTCGAAGCCGTTGTGGTAGCTGATCAGCACCCGCTGTTCAGAACACCCAGCGCTCCGAGCGACTCACCGGCACGGCTTCTTCACTGTCATGGGCCAGGATGGCTTCCGTGCCCTGACTTGGCATGACTGCGAACCGTGGCGTCTGTGGCATGAGGTGATGAGGCTGAGCCTGAACCGCGATGCTCTCTGATTTCACGGTCTCTGACGTGCTGCCATCGTTCTGGAAGTGGAAGGCAACCAATGCGACAAGCGCGGCAGCATTGAGCAGGGACAGTGTCATGTTCATCTCGGGTACCTTCGCTTGGACGGCGTTCAGAGGGGTGATTCGCGAAGAGTATGTTGCAGTCTGCATGCCAACCCTTAGTCCAAAGAAATGCTATAAAAATCAACAGGATAATCAGGATTTTCAGGATTGTAGGGTTGCGTTTTGCAATAAGGCCCATGGCCATCGTTGCATTCTGCACGATAGCCCTATGATGTGAGCGAGAGGCAGCGTCTTACAGCTCCCATTGATAATGACGACATGACAAGCCAGCGCCTTGTCGTTAAGATGCACGCCGTCCGATTTGGTGTCCTCTTAGTTCAACGGATAGAACGAGCCCCTCCTAAGGGCTAGATGCAGGTTCGATTCCTGCAGGGGACATATCTGACTCGCTTTTACTCCCGCCCGAACACCTGTCTCACATCTCGCCCACCCGCCAGTCAACCCGAGGTGTCATTCATTCCTGCGCGCTCGCCTGTGGGTGCTGATCCGCGTACCACCGATTGCGGCCATTATTTTTCGCGTAGTAAAGATAGGCATCCGCCGCTTTGATCATGCCGGCAGGCGTCGTGTCTTCCCGCGCAGGGAACCTGACCGTCACGCCTGCGCTTGCGGTGACGATCTTTTCAGGATGATCGGCGTGCTCCAGCGCGAGCGCCCGGATGGCCTGCAGGATGTCCTCCACGAGGCGGCCCGCGCCCTGGAGGTCGGTATCCGGAAGCAGCACGGTGAATTCCTCGCCACCGTAGCGAACGGCGAGGTCCGCAGGCCGCTTCAACACGCCGCTGATGGCTTGGGCGACCTGCTGGAGACAGTCGTCACCCGCCGCATGGCCGTAGCGGTCGTTGAAGCGCTTGAAGTAGTCGATATCAAGCATGATCAAGGCGAGGGGGTAGCGCTGTCGTTTTGCCCGGCCGATCTCGGTTTCGAGGGTCATGTCGAGGCGGCGCCGGTTGCCCAGTCTGGTCAGGCTGTCGGTCAGGGCCATGTCTCTGACGGCCTGATGGGCGAGGCGAATCTCGCTCTCCATGGCCATCCGTCCGCGCAGTTGAGTGAGCACGATGAAGGCAAATCCGACAAAGCCGGCGACCAAGACCAGCAGCACAAGCCCGGACTTGAGCAGATCACGACGCCACGGCCCGACGAAGGATTCTCTCGACAGCCCGGCAGCGACCACCAGCGGATAACTCGACAGCGCACGAAATCCATACAACCGGTACGTGCCGTCCACCACGGCTTTGATCTCGACGATCCCTTCGTTGACGGTCGGCAGGTAGCGTTTGAAGATCTCGCTGTCAGCCAGGCTTTGCCCCACCACGGAATGAATGAACGGGCGCCTGACCAGAATGGTCCCGTCTCGCATCGCCAGCACCAGCGCACCGCGATCATCAATCTTGAAGTCGCCGTAATAATCCATGAAGTAGCTGAGTTTGATGGTCCCCAGCAACACACCTGCGAACGAGCCATCAGCGTTATTCAGCCTTCGGGAGACCGGAATGATCAGCTCGCCGGTGGAGCGGCTTTTGACCACGTTGCTGATGCGCACACGGCGATCGGTGTGGGTGCGGTGATAGTTGAAATAGTCACGGTCGGCGTTGTTTGCGGTGTCCGGGGTCACGTCCTTGTCGGTGACGATCCATCGCCCGTCGGCGCCATAGATGAACAGCCCGTGGAGCTGAGGCATGAGCTTCGATTGCTCCGCCATCAGTGTGTGGAGGCGCGGAACGTTGATAGCGGCCAAGCCATCGCCCTCCACCCGCTCGCCCAGGGCGTAGGTAAGGATGTCGACTTGCCGGATGGCGTCCTCGGCGTGCTGCGCGGTGGCACGGGCCAGGTTGGTGACCGAGTCTCGGGCGAAATCGTAGGCGTGGGTGTAATCGCGCCAGGCGCGCCACCCCTCGACTGAAAGGAACGTCATCAGCACCATGATCATGAACGCGAGGGTCAGGCGAAACACGGCCGTATTGCGCCCTGGCCCCAAGTCCAATTGATCGAAGGCGCCTGACGGCGGCGGATGCTGTTCGCCTCCTGGCATGCTCTCTGGCCTCCTGTGAAATGTCAGCTGTTGACGGTGCGGACCGCTTTGGTCAGCGCGTCCGCCATTTCTTCCGCACTCAGCTGAGGGCTCAAAATAGTTTTTCGCATCGTCTCAATCGGCATGCTGGGCACCGGCGCTTCCTCGGGACGCTGTACGAAACTCAACCCGCCAGCGTTCCTGACCTCTACCGCGCCATCCGAACCGTCGGAGTCGCCGCCCGACAGCACCAGGCTGATCACCCGCTCGCGGAACACTTCGGCAGCCGTGGCGAACAGGCGATCGGCGGCAGGACGTGCGAGGTGTACCTTGGGGCCGTCGTCGAGATGAATGATCCCGGGCGAGACGATCTCCAGATGCCGGTCCGCAGGAGCCAGATACACACGGCCCGGCAGTACCGGTTCGCCTTCTTTTCCGTAGTCCACAGGCAGCGTCGAGTACCGAGCGAGCACAGACGCCAGGTAGTCCGGACCTAATGGGTGGGTGTGAATCACGATGAGCACGGCAGCGGGAAAATCCGCCGGCAGCTTGGCGAGGAGGTGACGGAGGGCCTCGGGGGCGCCTCGTGAACCTGCGATGACGACAACATCCCTCAGCACTTGCGTGTTTGTAGCGTCCATACCGTTGCCCCTCACTGGTTCTATAGGGTGGACACAACGCAAGCGCTTGCCGTTCATTTTCACGTCATCAGCGGCCGACGAATTCCTCGTGCAATTCGCGCGTCACTCGACGGGATCAATGGGCAATAAAAAAGCCACGAGACGCAGAGTCTCGTGGCTTTCGTGATCAGCGGCATCGGAATCGATGCAACCGGTCAGGCGTTGTTACAGCGCCATGTCGCTGGCGGGCTTGCTTTCAGCAGGCTTGCCCGGCGCGGCAGTGCTGGTGCCGACGCTCTGATCGAGCACAGGCGGCTTGCCCAGTTGCAGCACTTCGGCGGTGTAGTTCCACTCTTGTTGAACAGCGGCTGGCGAGTCATTCAGCTTGGTGCCATAGCTCGGCACGATCTGATGGATCTTCGCTTGCCACTCAGGCGTCGCGACCTGGGTTTTGAAGAGCTTCTCCAGGACATTCATCATGATCGGTGCAGCAGTCGATGCGCCTGGCGATGCGCCCAGCAGGGCAGCGATGGTACCGTCCTGGGAAGAAACCACTTCGGTGCCCAGTTTCAGCACGCCGCCCTTGTCCGCGTCACGCTTGATGATCTGCACGCGCTGACCGGCTTGCCACAGGCGCCAGTCTTCTTTCTTGGCGTGCGGGAAGTATTCCTGCAGCGCTTTGAAGCGGTCGTCGTCAGACAGCATCAGCTGACCGGCGAGGTACTCGACCAGCGGGTACTGCTCCACGCCCACCTTGGTCATCGGCCAGATGTTGTGGGTGGTCATGCTGCTGAACAGGTCGAAGTACGAACCTTCTTTCAGGAACTTGGTAGAGAAGGTGGCGAACGGGCCAAACAGGATGACGCGCTTGCCGTCCAGCACGCGGGTGTCCAGGTGCGGAACCGACATGGGCGGCGCGCCGGTGGAGGCGATGCCGTAGGCCTTGGCCATGTGCTGCATGGCCACGGTCGGATTCTCGGTCACCAGGAACGAACCGCCAACCGGGAAGCCTGCGTACTCCTGAGCTTCGGGAATGCCGGATTTCTGCAGCAGCTTCAATGCCCCGCCGCCTGCACCGATGAACAGGAACTTGGCGTCGGTACCGGTGGTGGTGCCGTCTTTCAGGTTCTTGTATTCAACGTGCCACGAGCCGTCGTCGTTGCGGGTGATGTCGTTGACTTCGCTGGACAGCTTCAAATCGAAGTTCGGGCGGGTCTGCAGGTACGACACGTACTGACGGGTGACTTCACCCCAGTTCACGTCGGTGCCGATTGGCGTCCAGGTGGTCGCCAGCTTCTGCGAAGGATCACGGCCTTCCATCATCAGCGGGACCCACTTGGCGATCTGCGCCGGGTCTTCGGAGTACTGCATCGGGCGGAACAGCGGGCTGGCTTGCAGCGCGTCATAACGCTTTTTCAGGAATTTGATGTTGTCATCGCCCCACACAAAGCTCATGTGCGGTGTGGTGTTGATGAACGAAGGCGGGTTCTTCAGGACGTTCTGGCGGACCTGCCAGGACAGAAACTGACGGGTGACCTGGAAGGCTTCGTTGATCTCGATGGCTTTGGAGATATTGACCTTGCCGTCTTTGTCTTCAGGCGTGTAGTTCAGCTCGGCGAGACCGGAGTGACCGGTGCCGGCATTGTTCCAGCCGTTGGAGCTTTCTTCGGCGACGGCGTCGAGGCGCTCGACCATTTCCATCGACCAGCTTGGTTCGAGTTCATTGAGCCAGACGCCCAGGGTCGAACTCATGATGCCGCCGCCGATCAGCAGGACATCGACTTTCTTGCTCTCTGCGGCGTGGGCTTGCAGGAAGGTGGCCGAAATCGCGAGGCCCAGTAGAGCGGTGCTCGTTTTCTTGAACATCGAATCATCCAATAGATAGAAAGTTATCCGCCTGCCGCATTCGTCGCGCAACGTCCTGCAGTGCCGGGCGCCATCGTGCGGCGCGAACGTCAGACAGGCTTCGCTCTCGGAAAACGAGGAGGAAGGGTCAAGAGGCCAGTCAACAGGTCGACCTCGTGTTCTATGTCCCTCGGCGCTGTGCTTTTTATTCGGTCATTGGAATCAGCAGCTTGAGTAAACATCATCCACCGCAGGACCTGGTCATCAGGTCCATCCCCTGCGGCGGGCGGGGATTGTACCCGAAATGTCATTTTCGACAAATCGAGTGTCAAATTAGTCAATACGCCATTTTGTCTCAGGGGGACGATTGGCAGGCCTGGCGCCGAAACGCCAAGCGGATTACAGCGTAAATTTGCCCACCATGCCGTGGAACGACACGGCCAGTCGCGACAACGCCTGACTCGACGCGCTGGTCTGATTGGCGCCTGCCGCGGTCTGCGTCGACAGGTCCTGAATGTTCACCAGATTGCGGTCTACCTCGCGAGCCACTTGCGCCTGTTCCTCGGCCGCGCTGGCGATCACCAGATTACGTTCGTTCATCTGGCTGACGCCTTCGCTGATGCGCTCCAGTGCCCGACCGGCTTCGGTGGCCAGTGACTGGGTATGCACGGCGATCGCCTGGCTCTTGCCCATGGCCTGCACGGCTTCGTCGGCGCCATTGCGCACCTTGGTGATCATTGATTCGATTTCGCCGGTGGAGGTCTGGGTGCGGTGGGCGAGGGCACGTACTTCGTCCGCCACCACCGCAAAGCCTCGACCCTGCTCGCCGGCGCGGGCGGCTTCAATGGCCGCGTTGAGCGCCAGCAGGTTGGTCTGCTCGGCAATCCCGCGGATCACGTCGAGCACTTTGGTGATGTCGCGGATCTGCCCGGCCAGCGCTCCGACGCGCTCGGTCGATTCGGTGATTTCCACGGTCATGGTGTTCATCGCGGTGACAGCCTGCTGGACTTGTTGCTGACCCTTGATGGCGTCTTCGGAAGTCTGCGCAGACACCTGCGACGCGCTGGCGGCGTTACGCGCCACTTCTTCCACCGCGGCGGTCATCTCGTTGACGGCCGTGGCGGCCTGCTGGATTTCATCGTTCTGACGCATCAGCCCGCGGGTGCTGTCGTCGGTCACCATGGTCAGCTCTTCAGCCGCAGAAGCCAACTGATCCGAGGCGGTGGCGATCTGCTGAACCGTGCCTTTGAGGCTGCCCTGCATGGTGGACAGCGCCTTGAGCAACTGCCCGGTTTCGTCCTGGCCGCCGACGTGGATGGGCTGACTCAGATCGCCGGCCGCCACTCGAGTGGCGCTTGCCACCGATTGATAGATCGGCCGGGTGATCATGCGCGTGACGATCAGCCCCAGCGCAATGGCGCACACCACCGCGATCAGCGAACCGATGATCAGAATCCACGTCACCTGGGTGTCGGTTTCAACCCCGGCCTGTGCCTGCTCGTTGGCCTGGCGCAGATTGGATTCGATCATGATTTTCAATTCGCCCATGGTCTTGCGATAGCTGGGCGTCACGCTGGTCGCGGCCAGTTTGCTGGCTTGCTCCAGGTCTCCGCTCTGCGCCACTGACAGCGCATTGAGGGCGGCGCTGATGTAAGCGGCCCAGTCGCGTTCGAAGTCATCGCCTGCGGCTTTTTCATCCGGATCGAGCGGCGTGGCGCGGTAGGTCTTGAAGTCCGTCTCGGCCTGGGCCTGGTTTTCTTTCAGTGACTGGATCGCGGCGTTGATGTCGTCAGGGTTGGCTTTGAGCGCGCTCAGTCCGATGGCCTTGAAAAAGTCGCGGTTGGTGGCGATGACGTTGGCCTTGACCGAATCGACCTTGGCGATCGACACCAGGTTGTCGCTCACCGTATTTTCAAACAGCTCGTACAGGCGCGAGATACCGCTCTGTCCCAGCACACCCACCACTACAGTGATCAGCGCACACAGGCAGAATGCCGAAAGGAGCTTGGTCTTCAATTTCAGATCGGTCAGCCAGGACATAGGGCGCACTCGGAGAGGGTGGGGTTGTGGCTGTTGGCTACGCGTTGCATGACTGGATATCGGCGGGACGCCCGAGGACTTTACCCATTCTCCTGCGCTTGCTTGGGCGTTGATCCTCCGTCGCAACGGCGCGTACGCGTCACTTTTCCAGCGCCGGGTGCCTAAGCTTTGCTCCGCTGCCGCCGATAACTCGGACAAGTGGCGTCATGCCGCAACTCTATTGGCCGTCTCTACCCCGACGTCGGGGACGAGACCGCCGCTCTTGCAAGTGCCTCAGGGCCGAATTTTTATCCGGTGACAGGAATCTCGATGCTGGCGTGGAACCAAAAAAACTTTCTGATCGTCGACGATTTTTCCGACTTCCGCAGTTCGGTCCGATCGATGCTGCGCGAGTTGGGGGTCAAGGTGGTGGACACCGCCGACACCGGCGAGGAGGCGTTGAAGATGTGCGCGCAGAAGCGCTACGACTTCGTTCTCCACGACTTCAATCTGGGCGACGGCAAGAAGAACGGCCAACAGGTGCTCGAAGACCTGATGACCGATCGGCTGATCAGTCATGAAAGTGTGTTCGTCATGGTCACCGCCGAAAACAGCCAGGCGATGGTGATGAGTGCGCTGGAGTGGGAGCCGGATGCCTACCTGACCAAGCCGTTCAACCGCGCGAGCCTGGCTCAGCGTCTGGAGAAGATCGTCCAGCGCAAGACGTTGCTCAAGCCGATTTTGCAGGCGCTGGACCGTGGCAATCCGACCGAGGTGCTGAACGCCTGCGTCGCACTGACCCAACAGGAACCCCGCTTCGCGCCGCTTTGCCTGCGCTATAAAGCCGACGCCTTGCGTGACCTCAATCAGCACGAGCCGCTGGAAGCCTTTCTCAAGTCGATCCTCGCTGATCGTCCGCAACCCTGGGCCTATGCGGCGTTGGGCAAACTGTTGTTCAAGCGTGGGCGCCATGCTGAAGCGCAGACCGTTTACGAAGAAGCCATTCGCGCCTTCAATGCCATGCCGGTGCTGTATGACGGGCTGGCGGATGTGCTGGTGGCCACCGGCGATAGCAAGCGTGCGCAAAAGATGCTGGAAGAAGCGGTGCGATTATCGCCTTACGCCGTGCGCCGTCAGCGTTTGTTGGGCAAGCTGGCGCTGGAAAATGAGGACTTCGACGGCGCTTCAAAGGCGTATCGTCAGGCCGTTTCCCAGGGCCAGTTTTCCCGCTTCAAAGACCCGGAAACCAACCTGGGTTTTGCGCAGGCCCTGATCAGCCGTGGCGGCGAACGCGGCCTGGATGCGCGCGCCCGCGTGGAGATCAACCAGACCCTGACCGAAGTGGCCAAGGAAAACGGCAACGACGCCGGCCTGCAAGTGCGCGCGCGTCTGATGAAAGCCACCAGCGTCGCGTCCTCCGACCCTGAAATGGCCGCCAAGCTGACCGAGCAGGCGATGGAGCGGCTCGAGGGCATGGAGCAGTTTCTCAGCGCCGATGCGGCACTGGCAGTGGCTTCGCAGCTCAAGGCCCTCGGCCAGGAAGACGCTGGCGCGGGCATTCTGAAAAGCTGTGCCGAAATTTACGGTGACGACCCTCAGGTCATGCAGAACATCGCCAGGCAGACCGACGATCCTGAAATTCTGGGCGCGGGCAAGGCGGCCATCGATTTCAACATTCAGGGCATTCGCTGTTACCGCGCCGGCAAGCTCGGCGAGGCGCAGGACCTGTTCCGCCAGGGCCTGGCCCTGCAACCGAAGAACATCAGTATCGCGCTGAACATGGCGCAGTCGCTGCTGCACATGGGCGTTCATAACCTCGACGCGGCGAGCCTGGCGGAATGTCAGAACAGTCTGAAGATGGTGGGCAAGATGCCGGAAAGCGACGCTCGCTTCGAACGTTTCCAGAAACTGCAGCTCAGGGCTTTCGGCGAATGAAAGATCAGGATCTCGGGCTCGACTTCTCGATGGTGATTGCTTCCACCGTCCATGACATGAAGAACTCGCTGGGGTCGTTGATCCAGGCCCACGGCCAGTGGGTCAAGCAGCTTCCCGAGGCCTGTCGGGGTACGCCGGATCAGGGCGTCATCGACTACGAGTTCGCTCATCTCAACGGCATGCTCGTGCAGTTGCTGGGGCTGTACAAGCTGGGCGTGAACCAGTTGCCGTTGCGCCCGGATTATCACGAGCTGGATGACTTCATCGAAGCGCAGCTGGCTTTCCATCAGGAGGTGCTCGTCAGCCGCGGCATCACGGCCCGCTATGCGGTGGACGATTTCGGTCTGCCGGGGTTCTTTGATCGGGAGCTGGTGGGGTCGGTGGTGTCCAACGTGGTCATCAACGCCATTCGCTTTGCGCGCAGTGAAGTGCTGATCACGGCAGGCCAGGTCGGCGAGCAGCTGGTGATCAGCATCAACGACGACGGCCCGGGTTTTCCTGCGCGCATGATCGAGGAGCACACCGACTACGTGCTGGGCATCAACCAGAACAGCGGCAGCACAGGGCTGGGTTTGTATTTCGCGGCGAACATCGCCAAGCAGCACCAGCGAAAAGGCGTCCCCGGCCACATCGAAATTACCAACGGCGGCGAGCTGGGCGGCGGGTTGTTCAGCATTTATCTGCCCTGAGATTGCGTGCGCTAGGCTGCGGTCGAGAGCAGATCAAAGGCTTCCCGGCTAAAGCCGGTCCTACGAAGTGCACGCGTCGTTTTGTGGCGTTAAAGCTTCACGCCTTGCCCCAACACCACATTCAGCGCGTTGCGTGCATCGTCCAGTTGCACCAGCGTGGCGTGATGGGCACCCAGCGCATCGCGGTTTTCGATGGCGGTGAGGATCGCACGATGACGGGGCAGGGCCAGTTCGTGCAGGTTCGGGCGCTTGTTGGAATGCTTCAACGCCTCGCGCAGTGCCAGCGACAGCATGTTGCACAAGTGCGCGAGCAGGTCGTTGTGGGTGGCGTCGGCAATGCGGCTGTGGAAATCGAGGTCCGGTTGCAGCACGTCCTCGACGGTGGGCGCGGCGGCCATGCGGTCGTAGGCTTCGCCGATGGACGCAAGGTCTTCGGGGGTCGCGTGTTGCGCAGCGAGCGCGGCGGCAGCTGGTTCGATGATGCTGCGCACGCTGGTGAGAAGGGCGAAAAATTCATTCTGCGGCGAGCTTTGCATCAGCCAGTGCAGCACGTCCGGATCAAGAATGTGCCACTCCCGGCGCGGCTTGACCACCGTGCCCACCCTCGGCCGGGAATACACCAGCCCTTTGGCGACCAAGACCCGCGTGGCTTCGCGCAGCACCGGACGACTGACGGCATATTCTTCACAAAGCAAGGCTTCGGCGGGGAGTTTGTCATCAGGTTTGAAGCGGCCCGAGACAATCTGCATGCCGATGTCCTGGACAATGCGCGAGTGCATGCTTTTACGATCGGAGGGCTTACGGTAATCCATGGGGCGCGGGGCAATCCTGAGCGGTGAATGCGGCGCATCATAGCATTGGCGACAGAGCGCAAGGGTGGACTCTGCCTCCACCTGTAAGGGCGTGGCGCATTCAATCAATGGCTCCTAATCAATGGGAATGCCGTGGCACTTCCGAGCCGCGCATACCCACCAGGAAGTCGAAATCGCAACCCTGATCCGCCTGCATCACATGGTCGATGTACAGCTGACGGTAGCCGCCGATCAGCAACTGTGGCGGCGCTTGCCAATCGGCCAGGCGCGCGGTCAGTTCCGCTTCCGGAATGTCCAGGTGCAAACGGCCGGTCGCGCAATCCAGTTCGATGAAGTCACCTTCCTGCACCACCGCCAGCGGACCTCCGGCTGCGGCCTCGGGCGCCACGTGCAAAACCACCGTCCCATAGGCCGTGCCGCTCATGCGTGCATCGGAAATCCGCACCATGTCGGTCACGCCCTGGGCCAGCAGCTTGGCCGGCAGCCCCATATTCCCAACTTCGGCCATGCCCGGATAACCCTTCGGCCCGCAGTTCTTCATCACCAGAATGCTGCTGGCGTCGACATCCAGGTCCGGATCGTTGATGCGCGCCTTATACATGTCGAAGTTTTCGAACACCACCGCCCGACCCCGGTGCTTCATCAGCGCAGGCGTGGCGGCGGATGGCTTGAGCACCGCGCCCAGTGGCGCAAGGTTGCCGCGCAGCACGCAGATGCCGCCGTCGGCGACCAGCGGATTGTCGATGGCGCGGATGACTTCATCGTCGCCGTAGATTGGCGAGTTCTGCACGTTTTCCCACAGCGTCTTGCCGTTGGCAGTCAAGGCGTCGGGATGGGGGATCAGATTATTCTCGCCCAGACGACGCAATACGGCCGGCAAGCCACCGGCGTAGTAGAACTCTTCCATCAGGAAGCGCCCGGAAGGCTGCAGGTCCACCAGCGTTGGCGTGCCGCGACCGATGCGGGTCCAGTCGTCCAGCTCCAGGTCCACGCCGATGCGACCGGCGATGGCCTTGAGGTGGATCACTGCGTTGGTCGAACCGCCGATAGCTGCGTTGACGCGGATGGCATTTTCAAAAGCTTCGCGGGTCAGGATTTTTGACAGGCGCAGGTCTTCGTTGACCATCTGAACAGCCCGCATGCCGGACATGTGCGCCAGTACGTAACGGCGCGAATCCACCGCAGGAATCGCAGCGTTGTGCGGCAGCGAGGTGCCCAGCGCTTCGGCCATGCAGGCCATTGTCGAAGCAGTGCCCATGGTGTTGCAGGTGCCGGCCGAGCGCGACATGCCCGATTCGGCGGAAAGGAATTCGTCGAGGCTGATTTGCCCGGCTTTGTAGGATTCGTGCATCTGCCAGACGATGGTGCCGGCGCCGATGTCCTTGCCTTTGTGTTTGCCGTTGAGCATCGGCCCGCCGGTGACGACGATGGCCGGGATGTCACAGCTGGCAGCGCCCATCAACAGGGCAGGGGTGGTCTTGTCGCATCCGGTCAGCAGCACAACGCCGTCGATGGGATTGCCGCGGATCGCTTCTTCGACGTCCATGCTTGCCAGGTTGCGGGTCAGCATGGCGGTCGGGCGCAGGTTCGATTCGCCGTTGGAGAAGACCGGGAATTCAACCGGGAAACCACCGGCTTCGATTACGCCGCGTTTGACGTGTTCGGCAATGGTGCGGAAGTGAGCGTTGCAGGGCGTGAGTTCGGACCAGGTGTTGCAGATGCCGATGATCGGCTTGCCCTGGAACTGGTGGTCGGCGATGCCTTGGTTCTTCATCCAGCTGCGGTACATGAAGCCGTTCTTGTCGGCGGTACCGAACCACTGGGCGGAGCGCAGCACGGGTTTCTTATTGGAATCAGACATAAATCAGCACTCTTATTGTAAGGCTTTATTTGTAAGACTAAAGGCTGCAGGTGCTGACTAAAATAGGCCGAAAATGTCACCAGTGGAAGAGTTGTAACCTTAAATAGTAATACTATATAGTCGATCTCAACCGAGGGACGACCCTGCCGGCTTCACCCGCAGCAATGCGCACACGAAGGCAGAGGCGATCCCCGCAGGCTTCCATAACAAAAACAATGAGGACCGCATCCATGAGCCAGGAACTCAGGCTTATTCGTCGCATCACCCTGAAACTCATTCCCTTCCTGATCCTGCTCTACCTGATTGCCTACGTGGATCGCTCAGCCGTCGGTTTCGCCAAGCTGCACATGGGCGCGGACGTCGGCATCGGCGACGCGGCCTATGGCATGGGTGCCGGCCTGTTCTTCATCGGCTACTTCCTGCTGGAAATCCCCAGCAACCTGATGCTCGAACGCTTCGGCGCGCGGCGCTGGTTCGCGCGGATCATGGTCACCTGGGGCGTCATCACCATGGGCATGGCCTTTATCCAGGGCCCGACCAGCTTCTATGTCATGCGCTTCTTGCTTGGCGCTGCCGAAGCTGGGTTCTTCCCGGGCGTTCTGTACTACATCACCCAATGGTTCCCGGTCCGCCATCGCGGCAAGATCCTCGGCCTGTTCATCCTTTCCCAACCCATCGCGATGATGATCACCGGCCCGATTTCCGGTGGTTTGCTGGGCCTGGAAGGCGTGGCCGGTCTGCACGGCTGGCAGTGGCTGTTTCTGTGCATCGGCGCGCCGGCGATTCTGCTGACCCTGCCGGTGCTGCGCTGGCTGCCTGACGGCCCGAAAGACGTGAAGTGGATGGACCCGGTCGAGAAGCAATGGCTCGCTGGCGAGCTGAAAAAGGACCTGGAAGAATACGGCCAGACCCGCCATGGCAATCCGCTGCACGCGCTGAAAGACAAACGCGTCCTGCTCCTGGCGCTGTTCTATCTCCCTGTGACCCTGAGCATTTATGGCCTCGGCCTGTGGCTGCCGACGCTGATCAAACAGTTTGGCGGCAGTGACCTGACCACGGGGTTCATTTCTGCCGTGCCCTACATTTTCGGCATCGTCGGCCTGTTAATCGTGCCGCGCAGCTCCGACCGGCTCAATGACCGCTATGGCCACTTGGCGGTGCTGTATGTGATCGGCGCCATCGGTTTGTTTCTCAGCGCGTACCTGACGGTTCCGGTGCTGCAACTGGCGGCGCTGTCGCTGGTGGCGTTCTCGCTGTTTTCCTGCACCGCGGTGTTCTGGACCTTGCCCGGTCGATTCTTCGCCGGGGCCAGTGCGGCGGCGGGCATTGCGCTGATCAACTCGGTGGGCAATCTTGGCGGCTACATCGGCCCCTTCGTCATCGGCTGGCTGAAAGAACTGACCGGCAATCTGGCCAGCGGCTTGTACTTCCTCTCCGGCGTCATGATCTGCGGGCTGATCCTGACCGGTGTGGTCTACCGCGTTCTGGAACGCAAGCACGTGTTGCCCGAATCGAAATTTGCCGCCAGCGCGCGCGGCTCTCGTTAACCGCAGGCCGCTCCGTGGAGCGGCCGTGTAGACCCCAAACAGGAGAACCCCATGCATTTAGTACAGTTCGAGCTGGGCAATGGCCAGCGTCGCGTAGGTCTGGTGGACGGTCCGCTGGTGCGCGAAATCCAGGGCGCGACCAGCACCCGTGAGCTGGCCCTGGCGGCCATCGAAAAACACATCTCCCTCGCCGAGCAGGTCGACAGCCTGGGCCTGGGTGACAATCACGATTACTCGCAGCTGCGCGCCGATTTGATGATTCTGCCGCCGCTGGACCATCCGGATCCTGCCCACTTGCTGGTCAGCGGCACGGGCCTGACGCACTTGGGCAGTGCCTCGGCGCGGGACAAAATGCACCAGCAAGGCAATGACGAAGCGGGCATGACCGACACCATGCGTATCTTCAAATGGGGCCTGGAAGGCGGCAAGCCGGCGGCCGGTCAGCCGGGCGTGCAGCCGGAGTGGTTCTACAAGGGCGACGGCAGCATCGTCATTCGTCCGGGCGAGTCGTTCCCGCAGCCTCCCTTTTCCGAAGACGCTGGCGAAGAGCCTGAGCTGAGCGGCCTGTACGTGATTGGTCACGACGGCAAGCCTTACCGTTTGGGTTTCGCCATCGGCAACGAATTCTCCGATCACGTCATGGAGCGCAAGAACTACCTGTATCTCGCCCATTCCAAACTGCGCGCCTGCTCGTTCGGGCCGGAGCTGCGGGTTGGCGATCTGCCGCAGAACCTGGCGGGCACCAGCCGCATCCACCGTGACGGCGAGGTGCTGTGGGAGAAGGAATTTCTCAGCGGCGAGGCCAACATGTGCCACAGCCTGGAAAACCTTGAGTACCACCACTTTAAATACGCCCAGTTCCTGCGGCCGGGCGATGTCCACGTGCATTTCTTCGGCACCGCGACGCTGTCGTTTGCCGACGGCATCAAGACCCGGCCGGGGGACAAGTTCGAAATCAGCCAGCATGAATTTGGCGCGCCGTTGATCAACGGTATTGCGCCGGCCGAGGCCGTTTTCCAGCCGGGTGGCATCAAGCAGCTTTAAGTCATCAAGCCCTGCAGAAGCACGCTCCTGCAGGGCTTTTAGTATCCGCGTCCTGCACACCCCGACACCCCCATAAAAACAAAACGAGGTGCGACCCATGACCGCCACTGCCATCCCGCTGGAACGGGTCGATGCCGACGCGCTCGAGGACAGCATTTATCGAAAGGTGAGCTGGCGAATCGTGCCGTTGTTCATCGCCTGTTTCCTGTTTGCCTACCTCGACCGCGTCAACATCAGCTTCGCCAAATTGCAGATGGCCAGCGATCTGGGCTTCAGCGAAACCGTTTATGGCTTGGGCGCGAGCCTGTTCTTCGTCGGCTACTTCCTGTTCGAAGTGCCGAGCAACGTGCTGCTGCACAAGATCGGCGCGCGGATCTGGATTGCACGGATCATGGTGTCGTGGGGCATCGCGTCCGCGTGCATGATGTTCGTGCAGACCGAGTTCTGGTTCTACACGCTGCGCTTTCTTATCGGCGTGATGGAGGCGGGCTTTGTCCCCGGCGTGCTGTATTTCTTCACCCAGTGGTACCCGGGCTCACGTCGGGCGCGGGTGAACTCCTACTTCAAAAGCTCCATCTGCCTGTGCGGGATTGTCGGCGGTCCGATTGCCGGGCTGATCCTCGGTCACTTCGATGGCGTTATGGGCCTGGCCGGCTGGCGCTGGCTGTTCCTGATCGAAGGCATCCCGTCCATCTTGCTCGGCGGCGTGGTGTTCTGGCTGGTCAAGGACCGTATCGAAGACGCCACCTGGCTCAGTGATCAGGAGAAACAGGTGGTGCTGGCGCGGATGGCGAAAGAGGCCAAACCCGTCGTCAAACAGACCGTGAAAGACATCTGGAAGCACCCGACCACCTACGTGATGTCAGGCATTTACCTGTGCCTGGTCATGGCGCTGACCGGGCTGTTGTTCTGGATGCCGCAGCTGATCAAAACTGCCGGTGTGATCGATACGCTGAACATCGGCCTGCTGACGGTGATTCCGTATGTGGGCGCGGTGATCGGCAATCTGCTGATCGGCGCCAGCTCCGACCGCCACGGCGAGCGCCGCTGGCACATGGCGGGCTGCGCAACGCTGACGGCTGCGGGCTATCTGGTGTGTGCGTTGTTTCCCGGGCAACTGCTGCCGCTGATGATCGGCATGACCATGATCATGACCGGCATCATCGCCTGGATGCCGATCTTCTGGACCATTCCGCCGCGCTTCCTTACCGGTATCGCTGCGGCGGCGGGCATCGCGCTGATCAACTCCCTCGGGCAACTGGGCGGGATCATCGCGCCTTTCATGGTTGGCCGCATCAAGGACCTCACCGGCACGGCGACGCCTGCGCTGTTTGCGTTGTTCGCCGTCAGCGTGCTGGCCATCGCGCTGATCGTCTGGGGCATCCCGGCGCGTTACTACGCCAGGGAAGCGGTTCAGGACTGACTTCGCTCTCTATCGACGCCGAAGCCACTGCTTCGGCGTCTTTTCACCTATCATTCGCGCTTTCACTGATGCGAACGACTGCCATGACCTCGACACCTCAATCCCTGCGCACTGAACTCCAGAACGCGCTGACCGCCCACAGCATGCTGGAAATCGACGGCCTGCACGCCTTCGAATTTACCCTCGACGACATGCTCCAGATCGAAAGCATGGACGGCCGCGAGCGCAAGGTCTGGCGCTTCTCGCTGGCGCAGATCGACGCCGCCGAATTTGATGCCGAATTGCAAAGCTGGGTCGTTAACGACGGCAACGCCGACCACCGCATCGTGGTGCTCAATGGCATCTCGGCGAGTGATGAGGACGAAGAGGGCGAGCAGGCGTAACCGCGCACTGTTGCACTGCAGAGTGAATATCGAGGGGACTGATTAATATCGAGGGGACTGATTTATTTAATATCGAGGGGACTGATTTATTTACAACGCTTCACCGTAAATCAATCTGTCCCCGGGCATGCGGCGGTCAACCGTAAATCAATCCAACCCCGGCAAGCCTCATGCCCTCGCAGTTTCACAGCACCCAGTCGGCAACTACTTTCCGCAATCCGCTGTCATAGCCGGAGACCCCCGCGCGCACGCCGCGCCAACAACTCCAAAAAGAGAACACCCCAAATGACTCCCAGACTTCTGCCGTGGTTAGCGCTCGCCAGCAGCCTTTCCGCGCTCTCTGTTCAGGCCAAACCCATGACTGATTACGACGTACTGGTGGGTTCCTACACCGCCGGCGCCAGCGAAGGCATCTACCGATTTGGTTTCAACACCCAGACCGGTCAGCTCGACGCCAAACCGCGTCAGGTGATCAACACTGAAAACCCGTCCTGGCTGACCCTCTCCAAAGACCAGCGCCACCTGTTCGCGGTCAACGAAAACGGGCCGGGCCAGACTGACGTCGTCGGCAAAGTCAGCAGCTACGCCATCGACCCCAAGACCCACGCCGTGTCGTTCCTCAATCAGGTCGAAACCAAAAGTGAGGAGCCGACCCATTCCAGCCTGAGCCTGGACGGCCGTTTCCTCTTCGTCGCCAACTACGCCGTGAACCCCGATCCGGGTGGCCTGCTGGCGGTAGTGCCGGTCGGCAAGGACGGCAAACTCGCGCCGGTGGTGCAGACCGCCACCCACGAAGCGAGCAAGGTCAATCCGGAGCGTCAGGCTTCATCCCACGTCCACGCCGCGGTACCGACGCCGGATGGCAAGTACCTGATCGCGATGGACTTGGGCGCCGACAAGATGTTCGTCTTCAACTACGACGCCAAGAAGCCCCAGCCGCTGCAACCCGCGAAAGTGCCTTCGGTCGATCTGCCAGCGGGCAGCGGTCCGCGTCACCTGACCTTCAGCAAAGACGGCAAGCACGCTTGGCTGACGATGGAAATGACGGCGCAAGTGGCGGTGTTTGACTACCACGACGGCGTGTTCAAGCAGACCCAACTGGTGGACCTCGCCAACAAGGAAGGTCAGCAAAACCGCGCTGCCGGTGGCCTGCACACCTCGCCGGACGGCAAATTCCTCTACGTTGCCAACCGTGGCGAAGTGAATGAGTTGCTGGTGTTCAGCATTAATGCTGCCAACGGCCAGCTCAAGGAAATCCAGCGCCGCGCCGTGGAAGGCAAGGAACCGCGCGAATTCGCCTTCGACCCGAGCGGCCACTTTGTGCTGATCGCCAACCAGAAGAGCAACCAGATCGTGACCGTTCGCTTTGACCCGAAAACCGGCCTGCTGGGCGACACCGTGCAGAAAGTCGACTTCGATTCGCCGTCCGACTTTCATTTCCTCACGGCCAAGTAATCCCCGAGCAAGCACCTCAGCGACACTTTGACGCAGGCTCAGCCCTTGGTTCTCAAGGGCTCCGGGCCTGTATCAATTCAGGTGATAAGGGCTAGTGCCAGAAAAGATTTTTTCCAGAACATCCTCGGGCGTAACTTTCATTCCACGGCCACGACGGTCAAGACTTGAAACGATACGCCACAGCGAGGTACCCACCATGAACTTCAATCTCTTCTCCATCATCGCCGCGTCCGCCATCTCCGCCACTGTTGCATTGCCCGCCAGTGCCAGTGTTGAAGCGACCGACAAGAAAGTCAGTTCGACCCAGAGTTACACCCCGAAGTACCTGCAACAAAGCGCCAACTTCTACGCCGCTCTGGATCACAAGATTCAACAATGAACAGCACTTCGAAGTGAATCCATTCCCCGTTAACGAACGTATCGTTGCCGGGGAATGGATTTGTAAGAACCTGATTTGATCTGCAACTTTCTGAAAGCCGGAAAACGCTTTCGCGAGCAACTTCGTCTTCTACAGGTTGATGCGACCCACTGACCACCGCGTGTCAGGCCATGCATCAAGTGTCGGCGAGCTTGTTCGCGAAAGCGTTGATTCCCTCCCCTTTGGTCCCCGTCTGCTGGATAAGCGATGGGGATTTTTTTGTGGGCTGGATTCAAGGGGCGACGCCCGGTTTCCAACAGCAGGCACCGATCATGTGGGAGCGAGCTTGCTCGCGAAGACTGCATTTCAGCCTCTGGAGATTTGGTGGATGTCCCAGCCTATTCGCGAGCAAGCTCGCTCCCACTTGGATTGATGTCAATAGGACCAATGCGTTGGTCTATCAAGCTGATTAACTTCTTGAATAATCAAGCCCGTCGATGTTTTGAATCGTCCGCCATCGTTTTTTAATAAGAGCACCTTCAAGCATTCTGGGCGCCTGAAACAGACACGTCCCGGAGCTTCAAACATGGCCACTGCCATTCTCACTTCAATCAAACACGGCGCTTATACCGCCATCGCGTTGTATGTTGTTTTCATCGCAGTGGTCACCGTCATCAGCACGAACCCACCACTCAATGCCCCGTCGCAGATGTCGACGCAAACAGCATCCGTTGAACTCAATCGCGCGGCAGTTCAGTCCCAGGGGCGTGCGTCGTGAAAGGCGCGAACTTCTGGGTGATTGTGTTCTTCGCACTGATCAACAACGGCTGCTCATTGCTCGGCCATGGCGAAGGTTCGGTGGGCGGTGTGGCACGCAGCATGGCGTTCAAGACCGAGGTCGCTGAAGCGGTCGAGATGCAGCGCTCGCAGAAGCTCAACGCCGGCAACCCGCCGCCACGGCACAGCGAAATGATTTCGCCGATCTTTCAGATGGAAGTGGTGTAGCGAAAGGGTTTGGCTATTAACCAACGCGGTTGCAATCAGCCCTTGGCCATCGCGGTGATGAACAGGTCCGATGCGAGAAATCGCTGTAACCAGCGTTGTAGGTTGGGGTAGGGGCTTTGCCAGAACCAGTCCGCATCCACCGCGCAGAACTGCCGTATGAACGGCGCTATGGCGATGTTGGCGAGGGTCAGTCGATCGGTGATCAGAAAGTCCCGTGACGCCAGTAATTCGTTCAGCCTGTGCAGAAAATCCTCACCCCGCTGGCGGTATTCTTCCTGGGTGAATTCGGGATACCGCACGGCGTATTTGTAGTGATCCAGATCCTGCTTGAAGCTGCCGTCGTTTTCCGCGATCAGCTCGGCGATCTGCCGCTGCCCGTCGACGTCGTCGGCCAGGGACCAATCGTCCGGGTCATGCTGCGCCAGGGCCCAATGCATGATGTCCAGACTTTGCTCCAGCACCCGGTCTTGCAGCACCAGAACCGGCACCGTGCCTTTGGGTGAGCGTTCGAGCATCTCGGCCGGTTTGGCCTTGAGGCTGACTTCCACGGTATGCACCGGTACGCCGCAATACCCCAGCGCCATGCGGGCGCGCATGGCGTAGGGGCAGCGGCGGAACGAGTAGAGCGTCGGCACCGTCGATTCAGCGTGAGGCGCCGACGTCATGCTCAGGCCTCGGTCAGTTCGCCGCAGTCGGCGATGATGACTTTCTTGCTGGTGCGGCCGGATTGCGAACCCAGCGCTTCGATGGCCTTGACCACGTCCATGCCTTCAACGACTTTGCCGAACACGACGTGTTTGCCGTCCAGCCATTCGGTGACGATGGTGGTGATGAAGAACTGGCTGCCGTTGGTGTTCGGGCCAGCGTTGGCCATCGACAGGTCACCCGGGGCGGTGTGCTTGAGGGTGAAGTTTTCGTCTTCGAACTTGTTGCCGTAGATCGACTTGCCGCCAGTGCCGTTGTGGTTGGTGAAATCACCGCCCTGCAGCATGAAGTTCTGGATCACGCGGTGGAACGACGAACCCTTGTAGCTCAGGCCATCGCCTTTCTCGCCGGTGCACAGGGCGCGGAAGTTTTCAGCGGTTTTCGGAACGACGTCGTTGTGCAGTTCCATGACGATGCGGCCCATTGGCTCGTCGTTGGCAGTGATGTCGAAAAATACTTTGGAGTTTGCCACGTGGTTCTACCTTCTTTCGAGTTTGGCGCGACTGCTGCCGCGCAAGGGATACAGGGTTGCACAGAAACGCTATCAGGCGTGTCCGTGCGTCGTGAAAAAACGGTTTAGCCGCTGCTGACCTCGACGGTGCTCAGGCCGTTGCCCTGACGCCGGACCTGAATCTGCACGGGGATTCGCTCGTGCATTTCCTGCACGTGGGAGATCACCCCGACCTTGCGGCCCTGGGCCTGCAGTCCGTCGAGGGCGTCCATGGCCAGTTGCAGGGATTCGGGGTCGAGGCTGCCGAAGCCTTCGTCGATGAAGAGCGATTCAATCTTCAGCGTGCTGGACGCCATGGACGCCAGGCCCAACGCCAAGGCCAGGGAGACCAAGAACGTTTCCCCGCCCGAGAGCGAGTGAACCGAGCGCAGTTCGTCGCCCATTTCGGTGTCCATGACCAGCAGGCCGAGCATGCTGCCGCCGCGTTTCAGGCGATAGCGACGCACGAGTTGCTTGAGCTGCGCGTTGGCGTGGTGCACCAGCAGATCAAGGTTGTAGGCCTGGGCGATCTTGCGGAACGTGTCGCCGGTGGCCGAGCCGATCAGCGCGTTGAGGCGGCCCCAGCGCTGGTATTCGGACTGCGCGTGAGCGATGCGCTCTTGCAGCTCGCTGCTGGCGTCGCGACGGCGGTTGTCTTCACTGACCTGGGCACGCAATTCGGCGCACAGCTGATCCTGAACCACCGATTGCGCCTGCGCTTCGGTCAACGCCGCAAGTAACTGCTCAGCGTCGCCACCGTCACTGTGCTGGGCCTGATGCTGCTGTAACTGCGCCGCGCGCTCTGCCACCAGAACCCTGGCTTGCTCCAGGGCTTTTTCGCTGGACTGCAATTGCTGACGCAACCCGCTGACGCTGTCGTCGCTCAGCCCCAGCAAGGCTTCAAGGGCGGCATCGTCAAGCTCGCTGTGGCTGCTGCGCCACTCGGCGATCTGCCGTTCGAGCTCTGCCACCTCCTGTTCGAGGGTTTGCAAGCGCTGTTGTTCGCCCTCCAGCTCCGCAGTCACCTTGATCAGTTCGCTGCGCGCCGCCTGAAGTTCTTGGGCGATAGCGGCCTGAGCCTCTCGCGCCTGCTCGACCCCCTGTTCAAGGGCGTGCTGCCAGCGCTCGGGCGATGCATGGTCGCCGAGGGTCTGCGCCAATTGTTGTTGCACCGTCTGTTGCTGCTGCTGACGGGCAGCGAGTTGCGCCTGCAACTTCTGATGTTCTGTCTCGCGACTCTGCTGCGCAACCTGCTCGCGCTCCAGTTTTTGCGCCCGCTCGCTGTACTCCAGTTGTTCGGTCTTTTGCTGATCGAGCTGCTCGACGCGGGCGGCAATGTCGTTGTCCAGCTGCATGAAGCTCTGGGTCGCCGACTCGCGCCACTGGCTCAGGCTTTCGGCGGGGAGCAGGGGCTCGAACTCCTGCAGCGCCGCTTCGAACTCCTGGTTGTCCAGAGCGATGTGGCGTTGCTGATCGTCCAGCAGCTTCATCGCCTGCTGACTGGCCTCGCGGGCATCGAGCACCTGCTGCTGCAGGGATTCGGCATCCCGTTGCACTTTCAGCAGACGGCTCTGGCGCTGCTCGGCGCTGAGGATGTCCTGGGCCAGTTGATGCAGGCGTTCGCTCAGCCAGTCCCCGCGCAGGTGCTCGGGTTGCTCCATCAGGCGCGCATGCAGCGGGTGAGCTTCCAGTTCAGGCGCGAGGGTTTGCAACTGTTCGGCCAGTTGGTCTTGCTGCGGCTTGGACTGCTTAAGCTGATTGTTCAGCTCAGCAACTTCGGCGCGCAGCTCGGCGAGCTTTTCGCTGAGCTGCCCGACGGTCTGCCGGGCGCGCGCTTCCTCGCCGTCGTCGTGGCCCGACAGCGCTTCAAGCAGTGCCTCGGACTGGTGATACGGATGGTCTTCGCTGCCGCACACCGGGCACGGTTGCTGATCGACCAATTGCTCGCGCAGTTGCTCGACACTGGCGCTGCGGGCCAGGCGCTGGCGTTGCAGCAGTTCAACGGTGACCTTCAGCGCCTGCTCGGCGGCTTCATGTTCGGCCTTGAGTTTCAGGCCTTGGGCGATGCCTTGGGCACGACGTTCGGTGGCCTGCTGCTGGCGGGTTTGCACGTCGAGCAGGCGGCCGGCGACGTCCTGATGGCGCTGCCACAGACGTTCAAGTGAGTCGCTGGCGCTGTGCTGCTGGCGGTTGTCTTGCAGCAGTTGCCCCAGCCGCTCGATGTCGTGGCTGACCGCATCGGCCTTGACCTCGGCGTCGTCGTAAAGCGCCTGCAGGGCGCTGCGGCGTTCGCTCAGGGTCTGCTCGGCGAGGGTGGCGTTTTTCTCCAGCTGCGGCAGCTCGCCACGGCCCTGGATCAGACGCGCGCTGAGTTGCACGGTTTGCTGCAGACGCGGCCTGTAGGCGCTCCACGACTGACTCAAGGTGGTCAGCGACGCGCTCTGCTCCAGTTGCTCGGCGATCGACTGCAAACGCGCTTCGACCTGGCGTTGCTGCTCGCCCAGGTGCTCGAGCGTCGACTGGCCCTCAATGCTGGCTTGCTGCGCGGCGCGCGCCTGCTCGCCGAGCGGTTGCAGCTCCTGATTCAGATGATTGAGCTGGGCCTGCTGCTCGAACGCTTCACTCAGGGCCGGCCGCGCGTTGAGCAGTTGTTCCTGCGCCTGCTGCAACGCGCCGTCGGCGCTGAGGCGTGTGCTGTCCAGCTCGGCGATGCGCCCATCGAGCCCGGTTTGCTTGAGCTGATGGGCCTGAATCGCGGCGGTGAGCGGCGCGAGCTGAGCCTGCAGCCGGGCGCGCTGACCGAACAGATGCCGCTGCGGCGCCAGACGCTCCAGCAGCGCGAGCTGCTGACGATCGGCGCTGTGTGCGTCCCACGTCTGCTGGGCGCTGGCGAGCTGTTCGTTGGCGGCCTGGTGGCTGTCGCGCAGGCGATTCAATTCCTTGAACCATTGCTGCTTGAGCTCCAACTGGCGCAGTTGCGCCTGTTCCAGCTTCAGTTGCTGCTGAGCGTCGTTGAAGCGCTGCTCAAGCTCGGCGCGCTGCGCAGGCTCCATCGGCGTCAACGTGCCGGCCTGGGCCTGGAGGGTTTTCAGTGCTTCCTCGGCTTCCTTGCTTTTGCTGTAGGCGCGACGGCCCAGCTGGCTGTAGATCGCCGTGTCGGTGAGCTTTTCCAGCAGTTCGCTGCGGTCTTTGTCGTCGGCCTTGAGGAAGGCGCTGAATTCGCTTTGCGCCAGCATCACCGCCCGGGTGAACTGCTCGAAGTTCAGCCCCAGGCGCGCTTCCAGCAGGGTCTTGTACTCGGTCTTGTTCTGCGTGCTGAGAATCTGCCCGCTGTCCAGGTCGATCAGCGTCTGGCGGCTGGCCTGGAGTTTTTTCGTGGCGTTGTCACGGGCGCGGTTGGCTTCCCAGCGCGCGCGATAACAGCGCTTGTCGATGCCGACGAAATCCACCTCGGCGTAACCGCTGCCGGTGCCGCGACGCAGCAGGTTGCGCGGGTCGTTGGTGCTGATGTCGCCGTCGATCTCCGGCACGCGGGACTGGCCGATGTTGTTGAGCCGGGGAATCGCGCCGAACAGCGCCAGGCAGAGGGCGTCCAGCAGCGTGCTTTTGCCCGCGCCAGTGGGGCCGGTGATGGCAAACAAGCCGGCGCTGGCGAGGGGCTCGGCGGTGAAATCCAGCTCGAACGGGCCGGCCAGCGAGGCGAGGTTTTTCAGGCGAATGGCGAGGATTTTCATGGCTGCTCGCTCTCCAGCTGCACGTCCTGAAGCAGGGTCGCGAAGTCCTGCAGCGTCTGCTCATCCACTTCGCTGCCGTAGCTGTCCTGCCATGCACGGCTGAACAGTTCCTGCGGGCTCAACTGGTCCAGTTCGATCAGGTCTTGATTGGCGTCTTCATCACGACTGCCCTTGCCGGCGTATTCGGCGGCGATGCGCACCAGTCGCACGGCCTTGCCCTCCAGCGCGGTTTCGATCTGGTTGCGCAGGTCCGGCTGAGGTTCGTCCAGACGCACACGGACTTCGAGCCACGGCTGACGGTCGACGTCAGCCAGCAAATCGATGTCCGGAAGATCCCGCAATTGCAGCAACAGCTCGGCCAGTGGCGCCGGGCCGACCCGTTGCAGGTTGACGGCACGGGGGATCAGCAGTGGTTTGACGCTGACCAGCTTGTCGCCGTCGCACTCGATTTCGAGGATCTGATGCTGGTAGCCGATTTCCGAAAACGACAGCGGTATGGGAGAGCCGCAGTAGCGAATGCGATCCTCGCCGTTGATTCGCTGGGGTTTGTGCAGATGCCCGAGCGCCACGTAGGTGATGCTTTCGCCGAAGAGGCTGGCGGGGAGGGCTTCGGCGTTGCCGATGATCAGGCTGCGTTCGGAGTCTTCCGACACCGAGCCGCCGGCCATGTGCGCGTGGCTGATGGCGATCAGGGCCTGGCCTTTCTTGCGCCGCTGATTCGCCGCGGCGATAAGCATGTCGTGGACCTGTCCGATGCCGCGCAGGTAGTTGTCGCCCAACGCCGCGCCGGTGACTTCGGCCGGCCGCAGAAAAGGCAACGCCAGGCACCAGCCGAGGACTTTGCCCTTGGCGTTGCTCAGTGGAAGCAGCAGTCGGTCAACGTCCAGCGCGCCATCGTCGAGCCACAGCACCCGGCCCAGCGCGTGGGTGCGCAGGCGTCGCATCAGCGGCGCGGGCAACTCGATGCGCGAGCCGGAGTCGTGGTTGCCGGCGATCATCACGATGGTCAGGTGCGGGTTCTGTTCGTGGGCGCTGACGATGAAGTCGTACAGCCGCTCCTGGGATTTGACCGGCGGATTGACCGTGTCAAAGATGTCGCCGGCGATCAGCAGGACATCAGGTTTGCGCTCGGCGAGACGGGCCAGCAGCCAGGTCAGGAAGCCGGCGTGTTCGAAATCTCGCTCCTGACCATGGAGGTTCTGGCCGAGGTGCCAGTCGGAGGTGTGGAACAGACGCATGGGGTTACCTTGGTTTAACAATCAGCGCATTTTATCTGTGACCGGAGAATGCGCTGATCGATGGAAATCATTTCGGATAAAGCGGCGGCAAGCTGTCGCCCCCGCTCGGGTCCTGGGGGTTTTCGATGGCGGGCAGCGCTTTGACGGCGCGCCAGAGGTCTTCGCCCAGCCACAGTTTTTCGGTCTCGCTGTACAACGCGCCGTTCAGGCCGTCCAGCGCATGGGACAGCGGCACGAAGCGCGCAGCCATATCGGCCAGGGTTTCCGGCTGCTGTCGGGCCCAGGCGTCCAGCGCCTGGCGGGTGGCGTGGGGATCGTTGGCCAGGGAGGCGCGTTTCAGGTCGTCGAGCACTGTACGCGGACTCGGCCCCGTTTGCGCGACCCGGGCCAGCGCCGGTTGCCAACGACCGCGCCACCACAGGCCGAAGCCCAGCAACGTGGTGAAGCTCAACAGCACTGTGCTCAACTGCCACGGCCACACCGGCGGGCCGATCACCGTCACATTGCTGTTGTCGCTCACGGGCGTGTCCACCGCAAACGCCGGGTTAAGGCTGACCTGCAAGGTGCGGGCGGGCAGGGCGCTGTGTTCAAGGTGATCTTCCTGGGTGTTCCACCAGACCAGATCGATAGCGGGAATCTCGATGGCGCCGGGACGGTTGGGGACGAGCGCTTCCCGCTCCTCGCGCACGCCGGTCAAACCGCGCTCACCGGGCTTGTTGCTCAGTTGTGGCTGATCGGGGTAACGCCGCAATGCGCTGACGTCGGTGGCAGGCAGCGGCGGCAACTGCGCGCTGGACAAGCCTTCGGCTTTCAGTTGCAAGGTGCGCGTGAGGGAATCGCCGACCTGGCTGTGGGCCGGTTCCGGGCTCCAGTTTTCACTGAGGCTGATGCTGCGCGCCGGCAGCCATGGCGTGTCGGCGGGGTAGTGCGCCGGTTGCGGCTCGACGTCGAGGGTCAGGGGCAGCGACGTCACGTGCATCAATCGGCCCGGCTTCGGCCCGCTGGCGATTGCGCCCGGTACCATGGCGGCGGCCGCACTGGCGTCGGTGGTGTCCTGAACCAGCGTGGCGCTGAACGCCTGGGCCGGGATGGTCAGCTTACCGCTGTGCTGGGGGTACAGCGCGTAGCGCATTTCGATCACGCCGTGGCGAATGCCGTTGATCTGCTTCTCGTACGTGCGGGTGTCGCCGAGCTTTTCGATGCGCGCGTCCGGCACTTGCAGCGGCGTCAGGCTGCTGTCGTCGAACAGCGACACCGAGTGGTAGATGCGCACGGTGAGCAAGACCTGCGCCTGAACATACACGCTGTCCTGATCGAGGCTCGCCTCCATGAACACCGGGGCGAGCTTCTGCTCCTGACCCTGGGTGACGGGGCCGACATCGACCACCTGCAGCACGATGGGCTTGCTGATCATTTCGCCCAGCTTCAGCGACGGGATCTCAATCGAGCCGCTGTGGCGCGGCATCAGCGTGATCAGCCAGCGAGTCGTCGCGTGAACGTTGCCTTCCAGTGTGGTCAGGCTGTTGAGCTGGCGGGTGTCGCGCACTTCGAAGTCGGTGTCCAGCGCGGTCATGTCCGGCCTGCCGAAGACGGTCGCGTCGTCGGTTTCAAGGGTCAGTTCAACGGTTTCGCCGGTATTGACGCGCGTGCGGTCGACGCTGGATTGCAGCGTGGAGCCCGCACTGTCGGCCTGGGCCAACTGCGCCGCTAGAGCTAACAGGCACCACATTCCTGCAATCAGCAACCTGTGCAGACGACTCATCGGGTCTTTTCCTGATGCTGCTGTTGTTCGTACCAGAATTTGCGCCGCAACAGTTCACCGGGTTCGTCGGGGATCTGCCGCAGCCATTGTTCGAGCGCCTGTTTCTGCTCGCCATCGATTTGCCCGTCGCCCGGCTTACCCGAGGCACGCGCCGGCTCATCGCTGTCGGATCCTGCGCCGGAAGCCTGCTCGTCGGTGGCGCTTTGCTGATCGCTGGCCGAGCGGTCGGCATTGGCCTCCTGCGGCGCCGACTGCGCGCTCGACGACGACTGTCCGGCATTGCCTTCGCGGGCCTTGTCGGCATTCTCGTCAGTCTTCGCCTTCTCGTCGGCTTTCCCCTGATCCGATGCCTTGGTCTGCTCCAGCACCTGTTCCACCAACGCCTTGTTGGCCAACGCCGCCGGGAAGTCCGGTTGACGCTCCAGCGCCTGTTCATAGGCGTCGATGGCGGCTTCCAGCTCACCGCTTCGGGCCAGCGCATTGCCGCGATTATAATGGTCGGCGGCGCTGCTGCCCTGGGCAAAGCGCTGGACGGCGCCGGCGTAGTCACCGGCCTGGTATAGCGCGACACCTTGCCACTGCGGGTCTTCGAAATGCCGCGCGGCTTCTGCCGGGTGATGCCGCTTGAGCAGATGCTCGCCCTGTTGATCGGGGCGGCGCCACAGGTCGTCGAAACCAGAGGCATAGCTGGGTTGCGGCACGGCCATCAGCAGCAACGGCAGGCACAACAACCAACCGCGTCGCCCGGCGCAACCGGCCAGCAGCAGAAGTGGCAACAGCAACCAGTAGCCCTGGTCGGCCCAGCGGTCGAGGCGCACTTTCTGGCCCTGGCTGATCAGACTCTTCGGACCGTCGAGCAGGCCCAGGTCGTTGAGGTCCTGATTGTCTAGGCGCAGCGACGTGTAGCGACCGCCCATGCCGTCGGCGAAATCCTTGAGCACCGGCCCGTCCAGACGCGGCACAAGGATGCCGCCCTGGGCGTCCTTCAGAAAACCGCCTTTCTCCTGGGTGACCGGGGCGCCTTCAGCGGTGCCGACGCCGAGCATCAATAAAGGAGGGGCGTCGCGGCCGGTCATCGCGGAGCGAATGCCCTGACGCTCGGCGTCGCTGAGGGACGAACCGATCCACAGCAGCCGCCCTTGACCGAGGTCGCCCTGTTCCAGCAAGTCGAGAGCCTTGCGCACGGCGAGGTCTGCGCGCTGGCCGGCTTCGGGCATGATCGACGGCTTGATCGCATCCAGCAGGTTTTTGCTGGTCGCCAGGTCGTCCGACAGCGGCACCAGCGTGTGGGCGCTGCCGGCATACACGATGATCGCGGTCTGTGAATCGCTGCGCGCCTGTAACAGGTCGAGCACTTTGCGTCGCGCCTGTTCCAAGCGGGTGGGCGGGCTGTCGGCGGCGAGCATTTCCGGCGTCAGTTCGAGCATCACCACCAGTGGATCAACCGGCCGCTGACTGTTCTGCTCGACACGCTGCCAGCTCGGGCCGAGCAGTGCCAGGACCGCCAGCAACCAGCCGAGACCCAGTACCACCCACGGCCATTTGCTGTCCCGGCCACCGCCGCCACTGAGCAACGCTGAATGAAACGCGCTGGGCAAAATCATCTGCCAGCGCCCGACGCGCTTCTGCCGATTCCATAGCCTCCACAACAGCCAGCCGAGCGCGGGCAGCAGGAGCAGCCAGCCAGGGCGTGACCAATGGGGCCAGAGACCGGAGAGAAAGTCGATCATGGGCGCCTCGTCAGGCGCTTCAAGCGTTCACGCCACAGCGTGGCCTGTACAAGCGTCGGGCGGCGCGAAAAAAGGCGGTAGACCGGGTTGTTCGGCCAGCGCTCCTGGACCACCAGCAGAAGGCTCAGCAACAGGGCCATCGCTAACGGCACGTGATAAAGCGCCCGGGCCGGACGTGCCTGGGTCGGTTGCTGTGCCACCGGCTCAAGCCGGTCCAGCGCCTTGCCGATGCCGGCGAGTTCGGCGCCGTTGCGCGCGCGGAAATACTGCCCACCGCTGACTGCGGCGATTTCCCGCAGCGCAGGCTCGTCCAGATCCAGGCTGGGGTTGAGGCCAAGAATGCTGGTGGCGCCTTTATCGGGATCGGCACCGATGCCGATGGGGTAGATTTTCACGCCTTCGCTGGCGGCCAGACGCGCGGCCGTTCTCGGGTCGATCTGGCCCGCGTTGTTGGCGCCGTCGGTGACCAGAATCAGCACGCGGCTCTGGGCCGGGCGTTGGCGCAGACGCTTCAACGCCAGGCCGATCGCGTCGCCGATAGCGGTGTTCTTGCCGGCAATGCCGATCCGCGCTTCGTCCAGCCAGAGCCGCACGGTCTTGCGGTCAAAGGTCAGCGGCGCCTGCAGATATGCCTGGCTGCCGAACAGAATCAGGCCGATGCGATCACCCTGACGGTGCTCAAGAAAGTCCCCCAGCAGTGTTTTTACCAGGGTCAGGCGGCTGACCTCGTCGTTTTTCCAGACCATGTCCGGGTAATCCATCGATCCCGACACGTCCACTGCGACCAGCAGATCGCGGCCGCTGGCGGCAACCGGTAACGGCTCGCCCAGCCATTGTGGACGGGCGGCAGCGACCAGCAACAAGAGCCAGACGGTCACGAACGGCAATTGTCGCCGCCAGCCCGGCAAATGGGTTCGCGCACGGCGCCCGGCCAGACCTTCCAGCTCCTGGAGAAAGCTGACGTTCAGCGCCGCTTCGCCGCTGTCTGCGGCGGGCAGCACAAGGCGCATCAGCCAGGGCAGCGGGAGGAGGGCGAAAAGCCACGGCCAGGCGAACTCAAACATGCTTGCGAATCCAGGTCTCGACCGACTGGGTCAGGCCGTTGATGGCCTTGTCGTCGAGTTTGCATTCGGGCTTGTAGGCGCCCTCGACGAGGATCATCCAGCGCGTGAGGCCGGCGGCCGGGCAGCGGTTGTCGAGGAACGCCAGCCATTTGCGGCCATTGAGGGTGTGGCTCTGGCTGTAGGGGTAGTGATTGCGGCACAGGCGCTTGAGCAGGCCGTTGATCTGTTGCAGCCAGGCTCCGGCCGGTGCGCCGTCGTAGGGTTTGGGCATCTGCGCGAGTTCGACCAGTGCGGCCTGGCGCAAGGGGTCCAATGGCTCGACGGTGTCAGCGCTGGCCTTTTTTGGCAGCAGCGTGCGCGCTCGCCACAGGCCGTAGCCGAGCGCGGGCAGCAGGATCAGCAACAGCCACCAGCCCGGCGCGGGCGGCCAGAACCCGACCGGCTCCGGCAGGATCAGCGGTTGCAGCTGGTCCAGCGCACTCATGGCTGTTTCACCGGACGCTGGCCGTTGAGGTACTCGCGCAATTGCTCGACCATTTCACGCTGAGTGCTCAGCGGCATCAACAGCACGCGCAGTTTCTGCGCCAGCAGTTCCCAGCGCGCCTGACGCGCCTCGCCCTGGGCGCGGTAGCTCTGGCGCAGGTCGGCGTTCAGGGTGTCGAGCTCCAGGTGCGCGCCGCGGTCAGCGAAGCGCAATAAACCGGCGGCGGGCAACGCGTGGTCCAGCGGATCGGACAGCGGCAGCAGCAACAGGTCGCAATGCCGTGACAGCAAGGCCAGTTGCTGTTCGGCCGAATCGGACAGCGCGCGCTCGTCGCACAGGATGATCGCCAGACTGCCCGGACGCATCACCTCCCGCGCACGACGCAGCGCCACGCCGAAGGTGTCACGGTCGGCAGCCGCTTCGGTATGCAGCGACTGATTGACTCGCACCAGCCGGTTCAGCAGTTGCAGCAGGCTTTGCTTGCTGCGTCGCGGCTTGATTTCGTAATGCTCGTTGTCACCGAACACCAGCCCGCCGACCCGGTCGTTGTGGCCCAGTGCGGCCCATCCCACCAGCGCGGCAGCCTGGGCGGCGAGGACTGACTTGAACATCAGCCCGGACCCGAAAAACAGGCGGCGGCTTTGCTCGACCATGATGAAAATCGGCCGCTCGCGTTCTTCGTGAAACAGCTTGGTGTGGGGTTCTTGCGTGCGGGCGGTGACGCGCCAGTCGATAGTCCTGACGTCGTCCCCGGCCTGATAGACCCTGACCTGATCGAAGTCCACCCCGCGCCCGCGCAGCTTGGAATGGTGCAGACCAATCAGCGGGCTGCGCTGGCTGGGGGTGGAGAACAGCTGCACTTCCCGCACGCGATGACGCATCTCAATCAGCTCGGCGAGGCTGATGCGAATGCCCGGTTGGGAAATCAGATAGGGTTGCATGGGGTCAGGCGACGGCCACGACGTCGAGAATGCGCTGGATCACGCGGTCTTGATCGATGCCCGCCGCTTCTGCTTCGAACGACAGAATGATGCGGTGACGCAGCACGTCGAAGACCATCGCCTGGATGTCCTCCGGGCTGACGAAATCCCGCCCGGCCAGCCAGGCGTGGGCCCGGGCGCAGCGGTCCAGGGAAATCGAACCGCGGGGGCTTGCGCCATAACCGATCCACTCGGCCAGCTCGGCATCGAACTTGGCGGGCGTGCGGGTCGCCATCACCAGTTGCACCAGGTATTCCTCAACGGCGTCAGCCATGTACAGCCCGAGGATTTCCTTGCGCGCCGCGAAGATCGCCTGCTGGCTGACCCGGCGCTCCGGCTTGGTCTCGCCGTTGAGCGCTTCGCCCCGGGCCTGCTGGAGGATCTTGCGTTCGACGGTGGCGTCCGGGAAGCCGATCTTGACGTGCATCAGAAACCGATCGAGCTGCGCTTCGGGCAGCGGGTAGGTGCCTTCCTGCTCGATGGGGTTTTGCGTCGCCATCACCAGAAACAGCGGCGACAGGTCGTAGGTACTGCGCCCGACACTGACTTGACGCTCGGCCATGGCTTCCAGCAGCGCCGATTGCACCTTGGCCGGCGCGCGGTTGATTTCGTCGGCCAGCACCAGGTTGTGGAAGATGGGGCCTTGCTGGAACACGAAACTGCCGGTTTCCGGACGATAAATTTCGGTGCCGGTGATGTCGGCCGGGAGCAGGTCGGGGGTGAACTGAATGCGATGGAATTGTGCTTCGATGCCTTCAGCCAGCTCTTTGATCGCCTTGGTCTTCGCCAGTCCCGGCGCGCCTTCGACCAGCATGTGACCGTCGGCCAGCAGCGCGATCAGCAAGCGCTCAACCAGTTTCTCCTGCCCGAGAATCTGGGTGGAGAGAAAGGTCCGCAGCGCGATCAACGCTTCACGATGTTCCATCGATGACAGTTCCTGGCAGGAGAGGCAGCAGCGCCAAGTGGCGCCGAAGCTGGGGGCGTTACTTTAATCCATCGCAGGGGCGCCGACTAATCGGCCGGCGGGTTTTTTCGGCTTTTCAGCAAAGGACTGGGCAAAAACAAGAACTGTCTTACATTTGCGTCAATTGGGGCCCGATGCCGGGGAGGTCTCAGTTGATCTGGCTGACGTACGTCCCGACACCGCTGAGGATGATCCGCAGCGTGGCGTCCAGCTCGGTCAGCTCATTGGCAGGTGTGCTGTGGGTAATGTCGTACGTGGCGTCGCCGCCCAAGGGTTTGGCGTCGTTGGCGTCGATCTCGACCAACAGCCGAGTGGCGCTCAGGGTGACGGTGATGTTGTCTTCGACATGGATAGTGTCGTCACGAAACGTGATATCGACCTCATCCTCATCGGGGAAACGCGCGAGCAGAAACAGATCACCGGTGCTGCTGCCATGGCAACAGGCCAGCGCCATATCATCTTCCTCCTCGTCGCATGGGTTATAGATGAAGCTGTCGGTGGTCATTTGCATGGCGGTGATTCCTGTGGCTGGGGGGCAGGGCAGGGATGGATTTTGCCAGTCTTGTGGGAGATTTGCTGGATATTGCGGTTGGCAGTTGAATGACCGATCCGCCGGGGACAGATTAATTTACGGTGAAGCGCTGTAAATAAATCAGTCCCCTATCCATTTGATGGCGCTCAAACTGGCCTCTTCCCGGCTAAAGCCGGTCCCACTAAAAAAGCAGCGCGTGCATCAAGTGGGATTGGCGATGACTGTAGGACCGGCTTCAGCCGGGAAGCTTTTGCTTTTGATCTTCATGCACAAAAAGTCCAGACACCACAAAACGCGACTTGGGTGCAGGCCGAACGCAGACGACGCGCAGTGGGCCGAGCCGCATGGATGCGGCGAGAGCGCCGTCAGGACATGGATGTCCGTTCGGCGCGGGCCTACGGAGCGGGACCGGAGTGAAGGAACCCTGACGAAGGAAGGGCCAAGCCAGGAGCAAGCACCCTTGGTTACTTGGGGTGCTTTTCCAAGTAACTCGCCGAAGGCGAAACCAAGGCCGTTAGGCCGACGCTCTTGACCTTCTTACGGAACAGGCCCAGCGAAGCACCCTGCCTGCAACCCGATGTCCGAATATGTCGCAGCATCGCAAGCAGATTCAGGGCGCCACTCGTTAAGCTGCACCCGAGCCGAACAAATGTGACGGCACACACACCAAAAGCGTTAGTAATTCACGCAGTGCCAATCGCATTGCCCTCTGTCACGTTATGCTGACTATCATCGACCAGACGCAAACGAGGCAAACACACAAGCTCCACCCGACACACGCATCTCTCCTATATAAAAGCTCAAGCCAATCGGAGTACCACAGATGGCGTTCTTCACCGCAGCCAGCAAGTCCGACTTCCAGCACCAACTGCGAGCGGCACTGGCTCAGCACATCAGCGAACAGGCACTGCCACAAGTGGCGCTGTTCGCCGAACAATTCTTCGGCATCATCTCCCTCGACGAACTCACCCAGCGCAGACTCTCTGACCTGGCCGGTTGCACCCTCTCGGCCTGGCGCCTGCTTGAACACTTCGAGCACGGCACGCCGCAGGTACGGGTCTACAACCCCGATTACGAACGTCACGGCTGGCAGTCCACCCACACCGCCGTCGAAGTGCTGCACCACGACCTGCCGTTCCTGGTCGACTCGGTGCGCACCGAACTGAACCGCCGCGGCTACAGCATCCACACGCTGCAGACCACCGTGCTCAGCGTGCGTCGCGACGAGAAGGGCCAACTGCTCGAACTGCTGCCAAAAGGCACCAGCGGCGACGGCGTGCTGCAAGAATCGTTGATGTACCTGGAGATCGACCGTTGCGCCAATGCCGCGGAGCTGAACGTGCTCGCCCGCGAACTGGAGCAGGTGCTGGGTGAAGTCCGCGTCGCGGTGGAAGACTTCGAGCCGATGAAAGCCAAGCTCCACGAGCTGCTGGCCGGCATCGACGCCACGGAGTACACCATTGACCCGGAGGAGAAATCCGAGGTCAAGGTGTTCCTCGAATGGCTGGTCAACAACCACTTCACGTTCCTCGGCTATGAAGAATTCACCGTCAGCAGCGAAGGCGAGGGCGGTCAGCTCCAGTACGACCCGTCGTCCTTCCTTGGCCTGACCAAACTACTGCGCGCAGGGCTCACCGCCGAAGACCTGCACATCGAAGGCTATGCAGTGAACTACCTGCAGGAGCCGACCCTGCTGTCGTTCGCCAAGGCTGCGCACCCGAGCCGCGTGCATCGGCCGGCGTACCCGGACTACGTGTCGATCCGCCAGATCGACGCCGACGGCAAGGTCATCAAGGAATCGCGCTTCATGGGCCTGTACACCTCCTCGGTGTATGGCGAAAGCGTGCGTGCCATTCCTTACATCCGCCGCAAGGTCGCCGAAGTCGAGCGCCGCTCCGGGTTCGACGCCAAGGCGCACCTGGGCAAGGAACTGGCGCAAGTGGTTGAAGTGCTGCCGCGCGACGACCTGTTCCAGACCCCGGTGGACGAGCTGTTCACCACCGTCATGTCGATCGTGCAGATCCAGGAGCGCAACAAGATTCGCGTGTTCCTGCGCAAAGACCCGTACGGTCGTTTCTGCTACTGCCTGGCCTACGTGCCGCGCGACGTCTATTCCACCGAAGTCCGTCAGAAGATTCAGCAAGTGCTGATGGATCGCCTGAAAGCCACCGACTGCGAGTTCTGGACCTTCTTCTCCGAGTCGGTACTGGCGCGCGTGCAGCTGATCCTGCGTGTGGACCCGAAAGTCACCCTCGACATCGATCCGCAGCAGCTGGAAAACGAAGTCATCCAGGCCTGCCGTTCGTGGAAAGACGACTACGCCAGTCTGGTCATCGAAAGCTTCGGCGAAGCTCAGGGCACCAACGTGCTGGCCGACTTCCCGAAAGGTTTCCCGGCCGGCTACCGCGAGCGTTTCGCCGCGCACTCCGCCGTGGTCGACATGCAACACGTGCTGAGCCTGTCCGAAGCCAATCCGCTGGTCATGAGCTTTTACCAGCCGCTGTCCGGCGACAAGGCGCAGCTGCACTGCAAGCTGTACCACGCTGACACGCCGCTGGCGCTGTCCGACGTGCTGCCGATCCTGGAAAACCTCGGCCTGCGCGTACTCGGTGAATTCCCGTATCGCCTGCGCCACACCAATGGCCGCGAATTCTGGATTCACGATTTTGCGTTCACTTACGGCGAAGGCCTGAACCTGGACCTGCAGCAGCTCAACGACACGCTGCAGGACGCCTTCGTCCACATCGTGCGTGGCGAAGCCGAGAACGATGCCTTCAACCGTCTGGTGCTGACGGCCGGCTTGCCGTGGCGCGACGTGGCGCTGCTGCGTGCCTACGCGCGTTACCTGAAGCAGATCCGCCTGGGCTTCGACCTGGGTTACATCGCCAGCACGCTGAATAACCACGCCGACATCGCTCGCGAGCTGACGCGTCTGTTCAAGACCCGCTTCTATCTGGCGCGCAAGCTGAGCGGCGGCGACCTCGACGACATGCAACAGCGTCTGGAGCAGGCCATTCTGACCGCGCTGGACGGCGTGCAAGTGCTCAACGAAGACCGCATCCTGCGTCGCTACCTTGACCTGATCAAGGCGACCATGCGCACCAACTTCTACCAGACCGACGCCAACGGCCAGAGCAAGAGCTACTTCAGCTTCAAGTTCAACCCGCGCCTGATCCCCGAGCTGCCGAAGCCGGTGCCGAAGTTTGAAATCTTCGTCTACTCGCCGCGCGTCGAAGGCGTTCACCTGCGCTTCGGCAACGTGGCCCGTGGCGGCCTGCGCTGGTCCGACCGTGAAGAAGACTTCCGCACCGAAGTGCTGGGTCTGGTCAAAGCCCAGCAGGTGAAGAACTCGGTCATCGTGCCGGTCGGCGCCAAGGGCGGTTTCCTGCCCCGTCGTCTGCCGACCACCGGGACCCGCGACGAGATTCAGGCCGAAGCGATCGCCTGCTACCGCCTCTTCATCTCCGGTCTGCTGGACATCACCGACAACCTGAAAGAAGGCGCACTGGTGCCGCCGGCCAACGTCGTGCGCCATGACGACGATGACCCGTACCTGGTCGTCGCCGCCGACAAAGGCACCGCGACCTTCTCCGACATCGCCAACGGCATCGCCATCGACTACGGTTTCTGGCTCGGCGACGCCTTCGCGTCAGGCGGCTCGGCAGGTTACGACCACAAGAAAATGGGCATCACCGCCAAGGGCGCGTGGGTTGGCGTACAGCGCCACTTCCGCGAGCGCGGCATCAACGTGCAGCAGGACAGCATCAGCGTGATCGGCGTCGGCGACATGGCCGGTGACGTGTTCGGTAACGGCCTGTTGATGTCCGACAAGCTGCAACTGGTCGCGGCCTTCAACCACCTGCATATCTTCATCGACCCGAATCCGGACCCGGCCAGCAGCTTTGCCGAGCGTCAGCGTCTGTTCGACCTGCCGCGCTCGGCGTGGACCGATTACGACACCAGTCTGATGTCCGCAGGCGGCGGTATCTTCCCGCGCAGTGCGAAAAGCATCGCGATCACCCCGCAGATGAAAGCGCGCTTCGACATCACCGCTGACAAACTGACCCCGACCGAGCTGATGCACGCGCTGCTCATGGCGCCGGTGGATCTGCTGTGGAACGGCGGCATCGGCACCTACGTCAAAGCCAGCACCGAGACCCACGCAGACGTCGGCGACAAGGCCAACGACGCACTGCGCGTCAACGGCAATCAGCTGCGCTGCAAGGTAGTGGGCGAGGGCGGCAACCTGGGCATGACCCAGCTGGGCCGCGTCGAATTCGGCCTGATGGGCGGCGCGACCAATACCGACTTCATCGACAACGCCGGTGGTGTGGACTGCTCCGACCACGAAGTGAACATCAAGATCCTGCTGAACGAAGTGGTCCAGGCCGGCGACATGACCGAGAAGCAGCGCAATCTGCTGCTCGAAAGCATGACCGACGAAGTGGGCAACCTCGTCCTCGGCAACAACTACAAGCAGACCCAGGCCCTGTCCCTGGCGGAGCGCCGTGCCTACGAGCGCATCGCCGAGTACAAGCGCCTGATGAGCGACCTGGAAGTGCGGGGCAAGCTGGACCGTGCCATCGAGTTCCTGCCGGCGGAAGATCAACTGGCCGAGCGCATCGCCGAGAAGAAAGGCCTGACCCGGGCCGAGCTGTCGGTGCTGATCTCCTACAGCAAGATCGACCTCAAGGAAGCGCTGCTGGAATCCCGCGTTCCGGACGACGACTATCTGGCGCGTGACATGGAAACGGCGTTCCCGCCGTCACTGGGCGCTAAGTTCTCCGAGTCGATGCGTCGCCACCGTCTGAAGCGCGAAATCGTCAGCACGCAGATCGCCAACGATCTGGTCAACCACATGGGCATCACCTTCGTGCAGCGGCTCAAAGAGTCGACCGGCATGACCGCCGCCAACGTGGCCGGTGCTTACGTGATCGTGCGTGACATTTTCCACCTCCCGCACTGGTTCCGTCAGATCGAGGCGCTGGACTACAAGGTCCCGGCGGAGATTCAGCTGGCGTTGATGGATGAGTTGATGCGTCTGGGTCGTCGCGCGACGCGCTGGTTCTTGCGCAGCCGTCGCAATGAGCTGGACGCAGGGCGTGATGTGGCGCACTTCGGTCCGCACATCGCGGCACTGGGTCTGAAGCTGGACGAGTTGCTGGAAGGCCCGACCCGTGAGGTCTGGCAGACGCGTTATCAGGAGTACGTCGCGGCCGGCGTGCCGGAGCTGCTGGCGCGGATGGTGGCGGGTACGAGTCACCTGTACACGCTGTTGCCGATCATCGAGGCGTCTGATGTGACTGGTCAGAATGCAGCGGACGTGGCGAAGGTGTATTTCGCGGTGGGCAGTTCGCTGGATGTGACGTGGTATTTGCAGCAGATCAGTGCGTTGCCGGTGGAGAACAATTGGCAGGCGCTGGCCCGTGAGGCGTTCCGTGATGATATCGATTGGCAGCAGCGGGCGATTACGGTGTCGGTGTTGCAGATGGCGAATGGTCCTGCGGATGTCGAGGAGCGTTTGAGTCTGTGGCTGGAGCAGCATTTGCCGATGGTCGAGCGCTGGCGCGCGATGTTGGTGGAGTTGCGTGCGGCGAGTGGTAATGATTATGCGATGTATGCGGTCGCTAACCGTGAGTTGCTGGATCTGGCAATGAGTGGGCAGACGGCGGTGGTGTGATGGTTTAGTCGTCTGTAATCGGAAGCCCCGCGTTGTGAGACGCGGGGCTTTTTTTGTTTTTGCGTTGGGGAGATCAAGGTCAAGGGCGTCTGCCTGGGGGCAGACTGTTTCGCCTTCGGCGAGTTACTTGGAAAAGCACCCCAAGTAACCAAGGGTGCCTGCTCCTGGTTTGGCCCTTCGTTCCTCAGGGTTCCTTCACTCCGGTCTCGCTCCGTGGGCCCGCCGCCATCCGCCATCCATGGCGGGGGGCGGCTCTCGCGGCATCCATGCCGCTCGGCCCACTCCACGAGACCTGCGTTCAGCCTGCACCCAAGTCGCGATTGGCGGTGTCTGGACTGTTTGAGTTCAAAGATCAAAAGCAAGGCAGATCAACAGCTTCCCGGCTGAAGCCGGTCCCACAGGGTGTACGCGGTGTGCTTTTTAGTGGGACAGGCTTTAGCCGGGAAGGGGCCAGTGGGGATGCTGGCAGTTTTGCTGATCGGACACCCTGCCTGTGGGGGCGAGCTTGCTCGCGAATGCTGTTGATCATTCCCACGCTCCGCGTGGGCATGCATCCCCAGACGCTCTGCGTCGCTCTTCCACAGGCTGATCGGTTATTTAAAGCGCGCCATGCTGATAGCGTCGACGAGGACGCCGTCGCGTATGGCGTAGTCCCGCAGGCGGCCTTCGGTTTCGAAGCCGAATTTGCGGTACAGCGCCAAAGCGGCTTCGTTGTCGGCAAACACGGTGAGTTCCACCCGGTGCAGGTTCATCCAGTTGTCCGCGACTTCCAGCACAGCGGCCATGAGCCTCGACCCCACCCCTTTGCCCTGCCAGGCCGCCGCGATGCCCATGCCGATGGCGCCGACATGCCGCTGGCGAATGCGCGCGTATTGCTCCAGGCCAATGTTGCCGATCACCTGACCCTGATGCAGAGCGACAAGCTTCGATGAACGCTCATCCGCCCCCGCCAGCCGTTTGCGCCAGACATCGGCCGACTGATACGGCATCTGAAGCACCTGACGACACACACTGGGGTCGTTATACAACGCAGTGACACCCTCGATATGGGCCTCGGTGAAACGATGGATCACCACCTGATCAACAGCAACATTCACTGGATTCATCCTTTGAAAACAGAAAGAGGGGACAGTCTAAGCGGCTGATTGCGGGCGTGGCTACGGCTAGAAGCATGGATATCGCACGTTGTGACGCGCAGCGTCACGGGATGCATGCCCACGCGGAGCGTGGGAACGATCAACGTGCCAGGCCGTGAAATTGCCCTCGCCCACACCGGCCCCTTCCCGGCTAAAGCCGGTCCCACTAAAAGCAACGCATGCAGTCAGTGGGGCCGTCTTCCCGGCTAAAGCCGGTCCTGCTGACAGCAGCGCGTACGCCCGTAGGACCGGCTTCAGCCGGGAAGCTTTTGATCTGCTTTTGATCTTCATACGCAAAAAGCCCAGTCACCGCAAAACGCAACTTGGGTGCAGGCCGAACGTAGACGATGCGTAGTGGGTCGAGCCGCATGGATGCGGCGAGAGCGCCGTCAGGACATGGATGTCCGTTCGGCGCGGGCCCACGGAGCGTCGTCGAAGTGAGGGAACCCGACGAAGTCGGGCCAAACCAGGAGCAAGCACCCTTGGTTACTTGGGGTGCTTTTCCAAGTAACTCGCCGGAGGCGAAACAGTCTGCCCCCAGGCAGACGCCCTTGATCTTAAAAACAAAAAACCCCGCCGAAGCGGGGTTTTCTCAACACGGTCTCAGCTGTTAAGCCTGAACAACCGGAATATTAGCGTTCGCTGCAGCCTCACGGAACTCCGCGATCTGATCGAAGCTCAAGTAGCGATAAACATCGGCAGCCATGCTGTCGATCTTGCCCGCGTACTCCATATACTCCTCGACCGTCGGCAGACGACCCAGAATCGACGCCACAGACGCCAACTCAGCCGACGCCAGATACACGTTCGCCCCATCACCCAGACGGTTCGGGAAGTTACGGGTCGACGTCGACACCACCGTCGAATTCGGCTCCACACGTGCCTGGTTACCCATACACAGCGAGCAGCCCGCCATTTCCATGCGCGCGCCAGCCTTGCCGTAGATCCCGTAGTAGCCTTCCTCGGTCAATTGATGAGCGTCCATCTTGGTCGGCGGCGACAGCCAAAGACGCGTTGGAAGCTGACCCTTGACCTGATCCAGCAACTTGCCCGCCGCGCGGAAGTGGCCGATGTTGGTCATGCACGAACCGATGAACACTTCGTCGATCTTCTCGCCGGCAACGCTGGACAGCAGACGCGCGTCGTCCGGATCGTTTGGCGCGCAGAGCACAGGCTCTTTGATGTCGGCCAGATCAATCTCGATTATTTCTTCGTACTCGGCATCAGCGTCCGCAACCATGAGCTCCGGATTGGCGACCCAGGCTTCCATCGCTTGAGCACGACGCTCCAGCGTGCGCGGATCGCCGTAACCCTGTTCGATCATCCAGCGCAGCAGCGTGATGTTTGAGTTCAGGTATTCGGTGATCGACTCTTTCGACAGCTTGATCGTGCAACCTGCGGCAGAACGCTCGGCCGAGGCATCGGACAGTTCGAATGCCTGCTCGATGCTCAGGTTGTCCAGGCCTTCGATTTCCAGGATGCGTCCCGAGAAGGCGTTTTTCTTGCCTTTCTTCTCGACGGTCAGCAAACCGTTCTGGATCGCGAAGTAAGGGATCGCATGCACCAGGTCACGCAGGGTGATGCCCGGTTGCATCTCGCCCTTGAAGCGGACCAGGATCGACTCCGGCATGTCCAGCGGCATGACGCCGGTGGCCGCGGCAAACGCCACCAGACCCGAACCGGCCGGGAACGAGATGCCCATCGGGAAGCGGGTGTGCGAGTCACCGCCGGTACCGACGGTGTCCGGCAGCAGCATGCGGTTCAGCCAGCTGTGGATGATGCCATCGCCCGGACGCAGGGAAACGCCGCCGCGGGTCATGATGAAGTCAGGCAGCGTGTGGTGCGTGGTCACGTCGATCGGCTTCGGATACGCCGCGGTGTGGCAGAACGACTGCATCACCAGATCGGTCGAGAAGCCCAGGCACGCCAGGTCTTTCAGTTCATCACGGGTCATGGGACCTGTGGTGTCCTGAGAACCGACGGTGGTCATCTTCGGTTCGCAGTAGGTGCCAGGACGCACACCTTTGCCTTCCGGCAGACCGCATGCCTTGCCCACCATTTTCTGCGCCAGGGTGAAACCTTTGCCGGTGTCGACAGGGGCTTCAGGCAGCTTGAACAGGTCGGTCGGGCCCAGGCCCAGTTCAGCACGCGCCTTGTCTGTCAGGCCGCGGCCGATGATCAGCGGGATACGACCGCCAGCACGGACTTCGTCGAGCAGTACCGGGGTCTTCAGTTCGAAGGTGGTGATCACTTCTTCGCTGTCGTGCTTGCAGACTTTGCCCGCGTACGGATAGACGTCGATCACGTCGCCCATGTTGATGTTCGAGACATCGAATTCGATTGGCAGAGCGCCGGCATCTTCCATGGTGTTGTAGAAGATCGGGGCAATCTTGGTGCCGAAGCAGAAACCGCCAGCGCGCTTGTTCGGGACGTTCGGGACGTCGTCGCCGAAGAACCACAACACCGAGTTGGTCGCCGACTTGCGCGAAGAACCGGTGCCGACCACGTCGCCAACGTAGGCGATAGGGAAGCCCTGACCGCGCATTTCTTCGATCTGCTTCATCGGGCCGATGGAGCCCTGAACGTCAGGCACGATCCCTTCACGGGCCATCTTCAACATGGCGAGGGCGTGCAGCGGGATGTCCGGACGCGACCAGGCATCAGGTGCAGGCGACAGGTCGTCGGTGTTGGTTTCGCCGGTGACCTTGAAGACGCGCAGGCTGATCTTCTCGGCCAGGGTCGGACGCTTCTGGAACCACTCGCCGTCAGCCCAGGACTGCATCACGCCCTTGGCGTGTGCGTTGCCGTTCTTCGCTTTTTCAGCGACGTCGTGGAAGGCGTCGAACATCAGCAGTGTGTGCTTCAGTTGCTGTGCGGCGACCGGTGCCAGCTCGGCATCGTCGAGCAGGTCAACCATGGTCACGATGTTGTAGCCGCCCTGCATGGTGCCGAGCAGTTCGACGGCGCGCGTCTTGTCCAGCAGAGGGGATTGAACTTCGCCCTTGGCCAGGGCAGAGAGGAAACCGGCTTTGACGTAGGCAGCTTCGTCAACGCCCGGTGGAACGCGATTGGTGATCAGGTCAAGCAGGAAAGCTTCTTCGCCAGCCGGTGGGTTTTTCAGCAGCTCGACCAGGCCTGCAGTTTGTTCGGCGTTAAGCGGCTGGGGCACGATACCCTGGGCGGCACGCTCTTCGATGTGTTTACGGTAGGCTTCAAGCACAGTATTACCCTCATCAGTGGTCCCAAATGGGTGTCCGGGACGCTCATCCAGAGAAGGTCCGCATCGGCGCTCTCGAACTTTTTAAAGTTTCTTGGCAGGAAGCTGACGATCTCCAACAGAAGCTGTTTTCAAAGTTTTACGCCTGCATGATCGGTCGAGGAGGGGACGCAAGCGAACTCGCGTCGGACCGGACTGCGGGGCGGGCTTTGCGCGACAAGTGGCTGGCCGACTCATCGTAAAAAGCCCTGACTGTGCTCGTGACGCTTTGAAAACAGCTTCCAACGGACATTGGCGCCTTAAAAGGCCCGGTGATTCTACGGTAAAAAACCGCTGAAGGTAAGTTAGCCCCTACAGGTTGAAGGGTGTACCTCGTTAGACAAAGGGCTAACATGCCGGCTTGTTTCGTTCGCCGCCGTGTTGCTCCGTCATGCCCAATCAAATCATCAAAACGCCCTGCGTGGGCCTGTGCTCCACTGTCTACGGCGACCTCGTGTGCCGCGGATGCAAGCGCTTCCACCACGAAGTGATCCACTGGAACGGCTACGACGAAGACGCGAAGCGCGCTGTCTGGCTGCGCCTGGAACAGCTGCTGGTGCAAGTGATGGCCGGGAAAGTCGAGGTGTTCGACCCGGCCAGGTTGCGGGCGCAACTGGAGCAACGCAAAATCCGTTTCGTCCCGCATCAGTCGGAATATTGCTGGGCGTACCAGTTGATTGCACGGGGCGCGCGGGTGATCAACCAGCTGGACGCCTACGGCATGGTGCTGCTGCCGGAGTTTCGCGACTGGTCGCTGCCTGAACTGCGCGATGCCATTGATCGGGAATTCTTCCTGCTGTCCGAAGCGCACTATGAGCGCTACATCGCGCCCGGCTTCCTCAAGGATGCAATGGGTGCGGTCTGACAGTGGCGTGACCCTCACCCGCTGGCAGTAAATCCTGCGCTTTTCATCTGCGCAGGCTGGCTCTGTCCGTCAGGCTCCGTATAATGCTGCGCCTTGCCCAGCCAGCCATCCGTGAACCCATGCAGATTTATCCAGAGATCGACGCCTTCCTGCTTTGCCCCACGCCCGACAGTTGGGTTCAGGCCGCTTTGCAGAATCTGGATATCCTGCTGATCGATCACGCCAACAATGAAAAGAAGGCCGCCGGTGCGGCGTTTCAGTTCATGTTTCAGTACAACGACAAGTTCGACCTGCTGGCCAAGATGTCGCGGCTGGCGCGCGAAGAGTTGCGTCACTTCGAGCAAGTGATCGGCATCATCAAGAAGCGCAACATCCCGATGGCCAACATCAGTTCGGCGCGCTATGCCGGGTCGCTGCGCAAACTCGTTCGCACCCACAACCCCTATCGCCTGACCGACGCGCTGGTCGTCGGCGCCATCGTTGAAGCGCGTTCCTGCGAACGCTTCGCCGCACTGGTGCCGCATCTGGACGAAGACCTGTCGAAGTTCTACGCCAGCCTGCTCAAGTCCGAAGCCCGGCATTTTCAGGATTACCTGAAGCTCGCCTACACCTACGGCACAGAGGCGGACGTCGATGCCAAGATCGAAGAAATCCGCCTGGCCGAGCGCGAGCTGATACTGAGCCCGGATGAAGATTTCCGCTTCCACAGCGGTGTGCCGGCGCTCTAAGCCCACTGTAGAAACCTACCCATTCAGCAGGCGAACCACGTTCGTCTGAATTCGCGCGCCTTAAAATTTGTTTCATTGTGTGTTTGCTGCCTAGGCAGTAAGATCCGCCCCATTCACTGCCTAAGCAGATAATGGGTGGCTATCAATGGCACATTTCACTCCTGAAAACTTTCACGACAGTCTTTTGGGCATGCTGCTGGGCCGGACTGAGCAGCTGAAAAACCGCATCCTCGACCGACATCTCGAGCCCCACGGCGTCACCGCGCAGCAGTTCAAAGTGCTGGTGATGATCGCGCGTTTCTGCGCCGAGACCCCGGCTGACATTTGCCGCATGTTGAACCTCGACAGCGGTTCGATGACCCGCATGCTCGATCGTCTTGAGCAGAAAAACCTGCTGTCCCGTGCGCGCTCGGAATCCGATCGGCGTCAGGTGCAACTGGTGCTCACCGATGAAGGCAAGGCGCTCTCCGATCTGCTCCCGGAAATCGGTGCACACGCGATGAACGAGATGGTCGGCGTCCTGGAAGACAGTGAGCTGCTGGCATTGGAAAAGATTCTGACGAAAATTCTGGTTGCCTCGGGCGACCCCATCACGATTGCCCGGATCGCCGAACGATGAGCACTCACATTCAGCGGGGCTCGACCCTGCGCACGTCCTTGAGCGTGATAGTCGTGGCACTGGTGCTGGCCGGTTGCGCCAGTTCCAAAGGCCTGAACACCGAAGCCGTCGGCATCGATGCCAACAGCCTGCAGACCGCCCAGAGCCTCAACGGCATCACCCTGTCACCGGCGGCCTGGCCCAAGCGCGACTGGTGGACCAGCCTGGGCGATCCACAGCTCAACAGCTTGATCACTGAAGCGCTGCGCGACAGCCCGGACATGCAGATCGCCGCGGCCCGTACCCGTCAGGCCAGTGCCCAGGCCTATGCCGCCGACGCCGAACGCATGCCGACCGTCGATGCCGATGCCGGCGTCAGCCGTTCCCGTCTGGCCCGCGACCAGGACCCGACCGGTGCAGGCGGGCGCTATAGCACCTTGCGCAGCCTGAGCGCCGGCTTCAATTACAACTTCGATCTGTGGGGCGGCCAGCGCGCTGCCTGGGAAGCGGCATTGGGCCAGGCCCGTGCCAGCGAAGTCGATCAGCAAGCGGCGCAACTGACCCTGGCGGCCGACGTCGCCCGCGCCTACAGCGACCTGGGCCAGGCCTACATCGTCCGCGACCTGGCGGCCGAAGACCTCAAGCGCACCAGTCAACTGCTGGACCTGGGCGCGCGGCGTTTCAAGTCGGGCATCGACAGCGAGTACCAGTACGAGCAGACCCAGAGCCTGGAAGCCAACTCCCGCGAATCGCTCGCGGACGCGGACAAGAGCCTGCGCAGCGCCAAAATCCAGCTGGCCGTGCTGATGGGCAAAGGCCCGGACCGCGGCGAACAACTGAGCCGGCCTGCCGTGCTGCAACCCGCTGTTGTGGCCTTGCCCTCGGTTGTGCCCGCTGAGTTGCTGGGCCGTCGCCCCGATCTGGTGGCGGCGCGGTGGCGGGTTGAAGCGGCGAGCAAAAACATCGACGTCAGCAAGACCAACTTCTACCCGAACCTCAACCTGAGCGCGTCGGCGGGAGTTGAGTCGATGTTGGGCGACGCGATGTTCGGCTCGGCCAGTCGCTTTTTCAACGTCGCGCCGACGGTGTCGCTGCCGATCTTCGACGGTGGCCGTCGCCGTGCCGACCTTGATGCGCGGGACGCCGACTACGACCTCGCCGTGGCGCAGTACAACAAGACGCTGGTCCGGGCGCTGGGGGATGTCAGCGATGGCATTGGCCAGTTGCGCGACATCCGCCGCCAGATCGAGGCGCGCCAGCAGGCGACCGACGTGATTCAGAAATCCTACGACACCGTCGTTCAGCGCTACTCATCCGGCATCGGCAACTACCTGGACGTGCTGAGCGTCGAGCAACAACTGCTGCAATCGCAACGCCAACAGGCTGATCTCAACGCGGAACGAATCGATCTTTCGATCCAGTTGATGCAGGCCCTCGGGGGAGGCTTCGAAGACAGCAAGCCCGGCGAAAACGCCGCCCCGGTCGTCCCGTCAACTGCTTCGCTGACTCATTAAGGTAATCGTCATGGCCACTGCCACTACCGACAACAATCCTGCAAACGAACAAAAGGACGCCAACGCATCGGCGCCCGACAACAGCGCTGACAAAGGCGGCGACAAAGGCGCCGAGCAGACCAAACCGGCCAAGAACCCGCGCAAGCGCAAACTGCTGTTCCTTGGCCTGCTGCTGGTCGTGGTGCTCGGTGCGGTGGGTGTCTGGGCCTGGTACGAAATGTACGGCCGATGGAGCGAGAGCACCGACGATGCCTACGTCAACGGCAACGTCGTGGAGATCACCCCGCAAGTCACCGGCACCGTGGTGAGCATCGGCGCCGACGACGGCGATCTGGTCCGCGAAGGTCAGGTGCTGGTGCAGTTCGACCCGAATGACGCCGAAGTGGCGCTGCAAAGTGCCGAAGCCAATCTGGCAAAAGTAGTGCGTCAGGTACGCGGTCTGTACAGCAACGTCGACGGCATGAAAGCGCAACTGGCGGCCCAGCGCGCCGAAGTGCAGAGAGCCCAGGACAACTACAACCGTCGTCGCAGTCTGGCGGCGGGCGGGGCGATTTCTCAGGAAGAGCTGTCCCACGCCAAGGATGACCTGACCACCGCACAGAACGCGTTGACCAACATCCAGCAGCAACTGGCAACCAGCAGCGCGCTGGTGGATGACACCCAGGTCTCTTCGCACCCGGACGTCAAATCGGCTGCCGCGCAACTGCGTCAGGCCTACCTGAGCAACGCGCGCAGCACGCTGATCGCCCCGGTCACCGGTTACGTTGCCAAGCGCACCGTGCAACTGGGCCAGCGGGTTCAGCCGGGCACTGCGCTGATGGCCGTGATTCCCCTCGACCAGCTGTGGATCGACGCCAACTTCAAGGAAACCCAGCTCGGCCAGATGCGCATCGGCCAGCCGGTGGACATCGAAGCGGATCTGTACGGAGGCGACGTCAAGTACAGCGGCACCGTGGACAGCGTCGGCGCCGGCACCGGCAGTGCGTTTGCCTTGCTGCCTGCGCAAAACGCCACCGGTAACTGGATCAAGATCGTCCAGCGTGTGCCGGTGCGGGTTCGCATCAACGCCGATGAACTGGCCAGGCACCCGCTGCGCATCGGTCTGTCGACCACCGTTGACGTGAACCTGCATGACCAGAGCGGTCCGGTGCTGGCGCAGCAACCGCCGAAGCAGCCGCTGTTCACCACCGACGTTTATGCCAAACAACTGGCCGATGCCGACACGATGATTGCCCGCGTGATCCACGAGAACAGCGCGCCAACCAGCGGCAAGACGGCCCAGCGCTGATTCGCCAATCCATCTGCCCCGGCCCGCTTCAGCCGGCCGGGGTGATCTTCGAGTGTCAAAGGATTCGCGATGAGTACTAACGCTCCCGCTTCTTTTACGCCGCCAAGCCTGTTGCTGACCACCATCGGCCTGTCGCTGGCGACTTTCATGCAAGTGCTCGACACGACCATCGCCAACGTGGCCTTGCCGACCATCTCCGGCAACCTCGGCGTGAGTTCGGAGCAGGGCACGTGGGTCATCACCTCGTTCGCGGTCAGTAACGCCATCGCGCTGCCGCTGACCGGCTGGCTCAGTCGACGCTTCGGTGAAGTGAAGCTGTTTCTGTGGGCCACGCTGCTGTTCGTGATGGCGTCGTTCCTTTGCGGCATATCCACGTCGATGCCCGAACTGGTGGGCTTTCGGGTCGTGCAGGGCATGGTCGCTGGACCGTTGTACCCGATGACCCAGACCCTGCTGATCGCGGTCTATCCCCCGGCGAAACGGGGGATGGCGCTGGCACTGCTGGCGATGGTCACCGTTGTGGCGCCGATCGCCGGCCCGATTCTCGGCGGCTGGATCACCGACAGTTATAGCTGGCCGTGGATCTTCTTCATCAACGTGCCGATCGGTCTGTTCGCGGCGTTCGTGGTGCGTCAGCAAATGGCGACGCGTCCGGTCAGCACCAGTCGCCAGCCCATGGATTATGTGGGCTTGATCACGTTGATCATTGGTGTGGGTGCGCTGCAGATCGTGCTCGACAAAGGCAATGACCTGGACTGGTTCGAGTCCAACTTCATCATCATTGGCTCGGTGATTTCAGCCATTGGCCTGGTGGCGTTCGTGATCTGGGAAATGACCGATGACCATCCGGTCGTCAATCTTCGGCTGTTTGCGTTCCGCAACTTTCGCTTCGGGACGATCTGCCTGGTGGGCGGTTATGCGGGGTTTTTCGGTATCAACCTGATTCTGCCGCAATGGCTGCAAACGCAGATGGGCTATACGGCCACCTATGCCGGGCTGGCAGTAGCACCGCTCGGGGTGCTGCCGGTGTTGATGTCGCCCTTTGTCGGTCGCTACGCGCATAAGTTCGACTTGCGTCTGTTGGCCGGTCTGGCATTTCTGGCGATCGGCCTGAGCTGCTTCATGCGTGCGGATTTCACCAGTCAGGTGGACTTCACCCACATCGCTCTGGTGCAGTTGTTCATGGGGGCAGGGGTGGCGCTGTTCTTCATGCCGACCTTGAGCATTCTGCTGTCGGACCTGCCGCCGTCGCAGATTGCCGACGGCTCGGGGCTGGCGACGTTCCTGCGTAACCTTGGCGGCAGCTTCGCGGCGTCATTGACCACCTGGATCTGGATCCGCCGCGCCAATCAGCATCATGCGTATCTGAGCGAAAACGTGAACGCTTACGAGCCGACAACGCGGCATGCGCTGGAGACCCTGGGCGGGGCGAGCAACCAGGCCTACGCGCAGCTTGATTCGATGGTCACCAGTCAGGCCTACATGATGTCGACGGTGGACTATTTCTACATGATGGGCTGGATCTTCCTGTCGCTGATCCTGATCATCTGGCTGGCCAAGCCACCGTTTACCGCGAAGGCTGCGCCCGGGGGAGGGCATTGATCACAGCTATCGGGCGCAGACTGTAGGAGCGTGGCTTGTCCCGCGATCGGCCGGGAACCGGTCGTAAAACTGCGAATGCGGTGTATCAGGTGCATCGCGTTTTACCGGTTTACTGCCGCTGCGCGCCAGATCGCGGGACAAGCCACGCTCCTACAGGTTTAGCGCCCGGCAACGAGGCTGCGTTTAGGGCCGCAGGTCGCCCTGCTCATTCGCCAAACCCGGCTCTGGTTCAAACGCAAACGATTCCAGATGGAATCCGCGCTCATCGATCTGCAGCAACCACCCCTCGCGGTCCCAATCCCCCAGCACAATGCGCTGCGCCGTGGTCTCACCCAGTTGCACGTCGTGGACCGCAGGCCGGTGGGTGTGGCCGTGAATCAGCGTCTTCACGCCAGACTCGGTCATCACCCGCGGCACTTCGTCCGGCGTCACATCAACAATGTCGTTGGCCTTCATTCGTGTCTGCGCACGGCTTTCGCTGCGCAGCTTGCGCGCCAGCTTGTGCCGGGTGCTCAACGGTAGATGACGAAGCACCCACAGCGTCAGCGGATGGCGCAGGTAACGGCGCATACGCATGTAGGCTTCGTCCCGGGTACACAGACTGTCGCCGTGCATCAGCAGCACCGGCTCTCCGTTGAAGTGTACGACGCTTGGGTCCTTGAGCAGCGTGCAGCCCGCCGCTTTGCAGAACGCCTTGCCGATCATGAAGTCGCGATTGCCGTGCATCAGGAACACCCGGGTGCCGCTGTCGCTTAACGCGCGCAGCGCCTGGCAGATCGAGCGCTGAAAGGGCGACATGGCGTCATCGCCGATCCAGGCCTCGAAAAAATCCCCAAGGATGTACAGCGACTCAGCGTTGCGCGCGCGGCCGTTCAGCAGGCCGAGAAACGCCTGGGTAATGTCCGGGCGTCCTTCTTCCAGGTGCAGATCGGAGATCAGCAATATCACTCAACGATCTCGGCTTTCTCGATGATCACGTCGTCAGCCGGCACGTCTTGATGACCCGCCTTGGACGTGGTGGCGACGCCTTTGATCTTGTCGACCACCTCAGTGCCTTCGACCACCTCGGCGAACACGGCGTAACCCCAGCCCTGTACGGTCTTGGCGCTGTGGTTGAGGAAGTCGTTGTCGGCGACGTTGATGAAGAATTGCGCCGAGGCTGAATGGGGCTCCATGGTGCGGGCCATGGACACCGAATACTTCTTGTTCGGCAGACCGTTGTCGGCTTCGTTCTGGATGCTCGGGCGCTTGTCTTTCTTCTCTTTCATGCCCGGTTCGAAGCCGCCGCCCTGGATCATGAAATTACCGATCACGCGGTGAAACACGGTGTTTTCGTAGTGGCCGGCTTTGACGTATTCGATGAAGTTGGCGACGGTCAGCGGCGCCTTTTCTGCGTTCAGTTGCAGAACGATTTCACCGTGGTTGGTGGTCAGCTTTACTTTCGACATGGTCAGCTCGCTCTTTGAAGTCGTGGTGAGAGGCAGTGATCGCGGCAGTCGGCCATCGCGATGCGAAGCCAGTACCGCTGATGCACACCAGGCGCGCAGTTTACAGAGGGTAGCCGCTGCTCGGGTAGTTGCGATTGCGCCGGCGGTTCTCGCTGAGCGCAGGCCCATCTCGGCAGTTTTGTCACAGCGCGCTGTCAGGGGCTTGACAGCTTCGGCTATGATAGGCGCTTTGATTTAACCGGCCTTCCTGGCCGCGACCCGTACAAGGATCCTATGAGCAAGCCCACTCAAGATGCCGCTGCGAATTCCAAGGCAGGCCCTGCAATTCCAACCAACTTCCTGCGCCCGATCGTGCAGGCTGACCTGGACTCGGGCAAGCACACCCAGATCGTGACCCGCTTCCCGCCGGAGCCCAACGGCTACCTGCACATCGGTCATGCCAAGTCGATCTGCGTCAACTTCGGTCTGGCTCAGGAATTCGGTGGCGTTACGCATCTGCGCTTTGACGACACCAACCCGGCGAAGGAAGACCAGGAATACATCGACGCCATTGAAAGCGACGTCAAATGGCTGGGCTTCGAGTGGTCCGGCGAAGTGCGTTATGCCTCGCAGTACTTCGACCAGCTGTACGCCTGGGCGGTCCATCTCATCGAAACGGGCAAGGCCTACGTCGATGACCTGACCCCCGAACAAGCTCGCGAATACCGCGGCACCCTGACCGAGCCGGGCAAGAACAGCCCGTTCCGCGATCGCAGCGTCGAGGAAAACCTTGACCTGTTCGGCCGCATGAAAGCCGGCGAGTTCGAAGACGGCGCCCGCGTCCTGCGTGCCAAGATCGACATGGCTTCGCCGAACATGAACCTGCGCGATCCGATCCTCTACCGCATTCGTCACGCGCACCACCATCAGACCGGTGACAAGTGGTGCATCTACCCGATCTACGATTTCACCCACGGCCAGTCTGACGCCATCGAAGGCATCACCCATTCGATCTGCACCCTCGAATTCGAGAGCCATCGCCCGCTCTACGAGTGGTTCCTCGACAATCTGCCGGTGCCGTGCAAGCCGCGTCAGTACGAGTTCTCGCGCCTGAACCTGAACTACACCATCACCAGCAAGCGCAAGCTCAAACAACTGGTCGATGAAAAGCACGTGCAAGGCTGGGACGATCCGCGCATGTCGACGCTGTCAGGCTTCCGCCGCCGCGGTTACACCCCGGTGTCGATCCGCAATTTCTGCGAAATGATCGGCACCAACCGCTCCGACGGCGTGGTCGATTTCGGCATGCTGGAATTCAGCATCCGTCAGGACCTGGACCACAACGCTCCGCGCGCCATGTGCGTGCTGCGTCCGTTGAAAGTCGTGATCACCAATTACCCGGAAGGCCAGGTCGACCACCTCGAACTGCCGCGCCATCCGCAGAAGGAAGAACTCGGCGTGCGCAAGCTGCCATTCTCCCGCGAGATCTACATCGACCGTGACGACTTCATGGAAGAGCCGCCGAAGGGCTACAAGCGCCTGGAACCGAACGGCGAAGTGCGCCTGCGTGGCAGCTACGTGATTCGCGCCGACGAAGCGATCAAGGACGCCGACGGCAACATCGTCGAGCTGCGCTGCTCCTACGACCCGGAAACCCTGGGCAAGAACCCTGAAGGCCGCAAGGTCAAAGGCGTTGTGCACTGGGTGCCGGCGGCGGAAAGCATCGAGTGCGAAGTGCGTCTGTACGACCGTCTGTTCCTGTCGGCAAACCCTGAGAAAGCAGAAGAGGGCAAGACCTTCCTGGACAACATCAACCCAGGCTCCTTGCAGGTCCTGACCGGTTGTCGCGCTGAACCGTCGCTGGCTGACGCTCAGCCGGAAGACCGTTTCCAGTTCGAACGCGAAGGCTATTTCAGCGCGGATCTGAAGGACTCGAAACCCGGTCATCCGGTCTTTAACCGGACTGTGACGCTCCGCGATTCGTGGAGCTAAGGTAGGCAACGTGCTTTCTATCTACAACACGCTCAGCAAGAGCAAAGAAGTCTTCAAGCCGCTGGATGGCAACAAGGTGCGCATGTACGTCTGCGGGATGACCGTGTACGACTACTGCCACCTGGGCCACGGCCGCAGCATGGTGGCGTTCGACGTCGTCACCCGCTGGCTGCGTTTCAGCGGCTACGACCTGACCTACGTGCGCAACATCACCGACATCGACGACAAGATCATCAACCGCGCCCGTGAAAACGGCGAGGCGTTCGATGCCCTGACCGCGCGCATGATTGACGCGATGCACGAGGACGAAGCGCGCCTGAACATCCTCAAGCCGGACATGGAACCACGCGCGACCGATTACATCGGCGGCATGCACGACATGATCCAGCGCCTGATCGACAAGGGCTATGCCTACGCACCGGGCAATGGCGACGTGTACTACCGCGTTGGCAAATTCCTGGGCTACGGCAAGCTGTCGCGCAAGAAGATCGAAGACCTGCGCATCGGCGCTCGCATCGAAGTCGACGAAGCCAAGGACGACCCGCTGGATTTCGTGCTGTGGAAAGGCGTCAAGCCGGGCGAGCCTAGCTGGGAATCGCCGTGGGGTGCAGGACGTCCGGGCTGGCACATCGAGTGCTCGGTGATGTCCACCTGCTGCCTGGGTGAGACCTTCGACATCCATGGCGGCGGCAGCGATCTGGAATTCCCGCACCACGAAAACGAGATTGCCCAGAGCGAAGCCGCGACCGGCAAGACCTACGCAAACGCCTGGTTGCACTGCGGCATGATCCGCATCAATGGCGAGAAGATGTCCAAGTCCTTGAACAACTTTTTCACCATCCGCGACGTGCTGGATAAATACCACCCGGAAGTGGTGCGTTACCTGCTGGTGTCGAGCCACTACCGCAGCGCGATCAACTATTCCGAAGACAGCCTGAAAGAATCGAAAGGCGCGCTGGAGCGGTTCTACCACGCGCTCAAAGGCCTGCCGGTCGCTGAGCCTGCGGGGGGCGAGGCGTACGTCGAGCGTTTTTCGACTGCCATGAACGACGACTTCGGCACCCCGGAAGCGTGCGCCGTGCTGTTCGAGATGGTTCGCGAGATCAACCGCCTGCGCGACAGTGATGTCAACGCAGCGGCAGGCCTGGCGGCACGTTTGAAGGAGCTGGCCAGCGTGTTGGGCGTGTTGCAGCTGGAAGCCGATGACTTCCTGCGCGCCGGCGCCGAAGGGCGGGTGGATGCTGCCGAAGTCGAAGCCTTGATCGCCGCACGCCTGCAGGCACGCGCCGACAAGAATTGGGCTGAGTCCGACCGCATCCGCGATCAGCTCACCGCCATGGGCGTGGTGCTGGAAGACAGCAAAGGCAGCACCACCTGGCGTTTGGCGGATTGATCGGCAACCCTCGGTAAACGCCTATCCTTGATCGTTCCTACGCTCCGCGTGGGAATGCCTCGCCGGACGCTCCGCGTCTTCGTTGACGCGGAGCGTCTTGGGCGGGGTTACCACGCGGAGCGTGGGAACGATCAGCGTCCCGAAGGTCGTTTGGCAAATTGTTGATTTCTACTGGCCTGCTGCCGTCCGCGCTTGGGCGCCTCAAGCCAGCACTGCGAGCGACGTGTACTTAGCAACCATCGCGTCTGACGTAATTAGCTTCATCGGTTCAGTGATGGCGGCAGCAACGATTAGCCTATCGAATGGGTCGCGATGATGGTGTTCCAGATCTTTGACTGCGATTGCATGTTCAACGCTGACAGGGAGCTCGATAAAGCCGCTGTCTCGGCAGTATTCGCGAATCTCCTCAAGATCAGCCGTTAGTTTCCCCAAGCCAATCTTTATCGACATCTCCCAAAACGTGGCGGCGCTGATGTAAACCTCAGTAGCGGTTTCGATCAGTTTTTTTGCTTTGGGAGAAAGCTTCGGGTCGTCAGTCAGAGCCCACAGAAGAATATGAGTATCCAGCAGTATCCTCATGGGCGACTGCCTTCGAAATCATCCAGCACAGAGTCAGAAAGCGGCGCATCGAAGTCGTCCGGTAGTTGAAGAATACCTTTCATAGCACCGATGCGTTTACCGGTGGGCCGCCCGATCGGGACGAGGCGCGCCATTGCGCGACCATGTTTGGCGATCGTGATAGTCTGGCCCGCCGCAGCGTCATCTACCAGTTTTGACAGATTGTCCTTGGCCTCACCGAGAGGGACGATAATCATGACGTATGCTCGCATTCGGAAATATTGGCCAAATATAGCCATATAATTCTTCTTGCCCAAGCCACCGTTACAATTCTGTGCTGATTGCGGTGACCCCCCCCGCGTGGGAATACCTCGTCTGACACTCCGCGTCTAATTTGGCGCGGAGCGTCATCGGCGGGTTACCACGCGGAGCGTGGGAACCATCTAAGCCTTCAAAACCCCTGTTCCCTCAGCCGCTTGTACAGCGTATTCCGGCTCACCCCCAGGCGTTTCGCCAACTGCGAGATATTCCCGCCGGCCGCCTGCAGCAACTCACTCAGCTCTTCCGGCGTGTCCAGCGCTGCCTTGCGGTTGAACACTGTCTCGGGTTCGACGCGCTCGCAGCCCATCGCCAGGTCGGCAAAAAAGTCTTCCGGCAGATGCTCCGTGGAAATGGGTTGATCATCGGCCAGCGCCAACGCCACCTGAATCACGTTGCTCAACTGCCGCAGGTTGCCCGGCCACGGGTGCCGTTCGAACAACTCCATCACCTGTGGCTCAAAGCCTGCTGTCTGCTGCGGTTCGCGATGCTGTTCCCAGATGGCACGGACCAGCGCGGGCTTGTCGCTGCGATCCCGCAACGGCGGCAACTCCAGGTTCAGGCCGCTGATGCGGTAGTACAAATCCTGACGAAACCGTCCGTTCTGCACATGTTCGCGCAATGAGCAGTGAGTGGCGGAAATCACCCGAATATCCACCGGGTACAACTCGCTGCTGCCAACCGGCTGCACACACCGTTCCTGCAACACCCGCAACAGACGCGCTTGAACCGGCAGCGGCATGTCGCCGATCTCGTCGAGAAACAGCGTGCCTTTGTCCGCCTTGCGGATCAGCCCGATGCTGCCTTTATGGTGAGCGCCGGTGAACGCGCCTTTTTCATAGCCAAACAATTCAGCCTCGACCAGCTCCGACGGGATGGCCGCGCAGTTCACGGCAATCATGGGCTGATCGGCGCGGGAGCTGGCGCGGTGCAGGGCCTTGACGAACACTTCCTTGCCCACACCCGTCTCGCCAAGAATCAACAGCGGGACGTTCTTCTCCAGCAATCGCTGACCCTGACGCGCGGCTTTCTCGACCCGCTCGTCACCCATGCCGGGCTCAATGACACCGACCGCGAGTGGGCGGGACAGAATCGGCACCTGCACAGGCACCGTTCTGAGCTTGAGCACCGGTGCTTTCGGCCGCTTCAGCACGCAATGGAAACGGTTGTGGCCCGACGCCTGGAGCGGGAAGGGCTGGCCTTCCATTTGGTCAAGCAGATCGGCAACCGGCGCTTTGAACAGGTTCTCGATGTTGGCGTTGAGCAGGCTGACGCCCAGCAGGGTGTCGGCGCGGCGGTTGGCGCAGAGCACACGGCCGCTTTCATCGAACACCAGCAGGCCGGCCCACTGGCTGTCGAGGTTGTTCAGGCCGGTGTTGAACACCAGTTGAAAATGGCTGTGCTGGAACTGGTCGAGGATCAGCCGGTTTTCGATGGTCTGGCTCATCATCTTGACCATCCCAAGGGTGTGGGAAGGCGGCAGGAAGCTGTCGCTGGACACATCGAGCACCGCGATCATCCGCCGCGACGCATCGAAAATCGGCGCCGCCGACCCGGTCATGAAACGGTTGGCCTTGAGAAAGTGTTCATCGTGTTCAATGTGAACAGCCTGTTCACAGGCCAGCGCAGTGCCGATGGCATTGGTGCCGGCGCTTTGCTCCAGCCAGCTGGCGCCGGCGACGAAACCCGGCTGTTGATCCGGCTCGACGAAGCGCTTGTTGCCCCAGGAATTGAGCACCTGGCCCTGCTGATCGGCGAGCAGGATCAGGCAATTGGAATTGCTCAGGATGTTCTCGTAGAAGGGGAGCACCTGCTGATGGGTGGTCTGCACCAGGGAATGATGGCGCTCGAGCAGCTGCGAAACCTGCTGATCGGGCAGGCGACCGAAGGACGGGCGTGACTGGTGGTCGAGGCCGAACTCGCGGCAACGGGCCCACGAGTCCTGAATGATGGTGTCGTGGCTGGGGGATGCGCCTGCTGTGGCCATGAAATGGCTCCGTCCGAGTACTTTTATTTATTGTTGTCGAGATGCCGTTAGGCAGAGCATCCCTGCTCGAAAACGTCCACCCATTGTTGTTCAGGATTGTTCAAAGTCAATGTTCATTTTGTTCAGGTGTTCAGCATTTCCTGTTCATTTACGTTCATCAACGAATGCCGGTCTGTGCGGCAAATTGTCGCAACCGCTCTAGTCCGCGTATCCCAGCCAGAAAGCGCCTGAGCGGGCCGGTTGGCACGATTGTCGCTATCCAACAATCGGTCAGCACAATCGGTCAACGGATGTCACGACCTGCCATACGGCATACACGCAACACCCCGAACAAAACAAATAAAAAGGGCACGCCATGTCTCTCACGCTTGAGCACGTCAGCCGCGCCGTCGACGGTCAGATCTGGATCGACGATGCTTCGCTGAGCTTTGAACCCGGCTCATTCAACGTATTGCTGGGGCGCACCTTATCAGGCAAAACCAGCCTGATGCGCTTGATGGCCGGTCTGGACAAGCCAGACAGCGGCCGGATACTGATGAATGGCAAAGATGTCACCCAGGTCGCGGTGCGTCATCGCAATGTCTCGATGGTTTATCAGCAGTTCATCAACTATCCGAGCATGACCGTCTACGACAACATCGCCTCGCCGCTGCGCCAGGCCAAGATGTCGAAAGACGAAATCGACCGACGCGTCCGCGAAACCGCGAAGATGCTGCGCATCGAGAAATTCCTCAGCCGTCACCCCCTCGAATTGTCCGGCGGTCAGCAGCAGCGCACGGCCATGGCGCGGGCGCTGGTCAAAGACGCCGAGCTGATTCTGTTCGATGAGCCGCTGGTCAACCTCGACTACAAGCTGCGCGAAGAGCTGCGTCAGGAAATGCGCCAGCTGTTCGAAACGCGCAACACCATCGCCATTTACGCCACCACCGAGCCGAACGAAGCGCTGGCGCTCGGCGGGACCACCACGATTCTGCACGAAGGCCGCGTGATCCAGAGCGGCCGCACGCCCGAGGTGTATCACCAGCCGAAAACCGTGCTGGCCGCCGAATTGTTCTCCGAGCCGCCGATCAACCTGATGCCCGGCCGTATCGAAGGCAACGAAGTCAGCTTCGCCAATTTCGTGCACTTCCCGCTAAACGTTGACCTGCGCAGCATCGGTGACGGCGAGTACCGCTTCGGCGTGCGGCCGAGCCACCTGAGCCTGGTGCCGTCCAACGACGACGATCTTGAGCTGGCGGTCACCGTCGAACTCGCCGAGATCAGCGGTTCGGAAACCTTCCTGCACGTGCGCAACGAGCATTTCTCGCTGGTGCTGCATCTGCCGGGCGTCCACGAGTACGACGTGGACACGCCGATTCGCGTGTACATCCCGACTCACAAACTGTTCGTATTCGATCAGCAGGGCGGCCTGATTCAGGCGCCGGGCCTGCGCATGGCGAGGGTTGCCTGATGGCCGAGATCCGCTTGCAAAAACTCGCGCACAGCTACAGCGCCAATCCGACCGGCCCTGAAGACTATGCCATCCGGGAAATGACCCACATCTGGGAGCAGGGCGGCGCGTATGCCTTGCTCGGCCCGTCCGGCTGCGGCAAATCGACCCTGCTCAATATCATCTCCGGCCTGCTCAGCCCGTCTGAAGGCAAGGTCATGTTCGACACCACGGTGGTCAACGACATGTCGCCGGAGGAGCGCAACATCGCTCAGGTTTTCCAGTTTCCGGTGGTCTACGACACCATGACGGTGTACGACAACCTCGCTTTTCCGCTGCGCAATCAGGGCATGCCGGAAGCGAAAGTGAAGATCAAGGTGCAGGAAATCGCCGACGTGCTGGATCTGCAGCCGTTGTTGAGCAAGAAAGCCAAAGGCCTCACCGCTGACGAAAAACAGAAAGTCTCCATGGGCCGCGGACTGGTCCGCGATGACGTGTCGGCAATTCTGTTCGACGAACCGCTGACCGTGATCGACCCGCACCTGAAGTGGAAACTGCGCCGCAAGCTCAAGCAGATTCACGAGCAGTTCAACATCACCATGGTTTACGTCACCCACGATCAGTTGGAGGCCTCCACCTTCGCCGACAAGATCGCGGTGATGTACGGCGGCCAGATCGTGCAGTTCGGCACCCCGCGTGAACTGTTTGAAAAGCCGCACCACACCTTCGTCGGCTACTTCATCGGCAGCCCCGGCATGAACCTCATCGAGGTCAAGCCTGAAGCCGGTGGCGTGGGCTTTGGCGGCATTCACCTGCCGTTGCCCGATGCGCTGCAGCAGCGCCTTGCATCGACTCAGTGGAGCACGCTGAAAGTCGGGATTCGCCCCGAGTTCGTACACGTCTGGGACAGCCCCAACGACGACGCCATGCAGGCCGAGGTGACCTATGTCGAGGACCTGGGGACCTACAAGATCATCACCGTCAACCTGGCCGGCCAGTCGCTGAAAGTGCGCCTGCAGGAAGACAAGCCGGTGCCCCAGGGCCAGGCCTGGATCAGTTTCCCGGCGCAATGGCTGATGCTCTACGCCGATGAATTTCTGCTGGAGGCCGCCACGAACACACTGCCGGCCAGCGAGGTGTCCCATGACTAAAGTGCAAAACAACAAGGCCTGGTGGCTGGTGCTGCCGGTGTTCCTGCTGGTGGCGTTCAGCGCCATCATTCCGATGATGACCGTGGTCAACTATTCGGTGCAGGACATCTTCGACCAGTCCAGCCGCTACTTCGTCGGCGCCGACTGGTTCCGCCAGGTGCTGCAGGACCCGCGCCTGCATGACTCGCTGCTGCGCCAGTTCATCTACTCCGGCTGCGTATTGCTGATCGAAATCCCGCTGGGCATCGGCATCGCCCTGACCATGCCGACCAAGGGTCGCTGGTCGTCGCTGTGCCTGATCGTCATGACCATTCCGTTGCTGATTCCCTTCAACGTGGTCGGCACCATCTGGCAGATTTTCGGCCGTGGCGACATCGGCCTGCTGGGCTGGGTCCTCAACGACGTGCTGGGCATCAGCTACAACTACGCGGCCAATGCGTCGGACGCCTGGGTGACCGTGCTGGTCATCGACGTCTGGCACTGGACCTCACTGGTGGCGTTGCTGTGCTATTCGGGGCTGCGCGCCATTCCGGACGTGTACTACCAGGCGGCACGAATCGATCGGGCGTCCAACTGGGCCGTGTTCCGACACATCCAGCTGCCGAAGATGAAAAGCGTGCTGCTCATCGCCGTGATGCTGCGCTTCATGGACAGCTTCATGATCTACACCGAGCCGTTCGTGCTTACCGGTGGCGGTCCGGGCAACTCCACGACCTTCCTCAGCCAGACCCTGACGACCATGGCCCTCGGCCAGTTCGACCTGGGCCCTGCGGCGGCATTCTCGCTGGTGTATTTCCTGATCATTCTGTTGGTGTCGTGGGTGTTCTACACCGCCATGACCCACAGCGAAAAGAACTGAGGAGCGCCCATGAACAAGCGCGAGAAAGTGTCGTTCAAAAAGCTCATACCGCTGTGGATCTACCTGCTGTTTCTGCTGGTGCCGATCTACTGGCTGGTCAACATGTCGTTCAAGACCAACACCGAAATCCTCGGCGGCCTGACCCTGTTCCCACAGGACTTCACGCTGGCGAACTACAAGGTGATCTTCACCGACGAAAGCTGGTACAGCGGCTACATCAACTCGCTGTACTACGTCTGCCTGAATATGGTGATATCGCTGAGCGTCGCGTTGCCTGCGGCCTACGCGTTTTCACGCTATCGTTTCCTCGGCGACAAACACCTGTTCTTCTGGCTCCTGACCAACCGGATGGCGCCACCAGCGGTTTTCCTGCTGCCGTTCTTCCAGCTTTATTCGTCCATCGGCCTGTTCGACACGCACATTGCGGTAGCGTTGGCGCACTGCCTGTTCAACGTGCCGCTGGCGGTGTGGATTCTGGAAGGCTTCATGTCCGGGGTTCCCAAGGAGATTGACGAAACCGCCTACATCGACGGCTATAGCTTTCCCAAGTTCTTCGGCAAGATTTTCATCCCGCTGATCGGCTCGGGCATCGGTGTCACGGCGTTCTTCTGCTTCATGTTCTCCTGGGTCGAATTGTTGCTGGCGCGCACGCTCACCTCGGTCAATGCCAAGCCGATCGCGGCGGTCATGACCCGTACCGTTTCGGCGTCGGGGATCGATTGGGGGGTGCTGGCAGCGGCGGGGGTGTTGACCATTCTGCCGGGCATGCTGGTGATCTGGTTCGTTCGTAATCACGTGGTCAAGGGCTTTGCTCTTGGTCGTGTCTGAGGAGTCGAAAAATGGAGTGGATGTCCTGGACCCTGCCAACTGCTATTTTCTTTGCGTCCATCGCCGCGATTCTGGTGGCGATGACGGCCTGGGAACTGCGTTCGGCGAGTATTGAGCGTCGCGGTTTTCTGCCGATTGCCACCACGCGCGGCGATCGTCTGTTCATCGGCCTGCTCGGAAGCGCTTACCTGCATCTGCTGGTCATCGGCGCGACGAGCTGGGATATCTGGGTGGCCTCCGGGTTGTCCCTGGTCTGGCTGTTGGTGGTGATGCGTTGGGGTTGAAAGGTTTTGACGGTGCAAGCGCAGACGCGCTTGTGCCGCGAACGAATGACGAAGGTTGAAACGCGGGATCACATAAGAATCAACACAAGAGGTGTCTATGTTCAATAAGAAAAACAAGCTGCGACATAGTGTGACGGTAGCGACGATGGTAATGCTCAGTGGCTTGAGCGTGTCGGCTTGGGCCGATCAGTACGAGGATGCGGCGAAGAAATGGGCCGACAGCGAGTTCAAGCCGAGCACGCTCTCCGATGCCGATAAGCTCAAGGAACTGGAGTGGTTCATCAAGGCCGCCGAGCCGTTCCGCGGCATGGACATCAAGGTGGTGTCCGAAACCTTGACCACCCATGAATACGAATCCAAAACCCTGGCCAAGGCGTTCACCGAAATCACCGGCATCAAGGTCACCCACGACCTGCTGCAGGAAGGCGACGTGATCGAGAAACTGCAGACCGCCATGCAGTCCAACCAGAGTATCTATGACGGCTGGGTGAACGACTCCGACCTGATCGGTACGCACTTCCGCTACGGCAAGGCGATGTCTCTGACAGACCTGATGGCCAGCCCGGAAGGGGCGAAAGTCACTTCTCCGACGCTTGACCTCAAGGACTTCATCGGTACGTCCTTTACCACCGCGCCGGACGGCAAGCTTTACCAACTGCCTGACCAGCAATTTGCCAACCTGTACTGGTTCCGTGCTGACTGGTTTGACCGTCCTGACCTGAAAGAGAAATTCAAGGCCAAATACGGCTACGAGCTGGGCGTTCCGGTGAATTGGTCGGCCTATGAAGACATCGCCAAGTTCTTCAGCGAAGACGTCAAGGAACTCGACGGCAAGAAAGTCTACGGTCACATGGACTACGGCAAGAAAGACCCGTCCCTGGGCTGGCGCTTCACCGATGCCTGGTTCTCCATGGCCGGCAGCGGCGACAAAGGCTTGCCGAACGGTCTTCCGGTCGACGAGTGGGGTATCCGCGTAGAGGACTGCCACCCGGTCGGTTCGAGCATTACCCGCGGCGGCGACACCAATGGCCCGGCCGCTGTGTACGCCACTCAGAAGTACATCGACTGGCTCAAGGCCTACGCGCCGCCTGAAGCGGCAGGCATGACGTTCTCCGAATCCGGCCCGGTGCCGTCCCAGGGTAACGTTGCTCAGCAGATCTTCTGGTACACCGCTTTCACCGCCGACATGACCAAGCCGGGTCTGCCGGTCATGAATGCCGACGGCACGCCGAAATGGCGCATGGCTCCATCGCCAAAAGGCCCTTACTGGAAAGAGGGCATGAAGCTGGGTTACCAAGACGTGGGCTCCTGGACCTTCCTCAAGTCCACCGAGGAGAAGAAACGCCTGGCCGCCTGGCTTTACGCGCAGTTCGTGACGTCGAAATCCGTCTCGCTGAAGAAAACCATCGTGGGCCTGACGCCGATTCGTGAATCGGACATCAACTCCAAAGAGATGACCGCCCTGGCGCCGAAACTCGGTGGTCTGGTCGAGTTCTATCGCAGCCCGGCCCGCGTGCAATGGTCGCCAACCGGCACCAACGTTCCGGACTATCCGAAGCTGGCACAGCTGTGGTGGAGTCATGTGGCTGAAGCCGTTACCGGCGAGAAAACCGCGCAGGCGGCTCTCGACGGTCTGGCCAAGGATCAGGATGCAATCATGACCCGCATCGAGCGCTCCAAGGTTCAGGAACCAAGCGGTTGCGCGCCGAAGATGAACCCGGAAACCTCGGCGGAAGAGTGGTACACCAAAGCCGAGAAGAGCAACGGTGCCTTCCTCGCACCGCAGCGCAAACTGGCCAACGAGAAGCCGAAGGGCGAAACCATCGCTTACTCCGACCTCTTGAAGAGCTGGGAAGCGGCCAAGAAGTAAGCTGCACGGTTCCACGTTCAGCCCATAAAAAACGGCACCCTCGGGTGCCGTTTTTCATGTGCGCGTCTTGATGCGCCGGCTTGAATGATCAGCCGTGCAGCGTTTCTGCCGCGTACAGTGTGTTTTCCAGCAGGCAGGCGCGGGTCATAGGGCCAACGCCGCCTGGCACTGGCGTGATCCAGCCGGCGCGGGGCAGGGCGGTCTCGTACACCACATCACCCACCAGCTTGCCGTCATCCTGACGGTTGATGCCGACGTCGATAACGATCGCGCCTTCCTTGATCCACTCGCCCTTGACCAGGCCCGGCTTGCCCGCCGCCACGACCACCAGATCGGCACGGCCCACGTGTCCGGCCAGGTCCTGAGTGAAGCGATGGGTTACGGTCACGGTGCAGCCCGCCAGCAGCAGCTCCATCGCCATCGGACGACCGACGATGTTGGAAGCGCCCACCACGACCGCGTCCTTGCCGTACAGATCGACACCGGTGCTTTCCAGCAGGGTCATGATGCCCTTGGGGGTGCAGGGCCGCAGCAGTGGAATGCGCTGGGCCAGTCGCCCTACGTTGTAGGGGTGGAAGCCATCGACGTCTTTATCCGGGCGGATGCGCTCCAGGAGGCTGGAAGATTCCAGATGCTCGGGCAGCGGCAGTTGCAGCAGGATGCCGTCGATGGCCGGATCGTCGTTGAGACGATCAATCAGATCAGTCAGTTCGGTCTGGGTGGTTTCACTGGGCAGGTCATAGGCCTGGGAGATGAAGCCGACCTCTTCGCAGTCTTTGCGTTTGTGCGAGACGTAAACCTGAGAGGCGGGGTCGCTGCCGACCAGAATCACCGCGAGGCCCGGCGTGCGCAGGCCTTGCTCGCGACGCTGGGCGACTCGTTGGGCGATCTGCTGGCGCAGGTTGGCTGCGATCGCTTTGCCGTCTATTAGTTTTGCAGTCATTACGCGTGATTAACCATCGGAAGGGGAGGGAAAAAGAGCGCGCATTCTCGCATGACCTGACCCAAGGGCAAAGACGGTTGGTCCGCTTAATAAGCTAACCCCTTTAATTAACTGAATTTTTTTGAAAAAAGTGTTGACGACCTTTTGGGCCGTCTATAAGATTCGTCGCACTTGTCGGGCACAACCCCACACAGGATTAGCCGGAAGCGGCAAATCAGGTCGAAAGGTTGAATAAGTCAGGTAGAGTTAAGATCTGCTCAGCGTGATTGAAAGCTCTTAATTTGCAGTCTTACGAAGGCAAATGAAATAAGTGCCCGTAGCTCAGCTGGATAGAGCATCCGCCTTCTAAGCGGATGGTCGCAGGTTCGAGTCCTGCCGGGTGCGCCATTAGGCAGCTTTGGCACAAGTAGCATTCAAGTTGAATGCGTCGGTTACAACGCAATATGGTGGGCGTAGCTCAGTTGGTAGAGCACGGGATTGTGACTCCCGTTGTCGAGGGTTCGATCCCCTTCGTCCACCCCATATTCGAAAAGGCGCCAGATTCATAATCTGGCGCCTTTGCTTTAAGCGCTTTAAAACGCGGATGTGGTGGAATTGGTAGACACACTGGATTTAGGTTCCAGCGCCGAAAGGTGTGAGAGTTCGAGTCTCTCCGTCCGCACCAGTTACAGGTCTCGCAACACCTCGGGTGTTGAGGGATGAAAGAAGGCCGCCTTGTGCGGCTTTTTTTGTTTCAGCGTACTGCTTTTTAACGCGGTGCGAGCTTGATGGGTCCAGGACATGGGGCTCGTCCGGTGTGCTTCCAGGGACTGGATCATGTTTCGGTCGTCCTTTTGCTTCCTTTATATAGGGGCGTATCAGGTGCGTTCCAGACACCTCGCGCGGGCTGAAACATTCGTCTGCGATTCCCGGGCTGCATGCCACTTTATTTACCCTTGTTCAGTAGGGTGACTTCTTGAGTTTGACCCACTAGAATGCTTGCCCTTGATTCTGGGGTCGGAAACGGCCGGCTAACGTCTGTGCAACGAGGAATATCCATGCAAGTTTCTGTTGAAAACACTTCCGCTCTCGAGCGCCGCATGACCATTGGCGTGCCCGCTGAGCGCATCGAGACTGAAGTCAACAAGCGTCTGCAGCAGACCGCACGTAAAGCCAAGATCCCGGGCTTCCGCCCAGGCAAAGTGCCTATGAGCGTGATCCGCCAGCGTTACGAAGACGGTGCTCGTCAAGACGCACTGGGCGACCTTATCCAGGCGACCTTCTACGAAGCAGTCGTCGAGCAAAAGCTGAACCCGGCTGGCGCACCTTCCGTCGAGCCAAAAACCTTCGAAAAGGGCAAGGACCTCGAGTACATCGCTACTTTCGAAGTGTTCCCTGAATTCACCGTTGCCGGTTTCGACTCCATTTCCGTCGAGCGTCTGTCGGCTGACGTCGCTGATTCCGATCTGGACAACATGCTGGAAATCCTGCGCAAGCAGAATGTCAGCTTCGAAGTAGCCGACCGCGCTGCGCAAAACGAAGACCAGCTGAACATCGACTTCGTTGGCAAGATCGACGGTGAAGCATTCGCTGGCGGTTCGGCCACCGGTACTCAGCTGGTGCTGGGTTCGGGTCGCATGATCCCGGGTTTCGAAGACGGTCTGGTTGGCGCCAAAGCCGGCGAAGAGCGCGTTCTGAGCCTGACCTTCCCAGAGGATTATCAGAATCTGGAGCTGGCTGGCAAAACCGCCGAGTTCACCGTCACTGTCAATACTGTGTCGGCACCGACCCTGCCTGAGCTGAACGAAACGTTCTTCAAGCAGTTCGGCATCAAGGAAACCAACATCGAAGGCTTCCGCACCGAAGTTCGCAAGAACATGGAGCGCGAGCTGCGTCAGGCCATCAAGTCCAAGGTCAAGAATCAGGTAATGGACGGTCTGCTGGCCGCCAACCCGATCGAAGTGCCTAAAGCGCTGCTGGAAAACGAAGTGAACCGCCTGCGCGTCCAGGCTGTTCAGCAGTTCGGCGGCAACATCAAGCCTGACCAACTGCCGGCAGAGCTGTTCGAAGAGCAGGCCAAGCGCCGCGTTGAACTGGGTCTGATCGTGGCTGAAGTCGTCAAGCAGTTCGACCTCAAGCCTGACGACACCCGCGTTCGCGAGCTGATTCAGGAAATGGCTTCCGCTTACCAGGAGCCAGAGCAGGTTGTGGCCTGGTACTACAAGAACGAACAGCAAATGAACGAAGTTCGTTCGGTTGTGCTGGAAGAACAAGTTGTGGATACTGTTTTGCAGAAAGCGAGCGTGACCGATAAAGCGGTCTCGTACGAAGAGGCAGTCAAGCCGGTTGAAGCTCCACAAGCCGACTGATTTCCTTCTCTCGTTCGAAAACACCATAAGCCAGCCTTCGCGCTGGCTTATGCGTATTCAAGACATGACTATTTGGGAGTGAATGCGAGACATGTCCCGCAATTCTTATATTCAGCAGAACTCTGACATCCAGGCCGCTGGCGGCCTGGTCCCGATGGTTATCGAGCAGTCCGCCCGTGGCGAGCGCGCCTATGACATCTACTCCCGCCTGCTCAAGGAGCGCGTCATCTTCCTGGTCGGTCCGGTTGAAGACTACATGGCCAACCTCATCTCGGCGCAGCTGCTGTTCCTTGAAGCGGAAAACCCGGACAAGGACATCCATCTTTACATCAACTCCCCAGGCGGTTCGGTGACTGCGGGCATGGCGATCTACGACACCATGCAGTTCATCAAGCCTGACGTTTCCACGACCGTCATGGGCCAGGCCTGCAGCATGGGCGCTTTCCTGTTGGCCGGTGGCGCCAAGGGCAAGCGTTTCGCACTGCCGAACTCCCGGGTCATGATTCACCAGCCGTTGGGCGGTTTTCAGGGCCAGGCGTCGGACATCGACATCCACGCACGGGAAATCCTGTTCATCCGTCAACGTCTGAACGAACTGCTGGCGCACCACACCGGCCAGTCGCTCGAAACGATCGAACGCGACACCAACCGCGACAATTTCATGAGCGCAGAACGCGCTGCCGAATACGGTCTGGTGGACTCGGTCATCGATCGGCGTCAAATGACCAAATGACTGCGTGAAGGGCAATGATCCCGGGCGGTCGGTACTTCCATGCCGCCTGCGGACTTGAAAAATCGAGCAATTGCCTTCATCTTGTGTTGCAAGCCTACCGGATTGGATCGATCGAATGACTGACACCCGCAACGGCGAGGACAACGGCAAACTGCTTTATTGCTCCTTCTGCGGCAAAAGCCAGCATGAAGTGCGCAAGTTGATTGCCGGCCCCTCGGTATTTGTTTGTGACGAGTGCGTCGACCTGTGCAACGACATCATCCGCGAGGAGGTGCAGGAAGCACAGGCCGAAAGCAGCGCGCATAAATTGCCATCGCCTAAAGAAATCAGCGGCATCCTTGACCAGTACGTCATTGGTCAGGAGCGTGCCAAAAAGGTTCTCGCAGTAGCGGTTTACAACCACTACAAGCGACTGAACCAGCGCGACAAGAAAAACGACGACGTTGAACTGGGCAAGAGCAACATCCTGCTGATCGGCCCGACGGGCTCCGGCAAGACCCTGCTGGCGGAAACGCTGGCTCGTTTGCTCAACGTTCCTTTCACCATCGCCGACGCCACCACCCTGACCGAAGCTGGTTATGTGGGTGAGGACGTCGAGAACATCATTCAGAAGCTGTTGCAGAAGTGCGATTACGATGTCGAAAAGGCCCAGATGGGTATCGTCTACATCGACGAGATCGACAAGATTTCGCGCAAGTCCGACAACCCTTCCATCACCCGTGATGTGTCGGGCGAGGGCGTGCAGCAGGCCTTGCTGAAGCTGATTGAAGGCACCGTGGCTTCCGTTCCGCCTCAAGGTGGTCGCAAGCACCCACAACAGGAATTCCTGCAGGTGGACACGCGCAATATCCTCTTCATCTGCGGCGGTGCGTTCTCTGGCCTGGAAAAGGTCATCCAGAATCGCTCCACCAAAGGCGGCATCGGCTTCAACGCCGAAGTGCGCAGCAAGGAAGAGGGCAAGAAGGTCGGTGAATCCCTGCGTGAAGTCGAGCCTGACGATCTGGTCAAGTTCGGTCTGATCCCGGAATTCGTGGGTCGTCTGCCTGTACTGGCGACGCTGGACGAGCTGGACGAAGCTGCGCTGATGCAGATTCTGACCGAACCGAAGAACGCGCTGACCAAGCAATACGGCAAATTGTTCGAAATGGAAGGCGTGGACCTCGAGTTCCGCCCGGATGCGTTGAAATCGGTTGCCCGTCGTGCGCTTGAGCGCAAGACCGGTGCTCGCGGTCTGCGCTCCATCCTCGAGGGCGTTCTGCTCGACACCATGTACGAGATCCCGTCGCAATCCGACGTGAGCAAGGTGGTGATCGATGAGAGCGTGATCGAGGGCACCTCCAAGCCGCTGTTGATTTATGAAAACAGTGAGCCACCTGCCAAGGCGGCACCGGACGCGTAGCCTGCTGGCAACGCACCGGGCGACTGGAAACGAAAAGGGCCCTCGGGCCCTTTTCGCGTTTCCCTCAAGTCCGGCCCGCGTTTCAGAGTCCTTTCGCTTTAACTCAAAGCGGCGCTTGTTTTTTTAAGGTTCAACCCCCATCTTGATTTTCAGCTTATTTATATCTGTCCATGGCCTGAAGGCCGCCGTAGAGGCGAAATCATGAAGACGACCATTGAACTGCCTCTTTTGCCACTGCGCGATGTTGTGGTTTACCCGCATATGGTTATCCCGCTGTTTGTGGGGCGCGAGAAGTCGATCGAGGCCCTTGAAGCGGCAATGACCGGCGACAAGCAAATCCTGCTGCTGGCGCAACGCAACCCGGCCGACGACGATCCCGGTGAAGACGCGCTGTACAACGTTGGCACCGTCGCCACCGTGCTGCAGCTGCTGAAGCTGCCGGATGGCACTGTGAAGGTTCTGGTTGAAGGCGAGCAGCGTGGCTCGGTCGAGCGCTTCATCGAGGTCGACGGCCATTGCCGCGCCGAAGTCGCGCTGATCGATGAAGTGGACGCGCCGGATCGTGAATCCGAGGTCTTCGTCCGCAGCCTGCTGGCTCAGTTCGAACAGTACGTCCAACTGGGCAAAAAAGTCCCGGCGGAAGTGCTTTCCTCCCTCAACAGCATCGATGAGCCGGGTCGTCTGGTCGACACCATGGCTGCCCACATGGCGCTGAAGATCGAACAGAAGCAGGAAATCCTCGAGATCATTGACCTGTCGGCCCGTGTCGAACACTTGCTGGCGTTGCTGGATGCCGAAATTGACTTGCTGCAGGTCGAGAAGCGCATCCGCGGTCGCGTGAAAAAACAGATGGAGCGCAGTCAGCGCGAGTACTACCTGAATGAGCAGATGAAGGCCATTCAGAAGGAGCTCGGCGACAGCGAAGAAGGCCACAACGAAATCGAAGAGCTGAAAAAGCGCATCGATGCCGCCGGTCTGCCCAAAGACGCGATGACCAAGGCCACCGCAGAGCTGAACAAGCTCAAGCAGATGTCGCCGATGTCTGCTGAGGCCACTGTCGTTCGTTCCTATATCGACTGGCTCGTCCAGGTGCCGTGGAAGGCTCAGAGCAAGGTCCGTCTGGACCTCGCCCGCGCCGAGGATATTCTCGACGCCGACCACTACGGCCTGGACGAAGTCAAAGAGCGGATCCTCGAATACCTCGCCGTTCAAAAGCGCGTGAAGAAGATTCGCGGCCCGGTGTTGTGCCTGGTCGGGCCTCCTGGCGTGGGTAAAACCTCGCTAGCCGAGTCGATCGCCCACGCCACCAACCGCAAGTTCGTCCGTATGGCGCTGGGCGGCGTGCGCGATGAAGCTGAAATTCGCGGCCACCGTCGCACCTACATCGGTTCCATGCCTGGTCGTCTGATCCAGAAAATGACCAAGGTTGGTGTGCGCAACCCGCTGTTCCTGCTCGATGAAATCGACAAGATGGGCAGTGACATGCGCGGTGACCCGGCGTCGGCATTGCTGGAAGTGCTCGACCCCGAGCAAAACCACAACTTCAACGACCATTACCTGGAAGTCGACTACGACCTGTCCGACGTAATGTTCCTGTGCACCGCCAACTCGATGAACATTCCACCGGCGCTTCTTGACCGTATGGAAGTGATTCGTCTGCCCGGCTACACCGAAGACGAGAAGATCAACATCGCCACCAAGTACCTCTCGCCCAAGCAGATCGCTGCCAACGGCTTGAAGAAAGGCGAGGTCGAGTTCGAAGTCGAGGCGATTCGCGACATCATCCGTTACTACACCCGTGAAGCGGGCGTACGTAGCCTCGAGCGTCAGATCGCCAAGGTGTGCCGTAAAGCGGTCAAGGAACACGCCCACGAGAAGCGTTTCTCCGTGACCGTGACCGCGGACATGCTCGAGAACTTCCTGGGTGTGCGCAAATTCCGTTATGGCCTCGCCGAGCAGCAGGATCAGGTCGGTCAGGTGACCGGTCTGGCGTGGACGCAGGTGGGTGGCGAGCTGCTGACCATCGAAGCGGCGGTCGTTCCGGGCAAGGGTCAACTGATCAAGACCGGTTCGCTGGGCGATGTGATGGTCGAGTCGATCACTGCCGCGCTGACCGTTGTGCGCAGCCGTGCGAAGAGCCTGGGCATCCCTCTGGACTTCCACGAGAAGCGCGACACGCACATCCATATGCCGGAAGGTGCGACGCCAAAAGACGGCCCGAGCGCAGGCGTAGGCATGTGCACGGCGCTGGTGTCCGCCCTGACCGGGATTCCGGTTCGCGCCGACGTGGCCATGACGGGTGAAATCACCCTCCGTGGACAGGTGCTGGCAATCGGCGGTCTCAAGGAGAAATTGCTGGCTGCTCACCGTGGTGGCATCAAGACAGTGATTATCCCCGAGGAGAACGTTCGCGATCTGAAGGAGATCCCTGACAACATCAAGGCCGACCTGCAGATCAAACCGGTTAAATGGATTGACGAGGTCTTGCAAATTGCGCTGCAATACGCGCCAGAGCCCTTGCCGGACGTGGCTCCCGAGATGGTTGCCAAGGATGAAAAGCGCGAGTCTGACGCCAAGGAGAGGATCAGCACGCATTAGTCTGGGAGGCCTTCCTTGACAGGTTTTTGGAGCCCTTGCTATAAAGCGGCTCTTCAAGCCTGTTCAGGCCGCTCAGTGTTCGTTTTGTTACACCAAAAAAAACTTAGAAATACTCAAATACATAAGGGGACTTAGAGTGAACAAGTCGGAACTGATTGATGCCATCGCCGCATCCGCTGACATCCCGAAAGCTGCTGCCGGCCGTGCGCTGGACGCTGTAATCGAATCCGTCACTGGCGCTCTCAAGGGTGGCGACTCTGTTGTACTGGTAGGCTTCGGCACGTTCTCTGTCACTGATCGTCCTGCCCGTACCGGCCGTAACCCTCAGACCGGTAAAACCCTGGAAATTCCAGCGGCCAAGAAACCAGGTTTCAAAGCCGGTAAAGCTCTGAAAGAAGCCGTCAACTAAGTTTCTTTTTACTTTGCCCGCCCAGGACAGCGTTATCTCTGTTCAGGGCGTGAAGCGGCAAGTGCGGTTGGTCAAGCGCTGGACTGTCACTCGGGGAACGCACATCGAACCCCGTCCGCTTTGCAAGTTACGAGAAGGCGCATCCTCCGATGCGCCTTTCTTCTATCCGGATTCAACCCACGCTCCGCGTTACCGTGTGCAGCAGCCTGGTGAGTCGAGTACAACCCTCTGGGGGATACATGCTGCAGAATATCAGGGACAATTCACAGGGCTGGATTGCCAAAACCATCATCGGGGTCATCATCGCTCTGATGGCCCTGACCGGGTTCGATGCCATCTTCCGCGCAACCAGCCACTCGCAGGATGCTGCGAAGGTGAATGGCGAAGAAGTCACCCAGGCTGAACTGGGTCAAGCGGTTGAAATGCAACGCCGTCAGCTGATGCAACAGCTGGGCAAGGATTTCGATCCTGCAATGCTCAACGAAAAGATGTTGCGTGACTCGGCCCTCAAGGGCTTGATCGACCGCAAGCTGCTGTTGCAGGGCGCCGCTGATTCCAAGTTCGGTTTCTCCGAAGCTGCGCTGGACCAGCAGATGCTGCTGACCCCTGAATTTCAGGTCGACGGTAAATTCAGTGCTGATCGCTTCGATCAGGTCATTCGCCAGCTCGGCTATTCCCGTCTGCAGTTCCGCCATATCCTGGGCCAGGAAATGCTGATCGGCCAGATTCGTGCCGGTATCGGCGGCAGTGCATTCGTCACTGACGCCCAAGTCGACGCATTCGCCCGTCTGGAAAAACAGACCCGGGATTTCGCGACGCTGACCCTGCCGGCCGATCCGTCGAGCGTGAAAGTCACCGACGACGAGATCAAGGCGCACTACGATCAGCACGCCAAAGAGTTTCTGAGTCCTGAGCAAGTGGTCCTCGACTACATCGAACTGAAGAAGTCCTCCTTCTTCGACAAAGTGTCGGTGAAGGACGAAGACCTGCAGGCGGCGTATCAGAAAGAGGTCTCCAACCTGGCCGAGCAGCGCCGTGCGGCCCACATCCTGATCGAAGTCAACGACAAGACCACGGACGCTCAGGCGAAAGCCAAGATTGAGGAAATCCAGCAGCGTGTGGCCAAGGGCGAAGATTTCGCTGCGCTGGCCAAGGAGTTCTCCCAGGATCCGGGCTCGTCGACCAAGGGCGGTGACTTGGGCTACGCCGGCAAGGGGGTCTATGACCCGGCCTTCGAAGACGCGCTGTACGCGCTGAACAAGGATCAGGTGTCCGCACCTGTTCGCAGTCAGTTCGGCTGGCACTTGATCAAGCTGCTGGGCGTTGAAGCACCGTCGGTGCCGACGTTCGCCAGCCTGAAAGACAAGCTGACCCACGACCTGAAGTCTCAGCAGGTCGAGCAGAAGTTTGTCGATGCGAGCAAGAAACTGGAAGACGCGGCGTTCGAAGCGTCGGATCTGTCGCAGCCTGCTCAGGATCTGGGACTGAAAGTGCAGACCACTGCGCCGTTCGGTCGCGAGGGTGGCGAAGGCGTTGCAGCCAACCGTGCGGTGATTCAGGCGGCTTTCAGCCCGGAAGTGATGGAAGAGGGTTCCAACAGTTCCGCGCTGGAGCTGGATCCCGAGACCGTGGTGGTGGTGCATGTCAAAGAGCACCGTCAGCCTGAGCAGTTGCCGTTGGAAGCGGTATCGGCGCCGATTCGTGCGCAACTGGCGAAGGAGCATGCCAGCGATGCGGTGAAGACCAAGGGTGAGGCGCTGCTGGGAGGCCTGCGTGACGGTAAAGTGCCGTATGCGGCGACCAAGCAGGAAGGTCAGAGCTGGAAGGTCGTGGAAGCGGCCTCACGCAGCCAGGAGGGTGTCGATCCTCAGGTGCTGCAGGCTGTATTCCGTATGCCGAAGCCGGAAGGCAAGGACAAGCCGGTTTATGGCAGCCTGACAGCGGCGGATGGCAGCTTTGTGATTGTGCGTCTGAATGGCGTGAATCAGGCGGCGCCGGCGTCGGATGAGGAGAAGAGCCAGTACCGTCGTTTCCTGTCGTCCCGTGAGGGTCAGCAGGATTTCGCGGCCTACCGTAAGCAGTTGGAAGCAGCGGCGAAGATCGAGAAGTATTGATCGACGCAGGAAGCTGTTAACAGAAAGCCCCGATTCGCGAGAATCGGGGCTTTTTTGTGTCTTGTGAAAGGGTGTGAAAGGGGACTGATTTATTTACAACGCTTCACCGTAAATTAATCTGTCCCCGGGTCTGCGGCGCGGCTGACTGTACCAAGATCAAGAGCGTCTGCCTCACGGCAGACATTTCGCCTTCGGCGAGTTACTTGGAAAAGCACCCCAAGTAACCAAGGGTGCTTGCTCCTAGTTAGGCCCCTCGTTCCTCGGGGTTCCTTCACTCCGGTCTCGCTCCGTGGGCCCGCGCCGAACGGACATCCATGTCCTGACGGCGCTCTCGCCGCATCCATGCGGCTCGGCCCACTCCGCGAGACCTGCGTTCAGCCTGCACCCAAGTCGCGATTGGCGGTGATTGAGCTTTGTGTGTATGAAGATCAAAAGCAGAGCTAAAGCAGATCAACAGCTTCCCGGCTAAAGCCGGTCCTACAGTCGGCGCCAGTCCCACTGGATGCATGCGATTTCTTGGTAGGACCGGCTTTAGCCGGGAAGCTTTTGCTGTTGATCTTGATCTTATACGCGGTAGCCCGGACACCCCGGAACCCGACGAAGTCGGGCCAAACCGGGAGCAGCCACTTTTTGTGAAAGGGTGTGAAAGGGGACTGATTTATTTACAACGCTTCACCGTAAATTAATCTGTCCCCGGGTCTGCCCGCGGCTGACTGTACCAAGATCAAGAGCGTCTGCCTCTGGCAGAACCCTGTCAGCGCCACCCGCGGCCTGGAATTATCACGCTACTCCAGGGCCGATCTCACCAAAGAAACCCAAGGCGAAAAAAAACGGCAGATCATCCAGCCACAGGGCCGTCTGATCCACCGCTTTCGCCAGCTAGCCGGCGCTTACAGGTCGTGCACCAGGCTTCAGAGCGTCATCACTCTGAAAAGGGGCAAGCAACCCTCAACCTTCCAGATCACCCATCGCCGTGGTGTTGAAACCACCGTCGACGTACATGATCTCGCCACTGACACCGGACGCCAGGTCAGAGCACAAGAAAGCGCCAGCGTTACCCACTTCTTCAATGGTCACGTTGCGACGCAATGGAGTCTGCGCCTCGTTGGCCGCCAGCATCTTGCGGAAGTTGGAGATACCCGAAGCGGCGAGGGTACGGATCGGGCCAGCCGATACCGCGTTGACACGGGTACCGTCCGGGCCGAGGCTGCGGGCCAGGTAACGGACGCCGGCTTCAAGGCTGGCCTTGGCCATGCCCATCACGTTGTAGTTCGGCATGGTGCGCTCGGCACCCAGGTACGACAGGGTCAGCAGGCTGCCGTTGCGGCCCTTCATCAGGTCGCGGCCGGCTTTGGCCAGGGCCACGAAGCTGTAGGCGCTGATGTCGTGAGCGATACGGAAACCTTCACGTGTGGTGGCTTGGGTGAAATCACCGTCCAGTTGGTCGCCCGGCGCGAAGCCAACGGAGTGCACGATGCAGTCCAGGCCGTCCCACTTTTTGCTCAGTTCTTCGAAGACCTTGGCGATTTCTTCGTCGCTGGCGACGTCGCAAGGGAAGCACAGGTCGGCGTTCGAACCCCAGCCCTCGGCGAATTCCTCGACGCGCTTCTTGAGTTTTTCGTTCTGATAGGTGAAAGCAAGCTCTGCGCCTTCACGGTGCATGGCGGCAGCGATACCGGATGCGATGGACAATTTGCTGGCGACACCGACGATCAGGACGCGCTTACCGGCGAGAAAACCCATTGTTTTGTTCCTCTTCAGGTTAATCGACAGCTGCCGGCGCCAAGAAGGCGGCCTCCAGCAGCTGCTGTGTATAAGGATGTTGCGGTGCGGCGAAGATGTCTTCTGCCACACCCTGTTCGACCACTTGGCCTTGCTTGACCACCATCAGTTGGTGGCTTAACGCCTTGACCACCGCCAAGTCATGGCTGATGAACAAATACGTCAGGTTGTACTTGGTTTGCAGGGAGCGTAACAGCTCCACCACTTGACGCTGAACGGTGCGGTCGAGGGCCGATGTCGGCTCGTCCAGCAAAATCAGCGCCGGTTTTAACACTAATGCCCGGGCAATGGCGATCCTTTGCCGCTGTCCCCCTGAAAACTCGTGGGGGTAGCGGTGCCGGGTGGCCGGATCCAGGCCCACTTCCTTGAGCGCTTCAACCACGGCGGCTTCCTGCTCCACCGGGGTTCCCATCTTATGAATCCGCAGGCCTTCGCCGACGATATCGCACACCGACATGCGCGGGCTGAGGCTGCCGAACGGGTCCTGAAACACCACCTGCATCTGCCGCCGCAGCGGTCTGACCTGATGCTGATTCATCCCGCTAAGCGATTGCCCGTGAAAGCGTATCTCGCCTTCGCTGCGAATCAACCGCAGGATCGCCAGGCCCAGCGTCGATTTGCCCGAGCCGCTCTCGCCGACAATCCCAAGCGTCTGGCCCTTGGGCAGACTGAAATGGATGCCGTCGACCGCCTTGACGTGATCCACCGTGCGCTTGAACACGCCTTTCTTGATCGGAAACCAGACCCTCAGGTCTTCAACTTCCAGCATCGGCGCGCCCGGCGGGTTGTTCGCCGGCCCGCCCTTGGGCTCGGCGCTGAGCAGTTCACGGGTGTACGGATGCTGCGGCGCGCGAAACAGCTCTTCGCACGATGCCTGTTCGACGATGCAACCGCGCTGCATGACACATACTCGGTTGGCAATTTGCCTGACGACGTTCAAATCATGGCTGATCAGCAGCAAGGCCATGCCCAGCCGGGCCTGCAATTCCTTGAGTAGCTCGAGGATTTTCAGCTGCACCGTGACATCCAGCGCAGTGGTGGGCTCATCGGCGATCAACAATTCGGGCTCGTTGGCCAGGGCCATGGCAATCATCACCCGCTGACGCTGGCCGCCGGATAGCTCGTGGGGCAGAGCCTTCAAGCGCTTGGCCGGTTCCGGAATGCCCACCAGATCCAGCAGCTCCAGCGTGCGCCGCGTCGCGGCCTTGCCGGTCAGGCCCTTGTGCAGGCCGAGCACTTCGTTGATCTGCTTTTCGATGGACTGCAGCGGGTTCAGCGACGTCATCGGCTCCTGGAAGATCATCGCGATGCGGTTGCCGCGAATACCGCGCAGGCGCTTCTCACTGACTGTCAGCAGGTCATCACCGGCGTAGCGAATCGTCCCGGTCGGATGACGCGCGAGCGGGTAGGGCAGCAGCCGCAGGATCGAGTGTGCGGTGACTGACTTGCCCGATCCGCTTTCTCCGACCAGCGCCAGGGTTTCGCCCTTGCGGATGTCGAAGCTGATGCCCTCGACCACCCGCTGGACGTTGGTGCCGTTCACGAATTCGACGGAGAGGTCGCGGATTTCGACCAGATTGTCCTGATTCATCTCATTTCCTCGGGTCGAATGCGTCGCGGGCGGATTCGCCGATGAACACCAGCAGGCTCAACATGATCGCCAGCACGGCGAAGGCACTGATGCCCAGCCACGGCGCCTGCAGGTTGGATTTACCTTGCGCCACCAGTTCGCCCAAGGAAGGCGAGCCAGCCGGCAGGCCGAAGCCGAGGAAATCCAGCGCGGTCAGCGTGCCGATCGCGCCGGTGAGGATGAACGGCATGAAGGTCATGGTTGAGACCATCGCGTTGGGCAGGATGTGGCGGAACATGATCGCGCCGTTTTCCATGCCCAGCGCCCGGGCGGCGCGCACGTATTCCAGGTTGCGGCCACGCAGGAACTCGGCGCGCACCACGTCCACCAGGCTCATCCACGAGAACAGCAGCATGATGCCCAGCAGCCACCAGAAGTTGGGCTGCACGAAGCTGGCGAGGATGATCAACAGGTACAGCACCGGCAGCCCGGACCAGATTTCCAGAAAGCGCTGGCCGATCAGATCGACCCAGCCGCCGTAGAAACCCTGCAGCGCCCCGGCGATCACGCCGATGATGGAGCTCAGGATCGTCAGCGTCAGGGCGAACAGCACCGACACGCGGAAGCCATAGATCACCCGCGCCAATACGTCGCGGCCCTGATCGTCGGTGCCCAGCAGGTTGTCCCGCGAGGGCGGGGCAGGGGCCGGGACTTTCAGGTCGTAGTTGATGCTCTGGTAGCTGAACGGGATCGGCGCCCACAGCGTCCAGCCGTCTTTGGCCGTCAGCAGCTCTTTGATGTACGGGCTCTTGTAGTTGGCTTCCAGCGGGAATTCACCGCCGAAGGTGGTTTCCGGGTAGCGCTTGAACACCGGGAAGTACCACTCGCCGTCGTAGCGCACCGCCAGGGGTTTGTCGTTGGCGATGAGCTCGGCGCCGAGGCTGGCGCCGAACAGGATCAGAAACAGCCACAACGACCACCAGCCACGCTTGTTGGCCTTGAAGCGTTCGAAACGGCGTCGATTGAGGGGGGACAACGTCATATCAATGATCCCTGCGGTCGAAGTCGATGCGTGGGTCGACCAGCGTGTAGGTCAGGTCGCCAATCAGTTTCACCACCAGCCCCAGCAGGGTGAAGATGAACAGCGTGCCGAACACCACCGGGTAATCACGGTTGATCGCGGCTTCGAAGCTCATCAGGCCAAGGCCGTCGAGGGAGAAGATCACTTCCACCAGCAGGGAGCCGGTGAAGAAGATGCCAATGAACGCCGACGGGAAACCGGCGATCACCAGCAGCATGGCGTTGCGGAACACGTGGCCGTAGAGCACCCGGCGCTGGGTCAGGCCCTTGGCCTTGGCCGTGATCACGTACTGCTTGCCAATCTCGTCGAGAAAGCTGTTTTTCGTCAGCAGGGTCATGGTGGCGAAGTTGCCGATGACCAGCGCGGTGATCGGCAGCACCAGGTGCCAGAAGTAATCGCCCACTTTGCCCAGCCAGCTCATCTCATCGAAGTTGCTCGACGTCAGCCCGCGCAACGGGAACCAGTCGAAGTAACTGCCGCCGGCGAACACCACGATCAGCAGGATGGCAAACAGGAACGCCGGAATGGCGTAGCCGACGATGATCGCCGAGCTGGTCCACACGTCGAAATGGCTGCCATGGCGCGTGGCTTTGGCGATCCCCAGGGGGATCGACACCAGGTACATGATCAGCGTGCTCCACAGCCCGAGGGAGATCGACACCGGCATCTTCTCGACGATCAGGTCGATGACCTTGGCGTCGCGGAAGAAACTGTCGCCGAAATCCAGATGTGCGTAGTTCTTGACGATGATCCACAAGCGTTCCGGCGCCGATTTGTCGAAGCCGTACATGTGCTCGATTTCTTTGATCAGGCTCGGGTCCAGGCCCTGTGCGCCGCGATAGTTCGAGCCGGCCACCGAGACTTCAGCGCCGCCACCGGCGATGCGGCTGGTGGCGCCTTCGAAGCCTTCGAAGCCTTCGAGCTTGGCGATCATCTGCTCCACCGGGCCGCCCGGCGCGGCCTGGATGATGACGAAGTTGATCAGCAGAATGCCGAACAGGGTCGGGATGATCAGCAGCAGACGCCGCAGAATGTAGGCCAGCATGCTATTGCTCCGTGCCCTTGGATGGCTCTGTTTCAGGCTGCGCTGCGTCGGGCTGATCTGGGCCGGGCGCGGCCTGCACGGGAATCGCCGGCGTCGCGTCGGGTTTGACCCACCAGGTCACGGTGCCGATGTCGTAGAGCGGGGTTTTGCCCGGGTGGCCCAGGTGATCCCAGTACGCCACGCGCCAGGTCTTGATGTGCCAGTTCGGGATCACGTAGTAGCCCCACAGCAGCGCGCGGTCGAGGGCGCGGGTGTGGTCGATCAGGCTCTGGCGCGAGTCGGCGTTGATCAAGCCGCTCACCAGCGTGTCGATCGCCGTGTCTTTTAGGCCGATCACGTTGTAGCTGCCCGGCTTGTCGGCGGCGGAGGAATCCCAGTATTCGCGCTGCTCGTTACCCGGCGAACTGGATTGCGGGAAACTGCCGACGATCATGTCGTAGTCCCGTGAACGGCGGCGGGTGATGTACTGGGAGACATCGACCCGGCGGATTTCCAGATCAATGCCGATGTCGGCCAGGTTGCGTTTGTACGGCAGCAGCACGCGCTCGAATTCGGTCTGGGCGAGCAGAAACTCGATGGTGACCGGCTTGCCGTCGGTGTCGACCATCTTGTCGCCGACGATCTTCCAGCCGGCGTCCTTGAGCAGCTGGAACGCCTTGCGCTGTTGCTCGCGGATGATGCCGCTGCCATCGGTGACCGGCAGCTTGAATGCCTCGGTGAACACCGATTCCGGCAGCTTGCCGCGCAGGGGCTCGAGGATCTTCAGCTCGGCAGGCGTCGGCAGGCCTTTGGCGCCCATGTCGGAATTGTCGAAATAGCTTTTGGTGCGGGTGTAGCTGCCGAAGAACAGCTGCTTGTTGGTCCACTCGAAGTCGAGCAACAGGCTGAGGGCCTGACGCACGCGCACGTCCTGGAACATCGGCTTGCGCAGATTGAAGATAAAGCCCTGCATGCCCTGGGGATTGCCGTTGGGGATTTCTTCCTTGATCAGACGGCCCTCTCTGACCGCCGGAACGTCGTAGGCCGTCGCCCAGTTCTTCGCCGCCATCTCCTGCCAGAAGTCGAAAGCACCGGCTTTTAAAGCTTCGAGGGCCACCGTGTTGTCGCGGTAGTAGTCGGTGGACAGCCGATCAAAGTTGTAGAAGCCCTTGTTGATTGGCAGGTCCTTGCCCCAGTAATCCTTGACCCGCTCGTAGCGCACCGAGCGTCCGGCTTTGACTTCGACCACCTTGTACGGCCCGCTGCCCAGCGGGATTTCCAGGTTGCCCTTGCTGAAGTCGCGGGTGGCCCACCAGTGCTTGGGCAGCACTGGCAGCTGGCCGAGGATCAGCGGCAGTTCGCGGTTGTCGTTGTGCTTGAACTTGAACAGCACCGTGGTCGGGTTTTCGGCGACGGCCTGATCAACGTCCGCGTAGTAACTGCGGTACAGCGGCGAGCCGTCCTTGATCAGGGTCTCGAAGCTGAACACCACGTCTTCGGCGCGGACCGGGTGGCCGTCATTGAATTTCGCTTCGGGACGCAGGTAGAAACGCACCCAGCTGTTGTCCGGGGCTTTTTCGATCTTGCCGGCGATCAGGCCATATTCGGTGAAAGGCTCGTCCAGGCCCTGGCGGGCAAGGGTGTCGTAGATCAGGCCGATGTCGTCGGCAGGCACGCCCTTGCTGATGAACGGGTTGAGGCTGTCGAAGCCGCCAAACCCGGCGCTGCGCAGAATCCCGCCTTTGGGCGCGTCCGGGTTCACGTAATCGAAATGCTTGAAGTCCGCGGGGTATTTCGGCGCTTCGTTGTACAGGGTGATGGCGTGTTGCGGAGCCGCCTGGGTTGCACAGGTTACGCCCAGCAGCAGCGGGGCCAGCACGAACGGGCTCAGAAACAGGCCGCCGGCGCGGGTCAGGGAGCGCAGGGCAGTCATTGGGTTTTCTCCGAAGGCTTGAGCCACCACGCACGCAGGCCCAGGGTATAGGGCGGGGTGGTGACCATGGCGAACCGGTTGCGGTACGCCAGACGGTGATTATTGAGGTACCAGTTGGGGATCATGTAGTGCTGCCACAGCAACACGCGATCCAGTGCACGGGTCGCCGCCACCTGATCATCCCGGGTCTTCGCGGCCAACAGCTGGTTGAGCAGGTTGTCGACCACCGGGTTGGCGACGCCGGCGTAGTTTTTGCTGCCTTTGATGGTGGCCTGGCTGGAATGGAAATACTGCCATTGCTCCAGCCCTGGGCTGAGGGTCTGGTTCAGGGTCATCAGAATCATGTCGAAATCGAACTGGTCCAGCCGCTGTTTGTACTGAGCGCGGTCAACGGTGCGCAGGTGCGCGTCGACGCCAATCCGCGTGAGGTCTTCGATGTAGGGCTGCAGGATTCGCTCCAGGTTGGGATTGACCAGAAGTATTTCGAAACGCAACGGCTGCCCGGCGCTGTTGGTCAAACCGCGCTCGGTGAATGTCCAGCCCGCGTCGGCCAGCAGCCCCAGCGCCTTGCGAATGGAATCCCGGGGCACGCCGCCGCCGTCGGTTTTCGACACCGCGAAGGGCTGGGTGAACAGCCTGGCCGGCAACTGCTCGCGGTAGGGCGCGAGCATGAGGAACTCACGGCCGGCGGGCAGTCCGCTGGAGGTGAATTCGCTGTTGGGGTAGTAGCTGGTCGAGCGCATATAGGCGTCGTTGAACAGCGTGCGGTTGGTCCACTCGAAGTTGAACATCAGCCCCAGGGCTTCGCGCACACGGATGTCGGCGAACGCGCCGCGACGGGTGTTCATGAACAGCCCTTGGGTCTGCGTGGGGATCTGGTGCGGGATCTGCGCCTTGATCACCTTGCCCTCGGTCACCGCCGGGAAGTCATAACCGGTGAGCCAGTTCTTCGCCTGATGCTCGATGTAGATGTCGAACTCGCCCGCCTTGAACGCTTCGAACGCTACGTCGGCGTCGCGGTAGAACTCCACTTCGACGCGGTTGAAGTTGTACTTGCCGCGGTTGACCGGCAGGTCCTTGCCCCAATAGTCCTTCACCCGCTCGAACACCAGGCTGCGCCCCGGCCGCACCTGGGTGATGCGATAGGGGCCGCTGCCCAACGGGGCCTCGAAGGAGGTGGCCTTGAAGTCGCGGTTCTTCCAGTAATGCTGCGGCAGAACCGGCAGTTCGCCGAGGCGCAGAATCAGTAATGGGTTGCCGGAACGCTTGAACACGAAACGAATGCGGTGGCGGTTGAGGATGTCCACGCGCTGCACTTCCTGCAACGCCGTGCGGTACTGCGGGTGACCGTCCTTCAGTAACGTTCTATAGGAAAACGCCACGTCGTAGGCGGTAATCGGCTTGCCGTCGTGAAAGCGCGCTTCGGGGCGCAGGTTGAACACCACCCAGCTGCGGTCGTCGCTGTACTCGACGGTTTTGGCGATCAGGCCGTAACTGGAGGTGGGTTCATCGCCGGAGGGGTCGTACTGTCCCGTGCCGACCATCAGTGGTTCGTTCAGCTCGCTGACGCCGTACTGGCCGAAGTTGGCCGTCGAAATCGGGCTGCTGCCCTTGAAGGTGTACGGGTTGAGGGTGTCGAACGTGCCGTTGGCCATGATTCGCAGGGTGCCAGCCTTCGGCGCCTCAGGATTGACCCAGTCGAAATGCGTGAAGCTGGCAGGGTACTTGAGGACGCCGAATTGTGCGTAACCATGGCTTTCGCTGATGGTCGCGGCGGCTGTCGTGCTCAAGACCAGGCTGAAAGTCAGCAGCAGGTGACGTATCAAGTCGGCGGTCGATCCAGGCAGCGGTCGGTCACAGTAACAGCTTGTATCGGCTGGAAAAAGGGCAGGGCGGAGGTGTCAGGCTGACGCAACATCTGTAGGAGCGTGGCTTGTCCCGCGATCTGCCGGGGACCGGCAGTAAATCCTGAGAGTGCGGTATGCCTGGCAGATCGTGAACAGAGGTTTTACGACGACTTTGTCGCCGATCGCGGGACAAGCCACGCTCCTACAAAGAGCATCGGCGTTGCCTGCGACTCATCAGTGCGGCAGGTACACCGTCAGTGTCTGCCCTGGCTTGAGGGCCTGGCCGCTGCGCGGATTCCAGCGCTTGAGGTGCTGCATTTCGACGTTGAAGCGCTTGGCGACGAGGTACATCGAATCGCCTTTCTGGATCTTGTACTGCATCGACTTCTTGCCGGCGTCTTCGCCCCTGGCGCTGTTGTCAGCCTTGGCCACGGCGCGTGAGCTGGCTTTCGCCGGTTTGCTGTTGTCCTGCATGACCAGCGTCTGGCCGACCTTGAGGTTCTGGCCGGACAGCTTGTTCCAGTGCTGTAAATCCTTGACGTCGACCTTGTTGATGCGCGCGATCTGCACCAGGTTGTCGCCCTTCTTCACCCTGTAGCTGCGGGTGCGCGCCGGCTTTTCGTCCACCTCGGCGACTTCTTCGAACACCGGCATCGCGTACTGCATGCCGGGCTGCACCGGAATCGTCAGCGCCTGGCCGCGTTTCACCTGATTGCCGGACAGCTTGTTGATGTCCTTGAGGGTGCTGGTCGACACCTTGTAGCGGCTGGCGATGCTGGCCAGGCTGTCGCCCGGACGCACGCGGTATTGCTGCCAGTCGACCAGCTCTTCAGGCTTCATGTTGGACAGGTTGGTGGTCAGCAACTGGGATTTCGACGTCGGCACCAGCAAGTGCTGAGGGCCGTCGATGGTCAGACGCTTCTTGAACGCCGGGTTGAGCTGCACCAGCTCGTCCTCGTCGATGTTCGCCATGGCGGCGACTTTCGACAGGTCCATGCGCTGATTCAGCTCGACGACCTGGAAGTACGGCTTGTTGTCGATCGGGTTGAGGTTGACGCCATAGGCGTCGGGCGACATCACCACCTGGGACAGCGCCAGCAATTTAGGCACGTAATCGCGGGTTTCCTGCGGCAGCGGCAGGTTCCAGTAATCGGTGGGCAGGTTGAGCTTTTCGTTGCGTTCGATGGCGCGGCTGACCGTGCCTTCGCCGGCGTTATAGGCCGCCAGCGCCAGCAGCCAGTCACCGTTGAACATGTCGTGCAACTTGGTCAGGTAGTCCAGCGCTGCGGTAGTGGACGCGGTGATGTCGCGGCGGCCGTCGTAAAAATTGGTTTGACGCAGGTTGAAGTAGCGGCCGGTGGACGGAATGAACTGCCAGATCCCCGCCGCATCGCTGCGCGACAAGGCCATCGGGTTGTACGCGCTCTCGATCACCGGCAGCAACGCCAGTTCGAGGGGCATGTTGCGCTCCTCCAGCCGCTCTACGATGTAGTGCATGTACAGGCTGCCGCGGTTACCGGCCGTCTCGAGGAACGACGGGTTGTTGGCGTACCAGAGGCGTTGCTGATCGATGCGTGGGTTGAGGTCGTTGCCGTCTTGCAGCTGAAAACCCTGACGCATGCGCTCCCACACATCATGGGGCGGGGCGAGGGGCACGGGTTTGCGTGCGATGTAAACAGGTTTTGGTTTGGTGCTGGCGACGGGATGGGCGGCGCTGGCGCCGTTCCCGGATTCGAGGCCGCCGGTGCTCTGGCAGCCTGCCAATGTCGCGCTCGCGACCACTGCGATTGCCTGGGCCAACCGAGTCAATGTGTCGGAATTAATGGTTTTGCGTATAGATGACGACATTGGCTGGGGGATAGTTCCAGGCGAAAATGTCGGGCGATTCTAGAAAGTGACTGGTGAACGGTCAACCTTTCAGAATTTCCGTGCTGATTCGCAGCCTGTTTAGAACTTATCTTTCCATGCCCGCAACACGGCAAAGACCTCTGTGGCCGTCGCGTTATGGGTTCCGCTCCGTTCGTCTGCTTTTTGTTTCACGGAGATGACGGCGGCTCGCAGAAACGGATTGGTCTTGCGCTCCAGTGCCAGCGTCGACGGCACACTGATACGATTTTGCGCACGCCACTGCGTCACTTCTTCAAAACGCTTCAGCACGTCGGCGTTGTCCGGTTCAACCGCCACGGCGAAGCGCAAATTGCTCAAGGTGTACTCGTGGGCGCAGTACACGAGGGTGCTGTCGGGCAGCTCGGCGAGTCGGCTCAGGGAATGATGCATCTGCTGCGGGGTGCCTTCGAACAAGCGGCCGCAACCGGCGGCGAACAGTGTGTCGCCGCAGAACAGCAGTGGCTGTTGTGCGTCGGCATGGTAAAAGGCGATGTGGCCCAGGGTGTGGCCGGGGACCGCATGGACGCTGAATGTCAGGCCGAGTACGGTGAGCTGATCGTTGTCGGACAGGGCCACGTCCCGCGCCGGAATCTTCTCATTGGCCGGGCCGTAGACCTTGGCGTCGGTGAGTGTTTTCAGTTGCGCGACGCCGCCGGTGTGGTCGGCGTGGTGATGGGTGATGAGAATGTCGGTCAGGCGCCAGTCCGGGTTGCGCTCAAGCCAGGCGATGACGGGGGCGGCATCACCCGGGTCAACCACGGCGCAGCGTTTGACGGCATTGTCTTGTAACAACCAGATGTAGTTATCGCTGAAAGCGGGCAGGGCATCGACCTGTATCATGGCGCGGTTCGCTTGGCTGGAAACATAGAGAAGCATCTTAGGGTCTGAACAGACTCGAGGCGAGTCTCTATCGCAATGACCCTCTCATGGAGACCGGAAATGACCGATGAAGCGTTCGCCCAGGCCGATCCCGAGTGGCTTGAGCTGATCAGCGCCGCCCGCGACTGGCTGTCCGGGCCCCTGGGGCAGTTGTTGCTGGAAGAAGAAAGCCGTGTGCTGGAGCAAGAGCTTGAGCGTTTTTTTGGCGGTTATCTGGTGCATTACGGCCCGTCGGCGCAAACGCCGCCGGCGGCGAAGCAAGTGCAGCGCAACGTGCGACTGGGCGCGCCGTTGCCGGGCGTCGAGATTGTCTGCGAAGAGCAGGCCTGGCCTTTGAGCGAGCACGCCGCGGATGTGGTGGTCATGCAGCACGGTCTGGATTTCTGTTTGTCGCCCCACGGCCTGTTGCGCGAAGCCGCCAGCAGCGTGCGCCCCGGCGGGCATCTGGTGATCGTCGGGATCAACCCCTGGAGCACCTGGGGCATCCGCCATTTCTTCGCCAATGATGCCCTGCGCAGGGCGCGCTGCATCTCGCCATCGCGGGTCGGCGACTGGCTTAACCTGCTGGGCTTCGCGCTGGAGAAACGCCGCTTCGGGTGCTATCGTCCGCCGCTCGCTTCGCCCAAGTGGCAGGCTCGTCTGGCCGGGCTCGAACGTCTCGGCGATGGCTGGCAAAGTCCCGGCGGCGGCTTCTATCTATTGATCGCGCGCAAGATGAGTGTAGGGCTGCGGCCCGTGCGCATGCCGCGCCGCGAGCCCATGGGCAAACTGCTGCCTCTGCCGATGGCCAAGGTCAATCGGCGCACGCCCGAGCCCTGATTCACCGGCTGACGCCACGCTTTCTCAATTTCTGGAAACATCGTAATGAGCGATACCGTAGAACTCTTCACCGATGGCGCCTGCAAGGGCAACCCGGGCCCCGGCGGCTGGGGCGCGTTGCTGGTGTGCAAAGGCGTCGAAAAAGAACTCTGGGGCGGTGAAGCCAACACCACCAACAACCGCATGGAGCTGCTGGGCGCCATTCGCGGTCTCGAAGAACTGAAGCGGCCGTGTGAAGTGATCCTGGTGACCGACTCGCAGTACGTGATGAAAGGCATCACCGAGTGGATGGTCAACTGGAAGAAGCGCGGCTGGAAAACGGCAGCGAAGGAACCGGTAAAAAACGCCGATCTGTGGAAGCAGCTGGACGAGCAGGTCGGCCGGCACAATGTGAGCTGGAAGTGGGTGCGCGGCCACATTGGCCATCCGGGTAACGAGCGCGCTGACCAGTTGGCGAACCGCGGCGTGGATGAAGTGCGCGGTATCAAGCACGGCTAGGTAGCATCGAGCGCTATTGCCTGTTCTCGGCTGGGCCCTTCCTTCGTCAGGATTCCTTCACTCCGGTCTCGCTCCGTGGGCCTGCGCCGAACGGACATCCATGTCCTGACGGCGCTCTCGCCGCATCCATGCGGCTCGGCCCACTACGCAAGACCTGCGTTCAGCCTGCACCCAAGTCGCGTTTGGCGGTGACTGATCCTTTGGCGTATGAAGATCAAAAGCAAATCAAAAGCTTCCCGGCTGAAGCCGGTCCCACTGACCCACCGCGCACCCACTGTAGGACTGGCTTTAGCCGGGAAGAGGCCAGCATGACCGACATCAATGTCGTGGCAAACAATCCTTGTGCGGTCTGGCAAGGTTGCGCACATCGCAAAACCGCCATGCTAATATCCGCGCCTGAAGCTGAGGCGGTAGGCAATGACTGTACAAAACATCATCACTGAACGAAGGGTTGTCCTCGATACCGAGACCACCGGCATGCCCGTCACCGACGGCCACCGGGTCATCGAAATCGGCTGCGTCGAGCTGATTGGCCGGCGTCTGACCGGGCGGCATTTCCACGTTTACCTGCAACCGGACCGGGAGAGTGACGAGGGCGCCATTGGCGTTCACGGCATCACCGACCAGTTCCTGATCGGTAAACCGCGTTTCGCTGAAGTCGCCGACGAGTTCTTCGAGTTCGTCAAAGGCGCGCAGCTGATCATCCACAACGCGGCGTTCGACGTCGGCTTTCTGAACAACGAATTCGCCCTGATCGGCCAGCACGATCGCGCCAATCTCAGCAGTTACTGCACGATCCTCGACACCCTGGCCATGGCCCGCGAGCGTCATCCGGGCCAGCGCAACAGCCTTGATGCGCTGTGCAAACGCTACGACGTCGACAACTCCGGCCGTGAGCTTCACGGCGCATTGCTCGACTCCGAGATTCTCGCGGAAGTCTATCTGGCGATGACCGGTGGCCAGACGACCCTGTCGCTGGCCGGCAACAACGACGGAGAGGGCGGCGCCGATCGCCCATCGGAGATCCGCCGCATCGCCAACCGCACGCCCGGACGCATCATCGTCGCCAGCGAGGCCGAACTGGCGGAGCACGAAGCGCGGCTGGCCGTGATCGCCAAATCCGCCGGTGCCCCGGCCCTGTGGACCCAGTTGCTCGAAGCCCAGGCTCAGGCCGAAGCCTGACGATGGCAGCCCCGCTCTCGCCCAGCAAACACAGTAGGTGTGGGAGTGACCGGTGTGGCGCTGCGCCTTGCTCACGAAGACGGCATTTCAGGCGCCGCGGATGTACCGGACGCAAGGGCCTCTTCGCCAGCAAGCTCGCCCCCGCATTGGCAGATACATCTGTGGTTGTTTGACGAGAGAGGCCCATGGTGAACACGTCCAGCCCGACTTTCAGCATTCGTGTCGCTGACGAATGCTTCGAGGATTACATCCTCAACAGCGAGTTCACCTTCACCGTCACCGGCTATGCCCGGGTGCAGATCGGCGAGCCCGTGGCGCAGTGGCACGTCGATGCCGTCGAGCCTTACCTGAAAAACTACGGCATCGATTCCGAAGAGTTCTGCAATTATCGGGACGCCGCCGACGGCACGGTGCTGGTGGCCTGGCTCGATGAGCAGCCGGTCGGGCATGTGGTGGTCAGCGAGCACTGGAACGGTTTCGCTCACATCGACGAACTGGCGGTCGATACCGGGGCGCGACGCAATGGCGTGGCACAAAAGCTGCTGGACGTGGCGCAGTTCTGGAGCCGCAAGCGCGGGCTGCCGGGCATCACCCTGGAAACCCAGAACAACAATCTGGAGGCGTGCCGGTTATATGAGCGCTACGGGTTTGTGGTCGGCGGGGTCGATCATCTGCGCTATCGGGCGATAGAACCGTTGACGCGGGAGGCGGCGATTTTCTGGTATCTGTTGTTCGACGCGCCTGGCGTCGATTGAAGCGGCAAGCCCCTCTGACCTGACTCGTGGCCGCAGGATATGAGCGGCCTGAGTGGAAAGAGGCGGGCTTGCAGCGGTGTTTCAATGCTCTCGTATGAGCTTGACCTTGCCCTGAATCAACTCGAATTCCTCTCCGCCCAAATGTTTGACGCGGTCGCCAATGGCCAGGCGATAAGTGGAAACGGGCTCCTTTCCATCAGCCTCGTCAGGCTGTGATTCACGGAATTCATGCACCGAGTAAACGCGTCCCTCCGCATCCCTCGCATGAAATTGCCCAACTAGAACTGAAGCCATTTGCTTTGTAACCTCTGGAAATAACTGCTCGTTTTCGCTCGCATCCTAACACCGCGAGTGAATAAACCGTGTCCGCTTGTAAGGTAATTCCCAAATTTGTCCGGGGACCTTATTCGCCTAAGGCAGTCAGACCGCCGTTTCCGGGGGGAGTTTTCGGCGATCGGAAAAATAGTCGCGACCGACGGTAGCACGGCTCGCCCAAAGCAGGGGCCGATAACCCACGGGCCAGCATCGAACGCTTCGATGATTAGCAACGGAAAAACAACACAGAATTGCCTTCCTGTTTCATCTATAACTGTTGTCTCCTCCCACAGCAGAAGGTCCGTTTCATGAGCCAGGTTCATTCGATTGCAGTCATCGTCGGCAGCTTGAGGAAAGACTCCATCAACCGCAAAGTGGCCCACGCACTGGCTGAGCTGGCGCCGTCCAGCCTGAAGCTGAGCATCGTCGAAATCGGCGACCTGCCGTTGTACAACGAAGACATCGACGCGGATTCGCCGCCTGCCGCTTACACCGCCTTCCGTCAGGCCCTGCAGGGCGCAGACGGGTTTCTGTTCGTCACCCCCGAATACAACCGTTCAGTGCCGGGCGCGCTGAAAAACGCCATCGACGTTGGCTCGCGGCCCTACGGCAAAAGCGCATGGGGCAGCGCCAAACCGGCGGCCGTGGTCAGTGCGTCGCCCGGGGCGATCGGTGGTTTTGGCGCCAACCAGCATTTGCGCCAGTGCTTCGTGTTCCTCGACGTGCTGTGCATGCAGCAACCGGAAGCCTACCTAGGCAACGCCGGGACCTTCTTTGACGAACACGGCAAGCTGAGCGAGAAAACCCGCCCGTTCCTGCAGAACATCATCGATGCATTCGCCGGCCACGTTGCGCGCACCTTGAAAGCCTGATCATCTGTACCGTCTTTCGGTGAAAGGGCCTGCGCGCGGCGCCGCGTGCAGGCCCCTCGCACCCACCGCGCAAGGTCGTCGCGCCTTCGTCAGTCAATCCTGAATTTCCTTGCCCGTGTACAGCGTTATGTACCGCAATCGCGGTGGATTTCTTCCCTACGCTCCCAGCCTTTCCTGCCCATGCCCGGCCAATGCCGGCCGTGGACGCTTGTGCTCAAGGAGTTGTCATGTCCACCGTTACCACCACGTACTTCAACAGCGCGTCATTGCGACGGCGCTTCCTCGAAGAACTCGACCGCGCCGTCACTGCCGATCTTCTCGTGTCATTCGAACAGACTTGGCTGAAACGCGCAGCAGGCGCGCCGGCAACCGATGATGCCGATCCGGTCCGAGTGGATCGGCTGCTGCTCAATGACGGCCTGCCCAACTCGCTGGAGCTCAGCGCGGCGTTGATGTTCAGCCATGGCCAGACCGCCGATCCGCGTGTGTTTCTGTTTACCCTGGCGTCCGGGGTTGAAGCTTTCGAGGATCGCGCACAGCTTTTGGCGACGCTGCTCAGGCGATTTGCCAACGATGATCCATTGGCCTCGTTCGAATACGAAAAAATCGACGGCGATGCTTTCCAGGCGCAAATGGAAGCCATCGTTGAGTACCAGGCCCATTCAGTCAGGCAGTTCACCGACCAGTTGAAGCTGATCCCGGACCTGATCGGCGCGGTCAATTCGTCCCTGGCCCTGCAGCTGCGCCGGCTGTTGCCGGATCAGCAGATGGATCCGGCGACGCACCTCATGCGCCTGGTGCAGCCGGCTTCCAGTGCCGAAGAAGAACTCGTGTTCAGGACCCAGACGCTGGTTCAAACGGCGTATGAAGCCGTGTGCCGTGCCGAGCTGGACCAGGGCGTGACGATGCAGTACCTGGATGCGCAGGGGCGAGTGGCGAGCGACAGCGATGCGGCGTTGTTCGCTCAGGCCATACGCGAGACGATTCCTGCGGTGCCTGCTCGATTCGCCCAATTGCTAAGCGACTATTGGGGGCAGCGACACGCGGCCGGTTCGTGCCGTGACATGGCCATGCAAATTTACGCCACGAGCCTGTGCCATGAGCTCTACCGTTATGGCCACGAGGCGAATCTCACTCGGCGGGAGCAAGCGTTGTTGCGGCCGTTGCTCGTGGCCGGGCCGCGCTTCACCGCATCAGACGCCGAGTTCCACTGCAGTCGTCTCGCGCTGCATGTGCCGGGCGCCCCTGCAAAGCCACTGGCCGGCACCCTGGTCTTCGATGTCAGCCCGGCAGCGTTGCCGTTGCTGTGGTTTACGCCGGAGCACGGCCTGCGCCGATTCGCCAATCTGACGGCGCTGAGTGCCTTTTGCTCGACCCCGGAAGGACGCGAGATGCTCCGCCCGACACTGGCGCTGGCCGATCAGCCCCTGTTGCTGCGCGAAGGCGCCCTGTCCCTTTCGATGCAACGCATCAGCGGGCCCCTGCTGGGCGAACGGATTGATTCCATCCTTGCGCTGCAGGCGCGCAATCTGCAGTTCGTCACGGGGTTGTCGACCGAGTCGGAAATGATCTCGGCGATGTACGACGACGCGCTGGACGTGCGTCAACTGATCGACCCTCGTCAACTGCACTTCAGCGCCGGACGCTGGCGCCGCGAGCAGCCGATGGACTTCGCCGCCGTCTGGTGCAGCAGCGCCAACGATGACTTGGTGGTGGCCGTCACGGAGCCAGAGAGCATTGGCAGTCAACTGTCAGCGTCCGACCCTTCCCAGCCGACCCAACTGCAACCAACGCCGCCTTCCTGGCTGGAGCGAACCCAAGTGTTCGATGCCAATGCGGCGCATCTGCGCGAGCTGGACAACGTCCTTGCCGGCTACGCCGAGCAGGCGCTGCAACGTTATCTGTGCGTGGCGTCGGCCCGGGGATTGCGCGCGAGCGAGGTGCGGGTGCGCTGGCTGGAGTCGCTGCCGCTGGGCTCCTCCGATGTCGAACCAGACTCCGTCGCCATCAGTGAGACCTTGAGTGCCACGTCGATGGATCTGGTGGCGCTGTTGCTGGAACGCGTCAGCGGACACCGTTGCGATCCGCTCGAATCGTCGGCGCAGGTGCTGCTCACCGCCCAGGCTGCAGGGGCACACCTGGATATCGAGCTCATCCGCTTCATGCTCAAGCGCGTGGCGGCGGATTTCATCGAACGTTATCTCGACCACTTCAGGCGCTTGCGCACGGGCCTTGCGCGTCTGGGCGACAGGCAGCTGCAACCGGTTGCCATCGCGCTGGTCCTCAGGGAAGACACGTTGCGGCTCGATCTGGCACTGCGCCAGCGAATGGAGCAGGTGACAAGCGCGTCGGCGAGCATGGTCATGCAAGTGCTGAACGCGCCGGTCCGCGCGCAGAGGACCGAGCCGGGGGCGCCGACCACTGAAGTGTTTGCGGTGTCGCTGGTCTACGGCCCACAGCCGGGGGCCACCCTCAGTGACTCAATGGCCCTCTGGCAACCCTTGGCCCTCGATGCGGGCGTGATGTTCTGGAGCAGCCAGCTGGGCTGGGAGTATTTCGTCTCCAAGCAGGCATTGAGCGACAAAATAGGCAGTCGCTTGCGTGGCGCTCATAGTGAGCGTTGGCTGGCGCTTTTGGGGGAACGCGACCGTGTGCTGCTGCGCAGCCACCTGCAAGCACACCCTGCGGGTCCGATTCGCATTCATTTCAGTCATCGCGCCGGCCACGCGATCGAGGCGTTGCAGCAAAGCGTGTTTGACCGACAGTCACAGAACCTCCAGCAGATGTGCGCCCGCGCCCGGCGTTGTCGCTTTGAAGCCGGGCTGTTCACGCGCCTTGCCCGGGCCACCGAGCTGGACACGCAATTGATCGAGATGCTCGATGCGCTGTCGGTGCGGATCGACAACACGCTGTTTCAAGAGCTGCTGCCGGACTGGCTGAAGGCGGCATCGCCCAACGACCTTCGAGCGTATAACGCGATATGGCGTCGTTTCTTTCTGGCCAGCGACGGCGAGGAGGACTTTCTCTTCGACATCCCGACGCTCTCGGATTACGCACGCGACCGGCTGCTCGAACAGATGCGCAAGGATTTTCCCGAGCATGTCCTGCACCCCGACGAGATCACCGTCACCCAGCGCCGCTACGTTGCGGCGCCCACCGGCGTTGGCCAGATCCCGTCAGGGATTCCGGCCGCCACCCTCGTGCACAGTGAGACGCTGACCGATTACGCGATCAATCGCTTTTCCGACATCCCGGACGGTGTATTGAGCATCAATGACGCCGACGACCCAGAGGCAGCCCGCCTGATCACGCCCGATTACCTGCGCAGCACGGTGCGAAAGCTGGACGTCGGCACAGGATTCAGGACGCTGCTGCGTCAGACGTTGAACCCCGCGGATGCCAAATGGGTGAGGCGCAACAAGCTGTTTATCGACCAGCTGCCACCGATGATGCAGGCGGTGGCGATGCAGCAGAAGCTTGAAGGACAGCTGAGCGCCGAAGCCTACGCGTTCATCTCGCGTGTGGTTGAGATGCCTGACGGGATCGCCCGTGAACCGGTCAACGGGGTGCGCGTCATTATCAGTGCGTTGCGGCTGGTCGCCGACGCAGGCATGACGCCCGACATCCTCAAGGGCATTTATCTGATCTGCGCCGAGGCGGGCGCCAGCGGTCCGGTTATCCTGCACGCCGTGTTCCACCGCGATTTTGTCTTCCGCGAGTACACCAGCCTCTCGGCGCTGGAGGCCGATATCCGCAGCGATGCGAGCCTGCAAGCGTTGTTGTTGCAGCGAGTGGACCCGGAAGTTCGCAAGCGGTATGAACACGGCGGCTTCATTGAGCCTCACCTGCCGTTCTTTGCGCAGGGGTTCGGGGATGTGCCGACACACACACCGGGTCCGGTCACGGTGTCACTGGCTGAGGAAAACGGCAACTCGCTGCAGTTCATGTTCACCGACACCATGAGCCTGCTGGTGGACATCGGTGAGTCCGACACGGTCACGAATCAGGAGGCTGATCACGCGTCGCGCCAGTTTCTGGCGTCCCTTGGCCTTGAGCAGGCACTGAGTGTCATGCCCGGCAAGCTTGGCACGATGATCGCGCTGTGGCAGAGCCATACGTTGTTTCGTGCGTCAGCTGCGTCGGCCTCCGGGCGTCATTGGGGGGAAGCCCTCTCCGAATTTTCTGCCGCCCTGGGCGTCATGATGACGGCCCGGGACCAGGCTGAAAAAGACGAGTTGATCAGCGCCGATCTGGTGGAGGGCGAGGAGGTGCCTGCGCCGGTGTTCTTCTGGGGAGGCGCCACGCTCACGGGCGAGCAGCTGACCCGTCTGCATGCGCTGGAGGCCCGGAACGTCTCGCTCAAGGACTTGCGCCGGGACGACCTGCTGAGTCTGTTCATGAACACGGAAAACGGCAGGGCGTATGCGGCTGTTTCCGGGCGGGTCTATGAAGTGCGCCGTCAGGCCGAAAGTGGCCGCTGGATGATTATCGGCCCCGACCGATCGCCCGGCCCGTGCCTGAAGCTGGACGACAGGCAGCGCTGGCAGCTGGATATCGAGTCCGGTCTGAAGGGCGGCGGCGGGGCCATGACCAAGCTGCGGACCCACGCTGCCGATGTCAGTGCTGACGACGTGCTGCTTATCGAGGCCAGCGGCATGGCCGACATACGCACCTTCTATCGGGAGCGCGCCCAGCGTATCGGTGAAGCCCATCTGCAGGCCAAAAGGTACCTCGAAAATGCGCTGGATAACCTCAACGTGCATGCCCCCGGCACGCCGCTGGACCCGAGGGTTACGCAGATCATTGGCGACTTTTTCGGGGTCAGTGAGCCCGGACAAGAGCTGCTGGTCGACACCGAGCGCGCGGTCAAGGCGCTGTTTGATGAAGTGATGGATGCGTCGCTGTCACCCTATTCTTCGCCACGGTTTGTGGTGGGCACCAACCGCCCGGGGCGGGAGGGCACCATGGGCTTCGTCATTAAACGAGACCCGAAAAAGCGCGTGTTTCTGACCGACCGGTATTTTGATGCGCCGCCGTTTCCACTGAAGCCTGAGGCGGCGAACGAAGGGTTCGATTGCCCGGCCCATTACCGCGCGGCCACCTTGATCCATGAACTCTCGCATCTGGTGCTCGATACCCACGACATCGCCTACCTGGAAAGCACGTCGCCGTATCCGGACCTGCTGCAGGAAAACAATGCCTACAACATCAAGTTGAAGGGAGACATTGAGCGCATGCAGTCGTCCGGGTTGTCGCATCTGAGCATCAAACGGGAGCTTTTTCTGCAATTGACGGACGGGGAGTGGCGCGATTTCGATGAGGAGGAGAGTTTCGAATACGACGCGATCCTGAAGCTCACTAAGTGCAAGACCCTGGACGATGCCCGTGATGTGTTTATGAGCGATGCCCAGAAACGCAGCCGGGTTATTCTGGCCAACGCCGATTCGGTGACCCTGCTGGTGCTGCGGCTGGGGCGCCGAAGCTTTGTCGTGCCGAGCCCTTCGCCGGGCGGCCGCTGAGTGACAGGCGCCGAGCGTTCAGGCTCGGCGTCTGCTCCTTGATGGGCAGGCGCCGGTATTGGCGAGCCGGCACGTCCCTTACAGCGAGTAGTGGCGCAGCTCGCGGGCGATCAAAAGGCGCTGGATTTCGCTGGAGCCTTCGTAGATCTGGGTGATCCGCGCGTCTCGGTAGTATCGTTCCACCGGGTAATCTTCCAGATAGCCGTAGCCGCCGTGAATCTGCACCGCCTTGGAACAGACCCATTCGGCCATTTCCGAGGCGAACAGCTTGGCCTGGGACGCTTCCGACAGACAGGGTTTGCCCGCCGTTCTCAAGCGCGCGGCGTGCAGGACCAGCAGCCGTGAGGCGTTGATGCGGGTGTGCATGTCGGCCAGCAGATTGGCGACGCTCTGGTGCTCGATGATCGGCTTGTCGAACTGCACCCGCTCACGGGCGTAGCCCAGTGCCGCCTCGAATGCCGCACGGGCGATGCCCAGGGCCTGGGCGGCAATGCCGATGCGTCCGCCTTCCAGGTTTGAAAGGGCAATGGACAGTCCCTTGCCGCGTTCACCCAAGAGGTTTTCCGCCGGAATCCGGCAATCGCTCAGGGTCACGGCGCAGGTGTCGGATGCACGGATACCCATCTTGTGTTCCATGCGGTCGACGCGGTAGCCGGGGTTGTCGGTGGGCACCAGAAACGCTGACAGGCCGCGCTTGCCCAGCTCCGGGTCGGTCACCGCGAAGACGATCGCCAGCTGTGCGCGCTTGCCGTTGCTGACGAACTGCTTGGCGCCGTTGAGCACCCACTCGCCGTCTTTCAATTCGGCACGGGTGCGCAGGTTGTGGGCTTCGGAGCCGGCCTGGGGTTCGGTCAGGCAGAAGCAGCCGATGGCCTGGCCGCTGGCGAGTTTTTCCAGCCATTGTTGTTTCTGGGCGCCGCTGCCGTAATTGAGCACCGGCCCGCAGCCCACCGAGCTGTGCACGCTCATGAGCGTACCGGTGGCGCCGTCGGCGGCAGAGATTTCTTCGACGGCCAGCGCATAGGCGACGTAGTCGATATAGCTGCCGCCCCATTCCTCAGGGACGATCATGCCGAGCAGGCCCAATTCGCCCATCTTTGCCACGAGCGCGTCGTCGATCCAGCCGGCCTTTTCCCAGGCCTGGGCATGGGGCGCGATTTCATTGCGCGCGAAGTCCCGCGCCATGTCGCGGATCATCACTTGTTCTTCGGTCAGTTCAAGATCTTGCATAGGTCACGCCTCATGACCGCTGAAGAAGCTTGCCACGTGCTCGGCATTCAAGGCCTGCACGCAGGAGGGGCTCCATTGCGGTTTCTTGTCTTTGTCGACGATCAAGGCGCGCACGCCTTCGATCAGGTCACCGCGTTCAAACCACTGGCGGTCCAGATGCAGCTCCAGGGCGAAGCAACGCTCAAGCGGCATATGCCGGCCGCGGCGCAGCAGCTCCAGAGTGACCGCCATCGCCAGGGGTGAACGGGTCTGCATCAGGTTGGCAGTGTCGACGGCCCAGGCATGGGTGTCGTGGACGGTCACCTCCAGCAGTTGTTCGATGATGCTCGGGATGTCCGGCAGCGCGAAGAAATGATCGATGGCCGGCCGCAGCTTTGCCAGCGGCGGCGCAGGCAAGTGCTGCACGCCGAGTTTCGCCAGCGCGCCCTGTACATCCTTGAGCGGGGTCAGGCTCCACTTCAGGTTATCCAGCTGCAGATCGAGGTCTTCAAGGCGCTGGCTGTTGAGGTACCAGTTCGCCAGCCCGCAATACAGCGCATCGGCGGCCTGGATCTGCACGCCGGTGACGCCGAGGTAAATCCCCAGCTCGCCCGGTATCCGGGGCAGAAAGTAGCTGCCGCCTACGTCAGGGAAATAACCGATCGCCACTTCCGGCATTGCCAGACGGCTGCGTTCGGTGACCACGCGCAGGTCCGCCCCCTGGGCCAGGCCCATGCCACCGCCCAGCACGAAGCCGTCCATCAGGGCAATCACGGGTTTGCGGTAATGATGAAGGGTGAGGTCCAGCGCGTATTCTTCGACGAAGAAGTCCAGGTGCTCGTTTCGACCGGTTTTGAAGCTGTCGTACAGCGAGCGGATGTCGCCGCCGGCGCAGAACGCCTTTTCGCCTGATCCGCGCAGGACCACGGCGTAAACGTTGTCATCCTTCGCCCAGGCGTCCAGCTGAAACTGCAGCTGCCGCACCATGTGCAGGTCGATGGCGTTCAAGCCCTGGGGGCGGTTGAGGGTGATGTGACCGATATGATTGCGTACGTCGGACAGAACGCTCTCGCAGGCTGATTGCTCGCCCGCGTATTCGGCAGGTAGTACCTGAGCCGTCATCGCTGAATCCCTGTTGATTTTTGTTGTACTCAATTCCCGGCTGAACAGCCGGGATCCGTGAGGGTGCTGATGGATGCTACCAGCGCCATTTTGCAAATGACAATGAAGATTCCTGCGGGGCCGGGCGCATGCCTCCAGTCACGCCTGCAGGCTGAACAGGGCCATTTCCGGCGCCTCGCTGATCCAGCATTCGCTGACGGTCCACCCTGCACGGGCGGCCAGTTCGGTGAACGATTCAACCGTAAACTTGTGGGAGTTCTCGGTGTGCAGTCGTTCCCCGGCGGCGAAGCGGAAGGTGTGCCCGGCGACGGTGACGCTTTGCTGCTTGCGGCTGACCAGGTGCATTTCCATGCAGGCCTGGTCGGCGTTCCACACCGCCAGATGATCGAAGGCGGACACATCGAAGTCGGCGTTCAGCTCGCGATTGATGCGGGTCAGCAGGTTCTTGTTGAACTGCGCGGTCACGCCCTCGGCGTCATCGTAAGCCGCTACCAGTGTCTGCTCATCCTTGACCATATCGACACCGACGATGAAATGCGCGTTTTCCCCCAGCACCTCATGGGCGCTGTGGAGGAAATCCACGGCCTGCTCGTGGCTGAAGTTGCCGATGGTGGAGCCCGGGAAGAAGCCCACGCGGGTGTGGCCGTCGGCTTCTTCAGGCAGGGTGAGCACCCGGGTAAAGTCATCGACTTGCGGGGCAACGATCAGCGCAGGGTAGCGCTGGCGCAGTGACCGCGCGGCCTTGTTGAGCGCCGTTGCGCTGATGTCGATCGGCACGTAAACGGCGATGTGCGGCGCGGCATCGAGCACCAGGCGCGTCTTCTCGCTGGCGCCGCTACCGAACTCCACCAGCGCTGCGCCGGAGGGAATGGTCGCGGCAATCTGCGCGGCGATGCCTTTCAGCAGCCCGGTTTCGGCGCGGGTCGGGTAATACTCGGGGGTTTCGCAGATGGCTTCGAACAGGTCGGAACCCGCTGCGTCGTAGAAATACTTGGGCGACAGGGTTTTCACCGCGGCGCCAAGACCGGCCACCACGTCCCGGGCGAATTCGCTGTCGTTCGGGTCCACGACGCCGGGCTGACGGCTGTCACGGGCCAGACGCAGGCCGGAGACCATCCAGCGCTTGTCGGCATGGAAAAAGTTGCGGTACGTCAGGCGGCAATGATCGGGCGACGTGACGCTGGCGCCGCCGCGCAGGACCATCTGATTGACCATGAATTTGCCGTTGTACTCACCGACCGCGCCCACTGAGGGCTTGAAGCCTGGGTAGGCGCTGTAGGCGCTTTGCGTCCACTGCCAGGCGACGTCGTCCATTTGCTCGAGCAAGCCGGCGCGGGCGGCGGCTTCCCATTCCGCTTCGGTGGGCAGGCGCGCGTCGGCCCAGAGGGCGAATGCGGCGGCTTCGTAATAACTGATGTGGGTCACCGGCGCAGACGGGTCGATCGACTCAAGGCCGCGCAGGCTCATGCGCTTCCAGCCGTTCTCGTCGTGCTGCCAATACATGGGCGAGTTCCAGCCGTTTTCCTGCACCAGGCTCCAGCCCTCGGACAGCCACAGGGCGGCAGTGTGGTAGCCGCCGTCGGCAATAAAACTCAGCCACTCGCCGTTGGTCACCAGCCGGTCGCTGATCTCAAAGGACTGCAAATACGTGGTGTGGCGCGGGCCTTCGTTGTCGAAAGAAAAACCGTCGCCGTTGTGGCCGATCTCAGTCAGGCCGGCGCTCAGCGGCTTGAAGTGACCGCGACGCCCCGATGGGTCTTTCGGCCAGCGCGGGCTGTAGGCGGGTTTCAGGGACGACAGGCTGAACAGATGAAGGATGTCCATCAGCAGCAGTTCCTGATGCTGCTCCTCGTGGGCAAGACCCAGCTCGATCAGGCTGGTCATCTCGTCGCTGAGCGGCGTCATCAACAGCGTCGTCATGTTTTCGTCGACGTGCCTGCGGTAGGCCAGCACCTGATCGACGCTTGGCCGGGTCATCAACCCGCGTTGGGGGCGGGGATGACGCGGGCCGACCGCTTCGTAATAGGAATTGAACAGGTAACCGAATGTCGGATCGAAGGCTTCGTAACCCGGCAGGTTCGGCGCCAGCAGAAAGGTTTCGAAGAACCACGTTGTGTGCGCCATGTGCCATTTGGCCGGGCTGGCGTCGGGCATCGACTGCACCACCATGTCCTCGGCGCTCAGTGGCTCGACCAGGAATTCGGTACGTTCCCGCACACTTTGAAAGCGCTGGCACAGGGTGTGGGTAGCGGATGTTTCACGAAGCTGGCGTAGTTGGCGCGTCATCAGGTGCTCTCCGGCGTTGCCGATGCCCGGTGGACCCGGTGGAGTGATTCCACGCAGCCAGGCGGTACGGCGATTCAGGGTTTGAGGCTCGTGGGGCCCGGAATGTTCAACCGAAATATCCAAACGAAGGATGGCCACTGCCCACGCATACGTCGATGCCTTGAGTCATCAGCGTTTGCATGGATTTAACGGCACGCACCGAGTGTAGTCACAGCGTGGGTTGATTCGCGCAGTCGGTGACCGATGGCCAATGAGCGGCCAGTCTGCGTTACCCTGCCGGCCATTCAGCGCAGTTGCGCTGCCCAGGACGTAGGTCTTGTGGGCAAAACCTGAACCTGCGCGGCAACTGGCAGTCAGCACAACAGCACGTTTGTCCGAGAGGGCAGGGGCGTTGCAGGGCATTAGTCAGGTTAAAAGTGAATCACGTCAGATGAATGAACCGGTTTTTGGGGACGCGCATGAATGATCTATCCAGTCTGCTGGTGGCGCTTGATGAAGCGCAGGCCGGGCAGCAGGAAGTGGTGATCGCCACGGTGGTCAAGGTCGAAGGCTCGGCTTACCGGCGCCCCGGCGCGCGGATGATTATTGCGCCGATGGGCGAAGCCACCGGCACCGTCAGCGGCGGATGCCTGGAAAGCGACGTCAGCAAGAAGGCCTGGTGGCTGACCGCCAACGGCAAGCCGTCCATGCGTACGTACAGCACCGGCGAGGATGACGACGAGCTCGAAGATGCCGAACTCAGCTTCGGCCTGGGCTGCAACGGCACGGTGCACATCCTCTTCGAACGGATAGATCCGCAGGCGGCGAGCCTGGTGGTCGACGTGCTGCGTGAGGTCAAGGCCAGCGGCACTGGCGCTGCGCTGGCGACGGTGATCGGTACGCAAAGCGAACGCCACACGGCACTGGGCGAGCGGGTAGCCATCCGTGCATCCGGGCAGGTCCAGAGTGAAATGCGCGAACGCTGGCTGGCGACGGCCATGTCCGAGGACCTGAAAACGGTGCTCGACGCCCGCCGTTCAGCCACACGTACTTACGACAGCGCCGACGGCGCCGTCGAAGTGCTCCTCGAATACATCGCTGCGCCCCGCCGGCTGGTGGTCTTCGGTGCCGGGCACGACGCGATGCCGCTGGTCAGCATGGCGCGGCTGCAGGGCTGGCACATCACGGTGATTGATGCGCGCTCGCACTTCGCCCGGCCCCAGCGTTTCCCGGACGCCGACCAGGTGCTGTCGGCGCCGCTGCAGCCGATGCCTGAATTGCACGCAATGGTCGCCGATGCCGCCGTGGTGGTGATGACCCACAGCCTGACCCAGGACCGTCACTGGCTGGGGCAGGTCCTTGAGTCGACGCCGCGCTATATCGGCCAGCTCGGGCCGCGCAGCCGCACCGAGCGTTTGCTCGACGAGCTGCCGGATCAGCTCCGCGACGCCGCGGCACAAGCCAGCCTCCATTACCCGGTTGGCCTTGATCTGGGCGGCGACGCGCCGCACAGCGTGGCGTTGTCGATTCTTTCGGAGATCAATGCGGTGTTCAACGGCCGCAGCGGCGGGATGCTCAAACACAGGCAAGCGAGCATTCACGCAGTGGATGTCACACTGGAGCAGGCGCGCGAACTGAGAATGATCAGCTAGCTTTGAGGGGGCAGCGCTGATAGAGCGCGCCCCATCGCGCTTCAGTGGTATTGCATGGCATTCATCAGGTTCGCTCAATGAACGACAAGTACAGACCCCACGACTGGGCCCCCCACGAGCGACCGACGTTGCCGGGGTCGCCGTCGACGCCCTTGCACGCGACGCCGAAACGCTGGGCCTATGCCATCGTTGGCGTCATCGTGGCGCTGACCGGCGGACTCGGCAATGCGCTGGTGGTCGCCAACCTCCAGTACCTGCAGGGCTCGCTCGGCGCTACCCAGGCCGAAATCGCCTGGCTGCCCGCCGCGTATGTCATGACCAACGTGTCGATGAACCTGCTGCTGGTGAAGTTTCGCCAGCAGTTTGGTTTGCGGGCGTTCACTGAAGTGTTCCTGGTGCTGTACGCCCTGGTCACCTTTGCTCACCTGTTCGTCAACGACATCGAATCGGCGGTTGCCGTTCGAGCGGCCCATGGCATGGTCGGCGCGGCGCTGAGTTCGCTGGGCCTGTATTACATGATCCAGGCCTTCCCGCAGAAGTGGCGGATGAAAGCGCTGGTGCTGGGCCTCGGCACGGCGCAGCTGGCGACGCCGCTGGCGCGACTGGTTTCCGAAGACCTGCTGCAGATTGCCGAGTGGCGCGGGCTTTACCTGTTCGAACTGGGCATGTGCCTGCTGTCCCTGGGCTGCGTGCTGATTCTCAAACTGCCACCCGGTGATCGCTTCAAAGCCTTCGAAAAACTCGACTTCCTGACCTTTGCTTTGCTGGCATCAGGCTTTGCGGCATTGTGCGCGGCGTTGTCCCTGGGGCGGATCGAATGGTGGCTTGAAGAGCCGTGGATCGGCATCGCCCTTGCGTCGTCCATCGTGCTGATCCTCGCCGGACTGTGCATCGAGCACAACCGCACCCGCCCGCTGTTGATTACCCGCTGGCTGGGCAGTGGCCGGATGATCCGCTTCGCCTTCGGCGTGCTGCTGACGCGCATCGTGCTGTCGGAGCAATCCACCGGCGCGGTCGGTTTTCTTCAGGGCCTGAATCAGGGCACCGAGCAGTTGCACACGCTGTACCTGTTCATGCTGCTGGGCAGCGTTGCGGGCCTTGCGGTCAGCGCGCTGACGATCAATCCCCAGCACCTGTTCAAGCCGCTGATTATTTCCCTGGCGTTGATGGCGATCGGCTCAAGCATGGACAGCTTCTCGACCAGCCTCACCCGCGAGCCGCAGATGTATTTCAGCCAGTTTTTGCTGGCGTTCGGCGGCACCTTCTTTCTGGGGCCGACCCTGGTGATGGGCATCAGCGGGGTGATCAGCAACCCGCGCAACATGGTCAGTTTTTCGGTGATGTTCGGGATTACCCAGAACGTCGGCAGCTTGATCGGCTCGGCGTTGCTGGGCACCTTTCAGGTGTGGCGCGAGAAATTCCATTCGGCGCACATCGTCGAGCACGTCACGCTGATCGATGCCCAGGTGCAGTCGCGCCTGCAAAGCGCGAGCGGCGCGTATATGTCCGCCATCGCCGACCCGGCCGCGTGCACCAGCCTGGGCATTCGCTCGCTGGCGACCGCCGCCACCCGCGAAGCCAATACCCTTGCGTACAACGATGTGTTCATGCTGATCGCTGTCATCGCGGTGCTGACCATGATCTGGATCACCAGCCGCGCCACCTGGCTGTGGATCACCACCGAGCCGGTCGCACCCTTTACTCCGGCGACCCCTGCGGCATCTCCTCTCACACCTTCTGGCGCTCAACCTTCATGACAGAACCCGGTAAACCTTCTGGCAACGCTTCCAACAGTTCTGCGGGCGGCTCGGCTCCGTCTCAGGCAACCTCCGCAGCACCTGCACCGGCGGTCATGCCGGCCACCACGCAACCGCGTTCGGCGCGCATACGCCTGGTGTCGTCGATTCTGTTCGGCGGCATTGCCCTGGCGGGTGTGCTGGTGGTGCTCTACGCGTGGCAGTTGCCGCCGTTCAGCAGCCCGATTGAAAGCACCGAGAACGCGCTGATTCGCGGGCAGACCACGCTTATCGGGCCGCAGCTGAGTGGCTACGTCTACGAAGTGCCGGTGCAGGATTTCCAGTGGGTGAAGAAGGGCGACCTGCTGGTGCGCATCGACGACCGGATTTACCAGCAGCATCTCGATCAGGGCATTGCGCAGTTGGGCGTCCAGAAGGCCGCACTGGCCAATAATCTGCAGCAACGGCGCAGCGCCGAGGCCACCATCGCCCAGCGTCAGGCGGCCGTTGCGAATGCCCAGGCGCAGAGTGAAAAAGCCGCTGCCGACCTTCGCCGCGGTCAGGCACTGGTGACCGATGGTTCGGTGTCCAAGAGCGAATTCGACGTGACCCGCGCCGCGGATGCGCAGGCGAAAGCGGCACTGGCCGAAGCCAAGGCAGCGCTGGAGATTTCCCGTCAGGACCTGCAGACGGTGATCGTCAATCGCGGCTCGCTGGAGGCCTCGGTGAAGAATGCCGAGGCCGCCATCGAGCTGGCGCGGATTGATCTGACCAACACGCGCATTACCGCGCCTCGGGACGGTCAACTGGGGCAGATCGGGGTGCGCCTGGGGGCGTACGTCAATTCCGGCGCGCAGTTGATGGCCCTGGTGCCGCGTCCGCGCTGGATCATCGCCAACATGAAAGAGACCCAGATGGCCAACGTGCGCCTGGGCCAGCCGGTGAGCTTCACCGTCGATGCCCTGGAAAACCTGAAGATGCGCGGTCGGGTGCAGCGCATCTCGCCGGCGGCGGGGTCCGAGTTCAGCCTGCTGCCGGCGGACAACGCCACCGGCAACTTCGTCAAGATCGCTCAGCGCATCCCGGTGCGCATCACCATCGACGACGACCAGCACGACGTGGACCGGCTGCGCCCCGGGATGTCGGTGGTGGTCAGCATCGACACCAGCCAGGACGGCGCCGTACCGCCGGATCCGGTGGATGGGCGGGTGGATTCAGTCGATCCTCGCTGATCCGCAGCAGGTTGACGCAAGCGGCGCCGTCGAATGAACGGTCCGGCCTACACCATGCGCTTGACGGTGTTGTCCTTGCGCACGAAGTGGTGCCAGATCGCCGCAATCACGTGCAGGCCTATGACGTAGTAGAAAATCGTGCCCAGCAAGACGTGGTAATGCTCCAGCGTTTCGGCGGTGTCCTTGGACAGGTCGAACGGCGCGGGAATGCTCAGGGATGTCAAGGGGATCGGCAGTGCGCCGCGCTCCAGCAGCACCGTGAACAGACCCAGCAGCGGTTGCGCGAACAGGAACGCATACAGCGCGTAATGGGACAGCGTGGCGGCCAGACGCAATACGCCTTCCAGGGGCGGAGTAATCCCCGGCGGCGTGTGGCGGTGACGCTCGGCGATGCGGAAAAACGCCATGACCAGCACCACGATGCCGACCCAGAAATGCGTTTGCACAACGAAAGTCCGCGCGTCACTGCCACGGGCCAGCTGGGTGCGGCTCAGGATCAGCGCATACGCCAGCACAATCAGGATCGCCATCACCCAGTGAAACCAGCGGGCTTTGTAGCTGTAGCGTTCGGTAGCGGAAGGTTTGCTCACGGTCAGGTCTCTTGGTCTGTTTTTTTTGAGTGGCGCAGTGCGGTGACCGCCCCTGCGCTTTCTTAACCCAATGGCTGACGGTCGTCGAGGAGAACGTGCAAGGCGCACTGCAAGAAAGCCGTCGCTTGTTCCTCGGAGAAACGTGTTGACGACACATGCGCTTACATCTTGGCCACTCATTAATATAAGTAGTATGACTAATTAATTCAGCGATCCCTGAGTGTAACTTTTATTGTGAATCATGACGCATCAATACAATTTTGCACTGGATCTTGTATTGAACATTAATTTTCATTCGTTTGAGTTACTTCGAAAAAGGGAAGAAATTCTGATAGAGATTCGTCTTCATATCAGCGATGACAAAGTGTGTTTCTTATTCGAATTTGGCATTAGAATCCCGGCCAATTGCATTTGACAGGTTATGGGAATGGATCCATCTTAGAGCCTCGAAGGCTCAGTTTCCTGACTATCAGCTTGAAATAGCTGGCATTTTGCCCGTGTGCAGCCGGGGCCTCGATTTTCGTGAATTTATCGAACCGGGAAGGGCACCCTCATGGATGTTTCGGGCTTCGTTCAGCGATTAAAAACATATAATTCCGATTCGGAAGTATGGTTCGATTCTTCACCCCTTATATATAAGCAGTGCCAAAGGCGGTTATTACAGACCTACCCGGATATGCAGTCGTCGGTTATTGCGCTGTTGCCTGAAGCATTGGGTTCATCGGCCGCGGGTGTCAGCGGAGCCACTACAAATCCTGCGTTGATGGGGCAGGCGTTGGTGACCCATTCAGCCCACTACCGATCATTCCTCCACACCTTGCCGGCGTCCATGTCTGCGGACATTCGCCTGCGATCGCTTTATGACCAACTGATCATCGACAGCGCGCAGCTGTTACTACCGCTGTTCCTGCAATCCTGGCATCGAACGGGCTGGCTGTCCGCGCAGATCGAGGGCGGGCACTGGATGAATCAGGACGCGCTGGTGGCCCGCGGGCTCGAACTGGCGGCGCTGGCGCCGAACATCATGATCAAGATCCCGGGCAGCGCCCAGGGCTATCGCGCCATCGAGCAACTGGTCGCCCGGGGCTGCTCGATCAATAACACCTTTTGTTTTAGCGTCTCTCAGCTGGCTGCCTGCCTCAAGGCCATTCAAGCCGGGCGCCAGCGGGCGCTTGCCAACGGTGTGAACACGGAGCGGGCGCGTTACGTGGTGAGCTTCATGATCGGCCGGCTGGGTGCGAAACCGGAATTCGAGCGGCAGGCGCGGGGCCGTCGCCTCCACCTTGGCCAGACGGATAAGCGCTGGGCCGAACTCGCGGTGTACCAAGCGATGCAGGCGCTGATGCGACGGTGCGAGACACCGGCGCAACTGTTGCTGTGCAGTATCAAGGTCGACACCGATGCGCGTGGGCGTGAACATTGCTGGCACCTGCAGCGCACCGGCGCCGACACCACGCTGTACACGTTGACGCCTGAACTCATCGAATTCCTCATACGCCGTCAGCAGGCCGGGCGCAGCATCGCACCGGCGACGGAATGGGTGCAGATTCCCGGCAAAGTGCTGGACCGCCTTCTGGCCATTCCGTATTTCAACCAGGCGTACTTTGAGGGCGGCCTGACCTCGGACGAATACGCCCGTTATCCGGCGTTCCTGACTGCGGGCAATGACGCACGCCTGGGCGTGCAGCGTCTGCAGGGCTTCATCGCCGACACGCTTGATCCGCCCGTTTCCACGCCGCCCGTCGCGCGTCACAAAACGACCATGGAGGGCCGCGCATGAACCGCATGATCGGCCTCTGGGCCCATCCCCGCTCGCGGTCGACGATCCTCGAAAGGGTGTTCATCGAGCGCGGTGACTTCGAGGTTTTTCACGAGCCGTTTTCGCACATGGCCTTCGACGAACAGTCCGCCATTCCCCATGGGGACCTCAACTGCGGCATGCCCCGTGACTATGAAGCGATCAAGGCCCTGTTGCGCGACGCCCGCCAGCGCGCTCACGTGTTCCATAAGGATATGGCCTACCACTGCCTCACGCCGCTGAAGGCCGACGCCGAGTTTCTCGCAGAGCAACAGAACGTCTTCATCGTTCGCGACCCGGCCCGGGCAATTGTTTCCCACCACGCCATCTTCCCGCAGATGCCCGCGCACGCCATCGGCCATCAAGCGCTGTACGAAGTCTTCTGCGAGGTCAGGCGGCTGACCGGCAAAACCCCTTGTGTGATCAACGCCGAGGACCTGGCCAGCCATCCGGAAACCACCCTGCGCAGGCTTTGTGACCACCTGCAGCTGGATTTCCTGCCCGAAGCATTGAGCTGGAATGCGAGGTGCCCCGAGCAATGGAAAGCCTGGCGCAGCTGGCACAAGGACGCCGAGAACAGCACCACGATCACGCCGGATAGCGCCGATTTCGACCCGCGACCGCTGCACGATAATCCCCATCTGATGGCGTATGACCAGCTGCATCGACCTTTCTACGAACGCATGAATCAGTTCACCGAGCAGGGACAGCCATGAAAAAGATCGTGATCACCGGCGCCGCCAACGGCATTGGCAAGGCCACCACCCTGGCCTGCGTCAAGGCGGGCTACTACGTCATCGCAGCGGACAGCGACAGACTGGGCCTGCAGTCGCTTCAGGCAAGCCTGCCCCTGCACCGACTGGAAACCCACCTGGCTGACTTCTCCCAGGCGCACGTCTATCAGTCGTTTATCGGCAACCTGTACGACCTTCACAATCACCGGGCGCTGTATGCCCTGGTCAACAACGCGGGGATCTATCACGGCAAAGGTGTGTACGACTACACCGACGCGGAAGTGGATGAGATCTGGGCCGTCAACCTCAAATCCCTGGGGTATCTGTCCAAGGACTTCGCACGGCGGGAGTCGGCGGCCGACTACTCGCGCAGCATCGTCAACATCACGTCGGTGGCAGGGGAGGTCGGCAGCATGGATGCGTGGTACGGCGTGACCAAGGCTGGCGTGATCGGCCTTACCAAGGCGAACGCCTGGAATTTCGGCCCCCGGATCAGGGTAAACGCCGTGTCCCCGGGGCTGATTCGCGACACCTCGATCCATGACCGTATTCCCGAGCACCGACGCCGTGAGTACGAGCGACAGGAAATCCTCAAGGAGCCTATTCAGCCGGACGGCGTGGCCGACGTCATTCTGTTTCTGCTGTCGGAACAGAGCCGTCACCTGACCGGAAAAGTCATCGCAGTGGATAACGGCGCCTACCCGCGCTAGCGATCGGAAACACCGTCGTCCCTCACGTATTTCAGGGAGAACACCATGCACCGCAAAAAACTGCTCATCGTTGGCGGCGGCAACCTGTGCCTGCAAGTCCTGCAGATCCTGGGCCCGCGCAACCCGTTCGAATTCCACGTCGCCAGTCGAGACCTCGGAAAGGCCACGCGGATGTGCAACCTGGTCCGACTGGCCGCGCTTCAACAGAACGTCAACATTCAGATTGAAAGCCATCAGATGGACCTGCGCGAAGCCTGCATCAGCCGCAACGCCGAAACGCTGCTCAAGATTCGCCCGGACATCATCCTCAACTGTGCCTCGCTGCAATCCTGGCGGGTGATCACGCAGTTGCCGGCCGAGCGTTTTGCTGCCCTTGATCAGGCGCAGCTCGGGCCCTGGCTGCCGATGCACCTGGCGCCGGCCTACGCACTGATGCGAGCCGTCAAACAGTCCTGCCCGAAAAGTCTGGTGGTCAACGCGGCGTTCCCGGATGCGGTCAACCCGATCCTCTACAAGGTCGGCATGGCGCCCGACGTCGGCATCGGCAACATCGCCAACTTGATCCCGGCCACCCGCAGCGCCATTGCGCATTTGTCCGGCTGCCTGCCAACTCAGGTCTGCGCCAAGCTGGTCGGGCATCACTATTTCAGCCATTGCGTGCCTCGCCATGGCCTGCCGCCGCAACGCATGGAGCCTATCTTCAACCTGACGTACTGGATCGACGGTGAAGAGCGGACCGGCGAGCACGCGCCGGAGGCTATTTTCGATTGCGTCGCCCGTCAATTCAGCCGGCTGGGCGGCGTCGACGGCCAGTACCTCACCGCCATGTCGGCGGTGACGGTGCTGGAAAACCTGCACGCCGAGCATGAGGTGCGGGTGCATGGGCCCGGCCCTCAGGGGTTGCCCGGCGGTTATCCGGTCAAGGTCGGCATGGGCAAAGTCCTGCTCGACCTGCCATACGGCGTGACCCGGGAAGAGGCGATCAGGGTCAATGAGGCGGGGCAGCGTCTCGACGGCATCACGCTGATTCGCGCCGACGGCTCGGCGGTGTTTGGCGAGGTGCAGAGGCAGATCATGCAGCGCGAGCTCAACTTCGCCATGGCCGAGATGCGCGTGTGTGACGCTGCGGCGTGGGCGGAAGAGCTGGGCAGCAAATACCTGGCGTACGCAGAAGGCACTCCCCACACCAACAGCCACCACACAGGAGTCGCCGCCCATGGCGCCGGTCATCGCGCTTTTGCCTGCTGACCGATCGGCAACCGCCGATCACGACTACACCCGCCAGTACGTGGCGGACTTCGTCGAGCGCTGGGACGAACTCATCGACTGGGAAAAGCGCGCAGCCGGCGAAGGTTCTTTTTTCTTCGACCTGCTGCGCCAGGCCGGCGCCTGGCGTGTGCTGGATGCCGCCACCGGCAGCGGCTTTCATGGGGCGCAGTTGCACAAGGCCGGCTTTGACGTCACCGCGTGTGACGGCAGCGCGACCATGGTGGATCGCGCCCGGCGCAACTTCGATCGGCTGGGCGTCGATGTGCCGGTCCACCGTTGCGAGTGGCAAGCGCTGGACGCTCGCGTACTGGGCAGGTTCGACGCGGTGCTGTGCCTCGGCAGTTCGCTTTGCCACCTGTTCGACCGCGATGCGCGCATCGCGGTGTTGAAGCGGTTTCGGCAGATGCTCAAACCCGGCGGAATGCTGCTGATCGATCAGCGCAATTTCGAAGCGATTCTCGCCGGGCGCTTCACGTCTTCAGGGCGCTATTACTACTGCGGCAACTCCGCCAGCATCACCCTCGGCGAACTCGACGAGTCGGTGTGCGAGTTCGTGTATCGCTTTGCCGACGGTGCACAGTATCGGCTGCGGGTGTGCCCGATACGCCCGCGACACCTGCAGGAAGAGTTGCGAGAGGCCGGGTTCCGTACCGTGTCTGCCTACGGCGATTTCAAGCCGATCTACGACGTCATGGACGTGGATTTCGTCATTCACAAAGCCCACATCTGATGCTGATCCACGCAGGAGTTTGGTCATGAGCACGCGCCATCCTGGGCTGACGCAGCACCACAACCTGGTGCCGTACCCGTTCAGCGAGATCACTCCGGCCCCGTCCGCCGTCCGACCGAGGGTCATCTGGTTGACCGGGCTCTCGGCGGCGGGGAAGTCCACCATCGTCGACAGCCTCAACCCGGTGCTGCAGGCGCGCGGGTTAACCACCTGCATTCTGGACGGGGATTCGGTGCGCACCGGCTTGTGCCGCGATCTGAGTTTTTCTGCCGAGGACCGAGAGGAAAATGTGCGGCGGGTGGCGGAAGTGGCCGCGTTGATGGTTGATGCGGGGCTGACGGTGATGGTCGCGTTGATCTCGCCCAGCCGCGCGGCCAGGAAGCTGGCCCGCTCGATCGTTGGCGGTGCGCGGTTTGTGGAAGTGTTTGTCGACGTGCCGCTGGCGGTGGCTGAAGCCCGGGACCCGAAGGGGTTGTACCGGCGCGCGCGGGCAGGGGGCATTCCGGGGTTTACCGGGGTGGATTCAGCGTATGAACCGCCGGTGTTTCCGGAGCTGCATATTCGCAGTGATGAAGTGGATGTGGGGCGGGCGGTGAAGATGATTGATGACTGGTTGTTGGCGCGGGGGTAGGGCGCTGTGTATCGGCTGTGCACGCTTTCACCGTGCGTGATGGGCCGCAAAATGGCTCATTGCAGCACCACGGTACGGAAACTGCATAGCGCCCCCTACCGCCAATCCGATGACAGCCCAATGAAGCATTTCTCCTTTATGTCGACCAGGTTAACCGCCTCGGCGCTCAGCAAAGCGCTGATCAGCTTCATTGCCCTGGTTTGTCTATCGTTGATTCTGGCGACAGCCTGGCAGATGAACCAGTCCAAGCGTGAGCGCATCGCCACCGCGCAAATTGCGGTCTCCAACATCGTCCTTGCCGCTGAGCAGCAAGCCCAGGACACCCTGAGACAGGCTGACAACACGCTGCGCGATCTCGTTGAGCGTGTTGAACATGACGGCATCGCAGGTGAGCAGCAAACACGATTAACCAAGCTGATGGCTCAAGCCGTGGTGAACGTGGAAGGGATTCAAGGGCTCTTCATCTACGATGCCCAGGGCAATTGGGTCGCCAACTCCTTCTCCAAAGGCGTCAAGGCTAAAACCAACGACGACCGCGCCTACTTCGTCTATCACCGTGATAACGCTGATGAATCCATCCACATCGGCTCCATTGTGGAAAGCCGGAATACGGGGGACATGGTCATCCCGATCAGTCGGCGTATCACTGCGGCTGACGGCAGTTTCGCAGGTGTTGCCCTGGCAACGGTTCCCGTGGCTTATTTTCAGAAGTTTTTTGAGCGCATGGACGTCGACGACAAGGGCGTCATCTTCCTGGCCCTGAACAATGGCGACTTGCTGGCCCGGCGGCCTACATTAACCGCATTGATGACCACCAACGTGGCCAAGGGCGATATCTTCACGCGCTATCTACCCTATAGCGATAGCGGCACCGCCGTTATCACCTCTGTGGTGGATGGCATCGAGAGGATCTACGCCTATCGGCGCGTGTCCGGATTACCCATCGTCGCCGCGGCTGGCGTCTCTTGCGAATACGTCCTCGCGCCCTGGTGGGCCTATGCGCAACGATCCATCATCCTGACCGGCATGATTATCCTGGCCCTGGTTCTGCTCGGCATCTTGTTGTACCGACAAATCAAGCAGGTGATGACTGCAGAAGGTGAACTGAACATTGCCCGCAACGAGCTGGAGATCATCGCTCAGACCGACAGCTTGACGCATCTGCCCAATCGACGTTGCTTCGACGCTGCCCTGCACCGGGAGTGGGGACGGGCAAGCCGTAATCACTCAACGATCGCCATTATTTTGTTGGATATTGACTGGTTCAAACAATACAACGACAACTACGGCCATCTCCGGGGTGACGACTGCCTGAAGCAGGTCGCGGGGCTGATCGGCAACAGTGTCAAGCGGGCAGGGGATGTCGCGGCACGTTACGGCGGTGAAGAGTTTGTCATGCTGCTGCCCGAAACGGACCTGGCGGGTGCGTTGAGTGTGGCCGAAAAGGTCAAGTCATCCATCGCGGACAACTGCATGGAGCACTCAGCCAGCCCGCTGGGCAAACTCACGATCAGCTCGGGCGTGGTGGTGATCGATGCACCCGAGAAAGAGGGCTATACAGCCGCGCTTGAAGAAGCCGATCGACTCCTTTACTTCGCTAAAACCAAGGGTCGCAACCGTGTCGAGGGACGTTTGATTCAGGGGGCGTGTGCGGATAATCACCTTGCCGAGGGGTTACCCGCAACGCTGGTTATTTAAGCGCAGTCCATGGCTGCATCGCCTCACACGATAAGTGCTGCAGGCAGCGATAAAGAAGAAAACGCATCGACAATTCCTTTCAAATAACAGCCTTTGATGAGCGGAACTCAGCGCACTCAGAGATGTTTTTTGACTTCTTTATCCAGATGCTTATCCGCTTTATGACGTTCCTCGTCGTCATGTTTAACGCCTTTATCCACTTCGCTGGCGTCGTGCTTGACGCCTTTGTCGGCTTCCGTGGCATCGTGTTCTACGCCCTTGTCCAACTCCCGATTGTCGTGATGGATACCTTTTGCCACGTCGTCTTCGGCGAGGGCCAAAGGAACAACGGACGCAGTCATCAGTGCAGTGATGAGTGCAGACGAAACGAGCTTGTGCATGGTAATACTCCTGAGCGAACGTCGAGGTCCTCATGACCCCATCGCTTTTCAGCGTAGACAAAGTTCCGCAACATGGAAGTCGTTTGGCAATGTCACGCCCACGCGCACAAGGGGGCACACGTGCTGGTGACCGGAATCCTCTGGATAGCGTTTTTCATCATTAACTTCAACGTGGTGATGATGATCCCGCTGCTGCCTTTTATTCAGCGTGATCTGCACCTTTCTTCCAGTGAGTCAGGGTGGATATTGGCCGCTTTTCCGGTCGTGGCGCTGATCAGCAATCTCGCCCTTGGTCCGCTGATTGATCGCTTTGGCAGAAAGCTGTTTATCACGGTGGGAGGGGCTGCTTGCTGCTGCACGCTGCTGATCACCGCCGCATCCTACAGCGCTTCGATGATCGTGCTGAGTCGGGCGGCGACAGGGCTGTTCATGCCGATGATTGGCGCATCGATTTTCGCCGCCCTGGCGGACTATGTCCCCGAGCCCAAACGCACCAGGGCAGCCGGGTATGTCACCACCGCCGCGCCCATTGCCTTTTTGTGCTCGCTGTCGATGGGCGTTGTCGTCGGAGGGCTGCTGTCGTGGCAAGTCACGGTCATTGGCCTCGCGCTTGTCTGCGCCGCCCTTGCCGGACTGGCGCTTACCTTTCCCACACCGCCTTCAGCTTCGTTGTCCTCTTCCAGAATAAGCCGAGCCATGTACAAGGAGCGCTTGACGTCGCTGTCGGCCAGTCCCGGCACCCGCCCGCTAATGGCGGCGTACTTTTGCTGGTCGATTGGCGTGTACGTTTTTCTGGGGCTGTATCCGAGCTGGCTGGTGCAGCACAGCCTGTCCTCATTCGGCTTCGATACCGTCGGCTCGGTCATCTTTATTGGCGAGGTCGGCGGACTGTTCGGCGCGATGCTTTCCGCCAGGCTTGCCAGTCGGTTCAACAATCCGTTGCGCCTGTGCGCCGTCGCCTCGATGGCGATCGCGGTGGTGATTCAGGTGATCCCATGGGGCGAGGGCTCGCCGTTTACGCAAGGCGCCGCCTACATGGCTTTCGCGTTCGGCCGAGACCTGATGCTGGCGTTGATCCTAGGCGATGCCATGGGGCTGGTTGAAGCGTCGCGCAGGGGAAGTCTTAACTCATCGCTCAACGCGGTCTACCAAACCGGCGGCACGCTGGGGGGATTGTTGAGTGCTTGGCTCTATGGCTTGAGCACCGGGTACTTTGCGAATGTCGTGGGCGCTTCGCTGGCGTTCGTGGCGTCTGCGGTTTTGCTGCACGGTATCTCGGGGGCGAGGATTCGTTCCTGAGGTCGCCACGGGAGTGTGTACTGCCATTTGTAGTCGGTGAGCCTGAAGCGGGCGCCTGACGCCCGCCCGCAGTGCTTGCATTGCCCCCACGACTATCAGGCGTTTTAAAAAAGAGCGAAAGCGCGTGATTGCATTGCTCTGTGCGCGGAACCGATCGGCCCTCCAGCGCCACACAAGGGCAACCCACTCACCACGCGAACCTCACAGCGATCGCCCCGTGACAACATCCAACACGCCTGCACCTGTGCAAGCGGCCATGAGTGGGCTTGGGGCACTGCCAACCGACCTTTCAGTTTGGAGAAAAAACGTGAAATTACCCGGAATCGGCGCCTCGTCGCCCAAGACGCCTGACATTACCCCCCATGCCTCCAAGCCGGACGCCAAACCGACGCCCGACGCGGGCAAACCGACGAATAGCCCCAATGACTCCGGTAACGGCGGCAGCCGCGCCACCGGTAACTTCAGCAACGTGGCCCAAGGTACCGGGGCTCTGGCCAGCGGCGGCGCGGCCATCTATCGGGCTGACCAAAGCACGCAGAATTCCCAATACGCCGCTCAGTCCCCCACAGGCGCGGTCAACTATGGCGGCCCTGCCGGGAGTGGCGCGCCGGCCGCTTTGCAAAACCAGTCTCTGGCTGAGCAAAGCCCGGGGCTGAGCAACAACGGTGAGGCTTCGAAGCCGTCTTCTCCCTTGATGCAGCTGCTTGATAAGTTAATCGGGGCGCTGTTGCAGCCGTTCGGTGGCGGGGCGAGTGCGCATTCCGCCGGCGATTCTGCCCGCACCCAGACCAAGGACGCCCCTGTGGCGGAGAAAGGCGATGACAAGAACGGACTGGCATCGGCCGCTGGCGAAGTGGGCAAAGCGCTGTGGATGGTCCCCGGCTTGAGTAACGTCATGACGGGGATCGGTGAGTCTGATGGCAGCGCTGGCGGGATGATCAAAGGCGGGGTTGAAGGCGGGGTGCACACCGCCAAAGGCGCGGCCGAAGGCCTGATCGGCGGTGGCGGCAACCCGGCGGCCATGGCGGCTGGCGCCTATGCCGGCGCCTTGTCAGAAACCAAAGCGGCACCCGAAGAGGTGCGCAACGTCGCGGGCATGCTCTAAACGATTCCTGCCGCATGTTTCTTTTGGGGGACATGCCTGGCAGGGCCTGAATCAGGGTACTGAGGATCATCTCCGACAACAGAAACCTTGTAAAAACTGGTCTTTGAGATACGCCACCAGAGCAGTGACAGCCCTGGGAATTTGTGGCGAGTAAGGTCGAACCAGATTGATCTCGTCCGAGAACGCCCCCTTGAGTTGCCAGTGCTCAAGTAGTTGAACCAGAGAACCTTCCCCCCAACGCTGCCTGAGCGCTGATGTTGTTGCCGAGCGAGAGCGACAGGTGCAGTCAACCTGAGAAGCCCACGCACAGCGCCTGCCGAGTGCCTGACGTCTAAAAAACGTTTGGCGATATGCACACAGGCGTCGCGCACCTGTGCGACCAGTTCGCTGCCTGCATCGTCCCCATCAATAGCAGTGTCTGTGTGGCGGAAGTCCTCGACCCTGCTTATCCCGTCAAAAAGTACCGCTCCGGGCTCGAAAAGGGCAGAGGCGTAGGGTGGACTAAAGCGAATCCATCTCCGCGCGCGTGATGCTGCACGTTTGATGGCAAATAACAGCCGGATTCAAGCTGCGAAGAAAGCTGTCGATAAGAGTGATGTCGGAATGATATCGACCAGATTGTTCGCGAAAAAAACTAAAAGCCGGAGCGAAGGATGCTCCACTGTCGAAGTGCACACCTATGTTTAGCAAACTCAGTATTACCCAAAAGCTCTATCTCAGTTTCGCCGCGATCGTGGTGATTCTGGGCGTTCTTGTCTTCAGTGCCTATCGTGGTTTTGGTCAGGTCGACAGCGCAATTAACAGCAACGTCCACACGTATCGTGTGTTAAATCAGTCCCAGATGGCCCTTGAACAGTTGATCAATATCGAGACCGGCATGCGCGGCTTCGTGATTACTGGCAAGGACAACTTTCTTGAGCCGCAGATTGCCGGTGAAGCGAAGTTTTCCGATGCGTTGGCAACGCTCAAATCATTGACGATTGATAACGCCGAACAACAGAAACGACTGGCTTCATTGGCGCAGTTACAAACACGCTGGCTGGACGAAGATGTTCATTCGATCATTGCTCAGCGTCGTCAATTGGCACAAAGCGGCAACTCCGATGATTCGGTTGATCAGCGCATCGACAGTGGCGCGGACAAAGCCAAAATGGATGGCATGCGCGGGATCATTTCAGATATCTCGCAGACGGAAGAAGCCCTGCTGGCACGGCGCACTCAAGAGATGAACGACGCCAAGGATCGCGCGATCACGATCCTGATGGCCGGTGGGCTGATTGCCGCCGTTCTGGCAATCATTCTGGCTTACGCCTTGGGCCGCACGGTCCGTGCCCGCCTGCAGGTGGCTATCGACGCGGCAACCGCAGTCGCCGAGGGCAGACTGGACACGGTGATCGATACCAGTACCAGCGATGAACTGCCGAAGGCGTTTGCTCGTATGCAAGCTCGCCTGCGAGAGATGATCCAGCAGATCAATCAAGCTGCCAGCCAGTTGATCGAGTCCGTACAGAACATCTCAGGGGCGTCGCAGCAGCTTTCCGGCGCGGTGAGCGAACAATCCAACGCAGCATCAGCGATGGCGGCCACGGTTGAAGAGCTGACGGTCAGTATCAATCATGTTTCCAATAACGCGGGGGAGGCCGGTGGACTTGCCAGTCGCTCTGGTCAGCAATCGTTGGATGGATCGGCCGTTATCCAGAACACCCTTATCAGCATGAATGGTATCGCCAAGACCGTGCAGCATGCGTCGACCAAAGTGTCGGAGCTGGGTCAACACTCCGAGCAGATTTCCACCATCGTCAGTGTTATTCAGGGCATCGCAGATCAAACCAATCTGCTTGCCCTCAATGCGGCCATTGAGGCGGCGCGGGCGGGGGAGCAGGGTCGCGGCTTTGCAGTCGTGCCCGACGAGGTGCGGTTGCTGGCGCAGAACACCGGTAAATCCACCAAGGAAATTGCCGGGATGATCGACAAGATCCAGCTCGGCGTCCGCGATACCGTGGAGAGCATGCGCAGCGGCGTGATGGAAGTTAGCCAGGGCGTTGAGATGGCGGAGTCGGCAGGCAAGGCGATTACCGAAATCAGTGAAAGCTCTGGCCAGGTGCTCGTGGTCGTCGAACAGATATCGCTGGCATTGCGTGAGCAAACAGCGGCCAGTCAGGACGTCGCCCGTAACGTCGAGCGATCTGCACAGATGTCCGAGCAGAATAATCTGTCCGTGCAAGACCTTTTGCGCAGCAGCCATGATCTGAATCAGCTGGGGATAGGGCTCAAGCAGGAAGTGGGTCGGTTCCGTCTGTAAGACTGTCAGAAATGATGTGTTCTTGAAGATGAGTGCGGAAGGCTTGCCGGTATGTCGGGCAGAAGAACACTGCCCTGGCGTCCCCCGTGAGCTTCCCGGCTGGTCTATTGGCGGGCTAAGCAGTCGCGCGGGATCCGGGCGAGGTTCGGCTGGGTGCACAACCCGATCTTTACCATGCCGGTTCGAGGTGACTTTTTTCACCCTTAAAGACTCACCCTGAACAGGCCGCCCCAGCGAAGACGCTGGGTGCTGCATGAGCGCTAACCCGTGATGGCCTCATATATTTCTCTTTCGATACATAACAGGCTTGCAACTGGGTATGTATTGTCCGACACTCTCGCTATCGGCTTCGACAATATACAGGCGCCATTGCGGTGACTATCGAAGGTGCATTGGATTAAGTATTTCTATATAGCCCGCGTCGCGACAACGGTATATAAGAAAAGGTCCAATTCGGCAGACGGGCGGCATGTATTAATCCCGGCACCCCCGGAAACACTGGGGCAAACGCCCATTAAGTTGCTCAAGAAGTTTCCACTCCCAACGAAATAAAAACCCCTAATCGACTGTTCATAACTTCAGAAGTTTCACACTGGATAATTAAACATTCTTTTTGCCCATCTGTGTTTGCAGTCATCCCTATTAGTGTTAATAATCCCGACTGCTCCGGGAAGCAAGGCAATGCGCCATCTCACAAGAAGTGAATATCAAGTCTGAATTCTGATTAAGTCCCCGGCCCAATAAACTCAATTCTCAGTTCGTTCAAGACGCAATGACGCCTTGAGCAGCGAGTAGGCGCGGAACATCCGTGTGAGGAGGGCATCATCGCTCGTAGTCATTCCGGGATTAAAATCCTGTCGATTTTCGGTACACGTCCGGAAGCCATCAAGATGGCCCCGCTGGTAAAGGCACTGGCTGCAGAGCCGGGTATTCACTCGCAGATCTGCATCACCGGCCAACACCAGAGCATGCTCAAGCAGGTGCTGGAGCTGTTCGATCTGAAAGCTGATTTCACGCTCGATGTGATGACGCCGCATCAGACCCTCAACTCGCTGACAGCCGCGCTGTACGGAGCCATTGATCCGGTGCTGGAAATCACCCGGCCGGACCGTGTGCTGGTGCATGGCGACACCACGTCCGCCATGGTCGCGTCGATGTGCGCCTTCCATCGCCGGATCCCTGTGGGGCATGTCGAAGCCGGTCTTCGCACCGGTGACATCTACAGCCCATGGCCTGAAGAGATGAACCGCCGGTGCATCGATCTGAGTGCCGACATGCTGTTCGCTCCGACCGATGAATCGCGCCGCAATCTGCTGGGCGAGCGCTTGCAAGGGCGTTCCTACGTGACCGGTAACACGGTCATCGATGCCCTGCAGTTGACGGCTCAACGCATTGATCAGAACGCTGAACTGCGTACCCGGCTGGATCAGCAATACTCCTTCCTGCGCAACGACCGCAAAGTGCTGCTGGTGACCGGCCATCGTCGGGAAAACTTCGGTGACGGCTTCCTGGATATTTGCAAAGCCTTGCGTCAACTGGCCCAGCGCAGTGATATCCAGATCGTCTACCCGGTGCACTTGAACCCGAACGTCCTGGGCCCGGTGACCGAGCATTTAGGCGGCTTGGCCAATGTGCACCTGATCGAGCCGCTGGATTACCTCGCGTTCGTGCGTCTGATGCAGCGCGCCCACGTGATCCTTACCGATTCCGGCGGCGTGCAGGAAGAGGCGCCAAGCCTGGGCAAACCGGTACTGGTCATGCGCGATGTGACCGAACGGCCTGAAGCTGTTGCGGCGGGCACCGTGCGGCTGGTCGGCACTTCTCCGGACTCGATCATCAGCGGCGTCAACGCGCTGTTTGACGACGACCTGCTGTGGCGCCGCGCGTCCCAGGCGGCCAACCCGTACGGTGACGGCAAGGCCAGTTCGCGCATCGTTGATGCCTTGATGGGCCGCCCGGTCAACGACTTCGTGGTCGGCCAGTTGCACGTGCCCAGATACCTCGAGTACGGGCACAGCGCCCCGGCACGGGACGACAACCGTCCGTCGTCCACTTACCAGTAACAAACGCCCGACCCCTCTATTAGCTTGAGATCTGCCTGAATGAAGTCTTCCGTTGCCACCCAAACGGGCGCACTTAGCGCCCTTGTCTGTGGCGTGAGCCTGCTCGCGCTCATGCCCAACTTTGCCCTGGCGGCGGACAGCCCGCTCACCGAGGCGATCAACCGACTCAATGCCGATACGCTGCAACACCGGGAGATTCGCCTGAGAGATCTGGGCATCGACGCCCCCATCGTGCTCGGCTCCACGGATTCGCGCCGCGAACTGTACCTGCCGGTTCCGGCGGGTGTGCCGTTGGCCGATGCGTCGCTGAACTTCGATGCCAGCTACCTGAATGGGGAGGGCGGTCGCAACACCCTGCTGCTGTCCCTGGATGGCTATCCGGTACGGGCCGAAGGCCTCAGCGAAGCGCAAGGCAATGCCAGCTCCACGCTCGGCGTGGACAAGGCCGCTCGCAACAGCGGTTCGGTACGCCTGGGCGTGGCCTGGTCGTCGATCGTTTCTCGCGTGCTGTGTGAAGACGAACGCGCGATTGGCAACGTGTTGCGCATCGAACCCGACACCCGCCTCAATTACAGCTACGACGCCAACCTGTTGCAGGACGTCGGCGCTGCCTGGACCGCATTGCCGGCCAAGCCGGGCATCATGGTCGCGCCGGGCAGCCTGGCAGTCGGCACGTACGACGCCGCCTGGCGCCTGGGCGTTGTGCTGGAACGGATCGGCAAACATGCGCGCATCCTGTCTTTCCCTGCCGTGCAGGACAGCGTTGACCTGAGCGCACTGCGCATTCCGGCCGAACTGCAGAGCATTCCGGCCTTCGCCAGCCTCAACGGCAAGGGCCCGCATGCCCTGGCCAACCCGGCGGAAATCGGTGCATTGCTGATGCTCGGCCAGACCCCTGACGTGCAGGCCGACCTGGCGATCAACGACCCGCAATTGCTCAAGGCGATCAACGAATCCCTGGACGCCTTGCAAAGCCAGATTCAAGGTGTGGACGCCACAGCTGCCAGCGCGTTCACGCAATGGCGCGAGCGTCACGTGAACGCCGGTTTGGCCGCCAAGGGCACGGATAACGTCCGTCTGGCATTGCTCGGCACCCGTCCGGTGCTGATGATCGCCCCTGAATCGACCGGCAAGGCCATGGCCCTGTTCAGCAGCGCCTGGAACAAACTGGCCCGCAGTCGCACGCTGACCGTCAGCGAAGCGCAGATGCCATTGAGTGCCGACGGCCGTGTGGCCTTGACCAATCTGGGCGGCAACCCCGGCACCATCGACGTGCTCGCCAAGTCCGACTGGAGCGCCTCCTTCCCCCTGGGCAGCGTGGCTTACGACGGTCGCCTGCCGGTCAAGGCCGTGATGGATGTGTCCGCCGCGCCTGGCGCTTCGGACACTGCCCCGGTGGCGTCACTGTTCCTCAACGATTACCTGATCGGCGCGCAACAGTTGCTTGCCAACGGTGAGAAACAGCGCATCGAAGCGCGTATCCCGAGCTACGCCCTGGGTTCCAAGAACGTCCTGCGTGTCTCGTTCCAGCGTCAGCCCGTCAGTGATCGCTGCCTGGAAACGCCGCAAGCGTTCCCGGTTTCCGTATTGCCGACCAGCCACATCGTGCTGGACAAAATTTCACTGGATGACGGTTTCTCCGGCATGGCCGCCCGTTACGCCACGAACACGCAGATCCTCGTGCCCCAGGCTTACCTGGATTACCCGGCCAGCAGCTTGCCGCAGGTGATCTCGGTGGCTGACGGTGCGGGCGTTTCGCCGCTTCGCGCTGAACTCAAAGTCAGCAGCGATCCTAAAGCCACGGTCACGCCGGACAAAGACTTTCTGGCCTTCGAGCTGCCGCTCAAGGACAGCAAGGAATCGGTTCGCGTCGATGACCAGGGTCGCCTGCGCATCAACCACCAGGATCAGCCGCTGCTGGACCTGTCGCCGCTCAACCACCTGGCGTCATTGCAGGCCGTGGATGCCGGTGGCCAGCACGGTCTGGTCTATCGCGTCCTGGGCAGCGATGCCCCGGTATTCGCCAAGCCCGTGCTGTTGCCCCGCGGCGACGTGTCAATCCTGGGCGACAACGGTGTCGTGAACACCTTCGACAGCAAGGATCCGAGCGGTAGCCAGTTCATCGACAAAGAGGAGCCCAAGGGCCTGGACGCCTGGCGCACGCCTTCGCTGTTGTGGCTGATTCCCGGCGGCATCCTGTTGGTGCTTATCCTGATGTTGGCTGGCCGTAGCGCCCGTCGCAATCGCCAGTAACGGAACCCTTCGATGACGTCGCTTTATTGGCCCTACTGGCTGGCTCATTACTACAGCTTCCTGGAAGTCGCGACCATTGTGGTCGCGGTGCTGATCCTGATTTCCAGCCTGGACGATCTGTTCATTGACTTGTGGTACTGGTCTCGCCGCCTGTTTCGCAAGTTCACCGTGGACCGCAAATACCGGCCACTGACCGCCCAGCAATTGCTGGACCGGGATGAGCAGCCACTGGCGATCATGGTTCCGGCCTGGCTGGAATACGACGTCATCGCGCCGATGATCGAGAACATGGTGTCGACCCTGGACTACCAGAACTACGTGGTCTTCGTCGGCACTTACATCAACGACCAGCGCACCATCGATGAGGTGGAGCGCATGCGTCGGCGTTACAAGCAATTGCACCGTGTGGAAGTCCCCCATGCCGGGCCGACCTGCAAGGCTGACTGCCTGAACTGGGTGATTCAGGCGATTTTCCTGCATGAACAAACCCACGGCATGACCTTCGCCGGTGTCGTGCTGCACGACAGCGAAGACGTGCTGCATCCGCTGGAACTGCGCCTGTTCAACTACCTGTTGCCACGCAAGGACATGATCCAGCTGCCGGTCGTTTCCCTGGAACGCAACTGGTACGAATGGGTGGCCGGTACGTACATGGACGAGTTTGCCGAATGGCATGGCAAGGACCTGGTGGTCCGTGAAAGCATGACCGATACCGTGCCCTCGGCCGGCGTCGGTACCTGCTTCTCGCACCGGGCCCTGAGAGTGCTGGCCGGGGAAACCCAGAACCAGCCGTTCAACACCGACAGCCTCACCGAGGACTACGACGTTGGCGCACGCCTGGCCAAGGTCGGCATGAACGCCATCTTCGTGCGCTTCCCGGTGGAATTCCGGGTGCTGCGCAAATCGTGGTTCCGCAAACCCTACGAATCAACCCTGAAGATGCCGCTGTGCGTACGCGAATTCTTCCCGGACACCTTCCGCACGGCGTTCCGCCAGAAAGCGCGCTGGACCCTGGGCATCGGCCTGCAAGGCTGGGAGCAGATGGGCTGGAACGGCTCGCTGGCCAACCGTTACCTGCTGTTTCGCGACCGCAAGGGCGTGGTCACAGCGTTTGTCAGCATCCTGGCCTACGTGATCCTGGTGCAACTGGTGGCGCTGATTATCCTGCGCCAGAGCGGGCTGTGGAACGTGAGCTTCCCGACGCCGTTCGAATCCAACGGCTGGATCAAGTACCTGCTGATTGCCAACGGCCTGGCCCTGGGCTGGCGCATCCTGCACCGCTGCTACTTCACCACGGTGCTGTACGGCTGGCAGCACGGCTTGCTGTCGCTCCCGCGCATGGTGGTGGGCAACTTCGTCAACTTCATGGCCGCCTCTCGGGCGTGGCGCATGTTTCTGGTGGGCAAGGTGCTCAACCGCAAGCTGGTCTGGGACAAGACCATGCACGACTTCCCGTCCACCGACCTGGTCGCTGCCGCACCGCGCAAACTGGGCAGCGTGTTGTTGTCCTGGCAGGCCATCAACGACAGCAATCTGCAAACCGCACTGGACGAACAACAAACCCGCCACATGCCACTGGGCCGTATTTTGCTCAGCCACGGCTGGCTGGATGACGAAACCCTGGCGGAAGCCATCGCGTTTCAGAACGATCTGCCGCGGGTGTTCGATGTGGCCCACAAAGCCAATCCATCGCTGCTGGCCGACGAGTTCGCCCTGCGCTGGCGTGTTGTGCCACTGGGGACCAACGAGGAGGGCCGTGGGCAGATCGCCGTCGCCAGCCCGCTGTCCGCTGAAGGCCTGCAACAGATCAGCGATGAGCTGGGCAGCGAGCCGGTGCAGCTGATTGCCCGTGAAAGCGAGATCGTCGCGCAACTGCGAAACGTCTATGCGCTCGACGGCCAACCGGTGCCCAACGCCCGCGCGCCGATGCTGGGCGACCTGTTGATCGAAATGGGCCTGCTGGACCGCGACGTGTTCAACCGCACCATGCTTAATTACCGCCCGCAGCACCACGGGCGCATCGGCGACTATCTCGTCGACAGCGGCGTGCTGCCTCGGACCACCATCGAACAGGCCGTGGCCCGTCAGCACAGTCATTACCCAACGGAGCTCCCGGCATGAACCGCCCTTTCCTGACGCTCATGGCCACGGGGCTGACCCTTTTGCCTGCGCTGGTGCATGGCGAAATTCTGCCGCTGCCGTTGACCGGTCCCGCGTATCAGGCGGCCAATGAGGCCTACAGCGCCTACGATCGCAAGGACTACGACCTGGCCATCGCCAAGGCCCGCGAAGCCTTGCGTCAGCGCGCCGATGTCACCCGTCTGAACCGGCTGATCGTGCAGGCGCAACGAGACAAGGAACAACGCGACAACCCCAAGCGCTACCCGCAGTCGCCTTCGCGCCCGGCCCCCGGTTTCAGCGCGGCGGCCCAAGCGTTCAAGGCCTACGATCGCGAAAACTTCGGCGTCGCCGCGCAGGCCGCTCGCAAAGCGATCGCCCAGGCACCCAGGCGCATGGATTACCGCCTGCTGCTGATCGAATCCCTGCAACGCCAACAGCATCTGGAGGAAGCCGATCAGGCCACCACCGAAGCCCTGCGGGTGTTCCCGGATGACGACACCTTGCTGATGCGTCGCGAAGCGATTCGCCGTCAGCTCGCCGCGCCACTGGCCATCGCCGGTTATCGCGCGCTGGAACAAGGCAACCTGCCACTGGCCGTGGATCAAGCCCGCAAGGCCGTGGCCTGGGCACCGGAAATCGGCGCTCACCAGCAGTTGCTGATCAGCGCGCTGATCGCCAACAAGGATTACCGCGCCGCCGAACTGGCCGCCACCGGCGCGCTGGCCCAGGACGATGGCGAAACCGCGCCATGGATTCTGCGCAGCTATGCCCTGGATCGTCAGGGCAAGACCCAGGCGGCACAGGCCGACCTGAACCGGGCCTTGTCCATCGAAGGCTTGCTGGATTCTGAAGTGCGCGAGATTCGCTTTTTCGCCGCCGACCTGGCGCTGGCCAACAACGAGCCGCAGCAGGCCCTGGATCAATTGCAAAAACTGCCCGCCGACACGGGCGGTGAAGTCGCCCGCCGTCGCGCCGCCGCCCAGGTTGCGTTGCGCCAGAAGGACAATGGCCTGAAAACCGCGACGCGTTTTCCGGCCCCGGCCCTTAACTGCCAGGAAAGCGCATTCGGCCTGATCTGCGATATCTGGCCGGGCAACCAGCGCGATGGCGGCACGGACACGGCCGTGCAGGCTTACGCTGCGCTGGCCCGCAAGGACGCCGCTTCGGCTGCGGCCCTGGCCAGCGAAGCCATTCGCCGGGCGCCGCAGAATCCGGCATATCGCAGTCTCTTGGTCAGCGCCCTGACCGAGCAGAAGCGCCTGCCCGAAGCCATATCTGCGGCCAGCGATGGCCTGCAAGCCAATGGCGACGACGCCCGTCTGCTGGCCCAGCGCGGTCGGTTGAAGCAGCAGACCGGTGACGATGCCGGTGCCCGCAAGGACTTCACCCAGGCCCTGGCCTTGGGCAGCCTGCCCACGTATGAAGAAGCCAGTCTCTATGCTGCCCTGGGGCAGCGTCGTACGGCGCGGGAACGCCTTCAGGTCGCCCGCGACGCTGGCGAACTGGATGGCATGAGCGATCTGCAAGTGGCTTACCTGTCGGTACAGGCCGGCGACGATGACAGCGCCCATGAGTCATTCCGCAAGGCTGACGCTGCCGCGCCTCTCGCGCCGACAGCGACTCAGGACGCGGCCTACAACGCGATGCGGGTCAGTGACGACGAACACGCTGTCGGCTATTTCAAGCGGGTTATCGACGCCAAAAATAGCGGCGAGCTGGACATGACCGACCAGCAGCTGTTCGACACCCGTCGCGCCGTGGCCGATGTGTCGCGCACCTGGGGCCTGACCAGCACCACCAGTTATCGCGGCAACAGTTCCACCAGTGGCCTGAGCTCGGCGCCCAGCACTGGCAGCAATAATGGCAACAGCGGCAGTGGCAGTAGCAGCAACGACAGCCTGCAGAACAGCACCGAACTGTCGTGGCGTCCGCTGGGTTACCGCAACGCCCGTTTCGTCGAACTGTATGGCCGGGTCACCGACACGCTGTGGAGCAAAAACAGCGATTCGGACACCGGCCTGGATGCACTGCAAGGCGCTTTGGGCGTGCGGGTCAAGCCGTTCACCTCGTTGAACGTCATGGCGGCCGTGGAACGCACCTTTCCCCTGGGTTCTTCCGACGTCGACGGCGACTGGCTGTTGCGGCTGGGTTACGGCTCCAGCATCGGCACCGATTTGCGGGTTGATGTCCCCAGTTGGTGGACGTCGCAGTTGTTCGCCGAGACCGGTCATTACGTCAACGACTCGCGCAATTACATCAACAGCGAGTGGCAGGGTGGTCGCAGCTACGCCATTGGCGGCGCCGGCTCGCGCTGGGTGACGTTCCCCCACGTGGTGGCCGCGTTCGACTACGACTCCAAGATGGACAGCGAAACCCGCTCCGATGGCAGCACTGACTACTCTTCCGGCCGTGCGGCTGGCGTCGGCGTGGGTAACAACGTGCGCTACTGGTTCCGCGAAGACGCGTACAACGCGCCGCGCTCCTATGTGGATTTTTCGCTGCAATACCGAGTGAAAGTGTCTGGCGATGACCGCGCCAAAGGTGTTTTCGCTCGTCTGACTTACTCCTATTGAGGACGGATATGCACCCTCGTATGTATTGGCTGATGTCGCTTGGACTGAGCCTGGGCATGGCGTCGACAGCGGCTCAGGCTGCTTCGGAAATCGCTCAACTCTATGCACCGAAACTGCCGGAAGGCTCTTCCTGGGTGCGGGTGGTCAATCCCGCCGACGGCGCCGTGCAAGCGAGCGTGGATCGCAAGCCCGGCGTTGCCCTGTCTGCGCAGTCGGTGGTGGCCAGTCCTTTCCAGGTGGTGGACTCGCGGCAACCGCTGCGCATCACGATCAACGAGCGTGAGCTCAAGGGCCTGAACGTCCCGAAAAACGCCTTTGTCACGGTGATTCTGGGCAGCGATCCTGCAGCGGCCCCCCGGCTGGTGATCGACCCGCAGCCGCGCGGCAAAGACTTGCGTGCCGAACTCAACGTCTACAACCTCAGCGCCGGCTGTGAGAAAGCCGATATCAAGCTGGCCAACGGCTCCAGCGTATTTAGCCAGCTGCCGCTCAACGGCCAGGCGCAGCGCACTATCAATCCGGTGCAGGCGACGCTGATTGCCAGCTGCGATCAAAGCGCCAGCCTGCCGCTCAAGCTTGAGCCATTCAAGGCCGGTGACCGTTACAGCCTGTTCCTGGTCGGCTCACGCCAGACCCCCCGCCTGATTGGCCTCGTTGACCAGACTGCCCCATGACCTCTTTAGTAAAACTTCACCATATCCTGCGCCGCCCTCCGGTATCCGGCCTGATTGCCGGTGTGCTGCTGAGTCTGTCCGGCGCCGCTGCCCAAGCCGATTCCGCAGTGATCACCGGGCAGGGCGGTTGGTTATTTCCTGCGTGGGAAAGCCTGAACACCGTCGATCACGCCGGCATTGCCCGGGACATCGCCCTGATCAAAGACGTCCAACACCAACTTGAGCGCGAGAAAATCGCGCTCGTGGTGCTGGTGGTGCCGATGAAAGCGCCGTTCTACGCCCAGCGCCTGCCTGCCGACCACCCTCTGAGCCCGGCCGTGGTGCAGCGCTACGACCGTTTGCAAGGCGAACTGACGAAGGCTGGCCTGACGACGCTGAACATCAAGCCGATACTCCAAGCCACGGAGCAGGGCAAGCAGACGGCGTTTTACCGCGCCGATTACCACTGGACCGCGTGGAGCGCCGAAAACACGGCCGATGCCACTGCGAAACTGATCACCGGACGCTATCGCCTGCAGGGTGAACCCGGCGGCGGTGCAGTGCTGGGGGAGTGGTTCGACAAGCGTGCGTTCGGCGATCTGGCCAGCAACTTCCTGCCGTCGATCAAGCGCAAGGCCATCGGCCGAGACATATACACCGTGCGCCATCAAGTTGAGAAAGACCTGCTGATCGACGACGCCCCGGCACCTGTTCAGGTCATCGGCAACAGCTTCGTGCAGCCTTACCTCGGCTATACCCAAAAGCTGTCCAACGCCCTGGACCGCCCGGTCACGTTGACCTGGAACCCCGGCGACGTCGGCCCCTGGGCAACACTGCTGCAATACCTCGAATCACCGGACTTTGCTCAGCACAAGCCGCAGGTGATCGTGTGGCAATTCAACGAGGGCCAGTTCCACCTCGGCCCCGATGCAGCCGCCCAGTGGAATGCCAAGGGAGTGACGTCGTTGGGCCAGTGGCGCCAGCGCATCAACAAGGCCCTGCCTTGAAGATTCTCCCGGGGCGCCTCGGGCGTGCGACTCTAGCTGTCCTGCTGCTCGCAGCGACACTGGTCACAGGCACCGCCATGTTTTACGTCACCACGCAAAAACGGCTGGACCCTGGCATCGTTGGCATCGTCTGGCAGCCCGATAACAAAACAGTGGGCATCAAGGGGCAATGGGACCAGCTCGGAGCCAAAGAATTGTTGGTGCAATGGACCGTGGTGGACGATCAGGCGTTTGTGCCTGGCACCGGTCTGCCCAGCGTGCCGGTCCTGCCCGATTGGGCACGTATCGCCAAAGAGCCCTGGGCTCAGGATGTGATTATCGGCCTGGCGGGATACTTCAGCGAAAACCGCTCCCGGGACAACATCGAGCAACTGGCGGCCGTCTCGGAGCGCATCGCCAAACTGCCGACGCCGCTGCACGTCACCGGCTACTACTTCCCGGCCGAAGTCGACCCCAGCTGGACCCGTGCCAAGGAGCTGCCTGCGCTGCTGGCCAAGCTTCCGCGTCCGTTGTGGATCAGCGTCTATGACGGCGCCAACATCGGCCCGGCCGCCACAGCAGACTGGCTCAAGCAATGGCTGCCAGACGACATCGGCGTATTCTTTCAGGACGGCGTCGGGGTCTACGCCCGTACTGCACCGGTAGCCCGCACCTACGCCGACACCCTGCGTGAACGCTTGGGCAAGGACCGCGTGCGCATCATCGTCGAAGCCTTCCGCCCTAACTACGGCGGCGGTTTCCGCTCCGCAACGGCCGCCGAACTCAAACCGCAGCTCGCCGCCTATGACGGCTACCCGCTGTACCTGTTCGATGGCCCGCATTACGTGACGCCGGCGTTGGTGAAAGCGTTGGCGAAGTAATTATTCACGTCCCGTTTCGCGCGTGGGAGACGTCACCAGACGATGGGGGTGTCGTCCCAGGCCCAAAAGGTCCCGCTGTCGGCCGGCCCATGTGCGCCCACCACCTCAAGAATACGGTCCGCCGAGAACGCCGGTTCGAACAACTGGCCCTCAGGCACGTTCCCCTGGAATGGCCGAGACAGCTCGGTGTCGGTCGTGCCTGGGTGTATGGCCAGGACAGTCGAGGCAGGGTTCAACCGTTTCAGTTCGATGCTGGCCGTGTGCAGCAACTGGTTGAGCGCCGCTTTGCTGGCTCTGTAGCTGTACCAGCCTCCCAATCGGTTATCGCCAATAGAACCAACCCTCGCCGAGAGCGCCGCGAAGGTAGAAGGTTGTTTGCGCAATAAAGGGAGGAGGTGTTTAAGCAGCAGGATCGGCGCGAACGTGTTGGTCCCAAAGCTGGCTTGCAGGCTCGCAAGCGTCAACTGGGCCAAACCCTTTTCTGGTTTTGCGCCGTCCTGATGAAGAATGCCCAGCGCGCTGATAACCAGGTGCAGATGGTCGCATCCGGCAAGCGTCTCGCTCACGAGCGCTTCGAGGGATTGCTCATTGCGCGCGTCGCAGTCGACTCGCTTCAGGCGCTGGCCATAGCGTTCTGCAAGCGCTGCCAGTTCTGATGAGGTGCTGGCGTTTCGCGACACTCCCCATACCTGCGTCACATCATCGCGAGCCAGCAACGCCGCGCACAGTGCCAGGCCAATACCCCGGCTGGCGCCGCATATCAGCACATGAGCTTCGCTGTTCAGTTCGGGTATCAAACGCATAAGGCACCTTGAGGGGCGTGGCTGAAGTGTGTTTATGACCCTGAGTCAGGTTTTGACGTTCAGGTTTCGTGGCGTTCGGTTATGGACTAGCCTCTTCGCCAACCGTGATCATGGCACAGGACATTGGCTCATTCTCATGGGCGCTCTACACGCCTTACCCTGGAGAAAAATCATTTATGGAAAATAAACTGGCCTCCAAGACAGCCGTCGTTACCGGCGCGGCTCAAGGCATCGGTGCCGCCATTGCAAAACTCTTTGTGCAAGAAGGTTGCTTCGTTTACGTCACGGATATCAACGAAGCGCTTGGTCGTGCGGTTGCAAGCGCGTTGGGGGTGCGCGCCTGTTTTCTGCGTCTGGATGTGCGGCGTGAAGAAGATTGGCAACGATTGGCCGGGCAGATTTCAAATGACGGCCGCCGTTGGGATGTTCTCGTGAATAACGCGGGCATCACCGGATTCGAGGATGGCGCTGTGCGGCATGACCCGGAACATGCACGGTTGGAAGATTGGCGTTCGGTGCATCAAACCAATCTCGACGGGGTATTCCTCGGATGCAAATACGCCATTCGCTCCATGCGCCCGTCAGGCGCCGGTTCCATCGTCAACATCTCCTCTCGCTCCGGTCTGGTGGGTATTCCAGGTGCCGCCGCGTATGCGTCGTCCAAAGCTGCCGTTCGCAATCACACTAAAACGGTGGCGCTTTACTGCGCCGAACAAGGGCTGAAGGTTAGATGCAACTCGATACATCCCGCGGCCATTCTGACCCCCATGTGGGAACCCATGTTAGGCAGCGATGCCGGTCGCGAATCGCGAATGGCTGCGCTGGTTCGAGACACGCCGCTCAGGCGATTCGGAATGCCTGAAGAGGTGGCCGCTCTGGCCTTGTTGCTCGCGTCGGATGAAGCCACGTACATCACGGGCAGCGAGTTCAACATTGATGGTGGGCTGTTGGCCGGAACGGCTGCGACTCCCGCAATCGTAGGTGACAGCGAAACCTAGGCATTAATGTCGCGGGGGCGAGAGACGGTTCTGCCCGATAACGGGCCATCGCTGGCAGCAGCCTTTGACCCCTCGGCAGTACAAAAATGTAGTACATGGCGGGGAACCGATCTGCGTGCTGGTACCACACACAGCTACGAACATGCCTTGCCTACTTGTAACGCCCCTAGTGCAGCTTTCCACGTGCCAGGGCGCTTTAGAAGAAGGCGCTGACGGATTGGTGATTTCATGCTCACAGACCCCAACCTGCGTTTTTCTACGCCGTCTCGCTCGCCCCGGGCCCGCAATGCGCCCGCCGACACGACGCTAAACGGCCTCCCGCCAATGGGGGACGACACCCGCTCCTGGCTGACCGAAGTGGCCCGCGCACTGGGCCTGTCGCCCCAGGCAGCCGCCACTTTCACACGCTACGGCATGCTGACGCTGTCACCCTTGAACGTGGTGATGGTCCGCCAGCAAGAGGAACCACCCAGATGGTCCCTGCTGGGGTTCATTCAGTCGCCGACCGGGATCAGCCCTTTGCTTTGGCGCGAGGCCCTGCTGCGCGCCAACTGCGTGAGCATGGCCCTGGACACCTGCGTGTGGGCCCAGGATGCAAGCGGCGCCACGCTGCTGGTCAAGCAATTGCCCTTCTACCACCATAACGACAGCCAGGCGCTGATCAAGGCCTTCGAGCAGATGCAAGCGTTGGGGGCCAGCCTGCTGGTCACACTGATAGCCGCCGCCAACGCCAGCGAGAATCCTCCCGAACAGCCCTCGGCGGATATGGCACCGGCGAACTCGCAATTGGCGCAGCTGGGCGAGAAGGTCGACGCCATCGCTCAGCAGCAGATCAACGACCAGTGGCACCGACCTTTGCTTGAGCGGGCCTTCACTGCTCTGCAAGTGCCGCTGCCAGGCCAGGCGTTCGGTAGCGTGGGCTCGCTTAAGGTGAATGATCGCTACATCGACATCATCGCCGACCCCGACCAACGCCACCTGCTGCTCAGCACGCCGGTGGCGGTTGCCCTGAACGGCAATGAGCAACGCGGCGCGGCGTTGCAGAGCAATCTGTACTTGATGACCGGCGCCCAATGTGGCGTCGCCCTGGCACCGGCTGGCGCCAGTCTGCAAGCGCGCTGGGACAGTACTGGGCTCGATGGCGACGACCTGGCGAGCTGGCTGGTGCGTTTCGTGACCCTGGCCGTTGGCATTGACAGTAATCAGCGGCCTGGGGCTACCTCCGGCAGGCGTTTGAACGGGAGCAATATCTGATGGTTGGCGGCATTGGCAATAACCACGTTACGGCCCCTCTACTGCCCAGCACGCAGCCGTCTGCAGGCAACGCAGGCAATGCGGGGCATCAACCACCTACTCTGCAGGACCGCTTGCGCAACGCTGGTCACTCGGCATTGGCGACGGGTGGCATGCTCATTGACGACACGCGGAACAGCCTGCCTTCGGGCCGCACCATGGGCGCCATGGCGGGGCACGCCTTGCAACAGGCGGTGACTTGCGGGGCCACCACCTTCGCCCGCGAAGAAGTGTTCATGCATGCCTACAATGCCATGCTGCCAATACTTCAGGACCAGGGCGCCCCGGCGTTGATGGCCGCCCAAGTGGCGGTGTCCGGCACCAAGATCGCGGCGAACCTCTATCGTCATTCACGCCTGGACCACCCGGACCCGGAAGCGGGGGTGAGGGGCCACTTTGGCCTCAGCCCCGAGCAGTGGCAGAGCAAGACGCCGACCGAAAAAGCCGCGCTCACAGCCGAACATAAGAGTGACTCGCGCAATGTGACGCGCAACGAGATCGTGGCCGACGCCGCTTTCCTGGTGATGTCCGCGCTGAGCCACAGCCATGGCGATGGCGCCCTGGCTGCCCGGGTGCTGGCCACCCAGATGCGCAATCTGACCTACGCCGCCAGCCGCGAAACCTTGCAGGCGACCGTCTCCACGACCACCAGCAGCAACGGCACGAGCACCCATGGTGTCAATTCCGATCATATGAACGCCAATGCCTGGACGTACTCAGCGATGACCCTGGCCATGGGTTACCTGCAAGATGCGGTGATCGGCCATGCCTTGCCCGCCGGGCAATCGGCGGCGGGCCCAACGGTTAATGATGAGCATGGCAAACCACTGACCGGCGCGGCGCTCAACAGCGCGATCAACACGGTGGCGGGCATACGCGCCTTGGCTAACACCGCCATCGAGACAGTGGATGCCTACCGGGGCAAGCACGCCAGCCTTGCTGAAGTGGGCGATACGCAAAAGCTTCAGACCGATGCAAGCAAATTGTTGCCGCTCAAGGACTATGAGCGTTTGCTTGACCATTCTCCTGCGCGCTTGAGCTGGAACAATATTTCAGGGGCCCTGCCCCTGGCTCTGGACACTCTGACCAAGGGCAAGGTCTCGCCCGCTGTGTCTCAGTTCTTTAATAACGCTGGCGCCGCTGCCATGTTTGGTTTGACCTACGAAACGGTCAACAAGACCTACAATGCCCATGCCACCAACCGGGCTGCCCGCGCCGCATTGAATACCGGTAGCCCCCAGACTACCGGCGGCCAGGCGGGTGTTACCGCCACGGTAGCACCGGCGCAAGTGCAGCCAACTCCAGTTGCGCCGGCGCAAGCGCAGCCAGCTCCAGTCGCGCCGGCGCAAGCGCAGCCGGCTCCAACTGCACCGGCGCAAGCGCAGCCAGCTCCAGTCGCGCCGGCGCAAGTGCAGCCGGCTCCAACTGCACCGGCGCAAGCGCAGCCAGCTCCAGTCGCGCCGGCGCAAGTGCAGCCGGCTCCAACTGCACCGGCGCAAGCGCAGCCAGCTCCAGTAGCACCGGCGCAAGCGCAGCCAACTCCAATTGCGCCGGCGCCTGTCGCCCAGCCGGTTCCAGCTCAACCTGCCCAGGCCCCGCAACCAGCCGCCCAGGCCAGCACACTTGCCCCGGCAACACCGGCGAGCCGAACTGCACCCAAACCAGCGCCAGTGCCGACCTCCGCCCTGGCCCAAGCCTCTATGAGGTCTCAAGCCCGTTTTGCTAATGTGGGCGTAGGCCAATCGTCCGCGGGCCCTGCCCGTTCGCCGGCCGCCGTGGCTGCCGGTGCCGCTGCCATTGCTCGTGCCGCCGCTGCCGCTCGACCCGCGCCCATGCCCACATCGACGCCGACCGCCGCTCAAGCCGCCGCTGCCTTAGCCACACCTGTCGAGCCAAGCGATGCGGCAGCGCCTGCACCTGAGAGCATAAATATGGACTTGGCAGACAGCTCGAGCGGGAAGCCGTAATCGGCAGGGGGATGTCAGCGTGCGGTGAAGGTACCTACCCGATCCGCCGCCTCCATCATCAGCACAGCACGATCAAGCTGGCCAAGACCGGGCAGGGCGGGGCCTCGGGGATCTGGGGCCCAATCCAAACACCGATTACCGGCAAGATGATCGATACCATCACCCGCAGACCCCGGGTTATTTTGCCCGCCCGTTAGTTGCGATGGCCGGCCCGGAAGAGGCCCCGATTTACCTCCGACGCGTGCTGCGACGGGATATCGTTTCGAAGATGGTTCATGATTCCCCAGAGTGTGTTTTTTGTTCTGCAACGCTTATGTCGCAGCCATCGCGTGTGTTGGGGCGCCTGCTGAAACTACAAGTGCTTATAGGTCGTGGATCGAAATGTCAGTACATGCAATTGCCGACATTCGGCTTTTACCCTGGGCGGCTGCAATTGGCAGCTAGCTGACCTCAACGAGCGGCCGATCTAGGTCGACCCTAAGCGGCCGCTCAGACTTAAGCCCCCCTAACGCTTAGCTGAATCGAGCGATGTTTACGTTGAATCCCTGGGAATGTGTAAGAGCATGACGTATTTCTTGCGCTGGTAATTGGAGCTGGCACCGCCGCTTTGCATAGGAAGCGTAGGGCTGCCTGCTCCTTAGAATGGTCATCACTCAGGCCCGTCAGAACCGTCCTGTCAACGGATACTCCACGGCCAACCTGATTTGCTCCGCATCTAGCTCTGCCTGAGCAGTATTTCCTCTGTGCAGATTATGCCGTATCGACACCGCTGCACCTTTGGCGGGCCCGCTCTGTACGACGTAGCGGGCCTCCAGATCTCTTTCCCAATGCTTACCATTGGCCCCATAACCTAGATAAGCGTAACCACCGCGAGTATCCACACGACTGCCATCAATCTTGCTGCCACGCGTATAGGCAGCGCTCAAAAGCAGACCCGGAGCGCCCCATTGCGCAAACGACAGGTCATACCGGGCTTGCCATGATTGTTCATTGGGCGCATTGAAATCCGACATCTGCACGGCGTTAGTGAGAAAGATGGCACCTCGGGTAACGTAGTCAAAAGGCGTATTCCCGTCGACGTGCTGATACCCCAATCCGAAGCTGTGTGCACCTTGAGCGTAAGTCGACATCAGACTCCAGGTCGTATTGTCGATGCGACCCGAAAGCGACTTTCCCGTATTGGTTGTGCGGTAAAGGTTCAGGTTGAAAGCAAGAGAGCGATTGTCATCCAAGGGGAACGCAAACGTGCCGCCCAGGTAGTGCTGGTTCCAGGTGTCTTCGTACCGAGAGCTGTAAAGGCTCGCAGTCATCTGTTTGGAAGGGGTAAACACCACGCCTGCAAGATCGAATGCGTTACCTTTCAAGCCGTTTGAGTAATTGACTACAAAACCTTGGTCGTGACTGGTTGCATTGCGATCAGTGCTTTCGGTGAAGTGTCCACCCACGAGCTTGACGCCTTGGAACTCATTGCTGCTAAGGAATACACCCGTCGCGGTCTCTGGCAGCAGGCGGCTATCTGAAGAGCTGAATACTGGTGTCTTTACCCGCTGCTCACCATAGGAAATGACTGTTGAACTGAACCGCAGCTTAAGCGCTGTCCCGGCTCGGCTGAACTCGTCTTTGGGATGTCCATCGTTATCCAGACCCAGCAGACGCGCTTTGCCGGCTCTGCCACCGCCGCTGTCGAGTTTCAAGCCTTGATAGGCATGTGCATCAACACCCACGCCCAGTGTTCCTTGGGTGAACCCCGACTGAACGGTGCCCATGAGACCGTATCCCCACTCCTCGGCATAGCCGTTACGATCGGCGCGTGGTTTGTATGCATTGCGAGCGCCGCCGTTGCGTGCCCCCTTCTGATAATTGCGATGGTCGTACACGCTTCGGTTAAGAACAGCCCAAGTGCTGTCCTCAATAAAACCCTTCGCCTGGGATTGTGCCGAGTCCGCAAATGCAGCGGGGCTCAGGAGGCTGGTCAACATTACGGTTCGAAAAGATAGAGCGTTCATTTGGTTTTTGACTTGTCCATGCGTTGGGCGGGAAGGTGGCGAGCCTGGAACTCTTCCGTCGAGGTAGCCGGTAAGCGCCTTTTAATGGACTGGCTTGTCGGATATTGCTTCGAAAGTACTCCATGCGTGCACGGCGCGCGCTCCTGCGAACGTGCGCTGTTAACCAATGGATTCAGCTTTTAGCCGCGTTGGAGAGGGCTTCTGCCTTTTCAGTGAAACCGGCTACGAGCTCGATCATGGCCTTCTTGACGTTCGGCGGTGCGGTCTTCATGGAACCGGCATTGAACGGCGGATCGGGATCGTATTCGCCTATCAACTGAGCGCACTCGGCGTAGGTCTGATCGCGCAGCTCAGCGACCATGCTCAGGCCGAAATCCAGTCCTGCCGTTACACCCGCCCCGGTGATTCGGTTGCGGTCGCGCACCACACGGGCATCGGTAGGGATCGCACCAAACCCGGCCAAAGCATCCCTGCACGACCAATGCGAAGTTGCCTTGTAGCCCTCCAAAAGCCCTGCCGCGCCGAGGATTAGCGAACCGGAACAAACACTGGTGACGTATTTGGCACGTGCGCCGCGATCAGCCATGAATGTCAGCGTCGCGGCATCTGTTGCAGCTGCAATGGTGCCGTCCGTGCCGCCTGGGGTGAACAGCACAGTGAGGTCGCGGGGGCAGGTGTCGAAGGTGGCGGTCGGGATGATCGTCAACCCTGCATCGCTCGTCACCGGGTCCAGTGTTTTGGCGACTATGTGAATTTTGGCGCCCATGAGAGAGCCGAACATGCAGTGTGGCCCGATCAGGTCCATGACCGTCATGCCGGGGTAGATCAGCATTCCTATTTGCTCGTCACCTACCCAGTGCACCTTGTCCATGTCGCGGTCCATGTCAGGCATGGTGTGTGCGTACGTTGGCTGTTCAGCTGCCGAGACTGCGCGAGGAATACTGGCCGCCAACGGCGCGAGAAGCGCGCCAAGCATCAGATTACGGCGTTGGTTATCGATCATGATGGTCGTCCTTAGAAGCGGGCAGTGAGAGTGAGGTACGCCGAGCGCGGCTGAGTGGGCAACACCAAGGGCGAGCCGAGGTATTGATAGGTCTCGAAGACCTTGCGTCCCGTGAGGTTGACTGCTGAGACCGAGACCGTGTAACGGTCGAAATCGTAGGAAGTCTGCGCATCGAGCAGCGCATACCCGGGTGCGGATACCGTGTTGGGGAGGGTGAGCTCGCGTGCGCTGAGCGCTGTGATACCGGCACCGAAGCCCACACCCTTGGCGGCGCCGTCGAGTATTCGGTAACGCGCGGCGAGGCGACCGCTGTGCCTCGGCACGCGCGGCAGTCCATCACCGACCGGGATCGAGTTGTCCTGCGTCACTTCTGCCTGTGTGTAGGCATAGTTGGCCAGCAATGAAAGGGCCGTGGTCGGTTCCCAGACCAGATCCGCCTCCACGCCACGAGCGCGTTGTTCACCGCTTTGCACTGAATAGCCCAGAAGCGCGTTAGCAGGATCTGGATCAGGGGTCGAAACATTACGACGCGTCTGCTCAAACACCGCGAGGGTGCCGGAAAGGCCCACATCGTTGAATGCCAGCTTGATGCCCGCCTCATAGTTGCAAGACAGCTCAGGCTTGGGTGTTTCATTACCGATGAAGTTGAACGCGCCGCGAAAACCGGTGGAGTACGCGGCATAAAGCGCGAGGCTCTCGGTCAGGTCGTAGGTGACGCCCAGCCGTGGCGTAACACGATGATAAGAAGTGTCGACGCCCTGTTCTTGCTGCTTGAGGTCTAGCTGGGTCAGACGCAACGAACCCAGCAAGTGCCAACGGCCGTAGGTCGCCTGGTCCTGAAAATAAGCGGCCGTGGTCTCGTAACGATTGGTCTGAGTTACGAGTACCTCAGGCGTCGCTCCGTAGGATATCCCATAGCGTGGATTGGCCAGATCAAGCTCGCCGATCAGCTCGGCATTGGAGACACCTGAGGTGAAGTCTGTACGGTCGTAACTGGCGCCCACGAGTAATTCGTGGCTCCCGCCCAGCGCCTCGACACGGGTGCCCAAATTGGTATCGAAGGTGTTTTCTCGTACGTTTCCTGGCAGGTACAGCTTGAAAATAGGATAGACGGTGGGTGACGCAGGACTCGCCCCGAGCAACTCCGGATAAACGAAGCTGCCGTAATCGCGGAACTTGCCCTCGTAGTGCTGAGCGGTGACGCTCATCCGCGTGTCGTCATTCAACTCATGCGTGAGTTGCGCAGTGGTTGTTCGATTTTCGATAGTAGTGTGAGGCTGCCCACTGGTAGCACCCGGGGAGGCATTGCGATCAATCTGACCGCTCAATGCCTAGACGGCTGGCAGGCCGGAATATTCAAGCTGGCTGCGATCCTCGTACTGGCCGCGCAGCAACAACTCGGTCTCTGGCGTCAGCTGGAACGAGATGCTCGGCTGAATAGACCATTGATGGCCTTTGACATGGTCAATCCAGCTGTCGTTTTCCTGGTAGTCAGCGGAAAGCCGTGCAGCGACCTTGTCGCCGATGGGCGTATTGAGATCCATCGACGGATTCACCGTACCGAAGCTTCCGGTGCGCATCGACAGCAAAGCGCTTGGCTCGGCCTCGGGTCGTTTGGAAATCACATTGATCAAACCACCTAATGGCGCACCGATGCCACCGCCATAAAGGGCAGATGTAGGACCTTTGAGCACCTCGATACGCTCGGTGCCAATCAGGCTGGTTGGGTCGATGCTTGCCGCTGTCCCTCCAAATGCGGGGAGCCCGTTCATGTAAATCTCAGCCGGAAAACCGCGCACAATGGGCTGAGCAAACAGCGCCTCTTGCGGCTTGGTGGCCCTCACACCCGAGACGTTGATCAGTGCATCTGAAAGCGAGTGACTGTCTTGCTCCTTGAGCATCGATTGGGTGACGACTTGCACCGATTGCGGAACCTCATTCAGCGGCGTATCGGTCCGGGTGGCTGAAGAGGCTGTGGGTGCTGTGTAGCCGTCACGCACACCTGAAACGCTTATAGGCTCCAGTGTCCAGGTGTGTGAACGCCTGGCCAGTTGTGTGGCATCTACGGCGGCGTCCTCTGTTTGTGCGGCTTGGGCAAGCACGGGTGCCGCCAAGCCCACAAACATGCAGAAGGTATGAGGCCAATACCGGCGAAATGGGTCAACGTGGAACAGCGGCTCGTTCTGAGTCGAGTACATGGGATCGTCCGATGAAAGTCAGAGGCTGGCCGAGCGCGCAGCACGCATCCGTATCAACGGGTACAAAAGCCCATCGACGCAGAATCAGCGATTCGCGCTCAGCAAAAAGTAGAGGTGACGTTCAGCGGCCAAGCCGGTGGTGCCCTGCTTCGCGCACCGGCAAATACCGGCGCAGTCGTTAGTTGGGTGGTGAAGTGACTAGAACGATATTGCGGGGATGGGACATTCAGCCGCAAGACTGGCAGGTTGGATTCGGCAAGCGCGGGATGCTGGAATAGCAGCGAACAATATCCGCACTTCTCCCAGACGATCAGCGCATGTTTTTTCTCGGCAGCAGCATGGAGAGACATCTGGCTCATGCCAGGCATGTCGTGGCATTCCATGCCAGCCATCATCTGCACCGGCTGGCTTTTACCGTGAGCAAGGCTGATCCCCTGACTGATCAGCGGACCGACGAAGATCATCAGCACGGCGAACAGACTCAGCCATGCTCCGATCAGACGCCTGTTACCCATTAGCCGCGCACCTGAAGATTACGCCTTGCTTTCGACAAAACGTCTGGCGGCTCGCCGGTAACCCAGGAGTGCATCCAGAACGATGAAGCCCAGGAGACTGACGCCCTGTACGGGCAGCGCAAAGCCAATGAGCAGTGCTGTCAGGATCGTCGTCCAGCGCACTCCCGGATTCAATGAGCGCCAGAGATTCAAGAGCGTTGCCTGCTGCTTGCGCGCCAAAGAGAGCGTTGGGCGACGTCGCCACCACATCACATAACCCATAACAACCATGGCAGCCAGGCCACTGGCGAAGACCACCAGCACCCATTGATTGACCAGACCAAACAAAACGCCCATGTGTGCATCAATGCCCCACCGGGTTAGTTTGGCGGGCAACGAGTATTCCGAAAACCTGACGTGGTCGACTACGTCCAGCGTTTGCGGGTTGATCGACACAGCATCCACGTGCGTGGGCCAGCTGCGGTCTATCTCGCTGACTACCCAAGCCTTGTCATTGCTCGCGGAAGGCCTGATTTCAACCTTGGCAGCATCGATATGCTCGGCGCGCGCTCTCGCCAAAACTCGGTCGAACAAGGCAGGGTCCAGCACGAATGCCTGTGCCGAAGCCGCCATGTACATATGATGCTCGGCGTGCTCGTCCATGGGCATCTGCATCGGCGTTGCCCCCGACTTGCCCAGTGAAGTTGCGACGCTAGGCGTTGACCAGCCGTAGTAGGCACGCAAAACGCCAATGTTATCGCCGGCGTACTGCGACCACGTCAGCCCGGTGGCCGAGAAGAACAGCAGCCCCAGCAGCAGCCATACGCCGGTAGTGGAATGCCAGCGGCGCACATTGCCGCGTTCGCGACTTTGCCCACCACGGCGAACTGCCCACAGTGTCAGGCCGCCAAGTGCCGCCACCCACAACCACGAGGCGGCCAACTCGCTGTAGATCCTGCCGATATCCCCAAGCAAAAGACCTCGATGGAACTGATCGATCCAGGTGCGCAGTGGTAGTACACCGCTGGTACCGTAAACCTTCATGTCTCCGCGAATCTCGCCACTCACCGGATCTACGAACAGCGCCCGGTGCTCTGACGGGCCAAAGCCCGGATCGCTGAACATAACCCGAGTGGTATCCCCTTGCCCGGGGGCAGGGCGTACCGCTGCAATGCTTAGACCTGGACCTGCCGATGCCTGGGCGTGTTGAATCTGATCCTGCAGGCTCAGAACAGGGCCACGGCTGTCTGTGTGGAGGGCATGTGCGTAGAGAGAATCTTCGATCTGAGGAGTTAACGCATAGACGATCCCGCTCAAAGCCGCCACCAGCATGAACGGACCGACAAATACACCGATGTAAAAGTGGAGCCTTTTCAGAAAGGCGACAAATGCCCCGGACGATTGGGGCTCCGTGCGTGAAGATGATACGGACATAAGGACTCACCAACGTGGAAACGCGTCCGACCGGGATCGCATCCCGGAAGACTATAAATTCAGAATTGGTTATTCGTGCGAGCGATGCTCACACTTCCACGACAGCCGCTAAGGGGCCTGTGGGTTGAGTCCTGGGAGGGTGTGGCGTGATCTTTTGCTTAGACAGAGGTCGGGCAACACGAAACGCGGACTGCGGGTACGGATCAGCCAGCTCAGCGCCACGAAAAAGATCATCGCCAGCGTGAGTGTCACGGCGAATGAACAGTCTGCCGACTGCATCTTCATACTGTCTGACCGATCCTTCTTTACTGAAGCACCGTCCATGGACATAGGCATCTTGTGATGCCCACCATGCATATCCGACATGCTGTGGGCAGCAGGGGAGGCTGGGCCCGCTGCATCACCGGCAGAAGCCGACATCATCCGGCCGTGGCCGACACTGCACGCAAGACCATTGAACAGGACAACTGCATAAAGTATCCAGGCAATGGCCGAGCAGTGGGTTCGGAAAAAATTCATGGCGGGTAATTTAGCATCTCTCGCATGGCCTAAGCACACGTTTACGACCTGTCAAAACGACGCAGTGCCTTGCAAAACGCGCGCAGTCGATCTGCCTGGCAAGATCGTGAACAGCCATGGGGTTCCCATCCGCATACCCGCCAAGTTGTGCAGCCGCACATCCAGGCATGCACACGTCGGCTCTATCGTCTCAGCTTCAGGTCAGTTCCATTCGATCAAAGCCTTTGAATCGATACAAAGCCACAGACGCTAGCCAGCTCAACACGAAAACAGCGATGATCAGATAACCCAGCATGCCAAAGTGATCGTTCATGTCGCCGACCAAGTCCCAGAAAGGTCCCTGCAGGGACAACTTGTCCGCTAATAACCCCAGCCCCTCCACGCCGCTTATCAGTACCGCGACTACGACGGACACCAGGGTGATGGTCATGTTGTAGTAGATCTTACGCATGGGCTTCAGGTAGGCCCAGCCATAGGCGCCAAGCATGAGGTGCCCGTCAAGGGTATCAACCAGTGACATGCCTGCGCTGAACAAGATCGGAAAGACCATGATCGACCACGGCGACATGCCTTGTGCGGCCTGTGATGCCGAGATACCCAACAGCGCAATTTCCGAGGCAGTATCGAAGCCCAGTCCGAACAGAAAGCCCAGTGGAAACATGTGCCAGCTGCGAGTGATGACGCGAAACAGCGGACGGAACAGGCGTGCCAGGAAGCCGCGGTTGGCCAGTAGTAGGTCAAAGTCGTCATCGTTATACTTGCCTCCGGCGCGGACATTCTTCCAGGCCTTGTAGATCGAGCGCAGTATGATCAGGTTCATGAGCGCGATGAGCAGGAGGAAGGTGGCTGATACAGAAGTGCCGATGACTCCGCCGATTTCTTTAAAGCCCTCGAAGCGATCGCTCAGGGCCGAAGTTGTCAGCGCCACTAGCAACGAAGCGATCACAACCACTGCGGAATGGCCCATGGAGAAGAAGAACCCGACCATGGCTGGGCGCTGTCCTTCCTGCATCAGCTTGCGCGTGACGTTGTCGATTGCCGCGATGTGATCGGCATCCACGGCATGGCGCAGCCCAAAGCCATAGGCGAGCAGAGCGGTACCGAGCAACACGGGGTGATCCCGGAAAGCGATGAATACCCACATCCAGGCGAACACATTAATGGCCAGTAACAACGCATAGGTACTGATCAGCTTACGACGTGTTTCGGGATTGGCATTGCGGATGACGTTACGCCATTTGGAGAACATGAGCATACCTCGGGAAAATGCGTCCCATTGGTGAAGATGAAGATCGGCAAAGACAGGTCTGGCTCCCAGCTAACTGGTTACAGTGGCGCGACCGCGCGGAATTTCACCGGCTTCCGTCTTTACGATAGTGTTGAGCCGTCTCAGTTTAACCCTGCGCGGGTCGAAGTCGACGGCTGTTTTGATGAGAGCAGCATGCGCCATCCATACCGGCCGGCGTCTGGCAGAGGACAGTCCGATCGGAGCCCTCGGCGGCCTGATTAGAAGACTCACATTTGCATATGATTCTCCACCAGCTTCAAGTCTTTGCTCAATTGAATCCGCAACGCAGAGATCAATCTTCGTGCGTTGTCCGCCAAAGGCTTCCCCGGGCGGAACAACAGTAAGCTGGTGAAGTTAACCTTAAGGGAGAACGGCCGAATGACCAGGCCACGGTCAATGTAATCCACAACCGCGACCGGGTTAGCGAAGCCAAAGCCGATGCCACGCATTGCCATCTCGCAGACTGTGTGGGCATAGGGCGTTTCAATCCTGATATTCGGCGTGACACCGTAAGGAGCTAGCGCGGCCTCCAATCGCCGACGGCTACTGTCTTCTGGGTTGAGCGCGATGAAGTCATGATCGCCTATGTCCTGCGGGGTGATCACTGACAGCCTGGCAAGTGGGTGATGGGGTGGCATTGCCATAACGCCTGGCGAATCCAGAAAAGACGAATGTTCAAGCCCTGCCACAGGCATCTCATCTGCCATCAGGCCAAAATCGCATTGGCCGGACGATACGTCTTGATGAACCTCCCTTGAGCTCAGCACCCGTAATGAAACCCTCATGTCTCGCGCTGCCAGATCGAAAGAGGAAAGGGCCCTGGGCATGAACGCATTGCCAAGCGCGGGATGTACGGCAATGGCCAAGCGATCAGTGCCGAATTGCTTGAGGCTCTTGATCCGGTGTTCGATGGCATCCATTCCGATGAAGAGCCTGTCGACGTCCACCATAAGTGCGTGGGCTTCCTGTGTGGGTACCAGGCGACCGCGAATCCGATGAAAAAAAGCCAGCCCGGCTGAGGTCTCCAGTTTGCGAATCGCCTGGCTGACAGCGGGCTGCGATATCCCCAGCATATTGGCGGCCTTGCTGGTACTGCCTGCGTTCATGACGACCCGAAACACTTCAATCTCGCGGATGCTCATCTGTGCAGCCTATAACCTTTGCTTATTGAGTTAATAATTCTACGTGTAGCCGCGATGGTAGGTCTATTGAACAATGCGCTCCAGTGTTAGTGACCCAACAAGGCGCATTCAGATGAAATTTGTAGACCCTGCCGGCAGCCCTTATGCCAGCCTCTCGCCAGGTGTATGGCGAGGTTCGACCGTGGTATTCGACTCTTTCGAAGATTTCGTGAGTCGCAAGAGTCGCCAGCCAGATGGCTACAGCTATGGCATTACAGGTACGCCGACTTCCCGTGCGCTTGAGCGTCAGGTCGCAGAGCTTGAAGGGGCACGCCATTGCGTGATCATGCCGACCGGGGCTTCCGCGCTTATTACGACAGTCATGGGATTTGTCCGAGCCGGCGACCACCTGCTTATTTCGGATTCCTGCTACGGCGCTCTCAAGACTTTTGGTCGCCAATGGTTGGCCCAGCTCGGTGTGGAAGTCGAGTTCTATCCGCCGACTATTGACGCTGGGATCGAATCGCTGATCCGGCCAAACACTCGCATGATCTGCATGGAGGCGCCCGGCACCGTCACCATGGAGATGCAGGACATCGGCGCTATCACCGCCATCGCCAAAATGCACGGTGTGCTGACCATGATGGATAACACATGGGCGAGCCCCCTGTATTTTAAAGCTGTCGAGCACGGCGTCGACTTCGTCGTCCAAGCTGCCACAAAGTATTTCGGCGGACACTCCGATCTTCTGATGGGGACCGTCAGTCTCAACGACTCGGCGCACTACGCCACGCTTCGGGAAACTCAAAGCATTTTTGGTCAGGCCACCAGTCCCGAAGATTGCTTCCTGGTGCAGCGGGGGCTTCAGACCTTTGAGCTTCGGCTGCGTGAGCAAAGTCGAAAAGCCCTTGTGGTCGCGCGTTGGCTGGAGGCTCAACCGTTAGTACGACAAGTGCTCTTTCCCGCTCTGGAAAGCGACCCTGGTCATGACCTTTGGAAAAGACAGTTTGAGGGTAGCGGCTGTCTGTTTTCGATCATCCTGGAGCCGCCTACCGATGAAAGTTCATTCGGCGCGTTCTTCAACGCCTTGCAACTGTTCCCCATCGGTGCGAGCTGGGGCGGTACGCATAGTCTGATTGCCTACTATCCGGCGGCGCAGCAACAGGCGCGGCAATTTTCGCCAACAGATCAACCTATCGTGCGCATCTCGATCGGCCTTGAGGATGAGGCGATGCTGATTGCCGATCTGGCCAGTGCCCTGGATGCGTACGCCCGAGTGCGCTGATACCACAAGCACGCTGCGCTTTAGACGCGGCGGCAACACATGATTTCTCTGCCGTTACTCCCGCGCGCCCATCGAGGCCGCACACTCAAACGAGGATGGACAAAAATGAAACAGAACGGCATTCGTTTCGCATTGGCAATGGTTTTGTCACTGGGCATCGGTTCGGCGGCGGTCGCTGAGGACTCCCTGCAGAACCTGCGTGAGCGTGGCGTTATCCGCGTCGCTAACACGCAGGCAAGCCCTCCCTGGAGTTATCTGGGGCAGGACAACCAGCCAGCAGGGTACGACGTAGCAATCGCCAAAGAGGTCGCCAAGCGCATTGGTGTAGCGAAAGTTGAGTTCGTAGCCGACAGCTTCAAAAGCTTCGTCGAGGGATTGAAGGCGGACAAATACGATATGGTTATGAACGACCTCACGCCCACCGATGAACGCCGGAAGCAAGTGGATTTTGCGAGTCCTTATGGCGTCGAAGAATTCTACATTTTCGTTCGCAACGATAATGAGGTCATCCGCAGCATCAAGGACATGCCAGCGCACTCCATCGGGGTAACTTCAGGAACCAGCAACGAGTCCTGGGCACGCAAACACATGACCACGTCCGACATTCGGGCCTATGAGAATGGTGGTCTGGTATTTAACGACTTGGCGATTGGGCGTGTCGATGCCGTGTTGTCCTCTTTGTTCGGCGGTGAGAAATACAGGAAGGTCAATAACCTTCCGATAAAAGCAGTGGGTGAGCCGCTTACATATCAGCTCTCGGCTCCGGCACTGGCCATGGGCAAAGACAGCTTGCGTGACGCCGTCAGCAAAGCCATTGAGTCAATGGTCGCGGACGGTACAGTGGACGCTGTAGCCAAAGAGTGGATCGGTCCTGATTACCACATGACCAACGGCATCAAGGCCGCCCTCGCCGAACTGAACGAGGAATAGGAAATGTGGGATCTATTTCTGCGCGCATTGCCTTTGTTGCAAAAGGCGATCGTTGTGACGCTAGGGCTTGGGCTGGGCGCATTTGTATTGGGTACTGGCATCGGGTTGATGATTGCCCTGATGCGAATCTCCCCGGTGCGTTTGTTCCGCGTGATTGCCTTCAGCTATGTCTCGCTCTTTCGCGGGACACCGCTGTTGGTACAGATACTCCTGATTTATTTCGGTCTACCGCACTACGGCATCGTAATGACGCCCATACCGTCTGCGCTCTTGGCCCTTACGTTGTTTTCAGCGGCATACCTGAGTGAAACCTTCCGTGCAGGCATTAGTGCGGTCGACAGTGGCCAGTGGGAAGCGGCCAACTCGATGAGCATGGGGTACTGGACCTGCCTTCGCCGCATCATCATCCCGCAAGCGTTTCGGATAGCGCTGCCGACCATGGGAAGCCGACTCATCGCGTTGATCAAAGACACCTCACTGGCCTCGACGATCACCGTAATGGAGTTGACCCGCGTCGCTGAGCAAATAGGTGCTTCCACGTTTCGTTACATGGAAATGTTCCTGATGGTGGGTGCGATGTACTGGGTGATCAACCAGGTTTTGACCATCCTGCAAACCTGGCTGGAAGGCCGCTGGACGAGGCACATGCGATGAATGCAAGCACTGTACGTGTTACTGGCCTGAGCAAGTCCTTCGGTGATCTTGCCGTGCTCAAAAATATTGATCTAGAGGTACAGGGTGGCCAGGTTGTTGTCATTCTGGGGCCTTCGGGGTCGGGCAAGACGACGCTTCTGCGCTCTTTGAACCTCCTGGAAAAACCAGACGCGGGCGTATTGGAGGTGTGCGGTCATCGGGTCGAAATTCCACGCAATGGCCGGTTCGACCGAGCTACGCGCAAGCAAGTGGCGCTGCTTAGGCAAAAGACCGCCATGGTCTTCCAGTCCTTCAACCTTTTTCCGCACATGACGGCCCTTGAGAATGTCATCGAGGGGCTTCTCAGCGTTAAGAAGGTCCCACGGGCACAGGCGCTTGAGCGAGGGCGCCATTTGTTGGATCAAGTCGGTCTCGCTGACAAAGCCGACAGTTATCCAGCCAAGCTTTCAGGTGGCCAGAAGCAGCGTGTCGCGATCGCGCGAGGGCTATCCATGGACCCTGAGGTGATCTTCTTTGATGAGCCGACTTCCGCCCTGGACCCTGAACTGCGTGACGAAGTGTTAGGCGTCATGCGTGAGCTGGCGAACAGCGGCATGACCATGCTGGTGGTCACCCATGAGCTGCGTTTCGCGCGAGAGGCAGCAGACCGCGTTGTGTTCATGGAAAACGGTGTGGTGATCAAGGATTGCTCCACTGAAGCGTTCTTCGGTGGGGAAAGCGGCGAGCGCATACAGCAGTTCCTGCGCCGGTACTGATCGCCAACTTCATCTGGGGCAAGACGATGACACCTTTAAGCAAATCCCGGTTACACGTTCTCACAGGCCTATTGTGTTCCTTACTGTTGAGCACCTCCAATGCTCATGCGGAGTCAGCGCCTGATGCCTTGGCCCGCATCAAGGCGGCCGGCACCGCACAGGTTGCGACAACTTTTACCAGCCGGCCTTGGAGCTATCTCGACGATCAGAACCAGCCTGACGGCTATGACGTCGCAGTGTCCAGGGAGATCTTCAAACGCATTGGCGTTGCCCACGTGGAGTTCGTCGCAGACAAGTTTGCCAACTTTGTGGAAAGCCTCAAAACGCACAAATACGACCTGGTCGTCAGCGGCATGGCCAACACCCCAGATCGTGCCCGACTGGTGGACTTCACCAATGCCTACAGCGTTCAGGATTTTCGTATCTGGGTGAATGACCTAAACACCGATATTCACGACGCGCAAAGCCTCGCGGGCAGGAGTGTTGGCGTCAGCTCAGGCACATCCAACGAGTTGTGGGCGCACCGCAAGCTCACGCAGTCTGATGTGAAGGCATATGAAGGTGGTGGATTGCTGTTCACCGATCTCGCAACCGGGCGACTGGACTCAGTGATTGCTTCGTATTTCGTTGGGGAGAAAACGCGTGTCGCGGGCAACCTGCCAATCAAACCGGTGGGAGAACCTGTCACCTATTCGCTTGGGGCAATCATTGTCCCAAAGGGCGACGACGCTCTTCGCATCGCGATCAACGGCGCGATCGCCTCAATGATCTCCGATGGGAGTTTGCAGGCTATCGGCAAACGCTATCTGGGCGCCGACTACGACGTGGTCGGCAACATGGCTAAAGCAAACGCCGATTGGTAGGCGTCTATGCATCACAAATGAAGGCTGGCAAACATGCTGCACACAATTAAAAGCGATATCGATCTAGACGCGCCCGGTAAGCATTTTGGTTATCTGCGCTTGCCTCACTCGGTCCATCGTTCTGCTTACGGCTGGATTCCGATCCCGATTGCGTCGATCAAACGGGGCGATGGCCCTGTGTTCATCGTGACTGCCGGCAGTCACGGGGATGAATATGAAGGCCAGATTATCGCCAGTAACCTGATCCGAATGATCGAGCCGGAAATGATTACCGGGCAGGTCATTATCCTGCCCATGCTCAACTACCCAGCGGCAGATGCAGGGTTGCGCACTTCCCCCCTGGATGATGGGAATCTCAATCGGCTTTACCCGGGTGACCCGGCCGGAACGCCCACCCAAGTCATCGCACATTTTGTGGAGCACGTACTTCTCCAACGGGCGGACTACCTGGTTGATCTGCACTCTGGCGGTTCATCCTTGCAATACAACGGCGCGAACATGATGGGCTTGGAGCCGCGAGACAAAGAGGAAGAAGAGCGCGTAGTCGGCCTGTTGAAGGCGTTTGGGTTACCGCGGGCTTATCTCTACTCTCCGAACCCGGTCAACATCACGGCAGCGGCACGTAGACAAGGTGCGATCTGCTTTCTTACTGAATTGGGTGGAGCAGGCAACGTGAGCAAAGCGCTGCTACAACAGGGTCAACAAGGATTACTGCATCTGATGGGGTATACCGGCGTCTTGAACGGGTCGCTGGTGCCAGCCAAGCCGCCTGCCGAGGCCGTGCTCATGCGCATCGATCGACTCACCCACTACGCTTACGCGCGGCACCGAGGAATTTGGGAGCCTCTGGTCGAACTTGGCGATGAGGTGAAGGCCGGGCAAGCTGCTGCGCTGATTCATTTCCCGGACGAGCCGCTGCATGAGCCAGAGGTCGTGGTCTTTGAGGGGACCGGCCAGGTAGTGTGCAAGCGGGCGATTGGCAGAGTCGAGCGTGGGGATTGTCTCTTTCAGCTCGCAGAGTCCCGACCAGGATTGCTCTAGCGTCACGAGCCGTCTCTAAATGTAGCCATGGTCAGGATGCTAGCGGGAGGACAATCGCCTTGGCATAGGATGTAATTGGTTATTTATCCTGACGGTATACTGCCTCGCTCAAAAGATGAGCTACTGCAAAGACAGTTTCTCATTGGCCTTACTCCCGAGGCAGTGATACCTTTCGCCGCCATGGACGGGACCCGCTCTTATCTCAAGTATCTAGCTCCAGCCTTGCTGATCCTCGTGCTACTTAATGGCATGGCATGCAGCATTGGGCACGGGCAGATGTTGCAGAAGATGTTTGTGCCCAGTGTGGCGTCCCAATCTAGCCAAGTAATGTCCACTGGACATGCGATGGTGATGGATCACTCTAATCACCACTTGAACAAGGCATCAGCGAATCAGCATATGCCGCCCATGCCAGGCATGGACTCCCCTTTCAGCGACTGCTTTTTTGCAGCGTCACTGCCGTTGGGCCTCATTCTGTTCGCCGTGCTGGGCTGGCTGCTTCGGCGCAGACCGATGCGCCCAATTCCGCGCCGCCTGACGCTACCGACCCATCCCACAGCGTTATTACTGAGTCTGCATCCTCGCGCGCCTTGAGTAGCCTGTTGTCCCTATAACCATCACTTTAAGCGCTTGGCCCTAACAAGTGCTAAAGGCGCTTCTGCGCATGGTGCATCGGGAAACTGTCGAAATCTTGAAGTGCTGGCCCTGAGGCCTGCGCCATTCGTTGCTGCCTACTCTAAAGAAATTGACCATGAACAGTACTTTCAACCGCAGGCCTTTCCGCCCGCTCCCTTATGTCGTTTACCTTGCAGCAATCTCGTGCGCGCCAGGGCTTGCCTTGGCTTCAAACGGCAACGCGGAAATCGGTGCCGAGCCATCACCACCCGCTCAGGCAAAGAAAGAACAAAGCACGACATCCAACAGTCCGGTAGTGCCGAACTCGGCACAACCTCCGGTCGATCTGCCAAGCACCCTCGTCGTGGACACCCCCATCTCTGGCTACGTTACTCAGACGTCGGCCAGCAGCATCCGAACGGATACCCCACTCAAGGAGTACCCTGCGTCCATTCAGGTCGTACCCAATGAACTGCTGAAAGACCGAGGCGTTACCCGTATCGATCAGGTGGCTGAAACCGTCAGCGGTGTGCATGCGGAGGCCAACTACGGTGGGAACGGTGGAACCTTCTTCAACATCCGGGGCTTTAGTGAAAGCAATGGCCTGCGCGATGGTTTTCGCAACTACGGCTATTACGCGTTCCGCGATGTGCAGAACATTGATCAAGTCGAAATATTCAAGGGGCCCGCTGGTGCGTTGTACGGGGGCATAGGTGCGATTGGTGGCTACATCAATACCGTCTCGAAACGACCTGAGTGGAATGACTTTGGAGAAGTGACCGGCACAGCAGGGAGCCACGACTTGGCGCGTTCCACCCTAGACGTTAACCGAGTTTTGAATGAAGACCTGAGCGTGCGTGTCAATGCGTCCGCCGAATATGATTCGTCTTTCCGCGACGACACCCGTGACCACTCATGGTCATTTGCGCCTGCGATAACCTGGGATAACCACGACGGAACTTCTTTGACGCTGTTAAGTGAGTATAACCACCTCAACCGAGATGGATTCGACTTCGGCGTTCCTGCAGTGGCCAACTACCGCGAACTGTCGAAAACCCGATACTACGGACTCAGCCGGAGTCGGTACGCTGGTATTGACGGCGACTACGGGAAAAACGACACCCTCTCTGAAACTCTGCTGTTCGAGCATCAGCTATCTGACACTTGGAAGTTGCGTCTGGCAGGTCAGTATTCGTATGCACGGCAGCGTTCGACCCAGTCATTCCCTAACAGCACAACGGCGACGGATAATCTGCTCGACTACTCTGTTTACAGCAACGCAAATGAGTCTTCTCGACAGCTCGGGACGCGTGCGGAGCTGGTAGGCGACATCATCACTGGGGACATCAAACACCAGTTGTTGATAGGCACCGACTACAGCCTCCAGAAGATTTCAAGCTCGGGTTCACAGGTGTCTGCGATGACGCTTGATCTGAGCAATCCGGATTACTTTTCAGGTTTGACGCCGGCCGGTTCGCTAAATGGCCACGAATCTCAAGGGAAGGACTACGGTGCGTACGTACAGGACCTCATCGAGCTGACACCGACGATCAAGCTCCAGGCCGCGTTACGTGCAGACCGATTCGTCAACCGCGCCAGGGAGTCGGGTGGTGACCCGGCTCAAGGACAACAATCGACCTTGTCTCCGCGTGTGGGAGTCGTATGGCAGGCCACTGACAGCACGTCGTATTTCGCGGATTGGAGCCTCAGCCATTCACCGAATGTCGGTCACAGCGGCAGCAACGTCACCTATGAAGCTGAGGTTGCGGAGCAGTTCGAGGTGGGGCTCAAGCACGAGCTGATCAAGGACCGCCTTGATGCCAATCTGGCGGTGTTCAATCTTGATCGTAACCATATCCTGACCACAGACCCGGACAACCCCTTGCTCCAGGTGTTAACCGGCAAACAGCGAAGTCAGGGCGTAGAGCTGGATATTACTGGCAACATCACCCCACGATGGAAAACTGCTGCGAGCTACACCTACACCGTTGCGAAGGTACGCAGTGATAGCAACTACCCTGTGGGGGATGTTTTGAGCAATGCACCGCGCCACAGTGCCAACCTGTGGACGGCCTACCAGTTAAAGTCAGTCGAAGGTCTGCAGGTGGGCGGCGGTATTTACTATGTAGGCTCTCGCGAAGCAACGCTGCCCAACACGTTCAAGCTTTCAAGCTATGTCCGAACAGATGTGATGGCCTCATACAAGGTTGGAGGCTGGACGACGCAAATGAACGTTTTCAACCTCTTCGACCGTACGTACTACACCGGAGGCACCGCTGCGACGTTTGACTACACGCTGATGCCAAGTCCGCCGAGAACGGTTCAGCTATCTGAAACCTATCGGTTCTGATCGCCACGAGCCTTGTTCAGCCCTTTAGTCGATACTTTTTAGTATGTGGCGAAAAGGGCTGGCAATGGCTCTGGGTGCAGGTTTGACTGGGAAGCGAGCTGATATTCATGCATGCGCAAGGCGACACTGGATGCGAGACCGCTAGCCTAAATAATGTGGAAAAGGGGGGCCGTACCAGGCTGGTAGCTTCCGGTTAGCAGCGGGGCTTCATAAGGTTTTCCTGGACTGCAAAACCAGTAAAACGCTTTCATACAAGGGCATGTATCGGGCTTACCGATGTGTCTGCTGGGAAGGTAAGCTCAGTGCTTAAGGAAGCCGGCTTTTTTCAAATCCCAACACAACCGGCGATCTACTGGTCACTGAGGGGTTCTGTTCGAGTGCCCTGGTCCTTGTAGCGCATCCGCTCCCACAGCGCCCCTGACCGTTCTCGACCCAAGATCGCTAATCAATGGGCTCTTTTCAAAAGCTGACCATTTCCCACGGTAAACCGACCACTGCGGACACCTTGAAAGCGCATACCACGCTTTACCGCAGATGAAAGCTTGGTCATCCAGTTCGCCCCGCTACGTATAACGGCAACGTATCAAGTGCCTGACTTGATCTTGGTCCAAGCCCGCGTGCGGGCGCGTTCGGCGTCACGACCCAGAGGCTTGAGCGTATAGAGCGTGGCCATCGCGGCCTCGGTGGGGTACAGGTTGGGGTTGTTGCGAATCGACGGATCAACCTGTTCGGTAGCGTCTTTGTTGGGATTGGGGTAGCCGACAAAATCGCTGATGGGCGCAATCACCTGCGGCTGCAGCAGGTAGTTGATGAATGTGTAGGCGTCTTGTGGGTTCTTGGCACCTTTGGGAATGGCGAGCATGTCAAACCAGATAGGTGCGCCTTCCTTGGGCAGACGCATGTCTACGGTCACGCCGTTCCTGGCCTCTTTAGCGCGGTTGGCGGCTTGGGAAAAGCTGCCGGAGTAACCGACCGCGACGCAGATGTCACCGTTGGCGATATCTGCCATGTATTTGGAGGAATGGAAGTAGGTGATATAGGGGCGGATTTTCATCAGCAGCGCTTCGGCCCTCACATAGTCCTTGGGGTTGCTGCTGTTGGGGTCGAGGCCCAAGTGCTGCATGGCCAGGGGCAGGATTTCGGAGGGCGAGTCCAGCAGCGCTACACCGCAGGACTTGAGCTTGCTGATGTTTTCTTCCTTGAAAATCAGGTCCCAGCTGTCCACTGGCGCATCGGCACCCAAGGCGGCCTTGACTTTGTCCGGGTTGAAGCCGATCAGGATGGTGCCGTACATGTAAGGCACGGCGAATTTATTGCCCGGATCGTTGGCCTCGATCAGCTTCATCAGCTTGGGATCGAGGTGGTTCCAGTTCGGCAATTGGCTGCGGTCCAGCGGCTGGAATATTCCGGCTTCGATCTGCTTGGCCAGGAACACGTTGGATGGCACTACCACGTCATACCCTGAGTTGCCGGTGAGCAGCTTGGCTTCCAACGCTTCATTAGTGTCGAAGATGTCGTACACCAATTTAAGGCTGGGATTGTGCGCCTTGAAGTCCTCCAGCGCCTTGGGGGTGATGTAGTCGAACCAGTTGTAGACCCGCAGGGTTTTCTCTTCGGCATGAGCCATGCCGCTGATAACGGCAGTGCAAAGGATAAGTGACTTGAACATGTTCATTGGGCAGCCCCTTGAAAACCTTCGAGAACGTTGACGGCATTGATGCCGATTTCTTCCACCGCGTAGCCGCCTTCCATCACGAACAGCGTAGGTTTACCCAAGCGGGAGATGCGTGCGCCCATCGCCAGATAATCCTCGCTGTCGAGTTTGAATGTCGAGATCGGATCGTCCTTGAATGTATCCACGCCCAGGGAGACGACGATGATGTCGGCGCCATAACGATCAATTTCTGTGCAGGCTTGCTCAAGCGCCGCGCTCCAGGTCTCCCAGCCGGAACCGGCCGGCAGAGGGTAGTTGAAGTTAAAGCCGGCACCGGCGCCTTCACCCGACTCGTCGGCATAGCCCAGGAAAAACGGAAACTCCGCTTCCGGGTGGCCGTGGATCGAGGTAAACAGCACGTCGCTGCGCGCATAGAAAATCGACTGGGTGCCGTTGCCGTGGTGATAGTCCACATCCAGAATCGCGACCTTTTTGTGGTCTTGATCAAGAAAGGCCTGGGCGGCAATTGCGGCATTGTTGAGGTAGCAATAACCGCCCATCAAGTCGCCAGCTGCGTGGTGTCCCGGTGGACGGCACAGGGCGAACGCACTGTGGGCCCCTTGCTGAATCGCCTGTTGGGCGCTAAGCGCGACCTGCGCCGCCGAGTAGGCTGCCTGCCACGTGCCGGCGGTGATTGGCGCTCCGCCGTCGAAGCTGTAATAACCGAGTTGACCATGCAGGCTTTCGGGTAACACGCGGCGCAGGGTGCGGGCGGGCCAGGTGTAGGGCAAGAGGTCGCCGTCCTGACCAAATTCGGTCCAGCGCGCCCAGGCACCCTTGAAGAAATCCAGGTACTCCCGGCTATGAACGCGTTGCAGCGGTTCCAGGCCAAAGTCCTGCGGCGCCTGTACCTCGCCAAGTTGACGGTCCCTGACCCGTTGTAATACATGATCGGCGCGTGAGGGCATTTCGAAGCAGGGCATCAACTGCCCGTCCATCAGCTCACAGCGGCCGTGGTGCAGGTGGTGATCATCCGAGTAGATGGTCAGCATTGGTTGTTCTCCGCAGGCTGTATCGGTCAATACAGTCTTGCCCTGGGCGCAGCTTATGAGAACGGTAAGTGCGGCCAAAAGGGGATAAATATGGCCAGATTCTCTGTCCGTAATTCGCTCCTCAATGAGGCGTCATGCGCGAAATTGGCTCGGCGCCACGCCACTCCAGCGCACAAAGGCGTGCCGAAAACTTGCGGTCTCGCTGAAGCCCAGAGTCTCGGCGATCCGGTAGATGGGCCACCGGTCTTCGGCCAGCATTTGCTTGGCGCGTTCGAAACGAAGTTCGTCGAGCAGTTCCTGATAGCTGCAGCCCAGGTCGTGCAAGTGTCGACGCAAGGTGCGCGCCGAGCAGTTCATCTGTCGGGCCAGCCCGTCCAGCCCAGGTGCGGCATGCAGTTGTGCAGCCAGCAATAGCCGGATTCGCCCCAGCCAGGCCTCGCGCCCGGTGAACTCAGTGTTCTGTTTTCGGCAGCGCTCGGTCATGGCCTGGTGTGTTACCGCATCAGCCAGCGGTAAAGGCTGGTCGAGCCAGCGTTTATCAAAAGCAAATGCATTGACGGTGGACTGGAATTGCAACGGACAGTCGAAACATTCGGCGTAGCGAGTCTGATAGTCCGGCGCATCATGCTCAAAGCGAGCGCCCAGCAAGGGCAGTGAGTGGCCGAGCAGGTCGTCGCAAATGACCTTTAGCGACCCCAGGCACAGCTCGACATTGAAGGCGGTCAGTGCCGGATTCTCGCGGTAATCGCCCGCAGTGAACCAGATCCGTTCGCCGTCTTCCTCCAGACTCAGCTCGAACAGTGTTCCCAGCAGCGCGGGATAACGCAGAGCCAGACGTAGCGCGTCACCGAAAGTGGCACTGGTAAGCAGGGCATAGCCCAGCATGCCGTAGGATGAGACATGCATACGCCGCCCCACGATCAGGCCGATATCGCGCTGCAGAGCCACGGCGTTGGCGCACACCTGCATCTCCTGATGCGTGGCGATGCGCGTGTCGGCACGGTTCAGGTCCGCTGCGCATATGCCACTGCCGGCCAGCAGCGCCTCGGCGGACCAGCCTTGGGCCTTGAACGTGCTCAGGACCAGTGAGACAGCATTGAGGGTGGTGAGATGGGAGTGCAACATGGGACTTCCAGCCAAGCGAGGAATACAAAAAGGGCAAGTTATGTGCCGGAATCCCGCCTGGTTATTTTTGCTTCGGCGACTGGCTGTTCGAGCCTGGGCCGGTTCAACAACCAATCGCCCGTTCCGGCCTCCAAGATCTCGGCGCTCTGCCATGCCGCATGGACGCTGACGCCGTCCATCGCAGCTCAGACATGCTACCTTCACCCGACATCGATCACTGCTTCCTCTAGGGAGAATGTCCCGTGCTGATTGCCCACCTTTCCGATCTGCATATCAGGCCGCAAGGCATGCTTTATCAGGGGCTGGTTGATTCGAACACGATGTGCGAGCAGGCCATTGCACACCTGAACAGGCTCGTGCCGCGACCCGATGTCGTGATCATCACCGGCGACCTGGTGGATGAGGGGCTACCGCAAGAGTACGCAATGGCGCGTACATTGCTGGCCGGGATCGAGCCGCCGTTGCTGATGATTCCTGGCAATCATGATGACCGAAACTTAATGCGTAGTACCTTTTCCCAGCCGTATCTCTCTTCAACGGCAGGCCCGTGGCACTTCGTCGCCGATGACCTCGGGCCGGTACGGATCATTGGCGTGGATGTGACCGTACCGCATGAACACCACGGCGACATGACCGAGGCGGCTGGGGCCTGGCTCGATGCGGCACTGGCCCAGGAGCCGGCGCGTCCGACTCTGATCATGCTGCACCAGCCACCGTTCCTCAGTGGCATTCCCTATATCGACACGTATGCCTGCCGGAACTCGGAGCGACTGCGCGAGGTGGTGCAGCGTTATCCGGCGATCGAACGTGTGGTGTGCGGACACATTCACCGCTCGATGCAATTACGTTTTGGCGGCACAGTCCTGTGCACTGCCCCCAGCACAACGACAGCCATCGGGTTGGCCCTGGATCCAGAGGCAGAAGAGGCGTCGTATGTGGAGCCGCCGGCGTTGCTTCTGCATCACTGGAAGGTGGATACGGGTCTGATTACCCACTGGGTGCCAATCGGCACATTCCGCGGGCCACTGCCGTTTGCATGACTGCAGGAGTGTGGCGGGAGGCGGATGGGGGTGAGTGCCTGCATCGGGTGAGTGCTGGTAACGGGCAGCTATTGACCCAAAGCGGTCAATCGCCGAATAACCACAAAGCTGAGGCAAAAAAGGGCTTATACGCCTTCCGTCTCTTGCCGCAAGACCTGTACCAGTTCTCCAGCAACAAAGGCTTCGACCGCTCCTTCACTGGCGTTCGCCTCAAACGCTGCGCAACACGCCGATGTGTCGCCGTCGTCTATACGGTAAACGGCAATGACGCTGCCAGGCCCGCAGCCTGTGTGTCCGCATAGGGTAAACCCGCCGTCAATCGAACCCTGCATGACACCGAGGCCATAGCCGGCATTGACCCATGGGCGCCCGGGAATCGCGCCGCCCAATCCCCGCGCTGCCTGCATTTCCTGAAGTAGGCTTTTCGGGAGAAGATCACCGGACAGGAGTCGATCCAGGAATACCGCCGCTTGCGAGAGTGGGCCGATCAGCAAGCCGTGATAGACCCAGGCGGGGTCGTAATTAGAGGCACTTCCAAGAGGGGAGGTTTGTAAGTCTGCCTGCGTTTTGGCGAAGCGAACGTTTGACAGGCCCAATGGGCTTAGTGCCCGTTGATTGACCGCTTCATCAAGCGTCAGATGAGTTAGCCGCTCAATAAGCCTGCCGATCAGCATGTATCCGACATTTGAATAGCGCCAGCCGGTTCCGGGGCTGTATCGAAGTCGAGTGCCGTCCAGGCGCTGCATCATTTCGTCTGTTGACCAGGCTGATTCGCTGTTTGAAACGGCAGCGTGATACTCCGCCAGTTCGCCATAATCAGCGAGACCTGCCTCATGCCGCAGTAGCTGGCGTAACGTGAAAAGCTGATCGGGAATAGGTTCGTCCAATCCGATCAGCCCATCACGCACCAATGAGAGGGCTGTTGCCGCCAGGACCGTTTTCGTAAAACTCCACCAAGGCACCATCAGTTCTGATGGGTCGGGCGTTTGTGGCTGACCATTTGATATGAGTGAACTGAGCATTGGCGTCCTTGGGATGTTTGCGGGTCGAGGGCTCGACACGATATCTCATTTGATCTTATTCGCCGGAGGCCTTCGAGGCACATCTGATGGATTCATTCGTCCTTTGGAGGACGTTGTTTCAGGCAGGGAAATATCGTTATTCTGGCGGGCGTAGTTGCTTTTATCGAAGACTGTTCTGGTCCACTGCAGATGCTCCCCAAAGCCTGCCGTCAGGCCGTTCGCTTCAAGTAGGATATTTCGGGGCATTTACATTGCTCGTCAATGCGCAAGGAAGCGGAAATATGACTCAAGCCAAACGCAATAAAACACTCAGCGGCTCCTTCGTATTCGCTGGATTAGCGTACGGCGTATTGCTGTTTTTCTTGATTCTCATCTGGTTTTTGCCTGAGCGAGCGCAAGTGATCGCACATTTTCGGGCCTATATGTTGCCCGTTATTTTTTTCGGGGTGACGGGGAGCATTGTGTATCGCGAGGGCAAGGGGAGCGCTGAGAAGGCAGGAAAGTGCTTGATGGCAATGGCCTACCTGTCCTGTGGTGCCTTTTTCGGCTTGTTCATCTATACGTTCCTGACCGGCAAGTAGTCCGCTATCGTTCCAGGCTGACATTCGTCACCTAATGTTCTTAGTGTTCAGCTGCGTTCCTGACTTCCCCAAGGTGACTGATCCCTTGTCCTTGTAGCCCACGCGATGGCGCATAGCGCCATTCCCGCCACATTCAACGTGACCGGATTGAACGCGTCCAAGAGCATTGAGGGTTGCATGATCGCCACATCCACCAGCAGAGCTAGCAGGATGAGTCCGCCGAGCAGCAGCGGCCAGTTGAGCCGAGGTAGAAGAAGCAACACTGCGGCCAGCACCAGTTCTGCCGCGCCTGCCGCCTGGACCAACCATGTTGAATGTCCCAGCCCGTGAGCCTGCAACAGCATCTGCTCGCCGGGGCTTAATGCGATGAGCTTCGGCACCAGGCCGTGGTAAGCGAACATGAAAGCCAGGCTGCCGCGTGCCAGCCAGTGAACCTGGCGCATCCCCTTCACGAAAATCCCTTGAGGAAGCGCTGTTGATGGTCAGGTGTTGGCAGCATGCACACTTCGTGCTTTCCAAACAGACGATAGCGGTTTAGCGCGACGCGGTCGTAAGCCCAGTCACGAAACCACTGTGGAAAATACGCAGCACCCGAAACATTGGCCACGCTTCCGGCAACAGAGTAACCACTTCGAAGAATGCCTCCGAGCGCACCCAGTAATGTTGGTCGCGAATGACCGCCATGGTGTCGAACGCATTGACGGGCAACCCTGCCCACGCCAGCAAGGCTTGACCTTCGGGCGACTGCACCGCTGCCAGTCGAACGCGATGGTGACGGTCGTGCCGGATCAGAAACTTCGCCCAGCCGTTACACAGTTTGCAGACGCCGTCGAACAGCACCACGGTTTCACCAGGGGCCAGAAGCGGCGCGGGGGCAGGGCGGACCAATGAGGCAGGCATGCTGGATTCTCTGCGGGGGCGATGGAAGCATTGTATGGCGCGCTGTCGTAGCGTTTCCAGTCAAGGCAAAGGAGTCGTCTGTGCAACCACATGCCTTCGATTCGATTTTGATGCGCAGAGTAGGGAATTTCGCTTACCTTGCACTTGATCCGGTCAGCTGTGAGCGAACCGTCGAACAGGCCTGAGAAAAGCTGATATTGGATAAGCGGCTCGGAGAGAGTCTGCTCGAACTGCGGAGTCGTATTCCCCACGCGGGAGAGACTCCTGCATCACCGTCTAAAGGAATAGGATTTATGTTTATGCGCCGCGTTGCGTTAGGTTTACTGATTCTGGGGTTCAATGTCTCGGCAGCACTTGCCGGGACTATTTGCACGATTGTCGCTGACACGAGAAGTGGTGAGCTTCTGCTTGAAGAAGGTGATTGCAGCAGCCGAGTGACCCCCGCCTCAACGTTCAAGATCGCCATTAGCCTGATGGGCTTTGACGCAGCTTTTCTGCAAAACGAGCATTCTCCTACTTTGCCGTACCGTCCCGGTGATCCTGACTGGGGCGGAGCTGCATGGCGGGAGCCGACCGATGCAGCGCGGTGGTTTCAATATTCCGTGGTGTGGTTCTCTCAACGCGTTACGCATGCGCTTGGAAAGGCTAAGGTCAAGCGATATGCCGAGTCATTCGATTACGGAAATACCGACCTGACGGGTGATCCGGGGAAAAACAACGGCCTTGATCGTGCCTGGATCAGCTCCTCGTTGAAAATCTCTCCTCGCGAACAGATCACTTTTCTGAACAGGCTGGTGAACCGTCAACTACCCGTGAGCCCCCATGCGTTCGATATGACGAGTCGGATTTCGCAAATCGCCTTGCGGCCAGACGGTTGGGACGTTCACGGTAAAACAGGCACAGCATTTCCTCGGATGGGAGACGGCACAAGCGATGAGGCTCATGGATACGGATGGTTCGTCGGTTGGGCAACGAAGGGCGAACATTCCCTGGTTTTCGCCCGTCTAGCTCAAGATGACCACGCGCAGCCGATGCCCGCAGGACTGCGAGTTCGTGATGCGTTACTGGATGAGTGGCCCGAGCTGGCCAGATCGCTGGTGAAGCGATGAAGGAAGCCCAGCAGGCCGGGCGGCATCCGTCTTGACCGTTACTCAGCTGTCATCAGCGTAAAGGACCGCCTCATGCACATATCCCCTAATCTCGTCATTCACGAAACCACCCACTGGCTGATCAACCACCGCAAGGACAGCCACCTCCCAGGCTACCTGATGCTCAGCGCCAGGCAGTTAACCAATTCACTGACAACCTTACCCAACGAAGCGCTGGCCGAGCTCGGTGTATTGCAGGCCCAAATCCAGCAAGCCATCGAAACCCACCTGCTCCCCAAACGCCTCTACATCGGCCATTTCGGCCATGACGCGGGCCATTCCATTCACTTCCATTTCATCCCGATCTACTCATGGGTCGAGGCGTTGTTCTGGAAAGACGAACGTTACAGATCGCTGCAAACCTTCGGCTCGCTACCTGACGGCTCCAACCAAACCGACGGCGCGGAACTGACCCTCTTCGTATGGCGAGAATTCTGTGAGCGCCCTGATCCTCCGCCGATAGAAGGCCCGTCCATCGATCAAGCCATCGCGGCGCTGCGGCATGCATTCAGTCCCGACACTCGTATCTGATGGCAGGGCCGATTTCAGAAAAACGACAGTCCCGCAAAAGCGCTCGGTCAACCAACGGCTGCCAACCTGAAAGCGCCAACCCACCCGCCACAAAAAAACCAAAATCCTGTCCAATTGTGTGATCCCGCCCCTCCAGCATTCGTCATGAACCCTAACCTCTGCTGCCGTCAGGGGATCAACGCCAGGACCCTCCATGCAAACGCTGTTGAACGAGATTCTCGACGAAGTGCGTCCCTTGATCGGCCAGGGCAAGGTGGCTGATTACATTCCCGCGCTGGCCGACGTGCCGGCGCAGCAATTGGGCATTGCCGTTTATGGCAACGATGGCACCTATTATTGCGCGGGCGATGCCCTGGAGCCGTTCTCGGTGCAGAGCATTTCCAAGGTGTTCAGCCTGGTTCAGGCGATCGGTCATTCTGGCGAAGCCATTTGGGAGCGCCTGGGCCATGAGCCGTCGGGTCAGCCGTTCAACTCGCTGGTGCAGCTTGAGTTCGAGCGCGGACGCCCGCGTAACCCTTTTATCAATGCCGGGGCTTTGGTGATCTGCGACATCAACCAGTCGCGGTTCGCTGCGCCGACCTTGTCCATGCGCGATTTCGTACGGCGGCTGTCGGGCAATCCCCAGGTGTTGATCGATGCCCGCGTGGCGGATTCCGAATATCAATTCCGCGCACGCAACGCGGCCATGGCCTACCTGATGCAGTCATTCGGCAACTTCCATAACGAAGTCGAAATCGTGCTGCGCAGTTATTTCAGCTGCTGCGCGCTGAAGATGAGCTGCCTGGATCTGGCCCGGGCGTTCTGCTTTCTGGCGAACAACGGGTTCTGCAAACACAGCGGTGAGCAGATCCTCACGCCGCGCCAGACCCAACAAGTGAACTCGATCATGGCCACCAGCGGGCTATATGACGAAGCCGGCAATTTCGCCTACCGCGTGGGATTGCCGGGCAAGAGCGGGGTAGGGGGCGGAATCGTCGCGATCGTGCCCGGCCAATTCACCGTGTGCGTGTGGTCGCCGGAACTGAATGCTGCCGGGAATTCACTCGCCGGCATGGCGGCGTTGGAGTTGCTGAGTTCGCGGATTGGCTGGTCTGTTTTCTGACAGGGGTCGTGGTTGTTTGACGTTCGGTTGATCATTGAAAAAGTTTGACCGGCGGGCGCGTTGGTCGCTTTTCCGAGAAAGCCGAATCGAGCCGTGTCGAGGGCGAAGGGTTACCCGATACAATGCCGCTTTGGCCCTGTCCAGTTCGAACCAGTCTGCGGGATGTTGATGCCGTGGCGATGTCGGGAGATCCGTGTGACTACTGTTCCAGTCGACCCCAGCGGCGATGAGCGCCTGTCTCATGTGCTGAATGCCAGTGAACGGCTCGTCATGGCGGGATCCGTGGACGAAGTCGTCGCGGTGCTGCGAGACGTGGCGCGTGCCACGCTCGGCGCGGATGGCATTGCGGTGGTGATTCAGGACGAAGGGCGGTGTTCTTACATAGCCGAAGATGCGGTCTCTGCGCTGTGGCAGGGCCAGACCTTTCCGGCTGACCACTGTGTTTCCGGGTGGGTCATGCACCGCGGCGAGACGGTTGCGATCCGTGACGTCCGGCTCGATCCACGCATCTCGCAAGACATCTACGCGCCGACCTTTGTGCGTAGCCTTGTTATGGCACCCATCGGTCGGCCAGTGCCGGTCGCGGCGCTGGGCGCCTATTGGTCGCAGGTCCGCAGTCACGATGACGACACGGTCAAACGCCTGGAAAGTCTGGCGCGGCTGGCAACCATCGCCATCGAGAATGCGCGCCTGACCCAGGCCCGCAATCGCGCGGCTGCACTCGGGGCCGCCCAGAACCGTATCCTTGAACTGGCGGTTGAAGAAACACCGCTGAACGCCGCGCTGGACGCGATCGTCCGCGAGGTGGAGGCGCTGTCGCCGTCCCGTTTCCTGGGCAGCATCCTGCTCCTGAACGAGGAGGGCAGCCAGCTGCAGCATTGCGCCGGGCCCAACCTCCCCCTTGCATTTATCGAGGCTGCCGCACACGTCACTGTCGGCGCAGGTTCAGGCTCCAGCACAACCGCGACGGTTCCGAACTCGCGGACGGCGGTGTCCGACATCGTGGACCACCCTCACTGGGCCCAATTCAGGGCGCTTGCCGTCGGACACGGGTTGCACGTTTGTGGGGCGATTCCGATCCGTTCGGCGCAGGGCGCCATGCTCGGCACTTTTGTCATGTATCACACCGAGCGGCGCGAGCCCTTGACGGCGGATATCGAGATCGGCGATTTCGTGGTCAAAACGGTGGGACTGGTCGTGCACCGTGCGCGCGCTGAGGCCGCCATTCGCAGCAGCGAGGTGCGCTACCGCCAGATAGTCGAAGGCGCCGAGGACTTCGCGATCATCACCTTCGATGGGCGGGGGGCCGTCACCGGTTGGAACATCGGCGCCCAGCGCATCGTCGGTTACTGCGCCGATGAAGTCATGGGCCGCGACGGTGATCTCTTCTACACCGATTCGGACCAGATCGAACGGGTCTTTCAAGCCGAGCTCGAACTCTCCATGGAGCAGGGGCGCGCCGTCAACGAACGTTGGCACGTCGATAAACACGGCGCGCGCTTCTGGGGCTCGGGTTTGATGATGCCGCTGGCAACGGATCAGGGCGGCTTCGTGAAAATCTTCCGCGACCGCACGGCCGAGCATCAGGCGGAAGCGGCGTTGCAAGAGAGCGCGGCGCGTCTGAGCTTTTTTGATGAGCTCGACAACCGCCTTTTCAACATCCGCCGGGCCGAAGACGCGATGCTCGCGGCGACCGAGTTGCTCGGGCGCAGGCTCAACGTGTCGCGCTGCGCCTACGCAGATGTCGACATCGACCATGACCGCTTCTGGATTCGCAGCGACTATAACGCGGCTGGCATTCAGAGCTCGGTCGGCGCCTACAGCCTCGATCTTTTCGGCCCGCGGACGGCGGCTGACATGCGCGAAGGCCGAACCCTGATCGTGCGCGACGCCGTTGCAGAACTGGGTCCCGGCGAAGGCCTGGAGACCTTCCGTGGGATTGGCATCGACGCGATCATCTGCTGCCCGCTGGTCAAGAATGGCCGGCTGACGGCCATGATGGCGGTTCATCAAGATCAGCCTCGCGACTGGTTGCCCGCTGAAGTCCTGCTGGTCAGGGAAGTGGTCGAGCGCTGCTGGGCGCATGTCGAGCGTGTGGGCGCCGAGATGCGGATGCGCGAGAGCGAAGAGCGCCTGCGCCTTGCCGTCGAACACGCCGATATCGGTTTCTGGGACGTGGACATCGTCCACGACGCGTTGATCTGGCCCCCCAGAACCAAAGCAATGTTCGGCATCCCGGCTGACGTGCGGGTCACGATTCAAGACTTTTATGACGGCTTGCATCCGGAGGACCGGGACGAGACGATCGAAGCATTCACGGCGGCCAGCGACCCCGAACGCCGCGCGCTGTATGACGTCGACTACCGCACCGTCGGCAGAGACGATGGTGTGATTCGCTGGGTGGCCGCCAAGGGGCGGGGCGTGTTCGATGCCGCCGGCCGTTGCTTGCGCGTCACCGGCACGGTGGTTGAAGTCACGGCCCGCAAGGATGCCGAGGAGGGGCTGCGCGAACTCAATGCCACGCTGGAAGTGCGGATTGCCAAAGCCATCGCCGAGCGCGAAGAAGTCCAGGAGGCGTTGCGCCAGAGTCAGAAGATGGAGGCCATGGGTCAGCTGACCGGCGGCGTCGCCCATGACTTCAACAACCTGCTCACCCCGATCGTCGGCACCCTCGACATGCTCCAGCGCAAAGGCGTAGGCGGCGAACGTGAGCAGCGGTTGATCTCCGGCGCCGTGCAATCGGCCGATCGCGCCAGGACACTCGTGCAGCGGTTGTTGGCTTTTGCGCGCCGTCAGCCGCTGCAGCCGGTGTCGGTCGACGTGGCGAAACTGGTGAACGGCATGGGCGATCTCGTCGCCAGCACCACCGGGCCGCAAATCCGGGTCGTCGTCGATGCCCCGCCTGATCTGCCTGCCGCCATCGCGGACCCGAATCAGCTCGAGATGGCGCTTCTGAATCTTTCCGTGAACGCGCGGGACGCCATGCTCGAAGGCGGCACGATGAGGATCTCGGCGAGTGCCGAATGGGTGTGCACCGGCCACCGTTCCAGGCTGCCGACCGGCGACTACCTCTGTCTGTCCGTTGCGGACACCGGCATTGGCATGGATGCGTCCACGCTCGCCCGGGCGGTGGAACCGTTTTTTTCCACCAAGGGCGTCGGTAAAGGCACGGGGCTTGGGTTGTCGATGGTGCATGGCCTGGCGTCCCAGCTCAACGGCGCGCTGACGATTCAGAGCTCGCCGGGGCTTGGGACGAACGTGGAGCTGTGGCTGCCGCGCAGCATGACCGTGCCGGCGGCGGCGTTGCGTATCGACGAGGCCCCGGACCGACGCTCCCTGCGCGGGATCGCGCTGCTGGTCGACGATGAAGACCTGGTGCGCGCCAGTACGGCGTACATGCTGGCCGATCTGGGTTATCGCGTGATCGAAGCCTCGTCCGGCGAAGAAGCCTTGCAGTTGTTGGGCACCGGGCAGCCTGTCGATCTGATCGTCACCGACCACCTCATGCCGGGCATCAGTGGCACCGACCTGGCCAGACGCGTCCGAAACGCCCGGCCCGGGACGGCTATCCTGCTGGTCTCGGGGTATGCCGAACATGAAGGGCTCGACCCGGATTTGCCGCGCCTGACCAAGCCGTTCCGCAAAAGCGAACTGGCGGCGAGTCTTGCTCAGTTGGGAGGGACGGCCTGAGGCAGCCAGGTGGCCCGGGTACTTACCAGGCGCGGTAGAGGATCAGGGGACGAAGCTCAATGCCGCGACATAACCGCGTTATGAACAGGTAATGCGGCGTGTTCGGGATGTTGATGCAAGAAATACCCGATCGCTTGGGCCTCGCGGTCCACAACGCAGATGTTCACGCTGGGGCGCGGGACTGTGCACTGCCCCAGGGCCAGAAATCCGCAGTCCATCACGCCGTAAACTGCAGCCGGCCGTGCGACCTCCGAGCAGTCGTAGACCATCTCGCCGAGGTAGTTGATCTGCCCTTTGGCAACGCTGAAACGCAGCGATTTGTAGTAAGGTCCCATTACGCCGCGGCGGTTACCCAGGCGGCTTACCTCATAGTCACCGGCGGGTAGCCACGCCGAGTAATCATCCTTGGGGCCCCACCCGAAGATCTTGTCACTTTTGATATCACGAAACTCCAGATACGTTCCGTATGGACCACCCTCAATCAGCGTGCCAACAACCAGACCGGCGTTTTGCGCATTGTAAACGGGCGAATTCAACGCCATGTCCTCAGGCAATGATGAACACCCCATCAGTGATGCGGTCAGGCCAAGTGCGAGTATGTGCTGCGAGCCAAGCATTCAGGCAGTTCTCCAGGGTGGCAGTTAAACGTTTCGAACCAGCTATTACCGGCGCGCTGGACGGCGACGACAGCCTTCATTAGCATGATGGCCTTTCGCCTATCTGTACATCAAGGACGATCAGTCAATATGTTCAGTTTTTCCCCACAGCGCCTGCGTGGCGGTGTAACCATTGCCGCACTCTTACTGGGCGGGTGCAGTTTCAACGGATCCTATCCGGATGCCAGTGAATCTGATTCTGCAAAGCTGCGCTTCATCAGCAGTAACGAAAACTCGACCCTCGATCTGTTCGACGAAGAGCATTGCGGCGGCCAGACCACCGGAATCCTGAACAATCTGTTCACCGCCAATACCCGGCGCAGGGCGGATATGAGCATTGCTGCTCCCGATGACGCCAAGGCTTATCTGGAAGTCCGCTTGCGGCCAGACCACGAACTGTTCGCTCGAGCCAATACATTGGGCAGCGCCAGCGTGTGCACAGTGGGGTTCAACTTCACGCCGCAAAGCAGCGGCGAGTACGAAGCAAACTTTCGCCACACAGGTAACACTTGCCAGGTCTCCCTTAGCCGACTGCGCCAGATTGATGGCAAGGTCATACGCTCGCCAATTGCGCTGACCTACAAAGGTCTGCCCGCCTGCGCCGGCCGCAGTCCGATCTTCCCCAAGTCTGTCGAAGCACCGCCGCAATCTCCGGAGCGTGCGGCCCTGATCGCGCGAATCGTTGATGCAAGTGTTATCCCCAAGATGAAGTCTGATAACGACGACGCCTCTTCGTCTAGAGACGCGTTGATCGGCACAGCGATGGACGAACGCAAGCAACGGTTTGGCTTCAAGCTGCCCGATGTGTACTGGACTGAATATCACCAGAACCTTGAACAGTTCGCCAAAGATGAAATGGCTATCAAGGCGCGTGCACTAGAGCTCTACAAGGATTACTACACTCGCAGTCTAGGCGTGCTCGAGACCCCTCAAATTGTCGAATTGTCGCCAGACGGGCCAACAGCCGACCGCAGCAAGGCGATGTCTACCAACAACGCCATGCTGGAGTACTACTACCGAACCTATCGAGAACTGGAAAAGGAAACATTGAGCGCGCATCAGGCGCGCATGGCAGATCTGGATCAGCGTTTTGATGTGTGCAAGCGGTTCACGGGTTGCTGGCAAAATTAATCGGGCCTGCCGGAAGTACGTTATGCGATTGACCAGTTTGACGAAAGTCGGCCTATTGAATCGTTTCACTTCAGCACTTCCGGCACCGATACGACATCGCCGACAACCGTCCGAAACTTCAGCACCCCCTCACTTCTCTGCCATCATTCCCTCATCGCTTCAAACTGAGGGCAGGCAATGTCTATCGGACAGCTGAAGATCAACGCCATCCGTCTCGTCGGCGGTGCTGCGGTGCTGGATTACCTCAATACCTGTGACGGCCGTCGGCCGGGCACGGGGTTGCGGGAGGTCGTCGACAAGCTGGGCAATCTGGAGGACATCGTCCACTGGTTTCACCACGCCGGGCTGATCGACGATCAGGAGCATCAGCACTTCGTTGCGCTGGTACAGGACTCGTCCTGGCACGCGATGACGTCATTTGGACAGTTAATCGATTTCCGCGAAGCGTTGTATCGGTTGCTGCTGCCCATGGCGCTGGACCACGGGCCTGGCACGTCCAGCCTGGATGCGTTGAATCAGGCACTGGTGGACACCGCTGGCCAGCGTTTACTGGTGCTGACGCCTGCGGGCGTGATCTGGCGCTGGCGTGTGGGCGACGATCTTGGCTCGATGACGGCCGGTTTCATCGGTCGTCTCGCGGTGCAGGCAGCGGCGCTGCTGACCACCAGTGATCTGACGCGTCTCAAGGCCTGCGCCACGCCGGATTGCGACTGGCTGTTTCTCGATACGTCGAAAAACGGCCGCCGCCGCTGGTGCCAGATGAATATTTGCGGCGCCCGGGAAAAGATCAAAAGGGCCACGGCCGAGTCATGAGCACTGGCGTCCGTGCAGCCTGCGGCAATCTGCGCCCTAACACCGGCAAAAAGCCAGGGAACCTGCCACGTTCTCAAGCTTCTTATCTCTAGTTCACAAGCGTCGGGGCAGGTGCCGCGGCGGGACATGAGAGAGCACAGGCATGGGCGACATTCGTATCGGCATTTCAGGCTGGCGTTACACGCCGTGGCGCGGGGATTTCTATCCCGTCGGCCTGACGCAGAAAAACGAGTTGAAATTCGCCTCCAGAGCCGTGAACAGCATCGAAATCAATGGCTCGTTCTATTCGCTGCAGTCTCCCGACCTGTACGCGCGCTGGTACGACGAGGCGCCGAAAGGCTTCGTCTTCAGCGTCAAGGGCCCGCGCTATATCACCCATGTCCGCCGCCTCAAAGAGATCGACGAGCCCGTCGCCAATTTCTTCGCCTCCGGTATTTTCCAGCTCAAGGAAAAGCTGGGCCCGATCCTCTGGCAGTTTGCGCCCAATTTCCCATTCGACCCCGAGCGCTTCGAACATTTTCTGAAACTGCTGCCCCACGACGGTAAAGCCGCCAAGGCCTGTGCAAGCAAGTGCGCCGAGCGGTTGCAGCAGCCGGGTTATCTGGACATTCCGCCCCGCCTGAAGCTGCGGCACGCCGTTGAAATCCGCCATGAAAGCTTTAAGGTGCCGGCCTTTGTCGCGCTGCTGCGCAAGTACAAGGTCGCGCTGGTGGTCGCGGACACCGCCGGCAAGTGGCCCCACGTCGAAGACCTCGCCACCGACTTCGTCTACGTGCGACTGCATGGCGACAAGGAACTCTATGCCAGCGGCTATTCCGACGAGGCGATCAAGCACTGGGGCGACCGCATCGACGCGTGGCAGCGGGGCGCGCAGCCCAAGGATGCTCAACTGATCGTGGACAATGCGCCCCGGGCGCGGAAATCCCGCGACGTCTATTGCTACTTCGATAACGACATCAAGGTCCGCGCGCCCTACGACGCGCGCCGGTTGCTTGAGCGTTTCAATCTCACTGAAAACCTGGAAGTTGCGCCAGGCGATTTGCATGGAGCCACGTTGTGACCAGTGCCCTGATCCCCGAAGAACTCCACGGCCGACGACAAAGCGCGTCGACGTCGGTCACGCTTAATGTGCTGACCATGAACATGCACATGGGCTTCGGTTTCCTCAATAAACGCTTCATCCTGCCGGAGCTGCGCGACGCGGTGCGTACGGTGTCCGCCGATATCGTGTTCCTGCAGGAAGTCCACGGCGAGCATCAGGACCACGCGCAGAACGTGAAAAACTGGCCGACCACGTCGCAGTACGAATTCCTCGCCGACAGCATGTGGAAGGATTTCGCCTACGGCCGCAATGCCGTGTACCCCCATGGTCACCACGGTAATGCACTGCTGTCCAAGTACCCGATTATTCGCCACGAAAACCTCGACATTTCCATCCACGGCACCGAAGAGCGCGGCCTGCTCCACTGCGTGCTGGACGTGCCGCATTTCGGCGAGCTGCATGCGGTGTGCGTGCACCTGGGCCTGAAAGAGGTTCATCGCCAGCAGCAGCTGAAATTGCTCGCTGATCTGGTGGGTCGGTTGCCGTCCGATGCGCCAGTGATTGTGGCGGGGGATTTTAACGATTGGCGGCAGAAGGCCGATGGCGTGTTGAATCCTGCCGGGCTGCGCGAGGTCTTTGTTGAATCATTTGGGGCGCCGGCGAAGAGTTTTCCAGCGCGCTTTCCGTTGTTGCGCCTGGACCGTATTTACGTGCGCAACGCGCACATCCGGTCGCCCAGGGTGATGTCCAATCGTCCCTGGTCGCACCTTTCCGATCATGCGCCGTTGGCGGTGGAGGTAACGCTATGAGGGGTATGAGAGCGATGGGCGCCATGTGTGGCCTTTGGCGGGACGGCAACTCGGTGGAGTTGTTGATCAATGGCGAAGACTTTTTCGCCCGGGTGTTCGACGCCATTCGTGCGGCGCGCGAAGAGGTGCTGATCGAGACCTTCATCATCTTCGAAGACCGCGTCGGCGAGGGTTTGCAGCAGGCCGTGATCGAAGCGGCCAGCCGTGGCGTTCGCGTGATTATCACGGTGGACGACTACGGCACCAGCGACCTGAGCACGGCGTTCGTCAGCAAGATGATCGAGGCCGGCGTGCAGATTCAGCTGTTCGACCCGCGCCCCAAGCTTATGGGCATGCGCACCAACCTGTTCCGGCGCCTGCACCGCAAAGTGGTCGTGATCGACGGCGAAACGTCGTTCATGGGCGGGATCAACTATAGCGTCGACCACATGGCCGACACCGGCATCACCGCCAAGCAGGACTACGCGGTGCTGGTGCGCGGGCCGATTGTCGCCGACATTTATCGCTCGACGCTGGGCATGCTGGGCCCCGCGGTGCGCAAGACTTTCACGCCGCTCAAGCCGGTGACGCGTCAGGCCGGCAGCGCGCGCATGCTTCTCGCCGAACGCGACAACCGTAATCACACCACCGACATCGAAGAGCAGTACCTGCTGGCGATGCGCAACGCGACTCAGCGCATCACCATCGCCAACGCCTACTTCTTCCCCAGCTACCGGTTCCTGCGTGAACTGCGCAATGCGGCTCGACGCGGGGTGAAAGTCACGCTGATCCTCCAGGGCCAGCCGGACATGCCATTTGTGCGCGTGTGCTCGCGTCTGACCTACACCTGGCTGCTGCGCGAAGGGGTGATCATCCACGAATACAAACAGCGGGCGCTGCACGGCAAGGTCGCGTTGATCGACCACGAGTGGTCAACGGTGGGCTCGAGCAACCTCGACCCGCTGAGCCTCGCGCTGAACCTGGAAGCCAACCTGTTCATCCGCGACCATGCCTTGAACCAGCGCTTGCACGAACACCTCCGAGACCTCGCCGTGGCCCACAGCAAACAGGTCAACCTCAAGGGCCTGGCGAAAGGGCAGTGGTGGCGTGCACCGATGATCTTCCTCAGCTTCCACTTCCTTCGGCACTTCCCGGCCATTGCCGGCCTGTTCCCGGTGCACGGTCCACGCCTGAAACCCCTGCGCGCGCCTGAAACCCTGCCGGAAGCCGCCGCGCTCAAAAACGAGCTGCCGGCCGATCAGGAGAAATCCCTATGACCGGCGTATCCCAAGCTTCTACCCACGAGCAGAAACCGGCCGACGCGGGCAAGAATCGTCCGTGGCTGACGTGGGCCAAGCGCGCCTTCACGCTGTTCTTCTTCATCGCGGTGCCGGTGCTGCTGTTCACCCTGATGAAAAACCTCGACTGGAACGAGGTGATGCACGCGCTGGAGTCCTACAAGCTCAGCACCCTGGCGCTGGGCTTTATCATCGCGGCAGGCAGCTACCTGACGTATTGCTGCTTCGACGTCCTGGCCCGGCGCTACACCGAACACAAATTGGCGGTCAAGCAGATCATCCCCGTGACCTTCGTTTGCTACGCCTTCAACCTCAACCTGAGTTCTTGGGTTGGCGGCATTGCGCTTCGCTATCGCCTGTATTCGCGCCTGGGCCTGGACGTGCCGACCATCACCCGTATCCTCAGCCTGAGCCTGATCACCAACTGGCTGGGCTACATGCTCTTGGCCGGTTTCGTGTTCGCCGGGGACTTCGTCGACCTGCCCGAAGGCTGGAAGATTGGCGACACCACGCTGCAACTGATCGGCTTTGTCTTGCTGGCCGTTTGCCTGGCGTATTTTTTGGCCTGCCGCTTCTCGAAAAAGCGCACCTGGACCGTCCGCAAGCAACAGTTTGTCCTGCCCTCGCTGAACCAGGCACTGCGCCAAGCCCTGCTGGGCGCGCTGAACTGGGGGCTGATGGCGCTGCTGATCTACGTGCTGCTGCCGGAAAAAGCCTTCTACCCGGCGGTGCTCGGGATCCTGCTCATCAGCAGCATCGCCGGCGTCATCGCCCACATCCCTGCGGGACTTGGCGTGCTTGAAACGGTGTTCATCACACTGATGCAACACCAATTCAGCAAAGGCCAACTGCTGGCCGCGCTGATTGGCTATCGCGTGATCTACTTCCTCATCCCGCTGATGATTGCGCTGGTGGTGTATGTGGTTTTGGAGAAACGGGCCAAGGCCATGCGCAGCAAGAACGAAGGGCAGTTGTAGGAGAGGAGATCGACTATCTGGGGCAGGTCGGGGACAGATTGCAGGTCGGGGACAGATTAATTTACGGTGAAGCGTTGTAAATAAATCAGTCCCCTCAAACATCGATCTGGAGAGGTCGGGGACAGATTGCAGGTCGGGGACAGATTAATTTACGGTGAAGCGTTGTAAATAAATCAGTCCCCCTCAAACATCGGCTCTGACTGTAGGACCGGCTTCAGCCGGGAAGCTTTTGCTTTTGATCTTCATACACAGATGGTCCAGTCACCGCCAATCGCGACTTGGGTGCAGGCTGAACGCAGGTCTCGCGGAGTGGGCCGAGCCGCATGGATGCGGCGAGAGCTGCCCCCCGCCATGGATGGCGGATGGCAGCGGGCCCACGGAGCGAGACCGGAGTGAAGGAACCCCGAGGAACGAGGGGCCCAACCGAGAGCAAGCACCCTTGGTTACTTGGGGTGCTTTTCCAAGTAACTCGCCGAAGGCGAAACAGTCTGCCCCCAGGCAGACACCCTAGATCTTGATCTTGATCTTGATCTCAAAGATCAATCCCGCCCAGCGAACATTTTGACGGCATCCACCGCATCATTCGTCCCCGAACTGATCTGCACAATCGCAGCCCCCGCCTGATCCGCCAGATCCACCCCCTTCACCGCCGTACTCCGCGTATTGTCCATACTCACAATCGCCTGACGCGTCTCAGTCTGAATCACCTGAATCATCTCCGAAATCTCCTGCGTCGACCGACTCGTACGACCCGCCAGTTGCCGAACCTCATCGGCCACCACCGCAAACCCACGGCCCTGATCGCCGGCCCGGGCCGCCTCGATCGCCGCATTCAACGCCAACAGATTCGTCTGATCCGCAATACTGCGAATCGTATTCACGATCGCCGTAATCTGCTCCGAGCGCTCACCCAACTGACCGATGATCCGCGACGAATCATCGATATTCTGCGAAATCTGACGCATCTCACTGGCCGCCTGCTGAATCACCTGCGTGCCTTGCTCAGCGTATTTCTGCGTCTGCACCGAAATGTGATAGGCCTGCGCAGCACTCTGGGAATCCTCCTCGTGCTTCTGAATACGCGCGGTCACATCCGACGCAAACTTCACCACCTTCCACAGCTTGCCGCTGGCGTCATACACCGGGTTATAGGACGCCTCCAGCCAGAGCGTTCGGCCCTGCTTGCCGACGCGCTTGAACTGATCGCTGAAAAACTCACCCTTGTTCAACCGACGCCAGAAGTCCTGATAATCGGCGCTGTTGCTGAACTCAGGCGGGCAGAGCATCTTGTGGCTTTTGCCCAACAACTCCTGCCGACTGTAGCCCAACAAACGCAGGAGGTTATCGTTGGCCGCGATGATCGTGCCGTCCAGGTCGAACTCAATCACCGCCATGGCGCGGTCGATGGCCTGCAACTTGTTGTGGGTTTCGCTCTCGGCCTGAAGCTTGGCGGTCACGTCCATGGCGTACTTGACCACCCGGATGACCTTGCCGTCCGAATCCCTGACCGGATTGTAACTGGCCTCCAGCCACACCGTGCTGCCGTCGCCGGCGACACGCTGGAACGTCGCGGTCACAAACTCGCCGCTGCGCAAACGCGACCACAACTGAGCGTACTCAGGGCTGCGCGCGTGTTCCGGGGTGCAGAACATGCGGTGCTCTTTACCGATGACCTGCTCGGGCCGGTAGCGCATGGTGTTGAGGAAGTTGTCGTTTGCCTTGAGCACCATACCGTTCAGATCGAACTCGATGCTGGCCATCGAGCGATTGATCGCTTCCAGCAGACTGGCCTGATGGGCGACGGTCAGCTGCAGGTCCTGGATGATTTTATTCTTGGACGAGTCGAAAAACATGATGGCGGCTCACGCAGGTGGAGAGGCGAGGGTCCAGGTCCATGACCGTGCGAGCGAGAGTCAGCTCAGATGCGTGTTCCCTGTGCAGTGCAGCGGATAATCACGCAGGTGATGTTAAAAAGCTATACCAAAGTTATACAGCTCGTCGGGTTTGTACAAGGCTGCCAGTTAATCGTCGAAACCGGCCTGCTCGGAGATCTCGTCCACCTTCAGCTCCAGTCGATAGGCCACGGCAATGAACAGGGCCTGACACAAACACAACGTAGCGCTGAGCGAACGAAACGCGAACGAGCTGCCTTCGTTGACCAGCAGCACGGCGTTGGCGCGCTTGGCCAGGGGCGACAGATTGCTGTCAGTAATGATCAAGGTCTTGGCCTGATGATGCTGGGCGATGCGCAGACAGTGCTGGGTTTCTTTGCCGTAGGGCGTGAAGCTGATGGCGATTACCAGGTCATTGGCGCGCACGCTGCGCATCTGCTCGCGGTAACTGCCGCCGAGGCCGGAAATCAGGTGGATGCGCTTATTGGTGTGCTGCAGGTTGTAGACCAGATAGTCGGCAACGGCGAAGGAGCGTCGTACCCCGACCACGTAGATGTTGTCGGCGTTGACCACCAGGTCCACGGCTTTCTCGAACGCTTCGTCGTCCAGTTCCAGCGCCAGCCGCTCCAGCCCCGACAGTGTGGCGTTCACGCATTCGCGGGCCAGGTCGCCGGCGCTGGCCTTCTGCGATTTGTTGGCGATCATGCTGCGAATACGTTGCTGGTAGTTCTGCACCGGGGTGGTTTTGTGGGTGTAAGCCTCGCGAAACAGCGCCTGCATTTCGCTGAACCCGCTGAAGCCGAACCGCTGGGAGAACCGCACAATGGCCGAAGGATGCACCTCGCATTCCCGGGCGATGTCGCTGATGCGGTCGACCATGATCCGGTCGCTCTGCTGGCTCATGTAGCTGGCGATGCGTTTGAGCTGGCGCGGCAGGCTCTCGTATTCGGCCGTGATCAGCTTGAGCAGGGCATCGGCGGTCTCCGGCGCGGCGGTGACGGGCGTTTCGCCGTCGGCTCCGTTATCGGGCGCGCCTGGCTGATCGAGGCTGGACATACGTGCAAATCCTTTGGCGGATGGTGGCGTGGCGGATTGTCCGGGAAGACAGGCGGCCAGTTTTGCAGGCTGTGACCCGCAATGCAAAGTGGAATAAATATTCCACCTGAAAATAATTTAGAAAAATTCATTGATCAAGGCCCGGCGCCGTTCTAGTCTGCATCCACGAACTCGCTTGCAAGCATCGGTTTTGCAGGCAAGGGCATCAGCACTCAAATCCATAACAATAAAAGAAGAGGGGCCGGCATGGGCCAGACTCGTTTTGCCACTGGGCGTCAGCTGGACGTGATTTGTCTCGGCCGCCTGGGTGTCGATCTCTACGCGCAGCAGATCGGCGCGCGCCTGGAGGACGTCAGCAGTTTCGCCAAATACCTCGGCGGCTCCTCCGCCAACATCGCGTTTGGCACCGCACGGTTGGGTGTGAAATCCGCCATGCTGACCCGCGTTGGCGACGACCACATGGGCCGTTTTCTGGTGGAGTCCCTGGCGCGGGAAGGCTGCGACGTCAGCGGCGTCAAGGTCGACGCCGAACGCCTGACCGCCATGGTCCTGCTCGGCATCAAGGACCGCGAAACCTTTCCGCTGGTGTTCTACCGCGAGAACTGCGCCGACATGGCGCTGCAACCGGAAGACATCGACGAAGCGCAGATCGCCTCCAGCAAGGTGCTGTTGATCACCGGCACACATTTCTCTACCGATCAGGTGTTCCGCGCCAGCAGTCAGGCGCTGGACTACGCCGAAAAACACCACGTCAAACGCGTCCTCGACATCGATTACCGTCCGGTGCTCTGGGGCCTGGCCGGCAAGGCTGACGGCGAGACGCGCTTTGTCGCCAACGACACCGTCAGCCAGCACGTGCAGCGCATCCTGCCGCGCTTCGACCTGATCGTTGGCACCGAAGAAGAATTCCTCATCGCCGGTGGCATGACCGATTTGCTCAGCGCCCTGCGTCGGGTCCGCGAACTCAGTGCCGCGACCCTGGTGGTGAAGCTTGGGCCCCAAGGCTGCACGGTGATTCACGGTGCGATTCCGGCAAAGCTGGAAGACGGCGCGATTTACCCCGGCGTGCGCGTGGAAGTGCTGAATGTGCTGGGCGCGGGCGATGCGTTTATGTCCGGCTTTCTCAAGGGTTGGCTCAACGACGAGAGCGATGAGCGCTGCTGCCAGTTGGCGAATGCCTGCGGCGGTCTGGTGGTGTCGCGGCATGCGTGCGCGCCGGCCATGCCGACGCTGGTCGAACTGGAATATCTGTTCAACAGCCCGGTGGCGATTACCCGACCCGATCAGGACGCGGTGCTGCAGCGCCTGCACCGGGTCAGCGTGCCCCGTCGCGAATGGCAGCCGCTGTTCATCTTCGCCTTCGATCACCGCGGGCAACTGGTGGAGCTGGCGCAAAAGGCCGGGCGCGATCCGGCCTGTATCGGCCAGCTCAAGCAGTTGTTCGTGCAAGCGGTCGCGCGGGTCGAGGCCGATTTGCACACGCGCGGGATCGCTGCCGATGTCGGCGTGCTGGCAGATCAGCGCTTCGGTCAGGATTCACTGAATGCCGCCAGCGGGCGCGGCTGGTGGGTGGCTCGCCCGGTGGAAGTCCAGGGTTCACGCCCGTTGGCGTTCGAGCACGGGCGTTCGGTGGGCAGCACGCTGCAAAGCTGGCCTCAGGAACAGATCATCAAGTGCCTGGTGCAATACCACCCGGACGACGAGCCGATGCTGCGCCTGGAACAGGAAGCGCAACTGCTGGGGCTGTATCAGGCGGCACTGGCCAGTGGTCACGAACTGCTGCTGGAGGTTATTCCGCCCAAGGATCATCCTTCGACCCATCCAGACGTTATCTACCGTTCCCTCAAGCGCCTCTACAACCTGGGCATTTACCCGGCCTGGTGGAAAATCGAGTCGCAGCCCGCCGAGGTCTGGGAGCAGCTCGACGCGCTGATCCACGAGCGCGATCCGTACTGCCGGGGCGTGGTGTTGCTGGGGCTGAACGCGCCCGCCGAAACCCTGGCGGCCGGCTTTCGTCAGGCGGCGAAAAGCACCACCTGCCGCGGTTTTGCCGTCGGCCGGACGATTTTTCATGAGCCCAGCCGAGCCTGGCTGGAAGGCGAAATCGACGACGCGGGCCTGATCACGCGGGTGCAGAGCAATTTCGGTTTCCTCATCGAATCCTGGCGCGACGCCCGGGCCTGACATCAGAACCCGCGGCCTCTGTTTTCAGTTGAACGAGATAACAACAATAAAGGTGCAGCCATGCCCGCTTCTGCAATCCGAATTGGCATCAACCCGATTTCCTGGAGCAACGACGACCTCCCGGCCCTCGGCGGCGAAACGCCCCTGAGCACCGCGCTGGGTGAGGGCAAGGAAATCGGCTACGAAGGCTTCGAGCTCAACGGCAAATTCCCCAAGGATGCCCAAGGCGTGGCCGATGTGTTGCGCCCCTATGACCTGGCGCTGGTGTCGGGCTGGTATTCCGGTCGGCTCGCCAGCCGCTCGGCGGCCGAGGAAATCGACGCCATCGCCAGCCACGTCGAGCTGCTCAAGCACAACGGCGCCACGGTGCTGGTGTACGGCGAAGTGGCCGATTCGATTCAGGGTCAGCGCATTCGATTGGTCGAGCGACCGCGTTTCCACAGCGCCAGCGCCTGGCAGGCCTACGCCGACAAGCTCACCGAGCTGGCCCGGTTTACCCTGTCCCAGGGCGTGCGCCTGGGCTATCACCACCACATGGGCGCCTACGTGGAATCGCCGGAGGACATCGACACGCTGATGGCGCTGACGGGCGATGAAGTCGGCCTGCTGTTCGATTCCGGTCACTGCTACATGGGCGGCGGCGAACCGCTTCAAGTGCTGAGCAAACACATCGACCGCGTCTGTCACGTTCACTTCAAGGACGTGCGCAAGCCAGTGGTGCAGCTGGCGCGCAACCATTTGTGGAGCTTTCCGGACTGCATCGTCAACGGCACCTTCACCGTGCCCGGCGATGGCGACATCGATTTCGCCGCGCTGCTGGATGTGTTGATGCAGGCCGGTTACCAAGGCTGGCTGGTGGTCGAAGCGGAACAGGACCCGGCCGTCGCGCCGAGCTATGCCTATGCAAAGAAAGGCTACGAGACCCTGCGCGCGTTGCTGGCCGCCGCGCAGGTCAATCACTCCGCTCGACAACACAGCACGCCCCAACAACCGCCTGAACACAGGAGTCTGTGAACATGAATCTCTTGGTCAAGAGCAAGGCCGAAGGGCGCGACGTGGTCGCGCTGGCCGACGGCGTGCTGACGTACGTCGGCTTCTCCGCCCATCGATTGAGCGTCGGCGAACGTCTGCCGGTGAGTGCGGGCGACAAGGAAATCTGCCTGGTGCTGCTCAGCGGTCGCATCAGCGTCAGCGGCGAGGCGCCGGGGCAGGGCGGTTTCAACTGGGAAAACCTCGGCGATCGGCAGTCCGTGTTCGAGGACAAATCTCCCTTTGCGGTGTATCTGCCGCCGGGCAGCCAGGCCGAAGTCACGGCGTTGAGCGCGGTGCAGATTGCCGTGTGCGCGGCGCCCGGCGATGCGTCCAAAGACCTGCCGGGGCGCGTCATCACACCCGACACGATGAAACGCAGCGTGCGCGGCCGGGCGGCCAACACCCGTTACGTTTGCGACATTCTCCCTGATTCCGAGCCCGCGCATTCGTTGCTGGTGGTGGAGGTGCGCACGCCCTCGGGCCACTCATCCAGCTACCCGCCGCACAAGCACGACACGGATGATTTACCGCACCAGAGCTTTCTCGAAGAAACCTATTACCATCAGGTCGACCCGCCCCAGGGCTATGTGTTCCAGCGCGTGTACACCGACGATCGCAGCATCGATCAGGCCATGGCCGTGGAGAACAACGACCTGGTCACGGTGCCCAAGGGGTATCACCCGGTCACCGTGCCGTACGGCTACGAATCCTATTACCTGAACGTGATGGCCGGCCCCAAACGCGCCTGGCAATTTCATAACGATCCGCAGCATAGCTGGCTGCTCGATTTGTAAATCTATTGGAAGGAGCCCCTCAATGAGCACTGCCCCGATCATCGGCCACTACATCAACGGCCAGATTCACGACAGCGCCGAGCGTTTCAGCGATGTGTTCAATCCGGCCACCGGCGCCGTGCAGGCCCGGGTCGCGCTGGCGGAACTGAAGACCGTCGATGAAGCCGTTGCCGCTGCCCAGGCGGCGTTTCCCGCCTGGGCGGACCAGTCGTCCCTGCGCCGTGCGCGGGTCATGTTCAAGTTCAAGGAGCTGCTGGACCAGCACCATGACGAGCTGGCGGCCATCATCTGCCGCGAGCACGGCAAGGTGTTTTCCGATGCCAAGGGCGAGGTGGTGCGCGGCATTGAAATCGTCGAGTTCGCCTGTGGCGCGCCGAGCCTGTTGAAAAGCGACTACAGCGACAACATCGGTGGCGGCATCGACAACTGGAACCTGCGTCAGCCACTGGGCGTCTGCGCCGGCGTCACGCCGTTCAATTTCCCGGTGATGGTGCCGCTGTGGATGATCCCCATGGCGCTGGTCACCGGCAACTGCTTCATCCTCAAGCCGTCCGAACGCGACCCGTCGGCGAGCCTGCTGATGGCGCAACTGTTGAAACAGGCGGGCCTGCCGGATGGCGTGTTCAACGTGGTGCAGGGCGACAAAGTGGCCGTGGACGCGCTGTTGCAGCACAAGGGCATCGAGGCGATTTCATTTGTCGGCTCCACGCCCATCGCCGAATACATTCATCAGCAGGGCACGGCCCACGGCAAGCGCGTGCAGGCCCTCGGCGGTGCGAAAAACCACATGATCGTCATGCCCGATGCCGACCTGGATCAGGCGGCCGACGCATTGATCGGCGCAGCTTACGGTTCGGCTGGCGAGCGCTGCATGGCGATTTCCATCGCCGTGGTGGTGGGTGACGCGGGGCAGAAACTCATCGACAAGCTGCTGCCGCGCATCGATGCCCTCAAGGTCGGCAACGGCATGAACGCCGACTCGGACATGGGCCCGCTGGTCACGGCGGTGCACAAGGCCAAGGTCGAAGGCTACATCGCCCAGGGCGTGCAAGAGGGCGCGAAGCTGATTGTCGACGGGCGCAACTTCACCGTGCCGGGGGCGGAACAGGGCTTCTTCGTCGGTGCCACGCTGTTCGATGAGGTGACGCCGGAGATGACTATCTATAAGGAGGAAATATTCGGACCGGTGCTGGGCATCGTCCACGTGCCCAATTTTGCCTCGGCGGTGGAGCTGATCAACGCCCACGAATTCGGCAACGGCGTGTCGTGCTTCACCAGCGACGGCGGCATTGCCCGGGCCTTTGCGCGCAACATCAAGGTCGGCATGGTGGGCATCAACGTGCCGATTCCGGTGCCGATGGCCTGGCATTCGTTCGGCGGCTGGAAGCGCTCGCTGTTCGGCGATCACCATGCCTACGGCGAAGAAGGCCTGCGGTTCTACAGCCGCTACAAGAGCGTCATGCAGCGCTGGCCGGACAGCATCGCCAAGGGCGCGGAATTCAGCATGCCGACGGCGAAGTAGGGGAACAACGTTAATCGTTTGCTGAACGCGGTCGATGTGGGAGCGAGCTTGCTCGCGAAGGCGGCTGTATGGCCACTGGGGATGTGCCAGACGGACCGGCCCCTTCGTGAGCAAGCTCACTCCCACAGGGATCATCGCTGAGTCTGAATATTCAGCCCAGTCAGCCAAGTCCGCTAACCATTCCCAGGGCTTTCATCACCGCCAATAACAACAAGGTGCAAGCATGACCACGACTCGATTGACCATGGCCCAGGCCCTGGTGAAGTTTCTCGATAATCAGTACGTCGAAGTCGACGGCGTGCAGAGCAAGTTCGTCGCCGGGGTGTTCACCATTTTCGGTCACGGCAACGTGCTCGGCCTGGGCCAGGCGCTGGAGCAGGACAGCGGCGAGCTCATCGTCCATCAAGGCCGCAACGAACAAGGCATGTGCCACGCCGCCATGGGTTTTGCCAAGCAACACCTGCGGCGTAAGGTCTACGCCTGTAGCTCGTCGGTCGGCCCCGGCGCCGCCAACATGATCACTGCCGCGGCCACCGCGTCGGCCAATCGCATTCCGCTGTTGTTGCTGCCCGGCGATGTCTACGCCAGTCGCCAGCCCGATCCGGTGCTGCAACAGATCGAACAGTTCCACGACCTCAGCATCAGCACCAACGACGCCTTCAAGGCTGTGAGCAAATACTGGGACCGCATCAACCGCCCCGAGCAGCTGATGAGCGCGGCCCTCAACGCCATGCGCGTGCTCACGGACCCTGCCGAAACCGGCGCCGTCACCCTGGCGCTGCCCCAGGACGTGCAGGCCGAAGCCTACGACTACCCCGATTCATTCCTGCAAAAGCGCGTGCACCGCATCGACCGCCGTCCGCCCACCGAAGCGATGCTCAACGATGCCGTGACGCTGCTCAAAGGCAAACGCAAGCCGCTGCTGATCTGTGGCGGCGGCGTGCGTTATTCCGGTGCGGCCGTCGAGTTGCAGGCGTTCGCCGAGCGCTTCGGCATCCCGTTCAGCGAGACCCAGGCAGGCAAGAGCGCCATCGTCTCCGCCCATCCACTGAACATGGGCGGCATCGGCGAGACCGGCAACCTGGCGGCGAATACCCTGGCCCGGGAGGCGGACCTGATCATCGGCGTCGGCACCCGTTACAGCGATTTCACCACCGGCTCCAAATCCCTGTTCCAGAACCCTGACGTGCAATTCCTCAACCTCAACGTTGGCGCTTTCGATGTGCAGAAACTCGATGGCGTGCAGGTACTGGCCGATGCGTGCCTCGCGCTTCGCTCCCTGTCGGATCAGTTGGGGGACTACCGCGCGCAGTGGGGCAATCAGCCGCGCGAGGCGAGGGCTGCTCTGGATGCGGAAGTGGATCGGCTGTACGCCGTGGACTATCAGGCCGAGGCTTTCGAGCCGGAAGTCAGCGGCCATTTCGACCCGCAGGTGCTGCGCGATTTCATCGAAATGACCGGTTCGTGCCTGACCCAGAGCCGGGTATTGGGCGTGCTCAACCAGCAATTGCCCTCAGACGCGGTCATCGTCGCGGCGGCCGGCAGTCTGCCCGGCGATTTGCAGCGGGCGTGGCGCAGCACCAGTGTCGACAGTTACCACGTCGAGTACGGCTATTCGTGCATGGGCTATGAGGTCAACGCCGCGTTGGGCGTGAAAATGGCGGCGCCGGAGCGTGAGGTGTACGCGCTGGTGGGCGACGGTTCCTACATGATGCTGCACTCGGAACTGGCCACGTCGATTCAGGAACGGCGCAAGATCAACGTGGTGCTCCTCGACAACATGGCCTTCGGTTGCATCAACAATTTGCAGATGGGCAACGGCATGGGCAGTTTCGGCACCGAGTTCCGCTACCGCAATCCCGAGACCGGTCAGCTGGATGGCGACTTAGTGCCGGTGGATTTCGCCATGAATGCTGCGGCTTATGGCTGCAAGACCTACAAGGTCAGCAACGCCCAAGAGCTGGAAGCGGCACTGGCCGATGCGCGCCTGCAGACCGTTTCGACGCTGATCGACATCAAGGTGCTGCCGAAAACCATGATCCACGGCTACCTGTCGTGGTGGCGCGTGGGCGTGGCGCAGGTGTCGACCACGGGAACAACGGCCGAGGCGTACGAGCGGCAAAAAGCGGCGTTGGCCAAAGCCCGCCAGTATTGAACACAGGCCCTGTAGGAGCGTGGCTTGTCCCGCGATCTGCCGGGAACCGGCAGCACATTAGGCAATGCGATGTGTCTGATACACCGCATTGGCTGGATTGACGACGACTGCGTCGCCGATCGCGGGACCAGCCACGCTCCTACAGGGCAAGGAGATTACACATGAAAATCGGACTCATCGGCTACGGCAAGGGCGGGCGTTACTTTCACGCGCCGCTGATTGCCAGCCAGCCCGGCGTGACGTTTGCCGGCGTGGTCACCCGTTCGCCGGAACGCCGCCAGGACCTGCGCAACGATTACCCCAAAGTCCCGGCTTTCGACAGCCTGGCCGATCTGGTCGCGGCCGGTGTCGATGCGGTGGTGATCTCGACGCCGCTGGCCTCCCGCCGTGCCTTGATTCTCGAAGCCATCGAACTCGGCGTCCCGGTCGTCAGCGACAAACCGTTCGCGCCGGATGCCCAGGCGGCGCAGGCGCTGGTGGACGCCGCCGAACGCCGAGGCGTGCTGCTGGGCGTGTACCAGAACCGTCGCTGGGACTCGGATTTTCTCACCGTGCGCAAACTGATCGATCAGGGCGTTCTCGGCGACATCAGCCGCTTCGAGTCCCGGGTCGAGCGCTATTCGCCGTCCTCGGTTGGCAAGGAAAGCGGCGGCGGCATTCTCCGCGATCTCGGCAGCCATCTGGTGGATCAGGCACTGCTGCTGTTCGGGCCGGTGAAGCGGGTGTACGCCGAGCTTGAGTTCGCCACTCTTGAGCAAAAGGTCGATCACGGCTTCTTTATTTCACTGACCCATGCCAACGGCGTGGTTTCGCACCTCTGGGGCAACTGCCTGCAAAACGCCCAGGGCCCGCGTTTTCGAGTCAACGGTTCACAGGGCTGCTATACCGTGGAGGGCCTCGACGGTCAGGAAGCTGCCGCACTGGCCGGGTTGTCCCCCCGATCCGAAGGCGATCGCTGGGGCGTGGAAGAACACCGACGCTGGGGCTGGTTCGAGCAGGGCGAGCACCGCGAGCGGGTCCCGTCGGAGCGTGGCTGCTGGACCGAGTTTTACCGGCAGTGGCAGGAAGCGGTGATGAACCAGGGGCGTAATCCTGTGGATGCAAACGATGCGGTGGCCTCGGCCCGCGTGCTGGATGCCGCGAGGATCAGCGCGATGGAGGGCAGGGTGGTTGTGCTGTAGGACGTGCACCCGGATGTCCCGCGAGGGAGTGCGCTGCACCCACCGGATTGTCCGAACGAGGCGCATCAAACCGAAAATAGAAATTAATTCTAAAAGCTGTTGAAGTAGAAATTATTTTCCAATAGAGTCATTTCCAGGTTGCCGACGATCGCCGTCAGCGCCTGGTGCCGGGTTTCCCGGCAGCAGGCCGAACGAGCGACACAAAAACAAGAAAGCCAATCGCAGACAGGTACCGCCAATGAATATCTTCAGATCAGCCGCCAAGGCTTGCCGCCCCTTCTTACTCGCGCTTCCTGCTATTCCCCGCGCTGTTTCCCACAGATTGATCAACGCCGCCCCCGCTGTCGAATCCGCCCTCGAAACCATCGCCCATGTGCTCTGCGTCCAACGCCGCGGCGTTGTGGTATGCGGCGCATCGGGTGGTTCGGTCGCGCACCTTTCAGACACGGCGTGCACTGCTCCGCGCTGAGTGTCAGTACCTCCAGCCGTCATCATCCCTGTCATTACAACAACAAGAATCTGGAGAAAGACCGTTCATGAATACCCCGCTCCGTTTCACCTCACTCGCTCTAGCCCTCATGCTGAGCAGCGGCGTCACCCTGGCCGCCGACCTGAAGATCGGCGTGTCCATGTCGCAGTTCGATGACACGTACCTGACCTACATGCGCGAGGACATGGACAAAAAAGTCAAAGCCATGGGCGGCGTCGATTTGCAGTTTGTCGATGGCCGCAATGACGTGAACAAACAGCTCGATCAGGTGCAAGAGCTGATTGGCAAGAAGGTCGACGCACTGATCGTCAACCCCGTCGACACCGAAGCCACCGTGAAGATCACCAAGGCTGCCACGGATGCCGGCATTCCGCTGGTCTACGTCAACCGCCGTCCGGACGATCCGAAGCTGCTCGCAGGCGTTGCCTCTGTGACCTCCGACGACAAGGAAGCAGGGCGCATGCAAATGGAATACCTGGCCAAGAAAATGGACGGCAAGGGCAACGTCGTCATCTTGCTCGGTGAGCTGGCCAATAACTCGACCCGCGACCGCACGGCGGGCGTCAAGGAAGTCCTGAAAAACTACCCCGACATCAAGGTCACTCAGGAGCAGACCGGCGCCTGGCAGCGGCAGAAAGGCATGGACGTCACCAATGACTGGCTGACCCAGGGCCGCGACTTCAAGGCGGTCATCTCCAACAACGACGAAATGGCCATCGGTGCGGCCATGGCCCTGAAGCAGGCGGGCAAAAAAGGTGAGGTATTTGTGGCCGGTGTCGACGGCACGCCGGACGGTCTGAGCGCGGTCAAGAAAGGCGACCTCTCGGTCTCGGTGTTTCAGGACGCCAAGGGGCAGGGCGAGGGCGCAATCGATGCGGCTGTGAAACTGGCGAAGAAGGAAACGCTGCCCGAACAGGCCATCGTGATTCCTTTCAAGCTGATCACCCCGGAAAACGTCAACACCTTCAAATAACCGCTCATCTCAGCCCGACTGACACCCGGCAGAGCACCGCCTGGCCGTGCCTCTGCCGACCCTGTCACCCGAGGAGCCTGTGACCATGTTCGCTTCCACAACCGCTTCGGCTTCAACCCTCTCGCCTGTCTCCGGGACGACGAACGACGCCGAGCACCCTTATCTGCTGGAAATCACCAACATCAGCAAGGGCTTCCCCGGGGTGGTGGCGCTGGACAACGTGCAACTGCGCGTGCGGCCCGGCAGCGTGCTGGCGCTGATGGGCGAGAACGGCGCGGGCAAGTCCACGCTGATGAAAATCATTGCCGGCATCTACCAGCCCGACAGCGGCGAAATCCGCCTGCGTGGCGAGCCGGTGGTGTTCCAGTCGCCGCTGGCGGCGCTGCAATCGGGCATTGCCATGATCCATCAGGAGCTCAACCTGATGCCCCACATGAGCATCGCCGAGAACATCTGGATCGGCCGCGAGCAGCTTAACGGCCTGCACATGGTCGACCACCGTGCGATGCACCGCTGCACGGCGCAATTGCTCGGACGCCTGCGCATCAACCTCGATCCAGAGGAGATGGTCGGCAACCTGAGCATCGCCGAGCGGCAGATGGTCGAGATCGCCAAGGCCGTTTCCTACGACTCCGACGTACTGATCATGGACGAGCCGACCTCCGCCATTACGGAGACGGAGGTCGCCCACCTGTTTTCGATCATTGCCGACCTGCGGGCCCAGGGTAAGGGCATCATCTACATCACCCACAAGATGAACGAAGTGTTTGCCATCGCCGATGAGGTAGCGGTGTTCCGGGACGGCGCCTATATCGGTCTGCAGCGGGCCGACAGCATGAACGGCGACAGCCTGATTTCGATGATGGTTGGCCGTGAACTCACCCAGCTGTTTCCCGAACGCGACCAGCCCGTGGGCAAGTTGCTGCTGTCGGTTCGCGACCTGTCGCTCAACGGCGTGTTCGAAGGCGTGTCGTTCGACCTGCACGCCGGCGAAGTGTTGGGCATCGCCGGGCTGATGGGCTCGGGGCGCACCAATGTCGCTGAAACGATCTTCGGCATCACCCCCAGTACGCGCGGGGAAATCCTCCTCGACGGCACGCCGATCCGTGTCAGCGACCCGCACTTCGCCATCGAGAAGGGCTTCGCGTTGCTCACCGAGGATCGCAAGCTCAGCGGCCTGTTTCCGTGCCTGTCGGTGCTGGAAAACATGGAGATGGCGGTGCTGCCCCATTACGCTGGCAACGGTTTTGTCCACCAGAAAGCCTTGCGCGTGCTGTGCGAAGACATGTGCAAAAAGCTGCGGGTGAAGACGCCGTCCCTTGAGCAGTGCATCGACACGCTGTCCGGCGGCAATCAGCAGAAGGCGCTGCTGGCGCGCTGGCTGATGACCAACCCGCGGGTGCTGATCCTCGATGAGCCCACCCGCGGCATCGACGTCGGCGCCAAGGCCGAGATCTATCGGCTGATTTCCCTGCTCGCCAGCGAGGGCATGGCGGTGATCATGATTTCTTCCGAACTGCCGGAAGTGCTGGGGATGAGCGACCGGGTCATGGTCATGCACGAAGGCGAAATGATGGGCACCCTCGACCGCGCCGAGGCCACCCAGGAGCGGGTCATGCACCTGGCGTCCGGAAACCCGGTCCACTGAATCTCGGGCTATTGACGCTCCGATTCAAGCACTGCACCACGCCCCAGTCACACTGCCCCAGTCGGGTCGCACAAGAACAAGAGGCACACATGAAGATGAACGCGATGCTGGAAAACAAACCTGCACTGGCGCCCCGCAAGCACAAGCGCCGGCTGCCCACCGAACTGAGCATCTTTCTGGTGCTGATCGGCATTGGCCTGATTTTCGAACTGTTCGGGTGGATCGTCCGCGATCAGAGCTTTCTGATGAATTCCCAGCGGCTGGTGCTGATGATTCTGCAGGTGTCGATCATCGGCCTGCTGGCCATCGGCGTGACCCAGGTCATCATCACCACCGGCATCGACTTGTCGTCAGGTTCGGTGCTGGCGCTGTCGGCGATGATTGCCGCCAGCCTGGCGCAATCGTCGGACTACACCCGCGCCGTGTTTCCGTCGCTGACCGATCTGCCGGTGTGGGCGCCCGTCATCGCCGGCCTTGGGGTGGGGCTGCTCGCCGGGGCGATCAACGGCAGCATCATCGCCATCACCGGCATCCCGCCGTTCATTGCCACGCTGGGCATGATGGTCTCGGCGCGGGGGCTGGCGCGCTACTACACCGGCGGCCAACCCGTGAGCATGCTGAATGATTCCTACACCGCGATCGGCCAGGGCGCCATGCCGGTGATCATCTTTCTGGTGGTCGCGGTGATCTTTCACATTGCCCTGCGCTACACCAAGTACGGCAAATACACCTACGCCATCGGCGGCAACATGCAGGCGGCGCGCACCTCGGGGATCAACGTCAAGCGGCATCTGGTGATCGTCTACAGCATCGCGGGTCTGCTGGCCGGGCTGGCCGGGGTGGTGGCGTCGGCACGGGCGGCCACCGGGCAGGCCGGCATGGGCGTTTCCTACGAGCTGGACGCCATCGCGGCGGCGGTGATCGGCGGCACGAGCCTGGCCGGTGGCGTCGGGCGGATCACCGGCACGGTCATCGGCGCGCTGATCCTCGGGGTCATGGCCAGCGGCTTTACCTTCGTCGGCGTCGATGCCTACGTGCAGGACATCATCAAGGGCCTGATCATTGTCGTCGCCGTGGTCATCGATCAGTACCGCAACAAGCGCAAGCTCAAGCGCTGAGTCGTTCAGGCGTCATCAAAGAGGGCCTCATTGCAGGCCCTTTTCGTTTTTCATCGGTTTGAACCGATCACGCCACGATCGGTCAGACACCATCTGCCTCGTTTCGAGGACGCCCGGGCCGGGTGAAGGGTGCGATCAAATCCCCGGCGCGACCCAATGCCACCGGGTATTGCGGCCCTTGTTGGACGAATCCTGATCAATTATGTTGCCGAGTACCGAACCCGGCCTTAGACTGCCGCCCCTCGTAAATTGAGTGCCAAGCGGCGCTTCGAGACTACGGCGCGTTTAATGCCAGGTTGAGGCGCACCTTTGAGATCGCCTTAATGCACGTTTTTTTATAGAGAAATCAATGACCAAGGAAAAGTTGCTGGCGATGCCGGCCGATGACTACATGAACGCCGAGCAGCACGCGTTCTTCGTCGGCCTGTTGCAAGCCATGAAAGTCGAAATCCACGAGCGCATCGAGCAGAGCCGTATCGCGATCGAAAGCCTGGACACCCCGGCTGACCCTGCCGACGCCGCTTCCGTGGAAGAAGAGCGCCACTGGCTGGTGAACGTGATTGACCGCGATCAGCGCATGCTGCCTCAGCTGGAAATGGCCTTGAGCCGCATCGCTGACGACAGCTTTGGCTGGTGCGAAGACAGCGGCGAGCCGATTGGCCTCAAGCGCCTGCTGATCAGCCCGACCACCAAGTACTGCATCGAAGCTCAGGAACGTCACGAGCAGATCGACCGCCACCAGCGTCAGGCGTGATCCATCGGGTTCGACCGCCCGCAACGGGTGGTCGAGCCGTTCCCTTGCGCACCGTTCAAGCGCCTACCGTATAGCCCCCCCCCGTCGCAGCACATTCCGACCGACTACCACCAATGACTCATGGCGCATGGCCGCTATTTGGGCGTTTAATGCTTTCACAATAATGAAAGCAGGGCAGGTCCCGGACATGGATGCGAAAGGTCGTCACGCAGCAACACCCTCCCACCCCGCGCACGCGGCCGTCGACAGTCAGGTCGTCACCGGTTCGCGCTGGCTGACGCCCGCCCTGCAAAGCCTTGGCTTGTGCCTGCTGTTTGCGGCGATGGCGTGGGGCTATGTGTCCGTTTACGTGTGCCTGCCCGTCGCGCTGTTGATTCTGTGGTTGCCGCCGCTGTTCGCCGGCCGAACGCCGGTGGCGGCGGTAGAGGCGGGCGAAGACACCATGACGCGTTTGACCCGGGACCTGTCCCGAAGCACCAGTCACAACGCGCTGTCTGCGGCGGCCGTGGCGTTTTCCGTCAGGCAACTGGCGGGCAAGCTGCAGTCTCAGGTCAACGCGGCCGAGCAGATCGTCAGCAGCGCCGATGTGATGATCGCTACCGAGCGCGCCACGTCGACCCTCAGCCAGCAAGCGCTGACGGCCGCCAGCCAGGCGCGGGAGAGCAGCGGCGCCGGGCTCAACGTCCTCAACGCTTCCATCGGCCTGATGCACCAACTCAGTGAGCGGGCCGACAGCAGCCGTGAACTGATCGAAGCGCTCAGCCAGCGCAGCGAAGACATTCAGCGTGTGACGGCGGTGATCCAGTCCATCGCCAGCCAGACCAATCTGCTCGCCCTCAACGCCGCCATCGAAGCCGCGCGGGCCGGCGAACACGGCCGTGGCTTTGCGGTGGTGGCCGATGAAGTGCGCGGGCTGGCCGGGCGCACGGCGACGGCGACCAGTGAAGTCGGGGAGATGGTCGTTGATATCCAGCAGCGCACCCGTCAGGTGGTCGAGCAGATCCGGCAGTTGTCGGGCGACCTGAGTGGCGGCGTGGCGCAGGTCGAATCCACCGGTCAGCAACTGGCGAGCATCGCTCAGCTGGCGGTTGGCGTAGAGCAGCAAGTGGGTGAGATCGCGCGGGGCGCCCAGACCAATCAGGCGCAATTGAGCAGCCTGTTCGTGGCCGTCGAGCAAATGCGCAGCGACCTTGCCGTCAGCGATGACCAGACCCGGCGCCTGGCGCAATCGGCGTTGCAGATGGAGGAGCAGGCGGAAACCATCAGCGAACGCCTGGCCCAGGTCGGTCTGGATGACTATCACCAGCGCATTTACGACCTCGCCCGCGAAGGCGCCAGCCAGATCGCCGCCACGTTCGAGGAGGACATCGATCAGGGCCGGGTCAGCCTGACCGATCTGTTCGACCGCGCCTATCAGCCCATCGCCAACACCTCGCCGGCCAAGTACCAGACGCGCTTCGACCGCTACACCGACCAGACGCTGCCGGCCATTCAGGAACCGCTACTGACCCGTCATGAGGGGCTGGTGTTCGCCATCGCCTGCACCCAGCAAGGCTACGTGCCGACCCACAATAAGGCGTTCAGCCGACCTTTGACGGGCGACACGGCAGTCGACGCGGTCAACAACCGCACCAAGCGCAAGTTCGACGACCGCACCGGGATTCGCTGCGGCAGTCACCAGCAGCCGGTTCTGTTGCAGACCTACACCCGCGACACCGGCGAACTGATGCACGATCTTTCCGTGCCTGTCATGGTCAAGGGCCGGCATTGGGGCGGGCTGCGACTGGGCTATAGGCCGGAGAAAAGCTGAGGACTGAGTTGCAAGCTACAAGCTTCAAGTGAAGAGCAGTGAGCAGTGATCGGGCGTCTTGTGGCTTGCCGCTTGAAGCTTGCAGCTCTTCGCGGAGCGTTAGTTGTGAGACTAAGGCCCTTTAATTATTTAAACGTCCGATATTGAAGTAGGAAGCGTCTGAAGTGCAGTTCCATCGGTTGACGGGACGTTAACTGCGATCATCCTGTGAGTATATGTCCGAATATGTAAATGCCTGTTCGGGACTCATGTCAGTACTCAAGGATGAATCAAATGACAAAGAAAACTATCACTCACGCGTCGGCCGATTCCCGCACCGACGCGCCGGAAGTCACCGTTCGTCTCGGTGTGTTCTTCGACGGGACCGGTAATAATCGCGTCAATAGCCAGATAGGCGCCGACTGCCAGGCCATGGCGGAAGTCTATGGCGGCGTGCATATAAAAGAATGTGGTGGCCGACACACTGACCCCGGCAGCAGTTACAGCAACAGCCCCACCAATATCGCGAGACTGGCCGGCTTATATAAGCAACAGCGCAAGGCGATCATTAAAGCCGACGGCCTGTATGTATATGGTGCGGTGTATGTCAGCGGCGTTGGCACTACCTCTGGCGGGCGCGATTCACGCGTGTCGGGCCAGGGCTTTGGTCGCGGCACCACCGGCGTGGTGGCAAAAGTGTCGCGGGGAATCAAAAAACTCGCCGACGAACTTCAGATGTTTGAAAGCGATAATCCGGGTTGTGTCATCGGTGCGCTGGAACTGGACGTGTTTGGCTTCAGTCGGGGTGCGGCCTCGGCCCGGCATCTGGCCAACGAAGTGCTGAAAAAATCCCGGGGCGCGCTGGACCCGGTTCTGGACCCGCGCAAACTGCCGCTGTCGGACAGCTTCTCATGGGCCAGCGGCAGCGTACGGTTGAAGGTTATCGGGCTGTTCGACACCGTGGCCGCCGTCGGTGGGATCTCCGATCTGGGCAGCGTTCGGGATGCGGTCAATAAACGGGTCAATCTGTTTCTGCCGCCCGGGTGCGCGCAGCAGGTGCTGCATCTGGTGGCCGGCGATGAGCATCGGCGCAACTTCGTCCTAAACAGCGTCAAGCCCGACTGGCCCCGGGAAATCGTGCTGCCCGGCAGCCATTCGGACATCGGCGGCGGTTACCAGCCTCAGGAGGTGGAGAAGGTGTCGCTGTTCCGGCCACGCCGCAGCCTGGTTTGCGTCAATACGCCCTACGACGAAACGGACGCCTGGCTGCAGGCCCATGCCGAGCTGTCCACCCTCGACGCCAGGCGTCTGCTCGACCCCACCGATGAGAGCGCTTCGCTGGGTGTTGAATGTTTCGAGCGGTTTGCCAGCAGCTCACGCGGGGTCAAAACGGTGGTCGCAACGGTGACGCTGGAACGCCGCGTCTACAACCACCTTGCCCACGTTTACCTGCGGCTCATGCACACCCTGGCGAGTGACGAAGGTGTGCCGTTTTTGCCGATCCGTGATTCCGCAGAAATCACCCTGCCACCAGAATTGCGTCCCATCGCCGCCAAGCTGATCAGCCATGCAAAAGGAGAGGGCGGGGTGCTGAACGACGCCGAGCTGACGCTGTTGCATCAGCGCTACATCCATCGCTCGGCGCACTGGAACAACGCCCGACGCGATGCGCTGGTGGATGGTCTTTTTGTGCACGCGCCTGCGCGGAATGGGCGGCAGATGTTTTCCAATGTCGGCCAGCCCGGTTATCCACAGTGACCGGGCTGCCTTGAGGGGTTGGGGCACGATAATGGCGGATCAGGCAAAAAAATGGCGGCCTCGAAGGGCCGCCTTTTTCACACGTGCGCCGGGTCAGGTCGGCGTGTGCAGCAACACATTCAGCTCGTCAACGATGGGCGCCCAATCGTCATCCAGCTGAATCTTCTCCTTGAGCAGTCCGGCTTGATTCTCCGTCCAGAAATCGGCTTCGGAGACCTTCTCACCTTCCGGCAGTTGGTGCGCGGCGACAAATGCGTCGATGCTGGCCTGATCGGACTCCAGCCCCAGTTGTTCGAACAACATTTCAAGCGACGGCGTCATGATTTCCATTTTTTCTCCCGAACGGGTCAAGGACCCGGGTTGGCGTGTCAGTGAGTAACCTTCTGCTGCATGGGAGTACGCGCGGCAGGCAAGAGTTCTAACTGATTGCCTGAAGAGCCGCTGACACACCGCGCGCTTTTAGTAGGACTGGCTTTAGCCGGGAAAGCGTCAGGCGTCACACCGCGAGATTGAGGGTGTTCAATCAGGCCTTTTCCCGGCTGAAGCCGGTCCTACTAGAACAAAATCGCATGGCTCTTTACTGGGGTGGATCCACCCCACTCAAACATCCGATGGCGTCTTGCCGTGTCGGGTCAGCCCCACCGAAACATCGTATGGCGGCAAAAACGTCATCGCAGCGGACGAAAGGGATATAGCCCGTATAGACTGACTGCCGGTAGAATCCGTACCCACGCCAGCGTCCGGCTTCAGGACGCACCATTTCTCGTTTTTTTCTCGCCCGGTCCGCTGTCCGGGCGAGTTCCTATCTGGTTGGGAGTTTGTACATTGGCAGTAGGTAATCTGGATACCCACGCGTTATTCGTGCTCGGCGACGTGCGCGCGAAGTTGGTGAAGCTATTCCAGGCGCGATTCGTTTACGTCATCGAACAATCCCCTGAAGGCATTTACATGTCGGAGATCGACACCGACACCGCACTGGTGGTCGATGACAAACCCGGTCTGGAGCTGAAAGTGGGTGACCACTTCCGTGCCGCGGTATTGCCCAGCCGCGAAGGCGGCAAATTCGAAATCCGCTTTCGCGACATCAGGATGACCATCTATGGTCTGGGCGAATACGCGTTTGTCGAAGTGCCTGAAGGCCAGGGCATCGTGTTCAAAGAGTCCCACAGCATCTTCATGGTGTTCGCCGCCCACGAGCAGATTGAGTCCGGCCTGAGCAAAGTCCTCAAAGCCGCCACCGCCAAAGCCGCGAAATGGCGCAAGGGCGAGCTGACGTTCAAAGCCAGCGAGTAAGCACCGCGCTTCAACACACCTGCACACGGAACGCGCCCACATCCCCCCACGCCACAAGCGATGGGTGGCGGGCATGCGTGCGCCCGGCTATCGCCAATGGCACAGCATCAATGCCCTTGCTGTCTGCCGTCGCTGACTTCAGGTGGCACGTCGTCACCGGCCATGCGCTTGCGAAAGAGTCCGGTGCGCGCCAGCAGCAAGGTGGTGACCGGCACGGTGATGGCGAGCAGGATCGGGATCAGCCACGCGTGCAGCACGGGACCTTCCTTCAGGGCCGAGAAGTAGACGATGGACGCCAGCGCCACGCACCACGCGCCGAGGGTCGACGCCAAGGCGGGCGGGTGCATGCGCTGAAAAAAGTCTTTCATGCGCAACAGACCCAGCGCGCCGATCAGCCCGAACAGGCTGCTCAGCACCAGCAGGACGGCGGTCAGCACTTCGACCCAGAACGGCAGAACCTGCAACGAATTCATTCGATCACCTCGCCGCGCAACAGAAATTTGGCCAGCGCAAATGAGCCGACGAAGCCGAACAGTGCGATCAGCAGCGCCGCCTCGAAGTAGGTGTCACTGGCGTAGCGAATCCCCAGCACCAGCATCATCAGCATCGCCAGGATGTACAGGTAGTCCAGCGCCAGCACCCGGTCCTGCGCCGACGGGCCTTTGAACAGGCGGATCAAGGTCAGGACCATGGCGAGGGTGAACACCGACAGCGTAAACAGAATCGCGTTTGTGAGCAGGGCGCTCATTGGAAAATCTCCATCAGTGGCCGTTCGTACGTGCTCTTGAAGTGCTCGATGAAGGCCGCTTCGTCGTCCAGATCGAACACATGCATCAGCAGCACGCTGCGATCCAGCGCCAGTTCAGACCAGACCGTGCCCGGCACCACCGTGCAGATCATCGCCAGCGCCGCGAGGCCGTGGGCGTCGTGCAGGTCCAGCGGCACCTTGACGAAGGCCGAGCGCGGCGGACGGCGGCCCGCGCGCAGTACGTCCCAGGCGACGGCCAGATTGGACACCACCACATCGCGGCCCACCAGCAAGAACAAGCGCAGTGCGGCGCCGGGTTTGCGGATTCGCGCGGGCGAAGGGCGCAACGGCGCGAAGATGTAGGGCGCGAAAAAGCCGAGCAGGGCGCCCAGCAGCAGGTTGCCCGGGCTCAGCGACAGGTTCAGCAACAGCCACAACCCCCACAGCGACAGCGACAACAGTGGCGCGGGAAACAGGCGCTTCATGGCTGCACCTCCGCCGCTGCCGAAGCGGGCCCCGGTATCGGTCTGGCTGCCTTGACTGAGAGCACGTATTGCTGCGGGTCATGCAGCGCCTGGGCGGTGTCCTGGGTGTAATGCAACAGCGCCTGGGCCTTGAACGTCAGCACGATGGCGCAGCCCACCAGCAAGGCGATCGGCAGGCATTCGTTGAGCCGCAGCAGTGGCGCCGCGTGTTCCTGGGGCGTCCAGAAGCGTTTGATGCCGACCCGCACGAAGGCAAACAGCGACGTCAGTCCGGAAATAATCAGCAGTGCCACCAGCGTCCAACTGTCGCCGCGAATGGCTTCGGCCTTCGCCACATCAAGGCCCAGCGGATTGAGCAGGGCGCTGATCAGCGTCAGCTTGCCGAGAAAACCCGACAGCGGCGGCATGCCGATGATCAACAGTGCACAGGCAATGAAACTCAAGCCCAGAAACGCCATGGTCCAGGGGATGACATGACCGACCACGGCTTTCTGCTCGTCATCCAGATTGGTCCCCGGCACCGGGTGCAAGGACTCCAGCGCCTTGGGCAACTGGTCCGCATCTTCGTCGAGGGCGATGTCATTGGCCGAGCGTGAGCGTTCGATCAACTCCGCCAGCAGGAACATCGCGCTGAGCGCCAGGGTCGAGCTGACCAGATAAAACAGTGCGCCTGCGGTCAGGCTCGGCTGCGCGAAACCGACCGCCGAGAGCAGGATCCCCGCCGACACCAGAATGCTCAGACTGGCCATGCGCTCCAGGCGCTGGGCGGCCACCACTGAAATCGCCGCCACGGTCACGGTGGCCATGCCCCCCCAGATCAGCCAGTCCCCGCCGAAGAACGCCGACGCGCCGGCCTGACCGGAAAACAGCAGCGTCCACAGCCGCAGCAGCGTGTAGAAACCGACCTTGGTCATGATCGCGAACAGCGCCGCCACCGGTGCGCTGGCGGCGGAATACGCCGGCACCAGCCAGAAATTCAGCGGCCACATGCCGGCCTTGGCCAGAAACGCCACTGCCAGAATGGCCGCGCCCGCGTGCAGCAAGCCCAGATCGCCCTCCGGCACCTGAGGAATTTTCACGGCCAGGTCGGCCAGGTTCAGCGTGCCGGTGACGCCGTAAATCAGCGCCGCGCCAATCAGGAACAGCGACGAAGCCAGCAGGTTGATGGTGATGTAATGCAGGCCCGCCGACACCCGCGCGCGGCCCGAGCCGTGCAGCATCAGGCCATAAGATGCCGCCAGCAAAACCTCGAAGAACACGAACAGGTTGAACAGGTCGGCAGTAAGAAAGGCGCCATACAACCCCATCAGTTGAATCTGAAACAGCGCGTGGAAACTGGCGCCCGCGCGGTCCCAACGGGCCAGGGCGAAGAGCAGGGCGCAGAAGGCGACGATGCCGGTCAGCACCAGCATCAGCGCCGACAGGTGATCGACCACCAGCACGATGCCGAACGGCGCCTCCCAGTTGCCCGGTAGGTACACGCCAATGGAGCCGGTGGTGCCGGTCTTCTGCACCCAGATCATCAGCGTGATGGCGATCGCCAGGCCGAGTCCGGTGGAGAAGAGGTTGATCCGCGCTTTCAGCGGGCGGTGTTTCTCGCCGAGCCACAGCACCAGCGCAGCGGTGAGCACCGGCAGCAGGATCGGTGCGACGATCAGTTGATTCATCAAACTCATTCACCCAGCTCCCGGCCGTCGACGTGGTCGTTGCCGGTCAGACCGCGCGACGCCAGCAGCACCACCAGGAACAGCGCAGTCATGGCGAAGCTGATGACGATGGCCGTCAGCACCAGCGCCTGGGGCAGGGGATCGGTGTAATTGAGCAGGTCCTGGGGCACGCCGTCCTTGATGATCGGCTCCTTGCCGATGAACAGGCTGCCCATGCTGAAGATAAACAGATTGACGCCGTAGGACAGCAGGCACAGGCCCATCACGACCTGAAAGGTCCGTGGACGCAGGATCAGCCACACGCCGGAGGCGGCAAGCACGCCGATGGCAATGGCGATGACTTCTTCCATCAGATGGCTCCTTGTGAAATCGGACTGTCGGCCGGGACCGGTTCAATGGGCTGCGGCAGCGAGGTCGGGCGATGGCTGCGCACCGACTGGTGAGCCAGCGCCGTGAGGATTAACAGGGTCGAGCCGACCACCACCGCGTACACGCCGATGTCGAAAAACAGCGCGCTGGCGATGTGCAGGTCACCCAGTATCGGCAGGACCAGGTGCGCGGTGTGGGTGGTCATGAACGGATAACCGAGGGCCATCGAGCCCAGACCCGTGGCCAGCGCGAAGAACAGCCCGGTCCCCATCCAGCGCAACGGCCGCAGGCTCATGTTGGCCTCGACCCACTGGGTGCCGGCCACCATGTATTGCAGGATGAACGCCACCGACATCACTAGCCCGGCCACGAAACCGCCACCCGGCTGGTTATGCCCGCGCATGAACAGGTACATCGACACCACAAAAGCCACCGGCAACAGCAGGCGCACCAGCACCGCCGGCACCATCATGAAGCCCAGTGCGGTATCGGCGGCGTGACGCGGATTGACCAGATCGGTGACCACGTCACGGGCCAGCAAGCGCTGTTGTGCTGGCAGGGCAATGCTCTCTTTCGGCGGACGGAAGCGCCGCAGCAGGGCAAAGACCGTCAGCGCCACCACGGCCAGCACGGTGATTTCGCCAAAGGTGTCGAAGCCACGGAAGTCCACGAGCATGACGTTGACCGCGTTGGTGCCGCCGCCCTGGGCCAGGGCACGGCTCAGGTAAAACTCGGAAATGGCGTTCGGCGTCGGCCGCGTCAGCATCGCGTAGGACAACACCGCCATGCCGCCACCCACCGCCACGGCGAGGACGAAGTCGCGGATCCGCCGCACCTTGGCCCGGCGTCGCGCCTGGGACGGTGGTGGCACGTTTTCGTTACGTCGCGGCAGCCAGCGCAGGCCCAGCAGGATCAACACCGTGGTGACGACTTCCACCGCCAGTTGGGTCAGTGCCAGGTCCGGCGCGGAAAACCAGACGAAGGTCACGCAGGTCATCAACCCGCAGACGCTGACCATGGTCACGGCCGCCAGACGGTGGTACTTGGCTTGCCAGGCGGCGCCGATGGCGCAGGCAATGGCGATCAACCAGAGCATCACAAACACGCCGGAACCCGGGATCTTCGGTCGATCGCCCCAGCTCAGTCCGCTTTCGTACATCGGCACGAAACCGGCGACCAGCGCGGCCAGCACCATCAGAAACAGCTGCGCCTGCAAACGACGTGTGGTCAGCAGCCTCATCAGTCGGCGGGCGCCGCGCATCTTCCACACCAGCACGCGCTCGAACATGCGCTTGCCGTTCAGGCGCCACATCAGCGGGGGGCCATTGACCTGTTTGCGCTTGATCGGGCCGCGCAGCAGCAGGTATAGAACGATGCCAGCCGCCATGGCGATCAGGCTCATGATCATCGGCGCGTTCAGCCCGTGCCAGATCGCCAGGCTGTACTCGGGGAGTTCACCCCCCACCACCGGCTGTGCCGCAGCGGCCAGCAACGGGCCAACGGAGTGCGTGGGAAAAATGCCGACGATCAGGCACGCCAGCACCAGCAATTCCACCGGCAGGCGCATCCAGCGCGGCGGCTCGTGGGGCGTGTGAGGCAGGCGCGTGGCTTTAGGGCCGAAGAACACGTCGACGGTAAAGCGCAGGGAATACGCCACGCTGAAGATCCCGGCGATCGTGGCGATCACCGGCAGGGCGATCTCGACCCAGTCGGTCGAGGTGATGAACACCGTTTCTGCGAAGAACATTTCCTTGGACAGGAAGCCATTGAGCAGCGGCACCCCCGCCATTGACGCGCTGGCGACCATGGCCAGCGTCGCGGTGTAGGGCATCAGCTTGATCAGCCCGCTGAGTTTGCGGATGTCGCGGGTGCCGCTTTCGTGGTCAATGATCCCCGCCGCCATGAACAGCGAGGCCTTGAACGTGGCGTGGTTGAGGATGTGAAACACCGCCGCGACGGCGGCCAGTGGACTGTTCAGGCCCAGCAGCAGGGTGATCAGCCCCAGGTGACTGATGGTGGAATAGGCCAGCAGGCCCTTGAGATCGTTCTGAAACATCGCGGAATAGGCGCCGATCACCAGCGTGCACGCCCCCGCGCCGCTGACCATCCAGAACCACTGTTCGCTTCCGGACAGCGACGGCCACAGGCGCGCCAGCAGGAATACCCCGGCCTTGACCATCGTCGCCGAGTGCAAATACGCCGACACCGGTGTCGGTGCCGCCATGGCGTGGGGCAGCCAGAAGTGGAAGGGGAATTGCGCGCTCTTGCTCAGCGCGCCGATCAGGATCAGCGTCAGCAGCACGGGGTACAGCGCGTGGGCGCGAATCGCATCGCCTGAAGCCAGCACGCGATCCAGGTCATAACTGCCGACGACATGCCCGAGCAGCATCATCCCCACCAGCAGCGCAAGGCCGCCCGCGCCGGTGACCATCAGGGCCATGTAAGCGCCGCGTCGGGCGTCGGCGCGGTGGTGCCAGTAGCCGATCAGCAGGAACGAGAAGACGCTGGTCAGCTCCCAGAAAAACACGATCTGAATGAGGTTGCCGGACATGACCAGTCCGAGCATGGCGCCCATGAACGCCAGAAAAAACGAGAAGAAGCGCGGCACCGGGTCGTCCGGCGACATGTAATAACGCGCATACAGCGACACCAGCGCGCCGATCCCCAGTACCAGCATCGAGAACAGCCAGGCGAAACCGTCCAGACGTAAAACAAAGTTCAGGCCCAGGCTGGGTAGCCAGAAAAACTCTTCTCGGATGACCCCGCCGTGGGCGATCTGCGGATACCACAGTGCGACCTGCACCGCGCCGATCAAGGCGATCAGGCCGGCGAGGAGGGATTCACTGTTGCGTGCGTTGTGCGGCAAAAGCGCCGCCAGACAGCTGCCGATGAAAGGCAGAAGCAGTAGAACTATCAGGGACATAGGCTTCTAATCTGCGGAGAAATGTCAAGGATCATACGTGCCGGGTCCGGGATGACCAAACGCCAAGATGTCGCAGAATCCTACAAAGTTTGTAGGCAGCAGCGTAGTTGACAGTCTGGTTCGCGTAAGGTTGGCGGCTATCTGCCCTATTGTGGGAGCGAGCTTGCTCGCGAAGGGGCCGAGGCAAAGTGCCGATTGGCGGCATGTACCGATTAGGCGACAATGCCGGCCTGTTTCCGGAGCCCCCTCATGTCTGATTCGATCGCACCCCCGTCTGATTCCATTGAAAGGCCCGCCGTCGATGCGGTGCTCGACGCCACCGGCCTCAATTGCCCCGAGCCGGTCATGATGCTGCACCAGAAGGTGCGCGACCTGCCGCCCGGCGGCCTGCTCAAGGTGATCGCCACCGACCCTTCCACCCAGCGGGATATCCCGAAATTCTGTGTCTTCCTCGGCCACGAACTGGTGGATAAACAGGCGGGCGACGGCGAGTTCCTGTACTGGATCCGCAAGAAGCTCGACTGATTTGCGACCTACTCGCTGACGCGTTGCGCGTCACGCTGGCTCGACAGGGCGCTGGCGCCTACACTGCGGCCACTCCAGGAGCCCTGACATGCGCATAGTTGCCGACGAAAACATTCCCTTGCTCGACGCCTTTTTCGCAGGCATCGGTGATATCCAGCGTTACCCGGGCCGCACACTCGACCGCGCCGCCGTCGCCGAGGCCGATATCCTGCTGGTGCGCTCGGTGACCCGGGTCGACCGCGCCTTGCTCGAAGGCACGCCCGTACGATTCGTCGGGACCTGCACCATCGGCACCGATCACCTCGACCTCGATTACTTCAAAGAAGCCGGCATTCAATGGTCCAGCGCCCCGGGCTGCAATGCCCGCGGCGTGGTGGACTACGTGCTTGGCAGCCTGCTGACCCTCGCGGAAATCGAAGGCGTCGGCCTCGCCAGTCGCACCTACGGCGTGGTCGGCGCGGGGCAGGTCGGCGGTCGCTTGATCAAGGTGTTGCGCGGCCTGGGCTGGAGCGTCCTGGTCTGCGACCCGCCGCGTCAGGCCAGCGAAGGCGGCGATTACGTCAGTCTCGACGAGATCATTGCCCGCTGCGATGTGATCAGCCTGCACACACCGCTGGATAAAACCGGCGACACGCCCACCTGGCACCTGTTCGACGGCGCCCACTTGCAGCAGCTCAAGCCCGGCGCCTGGCTGATCAACGCGGCGCGTGGCCCGGTGGTCGACAACACCGCCTTGCGCCAAGTGTTGCTGGAGCGCGAAGACCTGCAAGCGGCGCTGGATGTCTGGGAGCAGGAACCGGCGGTCGACGTCGAGCTGGCCGAGCTGTGCGTCATCGGCACGCCCCACATCGCCGGTTACAGCCTCGACGGCAGGCAGCGCGGCACGGCGCAAATCTATCAGGCTCTGTGTGCGCACCTTGAGCAACCGGCGAGCATCCGGCTTGAAGATCTGCTGCCCAAGCCGTGGCTGGCCGAGGTCACGCTGGATGCCGCCACGGACCCGGTCTGGGCGCTGAACACGCTGTGTCGCGGCGTGTACGATCCGCGCCGCGATGACGCGGATTTCCGCCGCAGTCTGGTGGGGGATGCCCAGAGCCAGCGCCTGGCCTTCGATGCCCTGCGCAAGCATTATCCGCCCCGTCGGGAAATCGACAGCCTGCGGGTTCGCCTCAACGGTGAGTCGGCGACGTTGAGTCAGATCGTCGAGGCCTTGGGCGCCACCGTTGTCACTGAGTGAGTCACTCGCTGTATTTTTTGATGTAAGACCAGAGTGTCTCGGGCAGGCGGGGCGGAACGTGCTGCCAGAATCGGCGCATTCTCGGGAGTGCGTTGTAGGCCTCTTGCCAGGCTTCCAGGCGATCTTCAGCGCCTGAGACAGGGGCTTGGATCAGCGCGATGAAGCTGGCAAAGCTGCAGGGGGTGGGTAACGCTTCGCTGCGCTCGATCCGGTGCACCTGTTCCTGCAACGTGATTTCTGTGCCTTGTTCATTGGTGAACACGTACGGGGTCAGCGAGTCGACTCGATCACAGCGGCTGCTGCAGATTTTTTTGCGGTCTTTGAGCTCACCGAAGCCGCGCTCGTACAGGGTGATGGTGGAGCCGCTCACCCTCATGCAAGCCTCCTCGAACGCATTGAGAATGACCTCGGCGTTCTCGATGCTCGTCTCGATCGTGGCGATATCGACAAAACGCTCGAGGGTCCCGGCTTCCAGCGCGTTGAAGGCGCGCCTGATGGTTGAAAGGTGCACGAAATCCTTCTTGCAGCCAATCAGGTGAACGTCGAACTGGTAGGCGGCCAGTGCCTGGCCCGAGATCACCGTGGCGAAGGCTTTGGTGTCCAGCGCGGTTTCCATTACGATGTTGAACGTGTTGCTGTGGGCATAAGCAAAGATGCGGCTGCACAGCTCCCAGATGAAGGTTTCAGTGTGCTTGTAGCGGCGGGTCACGTCCTGATCGGCGAACTCGGCATAGCGCGGGTGCAGCTCGCGAAAATACTCCTGATAAAGATGCACGTAGTTGCCGTGTCCGGGAATCTTGAGCAGCGTGTTGTTCAGCATGTAGGTCTTGCCGGACCCTTGTACGCCGGCGACCACCAGAATTTTCGGGGCGGGCTGCCCATCGTCTGCAATGTCCTTCGGTACATCGAAGATGGTGTTCACAACTGCCTCAAATACGGCATCCAGTTCTTTTGGTGTGTAGGCGTAGTGAGTGTCGGTCATGGCAGGTCTTCCTTGAGTTGAGTCGGATTGACTGTTGAAGGTCTCAAGGACGTAATCGGAATGCCCGCCGATGGGCAACGGAATAAACGCGCTGTGTATTGCAGAATGTTTTTCCCGTCCATAAAAAACCCGGCGCCATGGCCGGGTTTCAGGCAGATCTGTGCATCAATCTTGTTTTTCGGGCTGCACCCAGTACTTCTCGCATTCCTGACAGGCAGCCTGAACCATTTCTTCAGTGATCAGGATTTCCTGCCCGTTTCTGTCGAGAATCGCGCCGCCCAGTTGCAGCTCAGGTTGCGGGCGGAACACGGGTTCTTGATTGCTGCTGCTTTGCAAGCTCATGGGCTGTCTCCTCATCAGGGGGGTTGCGCGTTCATGGTAGCCACGCCCGCGTGACTGCGCCGTGACACCTGCTGCGGCCGATCTGCGTCGCGGTCGCGAGTCGTCGGGGAAGGCGGTGTGCAAGGCCCATGCACGCAGGGCGTGAGAACAATCCATGACTGACGGCGGCGCGCAGAGTTCAGCGAAAGCTGACGAGCGTGCGCGGGGAGGGAGGTGTAGGCTCTGCGACTGATTCGTCTTGCGAGTGTTCTCCATGGCTTCAGTTTTTTCCGGCCGTCAGCGGCATGCCATTCGTCTTGCCTTGCGCATGATCGCCCCGTACCGCAAGCAAGCCCTCGGCGCGTTGCTCGCGCTGGTGGTCACCGCCGGCATCACGCTGTCGATGGGGCAAGGCATCCGGCTGATGGTCGATCAGGGGTTCATGACCCGTTCGCCGACGCTGCTCAATGAAACCATCGGCCTGTTCATGGGGCTGGTGGTCGCCCTCGCCATCGGCACCTTCGCGCGGTTTTATCTGGTCTCCTGGATCGGCGAACGGGTGGTCGCCGATCTGCGCAAGCAGGTGTTCGACCATCTGGTCAGCCTCCACCCGGGCTTCTATGAGAACAACCGCAGCTCGGAAATCCAGTCGCGCCTGACCGCCGACACCACGCTCCTGCAATCGGTGATCGGCTCGTCGCTGTCGATGTTCCTGCGCAACGCGCTGATGGTCATTGGCGGAATCATCCTGCTGTTCTTCACCAACCCCAAGCTCACCAGCATCGTCGTCGTGGCATTGCCGCTGGTGATCGCGCCGATTCTGATTTTCGGGCGGCGTGTGCGCAGCCTGTCGCGGGAGAGCCAGGACCGCGTGGCGGATGTCGGCAGCTACGTGTCCGAGGCCCTGGGGCAGATCAAAACCGTCCAGGCCTATAACCATCAGGAGCAGGATCGACAGCGTTTCGCGCAGACCGCCGAAGGCGCCTTCGAGACGGCACGCAAGCGTATTCTGCAGCGCTCGTGGCTGATTACCCTGGTGATCGTGCTGGTGCTGGGCGCGGTGGGTGTGATGCTCTGGGTCGGCGGGATGGACGTGATTGCCGGCCGCATCTCCGGGGGCGAGCTGGCAGCGTTCGTGTTCTACAGCCTGATCGTCGGCAGCGCGTTCGGCACCCTCAGCGAGGTGATCGGGGAAATGCAACGGGCGGCGGGCGCGGCAGAGCGGATCAGCGAGTTGCTGCAGGCGCGCAGTGAAATCACCGCGCCCGCCAGTGATCTGCTCACGCTGCCCGAGCGCATCAGCGGTCGCCTGGCGCTGGAAAACCTCAGTTTCGCCTACCCCTCGCGCCCGGAACGCAATGCCGTAGACGGCTTGAGCCTGAGCGTCGAAGCGGGGGAAACCCTGGCGCTGGTCGGGCCTTCGGGCGCGGGCAAGTCGACCTTGTTCGACCTGCTGTTGCGCTTCTATGACCCGCAACAGGGCCGCGTGCTGATTGAAGGCATCCCCGCCGAGCGCCTTGATCCTCTGGACCTGCGCCGGTGCTTCGCCTGGGTGTCACAGACCCCTGCGCTGTTTTTCGGCTCGGTGGAGGACAACATTCGCTACGGCAACCCGGCGGCGAGTGTCGAGCAGGTGGAGGCCGCGGCGCGGATTGCCCATGCCCATGAGTTCATTCAACTGCTGCCCCAGGGTTATCAGACGCATCTGGGTGACGGCGGCATGGGCTTGTCGGGCGGGCAGCGTCAGCGGTTGGCGATCGCCCGGGCTTTGCTGGCCGATGCGCCGATTCTGTTGCTCGACGAGGCCACCAGCGCACTGGATGCCCAGAGCGAGTACCTGATTCAGCAGGCGTTGCCAACGTTGATGAAGGGCCGCACGACCCTGGTGATCGCCCACCGACTGGCGACGGTGCAGAACGCAGACCGAATTGCTGTCATGGATCAGGGGAAATTGGTCGCGGTGGGAACCCATCGCGAGCTGATTGCCAGCAACCCGCTGTACGCGCGGCTGGCAGCCTTGCAGTTCAATGCCGGGGTGGAGCAGGCCGGCTGAGCGCCGGCCTGAATTTGCGTATCAGTCTTTGCGGTATTCGCAGAGGTAGGCGGTTTCTTCGGTGGCTTCGACGTCGAATTTGACGTTCGCCGGGATCTTGAAATCCGTGCCGGCTTTGAAGGTTTCCCAATCATTGGCGCCCGGCAGCAGCACTTTCAGCTCGCCTGAGATCACGTGCATGATTTCCCGGTCGCCGGTGCCGAAGTTGTATTTTCCGGGAGCCATGACGCCGATGGTCGCGTCGCCTGCTGCTTGCTTGAAGGCGATGGATTTGACGGTACCGTCGAAATACTCGTTGACCTTGAACATGGCTGAATTCCTTGGGAAGGGCTGGAAAGGGCCGGACAGTATGCCGAACGTATAAAAGGCCGTCATCCGCTTTGATAAATGCGTCACGCCCTAGCCGGGAATCACCAGCGGTAACAACCGTGCGGTATTGCGCGCGTCTGACAACGCCCGGTGCTGCTGGCCGTTGAAATGCATTCCCGCCAGTTGCAGCGCGGTGTTCAGGCCGCAGGGCTTTTGCAGGTGACGGGCTTTGGCGAAGCGTTGTTTCAGGTTGATGTGGGGCAGGGTGGCGAGTTCGCTGGCGAGCCGGTGCTGATGCCAATCCTGTTGCAGTTGCTGGCGGTCGTAATCGCCCCAACTGGTCCAGGCCACCAATCGCTCGCGGTGTTGGGCGATCCAGCGTTCGAACTGTGGCCATACGGCGGGCAGCGTCAAGGCGCTGTCGATGACGCTCTGCCGAATGTGCGTCAGCTCGCGGCAGAAGGGCGTGAGCAACGGCCGGCGCATGGGCCGTACGTAACGTTCGAAATGGTCGATTTCGCGCCCGTCCTGATTGACCAGCGACGCACCGATTTCGATGATTTCCATTTCCGCCACCGGCCACCCGCCCTCTTCGGTGGTGGCCTCCAGGTCTATCACCAGCCAGTAGGGCATTTCGAACTCCTGTCTCATAACCTGCGGCAGCGCCCTGGAGCGTAGCCACATCACGGCCCTTACGTCCAACTGCCGGCGCAGATGATCCATGATTGGGACTCGCGGCGGGCAGGAAGGTTTGCCGGGCCAGCGTCTTTTGTAGCGCCTGACTTGCATATGGCCGGGACAGCGCTTGCCTGGCCCCCATCCCTCGGCATAAATTGCAGGCGCATTGGTCCTCACATAAAGCGCTGCGCGGTCGATAATGCACAGGACAAGGACAGCTTCAGCCGGGATGTGGGCTAAAAGGGAAAGGGGGCAGCAAGGCGCAAGGAGGGCGAGAGTTGGAACGACAGAGGCGATTTAGCTTCCGTTTGACCGTTGTCTAATTGATCGCGAACGCATAGCTTACGTACTCCGTTTCGCCTGAGGTGCCTTTTCTTGATATCCACGCCGATGCGGATGGTTTTTAAAACCCTGCTGTTCACGACCACAACGCTGTGGGCCTGGCAGGTCGGTGCGACCCAGATCGTGCGCATTGGTGCAGCGCATTTCCCGCCGTATACGATTCGTCCCGAGCGCGGCGAAGACACCGGGCTGCTGCCGCAGATGATCAGCGCACTGAACGCGATGCAGACCGAATACCGCTTCGAAGCGGTGCCCACGTCCATCCCGCGCCGGTTTCGCGATTTCCAGCAGGCACGCTTCGACATGGCCATTTTCGAAAACCCCGACTGGGGCTGGAAAGGCATTCCCCACGAAGCGGTCGATATGGGGCTCGAAGACGCCGAAGTGTTTGTGGCCCATCGCTTGAAGGGCAGGACCCAGACCTATTTCGATGAGCTGCATGGCAAGCGCCTTGCGCTGTTCAGCGGCTATCACTATGCGTTCGCGGGGTTCGACCCCGACCCTAAATTTCTTGCCGACAACTACAACGCCACGCTGACCTATTCCCACGACAGCAACTTGCTGATGGTGCTGCGTGACCGTGCGGACATCGCCCTGGTGACGCGCTCCTACCTGAGCACGTTCATGTCGAACAACCCGCAGGACGCCGATCAGTTTCTGATCTCGGACCGGGTGGATCAGGTGTATCGCCACTACGCGCTGTTGCGTCCGGATGCGCCCATCAGCGGCGAACGCTTCAGCGAACTGCTGCGGCAGCTCCGGGAGAACGGGGAGATGTTCAAAATCTTTCAGCCGTTTCGCATCGCGGTGACACCGCAGTCCACCCGTCGCGCGGTGGCGTTGGGCGACAGGAAGGAGGGGGACTGACGAGGGCACCTATTACCGGCTGAGGAAGCGCGGCGCAAGAGGGGGGGCGCGCGATGCGGGAGCGCTGGCAGCGTGCTCCCGCAATGGGCTTTAACCGTATCGTTTGGCGGGCTGACTCAGCGGTCCCGCGCTTCTTTTGCGTCCATCTCGGCATTGCGCTCGTGGACACGCTTGAGCTGTTCATCAGTCAGGGGCAGTTTCTTCGCTGAGTCCTTGAGCATCAGCAGACCGCCGACGATCGAGCCGATTGCAACGACCAGAATTAACCAGGCATACCAGGGCATAACGCTCTCCTTCTTATGATAGAGGTTGGAGCAGCGACGCTGCCCAGTGGTTCAATTGTAGAAGATGCCCGACGCCTGGCGCGTGTCGGGCAGGCATTTACTGATTGCCGGGTCCCGTCCTGCGGGATGTTCGGCTACAATGCGCGCCGATTTCGACTTGCCAGAGAACCCGCTCATGTCCGCCTGCCAGACCCCCATCATCGTCGCCCTGGATTTCCCGACCCGCGAAGCCGCGTTGAATCTGGCTGATCAGCTGGACCCCAAGCTGTGCCGGGTCAAAGTGGGCAAGGAGCTGTTCACCAGCTGTGCATCGGACATCGTCGAAACCCTTAACGGCAAGGGCTTCGACGTGTTTCTGGACCTCAAATTCCATGACATTCCCAATACCACGGCGATGGCAGTCAAGGCCGCTGCTGAGATGGGCGTATGGATGGTCAACGTGCACTGCTCAGGCGGCCTGCGCATGATGGCGGCCTGCCGTGACGTGCTGGATCAGCGCACCGGCCCCAAGCCGCTGTTGATCGGCGTCACCGTGCTGACCAGCATGGAACGCGAGGATCTGGCCGGGATCGGTCTGGACATCGAGCCCCAGGAGCAAGTGCTTCGGTTGGCGGCGCTGGCTGAAAAAGCCGGGATGGACGGTCTGGTGTGTTCCGCACTGGAGGCCCAGGCGCTGAAAACCGCGCATCCGTCACTGCAACTGGTGACCCCGGGCATTCGTCCGGCTGGCAGTGCGCTGGATGATCAGCGCCGCATCCTGACCCCGCGTCAGGCACTGGATGCGGGGTCTGATTATCTGGTTATCGGCCGCCCGATCAGCCAGGCGGCCGATCCGGCGAAAGCATTGGCTGCGGTGGTGGCAGAGCTGGCTTAAAACCGTCGGGCATTTGTGGGAGTGACCGGGGTGGCGCTCCCACATCCTGATCACTGGTTTCGACGTTAGAAACCGCTGCGTTTCAGGATCGAGTCCATGCTTTCCTTCGACGGCCGGCCGTAGAACTTCAGCAATTCCGCAGCCCGGTTGGTGAAGAACCCGTCCACCCCTTGTTCGCTGATCGCTTTGAAGTCCACCGCGTCATCCACGGTGTACGGGTGAACGATCATTCCGCGATCGTGGGCCATCTTGTTCATCCAAGGCTGCACCAGGTCACTGTAGCTCTGGTCCCCGCCGTTCTTCAGCGCTGCCGACGGCCCGGTCCCTACGGCGCCGTGGGCTTTGGCCCAGTCCATCCAGGCGGCGAACTCCTCTTTCGATTTCACCTGCTGGCTGGCGTAGAAGCTGGCCTTGTCCTTTGCGCCCGAATCCTTGAATGTCTTGCCCGAAGCCGTTTCGATCGAGCCGTCACCCAGCCACAGCAGCAGGACTTTCGGCGTGTCGGGCATACTCTTTTGCAGCAATTCCAGGCTTGGTTTTTCGAAGGTCTGCAGGACCACGCGGCCCGGCATGTGGGCGACGTTGACGTAGCCTTTCTCGGCGGCAGGGCGCTGGCTCAGCCAACCGCGCTGATCGAGTTTCTTCTTCAAATCTTCTTCGATGCCCGGAAACTGTGCCGGCACCTTGGTTTCGATGTACAGACCGGGCTTGTTCTTGCCGCCTTCGGCGATGTCGATGACTTCGTCCAGCGTCAGAATCTTCAGCCCGGCGTAGGTGGCGCGGGCGCGATCGGGGTAGGCCTTGTTGAACCAGGAGCCGGCGTCAAGGCGCTTGATTTCTTCCAGCGTGAAGGTGTTCAGCGGGTCCTTGGCCCGTTGCGGATAGACGTCGGCGATGTTGGTCGTCCGCTCCAGCGTGTTGTCATGCAGCGCGATGAGCACGCCATCCTTGGTGCGCTGAATGTCCATCTCCAGGTAGTCCGCGCCCAGTTCGCGGGCCAGCGTGTACGAAGGCACTGTTTCTTCGGGCGCATTGAACGAAGCACCGCGATGGGCGATCACCGCCGGCCACGGCACACCGATCTTCGCCGCCAGCGCCCGACCCGGTGCGTTGCCGGTGTCAGCGGCGGCCATGGCCACGGCAGATGACAACAACACGCCGGCAATCGCGGCGCCGCTCAACGTTCTGGATAATCCTTTCAACATGGTTCTGACGTTCCTTTTCTGCATGTCCGTTCATGGCGCAGCCGTTGCCGCACCGCGTGGCACATCGTTTTGTCGTGACGAAATCGGGTGTCGCAGGGGGCAGACCTTAAACAGCAACGGGCATGACGGGCAACCTGGGTTGTCGTTATGCGGGGGGTTGCTGTCGGTTTGAGTGGCGATTGAGCGCCACCAGTTTCCGGGTTTTTTATGACATTGAGGTGCCGACGGGCGCTAACGGTCGACTACGTCTCGGCGACTTTCTTGCGCGGTCGCCCGCCTTTTGCCCCGTTAGCCTTCGAAGCGGTGGCTTTTGCCGCACTGACGCGCCGCCCGTTCCGCGCCGCGATCAGGCTACCGGCAACGCCCATGAGCGACTCGCTGGCCGAAATCATGCCCGAGATCGACAGGTGCAAATCGCGATGCGCAAGGCAGATAGCCTTGCCGCCGAAGCCCAACTCGATCTGCCCGAGCTCGTCGACTGAGAGCTCGCGCAGCTCGCGGTAATTGGCGACAGGGAGGAGGAGGGCTGTCTGGTCAGAAAAACCGATGGCCAAAGCATTCAGCTCACTCAGAAAACGTAATGTTGTCGGCTGAATGCTCTGCGCAGTGTGTTTGCGGCCCTGATCGATGGCCTGATTAAGGACCCGCTGGGTAACGGGCTGATCATCATGTTCCCGCGCTTTGATCGTCTTCATAACTCAATCTCCAGTGGATCGACGTACCCCGCGAGGTACAGCTGCGTTTTATAGGTGTAAGGGTCATAGGTGCTTTTGACGATCTTTGATATCTGAGGCTGATCAAGGTGGTTAGAGACGACTTCTTCGGACCGTGAGCTCCATCCCATATTCTCCAAGCAAAGTGTGCTGCGGCTACGCCACCAGCAGTCCCTTGCCTTGCGCAGGTACGATTAATGGTCCAGCTGCAGCCAACAGAGTTGAACGTGGATCAGCGCAATGAGCCAGAACTCAACAGCAACAAAAGTTGACCGGGGGGGCCGCAGAGGGGCGTGCACCGTTCCGGCTCAGGATTTTTTTATGGTTGGCAACCCTGCCCAACCGCTCTCACTCGCGCTACTGTCAGCTCCACGAATTTCGCGCAGCGGAGGGATGATGAAAACGGTGTTGGTGCTGGTTGAGAGCGTGAACATGTATTTGCCGATTCTGGAAAGCAGCGGCTTTCGCCTGATTCTGGCGCCGAAGCCGGCGATGCGCGCCGAGGCGGTGGCGAACGGGGGTGAGGAGATTGACGCCGTGTTGACCCGGGGCCCGTTGGGGTTCACCGCCGAGGAGATGGCCGCGCTGCCAAACCTTGGCATCATCTGTGTGATCGGGGCGGGCTACGAGCGCGTCGACCTCGAAGCCGCCGAAGCGCGAGGCATCGTGGTGACCAACGGGGCAGGGGTAAATGCCCCGACGGTGGCGGACCACGCGATGGCCTTGCTGCTGGCGGCGGTCCGCGACATTCCCCAGGCCGACGCGTCGGTACGCCGCAACGAATGGCGCAAGGTCACACGGCCCTCGTTCGCCGGCAAACGCCTGGGCATTCTTGGCCTTGGCTCGGTCGGGATGGCCATCGCCAAACGCGCGCTGGGGTTTGACATGGTCATCAACTATCACAGCCGTTCGCCCCGGGCGGGCGTGGATTTCAACTATTGCGCGACGCCGCTGGCGCTGGCAGAAGCGTCTGACTTTCTGGTGGTGGCAACGCCGGGCGGCGGGTCGACGCGGCACCTGATCGACAAGGCCGCCATCGAAGCGTTGGGCGCCGAGGGCTTCATCGTCAACATCGCCCGGGCCAGTGTTGTCGACACCGATGCGCTGATCGACGCGCTCAAGCAGGGCCGCCTGGCTGGGGCGGCGCTGGACGTGTTCGACGATGAACCGCAGGTTCCCGACGCCCTGAAAGCTTTGAACAACGTGGTCCTCACCCCGCATCTGGCAGGGTTGTCGCCGGAAGCATCGCGCGACACCGTGCAAAGGGTTGCCGACAACCTGCTGGCGTTTTACGCGGGCAAGCCGGTGCTGACGCCTGTTCACAGCTGACGATCAGTGGTCTGGCCCCCTCTAACAAAAAAAGGAATCGTGCATGTCTTCATCTTCTGTGTTGAAAGTCGCTTTGGTGACGGGCGCCGGGAGCGGCATTGGCCGTGCTGTGGCGCTGCAATTACTGGCCGACGGTTTTGCTGTCGTGCTGGCCGGTCGTCGGTCTGAACCGTTGCAGGCGCTGGTTGAACAGGCCGAGGCTGCCGGTCAGCAGGCGCTGGCGGTGCCGACGGACGTGCGCGATCCGGCCAGTGTTGAGGCACTGTTCGCCACCATTGAACGCACTTTCGGCCGGCTGGACGTTTCGTTCAATAACGCCGGCATCGGCGCACCCGCTTTACCGATGGATGAGCTGTCGGTCGAGCAGTGGAAGAACGTCATCGACACCAACGTCACCGGGATGTTTTTGTGCGTGCGTGCAGCGTTCGGCCTGATGCGGCGCCAAGTGCCCCAAGGCGGCCGGATCATCAACAATGGCTCGATTTCCGCGCACACGCCACGTCTCTTCAGCTCGCCTTATACGTCCAGCAAACACGCCGTGCTGGGCCTGACCAAAAGCACCGCGCTGGACGGCCGGCAATTCAATATCGCCTGCGGTCAGATCGACATTGGCAACGCCCTCACCGAAATGACCGATCGCATGACCAAAGGCGTCTTGCAGCCTGACGGTGAGCTGCAAGTCGAGCCGACCATGAATGTGCAGCACGTGGCTGAAGCGGTGAGTTACATGGCCGGGCTGCCACTGTCGGCCAACGTGCTGAACATGACTGTCATGGCCAGCAGCATGCCGTTTGTGGGACGTGGCTGATTGACCGGGGCGGCTCGTGGCGTTGAGTTGCGTTGTTTTGTCCAAAAGCTGGCGGGATCCGTCCAACCCGGCTGAAGGATCAATCGCCACGCTCAACCCATGCCGCGCCACCTTCAATCGAGGACACTGCCATGACCGAGTTCGTTATCGCCCCCGTTGCCACACCGTCCCTGGCCGTCGCCGGGACGTCCGGCCGCTTTCCGATTCGTCGGGTTTTCTGCGTCGGCCGCAATTATTCCGACCACGCCCGGGAAATGGGCCACGACCCCGACCGCGAGCCGCCGTTCTTCTTCATGAAGCCCGCCGATGCCGTGGTGCCCGCCGAAGGCCGGATTGCTTACCCGCCGCTCACCGAGGACCTGCATCACGAGATCGAGCTGGTCGTGGCGATCGGCAAGGACGGCGTGAACATCGACCCGCAGGATGCCTTGGGCCACGTCTGGGGCTACGGCGTCGGTCTGGACCTGACGCGCCGCGACTTGCAGGCGCAGGCCAAGAAAATGGGCCGGCCGTGGGAGTGGGCCAAAGCCTTCGACGCCTCTGCGCCTGCCACACCGTTGCGTCCGGTCAGCGAGATCGGCCACCCGGAAGCCGGGGCGATCTGGCTCGACGTCAATGGCGAGCGCCGTCAGCGCGGCGATCTGTCTGACCAGATCTGGGCTGTGCGGGACGTGATTGCGCACCTGTCGCAGTCGGTCGGGATCAAGGCGGGCGACCTGATCTACACCGGCACGCCGGCAGGAGTAGGTGCGTTGCAGCGTGGCGATGTGCTCACCGCCGGGATCGAAGGCATTGCCGAACTCAGTGTGACAATTGGCTGATCCGATGTGGATGCCCGCCTGATAATCGGTTGGTCCGGCTGCTGCCGTTGCCCTACCATGGGGCAGTCCGAACCAGCGATTTCAGGTGTTTCAGCGATGGCCCATCCCTCCCGCATCCAGACCTATGGCATGCAGCAGCGCAGCGACCGCATGGATTTCTACATCCGTGACAAGTCCGCCCGACCCGCGCTGACCGCGCCCCATCGCCATAAATATTTCCAGATCCAGATCAACCTCGGCGGCGACACCGTGCAGCACATCGGTGGCGCGGTCAGGCCATTTCCGCGCAACACCCTGGCGTTCATCCTGCCCCATCGACTGCACGTGATTCCGCACCCCGAAGACGGCAATTTTGTGCTGATCAATTTTTCTCAGGAATTTCTCCTGCAGCATCTGCAGTGCGATCCGATGGACCTTGAAGACGTGCCCGTCGCCGAGGCGCCTGAGCTGGCGCCGTTCCGGTTTCAGGAGCATGTGGATTTCACACTCGACGACGCTGACTTTGCTGAGGTAACCGCGCTGTTGATGCGGATGCGCGACATGGATCGCGCCAGGCCATTGGGTTCAGGCGCGATCCTGCGAGGGTGTCTGCTGCAGTTGATCGGCACGGTGTGCAATCGCTACGAAGCGCAGTTGCTGGCGCTGTCCGCGAACAAGGCCGAGCGGCGGGGACGGCGCGATGCGATGGGCCGGGTGATCGACTACATTCGCGCGCACATCGCCGATCCGGCCATGACCCTCACCGATGCCGCGGCGGCGGCCTTTTTGTCGCCCAATTACCTGACCCACCTGCTGCGCAAGGAAACCGGCAGCAGCTTTTCCGAACTGGTCCTGGAGCGGCGCATGCGGCTGGCGCGCACGCATTTGATGAACAGCAGCAAACCCTTGAGCCACATCGCCGAGATCTGCGGGTTCACCGACGAAGCCTATTTCTCGCGGCGTTTTCGCAAAGCCCACGGCATGCCGCCGGGGCAGTTTCGCCGGGAGCGGCGGGGTGGTTGAAGAGGGTTTGGAACGGTTTTAAAGGGGACTGATTTATTTACCGGATTTATTTACAGCGCTTCACCGTAAATTAATCTGTCCCCGTTCGAGCGAGAAAGTGATAAGTGATGGCGCCGGGACTGGCCTCTTCCCGGCTAAAGCCGGTCCCACTGAAAGCATCTTGCCCGCTCAATCTCAATGTGCTGACTTCTTTCCTGCCTGAACCCAGGCTACCTGAACACCGCCTAGTTAGTGGGACCGGCTTTAGCCGGGAAGGCGTCGACACAGCTGGCATCAATCTGGCGCCGTCTAACCTACAGCTCAATCGCCTTGGTCAGCTCGCTGAACAGCGCCGACACCGAGCGCAGCGCCCGGCAATCCGGCCGGGTCAGCAGCCACAGCCCGGTGTCATGCCCTGCGAGCGCTTCAGTAATGGGCTGAACCTCGCTGTCCCGAACCATGAAATCCGGCAGCGCTGCCACACCCATGCCTGCGCGCACCAGTTGCGCCACTGCCAGCATGGAGCTGCAGCGATAAGCGAGGTTCACGCCGGGCAGATGCTGCCGGCGCCACATCACGGTCGGGTGATCGGGGAGGAAATCGTCGGGGGCGATCCAGGCCATGTCGTCGAGGGCCCGATCACCGCAGCGTTGTGCGTAGGCCTCGCTCGAACAGACCCGATACGTAACCGTGCCCAGGCGAGTCCCGACCAAGTGCTCAGGCGGTGTGTTGGTCAGACGCAGCGCGATGTCGGCGTCGCGGCGGCTCAGGTTGGCAAAGGTGCTGGAGGTGTTCAGTTCCAGGCGCAGGCCCGGGTAGTCCGGCATGAAGCGGCTCAGGGCGGGGAGCAACAGGCTTTGCAGAACAGCTTCGGTACAGGTCAGGCGCACGGTGCCGCTGACGACTTGCCGGCCCTGCTCAAGGCTTAATTGCGCGAGGGCCAGCGCGTTCTCGGCACTTTCGGCCTGCTGGGCAAGCGCCAGTGCTGCGCTGGTCGGTACGTAGCCAGCGCGGCTCTTGTCGAAGAGCGCCGTGCCCACCGCCTTTTCCATCCGACGCACCGCGCGAAACACCGTCGAGACATCGACCCTCAGCAGTTCAGCGGCCTTGGCCAGCGTCCGCCCACGCACCAGCGCGAGGATGAGGGTGAGGTCGGCATGATTGATTCGATAGTGCGCAGCTGCATTGATCACTTGCCTGGACGCCAATTCTGATTGCAGAACGACAAGCTTATAGTCGCCCCCGGACCTCATGCAAAGCGTTTTGATATCAGGGAGCACACATGACTCAGCGGCAGAAAATCCGAATCGCGTTGGTGGGAGACTACGACCCGAGCGTGCCGGCGCATCAAGCGATACCCGTGGCGCTGGACAGGGTGGCGAACGAAACGGGGCTCGACGTCCAGGCAACGTGGGTCCCGACGACGGACATCGGGGATGGCGCGAGCCTGCAGGGGTTCGCGGGCATCTGGTGCGTGCCGGCCAGCCCCTACCTCGACATGGACGGCGCGCTGACGGCGATTCGCTTCGCCCGGGAGCGGCAGGTGCCCTTCCTCGGGACGTGCGGCGGCTTTCAGCATGCGTTGCTGGAGTACGCGCGCAATTATCTGGGCTGGGCCGATGCCGAGCACGCCGAAACCGCGCCGGAATCGGAGAACGCCATCATCACGCCCTTGAGTTGCTCGCTGGTCGAGGCCTTCGCACCGATTCGTCTGCGGGCCGGGTCGCGGATGGCTGCTGCGTACAACTCGCTCGAAACCGAGGAGCGCTACCGCTGCCGTTATGGTTTGCGCAAGGAACTGGAGGCCGACGTGTTTGCCGGCCCGCTGAAAGTGTCGGGTTACGACGAAGACGACGAGGTCCGGGCTGTGGAACTCGATGGTCATCCGTTTTTCGTCGCCACGTTGTTTCAACCGGAACGCGCCGCGCTGGAGGGCAGCACCCCGCCGCTGGTGAAGGCTTTTGTGCGCGCCTGCGCGGCGGAGTTGATTTGACATGATGATGGCCAACACGTTTGGTGTGCCGTATTACGCGGTGATCTTCACTTCGATCCGCACTGAGCTCGAAGCACAGGAATATGACGACGCGGCCCGACGGATGCTCGAACTCGTTCGTCAGCAGCGGGGTTTCCTTGGCGTGGAGTCGGCACGCGGCGACGATGGGCTGGGGATCACCGTGTCTTACTGGGCGGATGAAGCCGCGATCCTGGCCTGGAAAGAACATCCGGAACATCGAGCAATCCGTGAGCGCGGCCGGTCGACCTGGTATCGGCAATGTACGACGCGGGTTTCGAGGGTGGAGCGGGAGTACAGCTTTGGCAGTTGAATTACCGTAGCCGGGGACAGATTAATTTACGGTGAAGCGCTGTAAATAAATCAGTCCCCTTTGTGCAGTCCTACATCCGCGTTCACCCCAATTTCACTGACTGCCCACACTGCTTTTGTAGGACCGGCTTCAGCCGGGAAGGAGCCTTCACATGCACCCTCGATTGTGCGGTGTGGCGAATGACGTCTTCCCGGCCAGAGCCGGTCCTAATTATCCCATCAAGGCATGACCGGCGGGATGTACGCCAGCGTCGTACCCAGCACCCACAACAGAAACAGCACCAGCGGCGTATGAACCAGCAACTGCACGAACGAGAAGCCGATCAAATCCCGCGCCTTCAGGCCGAGCACGCCCAGCAGCGGCAGCATGTAGAACGGGTTGATCAGGTTCGGCAGGGCTTCGGCAGCGTTGTAGATCTGCACCGCCCAGCCGAGGTGGTATTTGAGGTCGTTGGCGACCTGCATCACGTACGGCGCTTCGATGATCCACTTGCCGCCGCCGGACGGGATGAAGAACCCGAGAATCGCCGAGTACACACCCATCAGCAGCGCATAGGTGTCGTGGGAGGCGATGCTGGTGAAGAACGTCGAGATGTGGTGCGCGACCGTTTGCGCGTCACCGCCCTTGACGGTTGTCAGCAGCGCGGCGATCGAGCCGTACAACGGAAACTGAATCAGCACGCCGGTGGTGGTCGGCACTGCTCGGGCGACGGCATCGAGGAAACTGCGCGGACGCCAGTGCAGCAGCGCGCCGACCATGATGAACAGGAAGTTGTAGGTGTTCAGGCCGGAAATCGCGGTGATGGCGGGCTTGGTGCTGAACTCGTTGTACAACCAGCCGGACGCCAGCGCGACCATCAGAATGATCAGCAGCGGGCTGTATTCCAGCCATTCGCCCGGGCGGGTGCGCGGCGGCAGCGGTGGCAGGCTGAAGCTCGGGTCGATGCCGCATTCCTTGGCATCGCGGGCGTTGGCCGGGCCGGGCGCCGTGGCGTAGGCGACGATGATCGAGACCACCACCAAGGCCAGCAGCATTACCCCGGACTGCCAGAGAAAGATCGTCTGGGTGAACGGAATCACCCCGGTGATCGCCAGAATCGACGGCGGCAGGCTGGCCGGGTTGGCTTGCAGCTGCGCGGCGGACGACGACAAGCCCAGGGCCCACACCGCGCCCAGACCCAGATAAGCCGCAGCACCGGCGGCGCGGTAGTCCATTTTCAGATCGGTACGACGGGCGAGGGCCCGCACCAGCAAGCCGCCGAACACCAGCGACAAACCCCAGTTGAGCAGTGAGGCCACCATGCTGATCAGCGCGACCCAGGCCACGGCCGAGCGGCCGTTTTTCGGGAGGCGCGCCAGGCGGTCGATCAGTTTGACCGCCGGCGGCGAACTGGCGACGACGTAACCGCCGATGACCACGAAGGCCATTTGCATGGTGAACGGGATCAGGCTCCAGAAACCGTCACCGAAGGCTTTGGCGGTGTCGGCGGGTTTGGCGCCGATGACCAGCGTGGCGAGGGTGACGATGACCACGGCCAGGGCGGCGAACACCCACGAGTCCGGGAACCAGCGTTCCGCCCATTTGGCGCAACGCAGGGCAAAGCGGGCGGAGCGGCTTTCTTCGATGTCGGCGGCCACGTGTGTTACCTCTTTTTAGTTATTGTTCAGGTTTTTTTGGACGGCAGTTTCAAGTGTTGGCGGTGACGCGAAAAAAGCACCGGTTCAGATACAGCAAAGCCCCTTCATCGCTGAAGGGGCAGGGCGGTCTGACGAAAGGTGCGGGTGTGGCAAACGCTTACGCTGTGGCGAAAACGTGGGGCATGACGCGGATCCTGCAGAACCGCGCCATTGCCGGGGCGATCAAAACGTCATTTCAATCACGTCATCCGGCACGATCAGTTTGCCGGCGGTCTTGGCGATGATTTCATCCACGGTCACGCCCGGGGCGGTTTCGCGCAGCACGAAGGCGCCGTTTTCGATCTCAAGGTACGCAAGGTCGGTCAGCACTTTCTTGATGCAGCCGGCGCCGGTCAACGGCAGGCTGCAGCGTGACAGCAGCTTGGATTCGCCGTCCTTGGACGCGTGGGTCATTGTGACGATGATGTTTTCGGCGCCAGCCACCAGGTCCATCGCGCCGCCCATGCCCTTGACCAGCTTGCCGGGGATCATCCACGACGCAATGTTGCCCTCGACGTCCACCTCGAACGCGCCGAGCACGGTCAGGTCGACGTGGCCGCCACGGATCATCGCGAAGGACTCGGCCGACGAAAAGATCGATGCGCCCTTGCGTGCGGTCACGGTCTGTTTGCCGGCGTTGATCATGTCCGCGTCGATGGTCTCTTCAGTCGGAAAGGCGCCCATGCCGAGCAGACCGTTTTCCGACTGCAGCATCACGTCGATGCCGTCCGGGACGTAGTTGGCGACCAGGGTCGGAATGCCGATGCCCAGGTTCACGTAGAAGCCGTCTTGCAGTTCGCGCGCAACGCGCTGTGCCATTTGTTCGCGGGAGAGTGCCATGGTCTTGGGTCTCTTTTATTCTGTCCGGGCTGTGGGAAGCCGGAGATACAAAGGGGGAAATCGGTGCGATTACGGCGCTTGGGTCAGGCTTTTCTGACGGTTCGCTGCTCGATGCGCTTCTCGAACGTGCCCAGGATCACGCGATCAAGATAGATGCCGGGCGTGTGTATCTCGGTGGGCAGCAGCACGCCGGGCTCAACGATCTCTTCGACTTCCACCACGGTGATCTTGCCGGCGGTGGCCACGACCGGATTGAAGTTCTGCGCGGTGTGACGGTAGACCACGTTGCCGAAGTGGTCGGCCTTCCAGCCTTTGACGATGGCGAAGTCGCCGGTGATCGCTTCTTCCAGGATCACGTTGCGGCCGTTGAACTGACGGGTTTCCTTGCCTTCTGCGACGGGCGTGCCGTAGCCGGTGGCGGTATAGAAGGCGGGAATGCCGGCGCCGCCTGCGCGCATTTTTTCGGCCAGGGTGCCTTGGGGGGTGAGCTCGACTTCCAGCTCGCCGCTGAGCAACTGGCGTTCGAACAGGGCGTTTTCACCGACGTAGGACGCGACCATTTTGCGGATCTGCCGGTCTTCCAGGAGGATGCCCAGGCCAAAGCCATCGACGCCGCAGTTGTTGGAGACCACCGTCAGGCCTTTCACGCCCATGCGTTTGATTTCAGCGATGAGGTTTTCCGGGATGCCGCACAATCCGAAGCCGCCGGACAGCACGGTCATGTTGTCGGTCAGCCCGGCGAGGGCTTCAGCGTAGGTTGCCACGCGCTTGTCGAGTCCAGCCATGGTGAGATCCCGCCTTATTTGTAGTTGTGTCCGACAATCTAAGCATCGGAGAGCGTTGGCCGCATCTTCTCTCGCAGGCAATGATTTGTTAATTTTGATTTTTTGATCGATTGATAAGTAATCCAAATATATGAACGTAAAACAGCTTCGTGCGTTTCTGGCGGTGGCGCAGTGCCTGAGTTTCGCTCAGGCCGGCGAGCGGCTGCATGTGTCGCAACCGGCCTTAAGCCTGACCATCAAGGCGCTGGAGGAAGACCTGGGCGGGCAGTTGCTGACCCGCACCACGCGCCATGTCAGCCTGACCCCGGAGGGCGAGGCCTTGCTGCCACTGGCCCGCCAGTTGCTCGCTGATTGGGACAACACCGAGGAACTCCTGCGTCAGCGTTTCACCCTGCAAATGGGCAAGGTGTCGGTGGCCGCCATGCCGTCCTACGCGGGCAATGTGCTGCCCATCGCGCTGAAGGTGTTTCGCGAGCGCTACCCACGGGTGAACGTGGCGGTGCACGACGTGATCAACGAGCAGGTGGTGGAAATGGTCGGCCATCGCCGCGTGGAACTGGGCATCGGCTTCGAGCCCGAGGCGGGCACTAACCTGATCTTCACGCCGTTCTACATGGATCGGTTTGTCGCCGTGGTGCCGAAAGATTCGCCACTGGCCGCGCGCCGCGAAGTGAGTTGGGATGAGCTGCTGCGTCACGACTTCATCACCCTGCAACGCCCGTCCGCCGTGCGCCTGCTGCTGGAGCAGGACCTGCAGAGCCAGCACGGCAAACTGTCGGTGGCGTTCGAAAGCCATCAGCTGTCGACGGTGGGGCGCATGGTCGCCAATGGCCTGGGGGTCAGCGCGGTGCCATCGCTGTGCATCGCGCAGATGGAAGAACTCGGCGCCCGCTGCATTGCCCTGGAAGGCCCGCGCATCGAGCGTCGTATTGGTTTGATGACCCAGGCGGATCACCAACTGTCGGCAGCGGCCCAGGGGTTGCGCGAGGTGCTGATCGAATGCGCGCGGGATTCAAATGCCGCCCTCGCGACCAAGCTCCCTCCCGCTGGGTGATATCGCATTCCACGTTGGAGACCGGCGGCGAAACGGCCAGATCCTGTGAAAAATTTAACTGCGACGCGATGCCGCATCCGGTATGGTTCGGCCGGTTGAAACATATTGTTTCAAAACATCCCGAGATAAAAACCGAACGATAAGGGGTTCCGCGTTGGATCTGTCGTCTGCTGCCTGGGTGTTTCATGACACTCGCCTGATCATCTGCTGCCTGATCGCCATTGCCACCATCATCGTGCTGATCAGCGCCACCAAGCTCCCGCCGTTTCTGTCGATTCTGGTGGGCACATTCATCGCAGGGATAGGCGCGGGGTTGCCAGCGGAGGCAGTGGCAAAGGCGTTCAGCAAGGGCGCGGGCGGGATTCTCGGTGAGGCCGGGATCATCATCGCCCTTGGTGCCATGCTTGGGGCGCTGATGGCCGAATCAGGGGCGGCGGATCGCATCGCGTCGACGTTGCTGGGGCTGGGCAAGGGCAAGACGCTGCCGTGGGTCATGGCGCTGGTGGCCATGGTCATTGGTCTGCCGCTGTTCTTCGAAGTGGGCCTGGTGATGATGGTGCCGATCATCTTCGTCATGGCGCGCCAGTCCAATCAGCCGCTGCTGAAAATCGCCATTCCGGCGCTGGCCGGCATGACCACGCTGCACGCGCTGATGCCGCCGCACCCTGGGCCGCTGATCGCCGTCGCTGCGTTGCACGCCGATCTGGGCCTGACCATGTTGCTGGGGTTTTGCGTGGCAGTGCCGGCGGTGATTCTCGCCGGTCCGCTGTACGGCAACTGGCTGTCAAAGCGCATGCACATCGAGGAGCCGGCAGAGCTGGGCGAGCTGTTCTCGGCCAAACCCACTGCCTCCCGCCAACCGGGCTTCGGCATCTCGTTGCTGATCATCCTGTTGCCAGTGATCCTGATGCTCGGCAGCACCCTGGCGAAAATCGCCATGGCGCCGGAAAGCAACACCGCCCTGACGCTGAAATTTCTCGGTGAGCCGCTGGTGGCGTTGGGCATTGCGGTGCTGGCGGCGACGGTGTGTCTGGGCTGGGCCAACGGTATCTCCCGCGAGCAAGTGGGCGGCACGCTGCGTAAGAGTCTCGCGCCGATTGCCGTGCTGCTGTTGACCATCGGCGCGGGCGGCGGCTTGAAGCAAACCTTGCTGGACGCCGGCGTCAGCCAGACCATCAGCAAAGTGGCCGAAGGCGCGCATATGCCGTACCTGCTGCTGGCGTGGTTGATTGCGGTTGCGCTGCGTCAGGCGACCGGTTCGGCCACTGTGGCAACGACCACCACGGCGGGCATCCTTGCGCCGATGATGGCCGGGCTGGCGCCGGTGGAAGCGTCACTGGTGGCGCTGGTGATCGGGGCGGGCTCGGTGTTCTTCTGCCACGTCAACGACGCCGGGTTCTGGATGGTCCGCGAATACTTCGGCCTGCAACTGAAGCAGACAATCTGGGTCTGGTCGGTGCTGCAGACCATTGTGTCGGTGGTGGGTCTGATCGGCACGTCGCTGTTGTGGCACTTTTTGGTCTGACCATGTCCAGAGCAAACGCTGAAGCCTTTTCGGAGTGAGCAGCCTTATGGAATGGTATTTGCCAAAACATTGAAGGCGGTCATGCGGGTCTCTTCCCGGCTGAAGCCGGTCCTACAGTGGGTATGCGGTGTCTGTAGGACCGGCTTCAGCCGGGAAGCTTTTGATCTCGATCTTCGAACGCAAAAAGTCCAGTCACCGCCCAACCCGATAGCCACTATCAAGACGACTGATTTCTGCTGGAAAGGCCCGGGGCGTAGCCTTGGCTTCATTCCGGAAACGAGCCGAATGGAGGCTCCCAATGAACCGTCTTCTTGTCCTCTCCCTGTTACTCTCCGCCTCCCTCCTCGCCGGTTGTGCCGCTGGCAATCATCCCGAGCTGCGTGCCTACAGCGCTGAAGAAACCCACCAGCTGGCCCTCGAAGACCTCAATCGTCGTGGCTTGTCCTACGACGAATTCCAGGCCCGCAAAGCCCGACTGATCGAACAGCCACAGCTGCAACGGGCCCACGCGTTCGATAACCGTGGTGAAGTGAATGCCGAAGTCAGCGTCGCGTCGAAAGCCCGTCAGGGTTAAGCCGGAACACTTACAACGCCAGCTTCAAGTGCCCGCCCGCTTCCTTGTGACGCGCCTGAGTCCGGTGTTGCAGGCCCAGTAAAAAGTGATCCAGACCGTCATGCAGGCGCTGGGTCAGCAGTTCATCCAGCTCACCGCCCAACGCGTTCTCGCCATAGCTGATCTGGCTGTCGATGGCGAATACACCGTGCAGCACTTCCTGGCATTTCAGCGCCGACAGCACGGGTTTCAGCGCATAATCCACCGCCAGCATGTGGGCAATGCTCCCCCCCGTTGCGATCGGCAAGACCACTTTGCCGTGCAATGAACGCTCCGGCAGCAGGTCGAGCAGCGTCTTCAACGCCCCCGAAAACGACGCCTTGTACACCGGCGTGCCGATCAGCAAACCGTCCGCCTTCGCCACCGCGTCGATGAAAGCCACCACCTGGGGGCTGTCGAATCGGGCGTAGAGCAAATCCTCGGCGGCAAAATCCTGAATGCGCACACCGCTGACTTCGACGCCACGGTCCTTGAGCCAGTGCGCCGCATGCTGCAACACCACGCCCGAGCGCGATCGGGTGGAAGGGCTACCTGAAATCGAAACTACCAACATGTGTTGTTTCCTTGGGGTCAGTCACCCGAGGTGCGAGGCACCGAGCAGGCCGCGTTCAACGCGAAGTAATGGGCGTGAAGACCCTTCGCCGGTACTCAAGCAGCATGCGTGCCAGCGCTCTCCATCGCCCGTCGCCCCCGTCAATCCAGCGAACACACACAGCTGCAATCCTGCCAACCACCCCAAACTGTTGATCCAGGCGCACCCGACTGTTGATCCACTGTTTCCCCAGCGACACTTGCCCTCATCAAATCAAACCCAAAAAAAATCCCCGCAGTCGGACCACTGCGGGGATTTCTCTGTTGCTCTGCTGTCAGCTTGAAGCTTCAGACTTGCGGCTTGAAGCTGGCACTCAATTCCTGAACATCGCACCGGTCTGGATGATGTTGTTCGAGCCCAGCAACTGGCTCACGTAACGGCTCCAGCGGGTGATGTTGGCCGGGCCGACAAACACCACGTCCTGGGCGGCCAGCTCGAAGCCTTTCGCCAGCGCGTAACTGGTCGGCTTCTTCGCGGCCAGGTGATAGACCGTCGCGCCGTGGGTGGCGTCTTGTGCACGAATCACATACACCGCATCGCCATCGGCTGCGTCAGGGCTCAGGCCGCCAGAGGTGCCAAGCGCTTCCAGCAAGGTCACGCTGGTGGTGCTGAAGGAGATCACCTGCGGGCGCTGAACTTCGCCCAGCACGTAGATCTTGTTCTTCGAATTGCTGTTGAGGTGCAGGTAGTCGCCGTCTTTCAGGAAGATCTTGCTGATCTGCGAATCCTTGCGGTTGAGCGAGTCCACGTCGATCACGTAATCCTTGCCATCGCGACGCAGGGTCAGGCCGGCAAGGTTGGCGTCGGTCGAATCAAGACCGGCCTGGCTGATGGCCTGAACCAGGCTCAGCGGAATGTTGGTAATCGGTTGCGGGCCAGCCGATTTGAAGGCACCCGAGAGCAGGACGCGCTGACTGTTGTAACGCAGCACTTTGACGTCGACTTTCACTTCGGTGTACTGCGGCGCCAGCCCCATGCGCAGTTGATCGCGGATCTGCGAAACGGTCTTGCCGGCGGCCTGGATACGGCCCACGTACGGGAAGAACACGGTGCCGTCGTTCAGCACTTCGCGGCTGTTGGCGTCCAGTTGTTCCTGGGAGCCGGGCGCGGTCAGTTCAGGGTGTTCGAACACCGTCACCAGCAAGGCGTCGCCCGGGCCGACGACGTATTCAGGCGTCTTGTAGTTCAGCAGTTCCGGGGGCAGCGGTTTGGCCGCTGCGTCCGCCGTTTTCTGCTGCTGCGCAAGGGTGGCAGGGGTGATGTTGATCAGCGTGACCTGGGGACCGTCGGGGTCTTTCTCGGTGACATCGCTGTAAGACATGTACTGACCGGGGGCGAATGCGCAGCCTTGCAACACCAGACTGGAAAGCAGCACGACCGCTAACGTTACTTTCATATGAATGTTCCTTCTCATCCTACTAATAGGTGCGTACTGGCACCGCAGTGATTTCTTTGCATCCCTTACTTACACCGAACATCGGATCACATTCGCTCATGCACCCGTGCACCTCCCGCCAAGCTTACTAGCCCTTGGCCATGTTTGTGGTTATTGGCAGATTTTCTTTTAGAAGGCGTTCTTGTTGACGAAGCCTTTGAAGAGCGTCAGCAGGATGATTTTCAGGTCCAGCCAGACCGACCAGTGCTCGATGTACTGCAGGTCGAATTCAACGCGTTTCTGCATCTTGTCCAGCGTGTCGGTTTCGCCGCGCCAGCCGTTGATCTGTGCCCAGCCGGTGATGCCCGGCTTGACCTTGTGCCGCAGCATGTAACCCGACACCTGTTTGCGGTACTGCTCGTTGTGCGCCACGGCGTGGGGGCGCGGGCCGACGATGGACATATCGCCGCGCAGCACATTGAAGAACTGCGGCAGCTCGTCCAGCGAAGTGCGCCGCAGGAACGCGCCCAGCGGCGTGATGCGACTGTCGTTGCGCGTGGCCTGGGTCACCACCGAGCCGTTTTCCTGCACGCTCATGCTGCGGAATTTCCAGACCATGATCGGCCGACCGTCCAGCCCGTAACGGCGTTGACGGAACAGCACCGGGCCGGGGGAGGTGAGCTTGATCGCCAGGGCAATCAGGATCAGCGGCAGGGCGATCATGGTCAGGATGATGCTCGACAGCACGATGTCTTCCAGCCGCTTGACCACGCTCCAGGCGCCGTCCATGGGCGAGTCGAAAATGCTGATGCTGGGCAGGCCGTTGATGCTCTCGCTGCGGGCGTGCAGCAACTCGAACATGAAAACGTCCGGGATCACGTAGACCGACGCGGTGGTGTCGCTCAAGCCTTTGATCAGTGCCTGCAAACGTTCCTGTGCACCGAGTTCGAGGGTGATGTAGACCTTGTCGATTTTGCCGTCGCGGGCGTCCTGGATCAGTTGATCCAGATCGCCCAGCACCGGAATGCGCCGGCCAATGCGCGCCAGGTCGATCTGCTGCGGCGCCTGGTCATAAAAGCCCAGCAAGTTCAGGCCCATCCAGGGCGCGCGCTCGATGGACATCGCCAGGCGCTCGCCGCAATGGCCGGTGCCGACGATCGCCACGCGCCGGGTATTGAAACCCTGGGCGCGCAAACTGTGCAGCACGCTGCGGATCGCCAGACGGTAGCCACACAGCGTTACCAGCACGGCGGCAAACCAGGCCATCTGGCTGTTGTCGGCCAGATGGTCGGGCTGTAACAGCAGGTAGTCGACGAACAGCAGCAGCACGAAGGCCAGGCCCCAGTAATTGGCGACCTTCAGCAGCTCGCGCACGATGCGCTCGCCCCGCCACGAGCCGTACAGCTGGTGGTATTCAGCCAGCCAGTGAAAAGCCACCGCCGCCAGCAGAATCTGCATCCAGGCTTCGGCGCTCATCGGCGTGCCGGCGAGCAGGTTGATGCCATAACCGCCGACCGCGATGACCGCCAGATCGAGCAGCCGGTGAGCGACGGACAGCGACGATGAATGGGCATGCAGGATGCCCCGTAATGGAGTGCGCATATTCTGTGCTCGCTCAGACGGATTTGATCGGAACAACGCGGGCGGAGAGGTCGCTGCTGACCAGCGTCGGCGCGCTCAGGATCGGCCGGGTGTGTGCTGGCTGGCGGCTCTGACGGGCAGCGCTCAGGCGGGCCTCGACGAACTGGCGCATTTCCTGCTCGAAGCGGGCTTCGCTGAAGCGCTCGGCGTTGCTCCGGCAGGCTTGCGCGGTGATGCGTGAACCGTTGATCTCGAACGTCTCGATGGCGGCCATCAGCGACGCCACGCTCTGCTCCGGGTAGAGCACGCCGGTGGGCTGCGGATGATCCAGGCCGCAGACCGTTTCCACCACGCCCCCCTTGGCGAACGCGATGACCGGCGTGCCGCAGGCCTGGGCTTCCACCGGGCTGATGCCGAAATCCTCTTCGGCGGCAAACACGAACGCCTTGGCGTTGCTCATGTGTTCCTGCAACACCGCGAACGGCTGATAACCCAGCAGCGTAACGTTCGGCGCGTTGGCCGCAGCGGCCTTGGCCTTGTCCATTTCCGGACCGTCGCCGATCACCACCAGCCGCTTGTTCGGCATGGCCGCGAAGGCTTCGATGATCATCGGCATGCGCTTGTACGGGACCATGCGCGAGGCGGTGAAGTAGTAATCCTGCTTCTGTTCCTGCAGCGCGAATCCGCGGGTGTCCACGGGCGGGTAGATCACCGTGGATTCGCGACGGTAGGCCTTGGTGATGCGCGCGCCAATGAAGTGCGAGTTGGCGATGAAGTCATCGACGCCGGCGGCGGTGCGCTGATCCCACATGCGCATGTAATGCAGGATCATCCGCGCCACTTTGCCTTTCAGGCCGGTGCTCAGGTTCGCCTCTTTGAGGTACTGATGCTGCAGGTCCCAGGCGTAGCGAATCGGCGAGTGCACGTAGCTGACGTGCAACTGGTCCGGGCCGCACAACACGCCTTTGGCCACGGCGTGGCTGCTGCTGATGATCAGGTCGTAACCGGACAGGTCCAGTTGCTCGATGGCCATCGGCATCAGCGGCAGGTAGCGCTGGTATTTGGTTTTGGCCTTGGGCAGGCGCTGGATGAACGTGGTTGTCGCGACCTTGCCGCCCAATTGGGCGCGGTCCTGGTCGCTGAGGAAATCGATGACGGAGAACAGGTCCGCCTCGGGCCAGATGTTGATCAGCGATGCCAAAACCCTTTCGGCACCGGCGTACGTCACCAACCAGTCGTGGACGATTGCAATTTTCATTGGAATTCTCTGCATTAACGGCCGAAGGACGCCCGGCACGTCGAGCGAAGCTCGCGAGGGCGGTCCCAGAACCTTTCCATGTTCGCAGGCGCTAAATCAGACGCTCACAGGCTGCGTCTTGGCGTTGCGGTTATTGAGGCGTTTTCCGAGCTGGATGAAAGGGTGTTCGATGTAGCGAAAGCACAGATGGGCGGCGCCCAGGGTCAGCACCGTCGCGACCAGCGCCACCAGCAGGCCCGGTGCGTCGGTCCCGCGCAGCAGAAACTCGCTGAGCATGCCCATCGACGGGTGCAGCAGGTACAGCGAATAACTCACTGCGCCCAGCCAGACCAGCGCCGGGTGGTTCAGACGCACACTGCGGGTCAGCAGCACGAAGCTGACGATGGCCACGGCGTAGGTGAAGCAGTAACGGCCCCAGGTTTCGCCGGTGCCCATGTCCTTGCTGTAAGCCATGATCAGCGTCGGCGGCAGCAGCACGGCGAAGGCCACGAACAACATGTTCAGGTTTCGCGTCAGCGCCGCGCTGTGTTCGGCCAGCAACCACTGGCGCCACACCGAGCCGAAGAACATCAGCGACAACGCCAGAGGCAGCGCCACCGGCAGTTTGTGTTCGGTCAGTGCGCGGGCAATGCCCATTGCCAGCGCGGCGAGCAGAAACACCAGCGAACAGCGCGCCCGGAACGCCAGGTCGTACAGCTTGCCGGCGATGAACAACGCCAGGCACAGGCCGTAGAACACCAGTTCGATGAACAGCGTCCAGTACAGGCCGACCACGTCGTCGAAGCCCAGTGCCGCTTGCACCATGGTCAGGTTGGCGACGATCTGCGGCCAGGACGGCAGCGGCGCGCCGGTCAACTGAAGCATCAGCACAAACAACACCAGCGACAGCCAGTAGGCCGGGTACAAACGCATGAAACGTGAGATCAGAAAGCGTCGGGCGCCGTCGGGCACCGGCTTGAGGCTGTAGGGAATCACTACGCCGCTGATCATGAAAAACCACAGCACCCCCAATTTGCCGGGGTCGATCAGGTAATCCAGCGCCCAGACGTGACCGATCACCGGTGCGTACAAATGGGTGAAGACCACCATCAAGGCAGCGATGCCGCGCAACGCGTCGAGGTAGGCAAGGCGTTTCATGGCAGTGCCTCAGAGCTTGCTGGAAGATTCACGACCCAGGGCATCGCTGCCCTGGCTGCTGCGCCGGTCTCTGGCCGGACTCAGCAGCGCGTCGATGCGTTGGGAAACCTGGCGCGCCGATTCTTCCCAGGAGAACCGCGCCACGTTGTTCAGTCCGCGTCGGCGCAGCGACAGCCGCAACGGCATGTCAGTCAGAATGCGCTCCATGGCGGCGGCCATGTGCTCAATGTCCAGCGGGTCGAAATACAGCGCGCTGGCCTGCAGCACTTCAGGAATCGACGCCGCGTTCGCCGCCAGCACCGGGCAACCGCACGCCTGGGCTTCCAGGGGCGGAATGCCGAAGCCTTCATACAGCGACGGAAACACAAAGGCCGTTGCGCCCTGGTACTGGCTGATCAGTTCGTCGTCGCTCAGGCGGCCCAGAAAGCGGATGCGTGGGTCACGACTGGCCAAGCGCTGCAGGTTGTCGTCGCTGAAAATCCCGCTGGCGCCACCGACGATGCGCAGTTGCAGATCATCATGACCGCGCAGCAGCAGAAACGCCTGAATCATCCGGCTGAAATTCTTGTGCGCGCTGGGCGAAGACACCGCCAGCAGGTAGTCCTGTTGCTCTTTAAGGGGCGGGCCCGGTTGAAACGCACCGCTGACGGCATTGGGCACCACGAAGATTTTCTTCTCCGGGAATCTGTAGAACTGCGAGATTTCGCCCTTGGAGAAGGCGCTCACCGTCAGCAGCGATTTGATCCGGGACAGCATGATCGGCGTCATGGTCCGGTACAGCATTCGGAACGTGCGGGTGTAGCTTTCCGGGTGACGCACATAGGTGACGTCGTGGTGGGTCGCGATCTGGTTGCGGTAAAACAGCGGCGCGGTGCTGCACAGGGAAATCAGCAGCGGGTTGCCCTGACGGCGGAGGTACAGCGGCAGGTCCAGTTGTTCCCACAGGTGGCCGCGGTGGCTGCCGATGCATTGCACGTCGAGGGCCTTGGCGCTCTCGTGCATCTGAATGCCGTGGGGCGCAACGAACACCACGTCGTCGCGCAGCTGCTTGAGGGCCAGGCAGATCTGTTCGGCGAAGCGTTGAACGCCACGCAATTCCTGGGTCAGGAAACGTGCATTGATCACAATCATTGTGGTCGACCTGTAGAAGAGATAAAGGGGTCGTGCGCAGAGCCGTCAGCGCCCTGGATGAAGGGGCGCCCAAAAGAAGGGCCGAAATAAAAAAGGCAGAAATCAGGGCAAGGCAAACAGTGCCGGGCGTGTGCCCAGGCTTATTATTTTCGGGAAGTCATCAATCGGCACTTGCGCCGAGCAACGCCCGTCGTTGCAGTTCCACGGGATACCGCTGTCAACCAGCCCGCGTTGCGGCTGGCGGGTGTCGATGTATTGCACGTTGCCGCGCAACACGCTGCTGGCGTCTACCTTGATCGATCGCGGCAGCCCGGCGGTCCAGGCGACCATGATCTGTTCCGAACCCCGGGCGAACCGCAGCAGGTATTGCGAGTCGATTTCCCGACTCTTTTCAGCGTCGTAGCGGAATTGATGCAGCGTCGGGCTGATGGCCTTCAGCGTCAGGTACGCCTGCTTGACGCTCAGGTCCTGATTCAGCAGACCGAAGTTCTGCTCCGGGTCAGTGCCGTCGGGGCCATCGTTGAGCAGGCCGTTCCACCACATGCCCTTGATGTTGGGCATCGTCTGCGCCAGGAAGAAACTGCGCGCCAGAAACGCCGCCTGAATCTTCTCGTCACCGCCGCAGCGGCCGTCATTACTGGGCCAGCCTATTTCAGTGAGGTACAGCGGCACCGGCTCTTTGTTGCGGTTCTTTTCCGTCAGGTCCTCGCTGATCCGCCGCAGCCAGGCAATCCAGTTTTCCGGGGTGTTGCGCTCATCCGAACGGCAATACACATAGGGATGAAGCGACAGCCCGTCGACATGGTTGAGCACCCCCGATTCCACCAGCCGATCGGCAAACCCCAGGTCCATGCCCTGGCTCGTCACCGCGCCGGCCAGGATCACCATCGGCCGCTGATTGGCGCGAATGCGCTTGGCGGTCTGTTCGATGAGCAGGCTGTAGTCTTCGGCGAACCCAGGATCGACCGGGTTTTCCTTGTCCCACTCATTCCAGATCTCGTAGAAGTCCACGCTGTCGGTGAGCTGGCGAGTGACGAAGCTGGCGTAGTTGCCGTAAGCATCGCGCATCGAGGGTTTACGCGGTTTGGCGTAGTTCTCGTAAAACGGGTTGCCGTAGCCCAGCACCAACAGCGGTCGCAGGCGGTTTTCCTGGGCGGTGCTCAGGAATGACTGCCACGAAGGCTCAATCTTCAATAACCCTCGTCGGGGCTCGGCGCTGGACCAATAGGCATCGTCGCGCACCGAGTCGACACCCGCCGCTTTGAGCAGCTGCAGCGCGCGGCCGGAGGTGCCGGGTTTGTTCATCAAGTGCGTGTCGACGCCGATGATGAACGCTTCGTCAGCCCGCGTGGCGCAACTGATCAACAAGCCCAGCAACAGGACGGCCGAGGGTCGTCGTAACCGGGTCAGGTATGGGATGAGCATGGCTTGTCTCAGTGAAGAGGCACGGTCCGGAGCACTTGCTCAGGTAGGTCTCGGGCCGTCGGCGTTAATGTCGGCATCACGTGCAGGCATGCCGCTGTGTTCAGACCGGGTGGGGCAGCGTGTCCCGATTGGGCTGGGCAATGTCGTCCAGCAGCGTCTGGGCAAAAATGCTTTGGTAACTGTCGAGCATCAATTCAAGGTTCAGTAATGACGCCACGCTGACCCGCGCTTGACCGCTCAGGCGCGCCAGCAATTCCGGGTTCTGGTGCAAACGCAACATCGCCTGGCCCAGTGAGTCGGGGTCCTGCGGGTCGCACAGCAAACCGTTGAGCGGGTCCTGAATGATCTCCGGCAAGCCGCCCATGCGGCTGGCAATGACCGGCACCGAGTGGGCGCAGGCTTCGACGGCAACCATGCCGAACGGCTCGTTCCACAGCGACGGCACCACGGCGACGTCGATCTGGCGGTAGAACGTTTCAGGCGTCTGATAACCGACGAAGCTGATCTTCGACGAATTCGCCAGCGCCTTGAAGGTGGCTTCGTCATCCGTCTGGCCACGCCCGGCGATCTGCAGCGTGGCGTCGAAGGGCAGTCGCTGAAATTGCTCGATCAGCCAGGCCACGCCTTTCTGATGGGACAGCGTGCCCATGTAGCCGAAGCGCAACGGCGCTTTTTTCACTGCGAGATCCGTTTGCCGCCGCTGATGGGGCGAGGCAGTCGGCGGGGTGAACGGGCTGGCGTTGTGCACCACGTACGGGCTGGCGGCGCTGAAATAACCGCGCTGCTGCAGCTTTTCCAGAATGAAGCGGCTGACACCGACCACCGCCGCGACCTGGGCCGAGCGCGCGTCGTGGCCCTTGCGGAAAGTCTGGCAGCTGCCACATTGCTCCTGGCAGCACTGGCCGCGTTTGAACATGTTGCTGCTCGGGCACATCAGGTACATGTCATGCAGCACCTGCACGATCGGCAGTTTTGCTGCAGTGATCTCGTCCCAGACCGACACCGACCAGCCGGCCAGGTTGTGGCAGACCACCAGTTGCGGCTGCTCGTTGCCGATGACGTGTTTCACGTAGCGGCGCATTGCGCCGTTGTAGCGATCCCGCAAATGCCAGCCCAGGCGCGCCAGACGGCCAGGCCGTTGTGCGCCGAAATGCCAGTAGAAATTACGCAGGCCGGCCCGGTAGACCTTGACGCCGTTCACCGCTTCAACGCTCAAGCCCGCGTCGGGGCCGGTCACCAGCACGCTGACTTCACAGCCGCGCTGCTGCAGGCCTTCGACGGTACGCTGAAGAATGATTTCCGCGCCGCCTCCAATGTGAGGGGCATACAGGCTGCTGATGAACAGTATTTTCATAATGGATACGACTGATTCAGACCCAGTACCCCGGACTCACCGTCGCGGATGGCTTGTTCGATCAGGCCGAGGCGCTCATCGGCACCGCGCCGCTTGGCGATCAGCCGCAGCAGGCGGAAGAACACCCAGCGGTTGAGGCCGTACAGCAGCGACGAATTGGCCCAGATGTTTTTGTCGAACCAGGCCTGGTTGCGTGCGCCGTAGTAGGCGCGCAAGTCCGAGCCCCCCAGCAGGAAGCTCTCGTAGATGTTGTTGGTGCGCGCCTTGATGTTCCACGAGCTTTCCAGGTCGTCGAGCAAGGCGTCCGGCACCAGAAAGATCCGGCCGCCACCGGCGGTGATGCGAAAGGTGTATTCGCTGTCGTCGGCGTACAGCATCAACGCGTCCAGCGGCAGGCCGATGCGGCGATACAGAGTGCGGTGGGCAAGCAGGCCGCCGTACGTGGCGAACGGCAACTGCACCATGGGCAGTTTGCGGTGCGGGCTTTGCGGCGCGCCCCACGGCAGTCGGCGCCAGATCTTGTAAGGCAGCTGCGCGATGTGAAAACCGAAGAAGCTCGAGCGCCGCTGAATGGCGAAGCGGTTCGGCACGCCGGCGGCGATGTCCGCCTGATGGGTTGGACGAAAGCCCAGCACGGCGGCCTTGTCTTCGCCGTCGATGCGTTTACGTTCTTCGAGCACCTGATGCAGTGTGGCGATGGCGTTGATGGTCGGCGCGTTGTCATCGTCCATCAGCCAGATGTGCTCGGCACCGGCGTCCAGCGCGGCCTGGATTCCCACCGAATAGCCCCGCGCCGAACCGGTGTTCTCGTGCATGTAGATCACGCTGACCTGATTCGGCCAAGTGCGCCGCAGGGTGTCCAGCGGCGCGGTGGACGCGTTGCTGACGATGATCACGCGATCGATCAGCGGACTTTCCAGGGAGCGGCTGACCAGCGTGTGCAGGTAGTTGAAACGATCACCATAGGTGAGCGTCACCAGTGTGGTTTTCTGGGTCATGGCGAGTTCCGGGCGAAGGGGGGGCAAGAGGCTGAAAGCATCAGCCCCGTGGGAATCAGGATGTGTGGATCAGAGGTGCAAGAAGTTGAAGGGCAGTAAGGCTCGGTTCAAGCCTGGACTTGCATCCGCGACAGGCTGCTGACCGGCAGGCTGACCTTTTGCTCGCGTTGCAGCAGGTTAAGGAGAATCACCGCGCGTTCATCACCGTCGGCGGCGAGGAAGATCGCCTCGACGTCGTTGAAGCCCTCGGCGGTGATCCGCACCGTTTCACCTTCTTGAAAGGCGACCCTGGCCGGCGGCGCCAACGGCGCCAACAGACGCTGGCGGATTTGCTCGATCAACGCATCCTGCACCGGAACCGGCATGCCGCCGAAGGTGACGATGCGTGCCACGCCGCGGGTCGAGCGGATCGGGTACCAGTTGTCGCTGGCTTGATCCATGTGAATGAACAGGTAGCCGGGGAAGAGCTCTTCTTCGGCCGGTGCCCGTGAGCCGCGTTTTTTCTCGCCGTGCTTGACCGGGCGGTAGCACTCGAACTGCTGACGTTGCAGGTGCTCTGCCGCGCGTGCTTCCTGGCGGGGTTTGGTCTGGATGAGGTACCACCGCGCGGAACCACAGGCGCTGTTGACGACTTCAGACATACATTTCACTCCACTGCGATCCGGTGCGACCCGGTCAGGACAACGTCAGGTTTTTGTGCCAGCCCGCGCATTATGCCCGGCCCGGCGCAGGATGGATGCTTGTCCAGCCCGTATTCGGTCAACATCTGCTGCACCTGCTCGACGCAGTTGAACATCAGCACATCAATGATCGACAGGTTGGCGACAAAAGGTTGCCGAAACTGCCGATACACCACCGGGTTCATCCGGAAGAACCGCACCAGCAAACCGTTGCGGGCGAAGTGATCACGGTCGTAGAGCACCGATCCGCCTTCCGGGGTGATGAACGTGGTGGCTTCAAACGTGTGAGCGATGCGGATGATGCGCTCCTGCTTGTCCGCAGCGCTACCCAGTATAAGGTCCGAGCTGCGCAGGATCGGCGTCACGATGTGTAGATAAGCACAGATTTCACGGATGGCGTGTTCGGCATACAGCGCGATGTTCTGCTGCGGAAAACGGATCAACCGCTCCAGCAGCGGCATGACCTGCGCGAAACAGGGCGCCTCGCGATAGCTCTCGGCGAGCAGATCAATCAGCCGCAGCGCTTCATCGCTGAAGTGGTTGCAGAGTTGACGTTGATTGATCTGCAGCTCAAAGCGGTCTTTCTGCAACGGGAAGCTGATCAGCTTCGCTTCGCCGTTGTGCAGGATGCGGTTGCGATTGACCCAGCCGGACCGCACATACTGCAGATCGTCTCCCAGGACGAAGACGTCTGCGGCGGCAATGAGCTGAAAGTAACCCAGGTAGGGAAACAGATACGGCTGCATCACTGCAAGGGTCCTGGCCATGTGTGTCTCCTTGGCGTGCGTATCGATTTACTTGCGGACCGTGGTGTAGTCGTAACCGTAGGCGGCGCAGTCGTAGTCGGCGGTCGACGCCTTGCGCAGGACACCGTTGAAGATCGCCCCCTTGATCAGAATGCCGTTGTGCATCAAGCGGCGCTTGCACGCTTCGATTTCCTTGGCGGTGCTCAGGCCGAAGCGGGTCACCAGCAGGCAGGTGCCGGACTGGCGGCCGACCAGCGTAGCATCGGTCACGGCCAGAATCGGCGGGGTGTCGATGATCACCAGGTCGTACAGCGGCGACAGCTCGCTGATCATTTTGTTGAAGTTGTCGTGCATCAACAGCTCGGACGGGTTCGGCGCCGCGTAACCGCAGGAGATGAAGTCCAGGTTGCGCACTTCCGTGTGGTTGATGACTTCCTTGCTGCCCAGACGCGCGGCGAGGGTGTCCGACAAACCATGCTTGGGCGTCAGGTTGAACATCTTGTGCAGGTAGCCTTTGCGCATGTCGGCGTCGATCAGCAACACGCGTTTGCCGGTCTGCGCAATGATCACCGCCAGGTTGCTGGAGACGAACGACTTGCCCACGCCCGGCGTCGGGCTGGAAATCATCAGCACGTTGTTGCGGGCTTCAAGCATGGCGAAGTGCAGGCTGGTGCGCAGGCTGCGCAACGCTTCGATCGCCAGTTCCGTCGGCGCGCTGACGCTCAGCAGGCGTGGCTCTTTGCTCGTCGAACGGCTCTGGGCGGCCTTCTCCATGCGTTCCTGCAGTCGCGAATACGGCAGCGATGCGTACACCGGCATGCCGAGGTTTTCGATGACTTCCGGGTTGTCCACACCGCGATAGAACGCCTGGCGCACAAACACGGTGGCAACGGCCAGCAGCAGACCGATCAGGGCCGCGACCAGCACGATGATTTTGCGCATCGGCTTGACCGGCTCTTCGACGTTGGCGTCGGCGTTGTCGATGATGCGGACGTTGCCGATGCTGCCCGCGCGCAGAATGTCCTGCTCCTGGCTCTTGTCCAGCAACAGGGTGTAGGTCTGCGAGGTGACCTGCATGTCCCGGTTCAGCCGCAGCAACTCTTGTTGCGTGGCCGGCAGGGCTTCGATCTTCTTCAGCAGCGCGGCTTTCTGCGATTCAACCTGGCCGATCTGCGTCATCAGGGCGCGGTAGGTCGGATGCTCCGGCGTGTACAGACGCTCGACGTCGACGCGCTTCATTTTCAGGTCTGACAGGGTGCCTTCCAGCTTGACCACCTGATCCAGAACGGACTTGGTTTCAACGCTCAGGTCAACCGACTTGGCGCCCATCTGGAAGTTGTTCAGCGCGATTTCCGACTGCTCCAGCTGCTTGCGCACGGCAGGCAGTTGCGAACGCAGGAACTCCAGACGCTGGGCGGCTTCGGCCGAACTGCGCTCGACGTTCTGACGCACATACAGGCGGCTGACTTCGTTGAGGATGCGTTTGGCCAGTGCCGGGTCGGGGTCTTGGATCGACAGATAGACGATCCCGGAGTCCTTGCCCGCTTCCATGATTTTCAGACGGTCCTGATAATCCAGCGCGGTGGTCAGGGTGCGTTGACGCGCCACGGTGAACTCGGTGCCCGGACGGGCATTGAGCGCCGCCACCTGGATCTTGATGCCGCTGCCTTCCACAGTCTGGCCGACCGGGCCGCTGAGCAGCTTGTTGCGGTCTTCGTCATAGAGGGTAAAGGTGCCAGGCTTGCCCGCCACCATGGTCATCTTTTCACCCAGCAGCGCGTCCGGCACGTCCAGCTGGAACACGTCGATTTTCTCGCCACCCCAGGCGTAGCTATTCAAGCCGAACATTGGATCGGCCACTGCGCCTTCACGCTCCGGCTTGAACCGACGCGCCATGTAGCTGCCCAGCCCCGGGATGTATTTAGGCTTCTGCACGATGTACAGCTTGAGGTCATCGACGACCTTGCCCAGCACTGCGCGGGATTTGATCAGCTCGATTTCGGTGGTCGCCTGGGACACCGACAGCGGCTTGCTGGAAATTTCGGTGCGGCCTTCGATGCCGACTTTGCGCGGCTCGATCTGAATCATCGCGTTGGCCTGGAAGATCGGCGTGGCCAGAATGGCGTAGGTGGCGCCGAGCAGGACGCAGATGCCGACAATCGACGCAATCAATCCTTTGTGATCGAAAAGTGTGCGCAAGATAGTCGCCAAATCGATCCGGGAGTCCTGGACCTCGTCCAGAGAAGTACGGTTCATAGCGGTCATTTATCTTGGATCTCCTGACTGAAGATAAGGAAGCCAGTCGTCGACACAACGCGAAAGCTGCTCGTAGGTCTGTTCAAAGGCTAGTTTCGGGCGCCGGTAGGGGTCGGCGATTTCCAGCGCTTGTTGCCATTTGCCAATCAGAAACGTCTTGCCGCGTACCTCGGGGGCCAGCTTGAGGACGCTCTGGGTCTGACGATGCTCCATGACCAGGATCAGCTCAGCTTCGTGGAGCATCTGCCGATCGATCTGACGGCTTCGATGTTTGTGGGCGGGGACACCGTTGACGTGCAGCACGGCCTGAGCCAGCGGGTCGATGGTGGAACTGAGCATGGCGTGGGTCCCGGCCGACGAGATCTGGACGCGCGCGTTTGGCACCCGTTGTCGGAACATGGCTTCGGCCATGGGGCTGCGACAGATATTGCCGACGCAGACCACCAGGACGTTACTGAACATGACCTTTGCTGAGGGTCGTCATCAGTCTCTTGCTGATGTTTGCGGTGAAGTTCTGCCCAACAGCCAGGAGTGTCTGCATCTTGCGTTTGGGGGTAATCGCCGACAGCGAGTACTCGACCAGCTCCATCAGGAAATGCTCATACAGCTCTTGATGACCGAGCCGGTTGTAGTAGTTGGCCAGGGCGCCCGAGGTCTGCAGCGCCATGTGCAGCTTGCGTTTGTTGGAGCGCATGGAAAACACGCCGCCCGGGTGCAATCGGTACATGGCCGGCTTGACCTCGCCCATGAATTTGCCCTTGCCGTAGGCGCCGAGCAGCGACCACCAGACCAGATCATTGAGCGGCGCGGCGCGCAGCTCGGGGGGCAACGACTCGAACACGTTGCGGAACACCGTGGTCAGCGTCGAGATCGGCCGCGCCTTCTGTAGCTCCAGCGCCGTGGCATCCCCGCGCAGCTTGCCTTGCAGCTGGATCGGGTACTGGCCGCTGATGTCGAAGGGGATCGCGTCGTGGTAGGTCAGCACGTAATCCGGATTGTTCTCGAGAAAATCCACCTGGATCTGCAGCTTGCGCGGGTCCGTCCAGTAGTCGTCGCCTTCGCAATAGGCGATGTAGCGGCCCCGTGCTTCGCCGAACAGACGCGGCACCGGCGGGTTGTTCTGCGAGTACTGATTTGTCTCGTGGTAGAAGGGGCGTATCAGCGTCGGGAAGCGTTTGACGTAATCGGCAATGATGCGGGCGGTGCCGTCCGTGGAGGCATCGTCGTTCACCAGGATTTCGAATGCGAACGTGGTTTGCTGCATCAGGAAGCCTTCCAGCGTCTGCGCGACATAGGCCTCCTGGTTGTAGGCTGGGCAGACGATGCTGACCAGGGGCGCGGCGCACGGCGAGGCGCTCGTCTTATTGCTAGTAGCATCCATGGCTTGAGTACTCGGAGTTAAACACTGGGTTTGCTGAACAAAACGGAAATCTTCATCACCAGCGGCTTGTAGCTGGCGGCCACCATCAGCAGCGTGAGCAGGCCGCAGACGGCCAGACCCAGGAAGATGCTGATGCGGTTCTCATTGGCGATCAGGCGCAGCAGCGGCTCGGTGATCGCAAGGCCCACGCCGGTCATCACGCTGATGCGGATGATGTCGCGCAGCCATTGGCTGTGAATCCCCGGGGCCAGACGCTGGTGCACGATCACAGGCCAGATGGCGAAGGACACGACGCGCAATACGAACCAGGCGATCGCCGCGCCGTAAGCGCCGTAGCCGCGAATCGCCAGAAACATCACCGGCACCGTGATCAGCGCTGAAACAACGCTGTACCAGACGTGCAGGTGCATGCGCCCATAGGCGTATTGCAGGTAAAACTGGAACGCGCTGACCGCCATGATGGCGCTGCCCAGCGAGTACCACGGCAGAATCGTCCGGCTCCAGTCGGCGGCAGGCCGGTCGCCCGACCAGGCAAACACCATCTCGTCGGCGTGCAGCGCGATCAGCGCCGCGAGGGGAAACAGGAACGTGCACACAAACCGGTTGGCCGCGAGATACAGCTGATGCATGTCGTCCCGGCGCCCTTCAGCCATCAACACGGTGAGGCGCGGCAGCAGCGTCTGCGCCAGCGGGTTGGAGAGCATCATGATCCCGGTGGTGATCAGCGCCACCAGCGAGAAGTAACCGTATTCATTGAGCGGCAGCAGCTCGGAGAGCAACACTTTGTCGATCTGGGTGAGCACGATCCACAGCACCGCAGTGCCGGACATGCTGGCCGCGAACGGGATGATCGGCCTGACCAGCTCCCAGTCGAAACCGGTCAGCGCCGACGGCGTCGGCATCTGCTGATAGGCACGGCCCGCGAAGATCAACGCTTCGATCAAGCCCACCAGCGCCTGGAATTCGAAGAAGTGCACCGGGTCGTTGGAAATCGTGCTCACCAGCAGCAGGCCGCCGAAGTAGCGCAGCGTGGCGATCATCACGTTGGCGATGTTCAGCCATGCATGCTGTTCAAGGCCTTGAATCCCGCTTTTGTACAGCGTTGAAAACAAGCGCAGGGCGATGACGATTCCCATCAGCCCGATGCACTGCACCAGCGTCTCAGTCGTCAGTTCCTGGGCATTGAGCCAGTGCACCGCGATCCATCCGCTGCCGGCATACATCGCCACGCAGCAGAGGCCCGCCAGTGGCAGGAAGATGATCTCGAACGAACGCAGCAGGCGCCCGGTGTAGCGATCCAGTCCATCGCTGCCCTGACGATGGGCCACCGCCCTGACCAGACTCGGCGACATCCCTGCGTCCAGCAATTGCAGCCAGGCCTGCAGCACCGAGAAGAATCCGATCAGCCCGTATGCCTCGGCGCCCATGTGGCCGAGGTAGAACGGCATGATCAGGATCCCCACGAGCAGCGTGTAGGCCTGGCCTGCATAGCTCAACGCAGTGTTGCGTATGACTGAGCGCTTGGTTGACATCGAAAGTCCTTCCGGCGTAACGGGATGAATGGCGCGGCGGGGTTACATGACCTTCGCGAGGGACGGCACACGGTACGGCGAGTGGGCGGCGCTGGTTTCGGCGATCACGGTGTTGATCACGCGATCCTGATCGTCGTGCAGCAGGCCCGGGTAAATCGGCAGGCAAAGCACGCGCTCGCTCAAGGAACGCGAAGCGGTTTGTGCCGCTTGCGGCTGCAGGTACTCGAGGGTGTCCAGGGACGGGTAGAAGTAACGGCGCGGGTTGATCCCGTTGGTGTTCAGCGCCGAACGCAAACGCAGCAGTTGTTGTTCGTCGCGCAGGGCGATCGGGTAATAGCTGTGGTTGAGTTCGCTGTTGCTTTCCGGCCGCTGCAGGTCGACGTAATCCCCCAGGCGGGTGGTGTAGCGGTCAGCGATTTCAGCGCGTTCCTGAAGAATGTTCTCGATGTCGTCGAGAATGCACAGGCCCATCGCGGCGGAGAATTCGTTGAGCTTGGCGTTGATGCCGATCCCGTCGATCTTGTCGACGTCGGCGATGCCGAAGTTGCACAGCAGGTGAGCACGGCGCGCGGTTTCGTCATCGTTGGTGATGATCGCGCCGCCTTCGATGGTGTGAAACAACTTGGTGGCGTGAAAGCTCAGCGTGCTGAGGTCACCCCAATTGAGCACCGACTGGCCGGCGTGGCGTACGGCAAAGGCATGGGCGCCGTCGTACACGACTTTCAGATTGCGCCGACGGGCGATCTCTTCGATGCGCTCAACCGCGCACGGGTTGCCGAACACATGGGTGCCGACAATGGCAGTGGTGTCGGAGACGATGCGGCTTTCGATGTGCTCGGGCGAAATGTTCCAGGTCTGGGCGTCGATGTCGGCGAAGATCGGGCGAATGCCTTCCCACTGCAACGAACTGCTGGTGGCCACGAAGCTGAACGGCGTGGTCACGGCGCTGCCGCTCAGGCCCAGCGCGCGGTAGGCGACTTGCAGGGCCAGGGTGCCGTTGTTGGTGAGGATGACGTGTTTGACGCCCAGGTAATCTTTCAGGCGTTGTTCGAGCTCGCACACCAGCGGCCCGTGGTTGGTCAGCCAGCCGCGTGCATAAATGCCCTCGACGTATCCTTTGAACTTGTCGATATCGCCCAGGTAGGTCTTGGTGACGTTGATCATCGAATTCTCCATTTCAGATGCACAGCTTTTAAAAGGCTTTCCGGGCCGTGATGCGGTGGCGCCGGTGTGACGCCGGGCCATCAACGCCAGGTTCGAGCGAAATCAGCTGGGGGTGGAGGCCGGCGGCGGGTTGCCTGCCTTGCTGCTCATCCGCCGCGCGCGGCCCTGATTGATTTTCAGGATCAATCGGGTGGCCAGGCTGCCTGCATGGGGATCGCCGAAGTGGAAGAGCGCGGTGGCGCGCTTCACGTCTGGCCGGCAGGCCTGGTTGGCGTGCAGGCTCCGATAACCCCAGAAGAAATAAACGCTGCCCGGCTCCAGGCGCAGGACGTACGGCTTGAGCCAGTTGCGCTGCATGCCTTTGATGATCCAGCTGCGGGTGATCTTGTTCTGCAGCAGGGCTTTCTCGATCACGTTGAACACCACCCATGAGCGCACCCGGCGGATGTTCGGAAACAGCATCAGATCGCCGCGTCCTTCTCCTTCACTGGGAATGAACACCGGGATCAGTGCAGTCACCAGGCTGGCGTCGTAATGAAAGCTGTTGGACTCGCGCTTGCCCTGGTTGCCCTGCACGCAGCGCAGCACCGGAAAGATGCGGTCACTGGCGGCGTCGCGGCGGGCCGCATGGTGATAGAGGCGACCCAGCAGTGTCTTGAAGCGCGGGTCGGACCAGTAGCTCGCCAGCAGGCTTTCGCTAAGTGCCGCCTCACCGTGGTAGGCAAAGTATTCGCCCTGGTGTTTCTGCGCCTGTTCGTCAGTCCAGGCCCGCAACTGCTGCAGGTCCGTATCAGGCACGGCCGCGTTCAGTTTTGCAAAGCCGTTGGTATCGATTTCGTCAGCCAGTCGCTGAACCAGCTGCTCATCCATGTCGAAAGATAGAGGCATTGCATCAGGCCCTCGTAGGGAGTGAGGAGTGCAGGGGAGGGGAGAGCATTACGCTTCAGGCACGCTACCGCCCGAATCTGCAGATCCTGCCGTTGTATTCATTAATATGTGCATTCAAACGGTTGCTTCATACATCACTGGCTGACTAAACCGTTGGGCAAAGCTACCGCCCCACCGAGCATATTCAGTAATTCGGAAAAGCTTTCTTTAAACCAAAAACTGCCCACCGGCGCTGATTTCACACCGTTGGAATCGTTAATTTCATGGGCAGTCGCAGAGTAATTAAGTCGGAATGCTCTCGGCGCACGGCTCTAAGGTCGCGCTGCAAAAACGGGAAAACATTGGACATGCGTATATATCGACGGAGGCGGACTTTCTGTCAAATTATTTCGCCATCATTCTGTTAATTTTTTGATCAGCGGGCGATCAGACTCTCTAAGTTATTGATTTTACTGACAGTCAATAAAACATCACTGCCCTGTCCTAGTGCGCGACGCTTTTTAGGCGCTCGCCAAGACCGGCGCTTTGACAACCAGAAATGACAGGGAAGACGTATTTCCAACGTCAGAACTTGGGCGTGGACCGGGGGCAACGGTTTTATGGCGCTCGATTTTTGAATGGCGCATTCAGTGGTCATTATGCGTCGAGTTAACTAACCACCTGAGTTTGAATTGCCCCAACAACTGATCACGGCGGTGTTGCAGTTTTATACAAAGAACAGTGTTGGGTTATATATAAATCAATGTGGCTGAGTGGGTGACAGGCCCGAGGATTACGCAGGTGCTCGATGCCGTTGTCCGAGCGCTCAATTCCCATGCGTTGGGTGGATGCGGCGCTGCGGTTGCTCAGCCTTGATCGCTGCTCCATTATCCGGGTCTGCGATGCAAACAATTCGGGTCACCAGGAGATTCAATGAATACGCAGTCGAAAACCACTGGAGTGGCGATGCAACGCCTTGCGCAAGCGCGCGCCCTGATGAGCCGTGAAGGCATCGACGCCTGGCTGGTGCCGTCGGCCGACCCTCATCTCTCTGAATATCTGCCGGGTTACTGGCAAGGGCGGCAGTGGCTGTCCGGCTTCCACGGCTCCGTCGGCACTTTGATCATCACCCAGGACTTCGCCGGTGTCTGGGCTGACAGTCGTTATTGGGAGCAGGCGAGCAAGGAGCTGGCAGGCAGCGGCATCGAGCTGGTCAAACTGCAGCCGGGTCAGACCGGCCCACTTGACTGGCTCGCCGAGCAAGCCAGGACGGATTCCGTCGTCGCAGTGGATGGCGCGGTATTGGCCGTGGCGTCGTCGCGTACGCTGGCTGCGAATCTGTACGAGAAAGGCGCACGGCTGCGCACGGACCTCGACCCCTTGACTGAACTGTGGGATGACCGGCCTGCGTTGCCGGCTCAGGCTGTTTATGAGCACTCAACGCCCCACGCTGGCGAAACCCGTGCCGACAAACTCACTCGACTGCGCGCAGTGATGGCCGAGCGTGGCACGGACTGGCATTTCATCGCCACGCTGGACGACATCGCCTGGCTGTTTAACCTGCGCGGGGCCGATGTCTCCTACAACCCGGTGTTCATTTCTTTCGCCCTGATCGGCCCGAACAGTGTCAACCTGTTTGTCGCGTCAGAGAAAGTCGACGCCGCGCTACGCAGTACCCTCGAACAGGAGGGCATCACCCTGCATGAATACACGCGCATCGGCAGCGCGCTGCGCAACGTGCCTAAAGATGCGAAGCTGCTGGTCGATCCGGCACGCGTCACCTGTGGCCTGCTGGATTATCTCGACAGCGAAGTGACGCTGATCGAAGGCCTCAACCCGACCACGCTGTTCAAATCGCAGAAAAGCGCCGCCGACACCCGGCATATCCGCCAGGCGATGGAGCAGGATGGGGCAGCGCTGTGCGAGTTCTTCGCCTGGCTGGATTCAGCGCTGGGCAAAGAGCCCGTCAGCGAACTGACGATTGACGAGAAACTCAGCGCTGCGCGGGCCCGTCGGCCGGGCTATGTGTCCCAGAGCTTCGCCACCATCGCCGGCTTTAACGGCAACGGGGCCATGCCTCATTACCGCGCCACGGAAGAAGAGCACGCGCAAATCGAAGGTGACGGCTTGCTGCTGATCGATTCCGGCGGCCAATACCTGGGCGGCACGACCGACATCACCCGCATGGTGCCCGTGGGCACGCCGACGGCTGAGCAGAAGCGTGACTGCACGCGTGTCCTGAAGGGTGTCATCGCGCTGTCCCGAGCTCACTTCCCCCGGGGCATTCTTTCGCCATTGCTTGACTCAATTGCTCGCGCGCCGATCTGGGCCGACGGCGTCAACTATGGCCACGGCACCGGTCACGGCGTCGGCTATTTCCTTAACGTGCACGAAGGCCCGCAGGTCATTGCCTATCAGGCTGCTGCCACGCCGCAGACCGCAATGCAGCCGGGGATGATTACGTCGATCGAGCCAGGTACGTATCGGCCGGGACAGTGGGGCGTCCGTATTGAAAACCTGGTGATTAACCAAGAGGCGGGCAAGACCGAGTTCGGCGAGTTTCTCAAGTTCGAGACCCTCACGCTGTGCCCGATAGACACGCGCTGCCTTGAAATCGGTTTGCTCACGCATGAGGAGCATGAATGGCTTAATGAATACCACGCTCAAGTCAGACAGCGCCTCACTCCATTAGTGGAGGGCGCCGCGTTGGCCTGGCTGAACGGTCGTACTCAAGCGGTCTGATGCCGCTGCCACCGCTGCGTAGGCGGTGGCATCACTTACGGGCCTGCGCCTGGCGTTCTCTATCTATATAGACGCCTTTCAAACGCCGCGGGTCGTCAGATGCTGGTATGCTGGTATGCCGGTGGCCGACTAGGGATTCGTCGGTTTTTTGCACACGATGATCATGCTGCGACTGGTGTACCCCGCAGGATTGAGACCGAGCGGGTAGCCTCCAGTGTCTTCGGCGCCGTCACCGGATTTGGCGATCACCCGGTACTGCTTGGACACGCAGGAGTTGGTCGCCATGTCATAGCACTGCTCCCATGAGGACGAAAGCCCCGAGCAGTTGATATGAATCCCGCGTTTGCCCATGACCGGTTTAGACGTCGCTGCGCAACCAGCGACAGCCAATGCTGCCAGTGCCATCAAAAAGTACTTCATTCATATCCTTACCTGACCGGCACATTGCGGTCAGTGACTATCCAGAATTCGCATGCCGCCGCCGACCTTCACGTCCATGTGGGGCAGGGGCACCATGTTAAGGCGCACGGGCTAAACATCGCTCAATAGTGAGACAAATGCCAGTGACATCGTGTATCGCGTCGATGGCAGTGCTGTAGCTCGCGATTCGGAGCCGCATGCGCAGCGGGTCACGAGGCTCGCGCTCCCTATAAGACCCCACGGCTAACGGTCTGTTAAGCAGCAAAGGCGCCAAATATCAGTGATTGCGATATAAGTTCAAATAAGTGCTTGACGCCCCTCTGGATCTGTCTATAATTCGCCCCACTTCCGGCGCAGACGAAACGGAAAACTCGTTGATAATCAAAGAGTTGGACGAAGTAAGCAGCGAGGAGTGCTTCGGTTCAGATGCTTGAATCGACAGCGGTGAAAAAGGCAGTTGACAGCAGGTTGTAACGCTGTAGAATTCGCCTCCCGCTGACGTGAGACGCCAAGTCGAACGAAGCGCAAGTGGTTGAAGTTGATCAGGAAACTTTGAAAACTTCTTAAAATAACCGCTTGACAGATACAAGAGACGCTGTAGAATGCGCGCCTCGGTTGAGACGAAAGATCTTAACCACCCGCTCTTTAACAACTGAATCAAGCAATTCGTGTGGGTGCTTGTGCTGTAAGACTGAAGTCGCAAGATTATCAGCATCGCAAGTTGCTCCACGAGAAATCATGGTTTAACCAACGATTGCTGAGCCAAGTTTATAAGGTTTTCTCAAAACCTAATTGCAGTATTGAACTGAAGAGTTTGATCATGGCTCAGATTGAA
>NZ_JAXCIP010000004.1:0-685339 GCF_046540435.1 Pseudomonas sp. W5-01
GGAGTGAGCTTGCTCACGAAGGGGCCAGGGCAGTCAGCAATTTTCTCAAGTGGCTGCAAGCAAGTCTTCGCGAGCAAGCTCGCTCCCACAGGATTGGAGTGGACTCGGGACCTTGTTAAAGCCACTGAGGTTGCGCACGAGTGACCGGGGTGGACTCGGGATCTTGGTAACGCCGCTGGACTTGTGGGAGTGAGCTTGCTCACGAAGGGGCCAGGGCAGTCAGCAATTTTCTCAAGTGGCTGCAAGCAAGTCTTCGCGAGCAAGCTCGCTCCCACAGGATTGGAGTGGACTCGGGACTTTGTTGAAGCCACTGAGGTTGCGCACGAGACGCCGGGGCATTCGATTGACCCTGCCTTCAGATTTCACCCAAACACCCCCGCATCACCCATCGACTGGATTTCCTGCGCGCTGAACCCTGCTTCGGCCAGCACCTCTGCGGAATGCGCGCCGACGGCCACGCCGATGTGCCGGGGCGTGGGCAGTCCTGCTGAGAACTTCACCGGACAGGCCATCTGCACCTGCGCGCTGCCATCACCGCGGGGCACCTGCGCCAGCATCTCTCGCGCCTGAATGTGCGGATGCTGCGTCGCTTCGGAGAAACTCAGCACCGGCTCGACACAGGCGTCGATGCCGGCAAACAGCGCTGTCAGCTCATCAGCACTGCGGCGCTCGAATTCGATTTGCAGCTCTCGCTTGAGCGCAGCCTGATCGTCGGGCACAAACGACCGCCCAAGCCGCGCCAGCTCCGGCCGGCCCAGGGCGGCGCACATCCCGTGGAGAAACCCCGGCTCCAGCCCTCCCACCGAAAACCATCTGCCGTCACGGCTGCGGTAGTAGTCGTAGAAGCTGCCGCCGTTGAGCATCTGCGCCTCCCGCTCAGGCTCGACGCCGGCCGCCAGATACCCCGCGCCCGCCAGGGCATTCAGGCTGAACGCGCAATCGGTCATGCTGACGTCGACGTACTGGCCCTGCCCGGTTTGATGGCGAGCGACCACCGCGGCGAGCAGGCCGATCACCCCATGCAGCGAACCGCCGGCCACATCCGCAACCTGCACGCCCAAGGGCAACGGCCCGCTGTCTTTGCGCCCGGTGTGGCTGGCGAGCCCGGCCACAGCCATGTAGTTGATGTCGTGTCCGGCGCGATCGCGGTAAGGCCCGGTCTGGCCGTAACCGGTGATAGCCACATAGATCAGCCGCGAATTGATCACCTTCAACGCCTCATACCCGATGCCCAGCCGGTCCATCACACCGGGCCGAAACTGTTCCAGCACGATGTCGTGATCCGCCACCAGCCGCTTGACCACTTCGATGGCCCGAGGCTGTTTGAGGTCCAGCGCCAGGCTGCGCTTGTTGCGGTTGAGGTAGGCGTGGCTGGCTGAGACACCGTGGTCATGGGGCGGCAATTCCCGCAGCAGGTCCGGGCGAGTGGGTGACTCGATGCGCAACACTTCGGCGCCCATGTCCGCCAGCAGCAACGAGGCGAACGGCCCGGGCAGCAACGTCGAGAAATCGAGGACTTTGAGGGATGACAGCGGACCTTGCATGGAGCGTTCTCTGATGGCCGGCGTGTGGCTCAGAGTAGGTGTGATTCGCCCATAAAAAAAGCCTGTCCGAGGACAGGCTTTTTCAACAACCTTTACCGTTAACGCAGCTTACGAACGCACAACAGGGGTAGGCGCGGTTTCAGCCACACCCAGGTCGTCGGTCGGCGCGGTGTTGTCGATGGCACGACCGCCAGACGCCAGCTCGGCCTGCATCTGCGGAACGTCCAGTTCGCCGACCCACTTGGCGACCACCAGGGTTGCCACGGCGTTACCGCACAGGTTGGTCAGGGCGCGGGCTTCGGACATGAAGCGGTCGATGCCGAGGATCAGCGCCAGACCGGCCACCGGCAGATGGCCCACGGCGGACAGCGTCGCGGCCAGCACGATGAAGCCGGAACCGGTCACGCCTGCCGCACCTTTGGACGACAGCAGCAGCACCAGCAACAGGGTGACCTGATGGGTGATGTCCATGTGGGTGTTGGTGGCCTGAGCGATGAACACTGCGGCCATGGTCAGGTAGATCGAAGTACCGTCGAGGTTGAACGAGTAACCGGTCGGGATCACCAGACCGACGACGGATTTCTTCGCGCCCAGACGCTCCATCTTGATCAGCATGCGTGGCAGTGCCGACTCGGACGACGAGGTACCCAGCACGATCAGCAGCTCTTCGCGGATGTACTTGATCAGCTTGAGGATGCTGAAGCCGTGAGCTTTGGCGATGGAGCCCAGCACCAGCAGCACGAACAACAGGCAAGTGATGTAGAAGCACAGCATCAGCTGGCCCAGTTGCACCAGCGAGCTGACGCCGTAGGCACCGATGGTGAAGGCCATGGCGCCCAGCGCACCGATCGGGGCAAGCTTCATGATCATGTTGATGATGTTGAACATGACGTGGGCGAAGCGATCGATGAAGTCCAGGATCGGCTTGCCGTACGCGCCCAGGCGATGCAGGGCGAAACCGAAGATCACCGAGAACATCAGCACTTGCAGGATGTCGCCGTTGGCGAATGCGCCGACGATGGTGTTCGGGATCACGTTGAGGATGAAGCCAACGATGCTCTGGTCTTTACCGGCGGTCACGTAGGCCGCGACTTTGGAAGCGTCGAGGGTGGACACGTCGATGTTCATGCCGGCGCCCGGCTGGACGACGTTGACCACGATCAGGCCGATGATCAGCGAGATGGTCGAGACGATTTCGAAGTAGAGCAGCGCGTAGCCGCCGGTCTTGCCCACGGATTTCATGCTCTGCATGCCAGCGATGCCGCTGACGACGGTGCAGAAGATGATCGGTGCAATGACCATTTTGATCAGTTTGATGAAACCGTCACCCAGCGGTTTGAGCGTTACGGCAGTTTCGGGGTACCAGTGGCCGAGGGCGATACCGACGATGATCGCGACGATCACCTGGGCGTAAAGGGATTTATAGATGGGCTGACGAGTCGTCATTGCAGTTTCCTCAAGAGCATCGAGCTGCAGCATTCCGGTTGCAGTGACGCCTAAAGTGCGAACCCTCCTGCTCGGAGGGATTTGTTTTTGTCGAGCTGCGCGCGGCAGACCTCTGCCCAGTGCTTTGCAGGCACCGTGCCAGTGTTGATAAATCGCAGGAGAGGCCCGGTTTCCGTGAACCGTCTGTTTAACGGTAGACCCGTAAACCGGAAAGGGATGGCGGTTTTCCGCCGTTTGGCGGCAATTACCTCGCAACACTGGCGGGTATCCGCCTCGACGGGCGTGGGAACGCCTTGAGGTTAGATGGCGAACTGAATGCGGAAGGCCGCACCGCCCAGTTCCGAATCGCCCAGGGTCAGCTGCGCGCCATAGCTTTCGATGATGTCTTTGACCACCGCCAGACCGATGCCTTGCCCCGGGTTCTGCGTGTCCAGTCGCTCGCCGCGTTCGAGAATCCGTGCGCGCTGGCTTTCCGGAACGCCCGGGCCGTCGTCTTCGATGCACAACTCGTCGCCCATCATCGATGACCGCCAGCTCACGCGCACTTCGCCCAGGCACAGGCGGTAGGCGTTTTCCAGCAGGTTGCCGAGCATCTCCAGCAAGGCGCCCTCTTCCATTTGCACCTGGCCGTTGTCCGGCAGGTCGAGGACCACGTTGACGCGCTTGTCGCGGTAGACCTTTTCCAGCGTGTTGCACAGGCTTTGCACCACGGGTCTCAGGGCCACGTGATAACGCACCAGCCCGCTTTTGCGCAGACTGGCGCGCTGCAATTGATAGCTGATCTGCTGGCTCATGCGTTCGATCTGCGATTGCAGAATCCGCGCCTGCTCCAGGTCTTCCGGCCGTTTGGCAATCTGCTCGCTGACGCCCTGCAGCACGGCCAGCGGGGTTTTCAGGCTGTGGGCGAGATCGTCGAGGGAGTCGCGGTATCGAATGCGTTGCTCCCGTTCGCTGCGCAACAGGCGGTTGAGCGAGTCGGTCAGGCGCAGCAGTTCGCTGGGGTGTTCTTCGCTGAGGCTTTCCCGCGAGCCGGCCTCGACCTGATCGAGTTCCTGACTCATGCCCCGCAGGGCGCGCAGGCCCCAGGTCAGCCCGCCCCACAGCAGAATCAACAGAACCAGCAGCGCGCCGCCGAAGCCCAGGTAGAGTTTCTGGCGCAGGCCGGAGATGGTTTCCTGGTATTCGCGCACCGGTTGCAGGGCGACGATGCTGAAAGCGGCGTTGCGGCCGCCGAGCAGTTTGATTTCGACGTCGTAGACGAAAAACTCTTCGCCGTTGGGTTGGCGGATCTTGGCGAATTCGTTGCCGCGGCCGTCGTAGCGTGGCTGGTAGTCGATGGCTTCGTCTTCGGTGGCCCGGGATCGCCACACCAGCTTGCCAGCGCGGTTATAGATGTAGCCGAGCAAGCGGCTGTCGGGCAGGGCAAATTGTTCACCGGGCAATAACGACGGCATCAACAGGTGATCGTCTTCGACCCGGGCGGCGGAGATCAAAGTGGTGACGTCGGACGCCAGGCGTTTTTCGATGGAGCTTTCCAGCGCCAGGCTGAAGGCGCTCTGCAGCGCCGGCAGCATCAGCAGCATGAAGATGACGGCCAAGGTCGCGGCGCCCAGCATCAGACGCAGGCGCAGCGAACGAATCATGTACAGCGCTCGGTGAACAGGTAGCCCAGACCGCGCACGGTGTCGATCGGTTTGAAGCCGGCGGGCCCTTCGAGTTTGCGCCGCAGACGGCCGACCAGCACTTCGATCACGTTCGGATCGCGCTCGTCGTCATCGGGGTACAGCTGCTCCATCAGGCGCTCCTTGGGCACCACTTGCTGGTGATGGCGCATGAGGTATTCGAGAATCCGGTATTCGTAGGCGGTCAGCGCCAGGGGCTGTTCGTCCAGGGACGCCTGCTTGCGGTTGAGGTCCAGGGTCAGCGGCCCGGCAACGATGGTCGCGTGGGTGAAACCGCTGGAGCGTCGCAGCAAGGCGTTGAGGCGCGCTTCGAGCTCTTCGAACTGGAAGGGCTTGACCACGTAGTCGTCGGCGCCGGCAGCCAGGCCTTCGACCTTGTCCTGCCAGTTGCCGCGCGCGGTCAGGATGAGGATCGGGAATGCCTTGTTCTGCACGCGCAGCTGGCGGATCAGGTCGAGACCGCCAACCCCGGGCAGGCCCAGGTCGATGACCGCCAGATCGTGGTTGAACTGGCCCGCCTGATACAACGCTTCCTCGGCGTTGCCCACCGCTTCGACGACGTGACCGCTTTCGGTCAGACGGGTCTGCAGGTGGTGACGCAGCAGGGCTTCATCTTCGACAACCAGCAATTTCATGACGCTCTCCCAGGCAAAGGCAACCCTCTTTTTTCAAGAGTCTCAACGACGCTGCCGAGCGCGTGCAGTGTGACGAGCCCGGCAGTGATTGTGCAATCCAGACACCGCTAAAAACAGGCTGGCGGCTTATAAACCGGCTTATAAAACGTGGTGGACAGGTAAATAGGTGTGCGGGCTCTCGCTCAGGCTCAACGAGGGGGGTTGCTGCGCTGTGCGGGCTGGTGCGCCGGTCTCGAACAGTCTAGACGTGCCCGGTGAAGACATCTGCACGCTGTAAAAGGCCGGAAGATTGCCCGTTTGAACGCTCACCCCGTTGACGCGGGCGGTGAGATTTCCGTAGCCGGCGGCGTAGGGATCGTCCATAGGCTGCTGGCTGAAGGTCTGGCTCCAATTGCCGACCTGGCTGGTGGTGGCCAGACTGCGGCGCAGGCCGTTGAGGCGGTCGGCGCGTTCGGTGTTCTTGCCGAAATCGGTGCGGGACAGGTCCGCGTTGCCATCAGCCGCTTGCGCCGCCGCGCTGCTGCCAAGGAACGCCAGCGCCAGAAAGAGCTTGTTGAACGTCAGCATGAGCAGGTCCTCCGGCGCCAGGCGCCTTGTTGGGTACGGTTTGGAGCATACCCAGCCAGCGCTGAACCCCTCCTGAACACGTACTGACCCACCGCATTCGTCAGCAAGCTGACTCCCACAGGTTCTGTGCCTGGCGCTGAATTCCCGGGCAGCGAAGATCTCTTGTGTCGGCCTAACGGCCTCAGGTTTCGCCTTCGGCGAGTTACTTGGAAAAGCACCCCAAGTAACCAAGGGTGCCTGCTCCTGGTTTGGCCCTTCGTTCCTCAGGGTTCCTTCACTCCGGTCTCGCTCCGTGGGCCCGCGCCGAACGGACATCCATGTCCTGACGGCGCTCTCGCCGCATCCATGCGGCTCGGCCCACTGCGCGAGACCTGCGTTCAGCCTGCACCCAAGTCGCGATTGGCGGTGTCTGAGCTTTCTGCGCATGAAGATCAAAAGCTTCCCGGCTGAAGCCGGTCCTACAGATCTACCGCGGCCACTGTAGGACTGGCTTTAGCCGGGAAGAGGCCGGTTTGATCACCACGCATTTCACTGAATGCACGCGCTGCTCTTTGTGGGGCCGGCTTCAGCCGGGAAGAGGCCAGCAGAGCGAGCTAGCTCGCGAAGGCGGTCTGCCTCGGCCATCAACTTTGTCTGAGCCACCCATTCGTCAGCAAGCTGACTCCCACAGGTTCTGTGCATGACGCTGAAGTCTCGGACCCACACACATCTCCTGTGGGAGCGAGCTTGCTCGCGAATGCTTTCTGCCTGTGCCATCCACTTCGCCTGACCCACCGCATTCGTCAGCAAGCTGACTCCCACAGGTTCTGTGCATGACTTTGGATTGGGGATTCAAAGCAAACCGTTTTTTGCGCACGACGCCGCGGTTCCGGCAGAATGCCGGGCATGACTCGATCCCCGACACTGCCTGACTGTTGCCCCGCCCTCACCGCTCACTGGCCCTTGCCCCATGGGCTGGCGGATGTGGTGTTGGTGAGCAGTCGCTTCGATCCGCAAAAGCTCATCGACGGCGATTTTCAGCGCTGTCTCATCGAGCCGCCCGCCTCCATTCAGCGGTCGGTGGCCAAGCGGCAGACGGAGTTTCTTGCTGGCCGCTTGTGCGCGCGGGAGGCGATGCGCCGGTTGGACGGCCGCTCCCACGTCCCGCTAATTGGCGAAGACCGCGCGCCGGTCTGGCCTGAAGACGTCACCGGTTCGATCACCCACAGCACCGGCTGGGCCGCCGCGATCGTGGCGCGCAAATCAGACTGGCGCGGGCTGGGGCTGGACGTCGAGCAGTTGATGAGCCACGAGCGCGCCGTGCGCCTGGCCGGAGAGATTCTGACGCCGGCGGAAATGCAGCGCCTGACCGCCGGGCCCGACCATCAAACGGCCAAACTCGTCACCCTGACCTTTTCCCTGAAAGAAAGCCTGTTCAAGGCGCTCTACCCCATCGTGCTCAAGCGCTTCTATTTCGAGGCCGCCGAGTTGCTCGACTGGTCAGATGAAGGCACTGCGCGCCTGCGGCTGAACATCGATCTGTCGGCGGAATGGCACAACGGCAAGGAGCTGGACGCGCAGTTCAGCGTGCAGGATGGGCAGCTGTTGAGTCTGGTGGCGATTCGAGGCTGACGGCCGCGCCCAGCGGACAATGCTCACACCGCCCCACCCATTCCACCCGATGACTCAAACAGCACGTGCGCCGCTGCCGAACCATCTGCCCGTCCTTTTCTATATAGCTAACGGCGTTGAACAGCGGATTGCGCCGCCCATCCGGCCTCAGCCGTTCCCGCAACAGCCCATACCCTGCCGCAACTGAAACCTCGCTCGCCGCAGACAACTGCCGCAAGCAGGTTTCAAGATAATCCCCGGCGTTGCCCCACAGCACCGCCGTCGGCACATCGCCGTAGGCACTCAAGCGATCGATCACGTGCTGAAGATTCTCCAGCAGCGGCGCAAACCGCTCGAACGGATCGTCCGAAACCGCCACCGGCGTAACGGCCCCCTCAAACCTCACCCCATCCAGATAGCCACGTTCATGCAGGGCAAAACTCAGGCGATCCAGCCCCAGCGGCCACCCCAGGCCATGGGCCAGACTCGCCACCACCACCGGCGGGATCAGCTGCATGGCGTAGTACTTCATCCACTGCGAGACCAGCACCGGCAACTGCTCCCTCAGCAACGCCGGCCCGTACACCTTCAGCACCAAGCGATCCAGAACCTCATCCTGCAACAGCTCGGTCAGCGGCAACACAGGCCGCCTTTCATCGACCACCACCGTGCGGAAAAACCCGGCCAGCGCACCGTCGAACATCATGCATCTCCCTGCTTACGCGGCCAGGCCAGGCTGAAACACGCGCCGCCCAAGGTATGGCTGCGCCCGATCAGCGCGCGCCCGCCGTGCCAATGAATGATGCGGCGCACGATCGACAATCCCAGCCCATGCCCGCCCGACGCCCGGGTGCGGCTGTCGTCCAGACGCATAAACGGCGTGAAGATCCGCTCCCAGGCACTTTCCGGCACGCCGGGTCCGTTATCGTCCACGTCGATGCGGCAGCGCGCTTCACTCAACTGATAGCCAATGCGCACCTCCGACTCAGCGTGGCGCATGGCGTTGCTCACCAGATTCTGCAGCGCACGGTGCAAGTATCGCGGCTCGGCCTCGACCCAATGGATCTCGCCGGACCCCGTACGGTGCAGCGCATCAACACACTCCCCGCGCCTGACACTGATATTCGGCCGCAGCGGCGCCAGCTCGGCAATCACCTGATCGATCAGGGCGTCGAGGTCGATGCGCTGGAAATTCAGGGTCGGCGCGCCCTGCTCCAGGCGCGCGTAGGTGAGCATCTCGTCCACCAGCTTGTCGAGGTCCTGAATATCGCTGTCCATGCCGACCATGTATTTATGCCGCGCTTCCGGGGTCGTGGCGTCGTTGATCATTTCCAGCCCGAAACGCAACCGCGCCACCGGCGTACGCAGCTCATGGGACACCGCGCGCACCAGTTCGCGCTGGATCATCAGCGAACGCTGCAGGTGCTCGGCCATGCCGTTGAATGCCGACGCCAGCCGCCCGACCGAATCCGCGCCCGCCCCCGCACTTGCTACAGGCACGCGGGTTTCCAGGCTGCCTTGGGCGATCTGGGTGGCCGCCGCTTCCAGCCCGCGCAGCCGATGCTCGAGCCGACGCACCAGCAAATAAACCACCAGACCGATCAGGCACAGACCGAGAAACGCGATGAGGATCAGCAGCTCCGGCGGATAGGGATTCATCTGGAACAGCGGGCCGATCTCCAGCACCCACGGGGTTTCGCCAACGCCAGACAGCACGCGGATCGAATCGCCGCCCTTGCCCAGCGCCATCACCGTGTCACCCTCGTCGATGCGCCGACGCTGGTCATCGTCCACATCCAGGTTCTCCAGACGGATCAGCTGCATGTCGAAGCCGAACCCCTTGCTCTGGCGCAACGCTTCCAGCCGCGCCGGCTGCTCATCGACGGGCAGACGCACCAGTTCGTCGAGCAACAGAAAGATGGTCGCGCGGGCCAGTTGCTCGCTGATCTGCCGCACCTCGCCGGTCAGGAGCAAGCCGCTGGACGGATTGCCTGACAGCCCAGGCTCGACCTCCCGAAACACTTGCGCGGCATGGGGTCCGGTCTGTTCGACCACCACCTGCCCGCGACTCAGCCGACTGCGCGCGCCGCCGTCCAAGTGCGCGCGCTCGGCGGTTTGCAGTGTCAGCGGAATGCCCAGCAGGCGCTCCCACACGGCGAGGGCGCGGGTGCGTTCGATGTCATTCATGCCACGCAGATTGTCGGCCATCAGCGTGAAGGTGCCGTGGGCCAATTGCTCGCGGTACTGATCGGCGCGCACGGCGTTGACCAGATGAAGGGTCAGCACGCCGAGCAATGCCACCAGCACCAGAACGCCGAGCATGCCGCCATAGATGCGCAGGAAGATGGAATTCATCGGTCAGCCGTCGCGCTTGAGGGAGGGCAGTTGCGAGGCGGCGTGGGGCACGAACAGGTAACCCTTGTTGCGCACGGTCTTGATCAGGCGCGGGTGGTCGGGGTCGTCACCGATGCGCGGGCGGATTTTCGAGATGCGCACATCGATGGAGCGGTCCTGGCCGTCGTAGCCGACGCCGCGCAGGGCGGTGAAGATTTCTTCGCGAGAGAGGATGCGCCCGGCGTTGCTGACCAACAGCCACAGCAGGTCGAATTCGGCGCTGGTCAGCTCGACGCTCTGGTCGTTGAGCCAGGCTTCGCGCAGGGTGTTGTCCACCACCAGCGCGCCGAACTCTAGACGTTGCTGTGCCTGGACAGGGCTTTCGACGGTTTCGCTGCGCCTTAATAAGGCATGGATGCGCGCGAGCAGTACGCGGGGGTGCACCGGTTTGCCGACGTAATCGTCTGCGCCCATGTCCAGGCCCTGTATCTGGTCACAGTCGTCGGTGCGCGCGGTGAGCATCAAGATCGGGCCGTCATAGCGGCTGCGCACCTTGCGGCAGATGCTCAGGCCGTCCTCGCCGGGCAGCATGAGGTCGAGGATCACCAGATCCGGCTGCTCGTCGATGATTCGCCGGGCCGCCCGCGCGCCGTCTCCTTCGAGGCTCACGCGCAGGCCATTGTTTTCGAGGTAGTCGCGGGTGAGCTCGGCCAGCCGCTGGTCATCCTCGACGATCAGCACCTGCCAGGGTTGTGGCTGCACGGTGAGGCTCCTTGTTTTTTCTTATTAATAGTGCTTGCGCAACGGGCTTTTGCGATCGCGTTCACGCCCGCAAAATTCCCGAAAAAATGATTTCGGCCGCCGACAAAGCGCTCATCCCAGACGCCATGCGGCCTACACGGGATTTCGCCGTTTCACACACAAATTACACACAGCCTTATCCACAGGTCATGCGTTGCAGTAAGTGTCCGAAACGCATATCTTGTAGCCCTTCGACGGCGCAGACCCTACATGTGGGGTTTTTGTCTAAATCCCAAACACAAGTCATGTCGCGATTTCAAGGTTTTTTTCTCGCGCGTTACGTGTGTACGAAGGGCTGAATAACCCCCGAATCTACCGCTCTACCCCGCCAGCGCGAATGGCAGACCACCCAGCCTTGGGATCTGCGCGCAGCGGCACACGTGTTGCAACATCACACGCGCATTCTGCAACAGTTTTTGGGGTGACGGGCTTAAGTCCGGCACCCTTTTCGACTTCAACGCCAGGGAGGGTAAATCCGCCTTCCCATTCGTCTTGAAGTCATGGCCTGACATTTGTCAGTTCACTGCCGCAAGACGAAACGGTGGGCGCGTACTCCGCGTCCAAACAAACTTAAAGAACGTGGAGACACCCATGCAAACCGACACAACTCGCGAGAATCCGCAGGCCACCGCGCCGCAGACAGGTGCGACCCAGCAGGACCTGTCCGCCACCGCGCCGGGTCAGCTGCGTGTGATCAAGCGTAACGGCACCGTCGTTGCGTACACCGATGACAAGATCACCGTCGCCATCACCAAGGCCTTTCTCGCAGTTGAAGGCGGCACCGCTGCCGCTTCGTCGCGTATCCACGACACCGTTGCGCGCCTGACTGAACAGGTCTCCGCGACCTTCAAGCGCCGCATGCCGTCGGGCGGCACCATCCACATCGAAGAAATCCAGGATCAGGTCGAACTGGCGCTGATGCGCGCCGGCGAGCAGAAAGTCGCCCGCGACTACGTGATCTACCGCAACGAGCGCTCCAAGGAGCGTGCCGGTCGCACCGCGGGCGAAACCCCTGTGCAGGCGCACCCATCGATTCGCATCACCGCCAAAGACGGCAGCCTCGCGCCGCTGGACATGGGCCGCCTGAACACCATCGTCACCGAAGCGTGTGAAGGCCTGGCCGAGGTCGATGCCGACCTGATCCAGAGCGAAACCCTGAAGAACCTGTACGACGGCGTTGCCTTGACCGACGTCAACACCGCACTGGTGATGACCGCGCGTACCCTGGTTGAGCGTGAGCCCAACTACTCGTTCGTCACCGCGCGCCTGCTGATGGACACCCTGCGCGCCGAAGGCCTGGGTTTCCTCGGTGTCGCCGAAAGCGCCACCCACCACGAAATGGTCGACCTGTACGCCAAAGCGCTGCCGGCTTACGTCGAGAAAGGCATCCAATTCGAACTGCTGAACCCTGTGCTGGCCGAATTTGACCTGGAAAAACTGGGCAAGGCGATCAACCACGAGCGCGACCAGCAGTTCACCTACCTGGGCCTGCAAACCCTGTACGACCGTTACTTCATCCACAAGGACGGCATCCGTTTCGAACTGCCGCAGATCTTCTTCATGCGTGTGGCCATGGGCCTGGCGATCGAAGAGAAAGCACGCGAAGACCGCGCCATCGAGTTCTACAACCTGTTGTCGTCCTTCGACTACATGGCCTCGACCCCGACACTGTTCAACGCCGGCACCCTGCGTCCACAGCTGTCGAGCTGCTACCTGACCACCGTTCCGGATGACCTGTCGGGCATTTACCACGCCATCCACGACAACGCCATGCTGTCCAAATTCGCAGGCGGTCTGGGCAACGACTGGACGCCGGTTCGCGCGCTGGGCTCTTACATCAAGGGCACCAACGGCAAATCCCAGGGCGTCGTGCCGTTCCTGAAAGTGGTCAACGACACGGCCGTGGCCGTGAACCAGGGCGGCAAGCGCAAAGGCGCTGTCTGTGCGTACCTGGAAACCTGGCACATGGACATCGAAGAGTTCATCGAGCTGCGCAAGAACACCGGTGATGATCGCCGTCGTACCCACGACATGAACACCGCCAACTGGATCCCTGACCTGTTCATGAAGCGTGTCTTCGACGACGGCAAGTGGACCCTGTTCTCGCCGTCCGAAGTGCCTGATCTGCACGACCTGACCGGTAAAGCCTTCGAAGAGCGCTACGAGTACTACGAAGCGCTGACCGAGTACCCGGGCAAGGTCAAGCTGTTCAAGACCATTCAGGCCAAAGACCTGTGGCGCAAAATGCTGTCCATGCTGTTCGAAACCGGCCACCCATGGCTGACCTTCAAGGACCCGTGCAACCTGCGTTCGCCGCAGCAGCACGTGGGCGTGGTTCACAGCTCGAACCTGTGTACCGAGATCACCCTGAACACCAACAAGGACGAGATCGCGGTCTGCAACCTGGGCTCGATCAACCTGCCGAACCACATCGTCGACGGCAAGCTGGACACCGACAAGCTCAAGCGCACCATCGACGTTGCCGTGCGCATGCTCGACAACGTGATCGACATCAACTACTACTCGGTGCCGCAAGCGAAGAACTCCAACTTCCGCCACCGTCCGGTCGGTCTGGGCATCATGGGCTTCCAGGACGCGCTGTACCTGCAGCACATTCCTTACGGTTCCGATGCCGCTGTCGAATTCGCCGACCGCTCGATGGAAGCCGTCAGCTACTACGCGATCCAGGCGTCCTGCGATCTGGCGGACGAGCGCGGTGCCTACGAGACGTTCCAGGGTTCGCTGTGGTCCAAAGGCATCCTGCCGCTGGATTCGCAACAGATCCTGATCGAGCAGCGTGGCCAGAAGTACATCGACGTCGACCTCAACGAATTCCTGGACTGGGCGCCTGTGCGTGCTCGCGTTCAGAAAGGCATTCGTAACTCGAACATCATGGCCATCGCACCGACCGCGACCATCGCCAACATCACCGGCGTGTCGCAGTCGATCGAACCGACTTACCAGAACCTGTACGTGAAATCGAACCTGTCGGGCGAATTCACCGTGATCAACCCGTACCTGGTTCGCGACCTGAAAGCCCGCGACCTGTGGGATTCGGTCATGATCAACGACCTGAAGTACTACGACGGTTCGGTGCAGCAGATCGAGCGCATCCCGCAGGAGTTGAAAGACCTCTACGCGACCGCCTTCGAAGTGGACACCAAGTGGATCGTTGACGCGGCCAGCCGTCGTCAGAAGTGGATCGACCAGGCCCAGTCCCTGAACCTGTACATCGCCGGCGCCTCGGGCAAGAAGCTGGACGTGACCTACCGCATGGCCTGGTACCGTGGTTTGAAAACCACTTACTACCTCCGTGCCCTGGCCGCGACCAGCACCGAGAAGTCGACCATCAACACCGGCAAGCTGAACGCCGTTTCCAGCGGTGGCCACGGCCCGGACGACTCGGCGATCACCGCCCCGCGTCCAGCCGAAGCGGCTCCGGCCGGTCCAGCGCCAGTGCCGAAAGCCTGCGCGATCGACGAGCCGGACTGCGAAGCCTGCCAGTAACAGCGCGTCAAGCGTCACCTTCGGGTGACGCCCTGATTGAAGGCTCCGCGTCCCCTAGGGCGCGGGGCCTTCTTGCGTTACACTCCCCTCATTCCCAGCCAGGAGAATGCCCATGCCAGCTGCCTCGCTAGAGTCCAAAAAAGCCTACTGTGCCAAAACGCGCCGCTCCAACTACGCCGCCAGCCTGCGTCTGGAGGGTTTCGAGAGCTCGCCCGCCGACTCCGAACGCCGCCTGCCCTCCCGGGAAGAGCTGCTCACCAGCTACCGCAAAAAACAGGCCTGATGGTCGACAAATACGGCGTCGGACAGGACCCTTACTGTCCGCCCGGCAGCACCGTGCTGCGCAACCGCCTCGACCTCACCGACGCGGAAACCCTGGCCCAAGCCGAGCGCGACCTGTCCGAAGTCGCCGCCGAAGCCATCGACTTCTCCCCTCCTCCCTACGACCTGCCCTACCTGCAAGCCGTCCACCGCCAGCTGTTCGCCGATCTCTACGACTGGGCGGGCGAACTGCGCACCGTCGACATCTCCAAAGACCAGACCCACTTCTGCGTGACCCACCGCATCGAGCCCGAGGCCAATAAGCTGTTCAAGGCATTGGCCGACGCGAACTGGTTTCAGGAGCTGGATCGCGGGCAATTGATTGCGGCGAGTGCGGAGCTGTTTGGGGATTTGAACGTGGTTCATCCGTTTCGAGAGGGGAATGGGCGGGCTCAGCGGATTCTGTTTGAACACCTCATCGTGAATGCGGGGTTTGAGATCAGCTGGTGGCCGGTGGAAGCGGAGGAATGGATACGGGCGAATGTGGATGCGGTGGGGTGTGATTATGAGGGGTTGGTGCGGGTGTTTGAGCGGTGTGTTGGGGGGGCGATTGGGGTTGCGGCTGATTGACGCTCCTCGATTCAAATACCACGAGCGCGAGCGCCTTTTGTCAGGTCGGCCGTCATCGAAATGAGTAGCGTATGGGCTCGCGCATCCATGGACGGCACGTATCTCGGGCGTCTTCAGGGTCAAGGGCTTTTATGAGCCGTTGACCTGCGTCACAAACACCGGCAGATGACGAAATACGCGGTTTCACAAACACCATATCGTGTGTATTCTTACGCCCACGACCACTAGATAGGCGATTCAGAATCAGTGAATCACCGTCAGGTCAAGAAAAATCCAGCGTGCGCTCGCCCTGTCGAACGACCGCTGAAAATGACGGATATACGGGTCGCAGCACAGACGTGCGGAGCAAATTTCCGTATACTCGCGCCCCCCAATCAAGGACAACGCCATGACCACCTGCGCAGCCCAAGTCGACCAGAGTTTTATGGTCATCACTCGTCTGCCGTGTCAGCGTTCTGCTCCTCTCCCGGATGACGGCCCTCGCGCCTGACAGCCTTCACCGGAACCTCGAACACATAGATTTCAGAGAGACTTCTCTCGACCGCTGTATGGCGTGACCCGTGTCACAACAGCAGCAAACCGATTACTCAAATCCACAGGCCGCTTAAAACCGGTCCTCTAGCAGGAGCCTCCTCACCATGCTGAGCTGGGACGAATTCGACAAAGAAGACGCCGCTGAACCCGCCAAAGGCGCCAACGCCGGCCATGCTTCCGAAGCCGCGATGGACAAACTCGACAGCGCCGGTGGTGCTGCTGCGCTTGAAGCCCGCGCCGTCAGCGCAAACGACTCCGACGCCATTGCCCGCGCCAAAGCCGCGCTGGACAAGCTGGACGTCGCTGAAGGTCTTGCCGAACTCGAAGGCTCCGCCGCCCGCGTCGCGGTCGACGAAAAACGCATGATCAACTGCCGCGCCGACCTCAACCAGCTCGTACCTTTCAAGTACGACTGGGCCTGGCAGAAATACCTCGACGGCTGCGCCAACCACTGGATGCCGCAAGAGGTCAACATGACCACGGACATCGCCCTCTGGAAAGACCCGGAAGGCCTGACCGACGACGAGCGCCGCATCGTCCTGCGCAACCTGGGCTTCTTCTCCACCGCCGACTCCCTGGTTGCGAACAACCTTGTGCTGGCCGTGTATCGCCTCATCACCAACCCTGAATGCCGCCAGTACATCCTGCGCCAGGCCTTCGAGGAAGCGATCCACACCCACGCCTACCAGTACTGCATCGAATCGCTGGGCATGGACGAAGGCGAGATCTTCAACATGTACCACGAGATCCCGTCGGTCGCCAAAAAGGCAGCTTGGGGCCTGAAGTACACCCGTTCGATCTCCGATCCGAAGTTCGAAACCGGCACCGTCGAAACCGACAAAGAACTGCTGCGCAACCTGATCGCCTACTACTGCGTCCTGGAAGGCATCTTCTTCTACTGCGGCTTCACCCAGATCCTCTCCATGGGTCGCCGCAACAAAATGACCGGCGTCGCAGAACAGTTCCAGTACATCCTGCGTGACGAGTCGATGCACCTGAACTTCGGCATCGACGTGATCAACCAGATCAAAATCGAAAACCCACACCTGTGGGACGCCGAAATGAAGGAAGAAGCGACCCAGATGATCCTGCAAGGGACCCAACTGGAAATCGAATACGCCCGCGACACCATGCCTCGCGGCGTACTGGGCATGAACGCAGCGATGATGGAGGACTACCTCAAGTTCATCGCGAACCGTCGTTTGAGCCAGATTGGTTTGAAGGAAGAGTATCCAGGGACGACCAACCCGTTCCCATGGATGAGCGAGATCATGGACTTGAAGAAAGAGAAGAACTTCTTTGAGACCCGGGTTATTGAGTATCAGACGGGTGGGGCGTTGAGCTGGGATTGATAGCGATTACTAAAAGCTGCCGAACGGCAGCTTTTCTATATTAGGAGAACTGCGGCATATGTCGTTAGACACATACGTACCACTTAGGGCACGCTACTAAAGACGTTGAAATAGCGATGTTATTCGATACAATCGCTGAGCAAGTCGGTTAAGTATCTGTTTCTGAGCTGACGAGCCCGAGTGCTATTAACTGCTTCGGTAGCCGCTAGGCGATAATCATCAGGAAGATCTCGCTCAAACGCTTCTAACCTATCCTTAATTTTGGGCACATTTAGGGCCTTTCCATCATCAGCAATCGCGACGAATGCAACAATTAAAGAATAAAAATTAGCCTTGTTCAGCCAATAGGATTTGCCTCGGAAAGACAGCTTTAAAAAATGTGACGCTGCATCCTCAAGGGCAGAGACTATAGAGTCTTTTTGAGGAAAATTCGAAAAATAATCGTCAAGATGTTGGATTGCCCTTTCATTTCTATTTGAAAAGCCTCCTATGATTGCTGCCATAATATTTAGAACATGCATAAGGTTGGCTTTGCGCGCAATCTCGTGCGCGTTGAAGACACCCTTCTCATTAACTAATTTCGAAAAGTTTCTGACATTTTTTGACTTTGCCCAATCAAAGAACTCGTCAGGAATATTCGGATCCTCTCGAAAATCATCATCCAGACTTCGCTCGAGTGATATGTGATTAGAAAGAAACTTCGCCACAAGCATATAATCCGAGGTTGAATACTCAGAGGCGAGTTTTTCAATTGAAGTAAGCGAGTTCGAAGTGCGATTAATCCTTTGAAAGATCTCTTGAACCTTAGGATCATCATTCTCAAGATCCAGTTCGATCACAGCAATTTCATATTTTAAAAATTCGGACTTTTGAGCTTCGGGCAAGTCATTATATTTCTGCCCATCGACATCAAGCAGATTTTCAACGTATGAAACGATCGCGTTGCTGCGTTGTTGACCATCTACAATACACGACACGGTGCTCATATTTGAGACGTCTACTTTTCCCTTAGAGATAAATATCTGAGGAAACGGAAGACCTAGTAGAATCGTCTTTATAAAATCTCTTTTGTGTACATCCCTCCAGACTAGGTTTCGCTGAAAATAAGCATCGGGAATCAACCGGCCAGTCCGGATGTCATTAACGAGATTTAACAAAGATACTGAGCGAACTCGATAATCAACCATTAGTAAATATCCTTTTCCAAGAAATTACTCACTGCAGATCTTTGTTTAGTCTCAAAAAGCGACTGAGACATATAAAGCGCTGCGTTGATAGAACGGAAAAGATCTCCATGCCTAGAGGAAAGTCGACCGAAAAAGTCGTTAATGTCAGCTCGATCGGGCCCATATGGCATAAGATCAGGACGGAAGATACCTTTTGAAAGGTAGCTCACGTAGTTAACATGCTGTGAGACGCCTTTCACCTTTCGAAACGCTGTGAGATCGCTATAATTTCTAGTCAAACTACAGACCAGTTCCATATATCTCTGGAACAGACCGGCGTCGATAATTGCAATGTCTAGATCAGACACTCCAGGTATAAAAGGCGTACCTTTATGAAAGCTGTGTCCAGTTTTAGCCGACCCGGCTACATGAATCGCCAGAATTGGAATCTTAAAATGCTCAGATATTTCGTTGAAAATGGAATATTGGCGTTCTTCGTCTTCAACAAAGGCAAAGGTTGGATAAGTGAAAAATATTTTTCGCGCAATTTCATGGTAGGGAGTATTTTTCTTGGCTCCTGCTCGGATTCCGTCCAGCAAATTCATCGACTGCTCCTCGGCCAAGAGTATCAGGCCTCAACTTCGAGTTCTTCCAATGGTGAGATGTTCAACGTGCTAGAAACGTCATCTACAGCCGCCGCGACCAGCTGTGAGACAATCGAATCGATTTTAGATGCTAGCAGTGGTGGAACCGCATTGCCTACTTGATGGTACTGCTGAGATCGATTACCTTCAAAAAAGTAGTTGTCAGGAAAGGTTTGTAATCTAGCAGCTTCACGAACACTAAGGCTCCGACATTGCGCTGGATCATAATGGATGAAGTAGTGGCCATCTTTCGATATATGGCTAGTAATTGTTCTTGACGGATTATTGGAGCATTGGACGCGAAATCTATCGCTGAACTTCCCAGACTCCCAATTTTTGTGAGCCGGGGCGAGCCCTGGGAGGTTGAACTCTCTATGCCCTTTAGGTGAGTATCCTTTATGGGCGGCAAATATCGACGCATATAAATAACGCATCAGATCAGACGCCATATGGCCACGAGCATCATGATTCAACCAACAAGTTAGGTTCCTATCTAGGAACCAGTCATCAAGAGCACCGCCATCAATGAAACCATCACCATCACTTCGTTCAACACGGAGTGATCCAACACTCAATTTTGAACTACTAAAATACCTTTGAAACTTTTTTAAAGTCTTGAGCATGTCAGACAGCTCGGGCGTACAGGCTAGACCTGCGGCGATGAGCTCAAACTGTACCATCACGACTTTCATCCATTGGCTATCACTGTCAACCTGTTTAGTTAGCCTGCTGCGAATCTTTGGTAAATGCCCTATTACCGTCTTAGTACTGACTAGCTCAGATACCCTAGGCAATTTCTCATAAGAAGGTATAGGGCGAGCAGCATCGATCGCTACCCCTAAGAGTATTACGCGATGACGCGCCTGCGGAATACCGTATTGCTCAGAGCGAATAATGTACTCACGAGGATCTATATCAAAGCTATTTTCCGCATCAAATACCTGATCACTTACAAGCGAGCATATGCGATATTTTTTACCCGCCCCTGCGACCCCAAGGGCACGATCAGGATCAGCAAGATCTTCTAAGATTTTGGAAAAAATGCTTTCGCCGTTGATCTTCGCGGACAAGATTCCCTTGACATTCTCCATCACGAAAATTGTTGGCTGCCGCTCTTGAATAATTCGCAGATAGTCACGATATAGAAAATGTCGATGATCTTCCTCAGGGGTGTAATTTGCCTTTCCCATGTTCCGCGATCTCCCTACAACGGAGTATGCTTGGCAAGGAGGTCCTCCTATCAGTACCCACGGCTTAGTCTGATCCAGCTGCTTGTCTAATATTTCGTCTAATGTGTCGTCACCTGATTTAGTACCGAGAGTAATGCAGCGAGCCTCGAGATCCGCCATTTCCCACTCGGTCATTGTCGCATCAGTCCACGGCTGGGGGGTTAAGCCATTGCAGTAGTTATAGTAATCAGCTAAGAAGCCCTCTCCTTTCTGTTTTAAAATTCTAAAAAAGGCTCTCAACTTCAAGGTTTGATGTGCAACAGGATCCATCTCAGCCGAGGCAATAATTTTGAACCGACGCCCACCTAAAAATGATGAAAAACCTTCACCCAGGCCACCTGGCCCAGCAAATAGATCTACAATTTGGATAGGTTCGGCAAGATTCATAAGACCTTCAGTAGCGATATCGTGGGACATGAGAATTCGAGATTTGATATGGATACGGTGAGCGCAGATGTTAGATCCCGAATGATGGCTGGGATAAAAGGCCAAAATACTAAGCCTGAGATAGCAGTCCGCAAGCTGCTGCATAAAAACGGGTTTCGATTCCGGCTACACTATTCAGGCCTACCAGGCAAGCCGGATATTGTCCTTCCCCGTTATAAACTGTGCATTTTCATCCATGGCTGTTTCTGGCATAGACACGAAGGGTGCAAATATACAACCTTTCCTAAAACAAAGGTTGACTTTTGGGAAAAGAAATTTTCGGATACCCAGGCAAGAGATAGGAAGAATGTAAATGCCCTAATTGAGAAGGGGTGGAGGACCTTCGAGATTTGGGAGTGCGGAACAAAAGGATCAACTCCCGACCTTGCTTGGCTACCTCTGGCAATTCGGGATATGACCATTAAAATTTTAAATTGGCCGCAGGTAAAGGATTTCAATTAGTAAAACTCGATAATGATCGCAGTGCTATAGCGAAGCTATGCACTGATTATTAGATAGATGAAAATCCCGGTGTTCCGATTCGACTAAAATATCCACCAAATCGCTCCACTAGTGAAGGTACGAACATCGGCGTAAGCGATGCGAATCTGTTGGGCAACAATATCTCAAGCGCAACATCAGCTTTCAACGCAACAATATCGTCAAATTGCACCAACCAAGGACCTTTTTTCTTAGACTCCAAGTCTCTCATAGGTAATAAAAAGTGCTGTTTCAATGAGCCGTCATGCTGCACAAGTTTCTTGATTTTATCTTTGGCACCGTTAGATCCGGATGAGTGAAGCTCGTCCCATTTTGATGATATTTCCTCACACGCCGCGATCAAGATGGTTTTTACCTTACCCTGATTTGCTAAATCGCATCTTGGGGATACTACAATCCATTCCCTATCCTCGTACACCACCAGATCGCCTGTGTCGAGACGAGGCTTCATTGGCGGTATAAAATACGTCTCTTCAGGGTGGGTAATATCACCACCGGCTGCAAGCAACGCGTCATGAACATGCGCAATCATATGCCGCGCCACGACTTCCGTTAGATCAGCTGATGTACTTGCGGTCCAGTTTTGCCATCGGGGCCAGATAGACTTATAAAATATTTTAGCCGATTCCCTGTTATAAGTGGCTTTGACAGCACGCAGTCTAATGAATACTTCGAGATTCGATTTTAACCAGTCGAAGATTTGCTCCAGCCCGTCACCCTTATCCATAATTTTGACTTGCGTGCTTTCATAACCCGACACATCCGCGTCTACACTCTGCCCCGTGTAAACCGCTACTCCCATAGGCTGTACAGATATCAGGTGATGAACTACAGAGTTGCCGTCACTATTATTGATTGCTGAACCAGGCTCACTCTGAAGACGAAGGTCCACCACAGCCGCATCGAATCTGTGAGTGGTTAGAAGTTGAATCGCAACATCAACAGTCTTTGCAAATTCATATTCGAGTACGTACCCATGCCTGACACTATCTACATTATGATATTTAATCGCATCAACCCACTCGCAAATTTTAGAATCTTCATCTTCAACTATCAGTACTTTCAGAAGTGGCACATTGCTCATTACGCTGGCGCTCGCTGCATTTCAATTACAAATGTAGTCTGTTCGGAATCGGGATCGAACGCTACATCACCTTTACTAACTCTCATAGCTTCACGAGCTATTGCCAGGCCTATGCCCGAGCCTTCGGTTTTTAATGTAAAGCTAGGACGAAAAAGCTTATCGTGGTGTATCTCATCAATTAGCGGACCACTGTTACTAATTGCGATTCTTACGTATTTTTTTGAAACTTGCAGCGTAAACTCCAAAGCCTTTTTTTCAGCTGTGCTTACACTCAGCCAATGCACAGCATTGTCAATAATATTTATCAACGCAGCCATCAAGTCTGACTCATATCCGGAAACAAGCGCTGAGTCTGAGGGGTCAGGCAATTTCAGGGAAATCCCTGCATCCGCGATCCCATCAGCGAACAGCCCTAAACATCTCTCAAGCACGTCGAGAGCTTTAAATACCTTTGGCCGACCTCGCCTTTTACCGGAAATAGGATCCAAAGATTTGAATAGCTTACTTAGCTGTCCGGAGGAGTGATGGATTGAAAATGCTTCCTTCGCGAATACATCTCTGTAATGGTCTCCGAACCCCGAATTCTCATTTAACCTTGGGGCTCCATCCGAAAGCCTCTTGGCGCGAGTTGTAATATCGGATAGAAAGCGCCGGCCATCATGAAGGATCTGAGCGACCACTAACCCAAGCGTGGATCTAGAGGAAAGTGCTTGTTGATAAGTTTCCAGCTCTGCAATGGACGTCTTTAGTGCCAGACTATCCGCCTTGATTGCACGCTCTACCTTGTTCCTGTACTGAACCGGTAAGTTGGCTGCCGCTTTAGTAGTTGCACTTAGATTCGCTTTGCTCTTAACATAATCGGTATCAGTCGCTGGTTTTCTGCTGAGCCCGGCAGATTGACGAAAATCCTGTCTAATCGTCTCTACATGAGAAAGTAGATCAGCCATCAACCGTTTTAACCTGACAAACGAACCATTGTGCTCAAGTCCTTCACGACTACTTCGCTCAATCAAACCTGAGCACCCTTCGCCCTCGATCTGCACCAGACCCCAGACTTGATTGAGGCCAAGTTTTCTAGACGGGTTTTGAACTCGCATGCGTTCTAATTCAAGCCAATCCGTTTCAGCGTCCCCATAGGGCCTTATGCGAAAGCCGCCTCTGTAAATGCCTATACCGATATTTTCATCAAGCACTCGTTTTGCATCAAGTCGCCCTATCGCACCTAGGCCTAGTTTTTCAAACAGTGCTACTACCGCCTCTCCTTCTCTATCATAGACATTCAATCTCACCGATACTGGACCGCAAGTTTCTTCTTCAGAGCTAAGTGCAGTAGCCGATATAGTCAAAGAATGCTGCTTACCATCTCCGCGCTGGTTTACGAAATACCCGGAGAAAGCACCTTGGGCGTCAAACTCGCCTTTCACCATATAGTGAAATATTTTATTGATCGCGAAGGGACGGATTTCAGTTGGATCTTTTTCCTCGTCTCCATCGACAGGCTCGAGCTGCCCACTGACAATCGCCTGGCCATCGAAACCGTGTGTTTCTTTATTAAAGCCCGAGAGGTCAAGATATATTTTGAAGTCATCTTCCCTATAGCTAACCGGAGATGCCAACCTTCGTAGCTCTCGCACTAATAACTCAAGTTGCTTTTTCGTCCACTTATCTCTCAACTCGAAGATATCTAACTGTACACCGCAAGACTCTGAACCTTTAGAAAGTCTCGTCTCGATGTCAACGTTGACTTCATCTAAGTATTCGGCCTCATCGAATCGATCCCAGTCAACATATATCGAGCTCACTTCCTTCTCAACCCCGACCATGCTAACCGTCGTAAGTTTGAGTTTCCCACCTAGTCGGGCGGTTGCAAATCGCCCGACACCTTTGGCGCCAAGCATCGTTCTACCGTAAACCGGACTTAAGCGCCTATGCACCTTGTCACTCGTGGCAGGCTCAAACCATTTGCCAGTAGATCTGCGGCACTCATCCCGTGCCCCGAGTCGCGCACATGAATTGACGCACCCTTCGAACCGTCACGACTTGAAGGCAAAATGCGGATATGCACCGACGGTGAGTCAGCGTCAAAAGCGTTTTTAACTAATTCGATGAGTGCTGCTTCGGGACCGCTTATTAGCTGATCACCAATCGTCCTCACAATACGAGCTCGGGGCCTAAGCTTCGGCATTACGTTTCCTTGAAAAGCCGCGCTCCGAGTTTTTTGGATTGGATCCACGGAGCTTCACAGGCGACAATGTACATGAATTGCCACTATCACAAAATATGGCCCCGTCTTTTTTCACTCGGTGGAAGGGGATCAGGCTGCAGCCTCCCGCTTGAGCCTCATCCGTGTAAGCTACCGCCCGCTTCTGCCCAGCAAACTTTAAGCCCTTACAGTTACCCCTCTTGCGGATTACTGGAGCCGAGAAGATATGCGCCAGAGCTCAGATTTCAGCTCCAGCGTTGCGCCGATTAGTCGACCCTCCCCTCACATAACATTTTCGCTAACAAATAGTTACCCGGGTTTCATTTGCCACCGCCGGTCATCGTTCCTAAAGTGGCTTCACCCCATCGGACCCGCCCAGCGCAGGGACGATGGAAACCCATACCCAAGCCGGAGAACTTCAAACGCCTGATCAGCTTTTAGCATTTTGTTTCTGTCGTTCGCTGCGTCGTTGCTCCCGACGTGGTGCCTCCAAGCTCCAAACTTCAGCCGCTCCCCAGCGGCTTTTTTTTGCTCAGGATTTGCTGAACCCGACCCGCTATCTGCGCCGTTTCAGCGACCGGCCGAGCATGCAGCCGACCGCAACCGCCGACATGCAAAACATCACCCAGCAATCGCGCAACCTCCATCATGCCCCCCGCCTCCATCCCCTGCCGGGTAATAAATTGCGTACCCAACCGCAAAGCCTGATGCCCGGCCCGGGATGGATGAACACAAGTCCCAATCAGAATCCCCTGCGCCTGCAACGCGTGCATCACAGCGCGCGGATCAGCATCCAGTGACAGCGGCAGCAGCAATTGATGGGTGTGCACCTCGCCGTCATTAGCCCCTATGACAGGCAAACCCGCATCGACCAACGCGCGATGCAGCGCCGCGCTGTTGCTGACGATACTGGCGGCATATTCCCGGCCAGTGGCCTGGGCCTCGGTAAGGGTGACCGCCAGGGACGGCAGTCGGCCGGCGTCGTAGTTCGCGAGCAGGCGGGTGTCGAGCAGGTTGTGCAGCGCCGGTGCATCGTCCGGGTCGCGCCCGAGCACCAAACCTTGGGGCCGGCCGGGCAGGGTTTTGTAGGTGGAGCTGCTGATGAGGTCGACGCCGGCATCAAAGGGGTTGGGGTACGTGCCGCCGGCAATCAGGCCGAGCACGTGGGAGGCGTCGAACAGGGTTTTGGCGCCGACCGCTCGGGCCGCGCTGACCACCGAGGCGATGTCGTCGGCCTTGATCATGACGCTGCGCCCTAGCACCACGAGCCTGGGGCGGATTTGGGTGATCATTTCCGCCGCGCGCGCTGCGTCGAGCTGGCAGTTGCGGCGGTCGAATGGCAGGTCTTCAACCACCAGACCTGCCAATTCTGCGGTGCCGCCCCGGCGCTGGCTCAGGTGCCCGCCGTGCTCGGCTGCGGGTGCCAGCACTTTGTCGCCCGGTCGGCAGTAGGCGTGGAAGATGGCCATGTTGGCCAGGGTGCAGCTGGCCAGGCGGACTTCGGCCCATGCCGCACCGAACAGGGTCATGGCCGCCTGGCGGGTGAAGGTTTCAAGCTCACTGACCAGCTCGGTGTCGGGCTGTTCTTTGTGGCCGGTGGGGCCCATCGCCGGGTAGGCGCTGAGCGCAGGGTTGTACGCGGCGATGGCGCGGGCGCTGGGGAGGTTGGCGCCGGCATAGAGCATCAGCCGCTGGGTTTCCAGTTGCGGCAATCGGTCGGCACAAGCGGCCAGCAATGCATCGAGATCACGGGGCATGGTCGGCAGCTCCCTTAATGACGCATCAACGACGAATGGAATCCGGGTGCTCGGACTCGTCCCTGACCAGCAGCATCAGGGCGTCGCGTTTTTCCAGCAGGTGGTGGCGCAGGATGCTGCTCAGGCGCTTGCCGTCCCGGGCTTGCAGGGCCTCGATCATTTCTTCGTGGTCGTGCAGGGCGCGGTCCCATTTCGGGGCTTGATGATTGGAGAGAAAGCGTAATGCGTGGATGCGCCGGTTCAGCGAGAGGTAGACCTGCCGCAGCGCCGAGTTGCGCGCGGCCAGGTTGATCAGGTCGTGGATGGCGCGGTTGCGCTGGTAGTAACCCGGCAGGTCGTTCTGGTTTTTGCTGACCACCATGGCGTAGTGCAGCGCTTTGATGTCTTCGATTTCCTGGGCGGTGATGCGCTCACAGGCCAGCTCCCCGGCGAAGGCTTCGATGCCGCTCATCAGTTCGAAGGTTTCGCGAATCTCCAGCTCGGACATGCGCGCAACGCTGGCGCCACGGTTGGGGTTGATTTCGATCAGCCCTTCCACGGCAAGCACTTTTAACGCTTCGCGCAACGGCGTGCGGGAGATGCCGAGGGTTTCGCACAGCTCGCGCTCGTTGAGCTTGGTGCCCGGGGCGAGCACGCCTTCGGTGATAAAGCCGCGCAGGTGATCGATGACGATGTCATGGAGGCGCTGGCGTTCGACCTTGGGAATGAGACGGGGCGCCGGTTGGTCGGATAGTTCGTCAAAATTTTGCATACAAAATCCTTATCGGACCCGCTCTGGCATCGAGTCCTTATTCGAAAATGCTCCAGTTCGCTGGGAAGATTAGCGTAATTAGGCCGTTTGACACAGCATCGCCCTGTGCTAGGTTAATTTTGAATTCAAAATACAAAACTATAAAAAACCAGGAGTCACCGATGCTGAAGCTCGATTTCCACCCTGCCGGTCGCCACTTCCTTCAGATTCCGGGGCCTAGTCCGGTTCCGGATCGCATCCTTCGCGCGATGAGTTACCCCACTATTGACCACCGCGGCCCGGAGTTCGGCGAGCTGGGGCTCAAGGTGCTGGAAGGCATCAAGCAGATCTTCAAAACCGTGCATCCGGTAGTGATTTATCCGGCGTCGGGCACCGGGGCCTGGGAAGCGGCGTTGTGCAACACACTGAGTTCGGGTGACGAAGTGTTGATGTTCGAGACCGGCCATTTCGCCACTCTCTGGCAGAAGATGGCGTTGAGTCTGGGCCTCAAGCCGCAGTTCATCGGTCGGCCCGGTATTGAAGGCTGGCGCGGTGGCGTCGATGCGCAAATGATCGAAGACCACCTGCGGGCTGACGGCGGGCATCGCATCAAGGCGGTCTGCGTCGTGCACAACGAGACCAGCACCGGCGTGACGTCGGACATCGCTTCCGTGCGCAAGGCCATTGATGCAGCGGGCCACCCTGCCCTGCTGCTGGTCGACACCATCTCCGGCCTGGCCTCCGCCGACTATCGTCATGACGAATGGGGCGTGGACGTGACTGTCTCCGGCTCGCAGAAGGGCCTCATGTTGCCGCCTGGCATCAGCTTCAACGCCCTGTCGCCGAAAGCCATCGAAGCCAGCAAAAGCGCCGGCTTGCCACGCAGTTTCTGGGCGTGGGACGAGATCATTGAGATGAACAAGACCGGTTACTGGCCCTACACGCCGAACACCAACTTGCTGTACGGCTTGTCCGAGGCGCTGGACATGATCCTCGGCGAAGGCCTGGACAACGTGTTCATCCGTCACAACCGCTTGGCGAAGGCCTGCCGCACCGCCGTAACGGCCTGGGGCCTGGAAATCCAGTGCGCCGACCCGAGCGTTTACAGCCCCGTGCTCACCGGTGTGATGACGCCCGAAGGCATCGACGCCGACCAGGTGCGCAAGACCATTTACGAGCGCTTCGACATGTCCCTGGGTACCGGCCTGGGCAAGATGAAAGGCCGCATGTTCCGCATCGGTCACTTGGGCGACTGTAACGATCTGATGCTGATGGCCACCCTGACCGGCTGCGAAATGGGCCTGCAGATGGCCGGCGTAAAGCTTCAGTCCAGCGGCGTGCTGGCCGCCATGGATTACCTGGGAGGGCAATCGGTGCCGCTGCTACGCGACTAATGCCACACCCCGCTGCGGCACCCCCGCAGCGTTTTTGACACATCTCACTATCCCGAATCATCGCGTTGTCAGCGAACACAATAAGAAACTGGAGATAGCACATGAAGTTTTTACGTCTGCGCCCCACCACGGTGGTGCTGTTCATGCTGTGCGCCATGTATTTCATTACGTACCTGGACCGCGTCAATGTCAGCACCGCCGCGGTCGGTTTCGGTAAAGAATTCAACCTGAGCAAAACCGAGATCGGCATCGTCTTTTCGGCCTTCGCGTACCCCTACCTGATCTTTCAAATCATCGGCGGCTGGGTCAGCGACCGATTCGGCGCCAAGCGCACGCTGGTGGTGTGCGGGCTGATCTGGGCCAGCGCCACGGTGCTGACCGGGCTGGCCGGCGGCTTCGTTTCGCTGATTGTCGCGCGGATACTCCTCGGCCTCGGTGAAGGCGCCACGTTCCCTGCAGCCACGGCGGCAATGTCCCGCTGGATCCCCAAGGAAAAGCGCGGCTTCGCCCAAGGCATCACCCACGCCTTCGCCCGTCTCGGTAACGCGCTGGCGCCGGCAGCGATGATCGCGGTGATGGCCACCTACGGCTGGCGTGAATCATTTTATGTCTGCGCGGCCACCAGCTTTGTCTGGGTCATCTTGTGGATGGCGGTGTTCACCGAGCACCCGAAAGACCACCCGCGCATCTCGAAACAGGAACTGGACACCCTGCCACCGCCGAAAGTGAAATCCACCGTCGTGCTGCCATGGGGTCGCCTGTTCAAGCGCATGGCCCCGGTCACGATCGTGTATTTCTGCTACGGCTGGACGCTGTGGCTGCTGCTCAGCTGGGTGCCGATGTACTTCATGAACATGGGGCTGGATTTGAAGGGCACGGCGATTTTCGCGTCGACGGTGTTCTTCGGCGGCGTGGTCGGCGACACCCTGGGCGGCATCGTCAGCGACCGTATTTATGCGCGGACCAAGGACCTGAACAAGGCGCGCAGCCTCATGGTTGCCGTGTGCCTGGGGCTGACGCTGCTGTCGCTGGTGCCGTTGATGTTCACCAAGGACATGCACATTTCCCTGGCCTGCCTGGCGATCGGGTTTTTCTTCTCCGAGATGACCATCGGCCCGATGTGGGCGATTCCGATGGACATCGCGCCGGACCATTGCGGCACCGCCAGCGGCATGATGAACACCGGATCGGCCATGGCCGCCATCGTCAGCCCGGTGGCCGCCGGTCTGTTGATCGACAAGTTTGGCAACTGGCAGCTGCCGTTTCTGGTCAGCATTGTTCTGCTGGCGATTGGTGTCGTGCTGTCATTCCGCATGAAGCCGCAGAACAAGTTTGAATACGGACAGCCGGCTGCGCCGCTGACGCCGGGCGCGGAACCTTCTCCGGTGGTCAGTAAATAAAGCGACACCGGGAGCTGCCTTCGGGCGGTGCTTGACCCATAAAGCTTCAGCCCGGCACCTGCAATCGAGCCACTTCAATGGAGAACGCTTTTGGACACTGACACCCAACCTTCGCGCCTGGCGCAGCTGATCGTCGATGCGCAGAACAAGCATGACCTGTTGGGCGAGCTGGATTTCGAACTGAACCCGTCCGACCGCGACGCGGCGTACCTCACGCAGCAGAAAATCCTGCGCTTGCGTGGGGTTGAAGCGGGCGGCTGGAAGATCGGTTCGAAGTCCACGGACGGGCCGATTCAGGGCTCGCCCCTGCCCCGCGACTGCCTGTTCCCGTCGACCGGCACACTGGACCGCAGCGTCTATCCACCGGTGGGTCTGGAGCTGGAAATCGCCTTCCGCTTCAACCGCGACTTCAGCCCACGGGATGAGGCGTACAGCGACGAGGAGGTCATGGCCGGCATCGGCGAAATGGCAGCGTCCGTCGAGGTGGTTTCCAGCCGGTTTGCGGCGTGGCCCAAGATCGAGCCGCTGACGCAACTGGCCGATCTGCTTAACCACGGCGCCCTCGTGGTGAGTGATTTCGTACCCTACGACGGGTCGTTTCCCTTTGTTGCACCGACGCTGACCTTCACGGTGAATGGCGAGAGCATCGTGCCGTCAAAAGTCGGCAATCCGGCAGGCGACCCGCGCCGGCTGTTGCCGTGGCTGGTCAACCATCACACCCTCAATGGACTGCCGTTGTCCAAGGACCTGGTGATCACGACGGGTTCATACACCGGCATGCACTTCGCCCAGGGCATGGCTGAGGTGTTGGGGCAGATCGAAGGGTTACCGCCGGTTTCATTGACGCTGGCCTGACGCTTTACCTCGCTGCCATAAAAAAACCCGCCGAGCTGGCGGGTTCTTTTTGTATGCGACGGTTTTAGTCAGGGCGGCGAACGTACGAGCGGTAAACGGGCTGCCAGAAGTCCTTCTCGATGGCCGCTGACAGTTCATCTTCCGATTGCGGTGGCGCCACACTGTCGCGCTGGGCCGCCATGCCAACGGCAAAGGCGATGCGTTTGCTGACGGCCTGAACATCCCGCAGCGGCGGCAACATCTGCCCTGCCGCTGCGCACTCAGCCAGCGCCTGGGCCGACGCCATCAGCATGCCGTCGGTGACGCGGGTGGCCTTGCTGGCGATGGCGCCGAGGCCGATACCGGGGAAGATGTAGGAGTTATTGCACTGCGCGATGGGGAAGGTTTTGCCCAGCACCTCAATGGGTAAAAACGGACTGCCCGTGGCCACCAACGCCTGCCCGTCGGTCCATTGCAGGATGTCCTTGGGGTGCGCTTCGATCTGCGAGGTCGGGTTGGACAGCGGCATGATGATCGGCTGCGGGCAATGGCTGTGCATGGTCTCGACGATCTGCTGGGTGAACAGTCCGGCCTTGCCCGACACGCCGATCAGCACGGTAGGTTTGGCGTTGCTGACCACCTCAAGCAGCGATGGCCAGTGGGCGCTGAACGCCCAGTCGTTGAGGGAATCGCTGGAGTGGGCCAGGCGCTGTTGGAAATCGTAGAGGCCCGGCTGGCGATCGGTCAGCAGCCCTTTGCTGTTCAGCAGATACACCTGACTGCGCGCCTGGGCTTCGGACAAGCCTTCGAGCTGCATGGCCGCGATGATCTGCTCGGCGATCCCACAACCCGCGGATCCGGCGCCGACAAAGGCGACGGTCTGATCGGACAAGCGCTGGCCCTTCATCTTGCAGGCGGCCAGCAAGGTACCGACGGTGACGGCGGCAGTGCCTTGGATGTCATCGTTGAAGCAGCAGAGTTGATCGCGGAAGCGCGCGAGCAACGGCATTGCATTGGTCAGCGCGAAGTCTTCGAACTGCAGAATGGCTTCCGGCCAACGGCGCTGCACGCCCTCGACGAATGCCTGCACGAACGCATCATATTCAGCGCCGCGAACACGCTCCTGGCCACGGCCGAAGTACAGCGGATCCGCCAGCAGCGTCGGGTTGTTGGTGCCGACGTCGAGTACCACCGGCAGGGTGTAGGCCGGGCTGATGCCACCGCACGCCGTGTACAACGACAACTTGCCGATGGGAATGCCCATGCCGCCGACGCCCTGATCGCCGAGGCCGAGAATGCGCTCGCAGTCGCTGACGACGATGACTTTGACGTTGTCTTTGGTGACGTTGTTGAGGATTTCGTCGATGCGGTCCTTGTCGGCGATGCTGATGAACAGGCCGCGATGGCTGCGGTAGATGCGGGAAAATTCCTGGCAGACCTTTCCCACGGTGGGGGTGTAGATGATCGGTAGCATCTCGTCGAGGTGGTCGTCGACGACGCGGTAGAAAAGTGTTTCGTTGGAGTCCTGGATCGAGCGCAGGAGGATGTGTTTGTCCAGGTCGGTCGCGCAGGCTTGGTACTGGTGATAGGCGCGGCTCGCCTGTTGTTCGATGGTTTCGACGCGTTCGGGGAGCAGGCCTTGCAGGGCCAGGGCTTCACGCTCGTCGAGGCTGAAGGCGGTGCCTTTGTTCAGCAGTGGAGTGCCCAACAACGTGGGACCGGCGAAAGGGACTTGCAAGGTGCGATCAGTGGCATGGGTCATGTCTGTCTCCTGTGCTTATTGTATTTTGAATTCAATGTACACCTTTGGCACGGAAAGCCAACCGTGGAGGGCGCTCACAATTCTTCGGACCTGCATATGGCCTGATAGGACCGCGATCATCGAGTGGGACCGGCTTTAGCCGGGAAGGCGTCGGGCGTCACGCTGCAAATCTTGTGTTGTCCATACCGGCCTCTGCCCGGCTGAAGCCGGTCCTACAGATACACTGCGATCATCCCGTAGGACTGGCATTAGCGAGTCCCGCTGACACCATCGCCCACATGACTATCAACCTGCCATCACCCTCAGGCAAAATGCCGGATCTTTGTAGGAATCATCCCCAGGAGTGGTCGGAATGCGCTTGTTCAGTTTAAGAACCCTGCTGGTCTGCACCGCTGTAGCCTCATGCCTGGGCATGGTCGGCGCGCAGGCGGCGTCCAAAACCAAACCCGCGCCGAAACCTTCTGGGCAAAAAGTCGCGATGCTCGGCGGCAAATTCGCCTTCACCCTGCCGAAGGACTATGTCAAAGGCCCGATGGAAGAGATCGATGCCAAGGCCAGGGCCGCGGGCGTGACCGGCTCGCTGTACATGAACAAGCCGGCCAAGCGCGTAGTGATCATCACCGAAGCGCCGTTGCCCAATGACCAGAAGGTCGGCGCCAACGACAAGCCAACCCTCGACGGCATCATCGCCGACACGCTGCAACAGCAGCAGTCCAGCTACAAGGACTTCAAGAAGCTGGGCGAGAAGAAGATCGTACGAAAAGGCCTCGGCATGCGTCAGCTTGATATCTCAGGCAGCGTAGACGGCGGCCGGGTGTTGAGCACGACGATTACGGCGGCCTACGGTAAACGCACGGCAATGGTCAACGTCATCTCCCTGGCGAAGGATGCCAAGGCCCACGCCGACGTGGTGAAGGGCGTGACCGGCGGGAAATGAGGAGTGCTGCTTTTTGGGCAGCGATTGCAGCCGAAAAAGCAGCGATTCCAGCGCCCCGTCGTCAGACGCGGGTAAACAACAACAGAGGCTGAGTTACTCGGGCAGCGTCAGTTCGCTCCCGCCCGGATGCGCCTTGATGACGCTGTAAGGCAAGACCGACCATTCCGGACCTTCACACGCGCGCGCAACACGTGCGAAAGACGGACCGAAAACGATGCCTTTTTCAGTGAAATACCACGACGGAAATTCCCAGACCGACGGGTCGGTGTAGTCGCAGTCGTCTTCGGTAGCAGGCTTCACCATGTCTGCAGGATGCGCCGCTTTCAACTGGTCAACGAGCCAAGGGGCGAAGGCTTTGCTGCGGTAGTCGGAATACGTGTCGAAACTCGTGCCACCTTCTTCATCACGTTCGTAGTGAAACGGCGCGCCCTTGCCGACCCACAGCACGTCTTCCAGCGTTAAGGCGTTACCCGTGCGGGCATCGAGATTCAGCGGCGAGTCGCTGAAGTCCGGGTGCGCGCCGCCGCAATCGTAATCGGTGAAGACGCTCAGGCTCACGATGCCGGGCGCAAGCAAGCGCGGCGTGACCGTCTGGGCAAAGTCGCCGCCGTTGCGACTCGCATTGAGCATGCACTGGTGGTAGCTGACAACCTCCTGCCACAAGCGCGAGCGCAGTTGCTGATTAATAGCGACGGCCTGCTCCGGCGAGTAACCCGAAGTGATTTCAAACATCGAGACGCCCGATTCCGGCTCGACCCACCACTGCAGCGAATGGCCCATAAACGTAGCTGTTTTATCCGACTTGAGCGGCAGGTGCGTGAGCCGCAGGTAGTCGTAAGCCGACTGCTTGTAGATGTCCTGCCAACCCGATTCGGCGGAAGCATCTGGCGCGGTGATAGCGCGTTCGGCCAGTTGCACCTTGTAGGACTTGCCCTTGCTGCTCCAGTCCCCGGTCCAGCTCGCGTCCGGATTTTTATGAAGGACCAGCTTCGGCAACCCGGCCTCATCGTCGTAGCTCAGGCCTTCGGTCAGCGTCAGATCATTCCCTTTTGAGGTGCCGGACAGCGGCAGATCCTTGTGGTACTTCTCGTAGAAATAGCGACCCGTCACGTCTTCCGGGCTGGTGAGATCCAGCTCGACGACGATGGGCGATTTTCCCAGGGTGCCTGTCAGCACATGGACCGCATTCTCGGCGTGCAGCGTGAATGGCGCGACCAGCGCGGCGAGGCAGGTGATACGCAAAACGGAGAGAGAAACAGGCATCAGACGTCCCTTGTGATGATGCTAACGAGTGGGGCCAGTAATCTCCCGAATCGCGGAGCGTCTGGCAAGGGCCAGCCTTGATTTCTCAAAGCCTGACGGCGCCCTCACCGCCTGCCTTCAACTGCCATCCGCACCGCGAACCCGAACAACACCGTGCCCATCAGCCAGCGCTGCACCGCCGCCCAACCGGGCTTCTGGGTCAGAAACACGGCGATGGAGCCCGCCGCCATAGCAACCATGGCGTTGACGCTCAGGCTGACCACAATCTGCGCGCTGCCCAGGATCAGCGACTGGCTGAGCACGCCAGTGCCGTCGCCGACGGTGATGAATTGCGGCAGCAGCGACAGGTAAAGCACCGCCACCTTGGGATTGAACAAGTTGGTCATCAGGCCCATCAGGAACAACTGCCGGTTGCTGTCCTGGGGCAAATCCTTCACTTGAAACGGCGAGCGACCGCCCGGTTTCACGGCCTGCCAGGCGAGGTACAGCAAATACACGGCACCGGCCATGCGCAGCGTGTCGTAGGCATAAGGAACTGCCATCACCAACCCGGTGATGCCGAACGCCGCGCACAGCATGTAGAAGATAAAGCCAACCGCCACGCCGCCGAGGGAGATCAGTCCCGCCTTGCGTCCTTGTGAGATGGATCGCGAAATGACGTAAATCATGTTCGGCCCTGGTGTCAGCACCATGCCGAGGGCGATCAGGGAAAAAGCGATGAGGTTTGAGAGTTCGGGCATCAGAGGCTCCTGCCGGCGTGATCGAATGCATCCGGGCCGTGCCGAATGGCAGGTATATTTCAGCCAACCTCCGTAGAACCGTCTATACACAGATGGCCGGAAAACACGCCATGACAGACGGCGCCCGTCACTTATCCCAACGGCACCTGCGCCCGCGCACCCTCCGACGGCGCGGGCGTAAATTATTTGTCCAATAGTGGCTAAATGCTCTTCCCAGTACCGCCGTCGGCGGGGGACACTCGGAGCGTTGGTCGTGACCGATGTGGCTGTCGGGATGCTGCGTTATTACCCAGTAGAGCGCTATGAACACTCCGGTCCAAAAAGGTCTCTCCTACGCCAGACGCATGTACTTGCCGCGCAGCATCGGCCTGGGCATTGGATTCTTCGCGGTGGCTGCAGCGCTGTACCCTTCTCACCCACCGACCTGGGTGTGGATCGCCATGATCGCCCACGGTTATGGCTGGCCGCACATGGCTTTTCTGCTCGCCAAGCGTTCACCTCAGCCTTATGCCGCCGAGCGCCGCAACCTGATCTACGACTCGCTGGGCGGCGGTTTCTGGGCGGGCGCCATGGGGATCAGCCCGCTGCCCACCGTGACGGTGCTGTCGATGATGGCGATGAATAACATCGCGGCCGGTGGTTTACGGCTGTTTATGTTGGGTTCGCTGGCGCAAATCGCGGGCGCCCTGGTGTCGTACAAGATTTTCCTGCCGGCGCTGTTCCCCCACGTCTCTCAGCTGCAGCTATTCGCCTGCCTGCCCATGCTGGTGATCTACCCGATGGCCATCGGGCTGGTCTGTTATCAGGTCGCGGTGCAACTCTCGAAGAGCAAGAAGGCGCTGGAAAAACTCAGCGCCACCGACAGCCTTACAGGGCTCATGAACCACGGCGCGTGGAAGGATCGACTGACGCTGGAGTTCGAGAAATGCCAGAAGCTCAACCGCCAGCACAGCGTGGCGCTGATTGACATCGACCATTTCAAGACCATCAACGACACCTACGGCCACATCACCGGCGACAACGTGCTCAAGCAACTGAGCAACGCGCTGTCCGCCAGCCTGCGACAGACCGATATGGCAGGCCGTTACGGCGGCGACGAGTTCTGCGTCATCTTCCCCGACACCACCCTGGCCCAGGCCACCGAAATACTCGAACGCCTGCGGCGTACGGTTCATGACCACGCCCACTCGGCCCTCCCCGATCTCAAGCTGAGCCTGAGCATCGGCGTCGCGGCCTACGGCGCGCACCAGACCGACGCCGCCATGTGGCTGCACGAAGCCGACATGGCGCTGTATGACGCAAAAAGCGCCGGGCGCAATCGTGTCACTCCGGCGCAGCCATCCAGCGACGTGCGCGCGCGAGGGTGCGGCGTTGGGGTGAATTCAGCGCTTCGTGCGCATCAACGTTTCGAACAACGTAGGGACATCCGTTTCCTTCAGGTAGGCGCCGATGATCTCTCGAAGGGAGCGTAAAGGCTCCCTATTAAAAGGGGCCGTTTCATCCGCTGATTCAAGCGCGGCGCGACTATCAGGCGTCGTACCTTTCAGGAAGGGTAGGCCGGTAGAAAGATCGTATGTTTGCGCTGAAACGTTCTTGATCCAGTTCTTGTGATCAAGAGAAAAGTGATCAAACTGCCGGCCGAAGTCGGGTACAACGTCCCCTTTTTCCGAGAACTTGTTGACGATCTGCTCCAGGAAACCAAAGTTCAGACTACTCATCGGGCTGTAATCGACATCCAGTGCAAAACGCAGAAAGTCACGGTCTACGACTGTCGTACTGAGAGCACTTCCATTCAATATCCGATGGGCCGTCTTGGCGCTTTCCTCATTGAAGGAATAAGACACCTCGTGCCCTTCAGTATCAAACCGTTTGAGAGGCCGCTGCGGGATGATTTCGCATCCATTGTCCGATTTCCGGTAATAAGCAATGGACCAAGCCAGATCGTCCACGTAGGCAAGGTCGGCGCCTTTTACATTTGCGAATTCATAAACCGCAGAGAGTAGATTCCGATCTTCGGGTAACAGGAACAGTGTGGGGAATAACGTCGATAAGTTAGGATCGTATGCCACTGTGGTGGGCTCAACCGCATGCCCTTCGAAGAGCCGCGACATCATCAGCCCCCTTCCGCTGAGAGTGACAGGCGACTCGGGGGTTTGCTGCACTTCATGAAGCGAGGCGCCCACAACCCTCTTGATCTCGGGTTGGGTGATCGTCATCAAAGAGGTGGACTGAACATTGGTATTTTCTGGAATTGAAATGCTCATCACACATACTCTGCTTGAGGCCGTCTTCGCCTAGGTGAGGACGGCCTGAGTTTTACTCAGTTACCTATTTTTGCGTTAATCCGGGACCAGGTGCCCGGAAATCATGGAAGCATTTCTGCCGAGTTGTGAATCTGGTTGAGCAGTTCTTTAGGTGTGACTGTTTCAAATATCGCAACAAGGCTGTCGCCCAACATAAGCGGCCCATACAACCCTTCTTCCCGATCCAGATGCGTTTGCTGCACCTCGCGGTAGGCCTCGGGGTAGATGCTTTTTTCGATCGGCAGCAGGCGGTCGTAATGTTCCAGCAAACCGTGGAAGACGATGCGCCGTTCGGTGACGCCGCGAGTGGTGGCGATCAGTTTGATGAAGAAATCCGAGTCGCTCTGGCGCATCGCTTCGTACGCGGCGTAACGCTCCGCCAGGGTGTACGCGCCGGTCTCGTCGAACACCACGCAACACAGGTCCTGACGCGAACGTGAGCCAAAGGGGTTGTTGGCCGCGCGCCGGCGATTGCTCTGCGCCAGCGCGAACGCTACCGCCCGTTCAGCTTCGTTCATCCGCTCCGCGCTGCCCAGGCTGGAAAGATCATCCAGCGCGGGGGCCTGACGCCCCAGTCGTTCGACCTCCGCGCTGAAGGTGGCAAAGACGCCGTGGGGCCCGAGCCATTGCTTGTGCAGCTCGCTCAACTCGTCTCGGGACAGTTGGCTTTGCTCATCGACCAATTGCTGAAACGCGCTTGACGCGTCCACATTAAAGTCTGCATCGATGCACGGTTGCTTCAAGGGCTCAGACGTTGCGATTTGAAGGGTCATCGATTTCATCCTTATTATTGATCGTTATTGTGGGTGCATCATCGCGAACACTTCGTGGGAAGACATCGAAGTGCCGAAAACAGGGTCATCACTCAAAAGACCACTTATTACGACGCCAGCGTCATCGCGGCAACGTAAAGGCCGAAGACAGCTTTAAAAGTTCAGTGATTAAATCGGGTTAATTATGCACTTACCGCTCGACGGAACAATCCGTCAGATGTAGGGGTGGTGCCAGTTTTTTCTTGCGCGCTGCCGAAACGTGCAGAGCGATGAGCTGCGCCCGATTGCTGACTTCGTTCTTCCTGAGCAAGGCCGACACATGGTCGCGGGCCGTGTAATCACTGATCCCCAGCCGCTGGGCGATCGCTTTGTTGGTGTGCCCCTGAAGCACCAGCTGAAGGACTTCCTGCTCTCTGGGGGTGGTTTTTTTCAATGGTCTACGTTTGCGTTGTTCTTCTATCATTGGCCCTCAACAGTCTCCGCGACGTGCCGACCCTGGCGGTAACTCAGCCATGGCCGTAATAGTGTTCTTATTGATTTTTAAATCTCTAACGGTTAGAGAATGTGCACAGTCAAGCCCGATTAATAACCGAACAATGATAAGTAAAGTTTCCTACAAATATTGGCGAAACATCCCCACTGAACCAGCAGACAATTGATCCACGCACGACCCAATGCAGAGCCATGTGGTTATATAACAGCGGGTGAGTTGTATAGACGGGGGACAATAAACGCTGCAAATGATAATTACAATCATCTGTTACAAATCAGCGGATCAATCTCGTTTGAAATGGCACGGATTTGAAATCCGCACCCTCATGTCGACAAGGGGCGCCATTGCGACGCCCGCTGCCCTGTCAGTTTCCAGCCTGTACCACCCGCGGATCATCGACCTGCATGCCCTTGCGCAGGCCAAAGAACATGGCCGTCACCAGACCGACCGCACCCATGATCACGCAGTAGCCGACGCACACCCACGGGCTCCATGGCATCAAGGCGATCAGCGCCAGCGGCGTGGTGCTTGCCCACAGGGCGTAGCTGATGTTGTAGGTCAATGAGATGCCGGAGACGCGAATGTTCGCCGGAAACAGTCCGACCATGACCGAAGGCACGACGCCGACAATGCCGCAGGCCAGGCCGGCCACCGCGTAAGCGAGGCTCAATGGCAGCCAGTGACTGACCAGACTCGCGTAGAGCACGCCGACGCCCACGGGCAGCAACAGGCTGTAAAGCACCACCCCGCGCCAGGCGCCGATTCGGTCGACCAGCATGCCGGCCAGCACGCAGCCGATATTGAGAAAGACGATACCCACGCTGCTGAGGGCGAACGTGTCGCTGGGGGCCATGCCGAAACGCTGCTGCATCACCGTAGGCGTGATGACCACCAGCGTCACGACGGCGGACGTCAGCACGCAGGTCAGTAACGCAGCCGGCAGCAGAGATTGCCGATGTTGACGCAGGACGGCGCGCAGCGGCAGCTCAGTCATGCCCTCGCGCTGGGCGTGCATCGCCATGAACACCGGGGTTTCGCTGAGCCAGCGGCGCAGCCACACGCCGATAACGCCGAAGACCCCGCCCAGCAGAAACGGGATGCGCCAAGCGTAATCGAGAATTTCCGCGTGGCTGAAGACCTTCGCCAGCCAGGTCGCCGTCAGTGCACCGATGAGGTAGCCGAAGGTCAGCCCGGCCTGCAAAACGCCCAACGCATAACCGCGATGGCCCTTCGGTGCGTGCTCGGCGACGAACACCCAGGCGCTTGGCACTTCGCCGCCCACGGCTGCGCCCTGAAGGATGCGCAGCGCCAGCAGGATCAACGGGGCCCAGTAGCCGATGTCGGCATAGGTCGGCATCACACCGATCAGCAGACACGGCAGCGCCATCATCAGGATACTGAGGCTGAACACCCGCTTGCGACCCAGTTTGTCGGCGAAGTGCGCCATCAGAATCCCGCCCAGCGGGCGCGCCAGGTAGCCGGTGACAAAGATGCCGAAGCTTTGCAGCAGGCGCAGCCACTCGGGCATTTCCGGCGGAAAGAACAGCTGACTGAGCGTCAGCGCGAAAAATACGAAAATGATGAAATCGTAGATTTCCAGCGCCCCGCCCAGTGCCGCCAGACCCAGGGTTTTGTAGTCTCCCCGGCTGATGGGTTGTGGCCGTGGTCGAAGAATGGCTGTCATGAAAGACCCCAAATCACAGGTTGAAACGCACGCGGGTGCGACAAAGGCGCGCAGGATAACAAAGCTGACGGCCTGCGGGCGGATCGCTGACGGCTGACGCGTTTCAGCAGCTGATTTAAAAATTCACCGTCGCCGACACCCGCGCCGTACGCGGTGCGCCGAGGAACAGGTAATCGTCCCCCAGGTATTCGCCCGCGTCGCGCCAGTAGCGCTTGTCGAAGAGGTTATCCACGGTCAGGCGCAAGACCGTGTCGTAGCCCTCGATTTTCGTGCTGTAGCGACTGCCCGCGTTGAACACTGCGTAGTCATCGACTTTCACCGAGCCTTCGCGGTTGGCGTATTTGCTGGCGCTGTATTGCACGCCGCCAAGCAACGCCAGCCCCTGAATCGGCAGTGCGTAATCGGCTGACAGGCTGCCGCGGAATTTGGGCAAGTTGATTGCCTGATGATCTTCGTAAGCCGCGGTGCCGCTGTCTTCAACCCGCGCGCGAATGGCCGCGACGCTGGCCGACATCTGCAACTGCGAGGTCACGTAACCATTGGCGCTCAGCTCGAGGCCGGTGTTTTTCTGCTGGCCCTGCTGGACGAAGGTCAGGCTGCCGTCGTCGCTGGGTTTCGAATACTGATACGCCTGGCGGGTCTGGAATACGGCAGCGGTGAAGCTCATGCGGCGCCAGTCGTATTTGACCCCGGCTTCCAGTTGACGTGAGATCGTCGGCGCGAGGATTTCCCCGACATTGCTGTCGAACACCGATGCCGTGCCGCCCAGAGAAAGCCCTTTGCTGTAGCTCGTGTACAGCGAAACGTTGTCGATCGGCTTGTAGATGAGCGCAGCCTGCGGCAGAAAGATCGAGCGCTCGGTATGACGGTTGTCGCTGCCGTCCTCGTTGTAGGCCTTTTCATCGAGCTTCACCTCACGCCCGCCGATGACCGTCTGCCAATGCTCGTTGAAACGGATGCGGTCGGTGGCGAAGAGCCCGTACTGGCGGCTGTCCAGGCGCCGTTCGGTGTGGCCCACGGACAGGTCCGACGGTGCGAAGGTGTCCGGCGTCTTGTGGATGTTGCCGGAGCCGACGTATTCGCTGAAATACGGCCGGGTGTCGACCGTGCGGCGGAACGCGGTGCTGCCGAAGGTCAGCTCATGCTTGAGCCAGCCGGTGTCGAACAGGCCGGTCATGGACGCTTCGACTTCATCGTTGCGTCGCGTGTCGTCCGGGCTGCGGAAATCGTAGATGTCGTACCCTCCGCTGGGCGTGAAGTGCCCGGTCAACGGCTCGGCAGGGCAGTCGCTCTGGTAATAGCAGCCGTAGGCGAAAGCGCTGTAATCGTCGATGACCACGCGGCTGCGTGAAGCGCTGAGGCTGGCTTTCCAGTCGTCGCTGAGGCGGTATTCGTAGCGGCCGTTCATGTTCAGCGAGTCGATGCCCACCGGGTTCGAGCCGCTTTGATAGCCCAGCAGTTTGCGCGGCGAAGCGTCGTGGGGCAGCGCGGTGCCGCCCAGCAGTTGGTAGCCCGGCACCGAGCGCTGTTCTTTGGTCTGGTATTCGACGTCGAGCTGCAGGGTGGATTGGTCGTTGATGTTCCAGTCAAATGCGAGGGAGGCGAAATCCCGCTGACCATTGGCGTGCTCGACGTAGGAGCGGATGTCCTCGTGGGCAACGTTGGCGCGCAGGCCGAATTGCTTCTCGCTGCCGAACCAGCCGCCGACGTCCGTGGCGATGTAGCGCTCGCCGTGCTCGTTGGTCGAGACCGTCACCGAGCGCACGTCTTCCGGGCGTTTGGTCTGGTAATTGATCACGCCCGCCGGCTCCGACACGCCGCTCTGCAGGCCCGAGAGCCCCTTGAGCAGCTCGACCTGTTCCTTGTTTTCCAGCGCCACGTTCTGCTCGCCGGTGATGCTCCGCCCGTTGATGCGGTAGCTGTTGGCCGCGTTGAGCGAGAAACCGCGCACGACGAAATTCTCGTAATAGCCCACCGGCGCATAGCTGTCGCCCACCGACGCGTCGTTGCGCAGGACATCGCTGAGCAGCTTGGCCTGCTGGTCCTTCAGCCGCTCGGCGGTGAACACCGAAATCGACGCCGGCGTGTCGCGCAGCGGCGCTTCACTGAAACCGCCAACCGACGCGCCACTCGCCTGATAAATCGACTCCTGCTCCCCCGTCACGCGCAGTGCATCCAGGGTCACCGGCTCGGCTTCTTGGGCCGCCAGCCATGGCGAAGCGAAAGCGATACTCAACGGCAACAGCCGACGGGTGAAGCCGGCAGCGGGACGGGACGAGGTGATCATCGGCGAGTGAATTCCTGGTGATAGGCAGTCGGGCAGCAAGAAATGCAGGCCAGTTCGGCGGCGCCTCTTTTACGTTCTGCGCGGAACTTTTACAACCGGGATTGGTGTGGAATTCGGTGTGCAGGTGACTTTTGTATGACCGGCTTCAGCCGGGAAGACTGCGGCAGTGGCGAAGCAACTGCGTCGGATGTACCAGCCCCTTCCCGGCTTAAGGGGGTCCTACTAGATGCAGTTAATCAGGCGCTTGGGCGATAATTTCAAGGTAGGGCTATTGCTCTACCTTCAACCCCACCTTCAACAACTTCCCGTTGTCCTCGTCCGTCAGCACATACACATACCCATCCGGCCCTTGTCGCACGTCGCGGATGCGGGACTTGAGCTCGCCGAGCAAACGCTCTTCGTGCACCACCTTGTCTTCCTTGAGCTCCAGACGGATCAGCTCCTCCGATGCCAGCGCGCCAATGAAGACGTTGTGGTCCCACGCCTTGAACGTGCTTGAGTCGTAGAACGCCATGCCGCTGATGCCTGGGGACTTCTCCCACACGTGGAAGGGGTTTTTCACGCCCTCCACTACCTTGCCCTTGGACTCGGAAATGGGCTCGCCGCTGTAGTCGATGCCGAAGGTCGAGATGGGCCAGCCATAATTGCCGGCGCGTTCGATGATGTTGATTTCGTCCCCGCCACGCGGACCGTGCTCGTTGGTCCACAGCGTGCCGGTCCAGGGGTTGAGCGCGGCGCCCTGTTGATTGCGGTGACCGTAGCTCCAGATTTCCGGCCGAACGTTTTTCTGGCCGACAAAGGGGTTGTCCTTGGGCACGGTGCCGTCGGGGTACAGGCGCACGACCTTGCCCTGCAGTTTGTCGAGGTCCTGAGCCGTGGCCCGGTCGTTGTTTTCGCCCAGGGCGATGAACATGTAGCCGTCGCGATCAAAGACAATGCGCGAGCCGAAGTGGTTGCCCACCGACAGTTTCGGCTGCTGCTGGAAAATGCGCGTGAAGCCTTCCAGCTTGGTCATGTCCTCAGAGAGCCTTGCGCGCCCCGCCGCCGTGCCGCCGGTTTTTCCGTCGCTCGCGGCCTCGGAGTAGGTCAGGTACACCATGCGGTCCTTGGCGAAATCCGGCGACAGCTCGACGTCCAGCAAACCGCCCTGCCCTTGCACCCAGACCTTCGGCACGCCGGAGATCGGCGCCGACAGCTTGCCGTCAGGCATCACCCGACGCAGATTGCCCGTACGCTCGGTGACCAACATTCCTTGGGAGTTCGGCAGAAACGCCACCGCCCAGGGATGCTGCAACCCGCCGACGACCTCATCGACGGTCAGCGTGCCAGCCTCGCTCTGATAGGTCGCAGCAGTGGCCTGCACGGAGAGGCCCAATAATGCGGAGGCGCATAAGGTCGCCAGCAATGTCTTGCGGAGGGCGAGCTTGTAAAAAGGGGTGGCGCGCAACATAGGCGGTTCCTTCTGAAATGGAAGAGAGGCTGGCAGTGATTTCAGTTACTGCGGCGTTCGGTATCGCCGGAAGGCCGGGCGGGTTGCTGCCGGGTCGGATAACCGTTGCCGATGCCACCGTTTTCAAGGGTGGGCGGACGTGGCTGCGTCGGTCCGAGATTCGGGCCACCGACACGTGGCGCGATGGACTCGGTGCCCTGACGACTGTTGGGATTGGCACGGCGCACGGCGCCGTTATCGGGAACGTTGATCGAGCGGCTCGGGTAACCGGCGGCCGCCAGAAGCGGCGGCGAGTGCGCGGTGTGATCATCGGCCTGCGCCAGCCCGGCGGACAACAGTCCGCCGAGCGAGACGACGGCGAGGCGTCGCGGAAAACTGTTCATCATTTACCTTCTGTGGGATGGGTAACGATTCCGGTCTTTGATGGCGATCGAGCGCGTAGGTTCGCGCTGTCACGGTGGATGAGCAACGTGTAGGACCTTTCGCTTTGTAACAAGAATAGTCGCCGACCCGCCGGATCGTCCCATGCGCCGACACTTCGTCGTCCGCTGCACGATTCTTCCAGACCTGCCGTAAGCGGCGCGGTAACGTACTCAAGCTTGACCGCCTACCCAAACCCGCTACCCCTTCCGAGGCCCCGCGATGTCCGACCGCAACTGGATCGAGCTCAAGCAGGACGCCACGTCCGGCATCGAGACAGTGCGCGCGCATTTCGAGGGCCATGCCTACGATCCCCACTGGCACGACAGCTTTCTGGTGGGCATCACCGAACAGGGTCTGCAGCAATTCAATTGCCGTCGACAGCAGCACAACAGCACGCCGGGAAAAGTGTTCCTGCTCGAGCCGGGCGACATCCACGACGGCACGGCCCCGGAAGCGGGCGGCTTTACCTACCGCACGTTGTACCTGGACCCGCGCTGGCTGGACCGGGAGTTACGCGCGCAGTTTGAAGAAGCGCCGGACAACGCCCAGCTCAGCTTCGCGGCAACGCTGGCGGACGACCCGCGCCTCGCCATCGCGACGGCCGACGCCTTCGAAGCGATGCACCACGACGAACTGCGCATCGTGCGCCAGACCGCACTGGACCACCTGCTGGCCAACCTGACCAGCCACTTGCGCTGGCGCACCCTGATCGACCCCGATCCCCGCCTGCCGCTGGTGGCCCAGCGAGCGCGTGACTATCTGCACAGCCATTTGCAGCAGGACATTGGCCTGGACGATCTGGCGCAGGTGACCGGCGTCGATCGTTTCCGCCTGAGCCGCGCGTTCAAGGCCGCGTTCGGCCTGGCGCCCCATGCCTACCTGATCCAGCTGCGCCTGACCCGCGCCCGCCATCTGCTGGCCCGGGGCGAGGCGCCTGTCAGCGTCGCGGCTACCCTGGGTTTCGCGGATCAAAGCCATCTGGGCCGCTGGTTCCAGCGCGCCTATCGCATGACCCCGGCGGACTACCGCCGACGTTGCTCAATTGTTCCAGACTGACCGCCCACGGCGCGCCGATCATTGCTCCACGATCAATGACCGCCGAGTGGCCTTATGCAAAACCTCCTGCCCTTTCTGCTGTTCGCCTTCGTCGCGTCCATCACGCCCGGCCCGACGAACATCCTCGTACTGACCAACAGCTCGCGCCACGGCCTGCTCCGCACACTGCCGATTGTGCTCGGGGCCTGCGCCGGTGCGGCGTTGCTGGTGCTGATGGTCGGCACCGGGCTGGGCGATGTGCTGGCGCGTCATCGGCAAGTACAGACTCTCATGTCATGGGGCGGCATCGCCTGGATGACCTGGCTGGCGTGGCAGATTTTCAGCGCGCCCGCCGAAGCGATCGACCCGACGCAACGCCGCAGCGGCCCGACCCTGGGCCTGTGGGGCGCGGCGAGCCTGCAGTTGGTGAACCCGAAAACCTGGATGATGGCGCTGGCCGTGGTCAGCGTGTTCGCCGGCACCGACGCCGATCGCATGCTGCGGGTGATATGGCTGTCGCTGGCGTTCTTCCTGGTGTCGATCCCGTGCATGAGCGCCTGGGCCTGGCTGGGCGTCAGCGCCGCGACATTCTGCCGCTCGGCGCAGAGCATGAAGCGCTTCAATCAGGCGATGGCGGTGCTGTTGCTGGTATCGGCGTGGTTAACGTTGGTGGTGTGAAGGGTGGGCAGCAACGCGCGGGTCGGCGTGATTTAATGCGCGTTGAATTCCTGATCCGGACTGACCATGGCTCGCTTCTACGACGCTCGCGGCAATATCTACGCGGTGATTGCTCCCGATGCCCTGCGCACCCTCGGCGTCCCTCTGCCCCAGTCACCGACAGAAGCCGCCACTGGCCGCCACACCTGGACCGCTCAAGCCGTCGCGGCGATCTGTGACTGGCCCGCTGGCCAGCGTCCACCGGGGAGCAAATCTCACCGCTCGGACGGTCTTCTGGTCGGCCCGTTTCAGGACACCGCGCCGTTCGACTTGTTGATCGTCAACACCGACGGCACCCTCGCTGAACGCAGCGGCAACGGCCTGACCATCTTCGCTCAATCACTCAAAGACTCAGCCCTTGGCACCGACAGCGCGCCATTCAGCCTGCGCGTTCATCACGACAATGCTGACATGCCCAGCCCCGTAGCAACCCAGGCGGTTTCTGCAACCGTCGACGGCGTGAACGGGTTCTGGCTGGACATCGGCGCCCCCACTTTCGGCCCACAGGCGGTGGGCGCGACAGGAGCCGGTGTCGGTAAGGCGATGCTCAATGAGCGGGAGATTAACCGGGTCGAGCGTATAGCGGCGTTGCACCCCGCATGGCAGACCAGCGTGTTCGTCAGGGTGGGCAACCCCCATTGCGTCACGCTGGTGGCGGATGTGGATGATCTGCCCGGCTTCGCAAACCTTCACCAAACCGAGTTGAACGCCGCCCTGACCCGCATCGCCTTCGTCGCCGGCGAATCAGGGAGCGCCGACCCCTGCCCTGGCGGAGTCAATCTGCAATGGGCCGCGCGTTCGGGGCCAAACCGCATCACAGCGCGGGTGTTTGAACGGGGCGAAGGCCCGACGGCGTCATCGGGCACCAGCGCCAGCGCGGTCGCGTCGGCAGCGTGGTTCTGCGGCTGGGTCCAAGCGGGTCTGGTGGACGTGGTGATGCCCGGCGGCACCGCACCGTTGCGCCTGATCGAGCGCGACGGGCAGTTGCAGCAGGTGCAGTTATTCGGGACGGCGCGAGTCAAGGCCTGACGCTGACCTACTCCCCAATGTCCTCATTCCACAGCTCGGGCTTGTCCGCGATGAACTGCTTCATCAGTCCGACGCACGTCTTGTCGTGCAGCACATTCACGTCCACGCCACGGGACTTGAGCAATTCCTCCTCACCCATGAACGTCTCGTGTTCGCCGACGATGATTTTGCGGATGCCGTACAGCAGGATCGCGCCACTGCACATCGCGCAGGGCGACAGGGTCGTGTAAAGCGTGGCTTCGCGATAAACGCGGGCGGGCTGGCGACCGGCGTTTTCGAAGGCGTCCATCTCGCCGTGCTTGATGGCGCTGCCTTCCTGGACGCGACGATTGTGGCCACGGCCGATGATCTTGCCGTCGTGGACGATGACCGAGCCGATGGGAACACCGCCTTCGTCCAGGCCCTTCTGCGCTTCATCAATGGCCGCTTGCATGAACGGGTCCATGGTCTCTCCTTTCCTTCGTGACGGGGATGATCGAAAAAACGCTTCATAAAAAAGCGCGCTCAAGGCTTGGCTTTTTTCAATGCGTTGTCCAGCGCGGTGGACACGTAAACCTTGAGCAGCTCGCTGGAGCGGTCCTTCATGTCAGCGCCGACATCGCGCTGCTTGTTGCGGAATTTGTTGGCGACGTCCGGCGCCGGGTCTGCGGCGTCCAGTGCCTTCAGCTCTTCAGGGCTAAAGGATGCGGCGTAGGCGGCCGCGAGGTTTCGGTCCCATTCCTGCTGATACTGCGGCTGCAGGCTTTGCAGTTCGTCCTGCACGATTTCCTGGGCCTTGGTGCGGCCGACGGTCTCGACGATCGTGGCGAAGGTCACCGTGTGGGACGCGACCTGATAACCCAGCCAGCCCAGGCTTTCGCCCAGATGCCGCTCCTGCACGAAGGTCAGCGCGGAATCCCCGGCCACGGGTGCGGGAGCGGGGGCGGTTTCGCCGGCCAATGCCACGCTCTGCAGGGCCATCACCGCCACTAAAGTCAGCCCGAGTGACGCCTTCATCATCGTCATTGCTGTCGATCTGCAATATTCCATGTCCTCTCCCGGCGACTTTTTATCGGTGATCAACGCTTTGATTGTCTGCTGGACGCTAACAGTTGAGGGGCGAGATATCCATCGGTGAGCGATCTCTGGCCGAACGATGCATACCTTGTGGGACCGGTTTTAGCCGGGAAGAGGCCAGCGCGTACGCCGTGAGTTCTGCATTGAAATGCCTGACGCCTTCCCGGCTGAAGCCGGTCCTACGGGAATTGCGTATCTTGTGATTCTGCTGAACGACCCAGCGCCCATTGCTGCGCGGTCATACGGTAAATCCTCACGCCCTGTCGGTGATACTGGCTGTGAACGAACCCGCCGAACCCGAGCTTCTGAATCACCTTCACCGACGCGAAATTGGCCGGTTGAACGATGGCGATCAGCGACGGCACCTGGAGCTCTTTAAAACCATAAGCCAGAGTGCTGCGCGCCGCTTCAGTGCCAAGGCCTTTCCCCCAGAACCCGGTGGCGAGCCGATAGCCGATCTCGATCTCGTCCTTCCCATCGACCCGCTCGGCATTGAGACCGCAGAAGCCGGCCAGGGTTGAGGTGGATTTTTCCACCACCGCCCACGGACCGAAGCCGCGCTCACGGTAGGAAATCCGGCACCAGTCGATGAACTCCCCTGTCGCCTTTTCCGACAATACGCCCGCCACCGAATGACGCATCACCTCGGCATCGCCCAGAATCTGCGCCAGCGCCGGGGCGTCGTCAGGGGTGAGTTCCCGCAGGATCAGGCGTTCGGTATGAAGGGGAAGGCATAAAGGGTTCATGAAGCGTGACTCGTGCATGAACAGGGTTGCCTGTCGGACAAGCGGCAGCCCGCTTGCCCACAGCTTGAAGGGAAAGCGCTTACAGGCTGGCTTTCACCTTGCTGGCCACCTCAGCCGGTACCCAGGAAGACCAGACTTCCGGGTGGTCCTTCAAGAAGCTTTTCGCCACAACGCTGGGCTCCTGGCGCTTCTCGCTCATCTCGCCCAAAGTCTTGTTCAACTGGTCGATGGGCAGGTCAACCTTCTCGAAGAAGCTCACCAGATCCGGGTACTGCTGACGGAACGGTTCCGACACGCCAATGGCCAGGTGCGCAGCGAGGGAGCTGGAGCCGATCGGGTTGGGATTGCTGGCGTCGGCGAGGGTTTTCCAGGCGGCTTCGTTGAATGGCGGCTCTTCCAGCTTGATCAGCTTGAAGCGACCCAGCAGCGGCGTCGGTGACCAGTAGTAGAACAACACCGGCTTGCCACGGCGGATCGAAGACGCGACTTCAGCATCCAGCGCCGCGCCCGACCCGGTGCGGAAGTTCACGTAGCTTTCGTTGAGCTTGTAGGCCTTGAGCTTCTGAGTGTTGACGATCTCTGACGTCCAGCCGGTCGGGCTGTTGAGAAAGCGGCCCTTGTCCGGGGATTCCGGGTCCTTGAACACGTCTTTGTATTTGGGCAGGTCCGACACCGATTTCAGGTCAGGGGCCAGCGGTTTGATGCCGCGCTCCGGGTCGCCCTTGATGACGAATTCCGGCACCCACCAGCCTTCGGTTGCGCCTTTGACGATGTTGCCCAGGCCGTGGACCTTGCCTTCGGCTTCCGCCTTGACCCACGCAGGACTGCGGCCCGCCCACTCTTCGCCGATCACCTGAATGTCGTTCTTCGCCAGCGCCGCTTCCAGACTCACCGTGCTGCCGGGCAGTGTGTCGGTGGGATAGCCGTACCCTTTCTCCACGATGGTGCGCAGGATTTCGGTGATCAGGCTGCCGCTCTCCCAAGTGATGTCGCCGAAATGAATCGGCGCGGTTTTTTCTGCGCCGTACGCCGAGCCCGTCAGGGCAGCCAGTGCCAGCAGCGAGCCGCCCAGCAGTTTTTTGATTGGTGTCATGGATGTCTCTCGTCGCTCGGGGATGGGAGGAGCTCAATCGGTTTGGCACAGTTGGCCGGGCACAGCACACGCTTTATTCCAGACAAGCGCGGCGGCAACAGGTTTCAGCCTGATCCATGTAGTCGCTCACCGAACGCTGCGAAATGCCCAGCTGCGCGGCAATTTCAGGATAGGTCAGCCCGCCGCGACGGGAGAGCACAAAGGTTGATTTGATCTTGGCAGGCAGGCGGTCAAGGTGGCGATCCAGACGGTCAAGGATTTGCAGCGTAGCGGCGTGGCTTTCTGCGGATGCACAAGGAACAGCATCTTCCAGGGCCAATCCCTCCAGATAATCGCGCTCCTGATCACGCCGCCGCCAGCGCTCATACACCCGTCGCTGGGCAATGGTAGTCAGCAGCGCGCGTGGGTCGCGAATCGGCACAACGTTGGGCGAGGCCAGCAGTTGCAGGAAGGTTTCGGACGCAACGTCTTCAGCGCTCTGCTGGGAGTCGAGCAGCCGACGCAGGCGCAGGCATAGCCACGAGTGGTGCTGCACAAACAGTTCGCCGAGGTATTGGCGATGCATCATATCGGCGCCAGCCATAAGACATCCCCTGCCCTGAAATTTTTATCATCGGGACTTTCCGAGTGGGCATGCTAGCAAGCGCGGTTATGCAGTAAAAATACTTAAAAGTGTTCTTTATAGACCATCGAGGAATAACTAGAGCGAAGCCAGGCCTTGTGATACCGCCTGCTGCCGGTAATCCAGCAACACCTGATAATCCTCCACGCTCGCAGACATTACCTCGCTGATCGCCAACATGTGTGCGACATCGGGGAGTTCGTTCAGCGCCTGATTCATCGCCGCGCGGATGGCATCGGCATCGGCGCCGAGCCGCGTGATGTAGGGCAGGCACGGCCCCTCCGCCGTTCGAGCAATCACTTTCACGTCGGCGACCTCCTCGCTACCGTCGCGCGCCAGATAATCGAAGGTCACGCTGTCGATGGCGGCCAGATCGCCGTCACCCGCTTTGATCGCAGCGAGGCTGCTGCGATGGCCGCCGGTGAGCGTCACATCAGCAAAGAACGCCCCGTTTTGTTGAAGCGGCGCCAGGGCGTGGCGGAACAGGTTCATGCCGGAATTGGAATCCCGGGAATTGAGCAGGCCATGACTGCCCCTGAACTCCACGAGCGCCTGACGCGGATCGTCCTCGCGGGCGATCAACAGGCTGCAATGGTTGCCATCGGCGCTGTGGGGCAACTGATAAACAGGCCGCCCGACCACCTGTACCTTGCCCTGCAATTCAGTCATCAGCGGATAACCGCAGGTTTGCGTCAGCAGCAACTGCGGCGACAGCCAGAGCGCTTTCAGCTCCAGGTCTTGAGCATCGAGACGCTGCACGCCGAGGATATCCAGCACACGGCTCAGCCACTGTTCCTGCGCCTGCCGAATGCGCGGCGGCGCGACATACATCAACAGCTCAGCGAAGCCTTGGGGCATGTTCGGTGTTCCTCATCAGACCTGGGGTTTCAGACATAGGGTTTCAAACATGGGGATGTTGCGGGCTGTCGATAGGATTGAAGCTGTGGCGACGAAAGAGTTCCGCGTAACCGGCCACCAGAAAACCGCCACTGCGTGCCAGCCACTCCTCGCGCCGCGCCCGATACACGACGGGCATGAGATACCACGACAAGCCAGGCAAGTCGTGGTGGACGAGGTGCAGATTCAGATTCAGGAACAGCCAGGCCCATGGCCACGACGCCTCATTGATGACAGTGCGCTCCTGGGGTTGCACGCCAGGACGGTGCTCGTAATAGGAGCGAACCATCGACACCGCCAGCGCCGGCACGCTGCAAAAAATCACGTAATGCAGGGCCGAGATCGCGGCGTAATGCTCGATGAATAGGAACATCAGCACCAGCAATCCACCATGGGTCGACCACATCGCCCAGGCCTGACGCTCGCCACGCAGCAATCGACGGGTTTCGCCGACGATCAGACTGCTCAGCGCCAACGGCACGCCAAACACCAGACGCCCGAGCGGTGTCTTGTCGAGCCAGCGCAGCGCACGCATCAGCATGCCGGTCTGCTTCCATTCCAACTGGCTTAGGTAGCGGCTTTCCGGGTCGCGACCGGGAACGGTGAGATCTTCATCGCAGTGGTGCTGCATATGAGTGTCGCGATACAGCGTATACGGGTACCAGACCGCGAATGGCGCGTAACCGAGCACCTTGTTCAGTCGCAACGAACGCGTCGGGTGGCCGTGCAGCACCTCATGTTGCACCGACATCCACAGCACCAGCATCGGGACCATCAACAGCGTGGTCGGCCAAACGCCCAGCTGCGGGCTGGCAACCAGCAACGTCGGCCAGCCTGCGAATACGCCGATCAGCAGTAACCAGGTCGGCCATTCCGTGCGGCCTGTAAAGCTTGCGCGCAGGCGCTTGATCTCTTCGCGCTGCGCGTCGTCCAGGTAGTGGGGCATTGCCGGTTCCTGCATTCGGGCTGATAACCGGTTGTGCAACGAGGCAGGAAAAACTTGTAGATCGATTGGTTATGACGGTAGAACGATGCGCTGAATCCACCCTCAAGCCGACGCCTGCCGCACATGCCCGACATCCAGTTTTCAACCCTTCCCGACGTGCAGCGCCCGTTGCTGGAGAAGTTCTACCGCGCCCATCGATCGTCCATGCGCGCCAGGGGCGAGGCGCAGGTGTGGGTGGCGCGCCAGCCGGGCATTATCGGCGCCCTGTGCCTGACGCCGGTCGCTGGCGGGCACTGGTTGACCGGGCTGTTTATCGCGCCAGCCGAGCGCGGGAGAGGTGTCGCGGCGAGCTTGATCGCGGCCGCGCTGACGTCGGTTGAAGGCAATGTCTGGTTGTTCTGTGAGCCTGAACTCGGCGGGTTCTATCAGCGACGCGGCTTCACGGGGGTTGAGGATCTGCCTCAGGAACTGGCCGCACGGCTGGCGCGTTATCGACAGACCAAATCGTTGATCTCGCTTGTTCGATGTGCCGATTGATCGGCGGATGCTGCTGGCAGGCTTAGAACCTTTCCTGCGGAGGATCAAACCAAACGTGCCATCCGAGGCCCGGCCTCGCGTGCTAGCCTCGCCGGTCATTTCTCGATCAAGCAGGATGCACATGAACCCGGCGCTTATGGTTTTCTCTCTCGCGGCACTTTCGGCGACGGGCCTGGCAGCGGCGGCAACCGCTGCACCTGAATCCACCGTCAGCCACGAGCAGTTCGCGACCGTCCTCAGCGGCGACTGGCGCGTGCCGCAAAATACGGCCCGCGATCAATACCGTCACCCCGAGCAAACCCTGACATTTTTTGACCTGCGCCCTGATCAGACGATTATCGAAATCACGCCGGGCAACGGCTGGTACAGCGAACTGCTGGCGCCGCTGCTCAGAGATAAAGGCCATTACGTGGCAGCCATCGTCGACCCTGCCACCCGCGATGACGCGAAAAAATCCGCCGACAGCCTGAAGCAGAAATACGCGGCCGACCCAGCGCATTACGGCAAGATCGAGGTCGTGGCCTACGCGCCCCGGGTGCCGGTCTTCGGTAAGGCAGGCTCAGCCGACACGGTGCTGACCTTCCGCAACGTGCACAACTGGGTCGACGCCGGCAACGAAACGGCGACGTTCAAAGCGTTTTACGAGGTATTGAAACCGGGCGGGACGCTAGGCGTGGTCGACCACCGGGCCAAACCCGGCACCACAGCCAGGGACAACGCACAAAACGGATACCTGCCGACGGATTACGTGATCGAACTGGCGCAGAACGCGGGCTTCACGCTGGCTGGCCAGAGCGAAGTCAATGCCAACCCCAAGGACACCAAAGACTACCCCGACGGCGTTTGGACACTGCCACCGGCGTTGGTCAACGGTGAGCAGGACAAGGCGAAGTTTCTGGCGATCGGCGAGTCCGACCGCATGACGCTGCGGTTCATCAAGCCAGCGAAATAATATGAGCTGCAGAGAATCTCAGCCGAATGTGCTCGCCCTGATAACGCTGAACAACCTGTGGAAGCGAGGTTGTTTACGATGCCGCTGCGAAACCTGTGGGAGTGAGCTTGCTCACGAAAGCGCTCGCTCAGCCGCCGGATGTTTAGCGGATGTACCGGGCTCTTCGTGAGCGCTCACTCCCGCATAGGTACTCATCTGCCCCAAGATTTTGTGAAATTCCGAAGCGTTAATCGTCCGCGTTCGGGTCCATTCCCGGGAACAGCACTTCGATGAATCCAAAGCGGCTGAAGTCGGTAATGCGTGACGGATACAGACGGCCTATCAGGTGATCACACTCGTGCTGGACGACCCGCGCATGAAAACCGCGGGCTTCACGCTGGATGAGCTTGCCGTCCGGGTCGAAACCCTCGTAGCGGATGTGCTCGTAGCGATCGACCACGCCACGAAGGCCCGGCACCGACAGACAGCCTTCCCAACCCTCTTCAAGCGTCTGCTCCAGCGGAGTGATCAGCGGATTGAGGAGGATGGTCTGGGGGACCGCCTCGGCATCCGGATAACGATCGCTGCTCTCGAAACCGAAGATCAACAGCTGCAGGTCAATGCCGATCTGCGGCGCAGCCAGGCCGACACCGCCGACGCTTTCCATGGTTTCGAACATGTCCTCGATGAGTGTCTTCAGCTCACGGGAGCCGAAAATCGACTCGGGGACAGGTGGCGCGATGCGCAGCAAGCGCTCGTCGCCCATTTTCAGAATTTCGCGAATCATTGCGGGCCCTTTGCAACGGGCAGAGGCGCCATCAGCGGGCGCCGTCTGCCTTGAGCGTTATCAGAACTTGTCGGTCTTCAGCACCGGCGGCGTTGGCGTGTAGTCATGGTCATGGGTGTGATCGCGGCCGAGACCCGAGACATGCTGCTTGAGGTGCACCGTATTAAAATCGGCCGTGCCATCGCGCTCGCCTTCTTCCTTCTCACCCTTCTCCTTGCCTTCGGCGGACATGTGCTCGATCACCGCGTTCATCTCAGCGCCCAGCAATAACACCGCCGCCGAAATGTAGAAATACAGCAGCAACACGATGATCGCACCGATGCTGCCGTACATCGCGTTGTAGTCGGCGAAGGTCTTGACGTAGTAGGCAAAGCCCAGCGACGCGACGATCCACACCACGACCGCGAGCACTGAGCCCGGGGTAATGAAGCGGAAGCTCTGCTTAACATCGGGCATGACGTAATACATGATCGCCACCGCGACCATCAGCAGGATGATGATCAGCGGCCAGCGCAGAACCGTCCACAGCGTGACGATGAAATCTTCCATGCCAATCTGCGCGGCGAGCCAGTTCATGACCACCGGGCCGGTGACCATCAGCGCGGCAACCGTGAGCAACATGCCGGCGATGCCGATGGTGTAGAACACCGACAGCGGGATGCGCTTCCAGGCCGGGCGCGCTTCGACCACGTCATACGCGGCGTTCATGGCGCTCATCATCAGCCGCACGCCAGCCGAGGCGGTCCATAGCGCGATGACGATACCGATCGACAGCAAACCGCCCTTGGACTGTTGCAACTGGTCAATGACCGGGTTGACCTGGTCAAGGGCCTGGGGCGGCAGGACCAGTTCCGATTGCAGTCGCAGCCAGCTGAAAAAGTCCGGCAGGTGCAGGAAGCCGATCAGGGCAATGAGGAAGAGCAGGAACGGGAACAGCGAAAACAGCATCTGGTAGGCCAGTGCCGAGGCGTAGGTCGACATCTCGTCATCGAGAAACTCTTTGACCGTTCTGACCAACACTGTCTTGATGCTGAGCTGGCGCAAGTCCGGGAATATCATGGCGTCTCCTTTCGCGACACAGATGTAGCCGAAGCACGATTATTGATTCAAGCGTATCTACAAGCGGTATGCATACGAGCGGGCAATGGCGTTGAAATTCCGTCAGTTACCCGAACGGGCTGGCTTTTTACAGGGTGCCCGGGGTGTTGGCTACATTTGATGTGTTTCAGGCGGTCGGTGACGCAAATGATAACGGCCATCAGAGGATGGCCGTTACGGTGTCGCAAATCAGGTCGCCTGGAGCCATTGGGCTCAGGGCGCAAGGGATTTAGACCTTGTCGACGCCTTTTTTCACAGCGTCTTTGGCTTCGCCAACAGTCTGTTGGGCTTCGCCCTTGATTTCTTGCGCTTTGCCTTCGGCACGCAGTTTGTCGTTGTCGGTCACTTTGCCGACGCCCTGCTTGACGTTGCCTACTGCTTCGTTAGCCATGCCTTTGACTTTATCGCCGGTGCTGCTCATAGGGTTCACTCCAGGGTGGAAATAGGATGTCATTAACTCGACACTAGAACTGACCGGAGCGGTGAATCAGAGGTTCAATTAATTCGCGACTGGATTGATTGGGCGTCGTGGGCTTGGGTTTTTAATGCGTCTGGGGGATATGTGGTTTGCTTAGGTCCTGCCTAACGGCAGAACGTTTCGCCTTCGGCGAGTTACTTGGAAAAGCACCCCAAGTAACCAAGGGTGCTTGCTCCTGGCTAGGTTCCTCCTCCGTCGGAATACCCTCACTCCGACGACGCTCCGTGGGCCCGCGCCGAACGGACATCCATGTCCTGACGGCGCTCTCGCCGCATCCATGCGGCTCGGCCCACTGCGCATCGTCTGCGTTCGGCCTGCGCCCAAGTCGCGTTTGGTGGTGTCTGGACTTTATGCGTATGAAGATCAAGAGCAGATCAAAAGCGCGCTAAGCAGATCAAGGGCTTCCCGGCTGAAGCCGGTCCTACAGCGGGCGGCGCCGGTGCCACTGGCTGCGAGCGTTGCTTTTAGTACGACCGGCTTTAGCCGGGAAGAGGCCCGTTCAGACGCTGACATTCGGTCGTTCCCACGCTCCGCGTGGGAATGCAGCCCGGGGCACTCCGCGTCCCTGTCGAAGACCGCGAATCGCGCCGGCCAATTTTGCCTTTATGTTTCCCCGAGAACCCCGGAGAATGCGCGACCGAACCGGCGGCGCTCAGGGCGTCGGGCCAGGTTGACGAGACCGTGATCCAGGAATGTTATGAAACTCGATAAGCAGCAGGCCATTGCGCGCCGTAATGAACAGCTCGGCGGCGCCGTCCTCGGCACCAATAACACGCACTTTGCCGTGATCGACACCAAGCGCAATATCTGGTGGTTTGATTTGCCCATGAGCCGTCTGGCAGTGGGTCAGTACGAGTGGCTGCATCTGCTTCTGCACACGCCTAGCACGGATGAGTTGATTCACCTGAAGGTGACGACCAAGTTCCTGCGCGATCAAAAAGACGCGGTGGTGGTTCGCAATGAAGGCAAGCGCAAGTCCACCGTGAGCCTGGAGCTCTCGGCTGACAAGGATTCGTACTTGAAGGACATGCGCCCGAACGGCGCGAACCTGAGCTTCGCCAGCTTCGTGCAGAAATGATCAACCCGCGTTAATCTGACGAGTGCAGCGCCAATCACCCGGCGCTGCACTCGAGTATCACGTCAGACCAATTCGATACGGTCGGCGTGAATGACGATCTGGCCCTGCTTGTACAGTGCGCCGATCGCTTTCTTGAAGTTGCCCTTGCTGACGCCGAACAGGTTGCTGATGACCTGCGGATCGCTCTTGTCGCTGACAGGCAATACGCCGTTGTTGTCACGCAACTTGCCGAGGATCTGCGCGTTGAGGCTGCTGGCAAGCTGTTCGCCCACTGGCTGCAGGCTCAGGCTGATGTTGCCGTCGCTGCGCACTTCCTTGATGAAGCCTTTTTCCTGTTTGCCCGAACGCAGGAACTTGAACACCTCGTTCTTGTGAATCAAGCCCCAGTGCTTATTGTTGATAATCGCCTTGAAACCCATCGCGGTTTCTTCCGCCACCAGCAAGTCCACTTCCTGCCCGACAGCATAGTTAACGGGCACCTTGTCCAGATACCGATCCAGACGCGTGGTCGCGGTGATGCGGCGCGTGTGCTTGTCGAGGTAGACATGCACCACGCAGTAATCGCCGGCCTTCAGCGGCTGCTTTTCTTCCGAGTACGGCAGCAGCAGATCTTTGGGCAGCCCCCAATCCAGAAAGATGCCGATGCTGTTGACTTCAACCACTTTGAGGCTGGCAAATTCACCCACCTGAACCTTGGGTTTTTCCGTGGTCGCGATTAACTTGTCATCGCTGTCCAGATAAATAAAGACGTTGAGCCAGTCTTCATCTTCGCTGGGAATATCTTTGGGGATATATCGATTGGGCAGCAGAATTTCGCCATCTTGTGCCCCGTCCAGATATAAACCGAAGTTGGTGTGTTTCACCACTTGCAAACTGTTGTAGCGCCCGACTAAAGCCATGTGCAGATACCCTCGTTACGTGGGCGGCATTCTACCCGAATTCCGGCGGGCGTTCCGGATCGGCCTCTGGCGTCGGCTGCCTGCTTTGAAAATCAAGGGGTTGATGAACGTCACCGCGCAGACGGTGCCGGGCTCAAGCCATTCGTCAGGTCGTTGAATCTGGCAGCAGCCATGAAGGCTGGTCGAACACCACGGAACGCCCGATTGAACATCGCAATTAAAACAGTCAGTTAGCGGCTAATGTCGAAGAATATGTCTGCACCACCGCGCGAGCAACAGCCCTCCCCTCATCGGATAATACCCAAGCAATTTCCGGCCAATTCCGATAGGATGGCCGGCCGTATTAAATTTATATAGGTCAATTGCAGCCATGCGTGTAAAAGCATCCAACTCGAAAGCCAAGCCAGCTCCTGCCGTTGAGACCAGCGATTCGATCAACGCGCAAATTGCAGCTTTCTTGAAATCCGGTGGCGAGATCCAGCAGATCGCCAAAGGTGTCAGCGGCCAGACCTTCGGCCCATCCAAGCAGATCTCCCTCGGCAAAAAGTAAATTTTCTCCCGCCTCCGCGGTCGACATCCAGGCGCTTTGATCACAAGGCGCCAGGTCCATCGCTCCTCGCTGCACAAAGCTCTGCTTTACTCTCTTGTCACATGACGCACCGAGCTGCCTGTCAATGGCGCCGCGCATGATATGGCAACAGAACGGACGATGCCCTGAACTGCTGAAGTCTCTGCGGAAACCGATATGAACAAACGGATGATCATCGGCGCCCTGCTAAGCCTCGGGCTGACCGGTTGTGCGACCCACGGATGTGACACCTCGGTGGCGGGCAGCCCATGCCGCGCCGACTATCTGCTGTACCAGAACGACATGCTCCAGGCCAAGCTGCTGATCAACGAGCGCCGCGCTGAAAACGACGAGCTCGCCAGCGCCCTGCTGGAACGGGCGGCGCGCGAAGACACGTCCGGCGAGGCGGAGTTTTATCAAGCGATCCTGCTCTTGCGTCAGAACGCCAGCCCGAAACAGGTTGATGCCAAGCTCGATGACTCCGCCGACCGCAACTACCCGCTGGCCATCGCCCTGCAGGCGCAACGGGCCGGAACGGAGGATCAGGACAAGGCCCGCGCCTATCGCGCCAGGTACGAAAAACTGGATGTCGCCACAAGCGGTTATCCTTCTTTCCCCCAGGCGTTGATCGTCGTCAACCAGCTGATTTCCACCGCGAACTGATCGCAACGTTCAGACCATCCGCATCGAATCGACCAATGGTCGCGAGATATCGCCAATCGGCGGTATCCTTGCGACGCTCTAGATCGCGGTTCTTGTCGGGCCATTCGCCGTCAGCATAGATACCTTCGACCCACTCCTCCGAAACCTGAAAGGAGTGAAGCATGCCTTATGCTCGCTGTTTCAACCGTTGGACCGGTGCGGTGTTTGCCTGCGCCGCCTTCATGCATCACGCCGCCAGCGCTCAGGTCATCGAGCGGGAGCTGGGCGACTTCAGCCTCAAGCTCGGCACCACCCCCAGCCGCACGATGGCCCAGGGCTTGGTGACGCCAAGCGGTGCCGATTCCAAATTCCATGGCGGACTCGACCTGACCCACGAAAGCGGCTTCTACTTCGGGCAATGGTCCCCCAGCACCGGGCTCGCGCCCGATACCTCGCTGGAAGTCGACTCCTACATGGGGTTCAAGAAGCCCTTCGACAAAACCCTCGGTTATGAGCTTGGCGTGATTCGCTACAGCTACCCGAACACCGATCAGCTCGACAGCCACGAGCTGTACGCCGGCTTCCGCATTTTCGACAGCCGTATCGGCACCGCCTTCAGCACTGACGCCGGTCGCCAGGACAGCACCCTGTTCCTCGACCTCGGCGACTTGATTCCGCTGGGCCTGGACCTGCGCATGCAGTACGGCAACCACCAGCTCGACTCACCCACGATCATCGACGGCGGCGGCGTGGTCAATGCCTACAGCGACTGGTCCTTCAACGTATCGCGCCCGGTGCTGGGCATGGACATGAACCTGATGTACAGCGGTTCGAGCCTGACCGGCGCCGATTGCAGCGCCTACAGCGGGCACAACACGCAGTGCGAAAGCACCGTCACGCTGAAGGTCGTCCGCTCGTTTTTCTGATGGGTTGAACCGCTGTGACCTGACTTGCTCTATAACGGGGAGACGAACCGGCAAGGAGCTGTCATGGGCATTGTGTTGAAGACCTTTATTTCGCTGTGGCTGAGCCTGACGCTGCTGGCGGGGTGCAGTCAGATTGGTCTGACGTATCGACATCTGGACTTCATCATCCCCTGGTCGCTCAACGACTACCTGGACATGAATGCGTCGCAGAAAGACTGGCTCGATGAGCGCTTGAAAGAGCACTTGAGCTGGCACTGCACCACCCAGATTCCCGGTTACCTCGACTGGCTGGACCGTCTGCAAGGGATGGTCGAAAACAACCAGGTCAATCAAGAGCAGCTCAAAGCACGCACCGCTGAAGCACGGCAAGCCATCGCTACCCTCTCCAAAGAAATCACGCCCTCGGCGGTCGAGCTGCTGCGTCAGCTGGACGATCAGCAAGTGGGCGAGATGCAGGCGGCGTTCGCCAAGGACCTGCGCAAGCATGAGGATGAGTTCGTCGACCAGCCGCTGGACAAGCAGATCAGTGAACGCGCTCAACGCATGGAGAAACGTCTGACGCCGTGGATGGGCAAACTGAACGCCGCGCAGCAGGCGCGGGTGATGCAATGGTCGACCTCGCTGGGCGAGCAGAACCGGCTGTGGATCGATAACCGCGCGCACTGGCAGTCACTGCTGCTGGCGGCCGTGAAACAGCGCAATGCCGCCGATTTCGATCAGAAGATTGCCAGCCTCCTGCAGGACCGCCAGACCTTCTGGACGCCCGAATACCGAGCAGCCTATGACCATACCGAGCAGGCAGCGATTTCTCTGATTGCGGACCTGATGGCGCAAAGTACGGCTGATCAACGGCAGAAGTTGCTGGCGAAGATCGCGGACGTGCGCAAGGACTTCACGGATTTGAGTTGCTACAAGAGCACGAAAAAAGCGTCCTGATCAGGACGCTTTCGGGGTCAGGCGATTTGCGCCTTGGAGGCCACTTCGTCAAAAGTGGCCGGATCCAGCGCATCAGCCTGTTCATCCAGCACCTGACGCGGATGGTCATTGCCCGGAATGCTGCTGTCGATCATCGCAAGCAGGCTCGCGCCGTTTGCGGTAAGGGTAGCGCCTTCGCCACCCCCACCTGCACCGCTGGTGTGGGCGGCAATGAATCCACGTTCGAGCAACAGCGCTCTCAATTCTGCGGCATGCGTTTCTGATGCATCCTCGATTGCGACGCTGTTTTGTACGTGGTGCAGCAGACGCTCGATCAGGTCCCAGTCGTATCGTTTAGACATGTTTCAACCTCCAGTGGGCCAACAGGGCAATACCCGTGACGTCCGGTCATCGGGCTTGATGCTCAGTGGTTGTGACCCAGCGGAGGGCCAGCCGTTCAGCGGGCTGGCCGGGAGGCAGAAGGGGGTTATTCAGCGACTGGCGGACGCGTGACGCGCTTTTTCAGCGGCGCCATCCCGTCCTGGCTGACCAAAGGCTCGGCCTTCGGACGATTTACCGACTTGCGTTTGGTCGGGCCCTTGGCGACGGCTTTCTTTTTGTCGCCCTTCTTGTCACCTTTGCCATCGGTTTTTTTCTTCTTGACGCCGACAGCCTTGCCCGATGCCTTGACCTTCTTCGGCCCGGTGTAAGTGCCTTTGACTTCCTTGATCGTGCGGCGCTCGAACTTCTGCTTCAGGTAGCGCTCGATGCTGGACATCAGGTTCCAGTCACCGTGGGTGATCAGCGAGATCGCCAGCCCTTCGCCGCCGGCACGGCCAGTGCGGCCAATGCGGTGAACGTAGTCGTCGCCGGTGCGCGGCATGTCGAAGTTGATGACCATGTCCAGGCCGTCGACGTCCAGCCCACGGGCCGCGACGTCGGTCGCCACCAGGATCTTCACGCCGCCCTGCTTCAGACGATCGATCGCCAGCTTGCGATCCTTCTGGTCTTTGTCGCCGTGCAGCACGAACGCCTTGTACTCGAGCGCCACGAGACGACCGTAAATGCGGTCGGCCATGGCGCGCGTGTTGGTGAAGATGATGGCTTTCTGGTAGGTCTCGTTGGCCAGCAGCCAGTTGAGGACCTGCTCTTTGTGTACGTTGTGGTCGGCGGTGATGATCTGCTGACGGGTGCCCGGAGCCAGTTCGCTGACACTGTTGACCTGCAGGTGCTGCGGGTCTTTCAGGACTTTGCCGATCATTTCGCGCAGGCCCGAACCACCGGTGGTGGCCGAGAACAGCATGGTCTGCTCACGATTGGCACACTCGCCGGCCAGACGCTCGACGTCTTCGGCAAAGCCCATGTCGAGCATGCGGTCGGCTTCGTCGAGAACCAGCAACTCAACCTGCTTGAGGTCGAGGTTGCCGGCGTTGAGTTGCTCCAGCAGGCGGCCCGGCGTGCCGATCAGGATGTCCGGGACCTTGCGCAGCATCGCGGCCTGGACCTTGAAGTCCTCGCCCCCGGTGATCAGGCCGGCCTTGATGAAGGTGAACTGGGAGAAACGCTCCACTTCCTTGAGCGTCTGCTGGGCCAGCTCGCGGGTCGGCAGCAGGATCACGGCGCGGATGTCGACGCGAACCTTGGCCGGGCCCATCAGGCGATTGAGCATCGGTAATACGAACGCGGCAGTCTTGCCGCTGCCGGTCTGCGCCGTCACCCGTAGATCGTGTCCTTCCAGCGCCAGCGGAATGGCCGCTGTTTGCACAGGCGTAGGCTCGACGAAATTGAGTTCGGCCACGGCTTTTAGCAGGCGTTCGTGCAGGGCGAATTGGGAGAACACGGGTGTTACCTCGGCGTAATACAAAAAAACAGTCGCATAGGGTACCGGTTTAAGCCGGATTCGCCGAGTCTCTTTAGCTCAAAGGGCCTATTTTGTTACCGGATTTGGCCTACCCTGCCCTCGCCTCCCTATCAATGCTCTAATCGCGCCCCCCATTTCTGATCAGGAGATCCAGCGCCCATGGACACCCACTCGCTTTGGCTACGCGCCCAGGAAATCTGGACGCTGCTGGAAAACCAGCCAATGCTGCGCACGATCACCGGATTGCTGTTACTGCTCGTCGCTGCTTTCGCCCTCGGGCGGCTGGCGCGGTGGGTGATCCTCTACGCCATGAAAGCCCTGAGCCGCCAGCCATCGCTGTTCTGGCTCAATGACTTTCTGCACAACAAAGTCTTCCATCGACTGGCCCAGGTCACGCCATCGGTGGTCATTCAATTCGGGCTCAACCTGGTCCCGAACCTCAGCAATCCCGCCAATCACGTGCTCGGCAATATCGCGCTGGCGTTCACCATCCTCTTCCTCATGCTCACCGTCGGCGCGCTGCTCAACGCGTTGCTGGACATCTACGCGCGCACCGAACACGCCCGCACCCGCTCGATCAAGGGCTACGTGCAGCTGACGAAAATGATCCTGTACGTGTTCGCCGGGATCATCATCGTCGCCACGTTGATCGACCGATCGCCGTTGTTGCTGCTTTCCGGACTTGGCGCGATGTCGGCGGTGATTCTGCTGGTCTATAAAGACACCCTGCTGTCCTTCGTTGCCAGCGTGCAGCTGACCAGCAACGACATGCTGCGCGTCGGCGACTGGATCGAAATGCCACAGGTCGGCGCTGATGGCGACGTGGTGGATATCACCCTGCACACCGTGAAAGTGCAGAATTTCGACAAGACCATTGTCTCGATCCCCACCTGGCGCCTGATGTCCGAGTCGTTCAAGAACTGGCGCGGGATGCAGCAGTCCGGCGGACGCAGGATCAAGCGCAGCCTGTTCATCGACGCCAGCGGCGTGCGGTTCGTCTCCGATGAAGAAGAACAGAAGCTGACACAGGTTCGCTTGCTGACGGATTACATGGGCCGCAAAAAAGCCGAGCTCAGGGCGTGGAACGAGGCGCAAGGCAACGTCGCCGAAATGTCAGCCAATCGCCGCCGCATCACCAACATCGGCACGTTTCGCGCCTATGCGCTGGCGTATTTGAAAAGCCACGCCGACATCCACCCGGACATGACCTGCATGGTCCGCCAGATGGAAACCACGGCGCAGGGTGTGCCGCTGGAAATCTACTGCTTCACCCGCACCACCAGTTGGGGTGACTACGAGCGTATTCAGGGGGATATTTTCGATTATCTGCTGGCGGTGCTGCCGGAGTTTGGGCTGGGGGTTTATCAGCAGCCGAGTGGCGCGGATTTGCGGATGGGGTTGGCGAAGATGTCGTCGAATGAGAGTGTGCAGCAACCGGGCAGCATTTGACGCACAAGTGCAGCTATGGCGCATTGTTTTCAGTGCTGACCCCGAATCGAACGGAAAACTCTTTCGCTCCCTTGGGTGTCAACGCGAGCGTCCTGCTGTCAAGGTCCTGGATAACCCATTTGCGGCTGGTCACAATGTGCAGAAAGGCAGCACCCAGTGCTCCAGCGAGATGCGGGCGGCGCATGCTCCAATCCAGGCATGAGCAGGCGAAGCGACGTCGTTGTGCCCTGATGCTCTCCACGTCAAGCCCTAAGTCGACCATCGCTTTTTCGCCGCTGACAGTAAGTTGATAATTACCGTCGTCAGCAGCTGACATGGTCAGCCAGCCTGACTCGAGGAAACGATCGTGCAGTTTTACGGCCAATGAGCCCGCCATGTGGTCATAACAGGTGCGTGCGATTTGCAGTCGACCCGGGGTATTCGGGACAAACCTGGTGTACGGCTTATGACTGATCACCATGAGGGCCTCTATCGCTCTGGCCACGTCTGCGTCCGCCAGACTGTAATATCGATGCCTGCCCTGCGTGTGCAGCTTCAGCAGCCCGTCCTCTTTGAGCCTTGCCAAATGCGCGCTTGCAGTAGAGGCACTTACGTCGCCGATGACAGCCATTTCTGTGCTGGTACGTGCATGCCCATCCATCAACGAACAGAGCATCTTCGTCCTTGCTGGTTCGGCGATTGCGCCGGCGACCCTTGAAATGGCGGTGTCATTGCCTGGGGAGTCCATATTTCGTTCCTGAACGAATCGTTAACGTGCGCAGTGCCAGATATTAGCCGTTCTTTGTGAACAGGACTTTCAGAAATGACGCCGTTTGAAGCAGCCAGCCATGCCGACCCTTATATTTATTACGCAGGTTTAAGGCAACGAAAGGGGCTGTTGTTCGATGCAGATCTACGCCTGTGGATCGCCAGTGATGCCAGTGCCGTAGAGGCCATTCTGGAACATTCGGACTGTCGAGTCCGTCCTCTTGATGAGCCGGTTCCTCTCGCAATTGCACAGGGCGCCGCGGGTCGTGTTTTCGGTCGTCTCATGCGCATGAACGAGGGAGCTGAACACCAGTGTCCAAGAATGGCCATCGCGCCCACTTTGGCTTCTGTGCATGACGAAAACATCGCAGAAATTGTGTCGCAGGTGTTCGAGTCCCTCAATGCCCCGGTCGACGCCCTCAATGAGTTGATGTGGACGTTGCCCGTATCCGTCATGGCAACCTTGATGGGCATACCTTTCATCCAGTTACGTGAAGTTGTGACCCTGACCCAGAATTTTGTGGGCTGCCTTTCCCCCTTAAGCGACAAGACCAAGCTGGATGAGGCCGATGCCGGAGCGACTCGGTTGAGTCAACTGTTCGCAGAGTTGCTGCTTTGCGAGGATGAAAGAAGTCGCTTCATGAGCCACGTGTTGAGGGAATGTGACGTGACGGGCTGGAGAGACAGAGACGCATTGATCGCTAATCTGATCGGCCTGTTGTCACAGACCTGCGAAGCCACCGCAGGCTTGATCGGCAACACCCTCATAGCGATTCATCGTAACCCCGACCTGTTTGCCCCCCCTCAACAACCGCCGCGTGTTGCAGAGTGGGTAGCCGAGGCGGCGCGCCACGACTCCCCCATACAAAACACCCGGCGGTTCGTCGCCGAGCAGTGTGTAATCGAAGGCAGCGTCCTGAAGGCCGGGGATACGGTTCTTTTGTTGCTGGCTTCGGCGAACAGGGATCCTTGCGCAAACCCGGATCCTGACAACTTTTTGCTCACACGGTCACACCGTCGAATATTCAGCTTTGGCTCAGGCAGACATGAATGCCCAGGTCAGCAACTCGCTTTGCGTATTGCCTCTGAAGCGGTTTCAGAGCTATTGCGTAGACAGCCCACCACCGCTGTCCGCGCTCATCAATGGCGCTACTTGCCCTCGCTTAATGCTCGAATTCCTCATTTCCATCGCAGCCGGGATACTCAACAATGATCGCCGTTATTTTTGAAGCGTGGCCACATGAGGAGCAATACCAGCGGTATCTTGATCTTGCGGCTGAACTGAAGCCATTGCTGGAAGGTTTGGATGGGTTCATTTCAGTGGAGCGTTATCAGAGCCTGAGTGAGCCAGGAAAAGTTCTGTCGCTGTCATTTTGGCGTGATGAGGAAGCCATTGAACGGTGGCGCGGCCTTGAGTTGCATCGTGCCGCGCAACTTACGGGGCGTAGGCAAGTATTCGATGATTACCACCTGCGCATTGCTGACGTGATGCGAGATTACAGTCTGGCGAATCGTGCTCAAGCGCCCACCGATAGCAGACGCGTTCATGAATAAAAGAAAATGAAAGAGCAAAAAGCCCGGCATATGCCGGGCTTTTATGTTTCGGGTATTCAAACACCCAAAGAATTAACGATCACGCTGGTAGCTGGAACCGAACTCTTTGCGGTTTTCAGCAACGGTCACGGTGCCGGAAGTCTGAGTGGCGAAAGGCTTGACCGCCTCTTTGCTGGCGACTTTGCTGTCCAGAACGGTAGCGCTGGAAGCGTTGACGATGGCGCGTTGGTTAATGTGCTGTGGGCTGGCGAATGCAGAACTGGCAGCGAGGATGGACAAGGCGAAACTGAAGGCGATGGACTTTTTCATGATGTATATCTCCGCGTAATTGCTGGTAAGTGGTTTAAGTCGTTTCGTTGGGGCCAATCTATTCGGTTGATCCCAACATGAAAAACCACCCATGAAGATATCTAACATCACCCTCGCTGATGTCGGTAACGCGGGCGTCTAACCCGGCTGTTTCAGAGAACAGCCCGGCGTTGAACAACACCGCGGCGACTGATCCACACCGATGAAACAATCACCAGCCCGCCAAAAAACAGCTTGCCCAAGTCCTCATTCTGCCCCCAGATCAACAGATTAATCAGCAGCCCCACCGGCACATGCAGGTTATTCATCACCGCCAGTGTGGCGCCGTTGACCAGGCACGCACCTTTGTTCCACCAGTACATGCCGAGCGCGGTGGAACACAGGCCGAGGAACAGCAGCACCACCCACTGTTGAGGCGCATCCGGCAGATGCTGCGGATTGCCGAACAGCAGAAACGCCGGCAACGCCACGGCCAGGGCGCCGAGGTAGAAATAACCGAAGCGGCGGTAGTGCGGCAGATCGCTGGGGTGGCGGGCGACCAGGTGTTTGTAGAGCACCTGGCCCGCCGCGTAAGTGAAGTTTGCTACCTGCAGCAACAGGAAGCCGCCGAGGAAATTCGGATCGACCCGGTCGTAACGGATGATCACCGCGCCGAGCACCGCGACCAACGCCGCCAGCAGGCCCCACGGATTGAAGCGCCGATTGAGGGCGTCCTCGATCAGCGTGACGTGGAGCGGCGTCAGGATGGTAAACAGCAGCACTTCGGGAACCGTCAGCACGCGAAAGCTCAGGTACAGGCAGACGTAGGTGACGCCGAACTGAAGCGCGCCGATCAACAGCATGCCGCGCATGAATGACGGCTCGACTCGACGCCAGCGCGTCAGCGGGATGAACACTAATCCGGCCAGGACAACCCGCAGCAGAACAGCGAAGTAGCTGTCGACGTGCCCGGCCAGATAAACGCCGATCAGGCTGAAGGAAAACGCCTGAATCAGCGTCACGAAAAGTAGATAGCCCATGGTTGCCCCTTTTTTGAAGGCGGCGACCTTAGCGGGTTGGCCACGGCGTGTCTATTGAACAGGTCGGCTGGGCCACCGTTTGCGGCGATGCCTAACCCTAAAAGAAAAAACCCGATCAACCCGGCGCAGTCCTGCGGGTCGATCGGGCAATGCACTCAGGAGCGAACGAGTGCCAATGGAGTGTCGATGAACGCGAGCATCATCGGGCGGCGGGATTAACGGGCGATTAAGAGGCGCGTTGGATGTCACTCCAGCACGTGAGCGCCCATCACCCTGCCCTGTCAGCGGCCGGCGTCTCGATCAAAGAAGCCGACTATCGAGCCGAACCCATCTAAGAATTTGTTTTATCGCCAAAGCCGAAGTACGCTCGGTCGACGCTGAGACGTGGGTTACAGAGGCTCGCAGCTCAGGGAGATGCGCAGCTTGACGATGTCGCGGGTGAACTTGGCGGTCACTTCGGTGCTGCTCTTCGGCGCGACCTGGACCCGGCGCGTCCGTGGGGCTTCCGGCCCGTTGCGGAAGACCACGCTGCACTTGGCGGGGACCTCGCCAAAGTTATTCAGGGTGATATTGCCGATGTCGTAAGCGACGTCATGACTGTTGTAGTCGACCTGCACGCCCCTGATGTCTTTCTCGACGTCGATCGGGTAGGCGAACGCGCTCAGCGGCAGCATCGCCAGCAGCACACAACAGATTCTTTTCATGGGGCAGTCTCCATTCAGGGACCGCCAGCTTAGGACAACAGGAGCGAGAGATGAAAGCGCCCCGCGTGACCCTTGATCAATGGCGCACGCTGCAAGCCGTTGTCGACCATGGCGGCTTTGCTCAGGCCGCCGAAGCGCTGCACCGCTCGCAGTCGTCGGTGAGCTACACCGTCGCCAGAATGCAGGACCAGCTCGGCGTTCCGCTGTTGCGCATCGACGGCCGCAAAGCCGTGCTGACCGAGGCCGGTGAGGTATTGCTGCGGCGCTCGCGGCAGTTGGTGAAGAACGCCAGCCAGCTGGAAGACCTCGCCCACCACATGGAACAGGGCTGGGAGGCCGAGGTGCGTGTGGTGGTAGACGCCGCCTACCCGAACGCGCGACTGGTGCGGGCGCTGACAGCCTTCATGCCGCAGAGCCGCGGATGTCGGGTACGGCTGCGTGAGGAAGTGCTGTCGGGAGTGGAGGAAGTGTTGCTGGAAGGCGTCGCCGATCTCGCCATCAGCGGATTCAGTATTCCGGGGTATCTGGGCAATGAGATGAGCAAGGTGGAGTTCGTCGCCGTCGCCCATCCCGGGCACCCGTTGCATCAGTTGCAACGTGAGCTGAATTTCCAGGACCTCGAAAGCCAGCTGCAGGTGGTGATTCGTGACTCCGGGCGCAATCAACCGCGGGACGTCGGCTGGCTCGGCGCCGAACAGCGCTGGACGGTCGGAAGCCTGGCCACTGCGGCTGCGTTCGTCAGCAGCGGTTTGGGCTTTGCCTGGCTGCCACGGCATATCATTGAGCGGGAGATTCAGGAGGGGGTGCTGAAGATTCTGCCGCTGGATAAAGGCGGCAGTCGGCATCCGACGTTTTATCTGTATTCCAGCAAGGACAAACCGCTCGGGCCTGCGACGCAAATTCTGATTGAGCTGATTCAGAGTTTTGATACCGCACCGCTGGATGTGCCCTTCCCGGCGCCGCAGCAGATGCTTTGAATAGGCTCTATCCGGGGACAGATTAATTTACGGTGAAGCGCTGTAAATAAATCAGTCCCCTCAGTCCCTGGTCAGTGGGACTGGCTTTAGCCGGGAAAGCGTCAGGCGTCACACTGCAAGACTGAGGGTGTTCACACTGGCCTCTTCCCGGCTGAAGCCGGTCCTACGAATGCACCGCATTACCCTGTGGGACCGGCTTTAGCCGGGAAAGCGTCAGAGATTACACCGCAGGATTGGGGGTGATTAAACCGGCCCCTTCCCGGCTAAAGCCGGTCCCACTAAAACAGGGCGCGCCACACGCCCACTGTCCAAATCCCGGCAAACGTGCTTCCCTTACGTCCTGTTTTTTCGCAGTCGACATCAATTTCAGGACTCTGCCCATGCTGAAGAAAATCGCCCTCTCCGCCGCTGCCGTGTTGTTCGCCGGCAATTTGATGGCCGCTCCGGCGCCTCACGTTGTGCTGACCACCAGCTTCGGCGATGTGGAAATCGAGCTGAACCAGGACAAGGCGCCCGTCAGCACCCAGAACTTCCTCAAGTACGTCGACAGCAGCTTCTACAACAACACCATTTTCCACCGTGTGATCCCGGGCTTCATGGCTCAGGGCGGCGGTTTTACGGCGCAGATGCAACAGAAGCCGACCAACGACCCGATCAAGAACGAAGCCGATAACGGCCTGCACAACGTGCGCGGCACCGTCGCCATGGCGCGGACCTCGGACGTGAATTCGGCCACCAGCCAGTTCTTCATCAACGTGAAGGACAACGCGATGCTCGACCACGGCGCCCGTGACTATGGCTACGCGGTATTCGGCAAAGTCGTCAAGGGCATGGACGTCGTTGACCAGATCGTCAATGCGCAAGCCGGCAACAAGGGCGGCATGCAGAACGTGCCCCTTGACCCGATCCTGATCAAGACGGCCAAGCGCGTGAACTAAACCTGTCGCAAGCGTAAAAGCCGGGCGCCTGCCCGGCTTTGGCATTTTAAGGACAAGGCCCCTTGATTCAGCGTGAGCAATCGCGTTTCCATGTGGTCTGATCGCAAGACTGTCTCCGGGCTGCTCTCAAGCCGCTGTATCCAATCGCCATCCAAAGGAGAGCCCGCTCAAGCGTGGGCGTCATTGCCAATGCTCTATCGCCGTTTTGAACAGCTGATCGATATCTTCCGCGAAGCCCCTTCCGCCGCCCCGCCCAACACCGTCGCCTCGTTCTACCTGTATTACCTGCGTCAGGTGTGGCCCAGCTTTGCCGCGCTGCTGGTGGTCGGACTGATCGGCGCGCTGATCGAAGTGTCGCTGTTCAGCTACCTGAGCCGCATCATTGATCTGGCCCAAGGCACGCCCAACCCGAATTTCTTCCGCGAACATGCGTTCGAGCTGACGTGGATGGTCATCGTCGCGCTGGTGCTGCGCCCGATCTTCGTTGCCCTGCATGACCTGCTGGTGCACCAGACCATCAGCCCCGGCATGACCAGCATGATCAACTGGCAGAACCACAGTTACGTGCTCAAGCAGAGCCTGAATTTCTTCCAGAACGACTTCGCCGGGCGCATCGCCCAACGCATCGTCCAGACCGGCAACGCGCTGCGTGATTCGGCGGTGCAGTCGGTGGACGCGTTGTGGCACGTGCTGATCTATTCGATCAGCGCGCTGGTGCTGTTCGCCGAAGCCGACTGGCGCCTGATGATTCCGCTGCTGAGCTGGATCTTCGCGTTCATTCTGGCGCTGTGGTACTTCGTGCCTCGGGTGAAGGCTCGCTCGGTCATTTCCTCCGATGCGCGCTCCAAGCTGATGGGCCGCATCGTCGATGGCTACACCAACATCGCCACACTCAAGCTGTTCGCGCACACCAACTCGGAGCAGCAGTACGCCCGCGAGGCCATCAGCGAACAAACAGAAAAGACCCAGCTGGCAGGTCGCGTGATCACTGAAATGGACACCGTGATCACCAGCCTCAACGGCATTCTGATTGTGACGACCACAGGCCTGGCATTGTGGCTGTGGACCCAGTCGTTGATATCCGTGGGTGCGATTGCGCTGGCGACCGGTCTGGCGATTCGGATCGTCAATATGTCCGGCTGGATCATGTGGGTGGTCAACGGCATTTTCGAAAACATCGGCATGGTGCAGGACGGTCTGCAGAGCATCGCGCAGCCGGTGGGCATCACCGACCGGGACGCTGCACCGAAGCTGGCGGTCAGCCGTGGCGAGGTGAAATTCGAATACCTCAACTTCCAGTACGGCAAGGGCAAGGGCGTGATTCACGGCCTGAACCTGGACATCAAGCCGGGCGAGAAAATTGGTTTGATCGGGCCGTCGGGCGCGGGTAAATCGACTTTGGTTAACCTCCTCCTACGCCTGTATGACGTACAAGGCGGGCGGATCCTGATCGACGATCAGGACATTTCCCACGTCGCTCAGGAAAGCCTGCGCTCACACATTGGCATGATCACCCAGGACACGTCGCTGTTGCACCGCTCCATCCGCGACAACCTGCTTTATGGCAAACCCGATGCGACCGACGCTGAATTGTGGGAAGCCATGCGCAAGGCCCGCGCCGACGAGTTCATTCCGCTGCTAACGGATTCCGAAGGCCGCACCGGGCTGGACGCCCATGTGGGCGAGCGCGGCGTGAAACTGTCCGGTGGTCAGCGTCAGCGCATCGCCATCACCCGCGTGCTGCTCAAGGACGCGCCGATCCTGATCATGGACGAAGCGACGTCAGCGCTGGATTCGGAAGTGGAAGCGGCGATTCAGGAGAGTCTGGAGACGCTGATGCAGGGCAAGACGGTGATTGCGATTGCCCACCGGCTGTCGACCATCGCGCGGATGGATCGCCTGATCGTCCTGGAAAACGGCGTGATTGCGGAAAGCGGGACCCATAGCGAGCTGCTGGCCCACAAAGGCTTGTATGCGCGGCTGTGGGCGCATCAGACGGGCGGGTTCGTCGGGGTGGATTGAACCTGTGGGAGCGAGGTTGCTCGTGAAAAATGGACCCGCCGCAGACGCCTTCGGCGGATCCAAACAGATCGAGCTACACCTGCCGATACGGCAACGCCCCGCGCGCTTCTTCGGCGTACGCCAGAATCCCCGCCCGTTCCTGGGTCAGAAAATCCGCCACCGCCTCGCGCAATCCCGGGTGCGCCAGGTAATGCCATGAGTGGGTGATGACCGGCTCGAAGCCGCGGATCAATTTGTGCTCCCCTTGGGCGCCCGCGTCGAAGCGCTTGAAGCCGTGGGCGATCGCGTAATCCATGCCCTGATAGAAACACGTCTCGAAGTGCAATCGATCGAACTCGGCCAAACAGCCCCAGTAGCGACCGTAAAAACTGTCGGCGCCGACCAGGCTGAATGCCATCGCCACCGGGCGCGAACCCTGCCGCGCCAGCACCACACGAATCGCGTCGGGCATGCGCTCGGCAACCAGACTGAAGAACTCCCGCGTTAGGTAAGGCGTTTGCCCACGCACTTCGTAGGTATTGGAATAGCAGGCGTAGACGAAATCCCAATGCGCCTCGCTCAGTTCATGCCCTTCGAGCCAGTCGAAGTCAAAACCCTGCCCCGCCACTTGCTCGCGCTCCTTGCGCATTTGCTTACGCTTGCGTGAGCTCAAGGCGTCGAGAAAATCCTGAAAATCCCGATAGCCGCGGTTCTGCCAGTGGTACTGACAGCCAATGCGCTGCAGCCAGCCGGGTTGTTCGGCGAGCAACGCATCGGCGACCGGGTCGGTGAAGTTGACGTGAACGCTGGACAGCTCCTCGCCCTGGGCATACCCCGGCAGGCAAGCGAGCAGTTCACGGCCATCTTCGGGGGTCTTCGCCAACAGCCGGGGCCCGCTTACCGGACTGAACGGCACCGCCACCAGCAGCTTGGGGTAATAGGCCAGCCCGGCGCGACGACAGGCGTCCGCCCAGGCGTGATCGAACACGTACTCGCCATAAGAGTGCCACTTGCGGTACGCCGGCAACGCAGCGATGAGTTGCTCGCCCTCGTAGTGCAGCAAGTGCTCGGCGCGCCAGCCGGAACGCGGCCCGAGGCTGCCGCTGTCTTCCAGCGAACTGAGAAAGGCATGGCGCAAAAACGGTGAATCGCCAGGTATCAGGGCGTCCCACTGTTCAGGCGCAAGGTCAGAAAGCTTATCCAATCGGTGTAACGACATCCCACCACTCCAGGTCGCGCCAACGTGGGCGCAGTATCACCTATTCATCTGTTCTGCACATGAAATTACTCGCGGCACCGCTCTAGCCCGCAGCTCCAACGAAATTTTCACATGTCACCCACACGACATCACTTCGCCACCGTATCGTCATAAACGCTGGCAATACTGGCGCCAGTTTTTAGAGCCAGAGGTTCTAAGAACGCCAATTTTCTTCCGCCCGCCTTTGGTCGGCTGATCCCTGGATGATCCGGTCATCCCTTCTCAGTTACGGAGATTGATATGCGTCTTGCTTCCACGAAAACTGCGGCAGCCCTGTGTGGTGGTGTGCTGCTGGCCATGAGCGTTCCGGCCAGCGCCGCAGTCGACGCGAAACTGCTCGACATGCTCAAGGCCAATGGCTCGATTTCACCTGCCCAGTATGCCGAACTGCAAACCGAGCTGACCAAAGACCAGTTGGCCCAGCAACAGGCTCAGAAAGCCACGTCCGACCAGATCGCCGCCGCCACCACGGCCAAGTCCTCCGAACTGTCTGCCTTCGAGCAGAAAGTGGCCTGGGCAGCGAAGACTCAATTCAAAGGTGACGTTCGCGTTCGGCAAGAGACGGTCAAGATCGACGACCAGAACAACAGCCAGGACAAAAATCGTCAGCGTATCCGTGTGCGTCTCGGCGCCTACAGCGAGATTAACCCGCAAGTCAGCACCGGAATCCGTATCGCCACCGGTGGTGACAACAAGGCCAACTCCACCAACGTTGACCAGAACGACTACTTCACCAAGAAAGACCTGTGGCTGGATCAGGGCTTCATCGACTACCACCCGACCGCAATCCAGAACCTGCACGTCATCGGCGGCAAGATGGCTCAGCCATGGGTCAGCGAAGGTGACGTGATCTGGGACAACGACATCAACCCTGAAGGTCTGGCCGCCACTTACAGCCTGCCGATCAACAAGGGCTTCGAGCTGTTCGGCAGCGCCGGTACCTACACCCTCAAGGACAACATCAGCGGCGAAGGTACGCAGTTCAAGAACGACCTGCGCCTGAACGCGGCTCAGTTGGGTACGCGGGTCGCCATCACCGACAACGTGAAGATGACGGTCGGCGGTTCGGTCTACAGCTACGAAAACTCCAACGACTGTAATCCGGCCGCTGCCAGCACCAGCACAACGTTCTGTGGCTTGAGCATCAACGGCAACAACACCACTGACTTCCGCCTGTACGAAGGCTTCGGTCAACTGGACCTGACCGGCTTTGTCGTACCGGTCGGCCTGTACGGTCAGTACGTGGTCAACAGCGCCACCAACAGCGACGAAGACACCGCCTGGCTGGCGGGTGTGAAAACCAAGGTGTTCGGTTTCGGTCTGGACTACAACTACCGCGACACGCAGCGTAACGCTGTGGTGGGTGCTTTCACCGACTCCGATTTCGCCAACGGCACTACCGGTTCACGCGGTCACAAGCTGGCCATTTCCTACGACATCGACAAGAACTTCGCCGTCGGCGCGACGTACTTCCTGACCAAAGCGGACTTCGCGACCTCTGCGCTGCCGCGTGATCAGGATGCCAACACGCTGCAGCTGGACGTACTGGCGAAGTTTTAAGAAAGCGAGCTGCAAGCTGCAAGCTGCAAGCGACACGTTAAAAGCAAAAAGCCTCAAGCGGCGTGCTGCTGCCGTTTGAAGCTGCTAAAAAACTCAAGCCCGCCGTTGCCCTGTCGGATCCCCATCATCCGTTCCGACAGAGCAACGCCGGGCTTTTTTGTTGCGATGCCATACGCCGAACTCTGTAGGAGCGTGGCTTGTCCCGCGATCGGCTGCGCAGCAGTCGTTAAACCTCGCCGAGCCATTCTTGCTGACACACCGCATTCATTGTGTTGCTGCCGCTGCGCGCCAGATCGCGGGACAAGCCACGCTCCTACGTCATCAACCCCTGTCATGCCGTGCGCATCACTTCTTGCGCAAGATCACGCTACCAATCGAATACCCCGCGCCGAACGAACTGAGTACGCCCAGCGCGCCGCTTGGCAGGTCGTCCTGGTGTTCGTGAAACGCGATCACCGAACCTGCGGAGCTGGTGTTGGCGTAGCGGTCGAGGATCACCGGCGCTTCTTCGACAGTGGCGTCGCGGCCCAGCAGTTTCTTCACGATCAGGTGGTTCATGCTCAGGTTGGCCTGATGCAGCCAGAACCGTTGCACGTCGCTGACGTTCAACTGGTTCTCGTCCAGGTGCGCCGCCACCAGTTCGGCGACCATCGGGCAGACATCGCGGAACACCTTGCGGCCTTCCTGCACGAACAGCTTGTCCTGCTTGTCCTGCTTGCCTTGGCCCTCTTCCGCCGTGCGATTGAGGAAACCGAAGTTGTTGCGGATGTTATTGGAGAACGTCGTCAGCAGCTTGGTGCCGACGATGTCGAACTGGTGCGGTGAGGTTGCCAGGTCTGCACGCTCGACCACCACCGCCGTGGCCGCGTCACCGAAGATGAAGTGGCTGTCACGGTCGCGGAAATTAAGGTGAGCGGTGCAGATCTCAGGGCTGATGACCAACAGCGCGCGGGCCTGGCCCAGCTTGACGCTGTTGCATGCGGTCTGGATGCCGAACGTGGCCGAGGAGCACGCCACGTTCATGTCAAAGCCGAAGCCCTCAACGCCCAGCGCCGCCTGGATTTCGATGGAGATCGCCGGGTACGCGCGCTGCAGGTTGGAGCAGGCGACGATCACGCCGTCGATGTCAGCGGGAGTCTTGCCGGCACGCTGCAGGGCCTGATTGGCCGCGGCAACGCCCATCTCGCAGAGGATCGACCACTCGTCATTGGAGCGCTCGGGCAGGCGCGGCTTCATGCGCTGGGGGTCGAGAATGCCGTCCTTGTCCATCACGTAACGGCTTTTGATGCCGCTGGCTTTTTCGATGAACGCCGCGTTGGATTCCGTCAGTGCCTGGACCTCTCCCGCTTCGATCGCGGCGGCATTTTCGGCGTTGAACTGGGCAACGTAGGTGTTGAAAGACTGCACCAGCTCATCGTTGGAAATACTGTTGGCGGGGGTGAAAAGCCCGGTGCCACTGATCACGACTTCGTACACGGTCGTTCCTCTCGAGATAAAAGCAGCTCATTGACGGCGGCAGCTGAACAGCCAGCACAAGCGGGGGCGTTGGCGATCTGGGACGAAGGTCCCAATGCAACGGGGCAGCAACCCGCTTGGCGGACGACGGATGTTTTATGACGCTATGAAGTTTAGCCGCGAAGTTTGCCATAACGGCCGCCATTTCGCGCTATCGGGTAATGTAATCGGCACTGCGGGCCGAGGGGATCACCCCTCGACCTGAGTCCACTGCTTGTTCAGGCGCTTGTCCGAGATCGGCACTTTGGTGCCCAGTTGCTGCGCGAACAGCGAAACGCGGTATTCCTCCAGCCACCAGCGATACACCACCAGCTCCGGATCGCGCTTGCCTTCCTGGGCGTGTTTGTCGGCGCGGGCCTGGTACTGCGCCCAGAGATTGCCCAGTTCGATGCTCCAGACCCTGTCCTTCTGCGCCTGGCTACCAAGTTTTTCGAGGCGCATTTCGATGGCCTTGAGGTAACGCGGCAGTTCCTTGAGCCACACCGCCGGGGTTTCGCGGATGAAACCGGGATAGACCAGCTTGCTTAGCTGACCTTTGATGTCGTTCAGCGCCACGGCCTGGGCCAGATCGATCTTGCCCTTGAAGCGCTTCTGCAGGCCATGCCACAGCTTGAGAATCTCCAGCGTCAGCCTCGCCAGCCGCTCGGCATGCTCGGTCAGACCACCACGCTTGCGCTCGGCCAGGGACAGGAGGCCGGCGCCGTCTCGGGGCAACGTCGTTTCGCCCTCGAGAATGCAGCTGTCGAGACTCGCCAGCAGGATGTCTTCGATCAATGCATCGACCCGACCCAAGTCGCGGTACAGCAAGGCCAGCTCGGTCTGTCCCGGCAACTTGCTGCGCAAAAACTTGGTCGGCTCGGCCAGTTGCTGCAACAACAACCGTTGCAGGGCTCGGCGGTGCTGGTATTCGGCCTCGGCCTGGGTGGAGAAACGCCCTTCTTTGACCGCGCCGCCCTCTTCCACCAGCGCCGGATACACCGTCATCGACAGCCCGGCGATCTTCTGCTGAGTCTTCTCGGCCACCTTTGCGAAGCCCTTGGCCTCGACCGGCTGCTGGCCTTTCGCCGAGTGCGGCACTGCCAATGCAGCCTGACCGGCCTCGGCGAACCGCGCGGTCAGCTCATCCAGCTCACGGCCTTCGCCGAGGAACTTGCCGTTGGCGTCGACCACTTCAAGGTTCATTTTCAGGTGGCTTTCCACCTGCTGCGCCGCTTCGGCCCAGGCTTCGTCGGTCACCCGCACGCCGGTCATGCGCAACAGCTCGCGGCCCAACGACTGGGGCAGCGAGCCTTCGGCGAAGACCATCCGCTGCAACGCGGCTTTGACGAAGTCCGGCACCGGCACGAAATTCTTGCGCAGCGCCTTGGGCAGGTTGCGCACCAGCGCCACGCATTTGGTTTCCAGCAGCCCTGGCACCAGCCACTCCAGGCGCTCGGCCGGTAACGACAGCAACAGCGGCGCCGGCACCCGCAGGGTCACGCCGTCACGGGGGTGGTTGGGCTCGAAGTGATAGGTCAGCGACAGGGTCAGTTCGCCCAGGCGCAAAGTGTCCGGGTACTGATTGGCCGTGACCTCGCTGGCTTCACGGGCGAGCACATCTTCCTCGCGCATGATCAGCAACTGCGGGTTCTTCTGGCTCTCCATCCGGTACCAGGCGTCGAACGTCGCGGTCTGGTGAATCTCCGCCGGCAAGCGTTCGTCGTAATACCGATACAGGGTTTCTTCGTCGGCCAGGATGTCTCGGCGACGCGCCTTGGCTTCCAGTTCGTCGAGCTGCTCCAGCAATTTGGCATTGGCTGAGAGGCATTTGGCCCGGGACTGGATTTCGCCGCGCACCAGCCCTTCGCGTATGAAGAACTCGCGGGACACGACCGGATCGATCGGCCCGAAATGCACGGGCCGACGCCCAACCACGATAAGGCCGAACAGGGTGATCTGCTCGAAAGCCACAACCTGGCCGCGCTTCTTTTCCCAATGGGGTTCGAAGTGGTTTTTCTTGATCAAGTGCCCGGCAAGGGGTTCGATCCAGTCCGGTTCGATCTTCGCCACCATGCGTGCATACAGCTTGGTGGTCTCGACCAGCTCGGCGGCCATGATCCATTGCGGGCGCTTGCGACCCAGCCCCGAAGACGGATGCACCCAGAAACGCCGCTGGCGGGCGCCCATGTAGTCGCCATCTTCAGTCTTCTGACCGATCTGGCTGAGCAGGCCCGAGAGCACCGCCTTGTGGAATTTCGGGAAATCGGCCGGCTCTTTATTGACCGTCAGTTGCAGGTCGCGACAGATCAGGCTCAATTGACGATGGGAGTCACGCCACTCGCGCAGGCGCAGGTAATTGAGGAAATTACGGCGGCACCAGTTACGCAGCGGACTGGCGGTCAGGGCCTGGCGCTGTTCTTCGAAACCGCGCCATAGATTGACCAGCCCGGCGAAGTCGGAGTCCTGATCTTTCCACTGCGCGTGGGCTTGGTCGGCGGCCTGCTGACGCTCCGGCGGACGCTCACGGGGGTCCTGAATCGACATGGCGCTGGCGACAATCAACACTTCCTGCAGGCTGCCCTGCTTCGCCGCTTCGAGCAACATGCGGCCCATGCGCGGGTCCACCGGCAGGCGCGCCAGTTGCCGGCCCATCGGCGTCAGGTTGTTCTCGCGATCGACCGCTGACAGCTCCTGCAACAGGTTGAAGCCGTCGCTGATGGCTTTGCCGTCCGGCGGCTCGATGAACGGGAAATCGGTGATCTGGCCCAGCCGCAGGTGGAGCATCTGCAGGATCACCGCCGCCAAGTTGGTGCGCAGAATCTCCGGGTCGGTGAATTCAGGCCGCGCCAGAAAATCTTCTTCGCTGTACAGCCGCACGCAAAGGCCCGGCTCGACCCGACCGCAACGGCCCTTGCGCTGGTTGGCGCTGGCCTGGGAAATCGCTTCGATGGGCAGGCGCTGCACTTTGGCGCGGTAGCTGTAGCGGCTGATGCGCGCGGTGCCGGTGTCGATGACGTAGCGGATACCCGGCACGGTCAGCGAGGTTTCGGCGACGTTGGTCGCCAGTACCACGCGACGGCCCGGGTGAGACTGGAAAATTCGTTGCTGCTCGGCCGGCGACAGGCGCGCGTACAGCGGCAGGATTTCGGTGTGCTTCAGTTGCGCCTTGCGCAGCATCTCGGCAGCGTCACGGATTTCCCGCTCGCCGGGCAGAAACACCAGCACATCGCCGGGGGACTTGCGCTCGCTGCGTTCGAAAGCGGCCAGTTCGTCCAGCGTAGCGAGAATCGCCTGATCGACGGTCAGGTCTTCCTCGATGCTGTTGCCCTCTTCGTCCTGCTGGGCGGTCATCGGCCGGTACCAGGTCTCTACCGGGAAGGTCCGGCCCGAGACTTCGATGACCGGCGCCTTGTCGAAATGCTCCGAGAAGCGTTCGAGGTCGATGGTCGCCGAGGTGATGATGACTTTCAGATCCGGACGACGGGGCAGCAGGGTTTTCAGATAACCGAGCAGGAAGTCGATGTTCAGGCTGCGTTCGTGGGCTTCGTCGACGATGATCGTGTCGTAGCGCTCAAGAAAGCGGTCGTGCTGGGTTTCGGCGAGCAGAATGCCGTCGGTCATCAGCTTGATCAGGGTGTTTTCGTCGCTCTGGTCTTCGAAGCGCACCTGATAACCCACCAACCCGCCCAGCGGCGTGCCGACTTCTTCGGCGACCCGGCTGCCGACGCTCCGTGCTGCGATTCGACGTGGCTGGGTGTGGCCGATCAGTCCGTGCTGCCCGCGACCGATTTCCAGACAGATTTTCGGCAGCTGAGTGGTTTTGCCCGAGCCGGTTTCGCCGGCGATGATCAACACCTGATGTTCAAGGATCGCTTTCTTGATCTCGTCGCGCTTGGCGGCGATCGGCAGGTTTTCGTCGTAGCGCAGGGTCGGCACGCTTTGCGCGCGACTCAGCACACGGGCGCACGATGCCTGCACGCGCTCGACCCACTGCGCCAGCTTCGTCTCGTCCGGTTTCTTGCGCAGCTCATGCAATTGCCGGCGCAAGCGATGACGATCGCTGATCATCGCGTGGTCGAGATTTTTGAAGAGTTGGTCGATGGAGGTCGAATCGTCGGTCATCAGGGCGCGGAATCTTTCTATCTGAATGCAGGGCGCGGATTGTCGCAGATTTGGTGGGGTGGAGGCAGGTCTGTGGCGCAAAGGCATTTGCGGGCAGGGTGTAAGTCCTCGCGCGCAAGGTGGAGCGCCACCCCGATCGCTCCCACGAGGTCGTGACGGCTCCCACATGGAGGGTGTATGCCAAAAAATTGATGGCGGTCATGCGGGCCTCTTCCCGGCTAAAGCCAGTCCTACAGTGGATGCGCAGTAGGTCTGTGGGACCGGCTTTAGCCGGGAAGCTTGTGATCTGCTTTTGATCTTCATGCGGAGAAAGTCCAGACGACACCTATCGCGACCTTGGTGCAGGCTGAACGTAGGTCTCGCGGAGTGGGCCGAGCCGCATGGATGCGGCGAGAGCGCCGTCAGGACATGGATGTCCGTTCGGCGCGGGCCCACGGAGCGGGACCGGAGTGAAGGAACCCCGACGAAGTCGGGGCCCAACCAAGAGCAAAAGCCCTTGGTTACTTGGGGCTTTATCAAGTAACTCGCCGAAGGCGAAACCCGAGGCCGTTAGGCCGACCACGCTGGCGGGGTCTGTTGGTGTGAGGGCTGACTCAGGCGGGCTTCTTCAGCGCCAGCTTTTTCAGTTCTTCGTCACGCAGTTCGCGGCGCAGGATCTTGCCGACGTTGGTGGTCGGCAGGGCGTCGCGGAATTCCACGCTACGCGGCACTTTATAAGCCGTGACGTTGGCACGCATGTGCTCCATGACTTGATCCTTACTCAGGGTCGTGCCCGGTTTGCACACCACGAACAGCTTGATCGCCTCGCCGGATTTCTCGTCCGGGATACCGATGGCCGCGCACTGCAGGACGCCGGGCAGGGTCGCCAGCACGTCTTCCAGTTCGTTCGGGTACACGTTGAAGCCGGAGACCAGAATCATGTCCTTCTTGCGATCAACGATGCGCATGTAGCCATCCGGCTGGATGATTGCGATGTCACCGGTCTTCAACCAACCGTCGGCATCGAGCATCTCGTCGGTGGCCGCCTGATTTTGCCAGTAGCCTTTCATCACCTGCGGACCCTTGATGCACAGCTCGCCCACTTCGCCGACCGGCAGCTCTTCGCCAGCGTCATTAATGGTCTTGCACAGGGTCGAAGGCACGGGAATGCCGATGGTGCCCATCTGGATCTTCTGGAACGGGTTGACCGACGCCACCGGGCTGGTCTCGGTCATGCCGTAACCTTCGCAGATCGAGCAGCCGGTCACCTCTTTCCAGCGCTCGGCCGCCGCGGTTTGCAGAGCCATGCCGCCCGACAGGGTGAGCTTGAGGGAGGAGAAATCCAGGTGGCGGAAGTCGGCGTTATTGCACAGCGCGACGAACAGCGTGTTGAGACCAACGAAGCCGGAAAACTTCCACTTCGACAGCTCTTTCACCATCGCCGACAAATCACGGGGGTTGCTGATCAGCACGTTGTGGTTGCCGCTCAGCATCATCGCCATGCAGTGAAAGGTGAACGCATAGATGTGGTACAGCGGCAACGGCGTGATCAGAATCTCCGTGGCTTCATTGAGGTTGGCCGCCATCAGCGCCCGGCATTGCAGCATGTTGGCGATCAGGTTGCGGTGGGTGAGCATCGCGCCCTTGGCCACGCCGGTGGTGCCGCCGGTGTATTGCAGCACCGCGACGTCGTCGCCGGTCGGCGAAACATCCCGCACCGGCTGACCGTGCCCCTTGGCCAGCACGTCGTTGAATTTGACCGCCTTGGGCAGGTGAAACGGCGGAACCATCTTCTTCACGTACTTGATGACGCTGTTGACCAGCAGGCGCTTGAGGGGCGGCAGCAGGTCGGCGACTTCGGTGACGATGATGTGCTTGACGCCGGTCTTGGGCACGACCTTCTCGGCCAGGTGCGCCATGTTCGCCAGGCAAACCAGCGCCTTGGCGCCGGAGTCGTTGAATTGGTGTTCCATTTCCCGCGCGGTGTACAGCGGGTTGGTGTTGACCACGATGAGCCCGGCACGAATGGCACCGAACACCGCGACCGGGTACTGCAGCACGTTGGGCAACTGCACGGCGATGCGATCGCCCGGTTGCAGGTCGGTGTGCTGTTGCAGATACGCCGCAAAGGCACCGGACAGCGCGTACATTTCGCCGTAGGTGAGGGTCTTGCCCAGGTTGCTGAACGCAGGTTTGTTGGCGAAACGCTCGCAGGACTGTTTCAATACGGCCTGTACGTTCGGATACTGATCCGGATCGATATCGGCAGCGATACCTGTCGGATATTTATCCTTCCAGAAGTTTTCGAGCATAAAAGCCGACTCCTCAGCAACAGCGTTTCTACACACCGCTTGATGCGATGATTTCTTGTGTTTGGAATATTGTAGTAACCGCTTTTTGTTGACCGTTGGCACAAAAAGCGGGGCGAGCGTATCAGCTTTGCCAAAGGCCGCCTAGAGCCAAAAGCGGGCTCTCCAGTCACATACCTGACTCTTGAATAGGCCACGGTCACGTTTAGAGCAATGAACCTAAATGTCGGAAATATCCTACGGTGATGTTCATTTATGCGGCCCCCTCAAACCCTGAAGCCAAACACCGGGCAAAAAAACGGCGTGATCATCACGCCGTTTTGTGCGGGTAAAGCTCAGGGGAAGGAAGCGATGCCCGATCAGGCGATATCCCGCAGCTCGCGCCGCAGGATTTTCCCCACAGGCGTCATCGGCAACGACTCACGCAGCACGATCTGCTTGGGAATCTTGTAGCCGGTGAAGTTCTCCTTGCAGTATGCCTTCAACTCCTCGCTGGTCAGCGTGGCATCCCTCGGCACCACGAACAGCTTCACAGCTTCGCCCGAACGGTCGTCCGGAACGCCGATCACCGCACAGTTCGCGACTTTCGGATGCCGCGAGACAACGTCTTCGATCTCGTTCGGGTAGACGTTGAAGCCCGAAACGATGATCAGGTCCTTCTTGCGGTCCACGATACGAATGAACCCGTCCGGGTCGATCACCGCGATGTCCCCGGTTTTCAGCCAGCCTTCGCTGTCCAGCACTTCGGCGGTGGCCTCTGGCTTGTTCCAGTAACCGAGCATGATCTGCGGGCCCTTTAGGCACAGCTCGCCGCGCTCACCCACAGGCAGCTCAGCACCGTCGTCGCTGATGACCTTCGCCGTGGTGCCCGGCACCGGCATGCCCACCGTCCCCAGCCTGGACTGAGTGCCATAGGGGTTGGCGGTGGCGACGGGAGAGGTTTCGGTCAGGCCATAGCCCTCGACGATCGGGCAGCCGGTCAATTGCAGCCAGCGCTCGGCGGTGGCTTTGACCAGCGCGGTGCCGCCGGAATTGGTCAGGCGCAACGTCGAGAAATCCAGATTCTTGAATTCGGGATGGTCCATCAGCGCCACGAACAGCGTATTGAGGCCGAGCATTGCCGAGAACTTCCACTTCTTCAGCTCTTTGATGAAGCCGCCGATGTCCCGCGGGTTGGTGATCAGCAGGTTGTGATTGCCGCTGACCATCATGCACATGCAATTACAGGTGAACGCATAGATGTGATAAAGCGGCAGCGGCGCCACCATGATCTCGCTGCCCTGCTTGAAAATCGGCCGCCCGTCGGGCCCGTGCTGCTGCATGCAGGCATAGACCTGCTGCATGTTGGCGACCAGATTGCCGTGGGTCAGCATCGCGCCTTTCGGCGAACCGGTGGTGCCGCCGGTGTACTGCAGCACAGCGACGTCATCCAGCGCCATTGGCACCCGTTGCAGACGATCGCCCTTGCCCAGCTTGAGCACACGTTTGAACGGGATGGCTTGGGGCAAGTGGTACGCGGGCACCAGCTTCTTGACCTTTTCGACCACGGTGTTGATCAGCCAGCCTTTGGCCGCCGACTGCATGTCGCCCATCTTCACTTCGATGAGGTACTGAATATCGGTGTCCGCGAGCACTTCCTGCACGTTCTTGCCGAAGACGTTGAGATAGACCAGTGCGCGGGCGCCGGAATCCTTGAACTGGTGGCGCATCTCCCGGGCGGTGTACAGCGGATTGGTGTTGACGACGATCAGGCCGGCCCGCATGGCGCCAAATACGGCGATGGGGTACTGGATCAGGTTGGGCATCTGCACGGCGATGCGGTCGCCGGGTTTGAGGTCAGTCTGCTGTTGCAGGTAACCGGCGAACGCCGCCGATTGGCGCTCAAGCTCTGCGTAACTCAGGGTGACACCCATGTTGCTGTAGGCCGGCCGATCGGCGTACTGGCGGCAACTGCGCTCGAACACTTCGATCACCGATGTGTACGCCTGCAGGTCCACCTCAGAAAGAACGCCAGCGGGCCGCTTGTCGTTCCAGAATTCAGGTTGCATGTTGTTTTTATCCTCTTACCTGAGTGTACTGGCCCCGTGGTATTTAAACGGGCGTTTGCCGGACGTTAGCAGCTATGGCATAGAAGGCAAATAGTCGTCGCCACGTCATCACCGGTGTGAATCTTGCGGGTAACCAGCCTGCCATCCGGCTACCGCTATACACTCAAGCAAAGCGCTCGCCACTGCGTTTTTTGAGACAACTTTTTACAGGGGCCAGGAAAACGCGATGGAACACGAAGCTTTTTGGCTGGACGCTCAAGATCACAGTCGTCTTTATGTGCGGACCTGGAGGCCGATGGGCAATGCCCGGGCGGTGGTCATGCTTTCCCACGGGATGGCTGAGCACGGCGGGCGCTATGACAGACTCGGCGTGGCACTGATGCGGGCAGGCTTCGCCTTGTATGCCGCCGATCAGCGTGGCCACGGCCATTCGGCCTCCCATGGCACTTTGGGTCATTTCGCCGATCAGGACGGCTGGAACAAAGTGGTCGGCGACCTCGCCACGCTGAAAGCGTCGATTGCGGTGCGCCATCCGGGCGTGCCGGTGTTCCTGCTCGGTCACAGCATGGGCAGTTACATCGCCCAGGGGTATTTGCTGCACCACAGCGCCAGTGTGCAAGGGGCGATTCTCAGCGGCTCGAATTACCATCCGGTCGCCTTCTACCGCTCGGCGGCGCTGGTTGCTCGTTTTGAACGCTGGCGCCAAGGGCCGGCGGGTCGCAGCGCGTTGATCGAGCACCTGTCGTTCGGCTCGTTCAATAAACGATTCAAGCCCGTACGCACCTGCTATGACTGGCTCAACCGCGACCCGGCCGAGGTCGACGCGTACAGCCATGACCCGATGTGTGGCTTTCGCTGCACCAATCAGTTGTGGATGGACCTGCTTGGCGGCCTGCAACAGATCAGCAAGCGTTCGAACCTGGCGCAGATCGATTCCGGACTGCCCATCCTGATTATCGGTGGCCAATGTGATCCGGTGAGCGATGGCAAGCGTCTCACGCATCTGGCCGACGCTCTGAGCGGCACCGACCACCCGTTTGTTACGCTGAAGGTCTACCCGCAGGCGCGTCACGAGATTTTCCTGGAGATCAATCGTGAAGAGGTCACCCATGACCTGCTTGCCTGGCTTGAACAGGCGCTGCAGCAGCCAAGGCCGCGCCGCAGCGAATGACCCCGGTGGTTCATCTTTCCCAACTGTCACAGGACACCCCATGACCCAAGTCACCAACACGCCGTACGAATCCCTTGAAGTCGGCCAGACCGCCAGCTACAGCAAAACCGTCGAGGAGCGTCACATCCAGCTGTTCGCCGAGATGTCCGGCGACCGCAACCCGGTGCACCTGGACGCTGAGTTCGCGGCCAAGAGCATGTTCAAGGATCGCATCGCCCACGGCATGTTCAGCGGCGCATTGATCAGCGCGGCAGTGGCCTGTGAACTGCCTGGCCCGGGCACTATTTACCTGGGTCAGCAGATGACCTTCCAGAAGCCGGTCAAGATCGGCGACACCCTGACCGTGCGCCTGGAGATCCTCGAGAAACTGCCGAAATTCCGCGTGCGCATCGCCACTCGCGTGTTCAATCAGAACGATGAACTGGTGGTGGATGGCGAGGCCGAGATCCTTGCGCCACGCAAGCTGCAGACCGTGACCCTGGCCGATCTGCCGCCCATCACCGTGGGTTGAGCCGCCGCCAGCATCCTCCCGGCGCAGCAATCAGCACGCACAGCCACCGCGCAAAAAAAATGGGCAACCGAAGTTGCCCAAAATGCCTTGCGTGCTCTTTGTACAGAAAACTCAGCGTCTGCCGCGCGGGGGTGAGTCTTTCCAGATGAACAGTCCGACGCTTGAATAAATCACCATCATCAGCCCCACCGCCATGACGCCGGCTATCACTGCGTGGTCGAGAAACATGCGCGTGCCCTCTGCTTCAGCCTTTGACAGGCGCAGAGTAACCAGAGGGGTAGCGGGAGAAATTGACTCAGGTCAATGCCGGCGTGAATCGCAAACAGCAGCCGGCAGGCGGGGGCCGAACGGGAGGCGTGGTCAGCGTTTTTTCGGTTTGCTCTTGGCTTTCTTCTTGCCCTTGCCCAACGGCATGGCCTGTTCAAACGCGCTTCGGACTTCGTTCAGCCGTTTGTCATTGAGGTCGTGAACACGCTTGGCGCGTTCGGCACTCAGGTCTACCAGTTTGTCGTCATCGCTCATGGCGTATCGCTCGTGAATACCTGTTGCCGCCAATAATGCGCAATCGCAGCGGCGCTGACCAGCGCCTCAGACCTTCAGGTCGACCCACAGGCCCTGGCGTGGCTCGTCGTCGATGATCGGGACCACCGGCACAGTGTCGTCGGCATTGAGGAAATCCCCGGGAATGGCCGGGCCTTCTTGCAGATCGGGGTGACGGTCTGCCACGCGCCGGTCGCTGCGGCGGCGTTGATGGCGGCGTTGTTCTTCGCGCAGCAGCAATTCGGCCTGCTCGCGGTCACGTTCGCCCATGTCGATGTTGGTTTCGCTCGAACTCTTTTGAATCGGCGTTACCGGCGGGATGTCCGGGGTGGGTTTGACCGGGTCCAGCTGCGAAGTCACGGGGGCCGCGCTCAGTGGGATCAGCGGTGGCAGCATGGTAATGGTCTCCTGTTATCAAGCTGTCGGCTGCCGTTTCGTCGACTTGAGCCGATTCAAGCGCGAGTTTCAACTATGTTTTTCGCAGCAAGTGCCCGTTCAGCCACGCCCCCCACTATATCCGGGGGTTTTTACAATGTGGCTTTGGCCTGGGCGCCTTGTTCCGTTAACATAGTCGGCTTTTTCAAGGCGGGAGTCAGGCAGCATGTCGCAGCAGTATCAACCGGGGCAACGCTGGATTAGCGACAGCGAAGCCGAGCTGGGTTTGGGCACCGTTCTGGCACAGGACGGCCGCTTGTTGACCGTGCTCTATCCGGCCACTGGCGACACGCGCCAGTATGCGTTGCGCAATGCGCCGCTGACGCGGGTGCGCTTCTCGCCGGGTGACACCATCACCCACTTCGAAAACTGGAAGATGACCGTCCGCGAAGTCGACGACGTCGACGGCCTGCTGGTCTACCACGGCCTCAACGCGCAGAACCAGCCGGTGACCCTGCCGGAAACCCAGCTGTCGAACTTCATCCAGTTCCGCCTGGCCACCGACCGCCTGTTTGCCGGGCAGATCGACCCACTCCCGTGGTTCTCCCTGCGTTATCACACCCTCGAACACACCAGCCGCCAGCTGCAATCCTCGCTGTGGGGCCTGGGCGGCGTGCGCGCACAACCAATCGCGCACCAGTTGCACATCGCTCGTGAAGTCGCCGACCGTATCGCGCCGCGGGTTTTGCTGGCGGACGAAGTGGGGCTGGGTAAAACCATCGAAGCCGGTCTGGTCATCCACCGCCAGTTGCTGTCGGGCCGCGCCAACCGCGTGCTGATCCTGGTGCCGGAAAACCTGCAGCACCAGTGGCTGGTCGAAATGCGCCGCCGCTTCAACCTGCAGGTCGCGCTGTTCGATGCCGAACGCTTCATCGAAAGCGATGCCAGCAATCCGTTCGAAGACACCCAGCTGGCGCTGGTGTCGCTGGAATGGCTGGTTGAAGACGATAAGGCCCAGGACGCTTTGTTTGCGGCGGGGTGGGACCTGCTGGTGGTCGATGAGGCTCATCACCTGGTCTGGCACGAAGAAAAGGCCAGCCGCGAATACTCGTTGGTCGAGCAACTGGCCGAAGTGATTCCCGGCGTCCTGCTGCTGACGGCAACCCCTGAGCAGCTCGGTCAGGACAGCCACTTTGCCCGTCTGCGCCTGCTGGACCCAAACCGTTTTCATGACCTGCACGCCTTCCGCGCCGAGAGCGAAAACTATCGTCCGGTAGCCGAGGCCGTTCAGGAGCTGCTGGACAAAGGCACGCTATCGCCCAAGGCCAACGAGACCATCCGTGGTTTCCTCGGCGCCGAAGCCGAGGCACTGCTGACCGCTGTTGCCGCCGGCGATGCCGAAGCCAGCGCCCGTCTAATCCGTGAACTGCTTGACCGTCACGGCACAGGCCGCGTGCTGTTCCGCAACACCCGCGCCGCCGTGCAAGGGTTCCCGGAGCGCAAACTGCACCCGTACCCCCTGCCCTGCCCGGCCGAATACCTCGAGCTACCGATTGGCGAACACGCCGACCTGTACCCGGAAGTCAGCTTCCAGGCCCAAGGCGAGATCAGCGAAGAAGAACGCTGGTGGCGCTTCGATCCCCGGGTTGAATGGCTGATCGACACGCTGAAAATGCTCAAGCGCGTGAAGGTGCTGGTTATCTGCGCCCACGCCGAAACCGCGATGGACCTGGAAGACGCGCTGCGCGTGCGCTCCGGCATCCCGGCGACGGTCTTCCACGAAGGCATGAATATCCTCGAGCGTGACCGCGCGGCGGCCTACTTCGCCGACGAAGAGTTCGGCGCCCAAGTGCTGATCTGTTCGGAAATCGGCAGTGAAGGCCGCAACTTCCAGTTCTCCCATCATCTGGTGCTGTTCGATCTGCCCGCGCACCCGGACCTGCTGGAGCAGCGTATCGGTCGTCTGGACCGGATCGGCCAGAAGCACATCATCGAGCTGCACGTGCCGTACTTGGAAACCAGCCCGCAAGAGCGGCTGTTCCAGTGGTATCACGAAGCCCTCAACGCGTTCCTCAACACCTGCCCGACCGGCAATGCGCTGCAGCATACGTTCGGCCCGCGCCTGTTGCCGCAGCTCGATGGCGGTGACGAGGATGACTGGCAGGCCCTGGTGAACGAGGCCCGTAATGAGCGCGAGCGTCTGGAGAGTGAACTTCACACCGGCCGCGACCGCCTGCTGGAGCTCAATTCGGGCGGCGCGGGCGAAGGCGAAGCGCTGGTGGAAGCCATCCTTGAGCAGGACGATCAGTTCACCCTGCCGATCTACATGGAAACCCTGTTCGACGCGTTCGGCATCGACAGCGAAGACCACTCGGAGAATGCGCTGATCCTGCGGCCGAGCGAGAAGATGCTCGACGCCAGCTTCCCGCTGGGGGACGACGAAGGTGTGACCATCACCTACGACCGTAATCAGGCGCTGGCTCGCGAAGACATGCAGTTCATTACCTGGGAACACCCGATGGTGCAGGGCGGCATGGATCTGGTGCTGTCAGGCTCGATGGGCAACACCGCGGTGGCATTGATCAAGAACAAGGCGCTGAAACCTGGCACCGTGCTGCTGGAGTTGCTCTACGTCAGTGAAGTGGTCGCGCCGCGTTCGCTGCAGTTGGGCCGCTACCTGCCGCCGGCTGCACTGCGTTGCCTGCTGGATGGCAACGGCAACGACCTGTCGGGCCGTGTGTCTTTCACCACCCTGAACGGTCAGCTGGAAAGCGTGCCCCGGGCCAGCGCCAACAAGTTCATCCAGGCCCAGCGTGACGTGCTGAACCCGCAGATCAACGCCGCCGAAAGCAAGATCGCGCCCAAGCACGCTGAACGTGTGGCGGAAGCACAGCGACGTCTGGCGGCAGACACCGAAGAAGAACTGGCGCGTCTGACGGCCCTGCAAGCGGTCAACCCGACGGTCCGCGACAGCGAACTGACGGCGCTGCGTGAGCAACGTGAGCAAGGCCTGGCCATGCTGGAAAAAGCCGCGCTGCGCCTCGAAGCGATTCGGGTGCTTGTCGCCGGCTGAACCAACAAGACTGGCCGTAAAAGGGCCGAGCGTAAAAGGGGACTGATTTATTTACAGCGCTTCACCGTAAATAAATCTGTCCCCTTTTCGCTTAAGCCACCGACGGCTTCACCCCCCCGCCCCAACGGCTCATCCGCCACCATCCCTTCGCGCATCCGCTGCGCATCGGCGCTGAAACACGTCGACGCCTTCACCAGAAACACCAACACGAAAAACAGCGCCACCGGTATCAGGTACATCGCATCGTGCAACCCCACCGCCTTGAACGGTTCGGTCATCTGTTCGACCTGCGCGGCGTACATGGCCGAGTGGGCGAAATGGTCCGACAGCAGGCCCACCACCACGGGGCCCAGCCCGCCGCCCAACAAATACAACCCGGCGAAGAACAGCGCCATGGCCGTGGCGCGGAGCCGGGGCTGCACCACGTCCTGAATGGCGGTGTAAACGCAGGTGTAGAAGTTATAAGAGAACAGCCAGCCGAGGCTGAACACCCCGACAAACACGCCGATCTCGATGCGCCCGGCGTGCAGCGCATAACCGGTACACAGCGTCGCGACCACCATGCTCAGGGCGGCAAACATCAGACGACCGTTACTCCAGCGCTGGTGCAGCTTGTCCGCCACCCAGCCGCCGACCGTCAGGCCGACGAGCCCGGTCACGCCGACGATCATGCCGGTCGCCATTGCCGCTTCCTGCAAAGGCAGCAAAAAGTAGCGCTGCAACATAGGCACCATGAACGAGTTGCACGCATAGGTGGCGAAGTTGAACGCCAGACCGGCGAGCACCAGCCAGCGAAACGTAGGAATCGAGAGCACCCTGCGGATGGGTCGGTCGATTTTATCCTGGGAAATGGCCACGCTTTCAGCGGCGCCCCGGGCCGGTTCGCGAATGAAGAACATGAACACCGCCAGCACCAGCCCCGGCACCGCGGCGATGAAAAACGGCGCGCGCCAACTGCCGAACGCCTGGACCATCGCGCCGATGGTGAAGAACGCCAGCAGCAGCCCGAGTGGCAGGCCGAGCATGAAAATGCCCATGGCACGGGCCCGGCGGTGGGCCGGGAACAGGTCGCCGATCAACGAGTTGGCCGCAGGTGCATAGCTGGCCTCGCCGATGCCCACGCCCATGCGCACCAGCAGAAACCCCCAGAAGCTGCCGACCAGACCGTTCACCGCCGTCAGCCCACTCCACACCGCAAGGCCCCAACCCATCAACTTGCGCCGCGAACCGTTGTCAGCCATGCGGCCCAACGGAAGCCCGGCCACGGCGTAAACCAGCGTGAAGGCGGTGCCGATGATGCCGAGTTGAAAGTCGCTCAGCGACCATTCCTTGCGGATGGGCTCGATGATGATCGCGGGAATCGTGCGGTCGAAGAAATTAAACAGGTTGGCCAGAAACAGCAGAAACAGAACGCGCCAAGCGTTCCTTGCCTGAGTTGAGTGGTCCATGGGGCGATCTCTTTCTTGTTTTAAGGCAAGGACGTCGGCGAGGGGACTGACCTTATTTACATCGCTTCACCGTAAATAAATCTGTCCCCGGTTTGTGCTTTCTTGTTAGAGGAGGCTGTCCCGGCTGACGTTTCCGGTGTGCCTGAAATCTAGTCACCCCTTGGCACTCTGTCTGTGAACATTCGCCCCGCTGATACCGGCCCATGTAAGACCCGCTCCGATCACGCAGCAATCCCGACTCTGCAGGACGCGAGGCGCCCGATTATGTGAGCAGTCAGGTGAGCGATTTCGCTACCGGGGACACACGGGGAGTTACCGCCCTACCCACTTCGCCATCATTGGACGCACCCTTTTTGAGCACAGAAGCGCGTCACGCCCTTTCGTGGATCAGCACCCAGGGTGCAACGACCACGGCCCACAGCGTCGGATCGCGCTCCAAAAGATCCAGAGCCTTTGATTCAGAGACCTTGCCGACTTCTCCACTCGCTACCCATGCCGCCACTTGCGCCTCGCTGTTCTCGGCAAATGCCTGTGCCACGGCGATCAAATCCAGCGTCGGCTCGACCCACAACAGGGCACCCTTTGCAAAGAACGGTTGCAATTCTTTCCAGGTAATCGAAGCGGTTTCGCCAAGCAGTTTGGCATAGAGGGTGCTAGGTTCTTGCGTCATGGGTTTTCACCGTATTGGAAATCGGCGCAATGATAGCGCCGCCTTTCATACCGACAAACCCGGATTCAAGTGATTGATTGCAGAGAAGTTCGCGCAGGCCAACCGGTTCGTCGTCCGACAAGGCGGAACCACGAGCCTGATTGTGTATCTTTCTGTCGATTAAGCGACATCCGCAGGTTTTGTCCCCCGCAGCCAGCTATTCAAGCGCTCGACCGGCGCTCTAAACTGTTCCGGTACAGTTGCTGGGGGTGCGGCCTGGAGATTCAATCCGGTCCTGCCGCTTCGGCCGTCAGGATTATAAAAACTACAACGCAAGAGTGGAGCATCATGACTAAGGGTATTAATCAGATTTCCAAGCTGTTTGCCGCACTGGTTCTGGCGGGGGTTGCCAGTCACTCGTTCGCAGCTGACACGATCAAGATCGGCATCGCCGGCCCGAAAACCGGTGCTGTGGCCCAATACGGCGACATGCAGTTCAGCGGCGCCAAGATGGCCATCGACCAGATCAACGCCAAAGGCGGCGTCGACGGCAAGAAGCTTGAAGCGGTTGATTACGATGATGCCTGTGACCCGAAACAAGCGGTCGCCATCGCCAACAAAGTGGTCAACGACGGCGTCAAGTTCGTGGTCGGTCACCTCTGCTCCAGCTCCACTCAGCCAGCTTCGGACATCTACGAAGACGAAGGCATCATCATGGTGACCCCGGCGGCCACCAGCCCGGAAATCACCGCCCGCGGTTACAAAATGATCTTCCGCACCATCGGCCTGGACAGCGCCCAGGGCCCGGCCGCTGGCGAGTACATTTCCAAGCAGGTCAAGCCGAAGATCGTTGCGGTCATCCACGACAAACAGCAGTACGGTGAAGGCATCGCCACCGCCGTCAAGCAGACCCTGGAAAAAGACGGCGTGAAAGTCGCGCTGTTCGAAGGCATCAATGCCGGCGACAAGGACTTCTCCTCGCTGATCGCCAAGATGAAGCAAGCCAACGTTGACTTCGTCTACTACGGCGGCTACCACCCTGAACTGGGTCTGATCCTGCGTCAGGCACAAGAAAAAGGCCTGAAAGCCGGCTTCATGGGTCCGGAAGGCGTGGGCAACGCGTCCATCTCGCAGATCGCTCAGGACGCGTCCGAAGGTCTGCTGGTCACCCTGCCGAAATCCTTCGATCAGGACCCGGCCAACAATGAGCTGGTCGCCGCGTTCAAGGCGAAGAAAGAAGACCCGAGCGGTCCGTTCGTGTTCCCGGCCTACGCCGCTGTTGAGGTGATTGCCGACGCGATCAAGACCGCCAAGTCCGAAGACACCGCCAAAGTGGCAGCGGCCATCCACGCCGGTACGTTCAAGACCCCTACCGGCGATCTGTCGTTCGACGCCAAGGGTGACCTGAAAGACTTCAAATTCGTCGTTTACACCTGGCACAAAGATGGCACCAAGACTGAAGCCCCTGTGAAATAACGCAGCCTTCATGCTTACCCGAAGCCCACTGCAACCGCAGTGGGCTTTGTTTTAGCTGGGCAGCGAATTTCATAAGAATTCCGATCCCTGAACATCTTGAAACCGCACCAGTGAACCACTGGGCTCGTGCCGGACGCGGACGTAGATCACGACGCGCGAGCGGGAAAAAGACACCACCAGTGAAACACCAGGCAGGTTTTTAGGAGCACTCAGCAATGCCGATAGATCTCTATCACTTTCTTCAACAGCTGGTTAATGGGTTGACCATTGGCAGCACTTACGCCTTGATTGCCATTGGCTACACCATGGTTTACGGCATCATCGGCATGATCAACTTCGCCCACGGCGAGGTGTACATGATCGGGTCGTATGTGGCGTTTATCGCCCTGGCCGGTCTGACCATGCTTGGCCTGGACAGCCTGCCCCTGCTGATTACCGCAGCCTTCGTCGCCAGTATTGTGGTGACCAGCGCCTACGGTTACGCCATCGAGCGAGTGGCCTATCGCCCGCTGCGCGGCAGCAACCGCCTCATCCCCTTGATTTCCGCCATCGGCATGTCGATTTTCCTGCAGAACACCGTGCTGTTGTCGCAGGACTCGAAAGACAAATCGATCCCCAACCTCATTCCCGGCAACTTCGTTTTCGGCCCCGGCAGCACCCATGAAGTGGTGATCTCGTACATGCAGATCCTCATCTTCCTCGTCACGCTGGTGGCCATGCTTGGTCTGACCTGGTTCATCTCCCGCTCTCGCCTGGGTCGCGCCTGCCGTGCCTGCGCCGAAGACATCAAGATGGCCAACCTGCTGGGGATCAACACCAACAACATCATCGCCCTGACCTTTGTCATCGGCGCGGCTTTGGCGGCGGTCGCTGCGGTCCTGCTGAGCATGCAGTACGGCGTGATCAACCCCAACGCCGGTTTCCTCGTCGGCATCAAAGCCTTCACCGCCGCGGTACTGGGCGGCATCGGCAGTATCCCGGGCGCGATGCTCGGCGGTCTGGTGCTGGGCATCGCCGAAGCCTTTGGCGCCGACATCTTCGGCGACCAGTACAAGGATGTGGTGGCGTTCGGTCTTCTCGTATTGGTGTTGTTGTTCCGGCCAACCGGCCTGCTCGGCCGTCCGGAGGTTGAAAAAGTATGACCAGGAATCTCAAATCGGCCCTCTTCAGCGCAGTGCTGGTGCTGGCCGTCGCTTACCCGATCCTCGGGCTCAAACTGGACATCGTCGGGATCAACCTCGCGGTGGTCGGCGCCAGCACCACCACCGTGCTGGTGATTTTCGCCGCCGCGTTTCTGATGTTCCTGCGCGTGCTGTTCAACGAACAGATCAGCGCCATGTGGCGTTCGCGTCCGCGGAAACAGCTGATGTCCGACAAGACCAGCAACTTTCTGACCCTGCCTTCGACCCAGCGCTGGTTCCTCGGCGCGCTGGTAATCGCGGCGCTGGTGTGGCCGTTCTTCGGTTCGCGCGGCGCGGTGGACATCGCGACCCTGATCCTGATCTACGTGATGCTCGGCCTGGGCCTGAACATCGTTGTCGGTCTGGCCGGTCTGCTTGACCTCGGCTACGTCGGCTTTTACGCCGTGGGCGCGTACACCTACGCCCTGCTGCAGCACTATTTCGGCTTCGGCTTCTGGATCTGTCTGCCACTGGCGGGGCTGGCGTCGGCGACTTTCGGCTTCCTGCTGGGCTTCCCGGTCCTGCGGCTGCGAGGTGACTATCTGGCCATCGTGACGCTGGGTTTTGGTGAAATCATTCGCCTGTTCCTGCGTAACCTGACCGACATCACCGGCGGCCCGAACGGCATCAGCAACATCGAAAAGCCAACGCTGTTCGGCCTGTCGTTCGAGCGCAAGGCAGCAGAAGGCATGCAGACGTTCCACGAATATTTCGGCCTGCAATACAACTCCATCAACAAGGTGATCTTCCTCTACCTGATCGCCCTGCTGCTGGCGCTGTTGGCGCTGTTCGTGATCAACCGGTTGTTGCGCATGCCCATCGGCCGCGCCTGGGAAGCCCTGCGTGAAGACGAAATCGCCTGCCGCGCGCTGGGTCTGAATCCGACCATCATCAAGCTGTCGGCCTTCACCCTCGGCGCTGCATTCGCCGGTTTCGCCGGCAGTTTCTTCGCCGCGCGTCAGGGTCTGATCACGCCGGAGTCGTTCACCTTTCTGGAGTCGGCGATCATCCTCGCCATCGTGGTCCTGGGCGGCATGGGCTCGCAGCTGGGGGTGATTCTCGCCGCCGTCGTGATGATTCTGTTGCCTGAACTGCTTCGCGAATTCAGCGAATACCGGATGCTCGGCTTCGGCGCCTTGATGGTGCTGATGATGATCTGGCGTCCCCAGGGCTTCCTGCCGATGCAGCGTCCCGTCATGAAACTCAAGGGGGAGCGCTGATGAGCCGTCCACTTCTGCAAGCGTCCGGCTTGTGCATGCGCTTCGGCGGTCTCCTGGCTGTCAACGGCGTCGGTCTGACCGTCCACGAGAAACAGGTGGTGTCGATGATCGGCCCGAACGGCGCCGGCAAGACCACTGTGTTCAACTGCCTGACAGGCTTCTACAAACCCTCCTCCGGGACGATTCTGCTGGACGGCGAGCCGATCCAGGGCCTGGCTGGCCATGAAATCGCCCGTAAAGGCGTGGTGCGAACGTTCCAGAATGTGCGCCTGTTCAAGGAAATGACGGCGGTGGAAAACCTGCTGGTGGCCCAGCACCGCCATCTCAACACGAATTTCCTCTCCGGCCTGTTCAAGACCCCGGCGTATCGCAAAAGCGAGCGCGAGGCGATGGAATATGCCGAGCATTGGCTGGAAGCGGTCGATCTGAAGGAGTTCGCCAACCGTCCTGCCGGTACGCTGGCCTACGGTCAGCAACGCCGCCTGGAAATCGCCCGCTGCATGATGACGCGCCCGCGCATTCTGATGCTCGACGAGCCGGCAGCCGGTCTGAACCCGAAAGAAACCGAAGACCTGAAAGCGCTGATCGGCGTGTTGCGCAACGAGCACAACGCCACGGTGTTGTTGATCGAGCACGACATGAAGCTGGTCATGAGTATTTCCGACCATATCGTGGTGATCAATCAGGGCACGCCGCTGGCCGATGGCACACCCGAGCAGATCCGTGACAATCCTGAAGTGATCAAAGCCTATCTGGGGGAAGCGTAAATGCTGCAGTTCGATAACGTTTCCACGTTCTACGGCAAGATCCAGGCTTTGCACGGTGTCAGCATCGATGTGCAGCAGGGCGAGATTGTCACGCTGATCGGCGCCAATGGCGCGGGCAAGTCGACGCTGTTGATGACGCTGTGCGGTTCGCCGCGCGCACACAGTGGCAGCATCCGTTATATGGGTGAGGAGCTGGTGGGTCTGGAGTCGTCGGTGATCATGCGCAAGAGTATTGCGGTGGTGCCGGAGGGCCGTCGGGTGTTTGCGCGTCTGACGGTGGAGGAGAATCTGTCGATGGGCGGGTTCTTTACGGACAAGGCCGATTATCAGGTGCAGATGGATAAGGTGCTTGAGTTGTTTCCGCGCTTGAAGGAGCGGTTCAATCAGCGCGGCGGGACGATGTCCGGCGGCGAGCAGCAGATGCTGGCGATCGGGCGTGCGTTGATGAGTAAGCCGAAGTTGTTGTTGCTGGATGAGCCTTCGCTGGGTCTGGCGCCGATTATTATTCAGCAGATTTTCGAGATTGTTGAGCAGTTGCGGCGGGATGGGGTGACGGTGTTTCTGGTGGAGCAGAATGCGAATCAGGCGTTGAAGATCGCTGATCGTGCGTATGTTCTGGAGAATGGCCGGGTGGTGATGCAGGGGTCGGGGGCGGAGTTGTTGGTCGATCCGAAAGTGCGGGATGCTTATCTCGGCGGGTGATGGGTCCGGATCTAAATCAAGATCAAGGGCGTCTGCCTAAGGGCAGACGTTTCGCCTTCGGCGAGTTACTTGGAAAAAGCCCCCCAAGTAACCAAGGGGGCTTGCTCTCGGTTGGGCCCGACTTCGTCGGGTTCCTTCACTCCGGTCCCGCTCCGTGGGCCCGCGCCGAACGGACATCCCTGTCCTGACGGCGCTCTCGCCGCATCCATGCGGCTCGGCCCACTGCGCGAAACCTGCGTTCAGCCTGCACCAAAGTCGCGTTTTGTGGTGTCTGGTCAATCGCGTCCGAAGATCAAGATCAAAAGCTTCCCGGCTAAAGCCGGTCCTACAGGGGTACGCGGTGCCTTTGTAGGACCGGCTTTAGCCGGGAAGAGGCCTGTGGTTGCGCCATCAATTTTGAATGTTAAAACCTGCCTGATCGCCCCCCGCTCGACCTGTTGATGATCGTTAATGCATCCCTTGACGCTCTGCGTTAGCTCTGTTGTCGCCCAAACAGCGATGCCAGTTTTCGCGCCGTCAGAGCGCTTCCAGCACCGCAGTGCTGCGCTCGAACCATTCGGTCAGGTAGTCAGCCATGACCTTCACCCTTCTCGGCAGTCGTCCCTCAAAGGGATGGACCAGGTACAGCGATGAAACCGGCGTCTGGTAATCGCGCAGCAGCCAGTGCAGCCGCCCGGCTTTCAGTTCCTCATGCACCATATAGGACGGCAGGCGGGCGATGCCGGCGCCGACGAGGGCGGCTTTTTTCAGGAGGCCGTAGTGGTTGCTGGCGAAGGTGCCGCGGACGTTGACGCGGGTCAGTTCGTGTTTCTGGTGGTAAGCCCACGACTCACGGCCGCTGTGGTGGCTGTTGAGCAGGCATCGGTGCACGCGCAGTTCTTCCGGCGTTTGCGGGGTGCCATGTTTGGCGAGGTAGTCCGGGCTGGCGCAGGTCAGTTCCTGTAGCGACAGCAACGGCTTGGCCACCAGGCGTTCGTCAATGCCCACGCTGGAGCGTATGCCCAGGTCAAAGCCATCACGGCGCATGTCGCGGAAGTGGTTGTTGAGGTCTAGCTCAACCTGCACATCGGGGTAGTTGTGGGCGAATTCGCTGAGCAGGCCTTCGAAAAAAGTTTCCCCCAATGACACCGGCACGGTCAGGCGCACGGTGCCGATCAGGCTTTCGCTCAGGTAGGCCATGGCGTCGCGGACGCGGTCGCGCTGGGCCAGCAGTGCGCGGGCCTCGGGCAGGAGAATGGCGCCCGCCGAGGTCAGGGTCAGGCTGCGGGTGGTGCGATGGAGCAGCGTCACGCCGAAGTTTTTTTCCAGTTTGCTGATGCGCTTGGACAGTTGGCTGGTACTGGTGTCCAGCCATTGCGCGGCCAGGGTGAAGCTGTTGGCCTCCACCAGCATCGCGAACGCGGCCAAGTCGTCCATTTCGCTCATGATTGTTTCCTTTCTGACAAACCGGGATTGCCGTTTAGCCCCTGTATCCGTGGGAAATGGCGACTCACACTGAGTGCCTGATCCATACCAGGGGAAACCGCATCATGAAAATTCTATTGATTGGCGCCAGCGGCACCATCGGCTCGGCGATCGAGAAAGAGTTGGCGCCACGCCACGAGGTCGTTCGCATCGGCAGAACCGGCGCAGACGAGCACGTCGATATTAGTGACAGCGACTCGATCCGCAAACTATTCGAACGGACGGGCCCTTTCGACGCATTGATTTGCGCGGCCGGCAATGTCACCTTCGCGCCGCTCGGCGAAATGACGGGCGATTTCTTCGCCCTGGGCCTGCGCGACAAGCTGATGGGTCAGGTCAATCTGTTGCTGATCGGCCGGGAATTCGCCAACGACGGCGCGTCCTTCACCTTCACCACCGGCATCACCAGCATCGATCCGATTCGCACCGGGGCGTCTGCCAGCCTGGTCAACGGTGCCATCGACGCCTTCGTGCGCGCCGCCGCCATCGAGATGCCGCGCGGCATGCGCGTCAACTCGGTCAGCCCCAACGTGCTGGTCGAAGCCATGGACAGCTACGGGCCGTACTTCCGCGGCTTCAAGCCTGTTCAGGCAGCGGATGTCGCATTGGCGTATGCAAAAAGTGTCGAAGGGCTACAAACCGGACAGACGTATCGCGTCGGTTAATCACCCCTTGTGATGAGCGAGCAGGCTGAGTAACGTGGCGGCAATTGTCTGGAGACCGTCCCATGTCCGCTGCTCGTTCCGCCCTGATGTTTGCCTTGTTGCCCCTGTTTGCCGGCTGCCAGTTGATGCCCCTGTCGTCGAATGACAGCAAGGTGTCGACGGCCGGCATGATCCGCATGCAGGGCACCCTCAGCGGTGACGGCGGCAAACTGTTCTTCGCTCCGTGCAATGAACAGCGCCGCTATGCAGTGACCGACAAGGGCAACACCGGCGTCCTGCAGGAAGCCGCTTCGGTGGTGGACAAGAACGGCAAAGCGTTCGCCGATGTTCGCGGCAACTTCGTCGCGAGCAAGGCCCAGGGCAGTGACGGTCAGGCTGACATTTATCAGCTCTACCGCGTCGAGCGCCCGAGCGGTGCCTGCGAGGACCCCAACTTCAAGCGCCTGACCATTCATGCCAGCGGCAACGGTCCGAAATGGAACCTGAACGCCAGCGGCAAGGGTCTGGTGCTTGAGCGCGAGGGCAAAGAGCCGTTCGCTGTGCCCTACATGGAAGAGCAGATGCCCGAGGGCCGCTTCAACCTGATCACCGACGCCAACAATCAACACGTCGAGCTCTACGTCGCGCCGCTGCGCTGTGTGGACCCGTCGAACGGCTCGGTCCAGCACCTGACCGCCGAACTGCGGGTCAATGGCCAGGTTCAGCGCGGCTGCGCGTATTTCGGGGCGATGCGTAACGATTGATGGAGTGGCGGATGTCGTCGCTCGGGCCACCGCTCCCTGCCCAATGTGGCTTATAATCGCGCGCTCTTGTAGTGCTGCCGGGCCGATCCTGCGGCCCGAAACCGGATCTTTCAATGTTACGAATCACCGAATTCAAACTGCCGCTGGACCATGCGGACGACGAACTGCGCCCCGCACTTCTGCAGCGCCTGGCCATCGGCAGCGACGAGCTTCTGGATTTCACCCTGTTCAAGCGCAGCTACGATGCGCGCAAGAAATCCACTGAGCTGCAGTTCATTTACACCGTCGACTTTCAGGTGCGCGACGAAGCCGCCCTGCTTCAGCGCCTGAGTCACGACAAACACATCGGCCCGGCCCCGGACGTGAGTTACAAGATGGTCGGCCACGCCCCTGCCGAGCTGAACCAGCGTCCGCTGGTTGTCGGCTTCGGCCCGTGCGGGATATTCGCCGGCCTGTTGCTGGCGCAGATGGGCTTCAAGCCGATCATTCTGGAGCGCGGCACGGAAGTTCGTCAGCGCACCAAGGACACGTGGGGCCTATGGCGCAAGAACGTGCTTAACCCGGAGTCCAACGTGCAGTTCGGCGAGGGCGGCGCGGGAACGTTTTCTGACGGCAAGCTCTATAGCCAGATCAAAGACCCTAAATTCATTGGCCGCAAGGTCTTGCATGAGTTCGTCAAAGCCGGCGCGCCGGAAGAAATTCTCTACGTCAGCAAGCCGCACATCGGTACCTTCCGGTTGACCGGCGTCGTCGAGAACATGCGTCATCAGATCGAAGCGCTGGGCGGCGAAGTGCGTTTCCAGCAGCGCGTCACCGATGTGCTGATCGAAGACGGCCAGATGCAGGGCGTTGTGCTCGACAGCGGCGAGCGCATCGACTCCCGGCACGTGATTCTGGCGCTGGGCCACAGCGCCCGGGACACCTTCCGCATGCTCCACGGCCGCGGCGTGTTCATGGAGGCCAAGCCGTTTTCGGTCGGCTTCCGCATCGAGCACCCTCAGGGTTTGATCGACCGCGCGCGACTGGGCAAGTACGCCGGTCACCCGAAGCTTGGCGCTGCCGATTACAAGCTGGTGCACCACGCCAAGAACGGCCGTTCGGTGTACAGCTTCTGCATGTGCCCCGGCGGCACCGTAGTGGCAGCAACCTCGGAGCCCAACCGTGTCGTCACCAACGGCATGAGCCAGTACTCGCGCAACGAGCGCAACGCCAACTCCGGCATTGTCGTGGGCATCACGCCCGAGCAGGATTATCCGGGCAGCCCGCTGGCCGGCATCGAACTGCAGGAGCGTCTGGAGTCCCACGCCTACCTCATGGGCGGCGCTACCTACGAAGCTCCGGCGCAGCTGGTGGGTGATTTCATCGCGGGGAAAGCGTCAACGGCGCTGGGCACCGTTGAACCTTCCTACAAGCCGGGCGTAAAGCTGACCGACCTTGCCGACGCGCTACCCGCCTTCGCCATCGAAGCCATTCGTGAGGCGCTGCCCGCGTTCGAGAAGCAGATCAGAGGATTCTCGCAGCACGACGCGATCCTCACCGGCATCGAAACGCGCACCTCCTCGCCCCTGCGCATCACCCGTGGCGAAGACCTGCAAAGCCTGAACGTCAAGGGTCTGTTCCCGGCGGGCGAAGGCGCAGGCTATGCCGGCGGCATCCTGTCGGCCGGTGTTGACGGGATCCGCATCGCCGAAGCACTGGCCCGCGACATATTGGGCATTGCTGGCTAAGCCCAGCACCACCCTCCCCGCCAGCGCGTACTGAAATGCAAAACGCCCCGAATGATCGGGGCGTTTTCATGAGCGGGCATTAGACTCGGCTTCGAGCCATGCAGCGCTTCAGGACGTGCATCGGCGTTTAGTGGCTGACGCGACTGGTACCGTTGACGGTCATGATGCGAACACGTTCACCCACACGGAAGATCTCGTTTTCCTGAACTTCCTGCACATAAGCGCGCATGGTGCCGTCGTCTTCACGCACGGTGATCTCGACGCCTTGAGCACGGGTCAGGCCGCCTTCCGCCGCGGAGCCCAGCAGACCACCGGCGACCGCACCGATCACGGCCGTCACGATGCTGCCGCGACCGCCACCGATGGCACTGCCACCCACACCACCGACGATGGCACCGGCACCCGCGCCGATCGGGGTTTTGGTGCCTTCAATCTTCACCGGACGCAGCGATTCGATGGTACCCAGGCGTACGGTCTGCACCTGACGAGCTTCGTCGCGCGAGTACGAGTCGCCGGTGAGGCTTGAAGTACAGCCGCCCAGCGTCAGCGCCATGGCGGTGAACGAAGCAACCAACAAAACAGACTTGCGCATAACAGTTATCTCCATAGGAACAGGTGGCCATTAGACTCTGCGACGCCAATCGATGTCACGGCCCTGTACCGATAATTTACGTTTATTCAGGCGTGATACAGCAACACCCCGACGTCTACCTCAGTGGACGACAGCGCCGGGAATTGATTCAAAGAAAAGTGTGACGGAGACGCTGAAGCCGGCTGTTCAAAGACCGGCAATCAGGGCGCGAGGCGCTCGCGCTGCCACTCATCTTCAACTAGACGATAGTTCAGGCGGTCATGCAGGCGGCTTGGACGCCCCTGCCAGAATTCGATGCGATCGGGCACCAGACGATAGCCGCCCCAGTGATCGGGACAGTCAGGCTGTGCGTCCATGAAACGCGCCTCGGTGGCTTTGAGCAAGCCCTCGAGCGCTTCACGGTCGGCAATCACCCGGCTTTGCGGCGATGCCCAGGCACCGAGGCGGCTGCCGAGGGGGCGTACCTGAAAATAGGCGTCGGATTCTTCGTGGCTGACCTTGGCCACGCGGCCTTCAATGCGCACCTGACGTTCCAGCGTGGGCCAGAAAAACGTCATGGCGGCAAAAGGACGTGCATTCAACTGCTGGCCTTTGGCGCTCTCGTAGTTCGAAAAGAACGTGAATCCCTGAGCGTCAAGACCTTTGAGCAGCAAGACCCGACAGTGCGGGCGGCCGTCGGCGTCGACGGTCGCCAGCGTCATGGCGTTGGCCTCGACCGGCGCCTGCTCGGTTTCGACCGCTTCGTTGAACCAGCGATGAAACAGTGCGAAGGGTTCTTCCGGAGACTGGGCTTCGGTCAACCCTTCGCGGGCGTAGTTACGACGCATATCGGCCAGACGCTGGCTCATCACTGCCTTCCTTAATCGAGATCCGTGAACAGAACCCCGATCTTAACCTCAGTTGCCGGCTTGAGCATCCGGCGCAGGTTTTTTGGCCGCAGCTTTCGCAGGCGCTGCCTTGGCTTTCGTCGGTGCAGCTTTCTTCACAGGTGCTTTTTTGGCCGCAGGCGCTTTGGCTGCGGAAGCCTTGGTCGCCACAGCTTTCTTCACCGGTGCGGCCGACTTGGCAGGCGCAGCGGCCTTGGTCGGTGCAGCAACGGGTGCAGGGGCCGGCGCGTTGGCAGTTTGCACGGCCAGCAGGGTCGGTGCTGGCGGCAAGTTGTACTTGGCCATCTGGGCAACCATGGTGTCTTGCGGGGTGAGGATGATTTCCACACGACGGTTGAGTGCGCGACCCGGCACGCTATCGCTGGCTGCCCGGGGCATATCGGCGCCCATGCCACGCAGGCTCAGACGGTTACGCTGCAGGCCGCTGAGGCGGAAAATCGCCGCGACCGACTGTGCGCGCTGCTGGCTGATCTTGAGATCGGAATCGCTGGCGACATCGCTGTGGCCCAGCACCAGAACGGCGGCGCGCGGGTCGACTTCAACGATCTTGGCCATGCGGCTGATCGGGCCGAGATTGGTCGGCAGGAGCATTTCCGGGCGCTTCGGATTGAAGGTGCTGTCGACCGGCGCGGTCACCACGAGGATGTCGTCACGGCGCTCCAGCTGGAACTGGCTGTCCTTGATCGCTTCGCGGACTTTCGGCTCGTTCAGATCCAGCCAGGCCTGGGTCACTTTCGGGTCGACTTTGGGAACAGCAGGTGCGGCGTCTTTTTTGGCGTCGGTTGCACCGAACGGCCACCACCACTTGTTGGCGTCGCCGGCCTGGGCAACGGCCGGGGCTGCAGCCGGTTGAGTGGCGGCGACTTCCGGTTTCTTCTCGGTTTCGCCATGGTCAGAGCCGAACGGCCAGTACCAGCGCGTACCGGTTTCGGTCTGAGCTTTGGCCACTTGTGCAGCCGCCGGGCTTGGCGCCGGGGTTGCAGGAGCGGCATCGGCGCCCTTGCCTGAACCGAACGACCACCAGTGGTCATTGCTGGCCGACTGATCCTGAGGGGTTTGCGCACAGCCGGTGACGGCGAGGCAGATGGCGAATGCGAGGCTTTTGTTAGCTGACATGGGTGACCCACATGAATAATTGATCAGAAAATGAACGAAGCAGCGCTCATATAACACGCATAAAGACTGTTTTGGAAAAAGAAACCGCCCTACGGCTCCGTTATCCAGATTTAACTGACAGTCGGTAGAACAAGCACTTAACGGCGATAGTTATTGCAAACACTCACCAAGCACGCGCACCAGTTGCTGCGCGCGCGGATCCATGAGCACGTAGGGACCGAGGGTGTTGGTCACAAACCCAAACGCCACATCGCGCTCGGGATCAGCGAAGCCGACCGAGCCGCCTGCGCCGGGATGGCCAAATGCCTTGGCGCCCAGCCCGAACGTGGCGTTAGGCACCGTCGGTTGATCGAGCATGCAGCCCAGACCGAAGCGGGTCTGGGTGAGCAGCGTCTTGTCCTGCCCAATGCTGTGCTCACGGGTCAGTTCATTGAGCAGGTCGCCGTCCAGCAGACTGCCATCCAGCAAGCCACTGTAAAAACCAGCCAGACTGCGGGCGTTGCCATGGCCATTGGCGGCAGGTTGCTGCATGCGCCGCCATTCCGGCTTGTTGGTGCTGGTCATGATCGACGGCGGGTTGGTGAACGCCCGCGCCGTCATGGAAGCAGGCTCGCGCATCGTGGTCTGCAACAGGCGCTGCGCGGCCTCATCACCTACATTGCCCTTGCCCCTGGCAATGTGGGCGACACGATGAAATTCTTCATCGGCCAAACCGACATGGAAATCCAGGCCCAAGGGCCGCGAAATACGCGCAGCGATAGACTCGCCCGGACCGCGCCCGTCGGCACGACGAATCATCTCGCCCACCAGCCAGCCATAAGTAATGGCGGCATAACCGTGGCCCTGCCCCGGCGTCCACCAAGGTTCCTCGGCAGCCAATACGCTCGTCATGGCCTGCCAGTCATAAAGCGCTTCGGCCGGCAATATTTCACGGATCGCCGGAAGCCCGGCCTGATGGCAGAGCAACTGGCGCAGCGTGATGGATTGTTTGCCGTTAGCGGCGAACTCGGGCCAGAGACGCGCCACGGGCTCATCGAGATTCAGCTTGCCCTCGCCCACCAGCTGCAACGCCGTGACGGCAGTAAACGTTTTGGTGCAGGAGAAGAGATTGGCGAGGGTGTCGCTGTGCCAGACTTCGCCGCCATCCTTGTCTGCCGTGCCCGCCCACAGATCCAGCACCGTCTCCCCGCCGATCTGCACGCACAGCGCAGCGCCACGCTCCTGCGGATCGTCGAACAGCGCGGCGAATGCCTCGCGAACGGCCTCAAACTGAAGCTCGAAATGGCCTTGAATCTGCACGGTCTGGCTCTCCGGTCGGGCTGCAAAAATGGCGCACATTGTTCCAGCGATTGGGCGCTTTGGGAACCGCCCGGTTAAGGGTGCTTGCCGATCACGTCCACGACCTGTGCATTGGCCTTGCGCACCGCCTCGACGAAGCCCGAGTACGGCACGTCGGTGATACCTACCAGTCCGAGATGGCCGTTTTCACCGTCCAGCAATCGGCCGGTGACAGGCTGATCCAGGTACTGGAACCAGTGCACACCGACAATGGAAGGCTCGGCCAGCGCGCTCTTCAGGAAATTGGCATACGCCGGGCCGCGATCTTCTTCACGCGGCACTTCGAGCACCCCGCCCCAGAACGGCCCGCGATCACGGGAGCCAAAGTGAAACTCACTGACCAGCACAGGCTTGTCGAGGACGTGCAGTTTTGCAAAGTCCACGCCGTCCTGAGGTTTGAGCGTATAGAAGTTGAAACTCAGCACGTCGCAAAACTTGGCGCAGGCTTCGACCGCCTCAGGGCTGGTGACGCCAAAGCGCCCGCCGAGCAGGAGATGGTTCGGCGCATGCCACTTGAGCGCGTCGGATATGGTTTTGAAATAGGTCTCGGCGAACACACGCTGGAAATACCTGAAGTCGTTTTCGATCTCCGGGTGCTCTGCGCTGGGCAGCGGCGGCTCGAAGCCCGGGTCTTCCATCAACTCCCACGCTGCCAGGTGAATACCCCACGCCTTGGACAACCCCTCCTCGTTGCGGTACTTGTCACGCAACTGCTTGAGGAAGGCACGCTTGGCCGGCACATCGGTGGTCAGCTTCAGCGTGCCGTAGGCCAATGCGTAGCGATCCTTCGGAGCGTTGCCCGGCGCAGCCCAGGCCAATTCGTTATCGGCGAAATAACCGATCAGGTACGGGTCATCACGATGGTCGCGAGCAGCGATGGCGACGGCCCGCTCGGTGGCCATGGCAAAACGCGGATCGAACGGATCAGGCATGCCGCCCCACCAATCCAAGCCGGTGCTGATACTGACGTAGTCGCCAACGATGGACAGCGGCAGTGTGTAGGGCACGCGTTCCTTCTTGCTGCTTTCGAGGTTTTGCAGCGCGGGCTCGCTCCAGTTGCCGACGGTGTTGAAACCCCACGCCTGCAAACGTTGCAGGGTGTGATCAACCCAGCGCTTGCGGTCGACGATCACCGGCTTGCATTCGACTGCAGGCGCAGATGTGGCGGGCTTTTCAGGCTGAGGCGCTGGCAAGGTCTGACCGTCAGCGCTGTCGCCAGTTGACGCGGTCGCCGCTGCTGGAGTGGCTGCAGTGTTGGCTGGCGTTTCGTCTTCGTCGTCCGCCGGATCAACAGGCTTGGAGACTTCAACGCACTTCGGCGCGCCGTAGGTGCGCTGCAGATTTGCACCATAGAAGTCGAACCAGCCGCCCTGATCGAACTGCCGGTTGCGGTTGGCACCCGTCTCGCGGTTGTCGTCGCCCTTGCCGTAGAACGCGGCGAGTGGATCGTCGCTGCCGGGCAGGCCGGTGAACATGGTTTCCCGACCCTCGACGTAGGTCTGGCTGTCGTCAGCGGAGATGGCATTCACGCCCAGGGAGTAGAAAGGATGGCCCTCTGGCGTCACCAGATACCAGCGCTCGTCGCGCTTCTCGGTGCGGAAAAAGCCCTTCGCTTCGAACGCCGGTCCGTTGAGCAAGCCGCCGTATTTGTCGTGAGCGGGCCGGTCTTTCAGCCAGCTTTGCAACTGTTGCTGTTCCTTGCCCGCCAGTGTCTTGAGCTGCTCGTCGCTGGTGACCTTCTCCGGCCACTTGCCTCGGGTGAACTGACCGTAACCGTCAACCAGGTTGCCGTAGGCAGCGGTTAGCAAGGCATCGCCCTCTTGCACGCCGAACTTCTCGATCAAGACGGACTGGGCAACGTTGGGCTGAGACAACGACACGGTGACCGATGAAACCTCAGCGCTGTTCAGGTCACCTTCGGTGCTGGCCAGCAACACGCGCTGTCCCTCGTAAACCCACGGCATCGGTGGACCGGCGCGCATGCCCTGGGTCAGCGGCGAACTGGCCTTGAGCGGCAGCACCAGGGTTTGCGCCGGGCCGGCAGGCAGGTCGATGCGGCTGGTGAGGACTTTGCCGTCGCGGCTTTCGATCTGCACGTACACCGTCAATGCCCAGTCCATCGCGCTCTGCAGGCGCAAGGTCATGGCGCTGTCGTGGCTCCAGTCCCAGACGCCGGTCTGCGGGGTCAGTCGCAGACTGGGTTTGGCGACCGGATTGAAAACGACTCGGCGCAGCACTTCGCCTTCGGCCGTCTGTTCGGCGTTGGCCTGGGGAAACCCGGCATCCTGGGTGGTGACCTTCACCACGTCGGCGGGCCGGACGAAATTGAACAGCGTCTGCTGAACGTCAGGCGCGGCGTGGGCCATGCCCGCGCACAGCGTGGCAAGGATGGCGGACAGTGAACGGCGAATCATGTGATCTGAAGCTCCTTGATCATCTGAGGCCCGGAGCACAAGGGGTTGCGCGCATCAGGGCAGACCGAATCTAAGACCCGGTCATCCGTGTTTCATTTGCAACACGGGTTCAGGAAATTTCGCGCCGGAATGGCGGCAGTGCGTTGAGGATGGCTTTGCCGTAGCGCTGGGTCACGACCCGGCGATCCAGCAGCGTGATGATGCCGCGATCCTGTTCGGTGCGCAGCAGACGACCGCAGGCCTGGATCAGGCGCAACGAGGCATCGGGAACGGCGATCTCCATGAACGGATTGCCACCCCGGGCTTCGATCCATTCGGCGAGCGCAGCTTCAACCGGATCATCCGGCACGGCGAAGGGAATCTTGGCGATCACTACGTGCTCGCAGTAGGCGCCCGGGAGGTCGACCCCTTCAGCGAAGCTGGCCAGACCGAACAGGACGCTTTCATCGCCACCGTCGACCCGCGCCTTGTGCTTGTTGAGGGTTTCCTGTTTGGACAGATTGCCCTGGATGAACACCCGCTTGCGCCAGTCCCGCTCCAGCCCGTCGAACACTTCCTGCATCTGTTTGCGCGATGAGAACAGCACCAGCGTGCCTTTGGAGCCTTCGACCAGATTCGGCAGTTCGCGGATGATGGCGGCCGTATGTTCGGCCGCGTTGCGAGGGTCGGCTTTGAGGTCTGGCACGCGCAACACGCCTGCGTCGGCATGGTGGAAGGGGCTCGGCACTACGGCGGTGACGGCGTCCTTCGGCAGCCCGGCACGCATGCGAAAACGGTCGAACTTGCCCAGCGCGGTCAGGGTGGCGGAGGTCACCAGCGCGCCGTAGGCAACGTTCCACAGGTTGCGGCGCAACATTTCGGCCGCCAGGATCGGGCTTGCGTTGACCTCGATGTCGAACAGCGAGCCGCTGTCGGCGAGGGTCAGCCAGCGCGCCATGGGCGGGCTGTTTTCCGGATCTTCAGCGGTGAAGGCGGTCCACAATTCCCAGTTGCCGTGGGCGCGGGCCAACAAGCTGCCGAACAGCGGGTACCACTCTTCCGCCTGATGGCTGGCGATGCCGATGTTGACCTCGCCGTCCATGCCTTCTTTAAGCAGCTCGGTCAGGCGCGTGAACAGGTCGTCGAGCCGGGCGAAGCCTTTTTTCAGCTCGATGCCCATCTCGCGCATGTGTTCGGGGACCACGCCGCCGACGAAGCGATGCCGCGGACGCTCGCGGCCTTCCATGTCTTCGCCTTGCTTGAAGTCGGCAAGCTGCTCGCAGGCCGTGAACATGAACTGCTGCTGGGTCTTGATCTCCCGCGCCAGCTCGGGCACCTGCTCGATCAGCTTGCCCAGGTCGCCCGGCAGCGGGTGCTGGGCCAGCAATTTGGTGAGGTTCTTGGCGGTTTGCTCCAGCCAGTCGGCGGTGGAGCGCAGGCGACTGAAATGAGCGAAGTGACCGATCGCCTTGTCTGGCAGGTGATGGCCTTCGTCGAAGACGTACAGGGTGTCGCGAGGATCGGGCAGGACTGCACCGCCGCCCAGCGCCAGGTCAGCGAGGACCATGTCGTGGTTGGTGACGATGACATCGACCTTGCCCATGCCCTCTCGGGCTTTGTAGAAAGCGCACTGCTGGAAGTTCGGGCAATGGCGGTTGGTGCACTGACTGTGATCGGTGGTCAGGCGCGCCCAGTCCTGGTCGGCCAGTTCCTGGGGCCAGCTGTCGCGATCGCCGTCCCATTTGTTGCCGGCGAGTTTTTCGATCATGGTGGTGAAGAGCTTCTGGCTGGCTTCATCCACTTCGATCTTGAAGCCTTCTTCTTCGAACAGCTGTGCGGTCGCGCTCTGGGCGTCGCCTTCCTGCAGCAGCATGTCGAGCTTGGACAGGCACATGTAGCGGCCACGGCCCTTGGCCAGCGCGAACGTGAAGTTCAAGCCGCTGTTGCGCATCAGGTCGGGCAGGTCTTTGTAGACGATCTGCTCCTGCAGGGCGACAGTCGCGGTGGCAATGACCAGGCGCTTGCCGGCAGCCTTGGCAGTTGGAATGGCTGCGATGGCGTAGGCAACGGTTTTGCCGGTGCCGGTCCCCGCCTCAACCGCCACCACGGCGGGATCACCCGAACGGCGGCCTTCTTCGTCGGTGTCGACGTCGCCCAGCACCTTCGCCACTTCAGCGATCATCAGGCGCTGGCCGTAACGAGGCTTGAGGCTCTTGGCTTCGAGGAAACGCGAGTAGGCGCCCTGAATCTGGGATTTGAGTTCGGTGCTGATCATGGGCTGGGTCGTTGGCTCGGCGTCACGGGTGCTGAATGAAAACACGAAAACCGCTGGATATATCTTCAGTAGTCGCAGCGGGCGGCTATCATACCGCGCTAATTCTTTCTGCGCAGATCGGAGTTCTCGATGTCACCTGTAGCCTTTGTCTACGCATTGCATGTGCTGGCGGCGATTGTGTGGGTAGGAGGAATGTTTTTCGCCTGGATGATTCTTCGACCGGCGGTCATCGCCGCCCTGGAGGGCCCGGCCCGGTTGAAGCTGTGGCTGCAGGTGTTGCCGCGTTTCTTCGTGTGGGTCTGGTGCGCGGTGATCATGCTGCCGGTGACCGGCATTGGCATGATCAACATGAATTTCAGCGGCTTTCAGACCGCGCCCCGCTATGTGCAGGTGATGATGGGCCTGTATGTGGTGATGGTGGCGTTGTTTCTGCGCGTTTCGACGCTGAACCTGCCGCAGTTGCGCAAGGCTGTGCTCGCCGAACAATGGGCGGATGGCGCCGCTGCGATGGGGGGAATTCGACGTCTGGTGGGGATCAATCTGATGATAGGGGCGGCCGTTGTGGCGATCGCTGCCATCAGGCCAACGTTCTGAGAGGTGGGGAAGAGCTGCTCGCGAAAAGGCGCTTCAACCGCTCGATATCGGGCGGTTTAGAGACCGTCTTCGTGAGCAGGCTCACTTCCACATGAACCGTATGGAGGGGGGAGAATCGCGCTTATAAGTTGCGAACCACGATAGCGCCCGCCGGCCCTGCTGCACCGGACTGACCCTTGTCGCCGTTCTTGCCGGACTTGGCGCCGTCAGCGCGATAGACCACGCAGCCTTTGGACGCGCCGCCTTTGCCGCCGCGACCGCCGTCGCCGCCGATGCCACCGGCACCGCCTTGTACGTTGACCTTGATGCGCTCATTGCCGAAGGTCGCTGGCAGCTCTAGACGAACGAGCGCACCCGGCGCGCCGTCACGGCCGTTGCCGCCATTGTCGCCGTCGATCCCGCGACTGGCGGAACCCCACGTGCAGCCCGGATCGATGCCGTTGCCGCCATCGAGGCCGATGTAACCGGGCGAGCCTGCGCCGCCGCGGGCGTCGATGTAGAGCTGGTCGGCGTTGAGTTGTTCGATCCGCAGGTTGAGGTTGCGGCCTGGGGTCGGCGGTTTTTCGAAGGTGCCCGGGGCGCCCCGCGCAGTGATTTCCGCGCCGCCGCCGAGGTCGCCCTGTTTGACTTGCAGGCTGAATGCCTCGGCGCTCGGGACGATGGCGATGCGTGATTCGTGGCCCATGACAAGTTGGCCGACTTTGACTTCGGTGAGGCCGGCCGGGATCAGGAGGGTGCCGTAGTCGGCCACTTCGAGTCGGTCCAGTTGCAATACGCTGGTTTTGGACGGAAGCCGCATGAGCGAGTGGGTTTCGACGGAGATGGTCTGGGCCATGATCCAGGGGCTGCTCAGGGCGGACAGCAGGCCTGCCGTCATCAGCATCGCGTTACGCATGGTGTACCTCCGCCAGTGGGCGTTTGAATGTGTTCAGGTGGAATAGGCCGAAGAGCAGAATCTTGAGGCGATCGCGCCAGGGATGGGGGCGGCCGCGCAGGCTGGCGTTGTAGCTGATCAGTTCGATGAGGTGGACGAGCAGCAAGAGGCCGCCGGCCAGTTTGAACAACAGGTCGAAGGGGTGTGGCATGGCGATGGTCAGGCTGGTGATTATCAGTAGCCAGAATGCTGTTGTCAGTACTTTCCCTGTTCCCCAAATCACACTCATGTGGTGCCTCTGCTGTTTTTGGTTTTGTGCGGTGAAAACGGTTTGCGCACAGTACGGGGAGGCGCGGGACTATGCCAGAGGCAGGTTTCAAAAGTTGCTCGCGTTCACAGGCATGGATTCGGTGAATATCCGTTATTTGTGTTTGCCGGGATTATGGTTCCGCCCTTACGGCGGGTCACTTTTTCCAAGAGCCGAAAAAGTAACCAAAAAGGCCCTGCTCCTGGTTTGGCCCCTCGTGCCTCGGGGTTCCTTCACTCCGACGACGCTCCGTGGGCCCGCGCCGAACGGACATCCATGTCCTGACGGCGCTCTCGCGGCATCCATGCCGCTCGGCCCACTCCGCGTCGTCTGCGTTCAGCCTGCACCCAAGTCGCGATTGGTGGTGACTGGGCTTTTTGTGTACGAAGATCAAAAGCAACGGCAACGGCAACGGCAAAGGCAAAGGCTTTCCGGCTGAAGCCGGTCCTACGAAAAGCAGCGCGTGCAGTCCGTGGGACCGATGTCGTCCCATGTAGGACCGGCTTTAGCCGGGAAGGGGCCGGTTTGAGCGCTGATTTTTTTGAACATGAATTCAAATCCCGCCAATAGAAAAGCCCCGGCTTGCAGACCGGGGCTTTCTTTATGGCGTCAACCTTGTCTCAACGGTTGATTTTGATCTCGACGCGGCGGTTGAGCGCTCGGCCGTCGGCGGTTTTGTTGTCGGCCACTGGGCGGGCTTCGCCGTCACCTTCGACGGACACGAACGAGGCACGCGGGATGCCGGCACTGACGAGGTAGTCGGTCACCGATTGCGCGCGTTTTTGCGACAGTTTCTGGTTGTAGGCATCGCTGCCCACGCTGTCGGTGTGGCCGCTGACGTGGAGTTGCACGTTCGGCGCTTCGGTTTTGAGTTTGGTCGCAACCATGTCCAGTTGCTGTTTGTCACCCGGTGTCAGGGTGGCTTTGTTGAACTCGAAGTGCACGTCACGGATGGTGATGATTTCTTCTTTCGGCAGCACCACCGGCGCGGCCATCGGTTCAGGGGCCGGTGTCACGATCGGGCAACCGGTGGCATCGACCGGGGTGCCTTTCGGTGTGTTCGGGCATTTGTCCATGCTGTTGAGGACGCCGTCTCCGTCATCATCGCCGTCCCCGTGGGTCCAGCAATATGCGCCTGCCATGACGCCCACTGCAGCACCGAAGCCTGCCGCCACCGACGCGCTCTGGAAGGCGCCGATCGCAGCGCCACTCAGCGCGCCCCCGGCCGCACACAGAGGCCAGTCGGTCTTTTGCAAACCCGCACATCCCGTCAATACACTGGTCACCAGAATCAGAGGTAACGCTGTCCGAATCATGCTCATACGTTTCTTCTCCTTTGGTATCGGCTAAAACCGACTGAAATGCAGTAAAGACGCGTGTGGGGCCGTTCGCCACCCGGGTGACGGGGGTTTTACCGGATTTCACCGCACAACTCGGGCTCTTCTGTGGAGAACAGCCTTCCGCCTTCACTCCGTACGCGTCGTTGTAATGCGAAATGAAAGCCTGCAAGCACTAGGCCATTGAAGTTCAGCACGCTAACCTTGCCGCCTGAACGAGGATCTCCAATGACCGACCGCTTCTCCAGCCGCACGCCGCAACAGGCCTTGGCCGCCCTGCTCGACCTCTATGCGCCGAATCGTTTGCTGCTGGTTGGCGCCGAGACTTTTCCGGCGTTGCAGGCCTTTCAAGAAGCGCATCCGCAGACCGAGCTGGCCCACGCGGGGCCAGGTCTCTTACCCGCCGACCTGGCCGGACAGCGCTTCGATCTGGCGCTGGTGGTGGACTGCCTTGAACACATGCCCAAACGTACGGGCCTGGAGTTGTTGGGCGGCATCCGCAACCTCAATGCCAGCCGCATTGCCGTGCTGGCGGATCTTGATGCCTGCGGTTGGCAGTCCACGGATTTCTACTCGCTGGCACTGCAGGCCAGTGAACGGTTTTCCCGGGATGAACAAGTGCTGACGCTGTTCACCTACGATCTGCGCGAATACAAACAGGTGCCGGACTGGCTGAACGCGAAGTTCTGGGCCAATCCGGAGAATTACGGCAAGTACTGGTGGTGAGAAACGCATCATGAGCAGCGCAATATGCCCTTGCGGCAGCGGCAATCTTCTCGACGGTTGCTGCGGTCGCTATCACGCCGGTCAGCCCGCGCCGTGCGCCGAAGCGCTGATGCGTTCGCGCTACAGCGCTTATGTGCTGGGGTTGGTGGATTATTTGCTGGACACCACATTGCCGGCGCAACAGGCCGGGCTGGACCGTGACGCGATCAGCCAGTGGAGCGCCCGGAGCACCTGGCTGGGTCTGGAAGTCGAGGGTGCGGAGTTGATCGGCGGTCAGCCTGAACATGCATTCGTGACCTTCACCGCCCGCTGGCACGATGCCGACGGCGAGCATTGTCACCGCGAGCGCTCGGCGTTCGTGCAGCATGACAGACGCTGGTATTTCATCGACCCGACAGTGTCGATCAAAGCCGGTCGTAACGACGCCTGCCCTTGCGGCAGTCAGCAGAAACTCAAGAAGTGCTGTTCGGCTTATCTCAACTGACCTTTCAGCGACGCCAGTCACCACTCAGAGACAGGCAGTCCTCAGGCCAGCCTGATGTGGGAAACGTCAGGTACCAGCGCGTGCTCAACCGGCTTGTCCTGACCCAGATCAGCGCCGGCAGGTGCCAGGCTCAAGCCGGACAGGTCAAGCTGCGGCGCACGCGCCGGCATCTTCGGATCCTGCACGTCCTGGCCCGGTTCGGAGAGCGTGAAGTCCGGCGCCTCGACGTCCACAAATGCAGCCATGTACACATCGCGCGGCTTGACCCTGGCTTTGCGCGGCGGCGTGGCGTCGTTGGGCGGCGGCGTCAGGCTTGACGCCTTGCGCGTCCAGGTCGGCTCGTCCGGCGGCGGCGCCAGTTCAACTTCTTCCACCTCGACCAGACCCGGCGCCTCAACGACCGGCACCATCGACACAACCTGGGCCATGGCCCCGGCGCGTTCGAGGGTCGAGCGGTACTTTTCGGCGGCGGCCTCATCGAGGTTGTTTTTCAGCACCAGCCGACGGCCGGAGAACAGCAACGCGATGCGCTGAGCGTCCGCCTGGAACAGCTTTGCCAGGTTGGCCCTGACCAGATCCGGCTGCGCGCCGGGCACCAGTTGGCCGGAAAATACGATTTCGTAGTGCTGCATGGTCAATACTCCTTCGACACATGGCGCGAGTATGGCGCAGGCTGTAGAGAACGGCGAGTCACGTGAAGTGGCGGTCAGACCGGGAATAAAAGGGAGCGACCCATGATGTTTGCAGCACACGTCCTCAGAATCGCAGGCCTCTTCGCGCTCCTGGCGCTGTCGGGCTGCTCGACCTGGATAACCGGCGGCTTCGAAGACCCCGACGTCAAGCTGCTGAAGGTCGAGGTGGTCAAGGCCAAGTTGCTGCGTCAGGACTTCAAGCTGCGCTTTCGGGTCGACAACCCCAATGACTCCAGCCTGTTGGTCCGCGGTCTGCGCTACAAAATCCTGCTCAACGACATGTTGCTCAGCGAAGGCGTCTACAGCGACTGGTTCATCGTCAAAGCCAACAGCCACAAAAACTTTTCCGTGCCGATCCGCACCAACCTGTGGGAACACCTCAAGGACATCTCCAAGGTGCTCGGCAAAGCCAATCAGCCGGTGCATTACCGGTTGGAAGGCAAGCTCAAGACCGGATTTTTATTCGGACACAGCGTGCGCATCGGGCGCAATGGCGACATAATCCCCGGCGATTTGATTCCGGAGTAACCCCATGAACCAGCAAGCCCACGTGCACGGTCCCGATTGTTACCACGATCACGACCATCATGATCACCACCATGACCACGGCCACGTGCACGGCCCGCATTGCGGCCACGCGCCTCAAGAGCCGGTCCGCAACACGCTCAAGGACGTCGGCCGCAACGACCCTTGCCCCTGCGGCAGCGAGAAAAAATTCAAGAAATGCCACGGCGCATAACCGCCCGACATGTTCTACGGCCTGAATCTTCAGGCCGTTTTCATTTGTGCGAGGGACGTTCGAAGGCGTAAAACAGGTGCAGTCTTAACGGCACTCGTGATGACTTCACCTGGAGCGCGCAATGATCGACCTGCATTACTGGACCACCCCCAACGGCCACAAAGTCTCAATTTTCCTCGAAGAAGCGGGCCTGCCGTACAAAATTTTCCCGGTCAACATCGGCGCGAACGAGCAGTTCGAAGCCGATTTTCTGAAGATTTCCCCCAACAACAAGATCCCGGCCATCGTCGACCACGAACCTGCTGACGGCGGCGAACCGCTGAGCCTGTTCGAGTCCGGCGCGATCCTGCTGTACCTGGCCGAGAAGACCGGCCGGTTCATTGCAACGGACCTGCGCGGCCGCGAGGAAACCCTGCAGTGGCTGTTCTGGCAAATGGGTGGCCTGGGCCCGATGGCCGGTCAGAATCACCATTTCAACCGGTTCGCCAAAGAGAAGATTCCCTACGCGATCAAGCGTTACGTCGACGAAACCGCGCGCTTGTATGGCGTGTTGAACGAGCGTCTGGCCGATCGCAGCTATGTGGCGGGCGAGGACTACGGCATCGCGGACATGGCGATCTATCCGTGGATCGTGCCCCACACGTTTCAGGAGCAGAACCTGGATGACTTCCCGCACCTGAAGCGTTGGTTCGAGACGGTCGCCCATCGCGATGCAGTGAAGCGGGCCTATGCGCTGGCCGACAAGATCAATCCGCCGAAGCCATGAACGGACAGACGCCGCCTTCACCGTGGAGCGAAAATCGCGAAAATAAACTCCCTCCCCCGGCTTGCGTGGCGCTCGCCTGCTCTCTAACGTAGCGCCTTTTCTACGCACACCCCCGCAGGAGCTTCATCATGGCCTCGCCAGCCCTTTCAACTCTGAAAACGCGCATGAGCGCGGCCGCTGCCATGATCGGACTCCTGAGCCTGGCCGGTTGCCAGCTGGGGGGTGAAGACCGCGACAGCCTGCCGCCTGCCAGCGGGGTGTTTGCCATTAAAGGGCTGGCACAGAACGTCTCGATTCGCCGCAACAACCTGGGCATGCCGCTGATTGAGAGCAGCACGTTCCATGACGCGCTGTTCACCCTCGGCTACGTTCACGCGACCGACCGCATCACCCAGATGATGCAAATGCGCTTGCTTGCCCAAGGCCGGCTGTCGGAAATCGCAGGGCCGGGCGCCCTCGACCTCGACCGCATGATGCGCGCCGCCAACCTCAAGCAGACTGCCGGCCAGCTGTATGCGGCCTCCTCGCCGCGCCTGAAACGCTTCTTCGAGGTGTACGCGCGCGGCGTCAACGCCTACTTGTTCCGCTATCGCGACAAGCTGCCGGCTGACCTCGCCGATTCGGGTTACAAGCCTGAATACTGGAAGCCGGAAGATTCGGCGCTGATCTTCAGCCTGCTCAACTTCAGCCTGTCGGTGAACCTGCAGGAGGAGATTTCCTCCCTGGTGCTGGCGCAGAAAGTCGGGGCAGACAAGCTGGCCTGGCTGCTGCCAACCTATCCCGACGAGGAGTTGCCCTTTGCTGAAGCCGACAAGCTCAAGGGCCTGAATCTGGGCAGCCAGCTGGCGGGCCTGAGCGATCTGGACAAAGCGGCGCTGCAGCTTTCCGACCTCAACCTGCTGGGGGTTTCGGCATCGAATAACTGGGTGATCTCACCGCAACGCGCGCGCGCTGGCAAAAGTCTGCTGGCCACTGACAGTCAACTGGCGCCGACTGTCCCGTCGATGTGGAATTTCGTACAGATCCGCTCGCCGAAATACCAGGCCGCAGGCGCGACCGTTGCGGGATTGCCGCTGGTCTTGTCCGGTTTCAACGGCAAACTGGCCTGGAGCATGGGCCCGGCAATGGGCGACAACCAAGACCTGTTCCTGGAGAAGCTCAAGCGTGAAAACAACCGCCTGATGGTGATGGCCGACGGCAAATGGGTCGCGGCAGGCGCCCATGAGGAAACCTACTTCGTCAAAGGCCAGAGCCCGGTGCGCGAGCCAGCCTACGAAACACGCCACGGCCCGCTGCTCAACGCAAGTTCTGCGCAGTTGGCCAGCGGCCTTGGCATCGCCCTGCAGACGCCTGATGCCAAGGACGACAAAACCCTCGATGCCCTCTTCGACCTGACCCGTGCGCCGAACGTGCAGCGGGCCTTCGACACCACCCGGGAAATCCGCGCCATCACCCTGAACATGGTGTTCGCCGATGCGTCGAACACCGGCTGGCAGGTCACCGGCAAATACCCGAATCGGCGCGACGGGCTCGGCCTGATTCCTTCGCCGGGCTGGGACGGCCGGTTCGACTGGGACGGCTATGCTGACGCGATGCTGCACCCGTACGATCAGGATTCGCAACAGGGCTGGATCGCCACCGCCAATCAACGCACGGTGCCGAAAGGCTATGGCATGCAGCTCTCCAATTCCTGGGATTATCCGGAGCGCGCCGAACGCATCGCCGAACTGGCCAGTGCCGGCAAGCAGGACACCCGCAGCACCGTCGCCATGCAATACGACCAGACCACGACCTTCGCCGCCAAACTGAAGAAAATGTTCTCCGCGCCGGGCATGTCAGTACCGCTGAAACAGGCCATTGACGCCCTGCCCGCGCCAGAGCGCGACAAAGCCCGTGATGCGTTGACCCGCCTGATGGCGTTCGACGGCCGACTGTCGCCGGGTTCGGCGGATGCGGCGATTTACGAATTGTTCCTGCAAGAGAGTGCCCGCCAGACTTTCCTCGACGAACTCGGCCCGGAAACCAGCCCTGCCTGGAAAGCGCTGGTGCAAAGCGCGGACCTGTCCTACTCGCCCCAGGCCGATCACCTATTGGGCCGCGAAGACAGTCCGTATTGGGACGACGTGAAAACGCCGCAAAAAGAAGACAAACCCACCATCCTCGCCCGCAGCCTGGCCGCTGCGATCACCGTGGGCGAAGCTCAACTCGGCGCCGATCACAAAGCCTGGCAGTGGGGCAAGTTGCACCAGATCACTTGGACCGCCCAAAGCGCCCAACTCAGCGCGGCGCTGGGGGGCAACAAGGCAAACATGATCAAAGGCCCAATCGCCACGGGCGGCGACCACACCACCCTCAACGCGTCGGGCTTCCACTGGGGCCAGGACTTCAACGCCGCCGTCGTACCGGCCATGCGCATCATCGTCGACTTCGCCCAGCAAGAACCGATGATGGCGCAAAACGCCGCGGGCCAATCCGGCAACCCCGCGAGCCCATACAACGCCAACGGCATCGACCCCTGGATGAAAGGCCTCTACATGTCAGTGCCGATGCAACCGGAAAACTTCGAAAAAGCCTACGGCAAACAACGCCTGACGCTGACGCCCGGGAAGTAAATGGCCGAGCCATCCGGGATGACGCGGAGCGTCCCGGGATGCATTCCCACGCAGAGCGTGGGAACGATCAGTGTCAAGGCGCAAAAATAGACGTCGCTCAACCCGGCCTCTTCCCGGCTGAAGCCGGTCCCACTAAAAAGCACACCGCGTACCGTCAGTGGGACCGGCGGCGCCCCGTAGGACCGGCTTCAGCCGGGAAGCCGTTGATCTGCATCTGCTTTTGATCCGCTTTTGATCTTCAAACTCAAATAGCCCAGACGCCGCCAAACGCGACTTGGGTGCAGGCTGAACGCAGGTCTCGCTCCGTGGGCCGAGCGGCATGGATGCCGCGAGAGCCGCCCCCCGCCATGGATGGCGGATGGCGGCGGGCCCACGGAGCGAGACCGGAGTGAAGGAACCCTGAGGAACGAAGGGCCAAACCGAGAGCAAGCACCCTTGGTTACTTGGGGTGCTTTTCCAAGTAACTCGGCGAAGCCGAAACAGTCGAGCCGTTAGGCCGACGCTCTTGATCTTGATCTTGATCTTGATCTTGATCTTGATCTAGCGTCAAAACCCCGAACTTCTGCGCCCCGCCACCGCTCTACCTGACAAGTCCCCAAACCCGGTTAACCCATGGATCTCGTCATTGCCCGCCCCGAAGGCCTCTACTGCCCGCCCGGTGATTTCTACATCGATCCATGGCGCCCGGTCGAACGCTCCGTCATCACCCACGCCCACGGCGATCACGCCCGCACCGGCAACGAACACTACCTCGCCGCCGCGCCCGGCGAAGGCATATTGCGCTCCCGACTGGGCCAGGACATCAACCTCCAGACCCTCGCCTATGGCGAAAGCATCACCCACCACGGCGTCAAACTCAGCCTCCACCCGGCCGGCCACGTCCTCGGCTCCGCCCAGGTCCGCCTCGAATACCAGGGCGAAATCTGGGTCGCCTCCGGTGACTACAAAGTCGAACCCGACGGCACCTGCGAACCCTTCGAACCCGTGCGCTGCCACACCTTCATCACCGAATCCACCTTCGGCCTGCCGATCTACCGCTGGCAACCCCAGGCGGAAATCTTCGCCGGGGTCAACGAATGGTGGCGCGCCAATGCCGCCGCCGGCAAAGCCAGCGTCCTGTTCGCGTACTCATTTGGCAAAGCCCAACGCATCCTCCACGGCATCGACCCCAGCATCGGCCCGATCCTCGTCCACGGCGCCGTCGAACCGCTGAACCGCGTCTACCGCGAAGCCGGCGTGCGCATCCCCGAAACCCACTACGCCGGCGACTTCAAAAAAACCGACCCCGCGTTGCGCAGCGCCCTGATCGTCGCACCGCCGTCAGCTGGCGGCAGCACCTGGATGCGCCGCTTTGGCGAATTCAGCGACGCCTTCGCCAGCGGCTGGATGATGCTGCGCGGCACCCGACGTCGGCGCGGCGTCGACCGAGGCTTTGCCCTCTCCGACCACGCCGACTGGCCGGGCTTGCTCTGGGCCATCGAAAACACCGGCGCTGAACGAGTGATGGTCACCCACGGTTCAGTGGCCGTGCTGGTGCGCTATCTGCGCGAACTGGGCCTCGACGCCCAAGGCTTCAGCACCGAATACGGCGACGAAGAAGACGACGCAGCGGCCAAGACCGAACCTGCACCCGGCCCCGAATCGACAGGCGAGGCCTCCTCATGAAGGCCTTCGCCGAACTCTATTCGGACCTCGACGCTACCACCTCCAGCAACGCCAAGCTGGCAGCCATGCAGGCTTACTTCAGCAACGCCGCCCCCGAAGACGCCGCGTGGGCGGTGTACTTCCTGGCCGGCGGACGCCCACGGCAACTGGTGCCCACGCGCATGTTGCGTGAGCAGGCACTGTTGTTGTCCGGCTTGCCGGAATGGTTGTTCGAGGAGAGCTACCAGGCGGTCGGCGATTTGGCGGAAACCCTGTCGCTGTTGCTACCCAAAGCCGAGCACAGCTCCGAAGAAGGCCTGGCCAGCTGGATGGAAAACCATCTGCTGCCCCTGCGTGGTCTGCCCCCGGAAGAGTTGCTCGAGCGTTTGCCGACGTTCTGGTCGCAACTGGACCCGCAAAGCCTAATGGTCTGCCTGAAGCTGATCACCGGCAGTTTCCGCGTCGGTGTTTCGAAGCTGCTGGTGACACGGGCCCTGGCGGCCTTGGCTGATATCGACAGCAAGCGCGTGGCCCAGCGACTGGTCGGCTACACCGATCTTTCCCATCGCCCCAGCGCCGAGGGCTACCTAAAGCTCATCGCCGAAGAATCGGCCGACGAACACGCGCAACGCGGCGGCCAACCTTACCCCTTCTTCCTTGCCCACGCGCTGCAGCAACCCGTCGATCAGTTCGAGAACCTGCTGGGCGCCGCCGAAAACTGGCAGGTGGAATGGAAGTGGGACGGCATCCGCGCCCAGGTGGTCAAGCGCGAAGGTCGCTTGTGGATCTGGTCGCGGGGCGAAGAACTGGTCACGGATCGCTTCCCGGAACTGCACACCCTGGCTCAGTGCCTGCCCGACGGCACCGTCATCGATGGCGAGATTGTCGTCTGGAAAGCCGCGACGCCGGAGAATCCGGAGAGCGGCGAGTTCGCGCTGGACACCCCTGCGCCCGGCACACCTGGCGAAGCGACGCCGTCGGTACAACCCTTCGCCCTGCTGCAGCAGCGGATCGGCCGCAAAACCCTGGGCAAGAAGATTCTGGAAGACGTGCCGGTCGTCGTGCTGGCTTACGACCTGCTGGAATGGGAAGGCCACGACTGGCGCAGTCGCCCGCAACATGAGCGCCGCACGCAGATGGAAAAAGTCATCGCCAGCGCCCAGAGCCCGGTATTGATGCCGTCCCCCGTGCTGACCGGCGCTGACTGGCTCGACCTCGGCCGGCAGCGCGAGGCGTCCCGCAGTCTCGGTGTGGAAGGCATGATGCTCAAGGCACGGGACTCGATGTACGGCGTCGGGCGCACCAAGGACATGGGCGTCTGGTGGAAATGGAAGATGGACCCGTTCAGCGTCGACGCGGTGCTGATCTACGCCCAACGCGGTCACGGCCGCCGCGCCAGCCTGTACAGCGACTACACCTTTGCGGTCTGGGACGGCCCGCCGGAGTCCAGCGAACGGACGCTGGTGCCCTTCGCCAAAGCGTATTCGGGGCTGACCGACGAAGAGATGCGCAAAGTCGACGCAATCATCCGCAAGACCACCGTCGACAAATTCGGCCCGGTGCGAAGTGTTACCCCGACCCTGGTGTTCGAGCTGGGCTTCGAAGGCATCGCCCTGTCGAAACGGCACAAAAGCGGCATCGCGGTGAGGTTTCCCAGGATGCTGCGCTGGCGCCTGGACAAGCCCGTTGCTGAAGCCGACAGCCTGGCGACGCTGCAGGACCTGCTGGCCTGAGCACCGTAGCGGTGCGCGGGCCTGGCTTCGGTCCGCGTCGAATGCGCTGAAATGGGGCGCGCTGAAAAACGCACCTCTCAGCGACAAGCCCCGCCAGGCGTTTCGAATCTCCCCTCCATCACAACAAGCGCCGCTGGACACCCCAAAGGCTGCAACTTTTTCGCCCACTCTCAACGGGATACGGCTACTCTGCCGATGCCTGCGGGGCCTCAAAAAAAGACAAAAGATGGCGCTAAGTCATCATTGCGACAACTCCGTACATTTAAAACGCGCGTTCGTTTCTTTGGTTCGGAAATTGCTGTCTATTTGCGGTCTGGCTTTTGCCGGTAGCAAGCCTTCGCGTGTTCCCAACGCTCAATTTGGTTTTAAGGACTGAACGATGAAAAAAGCATGGCTGACCCTTTCCGCTCTCGCCATCTGTCTGGCCGCCGGTAACGCAATGGCCAAGGAGTACAAGGAGCTGCGTTTCGGCGTCGATCCTTCCTATGCGCCCTTCGAATCCAAAGCCGCCGATGGCAGCCTGGTAGGCTTCGATATCGATCTGGGCAACGCGATTTGTGCTGAATTGAAGGTCAAGTGCAAGTGGGTCGAAAGCGACTTCGACGGCATGATCCCAGGCCTGAAAGCCAACAAGTTCGACGGCGTGATCTCCTCCATGACCGTGACCCCGGCCCGCGAGAAAGTCATCGACTTCTCCAGCGAACTGTTTTCCGGCCCTACCTCACTGGTCTACAAAAAAGGCTCCGGCCTGAGTGCTGACACGGCCTCGCTCAAAGGCAAAACCGTGGGTTACGAGCAAGGCACCATCCAGGAAGCCTACGCCAAGGCCGTTCTGGACAAGGCTGGCGTGAAAACCCAGGCCTACGCCAACCAGGATCAGGTCTATGCCGACCTCGTTTCGGGTCGTCTGGATGCCTCGGTTCAAGACATGCTGCAAGCCGAGCTGGGCTTCCTGAAATCGCCACAAGGCGGTGACTATGAAGTCAGCAAGCCTATCGACGATCCCCTGCTGCCAGCCAAAACCGCAGTCGGCATCTCGAAAGGTAACAAGGACCTGAAAGCGCTGTTGGACAAGGGTATCAAAGCGTTACACGACGACGGCAAGTACGCCGAGATCCAGAAGAAGCACTTCGGCGATCTGAATCTGTACAGCGGTAAATAAGCAAACAGACGCCCGTTGATTTCAGCCAGAATCCGTCGCTGAAGTTCACGGGCGTTTTTATTGACTGTATAGGTTGCACATGTTCGAAACTCTCCTGCAAAACCTGGGACTGTCAGCATTCAGCCTGAAAGGCTTCGGCCCGCTGTTGCTGCAAGGCACCTGGATGACCGTCAAATTATCGGTAATGTCGCTGCTGCTGGCCATTGTGCTCGGCCTGCTGGGCGCCAGTGCCAAACTGTCAAAAGCCGCCGTGCTGCGCGTTCCTGCCCAGATCTACACCACGTTGATCCGTGGCGTACCGGACCTGGTGCTGATGCTGCTGATCTTCTACAGCCTGCAAACCTGGCTGACCACGCTCACCAATGCGATGGAATGGGATTACATCGAGATCGACCCTTTCTCTGCCGGCGTCATCACGTTGGGCTTCATCTATGGCGCGTACTTCACCGAGACCTTCCGCGGCGCGATTCTCGCCGTACCGCGCGGTCAGGTCGAAGCCGCCACGGCCTATGGGCTCAGCCGTTCGCAACGGTTTCGCATGGTGGTATTCCCGCAGATGATGCGCTTCGCCCTGCCCGGCATCGGCAACAACTGGCAAGTGGTGCTCAAGGCCACCGCGCTGGTGTCGATCATCGGTCTGGCCGACTTGGTCAAAGCCGCGCAGGACGCGGGTAAAAGCACCTATCAGCTGTTCTACTTCCTGGTAATCGCCGCACTGATCTATCTGGTCATCACCAGCGTGTCCAACTTCGCCCTGCGCTGGGCCGAACGGCGTTATGCCGCCGGCAGCCGGGAGGCTCAACGATGATCGAGTTGCTGCAAGAATACTGGCGCGCCTTCCTTTATACGGACGGCCAGAACATCACCGGCCTGGCCATGACGATGTGGCTGCTCAGTGCCTCCATCGCCATTGGCTTCATCGTTTCGATTCCGCTGTCCATCGCCCGCGTATCGCGCAATCCCCTGGTGCGCTGGCCGGTGCAGTTCTACACCTACCTCTTCCGTGGAACGCCGCTGTATATCCAGTTGCTGATTTGCTACACCGGCATCTACAGCATCGCCGCCGTACGGGAGCAGCCGATGCTAGGCGCGTTCTTCCGTGACGCGATGAACTGCACGATCCTCGCCTTCGCTTTGAACACTTGCGCCTACACCACGGAGATCTTCGCTGGCGCGATTCGCAGCATGAACCACGGCGAAGTCGAGGCGGCCAAGGCTTACGGCCTGACCGGCTGGCGCTTGTACACCTACGTCATCATGCCGTCGGCACTGCGCCGTTCGCTGCCTTATTACAGCAACGAAGTGATCCTGATGCTGCACTCGACCACCGTGGCTTTCACCGCCACCGTGCCGGACATCCTCAAGGTCGCGCGGGACGCCAACTCGGCCACCTTCCTGACGTTCCAGTCGTTCGGTATTGCGGCGCTGATCTACCTCACGGTCACGTTCATTCTGGTAGGCCTGTTCCGATTGGCTGAACGCCGCTGGCTGGCCTTCCTCGGCCCGACTCACTAGGAACCCTGCATGCGACACCAGACCCATGATCTGCTGGCCCCGGTGCCTGGCACCGCGCGGCAGATCCATAGCTTTCACTACGGCCCGGAACACGGCGCCTGCAAGGTTTACATCCAGTCGTCCCTGCACGCCGACGAGCTGCCGGGCATGCTGGTGTCCTGGTACTTGAAGCAACGGCTGGCCGAGCTTGAAAACGCCGGCCAGTTGCTCGGCGAGGTGGTGGTCGTTCCGGTGGCCAACCCCGTCGGGCTGGAGCAGGTCCTGATGGACATGCCGCTGGGCCGTTACGAGCTTGAAAGCGGACAGAACTTCAACCGCCGCTTCGTCGACCTCGGTCAGCAGGTGGGCGATGAAGTCGAAGCGCTGCTGACGGATGATTCCCGGCACAATGTCGCACTGATTCGCAAAACCTTGCTGGGCGCACTGAATAACTGCGTCGGCAGCACCCAACTGGAGTCCCAGCGCCTGACGCTGCAGCGCCTGGCCTGTGACGCTGATGTGGTGCTGGACCTGCATTGCGATTTCGAATCCGTCGAGCACTTGTACACTACGCCTGAGGCCTGGCCCCAGGTCGAAGCGCTGTCGCGTTATCTCGGCGCACAGGCAAGCCTGCTGGCCACCGACTCCGGCGGACAGTCGTTCGATGAATGCTTCACGCTGGTCTGGTGGCAACTGCAGCAGCGCTTTGCCAAGCGCTTCCCGATTCCTATGGGCAGCTTTTCCGTCACCCTGGAATTGCGCGGCCAGGGCGATGTCAATCACGCCCTCGCCAGCCGCGACTGTCAGGCGATCATCAGCTACCTGATGCACCACGGCGCCATTGCCGGCGAGCCGGTTGCTCCACCCGAACTGCTTTACCCGGCGACCCCGCTGGCGGGCGTCGAACCGGTTGCTACGCCTGTCGGTGGTTTGCTGGTGTTCTGCACACTGCCCGGCGAATACGTCGAGGCGGGGCAATTGATCGCTGAGGTCATCGACCCGATCAGCGACGCAGTGACCCCGATCCGCACGGCCAACGCTGGCCTTATGTACGCCCGCTCATTGCGACGCATGGCGACCGCCGGCATGGTCATCGCCCATGTCGCCGGCACCGAAGCCTACCGCAGCGGCTACTTACTTTCTCCTTGAGGACTGCCCTTCATGTACAAACTGACCATCGATGGCCTGCATAAAAGCTACGGTGACCACGAGGTGCTCAAAGGGGTGTCGCTGAAGGCCAGCGTCGGCGACGTGATTTGTCTGATCGGCGCCAGCGGCTCGGGCAAGAGCACGTTCCTGCGCTGCATCAATTTTCTCGAGCAACCCAATGACGGCGCCATGAGCCTGGACGGCCAGCCCGTGCGCATGGTCAGCGACACCGGCGGCATGCGCGTCGCCGACCCGGCCGAGCTGCAGCGGATTCGCACGAGGCTGGCGATGGTGTTCCAGCACTTCAACCTGTGGAGCCACATGACGGTGCTGGAAAACATCACCATGGCCCCGCGGCGGGTACTGGGCGTGTCGAAGGTGGAGGCTGAGGCCCGCGCACGCAAATACCTGGACAAGGTCGGGCTGCCGGCGCGTGTCGCCGATCAATACCCCGCGTTCCTGTCCGGTGGCCAGCAGCAGCGCGTGGCCATCGCCCGCGCGCTGGCGATGGAACCGGAAATCATGCTGTTCGACGAGCCGACTTCAGCCCTCGACCCTGAGCTGGTCGGCGAAGTGTTGAAAGTGATTCAGGGCCTCGCTGAAGAGGGCCGGACCATGATTCTGGTGACCCACGAAATGGGCTTCGCCCGCAAGGTCGCCAATCAGGTGGTGTTCCTGCACCAGGGCCAGATTGAGGAAATGGGCCACCCGGACGACGTGTTGGGCAGCCCGAAGAGCGAGCGCTTGCAGCAGTTTTTGAGCGGGAATCTTAAGTAGCCGCCTGCTGCCGGCCTGACACCCCGCCTCAGTGCGGGACACGCATCACTTGTGGGAGCGACCGGGGTGGCGTTCCACCTTGCTCGCGAAGGCTATGGTTCAGCCACCAGAGATTCTTTGGCTGTACTGGCCTCTTCGCGAGCAAGCTCGCTGCCACAAGTATGCAGTCAAGCCTTGCCAACGCGTAGCCCGCTCCCAAACCGATCCAAACGGATATTCCATCAAACTATTCCACGCTCTGAGCGGTCTCTGACTTAACCCCTTCCCAGAGCCTGCGCATGCCAAAAGCCGTCAATTTCGCCAAGCGCTGGTTTGCCGAGCGTGGCTGGAAACCCTTCCCCTTCCAGAAAGAAGTCTGGGCCGCCGTCGCTCGCGGCGAGTCGGGTTTGCTGCACGCCAGCACGGGCGCGGGCAAGACCTACTCGGTGTGGTTCGCCGCCCTCAACCAGTTCGCCCGGCCTGCACCCGAACCTATCGAGCAGAAGCCGCGCAAGCGCAAGCCCGTCGCCGCTCCCCTGAGCGTGCTGTGGATCACGCCCATGCGCGCCCTCGCCGCCGACACCGCCCGCGCACTGGAAGGCCCGCTGCAGGATTTACAGATCCCGTGGAGTGTTGGCTTGCGCACTGGCGACACCAGCAGCAGCGAGCGAGCCAAACAGGGCCGGCGCCTGCCGTCCGCGCTGATCACCACGCCGGAGAGCCTGACGCTGCTGCTGACTCGCGCCGATGCCCAGGCGACGATGTCGACGCTGAAGATGGTCGTGGTCGATGAATGGCACGAGCTGATCGGCAACAAGCGTGGCATTCAGCTGCAACTGGCCCTGGCCCGGCTGCGTCAGTGGAATCCTGAACTGGTGATCTGGGGCCTTTCCGCGACCCTCGGCAATCAAGCCCACGCGCAACAGGTGCTGGTGGGCGACCACGGCACCACCGTCCATGGCAAAGTGGTCAAAAAGTTGATCGTCGACACGTTGCTGCCGCCCTCCATCGAACGCTTCCCCTGGGCCGGACATATGGGGCTGCGCATGCTGCCGCAGGTGCTGGCCGAGGTCGACAGCAGTTCCAGTTGCCTGCTGTTCACCAATACACGGGCACAGTCGGAAGTCTGGTATCAAGCGCTGCTGGAAGCCCGCCCGGACTGGGCCGGGTTGATCGCGCTGCACCACGGCTCGCTGTCCCGTGAGGTCCGCGACTGGGTTGAACGCGCGCTGAAAGAAGGCCACCTGAAAGCTGTGGTCTGCACCTCCAGTCTCGATTTAGGCGTGGATTTTCTGCCAGTCGAGCGCGTACTGCAAATCGGTTCGGCCAAGGGCGTCGCGCGGCTGATGCAGCGTGCGGGACGCTCGGGCCACGCGCCGGGCCGCCCGTCACGGGTCACGCTGGTGCCGACCCATAGCCTGGAGCTGGTAGAAGCCGCCGCTGCCCGCGACGCCGTCAACGCGCGTCTGATCGAACCCCGGGAATCACCCTACAAACCGCTGGATGTCCTCGTGCAACATCTGGTGAGCATGGCCCTCGGTGGCGGCTTTATGCCCGACGCGCTACTGGCCGAAGTTCGCACCGCCTGGGCCTATCGCGACCTCACCGACGAGGAGTGGGAGTGGGCACTGGCTTTCGTGCGCTACGGCGGCCTGTCACTGACGGCCTACCCTGATTATCGACGCGTCGAGCCTGACGAAGACGGCATCTGGCGCGTCCCCGATGCCCGCCTGGCCCGCCGCCACCGCATGAGCGTGGGCACCATCGTCAGCGAAGCCAGCATCAACGTGAAGTACTGGAGCAAGGGCGGCGGAGGTGGATCGCTCGGCAGCGTCGAAGAGGGCTTCATCGCTCGCTTGAAACCCGGAGACGGGTTTCTGTTCAGCGGTCGGCTGCTGGAACTGGTGCGCGTGGAGAACATGACCGCGTACGTGAAAAAGGCTACGGGCAAAAAAGCCGCCGTCCCACGCTGGAATGGCGGACGGATGCCGCTCTCCAACGAACTGGCAGACGCCGTTGTCGAAAAATTCGATGCCGCTGCCCGGGGCGATTTCAGCAGCCCCGAGATGCACATCGTCAGCCCGCTGCTGGAAGTGCAGCGGCAATGGTCAGCCTTGCCACGCAAGGACACGCTGCTGGCGGAAGTCTTGAAGTCCCGCGAAGGCTGGCATCTGTTTCTTTATCCCTTCGCCGGGCGCCATGTGCACTTGGGGCTGGCGAGCCTGCTGGCGTGGCGACTGAGCCGCGACACGCCACTGACCTTCTCCATCGCCGTGAACGACTACGGCTTCGAGCTGCTCAGCGCCACCCCGATCGACTGGAGCGAGCGCCTGACGACCCAGCTGTTCTCCGAAGACGAGCTATTGGCCGATATCATTGCCAGCCTGAACGCCGGCGAACTGGCGCTGCGCCGTTTCCGCGAAATTGCCCGTATCGCCGGGCTGGTGTTCTCCGGCTACCCCGGCGCGCCGAAGAGCAACCGACAGCTCCAGGCGTCGAGCGGATTGTTCTTCGAAGTATTCAAACAATACGACGCCGGCAACCTGCTGCTGACGCAAGCTCAAGAGGAAGTGTTGCGGCAGGAGCTGGACGTGGCCCGTCTCGAACAAACCCTGAGCCGTATCAACAATCGAACCCTGGATTTGCACGTGATCAAACGCCCCACCCCGCTGGCCTTCCCGCTGCTGGTAGAACGCATGCGCGAAAGCCTCAGCACCGAAAAACTCTCCGACCGTATCGCACGGATGGTCAGCGATCTCGAGAAAGCCGCCGGGCCTGAGGTCATGACGTGAGGCCGTATCTGTCGATTCAGCTGGCAGGTGCAGAGTTGTGGTTACTGGCGGACAAAGCGATCTACTACCCGGCCGAGCGGGCGCTGTTGATTGCCGACGCTCACTTTGGCAAGGCTGCTGCCTACCGACGGTTGGGTCAGCCAGTGCCCCACGGCACCACCGACGATAACCTTCAGCGCCTGGATGCACTGCTGGCGAGCTATGACTGCGACCGGTTGATCTTTCTGGGGGACTTTCTTCACGCTCCGGAATCCCACGCGACTGGCACGCTGTCGGCCATTCAGGCATGGCGCGACAAACATCATGGTCTGGCGATCACTCTGATTCGGGGTAACCATGACAAGCGTGCCGGCGACCCACCCCCGGAATTGCGCATGGACATCGTCGAGGAACCGATGTTCATGGGGCCGTATGCGCTTCAGCACGAACCCGACCCACACCCTGACTTTCATGTTTTAGCGGGCCATGTACATCCTGCCTACCGGCTGTACGGACGAGGACGACAGCGCTTGCGGTTGCCGTGTTTCTACGTATTGCCACGCGTGAGTCTGCTGCCGGCGTTTGGCGCGTTTACAGGCGGCATGAACATCGAGCGGGCGGAAAACAGCAGGGTTTACGTGGTGGGGGATGGGGCGGTATGGGAGGCGGTTTGAACACCAAGCCGAACAATCGACGAGGCACGCTCTGGTGACTTACCGGGTCGAACCAAGTGGGCGCGACTGAGTTGGCAGAAGACAGGAGGTTCCCGCCGATGCCCAGGCAACGGCGGGAGCTGAATCAAGCGACCGGTGCAGGCGGTGGCTCGTCCGGAATGGTCGGCACGCCCGGCTCTAAGGGTTGCTCAAAGTCCGGGGTGTCAGGATTCGGCTGCCCGGGAATACCCCCGGCGACCATGTTATTGAGGTGTGGATGCGCTAACAGCGACCAAGCCAGCAACCCAACCTGATTGGGACTCGGGTCGGTTTCATTGCTGCTGGTGTTGATGTGTCTCTTCATAGGGCACTCCTGAGCGTTGGCCCCACCCGCATGGTGCGGATGGGAACAGTTCAGTCAATAGAGTGCGAATTCCGAGACAAATTCAGTAACGGGCTGACAAATGGCGTGATTACGTGCGGGGCAGCGTTACACCGCGTTGGCCTTGGTACTTGCCACCACGGTCCTTGTAGGACACCTCACACTCTTCGTCGGACTCCAGGAACAGCATCTGGGCAACGCCTTCGTTGGCGTAGATCTTCGCCGGCAGCGTGGTGGTGTTGGAGAATTCCAGGGTCACGTGGCCTTCCCATTCCGGCTCGAGGGGCGTGACGTTGACGATGATGCCGCAGCGCGCGTAGGTGCTCTTGCCGAGGCAAATGGTCAGAACATTGCGAGGAATACGGAAATATTCGACGGTGCGTGCCAGCGCAAACGAGTTCGGCGGGATGATGCAAACGTCGCTTTTGATGTCTACAAAACTTTTTTCATCGAAATTCTTAGGGTCGACGGTGGCCGAATTGATGTTGGTGAACACCTTGAATTCGTCGGCGCAACGCACGTCGTAGCCATAGCTGGAGACACCGAAAGAGATCACCCGATCAGCGCCTTCGCCGCGCACCTGACGCTCCACGAACGGCTCGATCATGCCGTGTTCCTGCGCCATGCGGCGAATCCACTTGTCCGATTTGATGCTCATGGCGGTGTCCTGAATAGCGAGGTGAAAAAGATGTCCGGCATCTTACCGGTCGAACGCCCCGGGTTCAAAGATTGCGCGCCGTGCGCATTAAGGTCGTTGAGCCACCTCAAGAAAAAATCTCGGACAGACCCTTTGCACATTCCGGAAAAAGGGGTAAGGTGGCCCCACTGTGTTGCTTGTGTCACTGAGAATATCTACACGATGTTGAATTTCGATCCAACCATCTCCAAGAATTTTTCCTGCTCTTTGCACTCAGTCTCGGCCAGGGCATTTCCTGAGTCGCAGTTAACTTTGTCCAAGGAGATACACCATGTCTAATCGCCAAACTGGTACCGTTAAGTGGTTCAACGATGAAAAAGGCTTCGGCTTCATCACTCCACAATCAGGTGACGACCTGTTCGTTCACTTCAAAGCTATCCAATCTGACGGCTTCAAAAGCCTGAAAGAAGGCCAACAGGTCTCTTTCATCGCTACCCGCGGTCAGAAAGGCATGCAAGCTGAAGAAGTTCAAGTTATCTAACTTGCACTGATTCGCTTAAAAGACCCCGCCCTCAAAAGCGGGGTTTTTTTACGCCTGCATAAAGGCTACTGCTGCACATCCCCGCTGCCCCCTACCTCGCCTCTTGCTAACGCGACATGCCGATCGTCCGGCACATCGCGCCTCCAGCTTTCAGCTTCAGCGGATCAGTCGTCGCTCACAGAGATGTTCGGCATCTGCGCACTCGCAGCTTCCTGCAACACAATACGCGCGCCGACATGACGCGCCAGCTCCTGGTACACCATCGCAATCTGGCTCTCGGGCTCGGCAATCGCCGTCGGCTTGCCGCCATCGGCCTGCTCTCGAATCAACATGGACAGCGGCAGCGAGGCCAGCAGCTCGACGCCATATTGCGTCGCCAGCTTTTCCCCTCCGCCTTCGCCAAACAGATGCTCGGCATGGCCGCAGTTCGAGCAGATATGCACGGCCATGTTCTCGACGACACCCAGCACCGGGATATTGACCTTGCGGAACATCTCCACGCCTTTCTTCGCGTCCAGCAATGCAAGGTCCTGCGGGGTCGTGACGATCACTGCGCCCGCGACCGGCACTTTCTGCGCGAGGGTCAGCTGAATATCACCGGTGCCAGGCGGCATATCGATGACCAGGTAATCCAGATCATTCCAGGCGGTCTGAGTCACCAGCTGCAGCAGTGCCCCCGACACCATCGGCCCTCGCCAGACCATCGGCGTGTTGTCGTCGGTCAGAAACGCCATGGACATCACTTCGATGCCATGGGCCTCGATCGGCACGAACCACTTCTGATCCTTGATCCTGGGACGGGTGCCTTCGGCGATGCCGAACATGACCCCCTGGCTCGGGCCGTAGATATCGGCGTCAAGAATGCCGACGCGCGCGCCTTCTCGGGACAGCGCCAACGCCAGATTCGCCGCCGTCGTGGATTTACCGACGCCGCCTTTGCCGGACGCAACGGCCACAATGTTCTTCACATTGGCCAGGCCGGGGATCTGGCCGAGGGCTTTGTGGGGATGAATGACCGAGGCGATCCGGACACTGGCCGAGGCGACCCCATCCAGCCCTTCAATCGCCATCTGCAGCATCTGTGCCCAGCCGTTCTGGAACAGCGCGGCGGCGTAACCCAGTTCCAGCTGGACACTCACGCGGTCGCCTTCGATCTCGATGGCGCGGACACACCCGGCGCTGACCGGGTCCTGATTCAAGTAAGGATCGGTGTACTGGCGAAGGACGGCTTCCACCGTTGCGCGATTGACAGCGCTCATGGGTGACTCCCTATAAAGACTGACTAAAACAGGCGGCCATCCTACCTTGTATGCCCGATAAAGAACGCAACGACGTTTCCTTTCAAGCACATTGGCAGATTCCGACATGCAGCGCGGGATGAAAAAAAACGCTCAGGCCTTTATAGTGGCCGACCTCCGTTTCACTTCAAGTAGCCGAGCCCAATGTCCGAGCCACGCAAGATTCTCGTCACCAGCGCCCTGCCCTATGCCAATGGTTCCATTCACCTTGGCCACATGCTCGAGTACATCCAGACCGACATGTGGGTGCGCTTTCAAAAGCACCGTGGCAACCAGTGCATTTACGTGTGTGCGGACGACGCCCATGGTTCGGCCATCATGCTGCGCGCCGAGAAAGAAGGCATTACGCCCGAGCAGTTGATCGCCAACGTGCAGGCCGAGCACAGCGCCGACTTCGCTGACTTCCTGGTGGATTTCGACAACTTCCACTCCACCCACGCTGATGAAAACCGTGAGCTGTCGAGCGAGATCTACAAACGCCTTCGCGACGCCGGCCACATCGCCACGCGCTCCGTGACGCAATATTTCGACCCGGAAAAGAAAATGTTCCTGGCCGACCGCTTCATCAAAGGCACCTGCCCGAAATGCGGCACTGAAGACCAGTACGGCGACAACTGTGAAAAGTGCGGCGCCACCTACGCCCCGACTGACCTGAAAGATCCGAAGTCGGCGATTTCCGGTGCAACCCCGGTGCTCCGGGACTCCAAGCACTTTTTCTTCGACCTGCCGGCATTCGACGCCATGCTCAAGAGCTGGACGCGAAGCGGGACGTTGCAGGACGCCGTTGCCAACAAGATCGCCGAATGGCTCGATTCCGGCCTGCAGCAGTGGGACATCTCCCGCGATGCGCCGTATTTCGGCTTCGAGATCCCCGACGAGCCGGGCAAGTATTTCTACGTGTGGCTGGATGCTCCCATCGGCTACATGGCGAGCTTCAAGAACCTCTGCGCGCGTCGCCCGGAACTGGACTTCGATGCCTTCTGGCGCAAGGATTCGACGACCGAGCTTTACCACTTCATTGGCAAAGACATCGTCAACTTCCATGCGCTGTTCTGGCCAGCGATGCTCGAAGGTTCGGGATTCCGCAAGCCTACCGGCATCAACGTGCACGGCTACCTGACCGTCAACGGCCAGAAGATGTCGAAATCCCGCGGCACTTTCATCAAGGCGCGTACGTACCTTGAGCACCTGTCGCCGGAGTACCTGCGTTACTACTACGCCGCCAAGCTGGGCCGTGGCGTCGACGATCTTGACCTGAACCTTGAGGACTTCGTGCAGAAGGTCAACTCTGACCTGATCGGCAAGGTGGTTAACATCGCCAGTCGTTGCGCGGGCTTCATTCAGAAAGGCAACGCAGGTTTGCTGGTGGCGGGCAACGCAGAGCCCGAGCTGACCGACGCTTTTCATGCCGCAGCGCCAAGCATTGCCGATGCCTACGAGGCACGTGACTTTGCCCGTGCAATGCGCGAAATCATGGCCCTGGCCGACCGCGCCAACGCCTGGATTGCAGACAAGGCGCCCTGGTCGCTGGCCAAGCAGGAAGGCAAGCAGGACGAGGTCCAGGCGATCTGCGCACTGGGCATCAATCTGTTCCGTCAGTTGGTGATCTTCCTCAAGCCTGTATTGCCGAATCTGGCCGCAGACGCCGAGCAATTCCTCAACGTTGCGCCACTGACCTGGGATGACCACCAGACGCTGTTGAGCAATCATCAGCTCAACCCGTTCCAGCCCCTGATGACCCGCATCGACCCTGTAAAAGTGGAAGCCATGACCGACGCATCGAAAGAAGACCTGGCCGCCAGCGCCACTGACACTGGTGCGGCACCACAGGGCAATGGCGAACTGACGAAAGACCCGCTCTCCCCGGAGATCGACTTTGATGCGTTCGCGGCGATTGACCTGCGGGTCGCGCTGATCGAAAAAGCCGAGCACGTCGAAGGCGCCGACAAGCTGCTGCGCCTGACGCTGGATATCGGCGACGAGAAGCGCAACGTCTTCTCCGGCATCAAGAGCGCTTACCCGAACCCGGCAGAGCTGGAGGGTCGGTTGACCATGATGATCGCCAACCTGAAGCCGCGGAAAATGCGCTTCGGTATCTCCGAAGGGATGGTGATGGCTGCGGGTCCTGGCGGTGAAGAGATTTACCTGCTGAGCCCTGACAGCGGCGCCAAGCCCGGTCAGCGCATCAAGTAACCCGCCCCGAACCGCCACATTCTGCACATTATCGACGGCCCGCTCGGGTCGTCGATCGGGTCCAAGCATGAGCCTGATTCAGCGCATCGACGCCTTGCTGCCACAAACCCAGTGTGGGAAATGCGGCCATCCGGGTTGCCAGCCCTACGCTGAAGGCATTGCGGCCGGCGAAGCCATCAATAAATGTCCACCCGGTGGCGACGAGACCATCGGGGCACTGGCTCGACTGCTGAACGTGCCAGTCCTGCAACTGGACATCGAACGCGGCAGCGCGCCGGCGCAGGTTGCGTTTATTCGCGAGGCCGAGTGCATCGGCTGCACCAAATGCATTCAGGCCTGCCCGGTGGACGCGATCGTCGGCGCTGCCAAGCTGATGCACACCGTCATCGTTGAGGAATGCACCGGCTGTGACCTGTGCGTTGCCCCCTGCCCGGTCGACTGCATCGACATGCTGCCGCTGCCGATGACCGCGATTCCTTTCATTGGCGATTGTGCAATGGACGACGCCCAGCGGTCGGTCAGGGCCGTCAAACGCAGTCGCGCACGGCAACGCTTTGATGCGCGCTCCGCTCGCCTGCAGCGCGATGAGCAGCGACGGCAGGCCGAACGCCAGGCTCGCCAGCCGCGGACTGTCACACTTGCCGTTCCCCAGCCAGACCCGGCGCAAGCCGCGCTGGCCCGAATTCGCTCAAGACCTTCAGCGGGTGGCGATGCGGCGTTGAAACAGGCACGCGCCCAGGTCGCGATGAGCAGAGCACAATTGCTGAAGTCGCTGAAAGCCTTTGGTCACCCGCCCATTGCCGAACAAGCCGCACAACTCGTGCAGTTGCAGCGCGGCCTTGACGAGGCAGAGCACGCGCTCGCCCAATTGCAGGATCCGACGCCTTCGGCACCGTCTTCTCAGGAAACGCCTACCCCATGAACGCCGCCAAACGCCTTGAGATCTTTCGTCGTTTGCACGAAGACAACCCCGATCCTAAAACGGAACTGGCCTACTCCACACCGTTCGAGCTCCTGATCGCCGTGATTCTCTCGGCACAGGCGACCGATGTCAGCGTCAACAAGGCCACGGCGCGTCTATATCCCGCGGCCAATACGCCTGAGGCGATTTACGCGTTGGGCGTCGAGGGTTTGTCTGCCTATATCAGGACCATCGGCCTGTACAACAGCAAGGCGCGAAACGTGATCGAGACGTGTCGCCTGCTGGTTGAACTGCACGGAGGGGAGGTGCCGCAAACCCGGGAGGCCCTCGAAGCCCTCCCCGGCGTTGGCCGCAAGACCGCGAACGTGGTCCTGAATACTGCGTTCCGCCAGTTGGCAATGGCGGTCGATACGCACATCTTCCGCGTCAGCAACCGTACCGGCATCGCACCCGGGAAGAATGTCGTGGAAGTTGAAAACAAGCTGATGAAGTTCGTGCCCAGGGGTTACCTCATGGATGCGCACCACTGGCTGATCCTTCACGGCCGTTACGTGTGCATTGCGCGCAAGCCTCGGTGTGGCAGCTGCCGGATCGAGGACTTGTGCGAGTACAAGGCAAAGACCTCTGACGATTGAACGATAGCGTCCCAAGGCTTTGATCGATTAAAAAAATCTTTTTTACCCGCGCGGGGTTTGTCGCTATAAGGAGCGCCAACGACTGTTCACGCCTGAGGCTGAATCATGAGCGATGAAAAAGACACCATCGAAGTGGACGACGACTTCGTCATCGAAGAGCCGGAAGAAGTCCTGCCCGTACCGGTAGAGACCGCCAAGACCAACCTCAGCAAGCGCCGCACCATCGATAACCTGCTGGAAGAGCGTCGTCTGCAACGGCAGCTTGCAGACTACGATTTCGATTTCTGATCGCTCCTTGAAACGCTCTGCCTGAAGGCCTCTCCCTCGAGAGGCTTGGGCAGAATACAGGGTCTGAAAACGCCGCCTTGAAGCACCGTTGTTCCTCGGCCATCAAACGAGGCCGTTACGTTGGGCGAGCTCGATAAGGTCAACCAGCGAGTGCGCATTGAGTTTGAGCAACAGACGCGTCTTGTACGTGCTGACAGTCTTGTTGCTCAGGAACATGCCGTCAGCGATTTCCTTGTTGGTCTTGCCGCGGGCCAACTGCTGCAACACCATCATTTCCCTACCCGACAGTCGATCCACCATCTCCGCCTCACTGGCATTGCCGAGACTGGAGCGCACCGTGTGCAGCGCCTGATTGGGGAAGTAACTGTAACCGGACAACACCGCCTTGATGGCGCTGAGCAATTCGGTCAAATCCTGCTGTTTGCAGACATACCCCGCCGCCCCCGCCTGCATGCAGCGCATTGAAAAATGCCCGGGCGCCTGGGAGGTCAGGATCAGCACTTTGAAGGCCAGCGTCATCGCCGACAATCGGGCGATGACCTCCAGACCATCCAGCTTGGGGATACCGATGTCCAGAATGACAATGTCCGGCAAGTGCTCGCGCGCCAGTTGTAACGCATCCACGCCGTTATCCGTCTCGGCAATGACTTCGTAGCCATGACGTTCCATCAACATGCGTACGGCGAGCCTAATGACAGGGTGATCATCCACGATCAACACTTTATTCATGAGCAGTCCATTCTTCGCTGTTCGAATTTTCAGAGCCCGCACAATAGCTTAGTCGTTTAGTGCTTTGCATGGCGCTCCTCCCTGCAGACCAGCAGGCAAAGACCTTTCTCACTCAACCAACAGAAAAATCCTACAAAACCTGCCCTATCCGCTCTATTTTTTACGATGTTCAATCCCGTCTCAGTACGTGACCGCATAATTCCGAAGACCGCAAGTGGTAATTTTTGAATCCTGAACTCCCTAAGCATTTCTGCCTATATGACTGCAGGTTGATAGCTCGGTTTGTCCTAAGGTTGATCCACGATTTGGTTGCTCCACCGACCAGTTTGGATGTGCGGAAAGCCAGGGCCATCCGTGACGCCCGGAAAAATGAGATTCCTCTTTAAAACACGGCTTCTGGCCACCGGGTGACAGCCCGTTCACCACGAGTGTTATGACTTCAGCATATGCCCATCTTACCGGGCCGCCAGCAAACAAAAATCATAAAATATTGCAGGCCCGGCGAGGCGTCGGCGACCGCACACACTTGGTTAACTTACACACGCGGGTTCGACGAGTTTCATTACATATAAATACTCGAAAGAGCCTACAACGGGTTCAGAAATGTCTGAACAGCCCGAATCAACTTTCAACTATTCTTACCCGGGACGTGGACACGGAGCAGCCTGGAAAGTTACAGCGCTTAACCACCTCCAAACCCTGCGACTCAATTCAATAACGACTGGATCACATCACCCGCTTTTAAAAAAAGGGGCTCGCCCGCCTTCCACGTAATACTATTCGACACATAACATCCAGCACCCTCACGTCATTCCAGAAAAATACTACATAACTAACGGACTATTATTACCGCCAAGAACTTCACCCAATGGCGTTAAAAAACAAACCGCCCTTTTTTTGGCTTTTTACTTGCCAAACCTATTACCAGTCGTTACTTTTTGATGAGCGAATGGTTCAACCCACTGTTAGTTAGTGGCTCTTATCACAATACAAGATTATTGCGCATATAAAGGCGGGGGCTTCTTTTGCCAGCGGTCCGTGCGCAGGCCACTCTTCGGCATGAATAAAGCATTCAGTGTTTAAACGTTCTTAAGCGTGAACGTCCCGACAGTGCAGGCTGTTTAGTTGATATGTTCAAAGGAACCTACCATGACCAAGAAAATTAAATACCCCATTGGCGCAAGCAGCGACCCTCTCAAGCTGGCGGAAGCGGTAGAGCGCTACGTTTCCCAAGGCGGCGTTATTAACGTCATTGCAGAAGGAGAGTCGCGGGAGACCGAATCGTCCCGGCAAACCCGGGACGCCGATCCGGAAGCGGAGCTGTGCACCAAGGTCGATCTGCTCAAGGGGCTAGTGGCCAAAGGAGCAGGGGTCGCGGCGCTGCAGTACTCGCTGCGCATGAACCAGAAGGACATCAAGCGCCTGGCCAGCGAGAACGGTCTGAAGATCCGCTATTGCCAGCCTGTTCGCCGATCACGCACGTCCCGGCAAAGAGAGCCGGTAACCCTGGACGACGCCATTGCCGGACACGCCATGCATTACTCGGCGCTGGGCTACACCGTTCCTGAAATCGCTCAACTACTGGGCGTCGGGGTACGCGATATCCGGGACATTGGCAAAGCCTATCGTTTTGAGTTTCGGACAACTTCGCAGGGGGATACGGCTGAGAAAACCGCTGGCGAGGAGACAGATTTGCCAACATGACGAATGAGATAACGCACAGCGAGAGCAGGTCTTTTAGCGCCTGTAAAACGAGGCAATAACCGGCCAGCGTGGGGGCGGAAAGAGTGTCGAATGAATGGCCAGTAGCACAGGGAGGACAGATGTAATGAGTGCAGCCCTGAGCAGGGCTGCACATCAATCACGACAGCGATCAGAACAACTTGCGGCCCTTGTTCGCTGCAATGCGCATGCGCAATGCGTTGAGCTTGATGAAGCCCGCCGCATCTGCCTGGTTGTACGCGCCGCCGTCTTCCTCAAACGTCGCGATGTTCGCATCGAACAGCGACTCGTCGGACTTGCGACCGGTCACGATCACGTTGCCCTTATAAAGCTTCAGGCGCACGACACCATTCACGTGGGCCTGCGACGCATCGATCATCTGTTGCAGCATAAGACGCTCAGGGCTCCACCAGTAGCCGGTGTAAATCAGGCTGGCGTACTTGGGCATCAGCTCATCTTTGAGGTGAGCGACTTCGCGGTCCAGGGTGATCGACTCGATCGCACGGTGACCACGCAGCATGATGGTGCCGCCCGGGGTCTCGTAGCAGCCGCGGGACTTCATGCCGACGTAGCGGTTCTCGACGATGTCCAGACGACCAATGCCGTGCTCGCCGCCGATGCGGTTCAAGGTGGCAAGGACGGTGGCCGGGGTCATCTCAACACCGTCCAGCGCCACGATGTCGCCGTTGCGATAGGTCAGCTCCAGATACTGCGGCTTGTCCGGCGCGTTTTCCGGCGACACTGTCCACCGCCACATGTCTTCTTCGTGTTCGGTCCAGGTGTCTTCCAGCACGCCGCCTTCATAGGAGATGTGCAGCAGGTTGGCGTCCATCGAGTACGGGGATTTTTTCTTGCCGTGGCGCTCGATCGGGATCGCGTGCTTCTCGGCGTAGTCCATGAGCTTCTCGCGGGACAGCAGGTCCCACTCACGCCATGGCGCGATCACTTTCACGCCAGGCTTGAGCGCATAGGCGCCCAATTCGAAACGAACCTGGTCGTTGCCCTTGCCGGTAGCGCCGTGGGAAATGGCGTCAGCGCCGGTTTCGTTGGCGATTTCGATGAGTCGTTTGGCGATCAGGGGACGTGCGATGGAAGTACCCAACAGGTACTCGCCTTCGTAGACGGTGTTGGCGCGAAACATCGGGAACACGAAATCACGCACGAACTCTTCGCGCAGGTCATCGATGTAGATTTCTTTGACGCCCATGGCTTGCGCCTTGGCGCGTGCTGGCTCGACTTCTTCGCCCTGACCCAGGTCAGCGGTGAAGGTCACCACCTCGCAGTTGTACGTATCTTGCAGCCACTTGAGGATTACCGAAGTATCCAGGCCACCGGAATACGCGAGAACTACCTTGTTTACGTCCGCCATGCAATCACTCCAACGCGTTGTACGGAAAACCGACGAGTTTACCGTTCACGCGCGGGAATTTACAGTGTCGCGACAGCTTCTGACGACAAAGCGACAGATTCTGTCAGTCAGACGACTTCGCTGCCCATCGTCAAGAGGCCTTGGCGGGGGCCGCACTTGCCGCTGTGGCGGGCGCAGCGCCTGGGGTTGGCGTGGCGGCAGGTGCAGGCAGTGGGGCCGGCGTCGGCGCAGGTGCAGCGGATGGCGGCACGGCCGGGGTCTGCTGCGCCACTCGCTCCAGGTGAATGTTCACCCGACGGTTGCGCGCGCGGTTGGCGTTGTTGGTGTTGGGCGCCAGCGGGTACTGCTCGCCGTGGAAGCGCAGGGTGATCTGTTCTTCCGGAATGCCCTGGGCCTTGAGGTAGTCCATGACGGACAGCGCTCGACGCCGCGACAGATCGCGGTTGGTCAACCGGTTGCCGCTGTTATCGGAGTGGCCGTCCAGTTCGACGTGATTGACCGTCGGATCAGCCTTCATATAAGCCAGCACAGTGTCCAGCTTGCGCCTGGCCGTAGCGTCCAGCTCGATGCCGCCACCCGGGAAACCGATCTCGGACTGCCGCACTTGCTCGAAATTCATCGGCAACAGCTTCGCGGTACAGACCTGGAAGTCACCATAGGCTTTGCTGAATTTGACCGGCAACAGCCTGACTTCCATCGCGCCGCCGCCATCTCGCAGGGTGTGACGAATCATCGGGCTGCGACCTTCCATCAAACCCGCGATCAGCCGCGTGGCCTGGGCCTGGTTGGTATTGAAAGGAATCTCGCCGTTGCCGACTTTCACTGCGCCAAGATTGAGATCTCCGCGACCCGGCTGCCACGGCGCCGCCGCGGCAATCAACGTGGCCGAGCCGGACGAAAGGCTGTAGCCATTTGCCTTCAGCCGAAACGTCGGTTGCTCGCCCGCGCGTCGCACGAACTCGCCCGCACCGAAATCGGCGATCGGTTGAGTCAGTCTGCACTCGAACTGGTCGCCTTCCACCTTCCACTCAATATTCTCCAGACGCGTCTGGAAGGTGAGCGCCACGGCCGGCAGGCTGGCAAACGCGCTGAGCAGGGCTAGATATCGCTGGCGCACGGGAGGCTCCACTAAATTCACGTGTAACAAGATTTATGACTTACACGTGGCTATCGGTAACTTCCCGCAAAACTTGATAGCGAGTGCCTGGAGGAGTCTTTTCCGGTAGCATTCCCAGCGAGTTTGACCCGCCTGGAATCCCCAATGTCCGAACGCCTGACCCTCCTGCGCCCCGACGACTGGCATATCCATCTTCGAGATGGCGCTGTTTTGCCCCACACCGTCGCCGACGTAGCGCGCACCTTTGGCCGCGCGATCATCATGCCGAACCTCGTGCCCCCGGTACGCAACGCGGAGCAAGCGGACGCCTATCGTCAGCGCATCCTCGCTGCACGTCCACAAGGCAGCCGCTTCGAGCCGCTCATGGTGCTTTACCTCACTGACCTGACGCAGCCCGAAGAGATTCGCGCCGCGAAGGCCAGTGGCTTCGTGTATGCCGCCAAGTTGTACCCGGCAGGCGCCACGACCAATTCCGATTCCGGTGTCACCAGCGTCGACAAGATCTTCCCGGTGCTCGAGGCGATGGCTGAGGTGGGCTTGCCGCTGCTCATCCACGGCGAAGTGACCCGCGGCGACATCGACGTGTTCGACCGTGAAAAGATTTTCATCGACGAGCACATGCGACGTGTCGTCGAGCGTTTTCCGACGCTGAAAGTGGTGTTCGAACACATCACCACCGCCGACGCCGTGCAGTTCGTCAATGAAGCTTCGGCCAATGTGGGCGCGACCATCACTGCCCACCATTTGCTGTACAACCGCAACCATATGCTGGTCGGCGGCATTCGCCCTCACTTCTATTGCCTGCCGATTCTCAAGCGCAACACCCACCAGGTTGCCCTGCTCGATGCCGCCACCAGCGGCAGCAGCAAGTTCTTCCTCGGTACGGACTCCGCGCCCCACGCGCAGCACGCGAAAGAAGCGGCGTGCGGTTGTGCCGGCTGCTACACCGCATTCGCCGCCATCGAGCTTTACGCCGAGGCGTTCGAATCACGCAACGCGCTGGACAAGCTGGAAGGCTTCGCCAGTTTGCACGGCCCGGCGTTCTATGGCCTGCCGACCAACACCGACACCATTACCCTGGTTCGCGACGAGTGGACGGCCCCCGCCAGCCTGCCGTTTGGCGAGCTTTCTGTTATCCCGCTGCGCGCCGGTGAAAAACTGCGCTGGCGCCTGCTGGAGGAACACGCGTGAGTGAAGATCATTACGAAGACGAGCAAGAAGGCTCCGGCGGCGGCACTGGCTCCCGGCACCCGATGGCTGCCCGTTTTCGCGGTTACCTGCCCGTTGTCGTTGACGTAGAAACTGGCGGGTTCAATTGCGCCACTGATGCGTTGCTGGAGATCGCCGCCACCACCATCGGCATGGACGAGAAAGGCTTTGTCTTCCCGGACCACACCTATTTCTTCCGCGTCGAACCGTTCGAGGGCGCCAACGTGGAAGCGGCGGCGCTGGAGTTCACCGGCATCAAGCTGGATCACCCGCTGCGCATGGCCGTGAGTGAAGAAACCGCGCTGACGGACATCTTCCGCCGCATCCGCAAGGCGCTGAAAGCCAACGGCTGCAAGCGTGCGATCCTGGTCGGCCACAACGCCAGCTTCGACCTGGGCTTTCTCAACGCAGCGGTCGCGCGGCTGGACATGAAGCGCAATCCGTTTCACCCGTTCTCCAGCTTCGACACCGCGACGCTGGCGGGCCTGGCGTACGGCCAGACTGTCCTGGCCAAAGCCTGCCAGTCGGCGGACATCGATTTCGACGGTCGCGAGGCCCACTCGGCCCGTTACGACACCGAGAAGACTGCCGAGCTGTTCTGCGGCATCGTCAACCGCTGGAAAGAAATGGGCGGCTGGCACGACTTCAACGACTGAGTCGATGTTGCTGCGCAATGAATGAATGAACCGGCCCAAGTGGCCGGTTTTTTTTGGGGTGGGATTTCCGGCTGGTGATTGCGCTGTGGATAGCCGGGGACAGATTAATTTACGGTGAAGCGTTGTAAATAAATCAGTCCCCTCGATGTCAGGCCCCTTCCCGGCTAAAGCCGGTCCCACTAAAAAGCACATCGCGTACAACCCGTGGGATCGGCTTCAGTCGGGAAGCTCTTGATCTGCTCTTGATCCGCTTTTGATCTTCTTGCGCGAAAGGCTCAGTCACCGCAGAACGCGACTTGGGTGCAGGCTGAACGCAGGTCTCGCGGAGTGGGTCGAGCCGCATGGATGCGGCGAGAGCGCCGTCAGGACATGGATGTCCGTTCGGCGCGGGCCCACGGAGCGAGACCGGAGTGAAGGTATTCCGACGAAGGAGGAACCCAACCAGGAGCAGGGCCTTTTTGGTTACTTTTTCGGCTGTTGGAAAAAGTGACCCGCCGTAAGGGCGGAACCTTAATCAGCACCACCACCGATAATGGATATACACACAACCCTCGCAAGCGATCATGCCTATCGCAGCAGCTGACCACTCATCGGTAGCCACGCGAACAAGCCTGAGTAGTTTTGACAAGCATTCTCATTAACATTAGTATCCATCGCATTGAGCCAATCACTCAGCGACGGTTTCTTATATGTATGTCTGCCTCTGCCAAGGTGTTACCGACGGACAAATCCGTGAAGCAATCATGGAAGGATGCTGCAGCTATCGTGACGTCCGCGAGACCCTCGGTGTCGCCAGCAAGTGTGGGAAATGTGCCTGCCTGGCCAAGGAAGTGGTGCGTGAAACCCTGACCGAGCTGCAAACCAGCCACGCCGCCCTCGCCTATCCTGCAGAATTTTCAGCTGCCTGAATAATCGCATTCAAACAAAACCGGACACTGTCCGGTTTTTTTATGCCTTTAATTCAATCGCTTAGCGACAAGATGCGGAACACAAACATTCTTATTCCTATTTATTTTCACTTATTATTCAATAACTTAGGTTTGACAGAGTTATAGAGGGGGCTCAGACTTGCCGCCTGTATTACCTATACCTTCGACAGGACCCGATCATGAAAGGCGACATCACAGTCATCCAGCATCTCAACAAGATCCTCGGTAACGAGCTGGTCGCGATCAATCAGTATTTTCTGCATGCGCGCATGTACGAAGACTGGGGCCTGAACAAGTTGGGCAAACACGAGTACCACGAATCCATCGACGAGATGAAACACGCTGACAAACTGATCAAGCGCATCCTGTTTCTGGAAGGCCTCCCGAACCTGCAAGACCTGGGCAAGATCCTGATCGGCGAACACACCAAGGAAATGCTGGAGTGTGACCTGCGCATCGAGCGCAAGGGCCACGCCGATCTGAAAGCCGCCATCGCCCACTGCGAAACCGTCGGTGACTTCGGCAGCCGCGAGATGCTGGAAGACATTCTGGAATCGGAAGAAGAACACATCGACTGGCTGGAAACCCAGCTGGGCCTGATCGACAAGGTCGGCATCGAGAACTACCTGCAGTCTCAGATGGGCGAAGAGGACTGATTCTCGTCCCTGCCTCCCAACAAGACCGCCCAATAAAAAGCCCCGCGTCTCGGCAGAGAGCGGGGCTTTTTTACGACTGCCGAAAATCAGGCAGTGGCGTTTTTCGCAACAGCATCTTTCACCAGTTTCTGCAGCGAACCGTCAGCCTGCATCTCAGTGATGATGTCGCTACCGCCGACCAGCTCACCACCGACCCACAGCTGGGGGAAGGTTGGCCAGTTGGCGTACTTTGGCAGGTTGGCGCGGATTTCCGGGTTCTGCAGGATATCGACGTACGCGAACTTTTCGCCACACGCCATCAGTGCCTGAGAAGCCTTGGCCGAAAAGCCACACTGCGGGGCATTCGGAGCACCTTTCATGTAGAGCAGAACGGTGTTGCTGGCAATCTGGTCTTTGATCGTTTCGATAATATCCATGGAGCACCTCGGCTAAACTTTACGACTGTATGTGTCGACACGGTGGCGCATTCTAAACGATTCCCGAGCATAACGCTCGGTCTTGGCCTTGACCGCCCCCATGACCGTCATGCCGCCGCAACCGTAACCGGCACCCCGTTCAGCACTGCGTTCCCGGAAATGCCATCCAGCGCCCGCTCGTCAGTCAGGTCATTCGCGCTTTCACCTGGCTGAGCCGTCGCGATGTCCATTCTCACGCCCGGACGACCGTGGCCCCAGCCGTGGGGCAGGCTTACGACGCCGGGCATCATCTCGATGCTGCCCATCACTTCTACCTCAATGACGCCTACCCGCGAACTGACCCTGACCCGCTGTCCGTCCATCAACCCTCGGCTGAGCAAGTCGTCGGGGTGCATCAACAACTGATGCCGCGGTTTGCCTTTCACCAGACGATGGAAGTTGTGCATCCATGAATTATTGCTGCGAACGTGGCGCCGACCGATGAGCATCAGGCCACCGGCCTGGGGCGAAGGCTCCCCGGCAAAACGGGCCAGGTCAGCGAGAATCACGGGCGGGGCGGCCTGTACCCGCTGGTTGAAGGTTTTAAGACGCTTGGCAAGGTTGGGCTTGAGCGGCCCCAGGTCCAGGCCGTGGGGGTACTGCGCGAGTGTCTCCAGCGACAATTTGAGCGGCGAAGCATCACCATACAGCCCGGCCCGCAGACCGCGATCGACCATCTGCGCAGGCGGCATCGTCGGTTTCAATTCGCGCCCGGTTTTCAGTGCGAACGCCTGGGCGAGGCCGACGAAGATTTCCCAGTCGTGCAGCGCTCCCTCGGGCTTGGCAAGAATCGCACGGTTGAACCGGGTGACGTTGCGCACGGCGAACATGTTGAACGTGGTGTCGTAGTGGTCATTTTCCAGCGCAGACGTCGACGGCAGGATGAGGTCCGCGTGCCGTGTGGTTTCGTTGATGTACAAATCGACGCTGACCATGAACTCCAGCCCTTCAAGGGCGGTGTCAAGCTGACGGCCGTTCGGTGTCGACAACACCGGGTTGCCCGCCACGGTAATCAGCGCCTTGATCTGCCCCTCCCCCGGGGTCAGCATTTCCTCGGCCAGCGCAGAAACCGGCAGCTCGCCGCCGTATTCCGGCAGTTGCGAGACGCGGCTCTGCCAGCGATTGAAGCTGCCGCCGGAGGTCGATGCCACCAAGTCCAGCGCCGGCTCGGTGCACAGCGCACCGCCTGGCCGATCGAGATTGCCGGTGACCAGGTTGATCAGTTGCACCAGCCAGTGGCACAGCGTGCCAAAAGCCTGGGTGGAAATGCCCATGCGCCCGTAGCACACGCCGCGTTCGGCGGCGGCGAAGTCCCGTGCGAGCTGCCTGATCTGCTCGGCAGGCACGCCGCATCGAGGGCTCATGGCGTCGGCGGTCATCTCGCTGACGGCCGCGCGGACGTCCTCCAGGCCATCCACGGCAAGATGGCTGTCGCGGGTCAGGCCTTCTGCAAACAAGGTGTGCAACAAGCCGAACAGAAACGCCGCATCCCCTCCCGGGCGGATAAACAGGTGCTGGTCGGCTATTGCTGCGGTTTCGCTGCGGCGCGGATCGACCACAACGACTTTGCCGCCGCGGGCCTGGATCGCCTTCAGACGCTTCTCGACGTCGGGCACGGTCATGATGCTGCCGTTGGACGCCAGCGGATTACCGCCGAGGATGAGCATGAAATCGGTGTGGTCAATGTCGGCGATGGGCAGCAGCAGGCCGTGGCCGTACATCAAATGACTGGTCAGGTGGTGTGGCAACTGGTCCACGGAGGTTGCGGAGTAGCGGTTACGGGTTTTCAGCAGCCCGAGAAAATAATTGCTGTGGGTCATCAGCCCATAGTTATGCACGCTGGGGTTACCCTGATAGACCGCCACCGCGTTTTGCCCATGACGCGCCTGAATGCCGGCCAGGCGCTCGGCGATCAGATCAAACGCGGCCTGCCACTCGATCGGCTGCCAGTCGTTGCTAATACGCTGCATGGGCTGCCGGAGCCGATCGGGGTCATTCTGGATGTCTTGCAGCGCGACGGCTTTGGGGCAGATGTGCCCGCGACTGAAGGTGTCCTGCGCATCACCCTTTATGGAGGTAATCAGGGTGCTGGCATCGTCCAGCAGGGTGGTTTCGAGGGTGAGGCCGCAAATCGCCTCGCACAGGTGACAGGCACGGTGGTGGAGAGTCTTGGTCATCGCCAGTCTCGAGTTTTTGTAGGGCGATCAGCCGATCGCGGATACAAAACTATGGGACCTGTCCGGGCGATGCGCCAGAAATGTCAGCGCCGTGAATCGGGCAGCATCAGGCGAGCCGATAGCTCACCCGATGAAAGAAGTGTCACTCAGGAAGCAGAGCCACCGATAGGTGTAACCACCTTGCGCTGCATCTGGACCTCATGAACCGTTTCGATCTGTTCCTGAGACACCTGGATGCCGGTGAGTTCGCCGATCAGCCGCCAGTGTTCGTCGAGTCCGGCGCTGATGGTTGCCATGCGATCGATCATCCGGCGCCCCGCAGAACGGGTCACTTCGTCTTCGCTGCGCATCAGTTCGAACGACATCGACGTCATGGACGCCGTGAGGTGCGTAAGGGTTCGAGCCGTAAGCCCGAGTAGTTCCGTCAGTTGTTGCTCTTTTGAATCCATTCCCCACCTCTTTTGGAGGACATAAGCCGCCTTTATAACCCACGCCGATGGTTTAGGAAACGTCCGGGTCTCCGCGGCGTGAAGCATGTCGCATAAGGCTGCACAGTGGTTTGCGACTGTTACGAATCAGGCAGTAATCGCGGCGACGCCAAAGAGCGTTACAAGCGAGCTGTCTGATCAGGACTAATGCGATGGCGAATGGCCTGCGCAGAAACATGACTGTAGCACTTCGTTACATGAAATGCGTCCTGCGAACGCCGCTTTCAGGCTACCGAACGTCCGACGACGATTTTCCGTCACGGCGGGCCTTGGCATCAGGCGACATTTTCTTATACCCTCGCGCCTTCCCTATTCGTCGCCCCGTGCGGCTTTCGCCGCAGGTCTCGCCCGTTTTTCCGAAAAACCCGGCTTTGAGGATCTGCGGTCTGTTGCAGACAAGGTAGTTAATGATGAGCGCAAGGCACTTTCTCTCGATGATGGACTACACCCCCGCTGAGCTGGTCGGGGTGATTCGTCGCGGCGTTGAGCTGAAGGACCTGCGAAATCGAGGCGTGCTCTTCGAGCCATTGAAGGGCCGCATCCTGGCAATGATCTTCGAAAAATCCTCGACCCGGACCCGTGTCTCGTTCGAAGCCGGGATGATCCAGCTGGGCGGCCAGGCCATCTTCCTCTCCCCTCGGGACACCCAGCTGGGCCGTGGCGAGCCGATTGCCGATGGCGCACGGGTCATGTCGCGGATGGTCGATGCGGTGATGATCCGCACCTTCGCCCACAGCAACCTCACCGAATTCGCCGCCCATTCCCGCGTACCGGTGATCAACGGCCTGTCCGATGACCTTCACCCCTGCCAGTTGCTGGCCGACATGCAAACGTTCCTCGAACACCGCGGCTCCATTCAGGGCAAGACCGTGGCGTGGATCGGCGATGGCAACAACATGTGCAACAGCTATATAGAAGCCGCGATTCAGTTCGACTTTCAGTTGCGTGTTGCGTGTCCGGAAGGCTACGAACCCAGCGCGCATTACCTGGCTCTGGCGGGCGATCGCGTGACATTGATCCGCGATCCCCACGAAGCGGTGAAAGGCGCGCACCTGGTCTCAACCGATGTGTGGACGTCCATGGGTCAGGAAGAAGAAGCCGCCAAGCGTCTGGCCCTGTTCAAACCTTTCCAGGTCACTCGCGAGATGCTCGACCGCGCTGCTGACGATGTGATTTTCATGCACTGCCTGCCGGCGCACCGTGGTGAAGAGATCAGCGAGGACCTGCTGGATGACCCGCGCTCGGTGGCGTGGGATCAGGCGGAGAACCGGCTGCATGCGCAAAAAGCCCTGCTGGAATTCCTCGTCGCTCCTGCCTTCGCTGCCCCATGAGTCAGCCCCTGCTGCTGACGCTGCATGACCTCGCCTGCGGTTATCAGGACCAACGCGTGGTGCAGCACCTCAATCTGCACCTGAACGCCGGCGACATCGGTTGCCTGTTGGGTTCCTCCGGCTGCGGCAAGACCACTACCTTGCGCGCCATCGCCGGTTTCGAACCGGTGCACAAGGGCGAGATCACCCTGGCGGGTAACGTCATTTCCCGACCCGGGTTTACCCTGGCCCCGGAGAAGCGCCGGATCGGCATGGTGTTTCAGGACTATGCCCTGTTCCCCCACCTCACCGTGGCCGACAACATCGCCTTCGGCATCCGCAATCATCCGCGCCAGAAGCAGGTGGTTCAGGAAATGCTGGAGCTGGTCAATCTCGGCGCGCTGGGCACGCGTCATCCCCATGAGCTTTCCGGTGGACAGCAGCAGCGTGTGGCGCTGGCCCGCGCACTTGCCCCTGAGCCGCAGTTGCTGCTGCTCGATGAACCGTTTTCGAACCTGGATGGCGAGTTGCGACGGCGCCTGAGCCATGAGGTGCGCGACATTCTCAAGGCCCGGGGCACCAGCGCGATCCTGGTGACCCACGACCAGGAAGAGGCTTTTGCCGTAAGCGACCACGTCGGCGTGTTCAAAGACGGGCGGCTGGAGCAGTGGGATACGCCCTACAACCTCTATCACGAGCCGGCGACGCCTTATGTCGCCAGTTTCGTCGGTCAGGGTTATTTCATTCGCGGGCAACTGATCGATGCCGAATCGGTGCAGACCGAGTTGGGTGTGCTGCGCGGCAATCGCGCCTATGCCGGCGCGCCAGGCACTCCGATGGATGTCCTGCTGCGCCCTGATGACATTGTTTATGCGCCCGACGGCCCGATAAAGGCCCGCGTGGCGAGCCTGAATTTTCAGGGCGCGGCGACCCTGTACCGCCTGCAGTTGCCGACGGGCACGCAACTGGAGGCGTTGTTCCCCAGCCATGTGGATCTGCGCGCCGGTGATCAGGTCGGCTTCACGGTGTCAGCCGAGCATCTGGTGCTGTTTCCGGCCTCGGGCAGCGTGCCGGTGCATCGGAGCGTTCCGGTGCATCGGGACGTGGTGATCTGAGGGCCTGTCGTTCTCGACCAGGCACTTTCAGCCCGATATCGACTAACTCAGTATCAACGCGCCGCTGGCGACCAGCGTCGCGTGCCCGCCGATTTTCACGCGCTCCCCCTCAAGCCGGCAGAACAGCTCCCCTCCCCGCGTCGACGCCTGATAGCCCGTCAGGCTGAACTTGTTCAGCCGGGCCGACCAGTAGGGAATCAGGCTGCAGTGCGTCGAGCCCGTGACCGGGTCTTCATTGACGCCGATGCCCGGCGCAAAATAGCGCGACACAAAATCGTAGCGCTCGCCATCACCTTTTGCGGTCACGATCACGCCGGGCCACGGCAAACGCGCGAGGGCGGCGAAGTCGGGCTTGCAATCGCGAACCGCCTGCTCGGACTCCAGCACCACCAGCAATTCCGCAGCGCTCAGCACGTCGACGACGGCAACCCCAAGGGCGCGTTCGATTTCCACCGTCACACCCTGCTCGGCGGGCGGCATGGACGGAAAGTCCAGGACCAGCCGATTGCCCTCGCGGCTCACGCTCAACTCGCCGGATTTGCCAGTGAAGTGGATAACCTCGGCCTTCTCGCCGTATTTCTCGAACAGCACGAAGGCGCTGGCCAGGGTCGCATGTCCGCACAACGGCACTTCATGGGTCGGGGTGAACCAGCGTATGTGCCAGCCCGGTGCTTCACGGACCAAAAACGCGGTCTCTGACAGATTGTGCTCTGAGGCAATCTGTTGCATCAATTGATCGGAAAGCCAGGCGTCCAGGCGGTAGACCATTGCCGGGTTGCCTGAGAACGGGCGGTCGGTGAAGGCGTCGACCTGATGGAATTCAAGCTTCATGGAAGGCATCCCCGAGTAAAGAAACGCGGCAACCCGTTCCGGGCGCTGCGGGTCTGCGGTCAGTGTCACCGCATGAAAGAGTCTGGCATTTCCGGTAAACCCGGCGAATCATTCCCGGCCAATACGGGCAAAGGTCGCACCGGTGTGTTGTGCAAGTACGGCGGCGGGCAGTTCGACTTCGAGCCCTCGTCGACCGGCGCTGACAAAAATCGTCGCGAACGGTTGAGCGGACTCATCAATGAAGGTGCGCAGCCTTTTCTTCTGCCCCAGCGGGCTGATCCCACCCAGTAGATAGCCGGTGGCACGCTGGGCGGCGGCCGGGTCAGCCATTTCGGCCTTCTTGGCGCCGGCGGCATGGGCCAGGGCCTTCAGGTCCAGCGAGCCCACCACCGGAACGACCGCCACCAGCAGCTCTCCTTTTTCGGTGCTGGCCAGCAGCGTCTTGAACACCTGAGCGGGGGCCAGATCGAGCTTTTCTGCCGCTTCCAGGCCATACGATGCGGCCTTGGGATCATGCTCGTAACTGTGGACGCGATGTTCGGCGCGAACCTTTTTCAGTAAATCCAATGCAGGGGTCATGCAGTGCTCCAGACAACCAGACACTTTGTTGTTTGCTGCCGATACTTTAGGCCATTGGTTATCGAAATGCCTGCATTCGAGAAGGACTTATCCACTAATATCGGCGTCTTGGAACATTCATCGATAAGGTTCGCTTTCGACCTTTGACAAGGTTCGTTTACGTCTATATTTTTTCGAATACGAATATCTCGCTTGCTTCCTTGACGCCATCCCGGTATTCAGTGCGCAAAGGCACTGAGCACTGGCAACACAACGGACGGCCGTTTCCGGAAACTCGCTACATCACCAGGCATTCACCATGACCGACACCGAAAATAAGAATTACATCATCGCTCTGGATCAAGGCACCACCAGCTCCCGCGCCATCATTTTTGACCGCGACGCCAATGTGGTCAGCAGCGCCCAGAGTGAGTTCGTTCAGCATTACCCCCAGCCTGGCTGGGTCGAGCACGATCCGATGGAGATCTTCGCGACCCAGACCGCGTGCATGACCAAGATCCTGGCCCAGGCGAATCTGCATCACAACCAGATCGCCGCGATCGGTATCACCAACCAGCGCGAAACCACGGTGGTCTGGGAAAAGGACACCGGTCGGCCGATCTACAACGCCGTGGTCTGGCAATGCCGCCGCAGCACCGAGATCTGCCAGCAACTCAAGCGTGACGGTCTGGAAGACTACATCCGCGACACCACCGGTCTGGTCATCGATCCCTACTTTTCCGGCAGCAAACTTAAGTGGATTCTCGATCACGTTGAGGGCAGCCGTGAGCGCGCCCGCCGTGGCGAGTTGCTGTTCGGCACCGTCGACAGCTGGCTGATCTGGAAATTTACCGGCGGCAAGGTGCACGTCACTGACTACACCAACGCCTCGCGCACGATGATGTTCAACATCCATACGCTGGAATGGGATCAGCGCATGCTCGACGTGCTCGACGTGCCCCGGGAAATGTTGCCGGAGGTCAAGTCGTCATCCGAAGTCTATGGCCACAGCAAAAGCGGCATCCCCATCGCCGGGATCGCCGGGGATCAGCAATCGGCGCTGTTCGGCCAGATGTGCGTCGAGCCGGGTCAGGCGAAGAACACCTACGGCACCGGCTGCTTCCTGCTGATGAACACGGGCAAGAAAGCCGTCAAATCCAATCACGGTCTGTTGACCACCATCGGCTGCGGTCCGCGTGGTGAAGTGGCATACGCACTGGAGGGCGCGGTGTTCAACGGCGGCTCCACCGTGCAGTGGCTGCGCGACGAGCTGAAAATCGTCAACGACTCCATGGACACCGAATACTTCGCCACCAAAGTGAAGAACAGCAATGGCGTCTATCTGGTGCCTGCGTTCACCGGTCTGGGCGCGCCCTACTGGGACCCGTATGCAAGGGGCGCCTTGTTCGGCCTGACCCGTGGCGTGAAGGTCGACCACATCATCCGTGCGGCGCTGGAGTCCATCGCCTACCAGACCCGCGACGTGCTCGACGCCATGCAACAGGACGCCGGCGAGCCGCTCAAGGCCCTTCGCGTTGACGGCGGCGCAGTGGCGAACAACTTCCTCATGCAGTTCCAGGCCGACATTCTTGGCACGCCGGTGGAGCGCCCGAAAATGCGCGAAACCACCGCACTGGGCGCAGCGTATCTGGCCGGTCTGGCGATCGGTTTCTGGAGCGGGCTGGACGAGCTGAAGGGCAAAGCGGTCATCGAGCGCAAGTTCGAGCCGCAATGCGATGACGCCGAGAAGGAAAAACTCTACGCCGGCTGGCGCAAGGCAGTAGACCGCACGCGCGACTGGGAACCCCACGAAGAGGTGGAATAAGCGCGATCCTGAACGGAACGGCAGAGGCATTTTTTCCGGCTGACAGGTAATGGCTGCCTGCGGCATCATGGGCGCCCGTGCCCGAAGGATAAAAAATGAATCTGCCACCCCGTCAACAGCAGATCCTCGAGCTGGTCCGTGAGCGCGGCTACGTCAGCATCGAGGAAATGGCGCAGCTGTTCGTCGTGACCCCGCAAACCATCCGCCGCGACATCAATCAGCTCGCGGAAATGAATCTCCTGCGTCGCTACCACGGCGGCGCGGCCTACGATTCCAGCATCGAAAACACTGCTTACGCCATGCGTGCCGATCAGATGCGCGATGAGAAGCAGCGCATCGCCGAGGCCATCGCCGCACAGATCCCGGATCACGCGTCGCTGTTCATCAACATCGGCACCACCACCGAATCCATTGCCCGCGCGCTGCTCAACCATAACCACCTGAAGATCATCACCAATAACCTGCACGTGGCGTCGATTCTCAGCGGCAAGGACGACTTCGAAGTGCTGTTGGCAGGCGGCAATGTGCGCCGCGATGGCGGAGTGGTCGGTCAAGCGAGCGTGGATTTCATCACGCAGTTCAAGGTCGATTTCGCCCTGGTGGGCATCAGCGGGATCGACGAGGACGGCAGCCTGCTGGATTTCGATTATCAGGAAGTGCGCGTTTCCCAGGCGATCATCGCCAACGCGCGTCAGGTGATTCTGGCTGCGGACTCCAGCAAGTTCGGCCGCAACGCGATGGTTCGACTGGGACCGATCACGTTGATCGACTGCCTGGTGACGGACCAGACGCCCGTGCCAGCGCTGTCGCAACTGCTGACCCAGAACAAGATTCGGCTGGAAGTGGTCTAACCCCGATCCATGAGCGAGCGAGATTCCGGCGCTCGCCTCACCTCCGATGTTCGCTTTTGTTCCTTTCCCTTTTCTCTGATCAGTATTTTCAATGAATACTGAGTGGCTGTGTTCGCCTTATTGCGCTACTATTTTCGGAAATGAACATAAATGTTCGAATTCGCCCTCCCAGTAGCGCAACATTCGAACGCGATCGAACACTCAGGAGGCCCCGATGGCCCAGTCCAGTTTGCCGACCCCACCCCTTTCCGAGGTCTACGACGTTGCCGTGATCGGTGGTGGCATCAATGGTGTCGGCATCGCGGCAGACGCATCGGGCCGGGGCCTTTCAGTCTTTCTCTGCGAGAAGGACGACCTCGCCAGCCACACCTCTTCGGCCAGCAGCAAGCTGATCCACGGTGGCCTACGTTACCTTGAGCATTACGAATTCCGTCTGGTTCGCGAAGCGCTGGCCGAACGTGAAGTGCTCCTGGAAAAAGCACCGCACATCGTCAAGCCGATGCGCTTCGTATTGCCCCACCGTCCGCACCTGCGCCCCGCGTGGATGATCCGCGCCGGGCTGTTCCTGTATGACCACCTTGGCAAGCGCGAGAAGCTGGCAGGCTCGAAAAGCATTCGCTTTGGCGCCAACAGCCCGTTGAACAGCTCGATTACCAAAGGCTTCGAATACTCAGATTGCTGGGTTGACGATGCACGTCTGGTCGTCCTCAACGCCATGGCCGCCCGTGAAAAAGGCGCGCACATCCATACCCAGACCCGCTGCCTGGGCGCCCATCGCAGCGGCGGCGTGTGGCACATGAACATGGAGCGTGCGGATGGCAGTCAGTTTTCCATTCGCGCCAAAGCCTTGGTGAATGCGGCGGGTCCATGGGTTGCCAAGTTCATTCGTGAAGATCTCAAGCTCGAATCGCAGTACGGCATTCGCCTGATTCAGGGCAGCCACTTGATCGTGCCGAAACTGTACGAAGGTGAAAACGCCTTCATTCTGCAGAACGAAGATCAGCGCATCGTGTTCGCCATTCCGTACCTGGAACGCTTCACCATCATTGGTACGACGGACCGCGAATATTCTGACGACCCGGGCAAAGTAGCGATCACCGAAGGCGAGACCGATTACCTGCTGAAGATCGTGAATGATCACTTCAAGAAGCAACTCAGCCGCGCCGACATTCTGAGCACGTGGTCAGGCGTGCGGCCGCTGTGCAATGACGAGTCGGACAACCCGTCGGCGATCACCCGCGACTACACCCTTTCGCTGTCGGGCAGCGCCCAAGAGGCGCCGATCCTGTCCGTGTTCGGCGGCAAGCTGACGACCTACCGCAAACTGGCGGAGTCGGCGATGCAGCAACTGGCGCCGTTCTTCCCGCAGATGAAGCCAAGCTGGACCGCGAAAGCCAGCCTCCCGGGCGGTGAGAGCATGACCACGCCTCAGGCACTGGCCGCCGAGCTGCAGCAGCGTTGTGCATGGCTGCCGGCCGAAATCGCCAAGCGCTGGGCCATTACCTATGGCTCACGCAGCTGGCGCATCGTGGAGGGCGTTCAGACGCTGGGCGAAATGGGCGAACACTTGGGCGGCGGTCTGTACAGCCGCGAAGTGGACTACCTGTGCAGTGAGGAATGGGCGACCAAGGCCCAGGACATTCTGTGGCGCCGGACCAAGCTGGGTCTGTTCACCACCGACGAAGAGCATCAGAAGGTTCAGGCGTACCTGGACAACGAGGCACGCAGCAACGGGGCCGTTGAGCGTATTGAATGGCCCGTGTCGGCGCCAAAGATTCACGCATAATCTGCCAGATCCAATTCCCGGCTGAAGCCGGTCCCACGGAAGCACCGCGATCCCGGGGATCGGCTAGAGCCGGTCCAGCGGGAGCACCGCGATCCTGCGGGCCGGCTTGAACCGGTACAGCGGAATCACCGCGATTCTGTTGGACCGGCTTTAGCCGGGAAAGCGTCAGACAGCACACCGCAAAACCATCTGCCTCAACACGCCCCACCCCGCCGCTATCATTCGGATTCCCGAACATCTCGCCCCACCCGATTCGGATTCCCGGACGGCCGATCCGCCTCGCCCACTTCCCTCCTCCATAAATAGCCAACACTTTCATACCCTTAGCTTCGGTCACCTCTCTGGCATGACTCATGCTCTACACTCTTGCACGATTGCTTCGATGTAGCGTGTCGCCTGACTGGGCCGCCGTTGAAGCGCTCTGAAACGATAGGGCCGTCCAACACCGGCCCAATAAAAAAAACAATGTCGAGGAAAAACAGATGCGCATCGTTCCCCAACTCCTGGGCGCAGCCATTGCTGCCGCTCTGATCACCACCCCCGTTTTCGCCGCCGAACTCACCGGCACGCTTAAAAAAATCAAAGAGTCCGGCACCATTACCCTCGGTCACCGCGACTCCTCCATTCCTTTTTCCTATATCGCTGATGCTTCCGGCGTGCCAGTGGGTTACTCCGCTGACATCCAGCTGAAGATCGTCGAAGCGATCAAGAAAGATCTGGACATGCCTGATCTGAAGGTCAAGTACAACCTGGTCACTTCCCAGACCCGCATCCCGCTGGTCCAGAACGGCACCGTCGACGTTGAGTGTGGTTCGACCACCAACAACGCCGAGCGCGCCCAGCAAGTCGACTTCTCCGTCGGCATTTTCGAAATCGGCACGCGTCTGCTGAGCAAAGCTGACTCGTCCTACAAAGACTTCGATGACCTCAAGGGCAAGAACGTCGTGACCACGGCGGGTACTACGTCCGAGCGCCTCCTCAAGGCGATGAACGCCGACAAACAGATGGGCATGAACGTGATTTCGGCCAAGGACCACGGCGAGTCGTTCCAGATGCTGGAGTCGGGCCGCGCCGTTGCCTTCATGATGGACGACGCCCTGCTCGCAGGCGAAATGGCCAAGGCCAAGAAGCCGACCGACTGGGCCGTTACCGGCACCCCTCAGTCCTACGAAATCTACGGTTGCATGGTTCGCAAGGAAGACCCTGCGTTCAAGAAAGCCGTCGACGACGCCATCGTTGCGACCTACAAATCGGGCGAGATCAACAAGATCTACGACAAGTGGTTCACCCAGCCGATTCCACCAAAAGGCCTGAACCTGATGTTCCCGATGAGCGAACAGCTCAAAGCGCTGATCGCCAATCCGAACGACAAGCCGGCGCCGGACAAGAAGGCCTGAGTCCTTCGCTCCGCCATTCTGACAACGTGAAAAGCCTGACTTCCGGAGACGCCCTGCGTTTCCGGAAGCCGCTAACTGGCGCGTGCGTGCATAACGATCGATAAGAGGGGAGACCCTGATGAACTACAACTGGGACTGGGGCGTGTTCTTCAAGTCCACGGGCGTCGGCAGCGAGACCTATCTGGACTGGTACATCACCGGGCTGGGCTGGACCATCGCCATTGCCGTTGCTGCCTGGATCATTGCGTTACTCCTGGGCTCAGTGCTCGGGGTGATGCGCACGGTGCCCAACCGCATCGTTTCTTCAATTGCCGCGATTTACGTGGAAATTTTCCGTAACGTGCCACTGCTGGTGCAGCTGTTCATCTGGTACTTCCTCGTGCCGGATCTGCTGCCTGAGAACCTGCAGGAGTGGTACAAGCAAGACCTTAACCCGACGACTTCAGCGTTCCTGAGTGTTGTCGTGTGCCTCGGCCTGTTCACCGCCGCACGTGTCTGCGAACAAGTGCGCACCGGTATTCAGGCACTGCCGGTGGGGCAGGAATCCGCTGCGCGCGCCATGGGTTTCAAGCTGCCGCAGATCTACTGGAACGTGCTGCTGCCCCAGGCGTACCGGATCATCATTCCGCCGCTCACCTCCGAATTCCTCAACGTGTTCAAGAACTCGTCCGTGGCGTCGCTGATCGGCCTGATGGAGTTGCTCGCGCAGACCAAACAGACCGCCGAGTTTTCCGCGAACCTGTTCGAAGCCTTCACCCTGGCGACGCTGATCTACTTCACCCTGAACATGAGCCTGATGCTGCTCATGCGCCTGGTCGAGAAGAAAGTGGCGGTGCCAGGCCTGATCTCCGTGGGAGGTAAATAATGGACTTCTCTGGAGTGATTCCTGCGATTCCGGGCATGTGGAACGGCATGCTCATGACCTTGCAGTTGATGGTCATGGGCATCGTGGGCGGCATCATCATCGGCACGATTCTGGCGCTGATGCGGTTGTCGTCGAACAAGCTGGCGTCACGTCTTGCCGGCGCCTACGTCAACTACTTCCGCTCAATCCCACTGCTGCTGGTCATCACCTGGTTCTACCTGGCGGTGCCGTTCGTGCTGCGCTGGATCACCGGCGAAGACACGCCGATCGGCGCGTTCACCTCCTGCGTCGTGGCATTCATGATGTTCGAGGCGGCCTACTTCTGTGAAATCGTGCGGGCCGGCGTGCAGTCGATTTCCCGCGGCCAGATGGGCGCCGCTCAGGCGCTGGGCATGACCTACGGCCAGATGATGCGCCTGATCATCCTGCCCCAGGCGTTCCGCAAGATGACCCCGCTGCTGTTGCAGCAGAGCATCATCCTGTTTCAGGACACCTCGCTGGTCTACACGGTCGGCCTGGTCGACTTCCTCAACTCGGCACGCTCCAGCGGCGACATCATCGGGCGCTCCAACGAGTTCCTGATTGTCGCCGGTCTGGTGTACTTCACGATCAGCTTCGCCGCGTCGCGCCTGGTCAAGTTCATGCAAAAAAGGTTAGCCGTATGATTTCCATCAAAAATATCAACAAGTGGTATGGGGACTTCCAGGTGCTGACCGATTGCAGCACTGAGGTCAAAAAAGGTGAAGTGATTGTGGTCTGCGGCCCGTCGGGCTCGGGCAAGTCCACGCTGATCAAATGCGTCAATGCGCTGGAGCCGTTTCAGAAAGGCGACATCGTGGTTGATGGCACCTCAATCGCCGACCCGAAAACCAATCTGCCGAAACTGCGTTCGCGCGTCGGCATGGTGTTCCAGCATTTCGAGCTGTTTCCGCACCTGACCATCACCGAAAACCTGACCATCGCGCAGATCAAGGTGCTGGGTCGCAGCAAGGAAGAGGCCACCAAAAAAGGCCTGCAACTGCTCGAACGTGTCGGCCTGTCGGACCATGCCCACAAACATCCGGGGCAACTGTCGGGCGGCCAGCAACAACGTGTGGCGATTGCCCGCGCGCTGGCCATGGACCCGGTGGTGATGCTGTTCGACGAACCGACCTCCGCGCTCGACCCGGAAATGGTCAACGAAGTGCTCGACGTGATGGTGCAACTGGCCCATGAAGGCATGACCATGATGTGCGTGACCCACGAAATGGGCTTCGCCCGCAAAGTGGCGGATCGGGTGATCTTCATGGACAAGGGCCAGATCGTCGAAGACTGCGAGAAGGAAGAGTTCTTCGGCGACGTCAACGCGCGCTCCGAGCGGGCTCAGCAATTCCTCAACAAAATCCTGCAGCACTAAAAAGCATTAGCCCTTCGAGGGCGTAAAAACCGCCGGCCGCCCTTTCATCCCTGATGAAACGGGCGGCTGGCCGGTCCAGGACGACTGTGATGAAATGCGCCCCCCCTCTCTACCGCGCCGCGCCGCCATCACTCACCGTGAAACCCCGACTGATTCGCCATCTGTTCGTGCCACCGCTGATCATCCTGCTGATGATTGCGCTGGGCTACGTCACGTATTTGTACAGCGAGAAGAACGCCATCAAGGCGCTGGGTGAAAACGGTCAGCGTCAGCTGGAGCTGCACGCGCGCACCGTCGAGAGCGAGATCAACAAGTACAACTACCTGCCCAGCGTGCTGGAGCTGGAATCCAATGTTTCCGACCTGCTCAACCATCCATCTGCGGAGTTGCGTTCTAAGGTCAACGATTACCTCGAAGGCCTGAACCGGCGCAGCCGCAGTCGGGCCATCTATGTGCTGGACACCACCGGCCGGGTGCTGGCGACCAGCAACTGGCGCGACGCCGACAGTTACCTCGGCGAGGACTTGTCTTTCCGCGCCTATTATCAGGACGCGATTCGCGGTTTGCCGGGGCGCTTCTACGGCATCGGCAGCACCACCGGCGAACCGGGTTATTACCTGGCCCACGGGCTGGAAGAGAAAGGCAAAATCATCGGGGTCGCGGTGATCAAGGTCCGGCTTGAAGCGCTGGAAGAGCGCTGGCAGCGCGCGCGCCTGGAAGCGTTTGTCAGCGACGAGAACGGCATCATCATCCTCTCCAGCGATCCGGCGCGACGGCTGAAATCAGTCCGCCCGCTGACCGCCGAGATCAAGGAGCGGCTGGCGCGCAGCCTGCAATATTACTGGTGGCCGCTCAACGAGCTGGTGCCGCTGGAACGTGAATCGATTGCCGACGGCGTCGAGAAGCTGACCTTTCCCGCCAACACCAGCGTCGATCATGAGCACACGGTGGTGAGTTATCTGGCGCAGACCCGCGAACTGGCTGACACGCCTTGGCACCTGACCCTGCTGACACCACTGGAAGACTTGCGCCGGGAAGCCGCCAATCAGGGAATGCTGGTCGCCGTCGCCTGCGCGCTGGTGGCGTTTCTGCTGATTGCCTGGAACGAGCGGCGCAAGGTGATTTCCACCCGCCTCGCCGCCCGAGAAGCGCTGGAGCAGGCGAACAACGAGCTGGAACGGCGCATTACCGACCGCACCGCTGACCTGCGCGCCAGCAACGAACGCCTCAAGGGCCAGATCCGTGAACGTCGCCAGGCCGAAGAGACCCTGCGCCAGGCCCAGGATGAATTGATCCAGGCCGGCAAACTCGCGGCCATCGGCCAGATGTCCACCAGCATCGCCCATGAACTGAATCAGCCACTGGCGGCGCTGCGCACGTTGTCGGGCAACACCGTTCGGTTCCTCGAACGGGGTGCGCTGGACACGGCGAGTGCGAACCTGCGCACCATCAACGATCTGGTGGACCGCATGGGCCGTATCACCGCCAGCCTGCGCGCCTTTGCCCGGCGCGGGGAAGATAAAGGTCAGGCGTCCCTGGGCAAGGCAGTCGAGGCTGCATTGCAATTGCTCGCGGCGCGTCTGGACAATGCGTCACTGGCGCTGCATCAGCAGATCGACGATGTCGAACTGGCGATTGATCAGACCCGGCTTGAGCAGATTCTGGTCAACCTGATCGGCAACGCGCTGGACGCCATGCAGGCGCAGCCGCTGCCGGCTCTATGGCTGGACGGTGACGTGTTCGAGGGCCGCTATCGGTTGCGTGTGCGGGACAACGGCCACGGCATCGACGCCGAAGCGCGCAAGCATTTGTTCGAACCCTTCTTTACCACCAAGCCTGGTGAGCAGGGCCTCGGGTTGGGTTTGACGCTGTCCGCCAGCCTTGCCACGGCGGCAGGCGGCACGCTTAACGCTGAGCACCCGGCCGAGGGCGGCACGATGTTTGTGCTGGTGTTGCCGCTGGTTGACCCCGGGGCGGCGGGTGTATGAGAGATCAGTGCATCCCCAGTCTCGGTGTGACAGTTCATGTGGGAGTGAGCTTGCTCACGAAGACGGCATCCCAGCCGCTGAAGATTCAGCGGTGTGGTGATGTTTGATGAAAGCGAGTCGGCTCGCGAAAGCACCGGGGCAGTGACCCTGTTCGAAAACCTGACACACCGCTTCGCGGGCAAGCACTGGAATACACCATGAACACTGATCTGACGGTCCTCATTGTCGAAGACGACCCGCATGTCCTGCTCGGCTGCCAACAGGCGCTGGCGCTGGAAGACATTCACAGCCAGGGCGTGGGCAGCGCCGAAGAAGCGCTGGCGTTGATCAGTGAGAATTTCGCCGGCATCGTCATCAGTGACATTCGCCTGCCGGGCATCGACGGGCTTGAGCTGCTCAAGCGCCTGAAAGAGCGCGATCGAACCCTGCCCGTGGTGCTGATCACCGGTCACGGCGACGTGTCGATGGCCGTCGGTGCGATGCGCGATGGCGCCTACGACTTCATGGAAAAGCCCTTCTCCCCCGAGCGGCTGGTCGAGGTCGCCCGCCGCGCGCTGGAGCAACGCGGGCTGGCCCGGGAAGTCTGGTCATTGCGTCGGCAACTGGCCGAGCGCGATTCTCTGGAAGGCAAGATCATTGGCCGCTCTCAGGCGATGCAAACCCTGCGCGCACTGATCGCCAACGTCGCGGACACCTCGGCCAACGTGCTGATCGAAGGCGAGACCGGCACCGGGAAGGAACTGGTTGCCCGTTGCCTCCATGACTTCAGCCGCCGCCACGACCATCAGTTCGTTGCACTGAACTGCGGCGGCCTGCCGGAAAGCCTGTTCGAGAGCGAAATCTTCGGTCATGAGGCCAACGCGTTCACCGGCGCCGGCAAACGCCGCATCGGCAAGATCGAACACGCCCACGACGGCACGCTGTTTCTCGATGAAGTGGAAAGCATGCCGATCAACCTGCAGATCAAACTGTTGCGGGTATTGCAGGAGCGCACGCTTGAGCGGCTGGGTTCAAACCAGAGCGTGGCGGTGGATTGCCGGGTGATCGCGGCGACCAAGTCGGAGCTCAACGCGCTGAGCAAAGCGGGCCAGTTTCGCAGCGACCTGTATTACCGGCTCAACGTGGTGACCCTCGAACTGCCGCCCCTGCGCGAGCGCCGTGAAGACATCCTGCAGTTGTTCGAACATTTTCTGCAGCAGTCGTCACTGCGCTTCGACCGCGAGGCGCCGCAGTTGGACGCAAAGACCCGCTCGGCGCTGCTGACCCACGACTGGCCGGGCAATGTGCGCGAGCTGCGCAACGTCGCCGAGCGGTACGCATTGGGCCTGCCCGCGTTCAAGACCGCCGGTGCGGAAGTCGCCACCCAAAGCCTGGATTTCGCCGAGGCCGTGGAAGCATTCGAGAAGAACCTGTTGGGTGAGGCGTTGCAGCGCAGCGGCGGGAATCTCAGCCAGGCCAGCCAGGAACTGGGCATGGCCAAAACCACGCTGTTCGACAAAGTGAAGAAATACGGGTTGGGGTGAGCAAGTTCGCTGTTTGATTCTGGCCGCAGACCGTAGGAGCGTGGCTTATCCCGCGATCGGCTGCGCAGCAGTCGTAAACCGGACGACTCGGTCCTTCCTGAGGAACGCAGTCAGCGGATTGGCTGCCGCTTCGCGCCAGATCGCGGGACAAGCCACGCTCCTACAGGTCATGCGATGGCGGGGGTCATCAGGGTGCCAGGGGAAATTCGCTGCTGCCGACTAACTCATCCACCTCTGCCGCCGTCGGTGCAGTCGCCGGGCCCCAGCGAGTGACGGCAATGGCCGCCGCCGCATTGGCGCGCAATGCGGCTTCTGCAGCGGACAGCCCTGACGCCAGCCCGGCCAGCAACACCCCCGCATGGGCATCACCGGCGCCATTGGTGTCAATGGCCGTCACCGGGAAGCCGCGCACGTGTCGGGGCTCGGAACCCTGACGGATCCAGCAGCCATTCGGTCCGTCGCGCACCACCATCAAGGCATCCTTGCGCAGCCAGTGCGCCAGCCTGTCCAGGGCCCCCTCGATCGTCTCGCACCCGGTGAAGCGCAGCGCTTCTTCGGCATTGCTCGTCCACAGCGTGATCAATGGCAACACCACCTGCATCCCGGACGCCTCCGGCGAATCGATCAGCGGCCCCGGATCGAACACCACGCCCGCCCCCGCTGGCAACTGCACGAGCCAGTCCAGCAGCGTCGACACCTTGCCTTCGTGCAGCAAGCTGTAGCCACTGACGAACACGTAATCTTCAGGCTGCACCTCGACGCCGCGCAGATCGTCAGCCGACAAACCGCCCTCGGCGCCGACGTAGGAAATGAACGAGCGCTCGGCCGAAGGCTCGATGAGCGCCACCGACAGGCCAGTGTCCTGACCAGCCGACGCCGCCGCCGCGATGTCGATGCCTTCTGCCGCCATGGCCTGCCGCGCCAGATCGCCGAAACGCCCCGCGCCGTGGCGACCGAGGTACAGCGTTGGCATGCCACTGCGCCGTGCGGCGGCCATCACGTTGAATCCTCCGCCGGTTTCGAAGGCCGCCGAGCGGGCGAGCACATCGCCGCCGGAGCGAGGCAAGGCGTCCAGCGCCATGACCAGATCGACCACGACCTGGCCGGTGTAGAGCAATCTAGCGGGCATGAACAACCTCATCGGCAACAACGCGACGGTCACGGGCGCCGCCCAGCAACGCATACACACCGCCCGCGACCACAAAGGTCACGATCCAGCCCAGCCCGTTATGGCCGAACCACGAGTCGGACAGCAAACCTTTGAATATCACGTTCTCCGGCGTGGTCGCGACGGTGGTGAAACTGTACCCAAGCACGATGGCCAGGGCCCACGCACCCAGCGCACGCCACTCGATCCCGCCGCGATACCAATAGGCGCTGCGCGGCGAGACGTCCATCAAGTCAGCGGGGGAATAGTAATGGCGATGCATCAGGTCGACGACGAAGATCCCGACCCACGCGGTGATCGGCACGGCTAGCATCGAAATGAACGTGATGAACGGGCCGTAGAAACTGTCGGCGATCAGCATGAAGTAAATCGATCCGGCGAAGATCGCCACGATGTCGACAATCACCGCGTGCACGCGCTTGATCCTCAGGCCCAGCGTCAGCGTGGTCAGCCCTGCCGAGTACACCGACAGGTTATTCGAGAGCAGCAGCCCGCCGAACGCCGTGATCAGGTAAGGCACGGCCATCCAGGTCGGCAGCAGTTCGCGGATCGCGATGATCGGATCGGTGGCCGACGCCAGGTGGTCATTGCCCACCGACAGCAGCCCGCCCAGGGTGATCAGCAACACCAGTGGAATGCCTGCGCCGAAAGCGGCCGAGGCCACCAGCCGCGTGGCCTTGACGCTGCGATGCTGATAGCGCGACATGTCGGCGCCCGCGTTGGCCCAGCCGATGCCCGTGCCGGCCGCCATGGTGCCGATGCCGATGATCATCGCGCCCACCGGTGCAGGCGCGGCGTTGAACACGGCCGCCCAGTCGATGTGCGCGATCAGGAACCCGCCGACGATGACGTTCAAAGCGCCGAAGATGTACGTCGCCCATTTCTGAATGACCAGCAGCGTGGCGTGGCCGAGCCCGGAAACGGTCAGCGTCATCAGCACGAAAATGGCGATGAACACCAGGGTCAGGCCCGGCGCACTTTTAGCTTCCACCGGCGTGGCGAAGAGAATCGAGCACAGCGACAGCAGTACGAAAGCGGCGGTCGTGGTGTTCACCGTCTCCCAGCCCAGGCGCGACATCAGCGAGACGATGGTAGGGCCGATATTCCCTCGCACCCCGAAAATCGCCCGCGACAGCGTCAGACTCGGTGCCCTGCCCCGTCGGCCGGCAATGGAGATGACCCCCACGACAGCAAACGAACCGGCCGCGCCGAGGATCGCCACGATGATCGCCTGCCCGATCGACAGCCCGCGAAAGGCCACGAGCGTCGCCCCCAGCGGCAGCCCGAGGATGCTGATGTTGGCCGCAAACCACACCCAGAAAAGCTGCAACGGGTGGCCGTTGCATTCGTTCTCCGGGACTGGTTCGATGCCGCGTGTTTCAAGCTGACCTGCGCCTTGAGCGGCGTTGGATGTCGTCATGTGAATGCTCCTGTGCCATTTGTTCTGGTTGTGGGCAGTACGCAAAGCAAACGACGTCCGTGTCAGCGTGGGCTTTTGCAGGCTGCAAAAACCCTGACTCGCCGCTACATGGAGCCGCGAGGTAGGTCTTGTTCTTTATACGGGCTGGCTTCGGTCGGATCAGACCCCGCGCAGGGACAGCAACTGCTCGACCACGGGATGAAGGTCGAGTCCGTTGACGGTGTGGATCTGTTCGATCAGCGGTGCGGGCCAGGCGGCCATGCCCTCGCAGGCACCGAGCATCGCCCCGAGAATGGCGGCGATGGTGTCGGTGTCGCCGCCCAGGCTGGCGGCCATGCACAGCGCATCGAATGCCGATACCTGCCCGCGAGCCACTTGATGGGCGAGGGCGAAGGCCGCAACCACCGATTCCTGGGAGGCGACGGACGTGCCGATCACGTCATAAATCAATTCGGGCAGTTGTTCATTGCTGCATTCGACGCACAGTTGTTTGGCCCACCGGATTCGGGCGGCAATGCGGCCGCCGGCGATCCAGTACCCGTAGCCCTCGGCCTCATGGGCGATGCGCGCGCCGACGTCGAGGGCTTTGCCCAGAGTGGCACCGCTGATACCCGCCGAGACAACCGCCGCGACCGCTGCTGCGCTGGAGATCCCGAGATTGGTGTTGTGGGTGACCTGGCAGGCCTGTTTGACCGCCTCGACGAAACGCGCCTCTTCGCGCACATCGAAGGCAATACCCACCGGCGTGATGCGCATGGCGGCGCCGTTGGTGGTGCCGAAACGCCCCGATTCTTCGGGGCTGTGACCGGCCAGAATCATCTCGATGGCGCGCTTGGTCGAGGGGCCGAGCAGGTCTTGCGAACCCTTGGCCTGCATCACCGCTTCCCAGTCGATCAGGCTCTGCGCCAGATCCGACGGCTCGATGCGCCCTTCTCCAGCGACCAGCAGTTCAGCGACCAAAACGGCTTGTTCGGTGTCATCGGTGATCGACCCGGCAGGCATGTTCGGCGCAATAGGCTGATCGGCACCGGCAGCCTGCAACGTAGTGATGCGGTCGAATCGCTGCCTGATCTGCTCGCGACTCAAGGACTGCGTCGGCATGCCCAACGCATCGCCCAGCGCCAGTCCGTAGAAAGCGCCGAGGCCTCGGTCGCGCGTGTCGATCAGTGCAGTCATGTGGGTGATCCAAAAGCCAGATGCAGACGAAAATGCACGGGGTCCAGAAGGCTTTCCACGTGCTCCATGAAACGTTCGCGGCGATCAAAAGTAGTGCGAGTCGCCTTGAGGAACACCGAACCCGGCTGGCGCAACATCAGCGCCGCGTCGTCGTTGCTCAGGGGCTCGGCACCGATCCACTGATCGCCGCGATCACCGACATACCCGTGGGCAGCCAGGGTGACCGTCAGCGAATCATCAATCAGCCCGTCGCGGGGCAGATTTTCCAGACCGTCACAGGCCGGGATCAGCACACGCTCCAGGGAAACCACGCTGCCATCCCCCGCCGTGCGCCGACGATCCAGCGCGATGAACTCGGCCGTGCCGAACCGTCCTGCCAGATCAGGCCGCTGCACCGCCACCAGACGCAGAATCTCGGTGCTGACCCTGGCCCCCGTGTCGGCCAGGGCCTGGGCCCAACCGGCGCGCTGATCCAGCGAGATGCCGTCGTAGGTGACGATCGAACCGACGCCGGTTTGCGTGGCGATGTAGTTGCGCCGCTTGAGCTCGGACAGCGCCTCGCGCAGCGTACCGCGGCTGACGTTGAATTCCTGTGCGAGCAGATTCTCGCCCGGCAACAACTCGCCCGACCCCATCTGTCCGGTCTCGATGCGTCGGGCCAGCTCATCCACCACACGTTTTTTCTTGTCGAATCGAACCTGTCTAATCATGTACAAATTGATATCCGAAAGTGGCTGGGAGGAGCAAGTGTTTTTTGAAATGCAATGACGGAGGCGTAACAGCAGGTGACGGCTGCACGCGCAGAAGGATAATCGGCCGTCCGGGGTCGAAGAGCCCGGATCAGCCGCCTGTGCGCTGCGCGTCAGGCCTCATCTCACCTTTCAATCAGCCCGATTCACTACGCTCGATTCTTCGCCCACGATCTGACGAATGGCGCTGACGAACACGTCGACGGGTTGCCCACCGGAAACGGCGTACTGGTCGTTGAAGACGATCGTCGGCACCGAACTCACGCCCCGCGATACCCACAGTTGCTCGAGTTCTCGAACGTCGCTGGCGTACTGATCGCTGGCCAGCAAGGCCTCGGCGCGCACCCGGTCCAGCCCCACTTTCTGCGCAACATCCGCCAGCACCTGGTGGCTGGATACGTTGGCATGCTGGCTGAAATACGCCGTGAACAGCGCTTCTTTCAGCGCGTGCTGCTTGCCTTCCAGCTCAGCCCAGTGCAGCAGTCGATGGGCGTCGAAGGTGTTGAAAATGCGCCGCTCGCCCTGCTTGAAGACGAACCCGAGTTCTGCACCGCGCTCACGGATGTTCTCGGCGTTGGCCTGGAATTGTTCCCGCGTCGAGCCGTACTTTTCGGCGATGTGCTCGAAGATGTCCTGGCCTTCAGGCGGCATTTGCGGGTTGAGTTCGAAGGGCTGGAAGTGAATGTCGGCTTGAACTTCATCGCCCAGATGCTCAAGCGCCTGGTCCAGCGCGCGCAGGCCGACGATGCACCAGGGGCAGGACACATCGGAGATGAAATCGATTTTCAGCGGAGTGCTCATGGCAGCCTCGTGCAAGAGAGGAAAAGCACCACGATACGCCGATCACGGTGGCGCTCAAACCCTACACCGGCACGCCCGCCCTCAATGGGCGGGTCAACCCCGCCGTCTTATTAGAGCTGCGCGACGTGGGATGCGTCTTCACGATGCTCGCGCAAATACGGCAACACGGCCGCCAGCAGCGGGGCCTTGAAGGCTTCCTGAAAGCGGTGGGCCAGGCCGGGAATGAGCTTCAGTTGACTGCCCTGTATGTGTGCCGCCACGTGAATTCCGTGCATGACCGGCAGCAGCGGGTCGGCGGTGCCGTGAACGACCAGCGTCGGCACGCGCAGACGATTCAACAATTCCACTCGGCTGGGTTCGGACAGGATCGCCAGAATCTGGCGCTTCACGCCTTCAGGATTAAACGCCCGGTCGTAGGAAACCGCCGCCTGATGCAACAGCATCTGCCGATCATCCTTGACCTCCGGGCTGCCCAGCGCCGCCAGAAGATCGGCCTGTTGCTCAAGGGCAGTCTGCCGGTCAGGCGCGCCGCGACGGGCCAATAGTTGCAACAGCGCCGGGCTGGGCATCGGCAGCCCGGGCGCGCCGGAGCTGGTCATGATCAGCGTCAGGCTCTCCACGCGCTTGGGCGCCATGTCCGCCAGATGCTGCGCAATCATGCCGCCCATGCTCGCCCCCAGCACATGGAATTGCTGAACGTGCAGCGCGTCCATCAGGCCGAGCGCGTCCTGAGCCATGTCGGTCAGCGAATACGGCGCCGACACCGGCAGGCCGATTTTGTAGCGCAGCACTTCGTAGGTAAGGTTGGGACTCGGCGGCGCCTGGACCCAGGTCGACAATCCTACGTCCCGGTTGTCGTAGCGAATCACGCGAAAGCCCTGCTGGCATAAGGCAACGACCACTTCGTCCGGCCAGTGGATCAGTTGACCGCCAAGCCCCATGACCAACAGCAGCGCCGGATCGGAATCACGCCCGATGCTTTGATACGCCAGGTGCACGTCATCGAGCTCGACCACCTGCGTGGGAACGTCAACATCGCATCGAGAGGCCGCAAAAGACGACAGGCTGCACAAGAGCGCAGCCAGAAAAAGTAAAACCCGCATGGAAAAACACCGACACACAGAACCCCAGTAGGCCGCGAGTCTGATGCAGTTTGCTCAAGCGCGCTGCCACAGTTGCGTGACAGTTTGATGAAGAGGGCTGAGCGGTAGCAAAACGGTCATCTCACCCTGTATTCACGCGGCCGCTGTTGCCGGCGAGCTGATCGAATCCGCCACCCATAGGTTGTCGGCGAAGCGCAGTTGAGCCTCTTTTACCACCTCAAGGGCGGCTTCACCGTCGGCGCCAGCGGGGTCAAGTTCGCCTGCCACACCCAGCGACAGCACCTTGTAGATGGGCAGGCGGTCCAGCACCAGAGGCATTTGCTCCGGGGCACTGAGCACATCGACATGCAGGCCTTGCACTGGCAAAGACACCGCAAGGCCAAGGTTGCTGCCCAGCCCCAGACCGCCGCAGGAGACCGCGAGCAGCTTTTTAAGCGGCGAGTATTGCAAGGCGTGGTACGCGCGCTCGAAGGCGTTCTTCCAGTCCTGGGGCAGGTCGAGGGTCAGAATTGGCTCGTCGATCTGTACCCACTCGACGCCCTTGCCCGCCAGCCGGCCGAGGATCTCGCCGTAGACCGGCAGCAGACGGTCGAGCAGGTCGAGCTTGTCGAAGCCCTCCCCTTCCGCTTGCCCCAGCCAGAGGTACGTCAACGGACCGATGATCTCCGGCCGGAGGGTGTGGCCCTCGGCGCGGGCCTGGTCGACCTCATCGAACAGCGGCGCCCAGCTCAGGTTGAAGCGCTGATCATGGGTAAACGTTGGCACCGAATCCACATCAATGCCGTCACCCAGGGTTTCGAGGATGTGCTTGAAGCCCCTGGCCACGCCGATGTGAGGAAAATTAGAGTTGTTGACCTGGCCCATGCTGACTGCTTCCTTCAAAAGATGGCGCCATTGTCGACACTTACCCTGACATGAGACAAACTCATTAAATTCGTGTTGATCACAAAATTTACTCATGGAGCGCCGTCGGTGCTGGAAATTCGCCACCTGAAAACCCTGCATGCGTTACGCGAAGCAGACAGCCTCGTTGACGCCGCTGACCGCCTGCATCTGACGCAGTCGGCGCTGTCGCACCAGTTCAAGGAGCTGGAAGAACGCATGGGCATGCCGCTGTTCGTGCGCAAGACCAAACCGGTGCGCTTCACCAGCGCGGGCCTGCGACTGCTGCAACTGGCCGACTCGGTACTGCCGCAACTGCGCCATGCCGAACGGGATATTTCGCGACTGGCCGGCGGTGTCGCGGGGCGTCTGCACATGGCCATCGAATGCCACAGTTGCTTTCAGTGGCTGATGCCGACGATCGACCAGTTCCGCGATGCATGGCCGGAGGTGGAACTTGATCTGGCGTCAGGTTTCGCTTTCGCGCCCCTCCCCGCCCTGGCCCGTGGCGATCTGGATCTGGTGGTGACGTCGGACCCGCTGGAGCTGGCAGGCATTACCTATGTGCCGCTGTTCACCTACGAAGCGATGCTCGCGGTTGCCAATCAGCATCCGCTGGCGGCCAGGCCGTATGTCGTGCCGGAAGATTTGATCAATGAAACCCTGATCACCTACCCCGTCGAGCGCGACCGCCTGGACATCTTCACGCGTTTTCTCGAGCCGGCGGACATTGAACCGGCGCAGGTGCGCACATCCGAGCTGACGGTGATGATGATGCAACTGGTCGCCAGCGGCCGCGGCGTGTGCGGGATGCCCCACTGGGCGCTGCATGAATACAGCTCACGCGGGTACGTGAAGGGCAAGCGGCTGGGGGAAAAAGGATTGTTCGCCACGCTGTACGCGGCGATTCGCGCTGACATGCTGGACGCGCCCTACATGCGTGACTTCTTGCTGACGGCGAAGGACACGTCGTTTTCGACACTGGACGGGGTAAGCGCGGTTCGTTAACCCGCCGCACCGCACCCTCCATCAAAATCAGGCGATTGGCAGGCCTCGGTACAGGGGCAATATCGAATCCCGGGTCAGCGGCGCCAGGTGCAACTGCTCAATATTCTCGCCGTCGACCCAGATCGCTTCCTCGATCTCGGCCGCGGGATTGACCGGCTCGTCCACGTGAACGCCGTACAGCTGGCAATTCACTTCGAAGCCCGGTTCATTCGCCGCCACCGCCGAAAACTCGCCCAGGAATCGCGCGTGTTCAGGCGCGATGACCAGCCCCAGTTCTTCGTTCAGCTCACGGGCCAGCGTATCGAGCGCCGACTCGCCGGCGTCGATCTTGCCGCCCGGCTGCATGAACGCTTCGGTCCCGCGCTTGCGCACCAGCAGCGTCTTGCCATCGGCACGGGTCAGCAGCGCGGCGGCAATACGGAGCGTCTTCACCGTCACAGCACCACCTCGGTTTTCAGCGCGCGGGTTTCTTCGGCACGTTCCAGCGCCAGGGTGATCAACCGATCGATCAGCTCGGCGTAGCTCAATCCGCTGGCCTGCCAGAGTTTCGGGTACATGCTGATGGAGGTGAAGCCGGGGAGCGTGTTGACCTCGTTGATGATGATTTCCCGTGCCTCGGTGACAAAGAAATCCACCCGCGCCAAACCGGCGCAGCCCAGCACGCGATAGGCCTGCAGCGCCACCTCACGCACGGCCTCGCTCATCTCTTCGGCCATCTGCGCGGGGATGGCGATGCGCGCCTGACCGTCGTTCAGGTACTTGGTGTCGTAGGCGTAAAACTCGTCATTGGCCACGACCTCACCGCACACACTGACCTTCGGCTCGTGGTTGCCCAGCACGGCGCATTCCACTTCGCGACCGACGATACCCTGCTCGATCAGCACCTTGTTGTCGTACTCGAAGGCCAGCTTCAGGGCGGCTGCATAGCCGGCCTCGTCGGTGACTTTGCTCACGCCAACCGACGATCCCTGGCACGCCGGTTTGACGAAAAGCGGCAGGCCCAGCTGGGCGGAGACGCTGACGAAATCCACGGTCTCGCCACGCTGAAGGACCACGAACGGCGCCACCGATATACCCGCATCGCGCAGGAGCCGTTTGGTCACATCCTTGTCCATGCAAGCCGCGGAGCTCAGCACATCCGGGCCCACGAACGGAATGTCCAGCAGCCGCAGCATGCCTTGCAGGCAGCCGTCTTCGCCGAAACTGCCATGGATCAGCGGGAACACCACGTCGATGCGCGGCAGCTCTGCGCCGGTCTGCACTTCCACGAATTGCGGCCCGCTGGCGCCCGGCATCAGCGAAAGCAGACGCCCGGAGTCACTGAGCTTGATGTGCGCAGGATCAGTAGGGTTCTGCAAGTAATCCTGCTCGTCGAAGCGCAGCCAGTGGCCCTGCTTGTCGACACCAATGAGGGTGATGGAGAAGTTGTTGCGATCAATCGCGTTGATCACGTTGCGCGCCGATTGCAACGACACTTCATGCTCGGAGGATTGCCCACCGAAAACGATGGCGACTGACTTTTTCAAAGGGGGATGCTCCTGAATTTCAGGTCGCAGAGCTAAAAGCAATTTGGCCCGATAGTCCAGTGCCAAGGTGGCTTGCGAGACGGAATACAGGAAAAACGGGGCAAAAAAATCCCGCGCCCGGGTGATCGACTGGCGATGCCCGGAGCGCGGGAGGTGCTGCTGTCATTCCTCTTTCCTGGCGCCGGAACCGAAGGTCGCGAAGCGCTTGTTGAAGCCCGCGATACGGCCTTCGGTGGTGGTCTTGCGCTGTTGACCGGTGTACATGGGATGCGACGCGCTGGACACGTCGAGGGCAACATAAGGGTAGGTGGTGCCATCGGTGTGCGTGTGTGTGCGATCGGTATCAACCGTGGAGCCGATCAGGAAAAACACATCGGCAGCAGTGTCGTGGAAGAGCACTTTACGGTAGTCGGGATGGATGTCGGGCTTCATCGTTTTTCTCCAGAATGTAAACAATCATGTAATACGTTATACAGTATCAATTCGATAAAGTTCAACCGCTAACGATTTTGTAACGGTTACAACTTTCGCCTTTTCCGCCGCTTCCCCTGCCGCTAACGTTCGCGCCTCTGACGACCTCAGCCCGGTCCTCGACGGGAACGGAATGAACAAAAAACACCAGGAGGGAGTGCCATGCACTTGATCGATCGATACGAAATGAGTGTCCCGGGACACATGAAGCTGATTGACGCCCGCAGCGCGTTGAATCATCTGCAGCGTCTGGTCCAGGCAACTGGCGGCAAGCCTGAATCCGAGCAACTCGTCAGCCTGATCGAAACGATCGTGGAGGCTTTTCACGAAGCCGCTGACGACGTCATGCCGGTCAACGATCACGACGTGTTCATGCGCCAGGCGTGTGAATGGAACTACATCGCGCTGTCTCCCAAAGAGCGCGAAGTGCTCCACGAGATCCGCTGCTGCAACGACGAGGGCAAAGAAGACATTTATCGAATGGTCAGCGAGACGCTGGACCGCAAGCCGATGCTGATGCCGGAAGCTCAGTAATTCACGGTTGGGTTGGAAATCTGCGCGAAAAAAGGGGCGCCTGTGAGTTCCCCTGGTGCGTTGCTCGTCGTTAAAAATGCCGGTTCCAGGCCAACCTGACGGTGTCGCAGGGATGAGATCGAATGAAAGCGTTGAGCCGCCGTCCACCAGTCGATTTCGGACTGCTCTACGGCTTGCGAGCCGAGACGGCAGGCTCACCTGAGCGCGCCATCGCATTTTCGTTTATTTCGAATAACATCCTCAATTCTAGGCAACGTTGTCAGGGTGGTCCCGGTGCATGCGGAACTGACGACTCAGGAAGCCGCTGATCTCCTCAACGTCTCTAGACTTCATCTCGTCAAGCTGCTTGGGGAAGGCGCTCTTCCTCACTTTAAAACCGGTCGCCACCGCAGAGTGTTGTTCTCTGAACTGATGGCGTTCAAGAACAAACGCGACGAGGCCAGCCGAAAACCGATGGATGATTTGTCCCGGCTTTCAGAAGAGCTATAAAGCGAGACATCCTGCAACATCCACCCTTTGCTTTTACCCCGCAAACCCGCCACCCTGCGCGCCGCCGATCAGACCCTGCTGACGGCAAGGAACCATGGCCCCATTGGCCCCTCTTCTTTAAACACCTTTGCAAGGCCCACCGTCATGACGAACGGACGCGACCATCGCATCGACTTCTTTCGGGGTCTGGCGCTGATTTTCATTTTTTGGGATCACGTGCCAGCCAACCCTTTCGCGCAACTGACGCTGCGCAATTTTGGCTTCAGCGACGCCGCCGAGGTGTTCGTGTTTCTCGCCGGCTATGCCGCCGTACTCGCTTACGGGCGCGTGGCGCAGCGTGACGGTTATGTCGTGGCGTGCCTGCGTATCCTGCGGCGCACATGGGTGCTGTACGTCGCGCACATCTTCTTGCTGACGCTGCTGATGGGCATCGTTTTCGTCGCCAACAATCACGTCGAAACCCGGGACATGGTGCGGGAGATGGGCCTGGAGTATTTCGTCGGCAACCCGCAGCAGGCGCTGGCCGATGAGCTGTTGCTGCGCTTTAAACCCAACCTCACCGACCCGCTGCCGCTGTACATCCTGCTGATGGGCACGTTGCCGTTGATCCTGCCTGTCATGCTGCGCAACGCAGCAATGGCGATCGGCCTGTCGATTGCCCTGTACATGATGGTGCCGTTGCTCGGCTGGAACCTGCGCGCCTACGAAGGCGGCGGTTACTGGTATTTCAATCCCGTCGCCTGGCAGTTGATCTTCGTGCTCGGCGGGGCCTTTGCCTTGCACACCCAACGCGAGCTGAACGCAAAGCCCCCTGCTCGCCCGCTTTGGCAACAGCCGTCGTTTCTCGTAGCGGCGGCTTACCTGCTGATGGCCGGCGTCATCACCGTGCTGTGGAAATTTCCCGACGTGCATGACGCGCTCCTGCCTACCGCGCTCACCGAATTGATCTACCCAATCAGCAAAACCGACCTGTCGCCGCTGCGCCTGCTGCATTTCCTTGCGCTGGTGTCTGTCGTCGCGAAGACGCTGCCGACGTCGATGACCTGGCTCGACAACTGGCCTGTCCAGCAGACCTGCCGGATGGGCCGCTATTCGCTGGAGATCTTCTGCCTGGGCGTCCTCCTCGCCCCGCTGGCCGACATGGCGAACGCGCTGGCTGACGATGCCTGGCAAATGCGCGTGATCACCGCGTTGTTGGGGCTGGGATTGATGCTGCTGTTGTCGAACTGGCTGGAGTTGAACAAGCGATTGGGCAGTCCGAAAGCGGTGCAGGTGGTGAAGGTTTGAGAACCATGTCTCACTTAGATGGAGCTTCGGAAATTTCCCACTGGTTTATCAGGCAAAGCTTTTTCGCGAATTGCCGTTACGCGAAGGAGTGGACAAATCAGCGGAGGAAAAAATGGAACTACATCACCTGATGCAGCACATGGCTTTAGCACCAGCGAGGATCTCAGTACAGCTAAAGCAGGGCGACGAATCCCCCGGCAGCCTAGACGTGTCTCAAGGCCCAGTTGCCGTGGAAGATGAACAACCGTGGCTTACCGAGCCGAATATGAAGAACATAACGAGCATGGCCGACTATCTTTCCTTGAAAAGGATTGATTCGGCCATATCGCTTGAACTGGCAAATCTGGCTTATACGTCATTCAAAAACGAGCTCTATAACCTACGACCGGAACTGGCTTCCAAAAACTTCAGCTTTGGCTTTGATAGCAGTGGGAATATCCAGATACTCGACCCTCAGGAAAGTCTCTCCACAGAGGAGCGGATCTGGCTGACCGAGCAGCTAAAGCACCGAGGCATTGAGGATCATTTGGTCGACCATTCCAGCGCAATGTTAGCGTTAGCCAAATATGACAAAACCGGCTTCAATACCCGCTACAAGCTTGAGGCGGCTGATATCGCCCGGATTGTTGACTACGGAAAAATCCTCGAGAGCGACGACATGGAGCAAACGTGGAAAAAACAAATCTCTGAGAGGGCGGAAAAACGGACACCGTTTATCTCAGTGCATATCTGAAGCAGCGATAAGCTTGGCTGGAGAATGACCAGCCAAGCTCATTCATTCAGGCGGGCCCAGGAACACTTTTAATTAGCCGTTGATTGCAGATATGGCCGAATAGCCTAAGATCTTTATTGGCCTCTACCTCTCCCTTAGCACCCAGTAAAAAGTTGGAAAATACATAGCCGCCCACATAGTAATAACTTCTCCACGTGTTAGTACCGTGATTGTAGCTTACGTAATCCCTGGCCTCGTGGCCTCCGGCACAGCGCTCGAAGTTAACGACTTTGGTGACGACACCGTGCTCGTCACTGATCACCTTCTCTACGACCGGCCGAATGCGGGATTCCTTAAGACTGAGCACAAATCGCCCGACAGCCCCTTTCAGCGGCGCCCCGACAGAGTCAGTGAATCTTCCTTTCAAGATTCCTTGGGTGTAGCCCTGTGTCCATAACCAAGACGGTTCGGTATAACCTGAAGGAATCCTGTTAACACCGATTTCGTCGCTAAATTCGAAATTTTTTAAAACGGGGTAAGAGCCGATCGCCAAATGATAAGGCTGTCCAGATAAAGGGACATCCGCTCTGTGGATAACCCTGATAAGCACCTCAGTCCCAGGCATCAAACTAGAGAACTTATCTTCAGAATCAGGTTTTTTAAGCCAGTTAGCACCATCGAAGTATTCCAGCTCCCAAAACGGTGCACCTGACAATCCCGGTGTGTTAGACACCAGTACATCTTGGCCCCGGACGGAAGTAAAACTGTAGTAGTGAACGGCGGTCTTGCTTTTAAGCACAGCGTCTAACACGTGAGTTTGATCAGACAACACAGTAAGAATCATCTCACCATCATCATGTACCTCAGAAACACTTTCCTCTAAACCTTTGGCATAGGGTTGAGCGGGGGAGATTGATTGAGCGCTGGCAGGCGCGGCGAGAGTACAGACACACGCTACAAAAAATCCTCTTAACATGTCACTCAAAATTATTTTTCTGCTCATAGTTTCATCCTCTTTAAATTGATTTGCCACCGCATTCAGAGGTGACAAAAGGACGTAACTATCTCAATCAACTCCGGTCAACTGACGAGGCTGAAAACAAGAGATTTCCTACAAATCAGTCAGTCCCCATAACGGCCCCCAGGGAAGGAATAATCAGGCACGAGGCGCGAGGGGTCTAAGCGAGATCCCTCGCGCCTATCACGAAGTTCCAGCGGTTGGATGACGAACGTGCCTCCTAAAGAACCCGACCGAGCGCCGGTCACAAACTCTTCACCCGCGCCCACCAGCGTCTACGCTTGTAACAAGTGCGATGTGCAGGTTTGACCGGGCTTACGATATGGGCGCTTTTTGGCATTCCGATACGAAGAAGGCTGCGGTCAAGGCTGACAGTCAGGGAAACGGATCAGTGCCAGCCCATGCTCGCCCACGGCGTTACGTGTGGCGGTTTTTGCTGGTGGCGGTGCTGATGGCAGCAGTGATCCTGGGATTTGTGGTCTCGACCGAGGTGCGCAGCTCCCGTTTGCAGGCGCAGGAGTTCAGTCATCTGGCCCAAGGCCTGAGCTACACCGTCGCAGCCGGTCCCAGCGACGCGATTGTGTATCCCGGTGACGGGCCTTTCGACAAGCGTCTGGGCTATTCCGCCCTCGGCGAATTCCTGCCCCGCTTGCTCAAGCGTGACTACCTGATCAGCGCCCAGGCGCGTTTCTCCCCTGATCTTATGTCCTACGCCGAGCGCGGTTTCTTCGTCCCGTATCAGGAGAAGATTCAATCCGGCCTGACCATTTCTGACTGTCGCGCCGCGCCGCTGTATCAGTACACCTACCCGCAGCAGCTGTACCCGACCTTTGCCGCGATCCCACCGGTGCTGGTCAACAGTCTGTTGTTCATCGAGAACCGCGACTTGCTGGATGATCAGCGCCCGCTGGCCAACCCGGCGGTGGATTGGCCAAGGTTCTTCAAGGCGGCGCTCTCTCAGGTGGCGAAAATGGTGGGGTTGCCGGGGCAATCGGCAGGTGGCAGCACGTTGGCGACACAGTTGGAGAAGTACCGGCACTCGCCGGACGGCCTGACGCTGTCGGGCAGCGAGAAAATTCGTCAGATGGTGTCCGCCAGCGTTCGCGCTTATCAGCCGGGGCAGCAGACCCTGGAGGCGCGGCAGCGGGTGGTGCGGGACTATCTCAACAGCGTGCCGCTGTCGGCGGTCCCGGGTCATGGTGAAGTCCACGGCATGGCCGAAGGGTTGCGGGTCTGGTACGGCGCGGACTTCGACCGCACCAACCAGTTGCTGGCGTCGACGGCAAAAGACGATAAAACCCTGACGGCGCAGGGCTTGGCGCTGCGCGAAGTCCTGTCGTTGGTGATCGCGCAGCGCAGGCCCTCGCACTTTCTGGCGAAGGGGCGCAAGGAGCTCGCGGATCTGACGGACAGCCATCTGCGCGTGCTCGCGCAGAACCATGTCATCGATCAACCGCTGGCCGACGCCGCTCTGGCAGCCAGCGTGACCTATCGCGACTGGGTGCAGCAGCCGACCGTGCAACCGATTGAGAGCAACAAAGGCATCACCGTCGCCCGCACGCGGCTGTCGAACATGCTCAACCGTTCGCTCTACGACCTTGACCGCCTGGACCTTTCGGCCACCAGCACGCTGCAAAACGACCTGCAGGTCAGCGTCGGCCAGTACCTGCGCGACCTCGCCAAGCCCGAATTTGCCGGTCAGATGGGGCTGATCGGTGAGCATCTGCTGACGCCGGCCAGCACCCAGGCGGTGCGTTACAGCTTTACCCTGTTCGAGCGCGACCCTGATGGCTCGCGGGTGCGGGTGCAGACGGACAGCACGGATCAGCCGTTCGACATCAACGAGGGCAGCAAGCTGGAGCTGGGGTCGACGGCCAAGATGCGCGTGCTGACGACGTACTTGCAGATCATCGCCGAACTGCACGACAAGTACGTCGATCTGCCCGCCAGCGCCCTGAGAAAAATCCCGGTCGAGGAGTCCGACCGCCTCAGCCGCTGGGCGGTGGACTACCTGATTCAGAACACCGATCGGGACCTCGCGAAGATGCTCGCTGCAGCTCTCGATCGTCAGTATTCGGCCAGCCCCGGCGAAAGTTTTTTCACCGGCGGCGGCCTGCATCATTTCAATAATTTTCGCCGGGAGGACAACGCGCGCAACCCCACCCTTCGCGAGGCATTGCGCGAGTCGATCAACTTGCCGTTCATTCGCCTGATGCGCGATCTGGTGCGTTACACCACCTATCAGGGGCCCAACAACAGCGCGGTGTTGCTCAAGGACGACAGCGATCCGAGGCGCCAGGAATACCTGGCCGATTTCGCCGACCGCGAGGGCAAGTCATTCCTGCTGCGCTTCTGGAAACGCTATAAAAACAAATCCACCCAGGACCGGCTCGACACCTTTCTCGACGGGGTGCATCCCGCTGCGAGCCGACTTGCCGCCGTGCACCGTTACCTGCTGCCTGACGCTTCGCAAAGCGCGTTCAATGCATTCGTGCGGGCGCACATGGCCGGGGAAAAGGGTAAAACGGCGCTCACCGAGAAGCGCCTGGACGACCTCTATTTCGCCTACGGCCCCGGAAAGTTTGATCTGCCGGATCAAGGCTACGTTGCCCGCGTTCATCCGCTGGATCTGTGGCTGGTGGGGTATCTGCTGCAGAACCCGGACGCCACGTTCAAGGATGCCGTCGCGGCCAGCCGTTTCGAGCGGCAGGAGGTCTACAGCTGGCTGTTCAAGAGCCAGCACAAGAGCGCGCGCGACAGCCGCATTCGTACGATGCTGGAGATCGAAGCGTTTCTCGACATCCACCAGCGCTGGCAGCGGCTGGGCTATCCGTTCGATCATCTGGTGCCGTCGCTGGCCACCGCCATTGGCAGTTCCGGTGATCGACCCGCCGCGCTTGCCGAACTCATCGGCATCATCCAGAACGATGGCATCCGCCTGCCGGTGTTGCGCATCGACAGCCTGCACTTTGCCGCGCAGACGCCTTATGAAACCCAGCTGGTCAACAACCCCGAGCTGGGCAAACGGGTGCTGCCCTCGGAAGTCGCCGCAGCCATGCGCGAGGCGCTTTCCCAGGTGGTCGATGCCGGCACGGCAAGGCGCGTGTCCGGCAGTTTCAAAACCCGTGACGGCAGCGTGCTGGCCATGGGCGGCAAAACCGGCACGGGCGACAACCGTATCGAAAGCATTGGCGCAGGGGGTCGAATCCTGGCGTCCAAGGCCATCAACCGCACCGCGACGTTCGTGTTTTTCATCGGCGACAACCACTACGGCACGCTGACGGCCTACGTCCCGGGACGCGCCGCCGAGAGCTTCAAATTCACCTCCGCCCTTCCGGTGCAAGTCCTCAAAGGCATGGCGCCGATTCTCAATCCCTACCTGGAGCCGGGCACTTTCACCCAGTGCAAAGCGCCCGTCCCTACGCAGGTGGCCACGCTTCTGTAACCGGTATTCATCGATCCCATGCCTCTGAAACGGGACGACAACCGTTCGTCTTAACCCATCTTGTGGAAACAATAAGATATATCTTAAGGTATATCTAACTTATACCAAGAGATGAAAAAAATGAAAGACCACTCACACGATCACCCCCACCACCACCGCCCACACTTCGGCGAACACGGCGACGGCCGCGATGGTTTCGAGAAACGTCCCGGCCGTGAACGCGGTGGCCGTGGGCCTCGGGTATTTGCCCCAGGCGACCTGAAATTGATGCTGCTGGCGCTGATCGCCGATCAGCCGTGCCATGGCTATGACTTGATTCGCCAGATCGAAGCGCTGTTCGACGGCGCCTACAGCCCGAGCCCCGGCGTGATATATCCGACGTTGACCTTTCTGGAAGAAAGCGAGTTGATCCAGGGCGATGCCGAGGGCGGCAAAAAACGCTATCGCATCACCGAGGCCGGCCAGCAGTTCCTGACCGAACAGGCCGTCGCGCTGGATGGCGTGAAAATGCGCATCGAAGTCAGCAAGCGCTCGTTGCGTGGGCATGATCGTCCGCCGGAAATCCACGAGGCCGTGCATAACCTGCGTCATGCGCTGCAGATGCACCACGGCCGCTGGAACCCTGAGGAGATCCTGCGGGTTCGCGACCTGCTGAACGACACCGCGAAAGCCATCGTCGACGGCCAACAACCCGCTGCGGAGAAATCTGAATGAATGCACCCCAAGGAATTCACCGCGTCAGCCACGAGATCAAACGTCGTACGCTGCAGGTGCTGAGGGTGACCGACATCACCCCGCGCATGCGCCGCATCACCTTGCACGGGCCGCAGCTTGAAGGGTTCATCAGTCTGGGCACGGATGACCACGTCAAACTGTTGTTCGCCACCACGCCCGAAGAGCAGGCGGCGCTGGACAGTGACGCACCGCTGCAAAACGCTGAAGGCCCGCGCCCGGCGATGCGCGATTACACCCCGCGTCGCTACGACCCGCAGTCCGGCGAGCTGGACATTGATTTCGTGCTGCATGGCGACGGTCCGGCAGCGACTTGGGCGGCCCAGGCCGAAGCCGGGCAAACGCTGAATATCGCCGGGCCCCGGGGCTCGATGATCGTGCCGGACATGTTCGACAGCTACCTGCTGATCGGCGACGAGACCGCCCTCCCCGCCATCGGTCGTCGGCTGGAGGCATTGCCGGCCGGTCGGCGTGCGCTGGTGGTCGTTGAAATTGATAACGCAGCGGAGCGCCAGGCGCTGACCAGCGATGCGCAGATCGAGGTGATTTGGGTGGTGCGTGGTCAGCAAGATCTGCTTGAAGTCACGCGCAAACTGACCCTCCCGCAGGGCAGCTTGTATGCCTGGGTAGCGACCGAATCGTCCCTGTCGCGCAAGGTACGGCGGGTGCTGCTGGATGAGTTCACGCTGGACGAGGCGGCTGTCAAGGCCGCAGGTTACTGGCGCGCAGACGGTTCGGACGAGGAGTGAAGCGTTGGCGTCGCCAAAAGGGATTGAATGATGCCGGCGCGCCAGATTCGGGGCGCCCCGGCACTATTGAGGTTTAGGACTGCCCTCGGCGGCCCAAAACCTTGTCTGTCCCGAAAATGACTGCCCCGATTCCCGCAAAACCCGCCAGCACGCCCAACGCGTTGGTCAGGGCTTTAGCGACGCCCAGCGTGCCAATGTCGAGAAACGGATAGAGATAGTCACCGAAGGCATTTCCGCGCAACAGCAAATAACCGAAGTAGACGACGGGATACAGCATCCACATCAGCACATGCCTGGGTTTCAGCAGGCCTTTGGGCACCAGAAACAACCAATAGCCGAGGAACAGCACCGGCATGACGTCGTGCAGTAATTCATCGGCGATCCACTGCCAGCCCTGGGGCGTCCACAGATGGCGCAGCAGCAGGTTGTAAGCGAGGCTCACCAGAATAATGCTGGTGGTGATGCCGGCGCAGACAGCGGGAGAACGGAAGAATCGGTACCCCGCCGAATGCCGGTCAATGACCGCGCAGCTGAGCGCCACCGCCACCAGCGTGTTGGTCACCACGGTGAAGAAACTGCAGAAGCGCACCAGGCCGCCGAGCAGGCTGGCGTGGTCGATCCATCGCCCCCAGAGAATCAGATAGAGCTGCACCGCAAGCCCGAACCAGCCAAGCATGGCGGCCGTGCTGATGAAGCGGCGCCGGCCTGGCGACAGGTGCAACGGGGAGCTGTGCATTTCGATCTAATCCTGGGCAATCGGCGAGTCAGCTCAAGGGCGCTTGGTGCGCGCCAGCTTGATGTACAACCCTTCGACCTTCTCCCGCGCCCAGGGCGTCTTGCGCAGAAACGTCAGGCTGGACTTGATGCTCGGATCGCTCTTGAAGCAGCGAATGTCAATGCGCTCGGCCAGACCCGACCATTCGTAATGCTCGACCAGCGCAATGAGGATCTGCTCCAGCGTCACGCCGTGCAGCGGGTTGTTGTTGGGTGTGGTCATGACGGGCCTATGGACGCTGGTGGAACAAGACAGTTTCGCGAGCTGCGCACCTTAGCGGACCCACCGCTGGGTGTGAAGGGTTGGGTGATAGTGGGACCGGCTTTAGCCAGGAAAGCGCCAGCCGCCACGCCGTAAATCTGCGGCGTTCAATCCGGCCTCTTCCCGGCTAAAGCCGGTCCCACAATTTGATCGCATTCATTCAGCCGCAAAGGAACAGCCGCTGCACCGCTGAATCCTGCCACCTGATCACGCCTGCTCAACGCTCATCTATGCGCCACCTGCAACGGTCGCGGCATACCGTCCTTACCCACCGTCGAAGAGACGGCCTACCTAAACAAAGGACAGCGCTACCCGGGGCTCCCACCACTGTTACACCGACCGCAATGATCCATGTCGCAATTTTGACTTTTTAAAAAAACGTTAGCGTCCTATCATCGCCGCCCTAAACGCTGAAACGGCTAACTCGTCATTGATTAAGACCTTGCAACGCGCCTCCCAAGCATTGCGAGCGGCGTCGCCCTTTGCTCTCGAATAACTCAAAAAGACCTCACGCCCTATGCCCCGTCCTCTGAAACGCCCGACCTGCAAATCGTCCCGAGCCCTTCGTCATGCCAGCGCCCTGAGCCTTGCCGCATTGGAGTTTGCAAGCTGTGCCCATGCTGCACCGGCGTTCGACAGCGCGTCGCCGTGGATGCTGGGTGACTGGGGCGGCAAGCGCAGTGAGCTTTCCGAACAGGGCTACGACTTCAAGCTCGACTCAGTCATCGAAGTGGGCTCCAACCTGCACGGCGGTTACAACCACGACAAGGCGACCCGTTACAGCGACCAGTTCGCCCTCGGTGCGCACATGGATTTGCAGAAGATCCTCGGCTGGCACGACGCTGAATTTCAACTGACCCTCACCAACCGTAACGGCGACAACATCAGCAACGACCGCGTGGGCGATCCGCGCACCGGCACCATTTCGTCGTCCCAGGAAGTCTGGGGCCGCGGCAACGTCACACGCCTGACCGACCTCTGGTACCAGCAGAAATTTATCGACCAGACGCTCAGCGTCAAGGTCGGCCGGTTCAACGAAGGCGAAGATTTCAACACCTTCCCGTGCGACTTCCAGAACCTGGCGCTGTGCGGCTCCCAGGTCGGCAACTGGGACGGCGGGATCTGGTACAACTGGCCGGTCAGCCAGTGGGCAATGCGCGTCAAATATCAGCTGACCCCTGAACTGTTCGTGCAGGTTGGTGCGTTCGAACAGAACCCCTCCAACCTGGAAAACGATAACGCCTTCAAACTCAGCGGCAGCGGTACCCAGGGCGCCGTGTTGCCGGTCGAGGTGGTCTGGTCGCCGAAGGTCAACGGCCTGCCGGGCGAATACCGCGCCGGTTACTACTACAGCACCGCCGACAGCAGCGACGTCTCCAAGGACAGCAACGGTCGATACGCCGCCCGGAGCGGCGATGACTACGCCTCGTCATCCAGCAAACACGGCATGTGGCTGACCCTGCGCCAGCAAGTCACCAGCGAGGCCAGCGACAACAGCCGCGGCCTGAGCCTGTTCGCCAACGGCACGCTGCACGACAAGAAAACCAACATGATCGACAACTTCGTTGCCCTCGGTGCGACGTACAAAGGCCCGTTCGATGCGCGCCCCGAGGATGACATCGGCGTCGGCATCAGCCGCATCCACGTCAACCCGGCGTACCGGAAGAACAGCAACCTGCGCAATCAGGCCGAAGGCGTTGCGGACTACAACGACCCGGCGTTCATGCCCGTGCAGGACACCGAATACAACGCCGAAATCTACTACGGCGTGCACGTCGCCAACTGGCTGACCGTGCGCCCGAACCTGCAATTCATCCGCCATCCGGGCGGTGTGAATCAGGTTGATGACGCGCTGGTCGCGGGGTTGAAAATCCAGTCCTCGTTCTGATCAGCCCAGCTCGCCCGTCTGCACCCAGGCATCGGCATTGAAGGCATGGCTAAACGGCCGCGCCTTCACGCCAACACGCGTTAACCACCACATCGTTACGGAGTACAACACTTATGAGCACTGAGGGTGCTTTCGGTAAGGGTCGCCTGCTTCCGAGCTTGCTCGGGCTGGTCATTCTGATAATGGGCCTGGCCTTGCTGGTCGGCGGCATCAAACTGCTGACGCTGGGCGGGTCGCTTTACTACCTGCTAGCCGGCATCGGCTTCGCCATCACCGGCGTCCTGCTGATGATGGGTCGCGGCGCGGCATTCGGCCTGTACGCACTGGTGCTGTTCGCCAGTACCGTGTGGGCGCTGTGGGAAGTGGGTCTGGATTGGTGGCAGCTGGTGCCGCGTCTGGCACTCTGGTTTGCTTTGGGCATCGTCATGCTGCTGCCATGGTTCCGTCGTCCGGTCCTGCGTGGCCAGGTCGGCGATACGGGCACTCGCGCATTGGGCGCCGCCGTGATTGTCGCGGGCATCGCCGCGCTGGCCAGCCAGTTCACAAACCCGGGTGAAATCAAAGGCCAGCTGGACCGCGAAACCGCCGGCACCACCAGCGCCGCGCCGGCCATGCCTGACGGCGACTGGCAGTCCTACGGCCGCACGGCCTTCGGCGATCGCTACTCGCCGCTGTCGCAGATCACCCCGGACAACGTCAGCAAGCTGGTCCCGGCGTGGACCTATCGCACGGGCGACATTCCGGGTCCGAACGACCCGGGTGAGACCACGGCCGAAAACACCCCGCTGAAAGTCAACGGCATGCTCTACGTCTGCACGCCGCACAGCCAGGTCATCGCACTGGACCCGGACACCGGCAAGGAAATCTGGCGCTTCGATCCGAAGATCAGCAGCGGCAAGGCGGCCAACTTCAAGGGTTGGGCGCACATGACCTGCCGTGGCGTGTCGTATCACGATGACGCCGCCTACGCTGCCACCGCGCCGACCGACGCTGCCGCACCTGCGCAAAGCCCTGCTGCTCCAGCGGTTGCCGGCGCAGCCAATGCCTGCCCGCGTCGCATCTTCCTGCCAACCGCCGACACCCGTCTGATCGCCCTGAACGCCGACACCGGCAAGATGTGTGAAGACTTCGGCACCAACGGTTCGATCGACCTGAGCGCCAACATCGGCACTTACGCACCGGGCGGTTACTACTCGACGTCGCCACCGGCAGTGACCAAAGACCTCGTGGTCATTGGCGGTCACGTCACCGATAACGTTTCCACCGACGAGCCGTCGGGCGTGATCCGTGCGTTCGACGTGCACACCGGCCGTCTGGTCTGGAACTGGGACAGCGGCAATCCGGACGACACCACGCCGCTTGCCGAGGGCAAGACCTACACCCGCAACTCGCCCAACATGTGGTCGATGTTCAGCGTCGACGAAAAGCTGGGCATGCTCTACCTGCCGATGGGCAACCAGATGCCTGATCAGTGGGGCGGCGACCGCACCGAGGCCTCGGAGAAATTCAGCGCCGGTCTGGTCGCGCTGGACATCGCCACCGGTCACGTGAAATGGAGCTTCCAGTTCACCCACCACGACCTGTGGGACATGGACGTCGGCGGTCAGCCAACGCTCATGGACATGAAAACCGCTGACGGCGTGAAGCCTGCTGTTCTGGCCTCCACCAAGCAGGGCAGCATCTATGTGCTGGACCGCAGCAACGGTCAGCCCATCGTGCCGATCAATGAAATCCCTGTACCCCAAGGCGCTGTCGCCGGCGATCACACCTCGCCTACCCAGCCGAAGTCCGACCTGAACTTCATGCCGCCGCCGCTGAAAGAGCGCGACATGTGGGGCGTGACGCCGTTTGATCAGATGCTGTGCCGCATCGACTTCAAATCCCTGCGTTATGAAGGTCCGTTCACTCCGCCGTCGCTGCAAGGCACATTGGTGTACCCGGGTAACTTCGGTGTGTTCGACTGGGGCGGCATTTCGGTCGATCCGGTGCGTCAGATTGCTTTCGTGAACCCGAGCTACATGGCGTTCCGTTCCAAACTGGTGCCGGCGGCTGAAGTCGCAGGCGGCCCGGGTCGCAAGAGCGAAACCGAAGGCGTGCAGCCGAACAAGGGCGCGCCTTACGGTGTGATCCTCGAAGCAATGCTGTCGCCAATGGGCCTGCCGTGCCAGGCGCCAGCGTGGGGTTATGTGGCGGCGGTCGATCTGACCAACCACCAGACCATCTGGAAGCACAAGAACGGCACCGTGCGTGACAGCGCGCCGGTTCCGATCCCGCTGACCATGGGCGTTCCAAGCCTGGGCGGCACGTTCATCACTGCCAGTGGTGTGTCGTTCCTCAGTGCCACGCTGGACCAGTACCTGCGTGCCTACGACGTTCGTAACGGCAAGCAGTTGTGGGAAGGCCGCCTGCCAGCAGGCGCCCAGACCACGCCGATGACTTACACCGGCAAGGACGGCAAGCAATACGTGCTGGTCGTTGCAGGCGGTCACGGTTCGCTGGGCACCAAACAGGGCGATTACGTCATCGCCTACAAACTGCCGGATTGATCCGCTTCACTGATTAGCGTCGTGCAGTAACAGAAAAGGCGGTCCCGAAAGGTGACCGCCTTTTCTATGCGCGCCGAAACGCTCAAAAGGGGACCGCTCAAAAGGGGACAGATTTATTTACAACGCTTCACCGTAAATAAATCTGTCCCCTTTTGCGATGACTTACACCGGCAAGGACGGCAAGCAATACGTGCTGGTCGTTGCAGGCGGTCACGGTTCGCTGGGCACCAAACAGGGCGATTACGTCATCGCCTACAAACTGCCGGATTGATCCGCTTCGCTGATTAGCGTCGTGCAGTAACAGAAAAGGCGGTCCCGTGAGGTGACCGCCTTTTTTTCTGCGCGCCGAAACGCTCAAAAGGGGACAGATTTATTTACAACGCTTCACCGTAAATAAATCTGTCCCCTTTTGCGTGCGCCACAACGCTTCACCGTAAATAAATCTGTCCCCTTTTGCGGTCCCCTTTAGCGCCCCTACTTTTCGATCACCTCACCACGCTGGGGCGCCAGCCTGGCAATAAAGCAGTTCTGCGTCGTCACCGGAATGTGCTGCTCGTTCATCGCATCGATAAGGTTCTCGACCAACGCATTGAAATCGCTGCGGCTGAGTTTCATGCCCTTGTGCACTTCTTCCAGGGAGTCACCGGTGTACGTGCACGGCCCGCCGGCTTCGACGCAAAACCTTTCCACCAGCTTGTCGCGTACCCGAACGATGTCGACCTTGGCGAAGTATTTATAAATGCGGTCATCCTGAGCAATGTGCAGCAGCATGCCTTCGACGATTTTCTGGATGCCGGCGCGCTGGCCCAGGTCCTGATAGAGGCTGTCGTCCTTGGGCGGCTGTTGGGCGCACCCCGCCAGCAACGACAGACTGAACCCGAGAATCAGCCACAGAGACCGCCCCATCAGAAACTCCCCTGCACGGAAAGGTAGGTGCCGTTCTGGTTGTCCAGCGTGGCGATTTCACCGAGCCGGGCGTAGGCCAGCACCACGGAAACATGCTTGTTGGGAAACCAGCCGACAAAGAAGTCCGCCCAGTCGCTTTCGCCGGCGAACGACAGATTGTCGGGCTTCTCTCGGTAGTCCATCCCCACTGCCCAGTGCGGGTTGAACAGGATGGCTGCGCCGCCCTCTTTCAGTACGCTGCGGGTATCGCGCCGGTCGCCGCCAAAGCCCATCAGCCCGGTTTCGTTGGCACGGCTGTAACGCAGGCCGGCGTTGACCACCAGGTTGTAGCCAAAGGCCGCGCCCATGAACAGACGGCTCGCGGTGACATAACCCTCGACGTCCGAATCGCGCTTGGCGCCCACCAGGCTGGGGATGAGGAAATCATTCTGGTGTTTGTATTCCAGCCCCGCCGACACCTGCGGCAACTGATCGTAGATCAGGTCGCCAAACAGGCGAACCTTCACGCCGAAGATGTCCTGGGTGAGGTTGTCATCCGGGAGGTTGAGCTTGCTGACCAGTGAGCCCAGGTCGAAGCGTTGATGGGCGTAGGAAACCTCAATCCGATTGCCGTAGGACGCTGCAGCGCCGACCACATCGAGGGTGTAGTCCGGCAAGTCGACGTGGGTGGCGAACGCGTTGCCGCCCCACTCGCCCTGCTCGTCATACCCGGCCAGCATGGCCCAGGGGATGATCCCGCCGCCTGCGCCGCCTTCAATGCTGCTGGCGCCGCCGGTGGCGATCAGGCGCCCCTGCTCGGCTTCGGCCGCCGGCGCGAACCATGTCGCACAGCCTCCGACCACGCTGGCAAGCAGCACGGGATTCAAGTACGTCGAAAGGCGTCGTGCCATAAATCCGTGTTCCATCAATACACCGTCATGCGGGGTGGGAGCTGGGAGCGGGCAATCCAGGCTTCGAAAGCGATCGCATCGAGCGGACGGCTGATCAGGTAGCCTTGCGCGGTATCGCAGTGCCACCGCTCCAGCAGACGGAGGCTGTGTTCGTACTCGACGCCCTCGGCGACCACCTTCAGGCCCAGGTTGTGGCTCATCTCGATGGTCGACCGCACGATGACGGCGTCTTCGCTGGTTTCATCCAGATCGCGCACGAAGGACTGATCGATCTTCAATTCCTGCACCGGCAGCCGCTTGAGGTGCGCCAGCGAGGAGTAACCGGTGCCGAAATCATCCACCGACAGGCTGATGCCGAATTCGCGCAGGCGATTGAGCACCTTTAGCGACTGCTCGGGTTCGCGCATGATGGCGCTTTCGGTGATCTCGAAAATCAACTGTTCGGCCGGCACGCGGTACAGCTTGAGCAGCGCAGCAACGCGGTCAGCCAGATTGCCGTCCAACAGGTCGTCCGCCGAGATGTTCACCGACACTTGCAGAACCAGACCGCGATACGCCCATTCGGCCAACTGGCGCAGGGCTTCTTCGATCACCCAGTTGGTGAGGATCTGAATACTGCCGGTGCGCTCTGCCAGCACGATGAACTCGGCCGGGGACACCGAGCCGAATTGCGGGTGCTGCCAGCGCAGCAAGGCTTCGGCCTGAGTCACGCGGCCGTTGCGGATATCCAGTTTGGGCTGGTAATGCAGGGACAGTTCGCCATTGCGCGCGGCCTGACGCAGGTCGCGGATCAGGCTGATCTGGCGCAAGTGGGCGACATCGCGACCGTCCACATAGACCTGCAGACGGCCCGGCAGCTGCGCCGCGTCTTGCCGCGCAATGGAGGCACGTCTGAGCAACTCGGACGCCGAATCGCCATTGGCCGGATAGGCCGCGATGCCGATGCAGGCATCCATCGCGATGTCCTGCTCGCCAATGCGCTGAGGCTTGACCAATAGACGCTGCAGCCGGTCGGCCACCGCGACGGCACTGTCGGTTTCAGCGTTGTGCACCAGCAGCAGAAATTCGTTGTCGGAGAGCCGCGCCACCGTATCACCGGGACGCAGCGGCTCCTGCAGTTGCTCGCTGATGATGCGCAGCAGTTGCTCGACTCCCTCGAGACCGACGTTGGTACTGATCGCGCGGAAGTTATCGATGCCCAGATAAAGCAGGGCCACTGGCCGTTGAGCAATGACTGCGCTGCCGAGGCGTTCCATGACCAGCGCGCGATTGGGCAGCCCGGTGAGTGGATCATGCAGGGCGTTGTGGGCCAGTTGCAGCTCACGCTCGGCGATCCCGCTCTGCATCGAATTGATAGCGCTGGCGAGCAGCCCCAGTTCATCCCGGCGATCCAGCACCACGGGGGTGGCGTAATCACCTTCGCCAATGCGCCGGGCCGCCTGGGCCAGGGCACTCACCGGCCGCGACAGGTTGCGCGCCAGTAACAACGCGCCGACCAGCGAGCACGCCAGCGCCACGACAGTGATCCAGAACAGCGTCTTGTCCAGCGGCGCGAATGCCTGCATGGCCTGATCCAGCGGGCTCTGCAGCAGGGCCACGACCTCGCTGTCGCTGTTGCTCCCCAGGCGCAGGGTTTTGCTCAGAAAACTCTGGTTCTGATGCTCGGTCATCTGCATCTCGTCGCTGGGCGGGTTCATCATCACCCCGCGCAGGCTGTCGAACAGCGGCGCCGGCTGGGTGCTGATCATCTGACCCGGCTGCTTTTGCACGATCGACAGAAACGACACCTGCAAACCGCTCAACGAGCGCAGTTCCTGCGCCAGATCACCGTCCATGCTGAAGCCCATCACCACGCGCGCGATCGGCAGCGGTGCGAGGACCGTGCTCTCCACCAGCAAGTGCGGCTGGCCCTGCAACGGCACGATGAGCATCGACTGATTCTTACCCTTGAGCTCACGCAACGCCTGGGTGTAGGGAAACGGCGAGCCTTCGGGGATCTGCGCGACTGTGCTGGCCATGACCGTGCCGTCCATGCCCAGCAGGAACATGTCATTGGCGTTGATTCTGGCGCCGTGATTGAGCAGCACCGAGCGGATGGTCGCCGAGTCCGCCGATGCCACGGCGTCACGGAAGCCGAAATCGGTGGACAGCAATTGCACGGCGTCGCGCAGCCGCTTGCCGCGCATTTCCAGCAAACCTTCGAACACCCGGGTGCCGACTTCGAGCTGTGCCTGGGCCTGCTTGCGAACCGCGTCCTGGGTCGCCGCTCTCACCGCAATAAACACGGCGAAGACCACGATCAGCAGCAGCATGATCAACACGCCGGCAATCCGCGCCTGAAAGCTGATGCGCACCTTCATTCGTGGGCTGCTTTATGAAAGGCATCGCCGAACGCGCTGGGCGTCGGCGCGGCCGGGGTGTTATCCGCATTGGGCTGCACAGCGATGCTGAACCGTTGCTTGAGGCCGCCGGCCGGAATGTCGATGTCGCCACCGGACACGGGCAGCATGTCGGCCCCCTGGGGGTGCCAGAGAGTGACGGCGTAGTGACCGGCGGGCACTTGATCCAGGGTCAGAGCGCCCTTGTCGTTGCTGACGCCGAACCAGCCATCGTCGGTGACGTACACATACCCGATCATGTTGTCGTGGACGTTGCAGCCGAGCACGACCACGCCCGGCTTGTCGAACAGCACGGGGGCCGACGGGGTACCACCATACAACCGCAATTCAAAACGCTTGGGCGTCGAGAACGAATACACCTGATGGCGGATTTGATCGCTGTTGGGGAAACTGATTTCCGTCCCGCTGCGGACGGCCAGCACGTGGGGGGCAAATTGCACATCGCGCTGGTCCATGTCGGCTTTCATCGGCCCGGCAGGCGGCGCCGTTGCGCCGCGCAGGGTAAGCACAGCGTCGGGAAGCGGCTTGCCCTGGGCATCAACGAATTCGGCGGTCAGGCTGGCCGCACTGGCAAGGGTGCCCTGCAGCGCAATTACAACCAGCAACAATGAAATAAAAACGTGGCGCATGACAGATGTTCCAGACAGCGAGGCCGGCAGAGCCTCCGTGGCGATGATTTCCAGCGTAGCCCACATCGGCGGTCAGCGATATCAGACGGACTTCCAGCAAAGCACATGGCCTTCATTCATGGCCTTCATTAATGGAATGCCAAGGCCTGGCGCAACGCCTTACAGGCTTTAAAACGATCCCCCGTCATTGCTATCGACCGACGCTATTGAAACCTGAGCCAATCTGCCCCATCTAAGGCTCATCTCCATTTATGCAGGTGCCCCATGAGCGACCAGCAATCCGACGCCAACCAGCCGCACCCGGACGACGATCACGAGCACGAAATCCTCGGCTCCGACAGCAAGCGCCTCGCCCTGCCCGGCCAGAACCTGCCGGATCAGGTGTACATCATTCCGATCCACAACCGTCCTTTCTTCCCCGCCCAAGTGCTGCCGGTCATCGTCAACGAAGAGCCCTGGGCCGAAACGCTGGAGCTGGTCAGCAAGTCTGATCACCACTCCCTGGCGCTGTTCTTCATGGACACCCCGCCCGACGATCCCCGTCATTTCGACACCAAGGCGTTGCCGGAGTACGGCACGCTGGTCAAGGTGCACCACGCCAGCCGTGAAAACGGCAAGCTGCAGTTCGTCGCCCAGGGCCTGAGCCGCGTGCGCATCAAGACCTGGCTCAAGCACCACCGCCCGCCGTTTCTGGTGGAGGTCGAATACCCCCATCAGCCCAACGAGCCGACCGACGAGGTCAAGGCCTACGGCATGGCGCTGATCAACGCGATCAAGGAGCTGCTGCCGCTCAACCCGCTGTACAGCGAAGAATTGAAGAACTACCTCAATCGCTTCAGCCCCAATGACCCGTCGCCGCTCACCGACTTCGCCGCTGCCCTGACCTCCGCCACAGGCGTCGAACTGCAGCAGGTGCTCGATTGCGTGCCCGTGCTCAAGCGCATGGAAAAAGTACTGCCGATGCTGCGCAAGGAAGTCGAAGTCGCGCGCCTGCAGAAAGAAATCTCCGCCGAAGTGAACCGCAAGATCGGCGAGCACCAGCGTGAGTTCTTCCTCAAGGAACAGCTCAAGGTCATTCAGCAGGAACTGGGGCTGACCAAGGACGACCGCAGCGCTGACATCGAACAGTTCGAAGAGCGTCTGGTGGGCAAGACCCTGCCGCCGCAGGCGCGCAAGCGCATCGACGAAGAGATCAACAAGCTGTCGGTGCTGGAAACCGGTTCGCCGGAATACGCCGTCACCCGTAATTACCTGGACTGGGCAAGCTCGGTGCCGTGGGGCGTGTTCGGTGACGACAAGCTCGACCTGAAACATGCGCGCAAGGTGCTCGATCAACACCACGCCGGCCTCGATGACATCAAGAGCCGCATCCTCGAGTTCCTCGCCGTCGGCGCCTACAAGGGTGAAATCTCCGGCTCCATCGTGCTGCTGGTCGGCCCGCCGGGCGTGGGTAAAACCAGCGTCGGCAAATCCATCGCAGAATCCCTGGGCCGTCCGTTCTACCGTTTCAGCGTTGGCGGCATGCGCGACGAGGCCGAGATCAAAGGCCACCGTCGCACGTACATCGGCGCCCAACCGGGCAAGCTGGTGCAGGCGCTGAAAGACGTGGAGGTCATGAACCCGGTCATCATGCTCGACGAAATCGACAAGATGGGCCAGAGCTTCCAGGGCGACCCGGCCTCGGCGCTGCTCGAGACCCTGGACCCGGAGCAGAACGTCGAATTCCTCGACCACTATCTGGACCTGCGTCTGGACCTCTCGAAGGTCCTGTTCATCTGCACCGCGAACACCCTGGACTCGATCCCCGGCCCGCTGCTGGACCGGATGGAAGTGATTCGGCTGTCCGGCTATATCACCGAAGAAAAGCTCGCCATTGCCAAGCGCCACCTGTGGCCCAAGCAACTGGCCAAGGCCGGCGTTTCGAAAAACAGCCTGATGATCAGCGACAGTGCATTGCGCGCGGTGATTGACGGGTACGCGCGGGAAGCCGGTGTGCGGCAGCTGGAAAAACAGTTGGGCAAACTGGTGCGCAAAGCGGTGGTCAAGCTGCTGGACAACCCGGACACCGTGGTCAAGATCGGCCCGAAAGAGCTGGAAGCCTCTTTGGGCATGGCCGTGTTCCGCAACGAGCAAGTGCTGTCAGGCACCGGCGTGATCACCGGCCTGGCCTGGACCAGCATGGGCGGCGCGACGCTGCCGATCGAAGCGACACGGATCCATACGCTCAACCGCGGCTTCAAGCTCACCGGCCAGCTGGGCGACGTGATGAAGGAATCTGCCGAAATCGCTTACAGCTACGTCAGCTCCAATCTGGCGAAGTTTGGCGGCGATAAGAGCTTCTTCGACGAAGCCTTCGTCCACTTGCACGTGCCGGAAGGTGCGACGCCGAAAGACGGGCCAAGTGCGGGCGTGACCATGGCCAGCGCGCTGCTGTCGCTGGCGCGTAACCAGGCGCCCAAAAAATGCGTGGCGATGACCGGCGAACTGACGCTGACCGGCCACGTACTGCCGATTGGCGGCGTGCGGGAGAAGGTCATTGCGGCGCGGCGGCAGAAGATCTACGAGCTGATTCTCCCGGAAGCCAACCGTGGCAACTTCGAAGAACTGCCGGATTACCTGAAAGAAGGCATCACCGCACACTTCGCTAAACGCTTTGCGGATGTGGCGAAGATATTGTTCTAAGACGGACCAGCATCACTTCCACAGGGGCGAATCGTGACCTGTGGAAGTCGGCCTCGCAGACAAGGAGTTCAACATGCTCGACTTCAACAACAAAGGCTTTTTCAAACTCAAGCAGAACAACGAATACGCTGAGCGTGTGGCCGCGCTGCTGCTTGAGGATGAAACCGTCATCGACGCCTACAAGTCGATGCGCGACGGCGTTGTCTTCACGACCAAGCGGATCATTTCCGTCAACGTGCAAGGCATTACCGGCAGCAAGAAGGACTTCACTTCATTGCCGTATAAAAACATCGTGGCCTACTCGGTGGAAACGTCCGGCACCTTCGACCTCGACTCGGAACTCGAGATCTACTTCTCCGCCCTGGGCAAAGTGAAGTTCGAATTCACCGGGAAGACCTCCATCGTCGAAATTTCCAGGTACATTTCCCAATTCGTTCTCTGAACCAACGCATTTGGCCCAGTCACCTGCGAACGTGGTTGAGGTGCAGGCTGAACCGAGCATCACGCGGCAGCGCATCAAAGGGGACTGATTTATTTACACGCTTCTCCGTAAATTAATCTGTCCCCGTCCAGGCACGCTTAAAACTACCCGATCTTCGGTTATCCTCACCCCAAACGTTGCCCACGACCGGAGCCTTCATGACCCCTGCCCGCCTGCTCGTCCCGCTCAGCCTCTCCCTCCTTGCCGCTTGCGCGGCGACACCGAAGCAGATCGTTTCCCTGGACGATCAGCAAGACTGCCCGCTCACCCTCAAAACCGGCCAGACCCTCATGCTGATGCTGCCCAGCAACCCCACCACCGGGTACCGCTGGCTGATGCAAAACCCCGCGCCGTCGATACTCGCCAGCCTCGGGCCGGAGGTGTTCAATGCCTCTAAAGATGTAGGCCTGGTGGGTGAAGGCGGTCAGTCGGTCTGGCGCTACCGAGCCGCCAATGCAGGCACGGGCCATCTGATGATGGTCTACCAGCAGCCGTGGGCGCCGGAAGTGGCGCCAGAACGCACCTTCGATTGCGTGATCACCGTGAACTGATCGAAAGGATCGTGATCGAAAGGGGACTGATTTATTTACACGCTTCTCCGTAAATAAATCTGTCCCCGTCCATGGTAAATAAATCTGTCCCCGTCCATGTATTTACCCGCGTCTCCGTAAATCAATCTGTCCCCGTCCATGCAAGTCGCCAAGCACTGGCGTAAGCCCCGTCATTCGGTCAGTAACTGCGCCGCATCGAAGCCCATGCGCAAGTTGCCCCAATGACGGCCGTCGAAGAAAAACGGCACGTCGATCTCGGTCATGATTTCCCCCGTGTCGCGCAGGTAGGTTTGCAACAGGAAGCGCTGTTGGTTACCCGCTGCACGCAGGCCGATGGGGTCAGCGAACATGCGCTTGTTCCGGCAGACCGGCAGGTCGACAGCCCGGTCACCCATAGGTTTTTTCGACACCCAGCTGTTATTCACCGGGCAGTAGCCCTTGGCGTCGACGATGAAGGTGACCTTGCCCCCCAGCGTGCCTTTGGTCAGCGCGTCGCACTCCTCCTGACAGATCTGGGCGAAGCGCTCGCTGTAGCTGGTCGTGTATTGCTTGGGGTCAGTCCCGGGAATCAGTTTGTAGTTCTGATCGAACAGGTTGACGCCCTCACGTTGCAACGCGGCCAGGCGTACCTGGAGCCGGTCGCGGCAGTGGCTGGCGCGGGTAATGCCAGCGTCCAGCGCGCCGTGCCCGAGGACGAACCGGCCCAGCAGCGCCTGGACCTTTTCCGCCACGCCCGACAGATCGCGGGTGGCGGTAGCGGAATGCTGCATGCGCTGGTCGATGGACTGGCTGTCCGCATGAATCTGGGTGACGCGGTTATTGATGCCGGTGTTGCTGTCGGCGAACTGCAAGATGTGCGAGGCGATGTCTTCCAACTTGATGTGAGTGGATTCGAAATCGCCGATCATGCTCTCGAAATGCCCTGACGCGCGCTCGACCACTTTCTGGGTCTCCCGGGCGCTATGGCTGATCTGGGTGGTCTGCTCGTGGGTCGAGCTCACTTCCAGCAGCATGGCGTCGATGTTCTGGGAAATGTCCTCGGTGGCGCGACTGACGTTCTGGGCCAGGGTCCGGACTTCGTCGGCAACCACCGCGAAACCACGGCCGCTCTCCCCCGCACGCGCCGCCTCGATCGCCGCGTTGAGCGCCAGAAGGTTGGTCTGGGAGGAAATCTGTTGAATCAATCCGACGATGGATTTGATGCTCGACGAGCGTTGGTTCAGCGCCGACACCAGCGTGCCGAACTCATTCAGGCTGGTGGAAATCTCACTGATGTTGCCGGTCACTTCCAGCAGCTCGGTGTAGGAGTCGCGGGCCATGCTGAGGTTCTGCGCGGTGGTCCCGGAAATGCCCTGGGTCTGCCGGGACACTTCGGCAATCCGCCCGACTGCGTCGTTGCTCTGCTCCATGACTTCCCTGGCGAAGCGCGCCTGATGGGTCGCGCTGTCGCTGGAATCGCTGATGTTTTTCAGCGAGCGCGCGGACTCCACGGCAATGTGCACGGTCAGCGCCTGAACGCTGCTGATGATCTCCCGCTGCTTGGCGAGAAACCGGTTGCAGGTGCTCGCCAGCACGCGAATTTCATCATGGGTCAACAGCGGCAAGTCCTTGGACAGGTCGCCCTCGCCATTGGCAATGCCTTCCAGCGCCAGCGTCATCTGGGTCACCGGCCGCACGATCAGGTGGCGGAAATACCAGACCATGAAACTGACCAGGCACAGGGTGAACAGCGTACTGCCCAGAATGGCGTTGCTCAGCACATCGAGTTTGCCTTCGATCATGCCTAGCGTCCCCGCCGGCAACTGCGCGCTGCGCAACTGAAGCAGAATGTCCGCGCGGATGCTCACGGCCACCCAGTACACCAGGGCGCTCACCATCACCATCAGGAAAAGGCTCGACAGCTTCTTGGTCAAAGAATCGAAAAACTGCCGCTCGACGGACTCGTACAACGCCTTGAACGCATGCATGCCACGGTTCCCTGTGTCTGGTAATGAAATGGGTTGCAACTAAGGTTCTTCGACTGAGGATGGGAAAGCTTTAATGCGGTGGGGTGAACATCGATAAATGACATTGATTCTCAATTATAACTTGCCGATACTTGAGAACCATCATCATTCGTTACATTCGCCGGAGCTTCGCCCGCCATGCGCCACTCGATCCCCTTTTGCCCAAAGGCCCTTTCGTTAATCGCACTGAGCGTGCTTAACACAGCGAATGCCGAAGACACAGCGCTCAGCCTGCCCGCCACCGACGTGACGTCAACGGCCACCTACGGTGACACCGGCGACCCGCTCGGTTATCAAGGCAAACCCGGCAGTACCACTACCCGGCTGGACCTGACCAAACAGCAAACGCCTCAAGGTATTACCAACATCAAGCGCGAGCAAATGGATGACTTCAAGCTCAACAGCATTCGCGACGTATTAACCAGTACCCCCGGCGTCAACGTGCAAAAAGTCGAAACTGACCGCACCTATTTCACCGCGCGCGGTTTCGACATCAACAACTTCCAGTACGACGGCACGGCCATGCCGATGACCAATGGGTTGCTGGTGGGCGACATTGACCTGGCGCCCTACGAACAGGTCGATATCGTTCACGGCGCCAACGGTTTGATGTCCGGATCCGGCAACCCTTCGGCCACGGTCAACTTCATCCGCAAACGCCCGACCTACGATCCCCAGGCGAAGATCGACGTGACTGCCGGTTCCTGGGACAAACGCCGGGTGGACATCGACGTTTCCGGGCCACTGACCGACTCAGGCAACGTGCGCGGACGCGTCATCTACGCCAACGAGAACGGCAACTCATACCTTGATCGCTACTCTCGCGAGAAGAACATCTTCAGCGGTCTGCTGGCATTCGACTTGAGCGACAGTGACACGCTGACCCTTGGTTACGAAGACCAGAAAACCAACGCCAATGGCTCAAGCTGGGGCGCACTGCCGTTGGTCGATGGCAATGGCAACGCCATCCATTACAGCAGCACCCATTCCAATATTTCCCAGCCGTGGGTGCATTGGGATGTTCACACGCAACGCGCGTTTGCCGAGTGGGAGCACACCTTCGCCAATGACTGGAAGTCGAAGCTGACCGTCGCCGGCGCCGAGCACCGCGAAGACACCGAGATGTTCTACATGTTGAGCTCCACCGACTCGCCGACCGGCTACAGCGGTCTGGGCTCCAAGTACAAAGACAAAAACCTCGAACTCAGTGGCGATTACTCCCTGAGCGGCCCCTTCATGCTGGGCGGTCGCGAACATCAACTCACGCTGGGGGCGAACGCTGCACGCCAGCGCAACCGCGAATCCTCGCAGTATGGCGACATACTCAACTACTCGCCTGTCACCCTTGAAGATGCGCTGCATGGCTACCTGCCGCGGCCGAATTACGTCGCTGCGTTACCCGCTGCGACCTCGAACTACACCGATCGCCAGAAGAGCGTTTACGCCGGCGCGCGTTTCAGCCTGACCGACGACCTGCATGTGATCACCGGTGCCCGCATGCTCAGCGCCGACAGCAATGGCGACAACTACGGCTCCGCGCGCAAGGTGCGCATTCACGGCAAAGTCACGCCGTACGCCGGCATCGTCTACGACCTGACCTCCGAATATGCGCTGTACGCCAGTTACACCGAAGTCTTCAATCCGCAGTATTACCTCGACGGCCAAGGCCGCGTGCTCGATCCGCTTGAAGGCAAAAGCTACGAAGCGGGCATCAAAGGCCAGTTGCTGGACAAGAAGCTCAACGTCAGCGCAGCGGTGTTCCATGCCAAGCAGGACAACGTGCCGGGCAGCTCGGTGTATGACGCCAGCCTCGGCGGCTACGTGTACGAGGCGATGTCCTACGACAGCAGCGGCCTGGAGCTGGAAGCGTCCGGCGAAATGGTACCCGGCCTGCAAATCAACGGCGGGTACACCTACGTCTATATCACCGACGACAACGACAGCCGTGCGCGCAAATTCATCCCGCGCCACGCCCTGACGTCGTCCATGACCTACCAGTTGCCAATGGCACCGAAGGTCAAGGTCGGCGGCAGCCTGAGCTGGCAGAGCAAGACCCAGAACGACGACGCACCGGCCGCCCGGCAGGACGCCTACGCGCTCATCGGCCTGATGACCCGCTATGACATCGATCAGCACTGGAGCACCCAGTTCAACCTCAACAACCTCACCAACGAGAAATACCAACAGAGCCTGCGCTACAACCAAAGCAACTTCGGTGATCCACGCAACTTCACCGCATCGGTAAGCTGGACATACTGATAACACGGCTTGCGTCTCAGCCGCCCAGGTGCAACCGGGGCGGCTTTTGCCGTTGAGGGGCAAACGTCGGCACACGAACGATGAGATGAGGTTCCAGCCGAGGGACGGAATTGGCTAAAATGCCGCACTTTTCGCCTTGTCCCCCGGAATCGCCGTGAGCCCAGAACCCGACCGCCTATTCGCCCAGCCGCTGCCCCAGGTGCCCGACTTCGCTTTCAACGAAGACGTCGTGCGGGTGTTCCCGGACATGATCAAGCGCTCGGTACCGGGCTACCCGACCATCGTCGAAAACCTCGGCGTGCTCGCGGCGCAGTTCGCCCAGCCCCACAGCGTGCTCTACGACCTGGGCAGCTCACTGGGCGCCGTCACTCAGGCGTTGCGCCGGCATGTGCGGACCGAGGATTGCCGGGTGATTGCCATCGACAACTCGTCGGCCATGGTCGAGCGCTGCCGGGAGTACCTGAACGCTCAGGACTCGATGTACCAGGAGCTGCTGCCGGTGGAGGTCATCGAAGGCGATATCTTGAATCTAGCGTTTGAGCCGGCTTCGGTGGTCGCCCTGAACTTCACCCTGCAGTTCATCGCCCCCGAACAACGCCTCGCCCTGTTGACTCGCATTCGCCAGTCGCTGCTGCCCGGCGGCGCGCTGATCCTGTCGGAGAAGCTGCGCTTTGATGACACCGAAGAGCACGCGCTGCTCAGCGATCTGCACGTCGCCTTCAAGCGCGCCAACGGTTACAGCGAGCTGGAGATCGCGCAGAAACGCAGCGCGATCGAAAATGTGATGAAGCCCGACAGCCTTGAGCAGCACCGCGAACGCTTGCTGGCCGCCGGTTTCAGTAAAGTCGTGCCCTGGTTCCAGTGCCTTAATTTCGCCTCGTTGATTGCCCTGCCATGATTGATCTCGCTCCCCTGGTCCGCCGTCTGGCGGGCACGCCACTGTATGCCTGGGCCCAAGGCCTGCAGGCGCAACTCGACGCGAAGATGGAAAAGGGTCACGGCGACCTCGAACGCTGGCAAGGCGCCCTGAATGCCTTGCCTGATCTGACGCCAAGCCGCATCGAGCTCAAGGACGATTTTATCCTCGACGCCGACTGCGACGATGCCACCCGCGAGCAGACCCGTGCTGCGCTGATGGGCCTGTCGCCGTGGCGCAAAGGCCCTTTTGATGTGTTCGGCGTGCACGTCGACACCGAATGGCGCTCGGACTGGAAATGGTCGCGGGTGTCGCCGCACCTTGATCTGAGAGGCAAGCGCGTTCTGGATGTGGGCTGCGGCAACGGCTATTACCAGTGGCGCATGCTGGGGGCCGGGGCCGACAGCGTGATCGGCGTTGACCCGAACTGGCTGTTCTTCTGCCAGTTCCAGGCCATGCAGCGCTACCTGCCGAACCTGCCGGCATGGCACCTGCCGTTCACCCTGGAAGATCTACCCGCGCGGCTGGAAGGCTTCGACACGGTGTTCTCCATGGGCGTGCTCTATCACCGCAAATCCCCCATCGATCACCTGCTGGCACTCAAGGATTGCCTGGTCAAAGGCGGCGAGCTGGTGCTGGAAACCATGGTGGTGGAAGGCGACGCGAATCAGGTGCTGGTGCCGGAAGACCGCTACTCACAGATGCGCAACGTGTGGTTTCTGCCATCAGTCCCCGCGCTGGAACTGTGGCTGCGCCGCGCGGGCTTTGTGGATGTGCGCTGCGTCGACGTCAGCACCACCACGGTAGAGGAACAGCGCGGCACCGACTGGATGCGCTTTCAATCGTTGAGCGACTTTCTCGATCCCGCTGATCACAGCAAGACCGTGGAAGGACTGCCTGCACCGCGGCGTGCGGTGATCGTTGGGCGCAAGCCGTAAACCCACAACGGCGCCATCGCGCGCGCTCGTGGAGCATGACAACACCGCAGCTGTCATTGCGGACAAATCACCCGTGGGAGCGAGCTTGCTCGCGAAGGCGATGGTGGTCGTCCCTTCAGATCACTGGCGGTGAGAAGAACTCGCCGCTGCCAGAATCAACGCCTTCATCTCCGATACCGCGGACTTGAAGCCGACAAACAGGGCATGGGCCACCAGCGCATGGCCGATGTTCAGTTCGTTGATGCCCTTGATCGCCGCGATCGCTTCAACGTTGTGATAGTGCAAACCATGACCGGCATTGACGATCAGGCCCTGGGCCAGACCAAAAGCAACGCCATCGGCAACGCGCTTGAGCTCTTCGGCGACGGCCGCCGGGGTTTCGGCATCGGCATAACGGCCCGTGTGCAGCTCGATGGCCGGCGCGCCAACCCGGGCCGACGCGGCAATCTGGCGCTCATCGGCGTCGATGAACAGCGACACTTCGCTGCCGATGGCAGACAACCGCTCCACCGCCGCCTTGATGCGCGCTTCCTGACCGGCGACATCCAGCCCGCCCTCCGTGGTCAGTTCCTGACGGGTTTCCGGCACCAGGCAGATGTGCGCCGGCCGAATGCGCTCGGCGAACGCCATCATCGCTTCGGTGACGCCCATCTCGAAATTCATGCGCGTTTGCAGCACGTCTTTGAGCAGCAATACATCGCGTTCCTGAATGTGCCGACGGTCCTCACGCAAATGCACGGTGATGCCGTCGGCACCCGCTTCCTCGGCATCCAGCGCGGCCTTGACCGGATCGGGATAGCGCGTCCCGCGGGCCTGGCGCAGGGTAGCAACGTGGTCGATGTTCACGCCGAGCAGAATGCGAGTGCTGTGGGTCACGGGGTTCTCCTGATTACTGTGGCGGTGCCAGCCAGTAGTGGCTGATTGCGCAAGCGAGGAAGGATTTTCTAGGTTTGCGCCGCTGGACGCTAGAGTTTGCGAAACAATTCACGGCTGACCAGCGGCCGCCCACCCAGATGCACGGCGAGGGCCTGGCGCATCAGACGCTTGGCCGCCGACAGCGCGCCCGGCGAAGTCCAGTCCGCTTCAGACATCGCCTGCAATTCGGCGCCCTGAAACAATCCCGGCTGAAACAGATACACCCGCTCAAGGCCTGCGTCCACCTGAAGCCGGTACAGGCCGTCGCTGGCCAGGGGATCACCGTTGACGTCTGCATCCAGCGCAAAGCCGTAACCGAGATCGTCCAGCAGCCGCCATTCGAACGAGCGCAGCAACGGTTCCAGCGCGCGCCCTTCGGCCAGGGCCACAAGGGTCGCAGCGTAATGCTCGAACACGCCCGGGTGCGGGTCTTCGGCGGGCAACAGACGAATCAGCAATTCATTGAGATAGAGACCGCTGAACAGCGCCTCGCCTTCCAGCCACGTAGCGACGCCGACGCCTTCCATGCGCCCCACGTTCTTCAGCTCGCCCCGGCCGCGAAACTCCACTTCGAGCGGCACGAACGGACGCGCCATCGTCCCCGCCTTTCCCCGAGCGCTGCGCAACACCGCACGCAAGCGACCCTGCGGGGTGATGAAATCGACCAGTGCGCTGTTTTCGCGGTATGCACGGCTGTGCAACACATAAGCGAGCTGACCGACGGGAGGGGTCTGTGACATGGCTATCTCGATGAAAGAACGCGGCCGGACGGGCAATCTGAAACGACTGTGGGAGTGAGGTTGCCTGCGAACAGGCGATCCCAGTCAACATCAAATGCTGAATGTCACATCCTCTTCGCGAGCAAGCTCGCTCCCACACGTGTTCGGCACAACCAGACTGCTTAGATTACAAGTCGCCGTAACCCAGCGAACGCAACGCGCGCTCGTCATCGGACCAGCCGCCTTTGACCTTGACCCACAGATTGAGCATGACCTTGGAATCGAACAACACTTCCATGTCACGACGCGCATCCGAGCCAATGCGCTTGATGCGCTCGCCCTTGTCGCCAATGATGATTTTCTTCTGCCCGTCGCGCTCGACCAGAATGAGCGCGTGAATATGCAGCGTCTTGCCCTGCTGCTTGAATTGCTCGATCTCGACGGTGATCTGGTACGGCAGCTCGGCGCCAAGCTGACGCATGATCTTCTCGCGCACCAGTTCCGCTGCGAGAAAACGGCTGCTGCGGTCGGTGATCTGATCTTCCGGGAAGAAGTGCTCATTCTCCGGCAACTGATCGGCAATGACCTTCTCCAGCGCTTCCAGGTTATGCCCCTGCTGCGCCGAGATCGGGATGATCTGGGCGTTCGGCAGTTGCTCCTGCAGCCAGGACAAATGCGGCATCAGCGCGCTCTTGTCTTCGATGCGATCGGTCTTGTTCAGCGCCACGATCAACGGGCCGGTCACGTACTGCACGCGCTCGAGAACCATCTGGTCCTCTTCGGTCCACTTGGTGCGGTCGACCACGAAAATCACCACATCGACGTCTTTCAACGCTGCCGAGGCGGTCTTGTTCATGTAGCGGTTAAGCGCTTTGTCGCTGTTTTTGTGCATGCCGGGGGTATCGACATAGACCGCCTGCACGGCGCCTTCAGTCTTGATGCCAAGCATGTTGTGCCGGGTCGTCTGCGGTTTGCGCGACGTGATTGCCAGTTTCTGGCCGAGGATGTGGTTCAGCAGCGTCGACTTGCCCACGTTTGGCCGGCCAACAATGGCAACATAGCCACAGCGTGTTGCAGGTGAATCAGTCATTGCCATTCTCCACACCCAGGGCGATAAGGGCTGCGGCCGCTGCTACCTGTTCGGCAATGCGACGGCTTACGCCTTGTCCCCGGCTTTTTTCATTCAATAAAGAGATCTCGCATTCGACGAAGAAGATTCGGCAATGCGGCTCGCCCTGGATATCCACCACTTCATAGCGTGGCAGATCGCAGGCGCGTGACTGAAGGAATTCCTGCAGCCGTGTTTTCGGGTCTTTGTTGGTGTCGACCAGGGTCAGGGTTTCGAACTCGCTGGCCAGCCAGGCGAGCACGCGCTCCCTTGCCATGTCCATCCCGGCGTCGAGGTAGATCGCACCGATCAGGGCTTCCAGTGCGTCAGCCAGAATCGACTCACGGCGAAAGCCGCCGCTCTTCAACTCACCCGAGCCCAGGCGCAGGTATTCGCCCAGATCGAAACCGCGAGCCAGAAGCGCAAGGGTCTCGCCTTTCACCAGACGGGCGCGCAGACGGGACAACTGACCTTCACGCGCCTGGGGGAAACGCTCGAACAGCGCTTCGCCGGCGACGAAGTTGAGAATGGCATCACCGAGGAATTCCAGACGCTCGTTGTTGCGTCCGGCAAAGCTGCGGTGGGTCAGCGCCAGGATCATCAGCTCCTGATCCTTGAAGGTATAGCCGAGCTGACGCTCCAGGCGACTCAATGAAACGCTCACGGTTTACCCACGCTGAATTCGTGGTCGAACTTGACCACCAGATCGATGTTCTGGATCAGTGACTCACGTTTTTCGTAGTTCAAATGAGCGAGGAACCTGTTGTTCTCCGTCGTCACAGTTAACGCCTTGTTCAAATCCAAATCCCGAATGTTATTAACCTGCATACCTTTGGCCACATAGCCGTAAAGGTCACCGGCGTTGGTGATGTCTGCCGTGCGATCAGTGCCGGCACTTTCGATGATTTTCTTCATAGACAGGTAGTCCATGTAATGCGGCACGATCTTGGCGGCGGTGCTTCCGGCGAAGGCCAGAATCGCCAGCAACACCAGCCAGCCGATGAAAGAGAGGCCTTTTTGCGGACCGGCAGACGTCATGATTGTTTTCAAGAGTAGCCCTTCCCTGTCACCTGCGAGATCGGCCACGCAACATGGCCCTGAATGACATACGGCGCTGCCAATGGCAGCGCCGCATCGGTTACTTGATCAGACCGACTCGCGAGAAGTTCGGAAAGTGGCTGAGCTTGGGTTCAGGCCAGCTCATCCAGACCGCGAAGGCCTTGCCGACGATATTCTTGTCGGGGACCATGCCCAGCTCGTCCTTGGGAATGTTGGGATCATCCCAGTAACGGCTGTCATTCGAATTGTCGCGGTTGTCGCCCATCATGAAGTAGTGCGCGGCCGGAACGGTCCATTCATGATCAGGCGGCGCGCGGTAGCGGCTCATTTCCTGACGGATCTGGTGTTCCACTTCGCCCAGCTTCTCGTTGTAAAGCTCTGCGCTGCCCAGCGTGCCCGGCTCCGAACCGATCAACTGCTTGGCCACCAACTGACCGTTGATGAACAACTGCTTGTCGTTGGTGTAGCGAATCACATCACCTGGCAAGCCGATGACCCGCTTGATGTAATTGACGTTGGGATCGCTTGGGTAGCGGAACACCATCACGTCGCCACGCTGCGGGTCTCCAACCGGGATGACCTTGAGGTCGATCACCGGCAGGCGAATGCCGTACGAGAACTTGTTGACCAGGATGAAATCGCCCACGTCCAGCGTCGGCTTCATCGAGCCCGACGGGATCTGGAACGGCTCAACCAGAAACGAGCGCAGGACCAGAACGATGAACAACACCGGAAAGAACGATTTGCCGTATTCGACCAGAAACGGCTCCTTGTTCAACCGCTCCACGACCGCGACATCAGGCTGGCTCACGCTGCCCTGATAGTTCGCTATCGCGTTACGGCGACGCGGCGCCAATATGACCAGATCGAACAGGGCCAGCAAACCGCAGACAAACACGGCGACGACCAGCAACAGCGGGAAATTTAGTGACATAGGGCCTGACTATTCCAACCTGAGCACTGCAAGGAAGGCTTCTTGTGGAATTTCCACGTTGCCGACCTGCTTCATGCGTTTTTTACCGGCCTTCTGCTTCTCGAGCAGCTTGCGCTTACGGCTGACGTCACCACCGTAACATTTGGCCAGTACGTTCTTTCTGAGCGCCTTGACGGTTGTACGCGCGATAATCTGACCGCCAATGGCGGCCTGGATTGCCACGTCGAACATCTGACGAGGAATCAGTTCTTTCATCTTTTCAGTCAACGCGCGGCCTTTATAGGCGGCGTTGTCACGGTGCACGATCAGCGCCAGAGCGTCGACCTTGTCGCCGTTGATCATCACGTCCAGGCGAACCAGATTGGCCGACTGATAACGATCGAAATGGTAGTCCAGCGACGCATAACCGCGGCTGGTCGACTTCAGTCGGTCGAAGAAATCCAGCACCACCTCGTTCATTGGCAAATCGTAGGTCACTTGGACCTGCGTGCCGAGGAACAGCATGTCGTGCTGAATGCCACGCTTCTCGATACACAGCGTAATGACGTTGCCCAGGTGCTCTTGAGGCACAAGAATGTTCGCCCGCACGATCGGCTCGCGCATGTCCTCGATGGTGGACAGGTCTGGCAATTTCGACGGGTTGTCGACGTAAATGGTTTCACCGGTCTTCAGCAGAAGCTCGAAGATGACCGTCGGTGCGGTGGTGATCAGGTCCAGGTCGTACTCGCGCTCAAGGCGCTCCTGGATGATCTCCATGTGCAGCATGCCGAGGAAGCCGCAGCGGAAGCCGAAGCCCAGCGCGTCCGAGCTTTCCGGCAGATACTGCAGGGAAGAGTCATTCAGCGTCAGCTTTTGCAGCGCGTCGCGGAAGTCTTCGAAGTCATCGGAGCTGACCGGGAACAGACCGGCGTAGACCTGCGGCTGGATGCGCTTGAAACCGGGCAGCACCGGAACGTCCGGGGTGGTGCTCAGGGTCAGGGTGTCACCCACTGGCGCGCCGTGAATGTCCTTGATGCCGGCGATGATGAAGCCCACTTCGCCCGCTTTCAGATCAGCGGTGGCGCTGTGCTTGGGGTTGAACACGCCCACGCTATCGACGAGGTGCATCTTGCCGGTCGACTTGACCAGAATCTTGTCGCCCTTCTTGACGCGGCCGTGACGCACACGCACCAGGGAAACAACGCCCAGGTAGTTGTCGAACCACGAATCGATGATCAGCGCTTGCAGGGGATCTTCGATGTTGCCGGTCGGTGCCGGGATGGTGTGAACCAGACGCTCCAGCACTTCGTCGACGCCCAGGCCGGTCTTGGCGCTACAGACCACGGCGTCGGTGGCATCAATGCCGATGATCTTTTCGATTTCTTCCTTGACCCGGTCCGGATCGGCCTGAGGCAGGTCAATTTTGTTCAGGACCGGCATGACTTCCAGGCCCTGTTCGATAGCGGTGTAGCAGTTGGCGACGGATTGGGCTTCTACGCCCTGACCGGCATCGACCACCAGCAACGCGCCCTCACATGCCGCCAGCGAGCGGCTGACTTCGTAGGTGAAGTCAACGTGCCCCGGGGTATCAATGAAGTTGAGCTGGTAGGTGATCCCGTCCTTCGCTTTGTAATAAAGCGTGACGCTGTGGGCTTTGATCGTAATCCCGCGCTCACGCTCCAAGTCCATGGAATCGAGGACCTGAGCTTCCATCTCGCGCTCGGTCAGGCCGCCGCACATCTGGATAAATCGGTCAGCCAGCGTCGACTTGCCATGGTCAATGTGGGCGATGATGGAGAAATTGCGGATATGACTCAAATCACTCACGGATCAACACTCGAAAAAGGTCGCAGGCAGACTGCCCGCCAAAAATAGCCGGGAATTGTACCTGAAGGAACGATCAGGCGTCACGTTCACGCGCAGCGCCTGCTCGCCATGCACCCTGGGGACACAAAAAAAGGAGCGGTCTGACCGCTCCTTTTTGCTGTTCCCGACGGGCTATTCCGCCAGTTTGAACGTGATGAATGTCGCACGACCCTGACGCAGCACGCGCATGGAGACAGAGCGATTCTTCGGCAAGCCCTTGGCCACTTCAGTGAACTGCTTGGACGAAGTGATCGCCTGGTTGTTCAGGTGAGTGATGACATCACCCGACTGCAGACCGATCAGCGACGCAGGACCGTCCTGGACTTCCTTGATGACGACGCCGCCCTTCAGGTCCAGCGACTTCATCTGTTCAGCGGTCAGATCGACCACGGAAACGCCCAGGCGGTTGCTGCTGCGCTCAACACCGGTGTCAGCCGCGCCCATCTCTTCGCCTTCGGCCGGCAGTGCACCCACAGTCACCGTGAGCTTCTGACGCTTGCCGTCGCGAATCACTTCCAGCTCGGCCTTGCTGCCGTCTTTCAGGTTGCCAATCAGGTGCGGCAAGTCTGCGGACATGACGATAGGCGTGCCATTGGCGCTCAGGATCACGTCGCCGACCTGCAAACCACCTTTGGCGGCCGGTCCGTCTTCAAGCACTTGAGCCACCAGCGCACCGGCCGGCTTGTCCAGACCGAAGGACTCGGCCAGGTCTTTGTTCACTTCCTGAATCACGACACCCAGCCAACCACGATTGACCTTGCCGCTGGCCTTGAGCTGGTTGGCAACGTCCATCGCCACGTCGATCGGGATGGCGAACGACAGTCCCATGAAGCCACCGGAGCGGGTGAAGATCTGCGAGTTGATACCCACCACTTCGCCCGCCATGTTGAACAGCGGACCGCCCGAGTTACCCGGGTTGATCGCCACGTCGGTCTGGATGAACGGCACGTAGGTATCATTCGGCAGACTGCGGCCCTTGGCGCTGACGATGCCTTTGGTCACCGAGTGATCGAAGCCGAACGGCGAGCCGATCGCCAGCACCCATTCCCCGACTTTCAGCTTGTCGGAATTACCCAGCTTGACGGTGGGAAGGTCCTTGCCGTCGATCTTCAGCACCGCGACGTCGGTACGAGGATCGGTGCCGATCAGCTTGGCCTTCATTTCGCTGCGATCTGAAAGACGCACGAGAATCTCATCGGCACCATCGATCACGTGATTGTTGGTCAGGATGAACCCGTCGGCGGAGATGATGAAGCCCGAGCCGAGTGACTGAGCCTCACGCTGGCGATCGCCCTTGCCGCCCCCTGGCGCACGGGAGCCTGGCGGCGTGCTGCGCTCAAGGAATTCACGAAGCATCGGTGGCAGGCCTTCCAGATCAGGCATCTGACCTTGGGCAACCGCGCGGTCCGGCAGTTTTTGACGCGTACTGATGTTGACGACTGCAGGGGAAGCCTGCTCCACCAGAGAGGTGAAGTCCGGCAGGGCTTCGGCCTGAGCAGTGAAGACCTGTCCAAGCATCAGCACAGCGGCCATCCAGGCCAGGTAAGGTTTCAAGCGTGGTATCGACATATGGCTCCCGTTTACAACGAGCATGGTTAAGCGGTACGAGCCCGCAGGCTCGCGAAGCATCTGTGTGTCGCGGCTTCCCGTGACACCTGTGTCTGCTCCAGTTTCCTGGACCCTGAAACAACAAAGGCCACAGCTGCGAAGCTGTGACCTATAGAAAAAAATACACCCGATTGCAACCGACAAAGCGCACTAAACATTTCAGCAGTACCAGTGAAGCCCATATTTAAAGGCTTGTGAGCGTGAAACGACCGAATGAAACCTTTTTCATAGTGGCCATCACCGGCGTGCAGAATCAGTTCTTGCTCGTGGTCGCAGCATCGTCGCGCATCGACAACGCAATGCGCTCGGCGGTCCCAATGGGGATCTCGCCCACCACGGTCACCATCGCATCACCCTTGGGTGTGGTTACGCGACGGGAGACGGCAACAGTTGGCCCTAACTGAGTTCGGATGTCCGTGACCGCGGCGCCAGTGACGGGCTCGACGAACACCGAAAAACGGGCGAGGCCATCGTCATACATCAGGCTCGTCACCAGACTTTTCGAGTCCGGATCCTTGCGTGCGGCAGCGCTGCTCAGGTCAAAACCGGGAGGCAACCAGTCCGAGCGCCATGCAACATTCTGCTTTGGCGCATCTGCTTTGGACCTGGCCACTTCAACCGGCTTGCAGTCAGCACTTGGCGACAGCATCTGATCAGTCAGCGACTGCGAGGTGTAGAGGTCGGTGAACTGGAAGCGCTCGAGCAATTGGCCCTTGTCACTGAGCAACAACGACTTCAATGGCAGACCGGTTTCACTGTCGAGGTGCAGTTCGATGCCGTAGCGGTGCTGATCACGGGGGGTAAGCGTCACCACATTGGCCACACGTCCGGCAACACGTGAGGTGCCTGCTGACTTGATGTCATACCAGGATGACAACCTGGCAGCATCAAAAGCTCGGGCCGGAGAATCGGGAACGCTGGACACACCCTCTTCGAGGGTACCGCTCACGCACTGGGTAACCCCGTCGACGCGCAGTACTTCCTGAGGAGAGCCATCCAGTTGAAGTAGATGCTCGCGAACCTTGCCGTCGGCGACGCGCTGCCAGATTCGGTGAGTAGAGAAGCTTCCGTTACGCTCGTAAACGAATGTGCCGGTGTAGCTTTGCCGTTGCTCGGCCTGCGCAAGACGTTTCAGCTGGTCTTGCGCGTCATCGGCATGAGCTGGAAGGACCAGCCATCCACCCAGCAGAAGCGGCAGTAGAGGGATGGCGCGCATGATCCTCCTTAACGGTTTTCCAGGCTTGCGGCACGAGCGTATGGCAGAGCGCCTTCAGCGCCTTTCATGGCAGCTTGCTGAGCATGCTGACGCAGGTAACCTGGCAGACGTTGGTCATGCCAACCGGCCTGGTTCTGCAGCACACCGCTGGCCATCGGACCCGGGGACTGCTCGCCCTCGGTGTAGCCTGCGAGCACCGCCGGGCCTTTGGCCTGCGGCATTGCGACGTTGGCCGGCTGAGATTGCTGAGCCAGTTGCGCCCCGGCAATTTCGTCCTGGTTGTACAAGCGGACACCAGCCAGAACGGCAACAGTCACCGAGGCGGCTACCGCCAGGCGACCCAGCGTACGCCAAGGGCCGCGACCGGCCTTCAACGGGCTGACTTCATCAGCGATTCCGGCAGCAACGGCAGCCGAAATATCCAGATGAGGCAGCAACAGTTCTTTATGCATTGCTGCACGGGCAATCTGATAACGGGACCAGGTGGCTCGTGTGTCTGCATCTTCAATGGCGCTAAGCACCCGACGCAGTTCCAATTCGTCCGCTTCGTTATCCATCACCGCGGACAGCGATTCCTGCAGGGCTTCACGACTCATGGCGGTTCCTCTCTTGTGGCTATCGCCGCTGTCTCAGGTTTCCTGCAACAGAGGTTGCAAGGCTTTGTCGATGGCTTCCCGAGCGCGAAAAATGCGAGAGCGCACGGTACCAACCGGACATTGCATGACACTGGCAATGTCTTCGTAACTCAGACCGTCGAACTCACGCAACGTTAAAGCTGTACGCAAATCTTCTGGCAGTAGCTGGATAGTTCGATGGACGGTGCCTTCGATCTCATCCCGCAGCAATGCCCGTTCTGGCGACTCGATGTCCTTGAGGCCGTGATCGCCATCGTAGAACTCCGCGTCTTCCGATCTGACATCGCTATCCGGCGGACGCCGACCTCGCGACACCAGATAGTTCTTCGCCGTGTTAATGGCGATACGGTACAGCCACGTATAAAACGCACTGTCACCGCGGAAGTTACCAAGTGCGCGATAGGCTTTGATAAAAGCCTCTTGCGCAACATCCTGGGCTTCGTGGGTGTCGTGAACAAATCTCACGATCAACCCAAGAATCTTGTGCTGATATTTCACCACTAGCAGATCAAACGCTCGCTTGTCGCCGCGCTGTACGCGTTCAACCAGCTGCTGATCTTCTTCCTGGGTTAGCATGAACACTCCTCATAAAGCTTAAAGGAGCATCGCATCGGCTCTTTCGCAGGCTTGCAAACATAGACTCGGGCTTTAAGCAAAAGTTCTCCCCCCTTCAAGCAAGTTTCCGGCGGGCGTCTGCTGCCCGCACAGAAAACGCCGCTCGAACCAGGTCGGCTGCGTAAATAATCTTGTCGTCAAAAACGTTCGTACTGGCTGGAAACTGCCACTGCGTAACGTCGACGCTGTTCCTTTATGGGCAACCCACTATTGAACGTGCGGGTTCGTGAAAAGTTCCCATCGTTCATTATTGGCCGTAAGACACATCCCCCGTCAGTTGTAGGACTCAATCCATATGAAGCTGTGGGAAAGATCGCATCCATCAAACGGGGTGCGGGAGATTGCGAGGTGGCGCACACTCCGCTCCCACCGTGATTCACCGTTGCCATAAAGCGCGGACATTGTGCCGTTCCACACTTGCTTATACTAGTGGCCATTTAGACGCCGGTACCTGAGATGAGTCAGCATTTCCAGCACGACGTATTGGTAATAGGCTCCGGCGCAGCCGGTTTGAGTCTTGCACTGACATTGCCCGAGCATTTGCGCGTGGCGGTCCTCAGCAAAGGCGATCTGGCGAACGGCTCGACGTTCTGGGCTCAGGGCGGCGTTGCGGCAGTGCTGGATGACGCCGACACCATACAGTCACACGTGGAAGACACCCTCAACGCCGGCGGCGGCCTGTGCCATGAGGACGCAGTTCGGTTTACCGTCGAGCACAGCCGCGAGGCCATTCAATGGCTGATCGACCTTGGCGTGCCCTTTACCCGCGATGACCCCTCGACCGTCGTCGACGGCGGCTTCGAGTTTCACCTCACCCGCGAAGGGGGTCACAGCCATCGCCGGATTATTCATGCCGCCGACGCTACCGGCGCGGCGATCTTCCGCACATTGCTGGCGCAGGCCAGCGCACGCCCCAATATCGAATTGCTGGAACAGCGCGTGGCAGTCGATCTCATCACCGAGTCCCGGCTGGGCCTGCAAGGGCAGCGTTGCCTGGGCGCCTACGTGCTGGATCGTTCGACGGGAGAGGTCGACACCCACAGCGCGCGTTTCACCATTCTGGCGTCCGGCGGCGCGGCGAAAGTCTACCTCTACACCAGCAACCCAGACGGCGCTTGCGGCGACGGCATCGCGATGGCCTGGCGCGCAGGCTGCCGCGTGGGCAATCTGGAGTTCAACCAGTTCCACCCCACCTGCCTGTACCACCCCTTGGCCAAGAGCTTTCTGATTACCGAAGCCCTGCGCGGCGAAGGCGCTTACCTGAAGCTGCCCGATGGCGAACGCTTCATGCAGCGTTTTGACCCAAGGGCCGAATTGGCTCCCCGCGACATCGTTGCCCGGGCGATTGACCACGAGATGAAACGCCTGGGCGCCGACTGCGTGTTTCTGGACATCAGTCACCAGTCCGAAGACTTCATCAAGAGCCACTTCCCGACCGTGTACGAGCGTTGCCTCACGTTCGGTATCGACATCACCCGTCAACCGATTCCGGTGGTGCCGGCGGCGCACTACACCTGTGGCGGCGTTATGGTTGACCAACAGGGCCGCACCGATGTGCCTGGACTGTATGCGATCGGCGAGACCAGCTTCACCGGCCTGCACGGCGCCAACCGCATGGCCAGCAACTCGCTGCTGGAGTGCTTCGTGTACGCCCGCTCGGCTGCGGCAGACATCGTGACTCAGCTTGAGCACGTCCCCCAGCCGCAAAACCTGCCGGCATGGGATTCGAGCCAGGTGACCGATTCCGACGAAGACGTGATCATCGCCCACAACTGGGATGAGCTGCGTCGGTTCATGTGGGACTACGTGGGCATCGTGCGCACCAACAAGCGTCTGCAGCGCGCTCAGCATCGGGTGCGGCTGTTGCTGGACGAGATCGACGAGTTCTACAGCAACTACAAGGTCAGTCGCGATCTGATCGAGCTGCGCAACCTGGCCCAAGTGGCAGAGCTGATGATTGCTTCAGCGATGGCGCGCAAAGAAAGCCGCGGTCTGCACTACACGCTGGATTACCCCGACATGCTGCCCGAAGCGCTGGACACTATTCTGGTGCCGCCCACCTTCGCCGGCTGAACTTCAGGCGCAAACGCAGGCGTCGGTGACTGTCCGGGGCCATGGCGTCTGCCGGGATGCACAGGCTTCGCACCCACATGCGGCTCAGCCAATGGCCCGTCATCCGCCTGAAACGCAGCACAACCAGGTGCGGCAGCGCCAGGCTGTCGGGGCGCAGCTGCACCGGTTGCCAGCCGCCCTCCTCGCTCCACAACGCCCAGCCGCTGCCGTCACGGCGCACCCCCGTAGATGACTGAGGCCGGTCCAGCAGAATGAACGTCCGGAGACTGCGTGCTGCGTGCAAGGCGCACAGCAAGACGCCGATGGCTTTTGCCCACAAGGGAATTGAAAGGAAAACGGTCGACGCCAGCGCAAGGATTTGCGTGACGAGGTACGCCGTCAGCAGCGCCCGGGAAGGCTGCCAACGGCATTCGAAGCGATCACTTCGGCTGGACACGGTCCAGGATCATCCGAACCATGCGTTGCAGCTCCGGATCTTCGGATTCCGCGCGCTGCATGAACCAGCCGAACATGTCCTGATCTTCACAGGTCAGCAGGCGCACGTAGAGGTCGCGATCGACCTGATTGAGCGTCGGGTAGACTTCTTTGACGAACGGCACCAGCAATACGTCCAGCTCGAGCATGCCGCGACGGCTGTGCCAAAAGAGGCGATTGAGTTCAACATCTTCGACCATGGAGGGCTCCTCGAATTTGCCGGCGAGTATACAGGCGCATCGTCCCGGGGCGTACTTGCAGTTAGTCGCAGCTTTTTGCGTATACCCATTAACGACACGCGGCACTATGATGGTGCCCCAGACTTCTACCCTGCGATGACTCATGGCCGTTCCAGCATTTTTCTGCCCCCTGTCCCATGAAGGTGTGCTCGCCGTTCGCGGCGTGGATGCCGGCAAATTCCTGCAAGGCCAACTGACTTGCAACATCGACTACCTAAGCGAAGGCAAAGCCACCCTCGGTGCGCGCTGCACGCAAAAAGGCCGCATGCAGTCGAGCTTCCGCATCCTGCTCGAAGGTGATGGCGTGCTGCTGGCGATGTCCAGCGAGCTGATCGAAGCGCAATTGCTGGACCTGAAGAAATACGCGGTTTTCTCCAAATCCAAACTGACCGACGAAAGCGTGTCCTGGGTGCGATTCGGCTTGCAGGATGGCGACGGGGCACTGGTCAGCCTTGGCCTCGACCTTGCGCAGGAGACCGACTCGGTGGTCCGCGCCAATGACCTCATCGCCATTCGCGTCTCCCCTGCCCGTGCCGAATTGTGGGTACGTGCCGAGCAGGCCGAGGACGTGCGCAGCCGGCTGATCTCCCACGTGCCGCAAGCGCCGCTCAACGACTGGTTGCTGGGGCAGATTCGCGCCGGCATCGGCCAGGTGGTCGGGCAGACTCGCGAAGAATTCATTCCGCAGATGATCAACCTGCAAGCCGTGGGCGGTGTGAGTTTCAAGAAAGGTTGCTACACCGGCCAGGAAATCGTGGCGCGCATGCAGTACCTCGGCAAGCTGAAACGCCGGCTGTACCGCCTGACCATGGGCAGCACAGAACTGCCTGAACCGGGCGCTGCACTGTTTTCGCCGGTTCACTCAAGCGCAGTAGGCAACGTTGTGATCGCGGCCCGGTCTGATGTCGGGATCGAGGTGCTGGCGGTCTTGCAGGCGGATGCGGCGGAAGATGGCCGGATCCATCTGGGTGCGGCAGATGGCGAGGCCCTGCAAATGAGCGAATTGCCATACACCCTCGACGCGAAGCTCGAAACACAGCGTTGAACCCGGTTGAGGCATGTGCAAGACGTCGGCGTAGTTGCCAGCGCCGTCCCCTCGTGTGGACGGCCGTTGGCCGGAATGCAATGTCCAGAGATCCAATATGAGTAGCATGGCTGACGAAGTGCAGAGGGATCTGATCAAGGCGATCGACAAGGATGCTCTGTTTCTGCCAACTCTCCCCGAAGTTGCACTGAAAATCCGCCTCGCGGCGGAAGACTCGGAAATCTCCATTGCTGCACTGAGCAAGGTCATCGGCAGCGACACCGCGCTTTCCGCACGGCTGATCAAAGTCGTCAACAGCCCCCTGCTGCGGCCCAATTTCGAAGTCAGCGACGTGCTGACGGCGGTCCGACGGCTGGGCGTTAACTACAGCTGTAACCTGGCCATCGGGCTGGTGGTGGAGCAGATGTTTCACGCCAAATCCGACGTCATCGAAACCAAGATGCGCGACATCTGGAAACTCAGCATGCAGGTGGCCGGGGTGTGTAATGTCCTCAGTTACCGCAGTGCGCGCCTCAAGGCTGACAAGGCCACGCTGGCCGGGCTCATCCACCTTATTGGTGTGTTGCCGATCCTGACGTACGCCGAGGACAACTACGAGTTGCTCGCCGACCCGATCAGCCTCAATCACGTCATCGAACGCATCCATCCGATCATTGGCGAGCGGCTGCTGCGCTCATGGGATTTCCCGGACGGCCTGGCGATCGTGCCCCGGGAATTCCAGAATTTCAGCCGTGTCTCGGGTCAGGCTGACTACGTGGATCTGGTCCAGGTCGCGACGATTCACATTCACGAAATGAACGGCACGCCGTACTCGAATCTGCAGTTTCAGGCCGTTCCCGCCGTGGCGCGGTTGGGCCTGAACATGGCCGATGGCGGGCTGATCAACGAGATGAACCAGGCAATGACGCTGTTGTACTGATCCTGTTGACCTAACCGGTCAAACCAGCCCCACCAGCCCCGACTCCGGCACCATAAAGCTCACCCTCACTTTCAAGCCCCGCTGTGCGCCGTCATGCAAGGTGATACGCGCCAGGTGTGCCCTGCAGATCTCCCCCACGATCGCCAATCCCAGACCGGAGCCCTTGCTCTGCTGATTACGCCGGTAGAAGCGCTCGAACACTCGCTCGCGCTCGTGGGCGGGGATGCCGGGGCCGTCGTCCTCGACTTCAAGCACACACGGCGCATGAACACGCAAAATCACGTTGCCGCCCGCCGGGGTATGAGCCAGGGCGTTATCCACCAGGTTGCTCAGCAGTTCGTTGAGCAACGTGGGTTCGCCGCGCATCCACACCGGCTCGTCGGCTTCCAGCGCCAATGCCACACCCCGTGCATGGGCCAGCGGCGCCATGGCCATGCCCAGCTCCCGGGCCAGCTGACTGAGGTCGAGCAATTGTGCGCCGCCCTCCGCAATGGCCCGCGCGCCATTTTCGATGCGTGCCAGCGACAGCAACTGGTTGGCCAGGTGGGTCAGTTTGTCGGTGCCGGAGGCGGCGCTCTCCAGCGTGTTACGCCACGCCGCAGGCTCCTGATCACGCAGCCCCAGCTCCAGCCGCGCCTTTAATGCAGCCAGCGGCGTGCGTAATTCATGGGCGGCGTCGGCGATGAATTGCGCCTGACGCTCGAACTGCATGCGCAGCCGTTCGGTAAAATGATTGAGGGAGCTGACCAGCGGACGCAGCTCGTGCTGCACTTCGACCAGCGGCAACGAGCGCAAATCGTCAGGCTGGCGTTCTTCCACCGCCGTGCGCAAGCGGTCCAGGGGTCGCAACGCGGCGCTGACCGTGAACCAGACCAGCAGCAGAGCGCCGCTGCCGAGCATGCCCAGACGCAGCAGGGTATCGGCCATCAGGGCCTGGGCCATGTCGACCCGCGCCTCTTCGGTTTCCGCCACGCGAATCTCGGCCATGCCGTTCATGTTCGGCTCGCTCACGGCCTTGAGCAGGCTCACCACTCGCACATCCTGCCCCTGATAACGCGCGCTGTAGAACTTGGCGAGCGCCGGATAGGCGTCGGTGCGCGGCGTGCCTTGGGGCGGCGCGGGAATATTTTCGTAGCCCGAAATGAGCTTCTGATTGATGTCGTTGACCTGGTAGTAGATGCGCCCCGCGCTGTCGTAGGCGAAGGTGTCCAGGGCCACATACGGTACGTCGGCGCTGAGGGTGCCGTCGCGTTCCGACAACCCGGCAGCGATGGTCCGCGCCGAAGCCAGCAAGGTGCGATCGTAAGCAGTGTCTGCCGCTTCGCGTCCGTTCCAGTAGGCGCTCATGCCGCTGGCGATCATCAGCATCACCAGCAGCAGACCGAGGTTCCACAGCAAGCGCCAGCGCAGGCTGTTTTCCGCTGAAGGGAACGGATTAAGCATCCCGGCTTTCCAGCAGATAACCCAGACCCCGAAACGTGACGATCGCAATCGGGTGCCCGTCGAGCTTCTTGCGCAGACGGTGCACGTAGATTTCGATGGCGTCGGCGCTGGCCTCTTCGTCCAGGCCGAATACCTGGGCCGCCAGTTGCTCCTTGCTCATCACCCGACCGGGCCGGGCGATGAGCGATTCGAGCACCGATTGCTCGCGGGAGGTCAGCGTGAGGAGTTCTTCGCCCAAGGTGAAGCGGCGGGTGTCGAGGTCGTAGACCAGCTCCCCGCAGCGTTGCTGGCGTTCGCCACCCAGTACGCTACGGCGCAACAACGCCTTGACCCGCGCTTCCAGCTCGGACAGCTCGAAGGGTTTGGCCAGGTAGTCGTCGGCGCCGAGGTTGAGGCCGTGGACCCTGTCCTTGACGTCGCTGCGGGCCGTCAGCATCAGCACGGGCGTGTTCTTGCCCCGCGCCCGCAGACGCGCCAGCACTTCGAAGCCGTCCATGCGCGGCAGGCCGACGTCGAGCACCACCGCGGCATATTCTTCGCTGCTCAGGGCCAGATCAGCTGCGACGCCGTCGTGCAGAACGTCAACGGTCATGCCGCTGCTCTTGAGGGCCAGCGCGACACTTTCAGCCAGTTGCAGATGATCTTCGACGAGCAGGACACGCATCGACTTCTCCAGAGTGGGCATTTTATGGGCCGAGTTTACAGGGGCGCCGTCGTCTGTGAAGGTCCGACGCGCGGGAACAGCCACCTCCTGCGCTTGAAGCGGATCAGTTGAAAGCTTCCTGAAAGGTAGTTGAAAGGTTCACGAAAGCTTCGCTGATTAGGATCCCGTTACGACTTGTCACGATTGCGTCCCGCGCGACGCTGCTGATGCCAGGGCCGTGACGAAAAACGCCTTGATGCGTTTTCAACAATAAAAACAATATCGGAGTCATCAGTGATGCCCTCACTGCCATCATCGGCCCTCGTGCCGTCAGAATCCCATTGTGTTTACTGTTCACCTCGCAGCCCTGTTGCGCGGTGTTTCGTCACGTCCGCATTGCGTCGGCCCACTCCTTCTCAAGGCTGTGGGACGACTGCCTGACAAACGTACGACCGCCTGCCCCCATTAAAACAACGACTCCTCTGGAGACGAACCATGAACCTATCGTTGCGCCAAATCAGCGTTGCCGCCAGCTGCATGCTGATGGCCACCCAATTGTGGGCCGCCGAGCCCAATCGTCCTGAATGCATCGCGCCGGCTTCCCCCGGCGGTGGCTTCGACCTGACGTGCAAACTGGCGCAGAGCGCGCTGATCAACGAGAAAATCCTCTCCAAACCGATGCGCGTCACCTACATGCCGGGCGGCGTCGGCGCCGTGGCGTACAACGCGGTGGTCGCCCAGCGCCCTGCCGACGCCGGCACGCTGGTGGCCTGGTCCAGCGGCTCGCTGCTGAACCTGGCGCAGGGCAAATTCGGCCGTTACGATGAAAACGCCGTGCGCTGGCTGGCCGCCGTCGGCACCAGCTACGGCGCGATCGCAGTCAAGGCTGATTCGCCTTACAAGAACCTCGACGATCTGGTTAAAGCGCTGAAAGCCGACCCGGGCAAAGTCGTCATCGGCTCAGGCGGCACCGTGGGCAGCCAGGACTGGATGCAGACCGCACTCATCGCCAAGGCGGCCGGCATCAACCCGCGGGAGCTGCGTTATGTCGCCCTCGAAGGCGGCGGTGAAATCGCCACTGCCCTGCTCGGCGGCCACATCCAAGTGGGCTCCACCGACATTTCCGACTCCATGCCGCACATCCTCAGCGGCGACATGCGCCTGCTGGCAGTGTTCTCTGAAGAGCGTCTGGACGAGCCGGAAATGAAGAACATTCCGACCGCCAAGGAACAGGGCTACGACATCGTCTGGCCGGTGGTGCGCGGCTTCTATCTGGGGCCAAAGGTGTCGGACGAGGAATACAACTGGTGGAAAGCGGCGTTCGACAAGCTGCTGGCCTCGGAAGACTTCGCCAAGCTGCGCGATCAGCGTGAGCTGTTCCCGTTCGCCATGACCGGTGAAGAGCTGGACAAGTACGTGAAAACCCGCGTCGCCGAGTACAAAACGCTGGCCAAGGAATTCGGCCTGATTCAGTGACTGAACCCATCGAAGCGTACTCGATTGACTGAGGATTGCGCCGCCTGCGCGGTGGCGCGATCCGGGAGTTTTCCATGGTTATACAACGCATTTTCGCCGTCGTGCTGCTGCTGGTCTGTATCGGCCTCGCCATGATGGCATGGCCTTATCAGGCGCCGTTTTCCTACGAACCCGTTGGCCCCCGCGCCTTCCCGCTGCTGATGCTGGCGCTGATGGGCATATCGCTGCTGTACATGGCGATCCGTCCGACACCGATCGTGCACTCCGAGGAAGAACCGGCGCTGGACCGTCCGACGCTGATCAAAATCGGCATCTGCACCCTGCTGTTGCTGGTATTCGCCGGGTTGTTCGAGCCGCTGGGCTTCGTGCTGAGCAGCATTCTGATCGGCATCCCCATGGCGCGCCTGTACGGTGGCCGCTGGCTGCCAAGCGTCGTGATCATCACCTTCATGAGCATCGCGTTATACGTGCTGTTCGACAAAGTGATGGATGTGCCCCTGCCCCTCGGCCTGCTCGACGTTCTGGAGAACTGATATGGACACTCTCGGCTATCTCGGCCAGGGCTTCGGCGTCGCGCTGACCCCTTACAACCTGATCACCGCCCTTTCCGGCACGCTGATCGGCACCGTCGTCGGCCTGCTGCCCGGCCTGGGTCCGATCAATGGCGTGGCGCTGTTGATCCCGATCGCATTTGCGTTGGGCCTGCCGCCGGAATCAGCGTTAATCCTGCTGGCAGCGGTGTACCTGGGCTGCGAATACGGCGGCCGCATCAGCTCCATTCTGCTGAACATTCCGGGCGAAGCATCGACCGTGATGACCGCGCTGGACGGCTACCCGATGGCACGTCAGGGCATGGCCGGCGTGGCGTTGTCGCTGTCGGCGTGGAGTTCGTTCATCGGCGCGTTCATCGCCACCTGCGGCATGGTCATGTTCGCGCCGCTGCTGGCGAAATGGGCAATTGCCTTCGGGCCGGCGGAGTACTTCGTGCTGATGGTGTTCGCCATCGTCTGCCTGGGCGGCATGGCCGGCGATCGACCGCTGAAAACCTTTGTCGCGGCGTTGATCGGGCTGTTTCTGTCGAGCATCGGTATCGACGCCAACAGCGGCGTGTACCGCTTCACCGGTGACAACATCCATCTGGCGGACGGCATTCAATTCGTCGTGCTGGTGCTGGGCCTGTTCTCGATCAGCGAAATCCTGTTGTTGCTGGAGAAAACCCATCGCGGCCAGGAAGCGGTGAAAGCCACCGGGCGCATGATGTTCAACTTCAAGGAAGCCAGTTCGGTGTTCTGGGTGAACATCCGTTGCGGTCTGATGGGCTTCATCATGGGCGTGCTGCCGGGTGCCGGGGCAACGCTGGCCAGCGCCGTGACCTACATGTCCGAGAAACGTATCGCCGGCGCGAGCGGTAAATTCGGACAGGGCGACATGCGCGGTCTGGCGGCGCCGGAAACCGCCATTGGCGCAACGGCCTGCGGCGCGCTGGTGCCGATGCTGACGCTGGGCGTTCCGGGTTCGGGCACCACGGCAGTGATGATCGGCGCCCTGTCGCTGTACAACATCACACCGGGGCCACTGCTGTTTCAACAGCAACCGGACATCGTCTGGGGCCTGATCGCGTCGTTGTTCGTCGCCAACATCATGCTGGTGATCCTCAACATCCCGATGATCCGCATCTTCACCCGCATCCTGTCGGTGCCGAACTGGGCACTGGTGCCAGTGATCGCGATCATCACCGGGATCGGCGTCTACGCGGTGCATGCCACCACCTTCGACTTGTTCCTGATGGTCGGCATCGGCATCTTCGGCTACATCCTGCGCAAGCTGGATTTCCCGCTGTCGCCGATTCTGCTGGGGTTCATCCTCGGCGGGCTGATGGAGCAGAACCTGCGTCGCGCGCTGTCGATTTCCAACGGCGGCCTGGAGATTCTGTGGTCGAGCCCGATCACCCTGGGCATGTGGGTAGTGACGGCGTTCATGCTGGTGTTCCCGCTGATCCGCATCTGGCGCAAGCGCTCCAGGCAGCGTCGCGCGCTGGCCGATGTCTGACCGGCCATTCAGCACGTGGTGGGGCACACCGCTGGTCGGCCTGCTGGGGGGATTTCTCGCCAGTCAGGTCGGCTGGCCACTGCCCTGGATGGTCGGCTCGTTACTGGCGATCATTCTGGTCCGCTGCCTCACGCCCTGGCAGCTGGCTGAAATCCCCGGCGGCCGCAAATGCGGCCAATGGGTGGTCGGGATCGGCATCGGCCTGCACTTCACCCCCGTGGTCATCGAACAAGTCCTTTCCCATTTCGGCCTGATTTTTATCGGTGCGCTGGTCACCAGCGTCTCCAGCGTGGTGGGCGTGTGGCTGATGCTGCGCACCGGCGAGGACCGCGCGACGGCGTTCTTTTCCAGCATGCCCGGCGGCTCGGGCGAAATGGTCAACCTTGGCGCACGCAACGGCGCGATTCTCAGCAACGTCGCCGCCGGGCAGAGTCTGCGGGTGCTGGCGGTGGTGCTGTGCGTGCCGGCGATCTTCAAATATCTGATGGGCGACGGCGGCGCGCCGTCCCACGCGACGGTGGTGGACTGGCGGTGGCTGATGCTGCTGTTTCCGCTGGGCGCGCTGGTGGCCTGGGGCTGGCAGCGGTTGAAACAGCCCAATCCGTGGCTGTTCGGGCCTTTACTGATCAGTGCGGTGATCAGCGTCAGTTTCGATTTGCACATTGGCCTGCCTCAGGGCGGCAGTCAGCTGGGGCAATGGCTGATCGGCAGCGGCCTGGGCTGCCACTTCAACCGCGCGTTCTTTCGTCGCGCGCCGTCGTTCATTGGTCGCACGTTGCTGGGGACGGCGCTGACGATGAGCATCGCGGCGTTGTGCGCACTGGGGCTGAGCGCGTTGACCCATCTGGACTTGCGCTCGTTGACGCTGGGGATGATGCCCGGCGGGATTGCCGAAATGAGCCTGACGGCGGAGGTGCTGCAACTGTCGGTGCCGCTGGTGACGGCGATGCAGGTGATGCGGTTGTTGTTCGTGTTGTTTCTGGCCGAGCCGTTGTTTCGGTATTGGAATCGCAAGGCCTGCGCAGGCAAAAAATTGTAGGAGCGTGGCTTGTCCCGCGATCTGGCGCGCAGCGGCAGCACACCAGTCATCGATTTCTTCCCTGATCCACCCCATGCACCCATTCCACGACCGGTTCCCGGCCGATCGCGGGACAAGCCACGCTCCTACATCGGGATCTGCGGCCGGCGCAGATGTTGGGCGCGCTCCTAGAAAATTCGCGGCGGACGAAGCATTTGCGTCAGACGCTGGCTGGCAATCGCCACTCGATCGGCGCCAGGCCGTTCTGCTCCAGAAACTTGTTTGCCAGACCAAAATGCCCGCAGCCCAGAAACCCTTTGTACGCTGACAGTGGCGATGGGTGCACGGCGGTCAGGATCAGGTGTTTGGATGCATCGATCAGTTTTTTCTTGCTCTGCGCGTGTGCGCCCCACAGCAGGAACACCAGGTGCGGCTGATGGGCGCTGACGGTTTCGATGATCTTGTCGGTGAAGTGCTGCCAGCCCTTGCCGGCATGGGAGGCGGCGTTGGCGCGTTCGACGGTGAGCGTGGTGTTGAGCATCAAAACGCCCTGCTCGGCCCACGACTGCAAATAGCCGTGGTTGGGGATGTCGATGTTCAAGTCGCGCTTGAGCTCTTTGTAGATGTTGACCAGCGAAGGCGGCGCCGGCACGCCCGGCTGCACCGAGAAGCACAGGCCGTGGGCCTGATTGGGGCCGTGATACGGGTCCTGACCGAGGATGACCACCTTCACGTTATCCAGCGGCGTCGAGTTCAGCGCATTGAAGATCAACGGTCCCGGCGGATAGATTTCCTTGCCCGCCGCATGCTCCTGACGCAGAAATTCGCGCAGCTCGCCCATGTAAGGCTTCTCGAATTCGTCGCGCAGGGCCTGCTTCCAGCTGGCCTCCAGTTTGATGCGGTCGTCGTTTGTCATGGTGTAATCCGGCAGAAACAATGCGCAACTTTAGGGACTGTGGCTGATTATTTCCAGCGCAGCGCACCGTGGGCTTTCCTACACTCGTTCACAGCCACCGGTTTGCAACTTCCGGGCGTCGAGAGCACTCACAATCCTCGAGAGATCCCCGTACCACTGACAAGAGGTCACGATGAATCTGCAATTTGAAGAGCTCACCGCCACGGACGGTGCCCGTCTGGGCATCGCCACGCTGGATGCGGAAAAATCCCTGAATGCCCTGTCGCTGCCGATGATTCTTGCGCTGCAGGACCGACTGAACGACTGGGCGAGCGACCCGCAAATTGTCTGCGTGTTGCTGCGCGGCAATGGCGAGAAAGCCTTCTGCGCCGGCGGTGACGTGCGCGCGCTGGTCGAGGCCGGGAGCGGTCAGCCCGGTACGGTTCCGCCGCTGGCTGCGCAGTTTTTCGCGGCGGAGTATCGACTGGATTACACGCTGCACACCTACCCCAAACCGCTGATCTGCTGGGGCCACGGTTATGTATTGGGCGGCGGGATGGGCCTGCTGCAAGGGGCGAACATTCGTGTCGTCACACCAAGCAGCCGGCTGGCGATGCCGGAAGTCAGCATCGGCCTGTTTCCTGACGTCGGCGCCAGTTGGTTCCTGTCGCGACTGCCGGGGAAACTGGGGCTGTTCCTTGGATTGACCGGTGCGCACATCAACGGCCGTGACGCGCTGGATCTCGGGCTCGCTGATCGCTTTCTGCTGGACGACCAGCAGGAGGAAATGATTGACCGGCTGCTGCAGCTCAATTGGCAGGAGCAGACGAAGGTGCAACTGACCAGCCTGTTCAGGGCCCTGCAGCTGGAGGCCGTGGATCAGATGCCTGCCGCGCAATGGCTGCCTCGTCGCGAGCGCATTGATGAGCTGCTGGATGTGGCCGATGCCTCGAGCGCCTGGCATGCGTTGAAACACCATTTGAATGGCGATGACCTTTTACTGGCCAAGGCGGCGAAGACCCTGACGGATGGCTGCCCGATGACGGCGCACCTGGTGTGGGAGCAGATCGAACGGGCGCGGCATCTGTCGTTGGCCGAGGTGTTTCAGATGGAATACACCATGGCCCTGAATTGCTGCCGACATCCCGAGTTCGCCGAGGGGGTGCGCGCGCGGCTGATCGACAAGGATCAAACGCCCCACTGGCACTGGCAGGACATTTCTACCATTCCTCTGGCGGTGGTGGACGCGCACTTCGAAAAAGCCTGGGAAGGCCGACACCCGCTGGCGGATTTGTCAGAGTATTGAGGCGTTGGTTCATGCCTGCATGGAGGGTGTTCTAACGGGCCTCTTCCCGGCTGAAGCCGGTCCTACTACTGGAATGCGTACCCCCTGTATATTAAAAGGAGTATTAAAAGGGGTCTGATTTATTTGATTTTAAAAGGGGTCTGATTTATTTGATTTTCAGAAGACGGGGACAGATTAATTTACGGTGAAGCGTTGTAAATAAATCAGTCCCCTTTAACAGGACTGGCTTTAGCCGGGGAAGCGTCAGGTGGTACACCTCAACCGTGAGATTCATCCCATAAAAAACGGCGCTCCTCGGAGCGCCGTTTTGTTGTGACTCAGCGGTTGCCGCCGCCCGGTCCGCCGTGGCCGCCACGGCCGAAGCCGCCGTCTCCTCGGTGGCCGCCTCCCCCGGGGCCAAAGCCGGGACGCGGGCCGCCGCCACCACCGCCGCCGCCAGGATTGCCATGCCAACCGCCGCCTGGGCCGGGGCCATTGCCGCCGCCGGGTCTCGGACCTGGGGGCGGTGGACGATAGCCGTTGCCGCCACCGTTATAGCCACCCCCGCCATGGTACCCACCCCCTCCACCGTTCCAATTGCCACCGCCATAACCGGGACGCCCCCCGTATCCGGGACGACCACCTCCGTATCCAGGCCCGTAATAACGGGGTGGAGGCGCGTAATAGCGCGGTGGCGGTGCATAGTAGCGGGGCGCCGAGTAGTAACGGGGCGAGGAGTAATACACCGCCCCGCCGGAATACACCGGGGCGACCGGGCGATAACTGTCGTACACGTAGCCGCTGCTGTAGCTACTGCTATAGATCGGCTGCGTATAGCTTTCTGATTCGTAATAACCTCCGTAACAACCTGCAAGGGACAGCGTCATCAAAGCGGTAAGCAATCGTCGATACATGGCGGCCTCCCGGACCGCGGTAGAGCTCGAACCAGCGGCGCTGGTCGGCGTTCCCGAAACTGCCGAGAACGTTAACTGAGACTGCGAATTGCGGACCTAGTGCCCCAACGCGGCACCCAGGCGCCAGACGGCGCCCTGCATCAGTGCACGTCTCGCCCGCCCTGAAACGACCTGCGCCTGCCCGACTCAGGCGCCACAAGGGTTTGCGGGACTTGGCACAACTCTCGCTTTAATGATCGGGTGCAGGAGTCATCTCAGGTTCACGGCACCACAATTTGCAATAGCCGACTAGGGTTCCGGCTCGCCTTTCAGCGAGTGGCTGGTCCGAGAGTTGGCGACCTCCAGTAGAGGTTACACGGCGGGATAAAAGCCCGGGAGACAGGACACCAGTGGTGTCGCCGTGCTCCTGACCGTCCCTTTTCGCTACTGGAGACACCCATGCAAAAGTCCCGTCTGTTCAGTCTGCTCACCGCAGGCGTCTTCGCAGCATTGAGCCTCTCGGCCACCGCCGCCCCGAAAAAAGATTTCGACGTCTGCTGGACCATTTACGCCGGCTGGATGCCATGGGAATACGCAGGGACTCAAGGCATCGTCGACAAGTGGGCCAAGAAGTACGGCATCCACATCAAAGTCACCCAGCTCAACGACTACGTCGAATCCATCAACCAGTACACCGCCGGCCAGTTCGATGGCTGCACCATGACCAACATGGACGCCCTCACCATTCCCGCCGCCGGTGGCGTTGAAAGCACGGCGCTGGTGGTCAGCGACTTCTCCAACGGCAACGACGGCATCGTCATCAAGGGCGACGGCAAGAAAGTCACCGACCTCAAGGGCATGGACGTCAATCTGGTCGAGCTGTCGGTGTCCCACTATCTGCTTGCCCGCGCGCTGGATTCGGCGAACCTGACCGAGAAAGACCTGAAAGTCGTCAACACCTCTGACGCCGACATCGCCGCCGCTTTCAACACCAGCGAGGTCAAGGCCGTCACCACCTGGAACCCGATGCTTTCGGAGATCAAGGCCAAGCCCGGCGTCACCGAAGTGTTCGACTCCAGCAAGATCCCCGGCGAGATCATGGACATGATGGTGGTCAACACCCAGACCCTGAAAGACAACCCGGCACTGGGCAAAGCCCTGACCGGCGCGTGGTTTGAAGTGGTGGCGCTGATGAACGCCAAATCCGCTGAATCGAAAGCCGCGCTGGAGCACATGGCCCAGGCGTCGGGCACCGATCTGGCAGGGTTCCAGTCGCAACTGGACACCACCAAGCTGTTCGCCACGCCCAAGGAAGCGCTTGAATTCGCCACCAGCAAGCAACTGCCGGCGACCATGCGCAGGGTCGCTGACTTCTCCTTCGAACACGGTTTGCTTGGCGAAGGCGCCAGAGACGCCAGCGCGGTCGGCATGACCTTCGCAGGCGGCGTGACCGAAGGCGACAAGGCCAACCTCAAGCTGCACTTCGACCCGAGCTACGTGCAGATGGCTGCCGACGGCACGTTGTAAACACCAAAGGTCTTTGCCATGCGTTTGATAAACCGCCGCCCGGATCGCGCCAGTCGATTGATCCTGGTGCTCCTGCCGTTCGCCCTGTTGCTGTTCGCCTATTTCACGGGCTCGGCGACGCGGCTGACGGAAAACCCCAACGACAAGCTGCTGCCCAGCGCCGTGCAGATGACCGATGCGATCAAACGGGTGGCGTTCGTGCCCGATCAACGCACCGGCGAATACATCCTCTGGCAGGACACCGGGGCCAGTCTGCAGCGCCTCGCGATCGGCCTGGCGATCAGCGCCATTGTCGGGTTGTGCCTGGGCATCGCGTCGGGGGTGCTGCCGTTGTTCAGCGCGCCGCTGTCGCCGTTACTGACCGTGCTCTCGATGGTGCCGCCGCTGGCGATTCTGCCGATCCTGTTCATCGTCTTCGGTCTGGGCGAGCTGTCGAAGGTGATGCTCATCGTCATCGGCATCACGCCGGTGCTGGCCCGTGATCTGGAGCAGCGCGCCCGGGAGATTCCGGTCGAACTGCTGATCAAGGCGCAGACCCTGGGCGCCTCGACCTGGACGCTGATCCTGCGGGTGGTGCTGCCGCAGCTGCTGCCGCGCCTGTTGATCTCGCTGCGGCTGGTGCTGGGGTCGGCGTGGCTGTTTCTGATCGCGGCCGAAGCCATCGCCTCCACTGACGGTCTGGGTTACCGGATCTTTCTGGTGCGGCGCTATCTGGCGATGGACATGATTCTGCCCTACGTGGTGTGGATCACCCTCCTCGCCTGGCTGATGGACTGGGGCCTGAAAGCGCTCACGCGCAAGGCGTTCCCGTGGTACGAGGGGGCGCGCCCATGAGCTTCATTTCGGTCAAAAACGTCTGGCAGCAATACGGCGATCAGGTGGTGCTCGAAGGCCTGAACCTGAGCATTGCCGAAGGCGAGTTCTGCACACTGGTGGGCGCGTCGGGCTGCGGCAAATCGACGTTCCTGCGCCTGCTGCTGGGCCAGGAAGTCGCCAGCAAAGGCACGATCCTGCTGGATGGCCAACCGCTGGCGAAGGAGCCGGATTCGACCCGTGGCGTGGTGTTTCAGCGCTATTCGGTGTTCCCGCACCTGTCGGTGCTGGACAACGTCGCGCTGGGCCTGGAGTTGCCGCGCTCGGCGTTGCTCGGGCGGCTGTTCGGTGCCGCCAAGCGCGACGCCCGCGAGCAGGCGGCGGCGCTGTTACACAAGGTCGGCCTCGATCACGCGCTGGACAAGTACCCGACGCAATTGTCGGGCGGCATGCAGCAGCGTCTGGCCATCGCCCAGGCGCTGATCATGAAGCCTCGGGTGCTGCTGCTCGACGAGCCTTTCGGCGCCCTAGATCCCGGCATCCGCAAGGACATGCACGCGCTGCTGCTGGAGCTGTGGCGCGAAACCAAGCTGACGGTGTTCATGGTCACCCACGACCTGTCCGAAGGCTTCAACCTCGGCACCCGCCTGCTGGTGTTCGACAAGGTGCGCCTCGACCCCCACGCCCCCGGCGCCTATGGCGCGCGCATCACTTACGACATTCCCCTGAACAGCGATCGTCGCGCCGCCCGGGTGGCGCTCGATTCGCTGAAAACGGCTTGAAGGACATTGCCCATGACTGACTCAACCACACTGTTTCCCGTCTTTGCCGAAGAGCTGCTGCCCGGCGGCGGCCACCTGTCGTTCGTGCTCAAACGCGGCGAACTGCTGCGCCTGACTGACCTGAACGGCAACGCCAACGTCAGCCTGACGATGTTCAATGCCCATGAAAAAACCGAGCGCCTGAACCTGCCCGACAGCCTCAAGTGCCAACACACCGCCAAGCTCACCAGCGGCCACTGCCTGTATTCGGATATGGGCCGCGTGCTGGCGGCGATCACCGCCGACACCTGCGGCTGGAGCGACAGCATCGGCGGCGTGCTGTGCGCCGAAGAGGTCACCGAGAAATACGGCCAGGGCCGCTATCAGGAACTGCGCAACGGCTTCTTCCGCAACGGCGCCGACAACCTGCTGGTGGAAATGGGCAAGTGGGGCCTGGGGCTTTCCGACCTGTTGATGACGCTGAACCTGTTCAGCCGCGTCAACGTGGACGCTCACGGCGCCCTGACCTTCGTTCCTGGCAACTCCAGAGCGGGCGACAGCATCGAGTTGTACGCGCCGATGGACACGCTGGTGGTCATGACCGCCCTGCAACACCCGATGGACCCCAACCCCGAGTACGCACCGCACCCGGTCCAGCTGAGCTGGATGAAGGCCGACCCCAGCGTCGCCGAACACTGCCGCACGTCCCGCGAAGAAAACGTGCGTGGCTTCATCAATACCGATCGCCTGTTCGCCTGAGGAGACTTGCCATGAGCACTGCACACTCTCATCACCACACGAACGCCCCCGTTTCCATCACCCACATCCCGGCCGGCGAGCCATCACTGACCGAACTAAAGGCCGGGCAAACCCTGCGCCTGCTCGATCTCGAAGGCAATCAGGCGGTCGACACGCTGTTCTACAGCCTCGCCAACCCCCGCGAACGCTACGACGTGCAACGGACGCTGCGCCGGCAGAACAACGTTTACCTGAGCAAGGGCAGCGTCCTTTATTCGAACTTGGGCAAGCCGATGCTGACCATCGTCGAAGACACCTGCGGACGCCACGATACCCTCGGCGGCGCCTGCGCCCAGGAGAGCAATACCGTGCGTTACGCGCTGGAAAAAAAGCACATGCACAGCTGCCGCGACAGCTACCTGCGGGCCTGCATCCATGACGGTCGGCTGGGCAAGCGCGACATCGGCCCGAACATCAACTTCTTCATGAACGTGCCGGTCACGGCGGACGGCGGGCTGACCTTCGAAGACGGCATTTCCGGCGCTGGCAAGTACGTCGAACTGCGCGCCGAGATGGACGTGATCGTGCTGATTTCCAACTGCCCGCAGCTCAACAATCCGTGCAACGGCTACAACCCTACCCCGGCGGAACTGCTCGTCTGGGACTGATCGCTGACCACAGTTTCAAGGCTTCAAGGCTTCGGCGCGAGGGACGGCCTTCGTGCAACGCGTACCACAGCGGGACGGCCCGCTACCCAGTGAGGGACTGATCGCTATCAGTCCCCGGGGTCTATGCCATGTTCGACAAACTGCTGATTGCCAACCGCGGCGCCATTGCCTGCCGCATCCTGCGCACCCTTCGCGACCTGCAGGTCGAGGGCGTCGCGGTGTACGCCGAAGCGGACGCTGCCAGCCTGCACATCCTGCAAGCCGACGAAGCCCACAGCCTGGGCGACGGTGGTGCTGCTGGCACGTACCTGGCCGTGGACAAGATTCTGGCCATCGCTCAATCCACCGGCGCCAATGCGATTCACCCGGGTTACGGTTTCCTGTCAGAGAACGCGGCCTTCGCCCAGGCCTGTGAAGACGCCGGCATCGCCTTCGTCGGCCCGACGCCTGAGCAGCTGCGGGTTTTCGGCCTCAAGCATACCGCCCGCGCCCTCGCGAAACAGCACGGCGTGCCGATGCTCGAAGGCACCGAGCTGCTGGACAGCGTTGACGCTGCATTGAGCGCTGCTGAAACCATCGGCTACCCAGTGATGCTGAAAAGCACGGCGGGCGGCGGCGGCATCGGTATGCGGGTGTGCCGCAGCGCCAGTGAACTGAGCGAGTCGTTCGAGGCCGTCAAGCGCCTGGGCCAGAACAACTTCAGCGACGCCGGCGTGTTCATCGAGAAGTACATCCAGCGTGCCCGCCATCTGGAAGTGCAGGTGTTCGGCGACGGTTGTGGCGAGGTGATCGCCCTCGGCGTGCGCGATTGCTCGGTGCAGCGTCGCAATCAGAAAGTCCTCGAAGAAACCCCTGCGCCGAACCTCCCTGCCGGCATGGCCGATGAGCTGTGCGCCGCGGCGATCAAGCTGGCGAAAGCGGTGAACTATCGCAGCGCCGGCACCGTGGAGTTCGTCTTCGACAGCGACGATCAGCGCTTTTATTTTCTGGAAGTGAACACCCGATTGCAGGTCGAGCACGGCGTGACCGAGCAGGTCTGGGGCGTGGACCTGGTGAGCTGGATGATTCAGCTCGCGGCCGGTGATCTGCCGCCGCTCGTTGAATTGCGCGCGGGTCTACAGCCCGTCGGCCACGCGATTCAGGCGCGTTTGTACGCCGAAGACCCGGGCCGGGATTTCCAGCCCAGCCCGGGCTTGCTGACCTCGGTGCACTTCCCCGCCGCCGACGGCCAACACCTGCGCATCGACACGTGGGTCGAGGCCGGGTGCGAGATTCCGCCGTTTTTCGATCCGATGATCGCCAAGGTCATCAGCTGGGCGCCGGACAGAGCGTCCGCCAGCGACGGCCTGGCTCAGGCATTGAGCGAGACGCGGCTGTACGGGATCGAGACCAATCGCGACTACTTGCGTCAGATCATCGCGGACGTGCCGTTCGCCAGCGGCCAGCCGTGGACGCGGTGCCTTGAGGGGCTGACCTATCGCGCCGACACGTTCGAGGTCCTGAGCGGCGGCACCCAGACCAGCGTTCAGGATTACCCGGGGCGCCTGGGTTACTGGGCAGTGGGCGTGCCGCCGTCGGGTCCGATGGACAGCCGATCGTTGCGTCTGGGCAATGCTCTGGTGGGTAACGCTGAAGGGTGCGCCGCGCTGGAAATCACCATGAGCGGTCCGACGCTGCGCTTCAATACCGATGCGGTCATCGCCGTGACGGGCGCGGTCATTCCGCTGACGCTGGATGGCGACGCGCAGCCGATGAATCAATCGTTGCTCGTTTCGGCGGGCTCGACGCTGGCCCTCGGCACCATCGCTGGCGCCGGTGCGCGCAGTTATCTGTGCGTGCGGGGCGGGCTGGACGTGCCGTGTTATCTGGGCAGCAAGAGCACGTTCACCCTGGGCCAGTTTGGCGGGCATGGCGGGCGAGCGTTGCGTGCAGGGGACGTGCTACATGTTGCTCCGTTGTCTGACCGCAGCGCAGGCGAACGGCTTGAACCGACGCAAGTCGCCGAGCTGCCGGAGGTGCGAGATATCCGGGTGATCTATGGCCCCCACGCGGCTCCCGAATATTTCACCGAGCGCTACATCGAGACCTTCTTCGCCACCGATTGGGAAGTGCATTTCAACTCCAGCCGTACCGGCGTGCGCCTGATCGGGCCGAAACCGAAATGGGTGCGTGCCGACGGCGGCGAAGCGGGTCTGCACCCGTCGAACATTCATGACAATCCGTATGCCATCGGCGCAGTGGATTTCACCGGGGACATGCCGGTGATTCTTGGGCCAGATGGGCCGAGTCTGGGCGGGTTTGTCTGCCCGGTGACGATCATCGAGGCGGATTTGTGGCAGTTGGGGCAGCTCAAAGCCGGGGATAAGGTGCGGTTTTATCCGGTGAGTGTCGACGCGGCCCGCTGGCTGAAGCTGAACACTGATCTGTGTGGGAAGGAGTTTGCTCGCGAAGAGGTCGGTACATCCGATGAATATGTAGCGACTAGAAGAGAGTCTTCGCGAGCAAGCTCGCTCCCACAGGGTTTAGCGTTGACCTCGCCTGCTGTAATTCCACAGGGTGCAGCGTTGACCTCGCCGGTTGTGCTCGACATCGGGAAGGACGATACCCGCCTGGTCGCCCGACTTTCCGGCGACACCCATCTGTTGCTGGAGATCGGCGCGCCGGAGCTGGATCTGGTGCTGCGCTTCCGGGGCCATGCGCTGATGCAGGCGCTGGAAAGCAAACAGCTGACCGGGGTGATTGACCTGACGCCAGGCATTCGTTCGCTACAGGTGCATTACCAGCCCGAGCAACTGCCGCTGAAGACGCTGCTCGATGTGGTCGCCGGCGAGTGGGACGGGGTCTGCGCCAGCAAGAATCTGGAGGTGCCGTCACGCATCGTTCATCTGCCGTTGTCGTGGGACGACCCGGCCTGTCAGTTGGCCATCGAGAAGTACATGACCACCGTGCGCAAGGACGCGCCGTGGTGCCCGAGCAACCTGGAATTCATCCGCCGCATCAACGACCTGCCAAACCTCGACGAAGTGCACCGCACCGTTTTCGAGGCCAGCTACCTGGTGATGGGGCTGGGCGACGTCTACCTCGGTGCGCCGGTCGCCACGCCGCTGGATCCCCGACATCGGCTGGTCACCACCAAATACAACCCGGCGCGTACCTGGACCGCCGAGAACTCCGTCGGCATCGGCGGCGCGTACATGTGCGTCTACGGCATGGAAGGCCCCGGCGGTTATCAGTTCGTGGGCCGCACGTTGCAGATGTGGAACCGTTATCGCGCCGTGGCGGCGTTCGATGGCAAACCGTGGCTGCTGCGGTTTTTCGATCAGATCCGTTTTTATCCGGTCAGCGCCGACGAGCTGCTGACCATCCGCCGCGATTTCCCCCTCGGTCGATACCCGCTGCAGATCGAGCACAGCACGCTCAATCTGACCGAGTACCAAGCCTTTCTGGCCGATGAAGCGCAGAGCATTGCGGCATTCCGCACTCAGCAGCAAAGCGCGTTCAACGCTGAACGCGAGCGCTGGATCGCCAACGGCCAGGCCTCGTTCGAAAGCGACGAAGCGGTGGCCGAATCCACGGAAGAAGCCCCGTTGCAAAACGGGCAGACCAGTATCGACAGCCACATTGCCGGCAATCTCTGGCAAGTGCAGGTCAGCGTCGGTCAGCGCGTCGAAGCGGGCGAAACCCTGGTGATTCTGGAGTCGATGAAGATGGAGATCCCGTTGCTGGCACCCCATGCCGGTGTCGTCAGTGACGTCCGCGTGCAACCCGGCTCGGCGGTCCGCGCTGGGCAACGGGTGGTCGTGCTGGACGTTGACTGACTGGCACTGTTGCGGCTTGCGGCTTTCATACAGGCATAAAACGCGGTGGCATACGCAATACATAGTTACCGCCATTGCAACCCGGCATCGCGCCATAGTGGTCACCTTTCCACGTGGCGCGATTTTTCATGAACGACCGCAGCAGCTCTCATTCCGCGAGCGGCCTTGATCTCATTTCCAACGACACCCTGCCCCATGGCGGGGATTTCAGCGTTTCGCCGTTCGTCGAACCATTGAATCCGGTTGAATCCCTGGAGACCGCCGCCGTCGCGCCCGCTGAACCTCACACGCTCAACCACAAACGTTTGATGCGCCAGGCCGTCAGCCCGGTCGCCGAATTGTTGTACGGATCTTTCTGGGTGCTGAAGGCCTGGCAACTCGATCTGGGGTTTCCGCCCTCAATCGTCCGCCATCTGGACCAGAGGCTGGGGGAAACGCTGCAGGCCCGATTCGCCACGGCAATCGACATCGATGAGCTGCACGCCAGTTTTGACACTGCGCTGGAGCCAGCCGTGGAGGCCGACGGTCGGGAGCGTTTCGAGCTGTGCCTGACGTTACGCGAGCTGGGCCGGGAGACGCTGAACCCGCTCGCACTCCTCGCCCTTCAACGCTGCGCCGAGGCTGATCGCCCGCTGTCGGCCTCGACGCCCTCGCTGACCGTCTCCGTGTTTTTCGAGCTGCTCATTGAAGCCCGATGGACACTGGAATATGAGCAGATGCAGCGTCAGTTCTGGGGGCAGCACGGCGACACATGGGAGATGCTCGCCAGGCTGGCGTTTCTCGATGGCCTGACCCGCTTGCATTCGCGCAAGCGCATCGATAACGAAGGCCATCTGCTAGCGCTCGATGCACTGGGGCTCAGCCGTTTCCCGCAACAGCTACAGGACCTGCAGCCGATCAGGCCACCGGCACGCTCGACCGTGCGCGGGTTGGCGCTGAACGGCGAGATCATCCCCGGTATCTTCCATGTACGATCCAACACCACGGGGCATTGCTATGTGCATGTGCTGGGCAGCGCGCCCCACTGCCATGAGTACATCAGCGATGACGCGCCCTGGAAAGCGGACAAGGTGCTGGAGGCGATCAACGCCTCGGCCTGGCATCGGCTGAATCTTTCCCTGGACGGCACGCGCACGGCCTTCACGCTGGGGGATCCTTCGGACGACGTGTTCGCTCAACTGCGTGTCGCCCAGCAACGCTTTTGGGCTGCGCGACTGACCGGCAGCAACACGGCTGAATCGCCCGACGCTCTCATCGACGACGACCACGCGGCGCTCATGCCCATCGAGCCAGCGCTGGCCCTGGTCAGCGCCCTCGATCACTGGCACCACCATGAGCCATTGCTGGCGCGAATCCCGACGCCCCTCGGGGTTGCAAACCGGCTCATGAGCCAGTGGCTCAGGCAGATGTCTCCCCGGCTCAAACCGGTCCCGTTGAATCAAACCCACACTTTGATCACAGACCCGCAGCGGGTGTTCATCCGCTACCTGCCCGGCACGTCGAGGACGCCTTGGGGCCACCCGCGAATCGCGGCGGCGAACGTGATTGTCACGCCGGACGAAAAGCCCATCACGCTGAGTCAGGCACTGCTGAGCCGTTTCAGGGCGCTTCAACCCCAGGGGTACGATGACGAAGGCGGGCGCTGGGTCGTGTATGCCGACCCAAGCGGCAAAGGGACGTGGTTGCCGGAAGCGGAGCTTAATATCAGCGCGACCAGCGTCGAGGCCTACATTCAGGGCATCGATTTTCTCGGACTCATGCAGCGCCAACTCGACCGGTTCTGGCAGCAGCAACGCGCCGACGTCGAGCGTTCGCTCTGGTCGACGTTCATCGGCCAGGCGCTGCTGGCCCTGAAGAACGGCGATCTTCCAAGGGACAGCTTCCACAGGGTCACCGATGCTGTAGAGCAGGCTCAGCAGGTGCATCTGCCGGACACGCCACTTTTCGGGACAGCACTCATACGCTGGAGCGCTGCGGGCTTTTACGTGGGCAACGGCCTGCCACTCGGTGCCGACTGCCCTCCTTGCGTCGGCTTGCTGATGATCAGGGCTCCAGGCCAGGAAGGCGGCGTGCTTTATCAAGCCGGTCAGTCCAGGTCCTTCGTGCCTTTCAGCGGTCGTCAGGCGCTCATCGACCATCTGACTGCCGCCGCGGCCGACCCTGCCTGGCGCGAGACAGTGCTCAGTTACATGCCGCGCCGTTTTCACGTCAGGCTCGGTTATATCCTCGAGCTGTGGGGCGGGGTTCGTGCGCCGGCCGAACCGGTTTCGGTCCTGCGTCCCTGGAACGAGCCGCTGTACAGCCCGGACACCCATGCCGCCCGGCAACATCAATGGGACGAGCAGGAACTGTCCGGCTCGCCTATGGGCTTCATCTGTGAAGGCCTGCGTCTTAACAGCCAGTACGACGCCGAGGACAGCATCGTCACCGACCGAGAGCAGGCACTCGGCGGCTGGCTTCAACACCTCAATCGCCTGCAACTGCTGCTGGCACCGATGGCGCTCTTGCTACCGGCGGCCTCGGTTGCGGCGCTGACAGCCAGCGCGGCAAGTGTCGCGCTCGGCATTCAGGCCGCCAACCTCCCCGGCGACCGTCAGGAAGAACGGCGGCAGGTGATGTTCGCCATTCTGTCTCTGGGGCTGTTGCACATGGCGCCGGCCACACCACGGCTGCTCAAGGCGTTCCGCAAACTGGGAGCGCCGACTAAAGCCCTGAGCCGAGGGCTTGGGCGGGGGCTTCGACAGGGGCTTACGCGAGGCCAGTCCGCTCCACCTGCCCATCGTTTCGGGGGCTGGCTGCGGCGCTCGACCCACGCACGAAAAACGCTGATCAAGCCGTTTTTCAACGGCACTGCGCTGATGAAGACATGGCGCGTGGCGGGCAGCGCCGAATTCGGTACGTCAGCGGTTCAGGTGTGGAAAGTGGGGCGCAAGTTTCTGCTGTGGACCTCGCACCGGAGCCAGGCCCGCACGCTGGTCGTCAGCAGCCATGGCTACTACCTGCCCTGGACACGCACGACAGCAATCCCCAACGGCACGGAGCTCAGAACCTTCGCGCCCCACGGCCATGAACTGGTGGACCCGATGCTGCACCGGATTGCCAGCCAGTCGGTACGGCCCTACGCAATGCTGAACAGTACACAGACGCTGCCCGGCCCGGACGTCGGGCCGTTTCATGACATGCTGGCGCGGGACACGCTGATGGCTGGCACCTCGCTGCCAGGGCGCATCAAGAACTACACCCTGGCGAAATTTCAGAGCGAGCACTATGAGAGTTATCGGGACATCAGCCAGATCGTGCGCAACAGTCATCAGCCGCCGTTGCCCAGCCCGCTCCCTGCCACGCCCATGGATGTGCTGACCGTGCGCAACCGGTTCGGCATGACCAACCCGACCCTCCAGGACCTGTTCGGGGCGTTGCATCGGCAAGGAATTCATTACGACAACATCCTGCTGGTGCATTGCCGATGCCCTGCCGTGGGATCATTGCTGGGGCGCTCCCCCTCTTTTGTAGCCCCCCCGGGCCCATCGCCGATTACCCCGTAGGCGCATCGGCCGAGATCACATGCTCATGGCGCAAGACAGGGCGGCGCGCTAGCATTGGCGGCATTCAAAGGCGGCGCCCTACATGGACACTCACATCATCGACACGAGCATCTGTCCGGTTTGCGGCGCCGGTAACCGCTGCACCCTGGCTGATCCGCGCACAGTGGACCAGGCCTGCTGGTGTTTCACCGCCGAGATCGATCCGGCGGTATTGGCAGCTCTGCCCGAAGAGGTCCGTGGACTGGCATGCCTCTGCCCGCGATGTGCCGGCCTTGAAGCGGCGAGCCGCGATGCGTCTTGACCGTTTCCTCAGCAACCTGCCGCGCTTCAGCCGCAAGGACGTGCGCCTGGTGCTGATCGCAGGCCGTGTGCAGGTCGACGGGGTGCCGGTCAAAAACCCGCTGCATGAGGTGCGCGAATTCAGTCAGGTGCGGATCGATGACGAAGTCCTTCAGCTCGGCAAACCCGCCCGCTACTTCATGCTGAACAAGCCCCAGGGTTGCGTCAGCGCGACCGTCGATCCGCAGCACCCCACCGTGCTCGATCTGCTCGATGAACCGGACAAGGACGGTCTGCACATCGCCGGCCGCCTGGATTTCAACACGTCCGGGCTGATGCTGATCACCAACGATGGCCAGTGGTCGCGACGCCTGACGCAGCCAACCACCAAATTGGCGAAGGTCTATTACGTCGAGACCGAAGACGAAATCGGCGCGCATTACATCGAGAAATTCGCTGACGGGTTTTATTTCGCGTTCGAGGACCTGACGACACAGCCCGCCGCGCTGACGATTCTTGCCAGTCATCGCGCCCGGTTGAGCATCGTCGAAGGGCGTTACCATCAGGTCAAGCGCATGTTCGGCCACTTCGACAACAAGGTGACCCGGCTGCACCGCGAAAGCATGGGCCCCTTGATGCTCGACACCACGCTGAAGCCCGGACAGTACAGAACGCTGAGTGCCGATGAAATCGCGTTGATCTGAAACCTGAGTCCTATTGCCTACCTGTCACGAAACCCGTGCAACGTGTCTGCGCGCACCCCGTTTTTTCGTCAGGAGACATGGAGATGAAAGCAGAAATCGCTGTGCTGGATATACAGGCCCAGTTCCGGGTGTATACGGAGCTGTACCGCGCAGACGCCGCCGAGCAGACCATCATTCTGGTCAATGGCTCGCTTGCCACGACCACCTCCTTCGCTCAGACCGTGCGCAACCTTCACCCGCAATTCAACGTCGTGCTGTACGACCCGCCCTACGCCGGTAAATCAAAACCCCACAATGCCCATGAACGGCCGCCCACCAAAGAGATTGAAGGACAGCTGCTTCTGGAGCTGATCGACCATTTCAACGCCGAACTCCTGATGTCGTTCTCATGGGGCGGCGCGGCGGCACTGGTCGCTCTGGCGCACCGGCCCAAACGAATCGAAAAGGCAGTCATCAGCTCATTCTCTCCCGTCATCAGCGACCCGCTGCGCGACTATCTCGAGCGCGGCCGGCAATACTTCGGCACTTACAATCGTCACGGGGTCGGGGAGTTGCTCAACAGCACCCTGGGCAAACACCTGCCCTCGCTGTTCAAACGCTACAACCACAAGCACGTCAGCTCTCTGGATTTGCATGAGTACGCGCAGATGCACCACCACATCGATCATGTGTTGGACCCGAGCAATCATCCTCAGATGAAAGCGGCGAAGCGCATCAATGTGCCGGTGCTGTTCATGAACGGCGCGTGGGACGAATACACCTCGGCTGCCGACGCCCGGCACTTCGCTCACTACATCCGCGATTGCCACTTCAGCACCCTTCAGGATGCCGGGCACTTTCTGGACATGGAGAACAAGGCGGCATGCCTGGCATCGAAAAATGCACTGCATGGGTTTCTGACGCCCGCGCCTGAACCCCGCCGCGTTCATTACAGAACGGGGCAGTTGCAACAGGCGTTTGCGGTGTGATTGGACTGGGAGATGCAAGAGCAGAAGACGGGGAAGGAAGGGCCTTCTGCAACCCTTGAGGAGTACCATTGGAAGGCGAATCAGGGGTCGGCGAGGTGGCATTTGGTCAGTGCGGCATATAACGCTTCAATTAATACGCAGCATCTGGTACAAAGTCAGCCGCGCCAAAGGCGTCGATTTAAAAGCGGGTATAGTTTAGTGGTAAAACGAAAGCTTCCCAAGCTTTAGTTGAGGGTTCGATTCCCTCTACCCGCTCCATCTCCCCCAGTGTTTCCGGGCCTTTCAGCCCTCCTTCTCTCAGAATCAACCTCGCCTCTTGCCCTCGCCTTCTAAAAGTCCGAGACAGGCCGCCCCCTCTCACGCATCGACTTCGCTACCGCTGATCCCCTGCTGAAAATCCGCAGCAAAGTTTTCACCGACGCTGCCGATACAGAGAAACCAGTCGCTCGAAATCCACAGATCGACCGACCAAATCTCAAGGCAGTGACGATCATGCAACACATTCCCCTGGCAACCTTCGAATCCATTGGCTGCGCTGAATGCCGAAACCTTGAAGGGCTGGGATTCGACTTCACCATGGCTTTTCAGCCTATTTTCAATGTCACCACGGGCGCGCCCTTCGCTTACGAGGCGCTGGTACGAGGTGTCAACGGCGAGTCCGCTGCGTTCATTCTGGGTCAGGTCAACGACGGTAACCGGTACCGGTTCGATCAGGCATGTCGGGTGCGGGCCATCGAGCTCGCTACCCAGTTGGGCCTTCCCGCGATTCCAGACTGCAAGCTGAGTATCAACTTCCTGCCCAAAGCGGTGTATCGGGCGGAAACCTGCATTCGCGCAACCCTTGAAGCGTCTCGGACGTTCGACTTCCCGGTGGATCGGCTCATGTTCGAGGTCACCGAAGGCGAGCGCGTCGAAGACCCGAACCATCTCAAGTCGATTTTTGAAGAGTACGCGCGGCAAGGTTTCACCACCGCTATTGATGACTTCGGATCAGGATATTCCGGCCTCAACATGCTGGCGATGTTTCAGCCACAGGTGCTGAAAATCGACATGGCGCTCACCCGTGATATCGACCGGGACGGTGTACGTCAGGCGATTGTTGAAGGGATTGTGTTGGTTTCGAAGCGTCTGGGTATCACCGTGGTCGCCGAAGGCATCGAGACCTGCGAAGAGCGCGACGCCTTGCTGGGCCTGGGCGTCGAACTGATGCAGGGCTACCTGTTTGCCAAGCCCATGGTGGGGCAATTGCAGCCGATGCCGTCGCACCTGATAAGCGGCTCGGACGTTGTCGAAGTCGCCTGATTCCCGGAGCAATCGTTGACGACCCTGGGGTAGAGGTCAGTTATGAAGGCGATACATCACTCCGCCGCGTGAGCGGCTGCCTGTTCGATCAACGCGGCCACTTCCTGCGGACGGGACTGGTACACCGAGTGACTGGCGCCTTTGATCTCGATGGTGTGGCTGTTGGCCCGCTTGGCGTACATGCGTTCAAGGTCCGGGTTGATGATCCGGTCCGCCCCGGCCACTGCGTACCAGCTAGGTTTGGTTTTCCACGCAGGCACCCCAGCGGGCGTGGTGAATACCGACGCAGCGGTCGGCTCCTGGGAAATGGCTTCGAACTCAGCCTGAGCCTTGGGCAGGTCAGCCGCGAAATCCGCCGGGTAGAACGCCGGGTCAAGGGACAGGAAACCGTCAGCGGTTTGCTTCACCGCCTTGGTGGCGTTAGGAAATAATTTGCCGTTCTGCGCTTCGGTTTCACCCTGATCCAGCGCGTGAGCGGCGATGTACACCAAGCCCACGACGTGCGCGTCATTGCCGACGTCCGTGATGATCGCGCCGCCATAACTGTGACCGACCAGAATCGTCGGGCCATCCTGCTGGTCAACGATGCGCTTGACCGCCGTCACGTCATCGGCGAACGACGTCAGTGGGTGTTCAGCGATCGAGACGTTGTACCCGTCCTTGCGCAGGATCTCGTAGACCGGCTTCCATCCCGAGCCGTTCACAAAGGCGCCGTGGACCAACACGATGTTCTTCACCGGGGCAGCCTGCGCCGCACTGGCAACGCCCAGCGCCAGGGCGCCCGCCGTAACGCTTAGCAGCAATGACGCGTTGATTCTGTTCATGGGGTGTTTCCTCAGTGTGCATTCATGGTCGGCGATCTGCCCGGGATAGCCAAAGCCTGGCGCCGCCCTTCGTTGTGAATCATTGAATGCGCTGCACGTATCTGCAGTGTGTCGCTGAGGGGGGAGCTTTCAGTCAGCCCGTATCGGCAAGGGGTCTGGATACACAGGTATACAAAGCGGGCGCTTTTTTTGTGGGACTGGCTTTAGCCGGGAAGAGGCAGGTGTGTTCGTCGTCAGTTCTGCAGCGTGTCGGCTGACGCTTTCCCGGCTAAAGCCGGTCCCACAATGAGGTCCACCGCCACTCCGCTGAATGCATGCAATCCCAATGTAGGACAGGCTTCAGCCGGGAAAAGGCCGGACCTGATTGAAACATCCGCTTTCTCATGCTCCGCCAATCTCCCAGTGCAGTGCGTCAGACTCCCTCCGCGTCTGAAATGCCAATCCACCACCCGGCGGCTCGGTAGCTAACCGCTTTGACAACAATCAACTGGTGGTTATGATAACCACCGCAGATCCGAACATGGAGGTGATGTGAATAGCCGACAGCTGATTGCTTACATTGAAGCTGATGGTTGGTATCTGGTACGGATCAAGGGCAGTCATCACCATTTCAAACACCCCACAAAAACGGGGCTGGTGACGATCCCTCATCCGAAGAAAGATCTGCTGAGCAAGCTTGTAAGCAGCGTCATGAGACAAGCTCAACTCTAACGAACGGGCTATCACTCAAGTCCGAGGAGAACACCAAGTGCTCTATCCAATCGCGATTCTTCCTGGCGATGCTCAGCACGCATGGGGTGTCGAGGTTCCAGATATCCCTGGCTGCTTCTCAGCCGGTGACGATCTGGATGACGCCATGGCCATGGCTCGTGAAGCCATTGAAAGCCATCTTGAGATCCTGGCTGAAGACGGCGCAGCCATTCCCTCAGCTCAGAAGGTGACCGTGCATCAGACCAAGGCTGACTTTGAGGGCTGCATCTGGGCGCTGGTGGACATAGACATCACCAAATACCTGGGAAAAGCTGAAAAACTCAACATTACCTTACCGGCCCACCTGATCACCCGGATCGACGAGCACGTTAAACATCATCCGGAAGTGAAAAGCCGATCAGGATTTCTGGCATCAGCCGCACTGAAAGTGCTGCAGCAGGCTTGATCGAAGCCAGGCGGCTGGAAAAAGCTCCACCCAGCTGACCGACATTAAAACCATCACCCACAAAAAAGCCCGGAAAAATCCGGGCTTGTTCATTCCATTACCGCCTACGCCGCAATGCTCGGCGACGCCATGGACTTCTTGTACTCGGCCCGCATCGCTTCCATCTGCGCGCCCAGCTCTTCCAGCTGTTTCTCGCCCAGCAACTTTTCAGCTTGCGGGAACATCTCTTCCTCTTCTTCCTCGATGTGGTGCTCCAGCAGCTCTTTGACCACTTTCACACGACCGGAGAACTCCGGGGTGGCAGGGTCAGTTTGCTTGAGGTCCGGCAGCACAAGGGCATCGACAGTGCGGTGCTCTTCCTTGGCTTCGTAGTACATGATGTCCTGCTCTTTACCGCCCGCCTCTTTGAAAGCCGGATAAAGAATTTCTTCTTCGATCTTGGTGTGGATGGTGATTTCCATTTCCAGCTTGGCCAGCAAGTCCGTGCGCTTTTTAACACCGCGCTCAGTGGACTCACTCAGTTGGGTCAAGATGGCCTTTACGCGTTCATGGTCGGCTTTCAACAGTTCGATGGCGTTCATATAGATTTCCTCTAGATCACGGTAGGCGGGTCGATCTAAGTGCCGACCCTGCTGGTTCGTGATGAGTGTTGCATCGAGCGTGCCGAAAAAGCGGAGTATCAAAAAGCGCAACGAATCAAACAGTTAGCAAAAGACGTGAAATACGGAATCGTGCAGCCTGCATGAAACTTCGCGAACGGATAGTGCAGTTCACGAGTTGCCATCCGCCTGATTGAGCTCCGGCAAAGCCAGAGCTCAACTAGCGATAAACAGCGTTATTAGTGCGCTTTAGTCGCAGGCGCCAACGCCGTCCGCTCTTGATAAGCCGGCAGGGAAGCCGCGAACGCCATGGCTTCTTCGCGAGTGGAGAACGAGCCTAGTCGATCGTGATGGGTGCAGACCCGCCAAGGACCGTTGTTCACGTTGATCACATCGTAGCCGTTGAAATGCGTCTTGCTGAGCATTGCGGTATGCATGGCGATCTCCCCTCATTCAAGAGAGTGTTGTGGGTTGTCGGATAAAACCTTACACCCGCCATTCACTCTATAGACGTTACCGAGACCAGCGGTGCCCTGCCAAGAATGCTCGAAGCCGGGATGCTGCGTTGACAACGCCGACCTGGGTTTCTATAAGTCCCCTCCGTTCTGGCGTCCGGTCAGTACCTGCTCACCTGAAAGCGAAGCGAGATGATGGAATTCACGGATTTTGATGCCGAACTGGCCGACTGGAACACCCTGCAAGCCGCCACTCCCTGCTCGGGACTGCTGCTGGGCAACGGCGCCAGTCTTGCCGTATGGAAGAACTTCGCCTATGACTCGCTGTTCGAGCTGGCGCAGACCACGCGCAACAAACCCCTGAGCGCCACCGAGCTGGCGCTGTTCAAATCCATGGAAACGGAAAATTTCGAGCCGGTGCTCAGCGGCTTGAAAGTCGCCATGCGGGTCAATGCAGCGCTGACGATTGGTTCGTCATCGCCACGCAACCGCTATTTTGCGATCAAGGAAGCCCTGATTCACGGCATCCGCTCGGCGCATATCCCGTGGCGGCTGATGGAAGCGGCCACCATCGCCAGGATCAGCGACGCCCTGAGCCGCTACCAGACGGTGTATTCCACCAACTACGACCTGCTGGCGTACTGGGCGGCGATGCATGGCGCGCAGCCATTCGATGATCTGTTCGACGACGATGCGATGTTCAACCTGCACCGCACCGACAGCCACGCCACCCGCGTCTTGTATCTGCACGGCGGCATGCACCTGGTGAAGAATTTCGACGGTACGGCGCGCAAGCTGATGTCCTCGGAAAGCACGCTGCTGGGCAGTTTCGCGATCAACGCGCTGGAGGATGTGCCGCTGTTTGTCTGCGAGGGCCGCAGCGACGAAAAGATGAAGATCATTCGCGGCTCGGACTATCTGTCGTTTTGCCACGCCCAACTGGCGCAGCATCAGGGCGCGCTGTGCGTCTTCGGCCACTCGCTGGGCAAGCAGGATCGACACATCCTGAACGCCATTCTCCAGGCCCGCCCCAAATCCATCGCCATCTCGGTGCTGCCGCGCAGTGACGCCTTCATCCAGCACCAGAAACGCCGCTACAGCGAACTGTTTGAAGGGCAGAACATCGAGCTGACATTTTTCAACGCCACCACCCACCCGCTGGGCGATCCGACACTGGCCGTGCCGGTGGCGCGATTGAAGGAAGCGCTGGAGTTGAAGAAGAGCTGAGGGTTAGCGCGGTGAATGCTCATATTCCCAACCCCGACAGGCCAAAGCTACGTGCTTGGGGATAAGTGCAGCACCGCTGCTATAAGCAGTAATGGTTCGACGCGTAAAGCCCAGCTCGATGGCCGCTGCCGAGAGAGAAAGGTTGTTCTTCTCCATCCATTGTTTGAAGTCTCGCGTCGGCATGACTTCACCGGCCTGCTCCAACGCCAGCCGGTGAAGCGTCGACGCAGCCAGCTCGATGTCATTGCCCCACGAAACGTCAAACCCCCAGTCACCCAAAGTCACTTGGCCGAATAGCGTTTCATCCTTCAGCGGCGTCAGCGCTTCAAATTGGTCGATGTAGGCGGATAAATCTACGGTATGACGCTTGCCGTTGTTCCAGTCGAGTATCAATGAGCGGCTGTTCGCGACAGGTTGCGCAGCGGCGATGCGTAATTTGCTGGTCATGTCTCAAGTCCTCCGATTCTGCTCATACCAGATCCGCCATAAGTCTCGGGTATGACTCCTGGCCCACTGCAGCGCTTCTTTCAGCGCCTTCCCCTCAGCGCCCTTGCCTAAGACCCTTAAGCCATCAATTTGCACGAGCGACTCCCCGCCAGGGTCTGGACGTGGAAATGGGGTGGGGCGTGGTCGTCCGGATAGATTTTGATCTTCCAGTTGCGATTGTTATGTACGGTAGCCATGGCGGGATACTAGAGAAATTTTTTCCCCAGGACAAACTCTGCACGGAAAAACAAGAACCGGACCTTTCAGGTCCGGTCCTCCAGCCGCTTACCGCTTCCAATCTTCCCAGCCGCTGCCCTTTATTCGTTACCTTCCGACAACGACCCCACCACCACTGCCCCACCTTGGGTCTGTTTATTGATGCTGGTGGCGACCGATTCGGTGGTCAGGCGCATGCTGCTGAGGGCGGCGAGTCGGTCGCTGCTCGTCGTGTGCACGACGCTGCCCGACCATTGAGCGGCCACCGTCGCCAGCCATGCGAAAAGGAATACCACGACACCCTGCAACGCCCATTTTCCGATAACCGACACGATGGTTCTCCTGGCTGAATTCGACGGCATCAATTTGACCTTCTAACTGTTGCAGCAACATTGCATTCAACTTCTGCACCAACATTTGGAACGATTCATCGCGCAGCCGCAAAATCCTCGAAAACGGCATTTCCCCCCTCGCCCCCTTCCCGGCTAAAGCCCGTCCCACTGGGTGCAGTCTCTTCCCGGCTGAAGCCGGTCCTACAAATACGGCCGTCGCCAATCCCGCTGAATGCGCGCAATTCAAATGTAGGACCGGCTTCAGCCGGGAAGAGGCCGGTTTGAGCGCCGGAGGATTAACGGGTGAAGTGTACGGACGATTCCGCACGCAGCTGTAAAGGGCCGCCACTCCGCTTCTGTGGCTGAATGAGCTCGCGTTTCGCACCCACAAGAACAAGGCAAGACCTTCTATGTCCTCTCGTGAAAACACCGGCATGGTCCTCGGACTGATCGGCGTGGTGATCTTCAGTCTGACGCTGCCCATGACCCGCATCGTGGTGCAGGAAATCCATCCCTTGCTCAACGGGCTGGGCCGCGCCTTGTTTGCGGCGGTGCCGGCGGCGGCGTTGCTGCTCTGGCGCAGAGAAAAATTGCCGACCCGCGCGCAGTTCAAGGCGCTCATGGTCGTGGCGTTGGGAGTGATCGTCGGGTTCCCGGTGCTCTCGGCCTGGGCCATGAAAACCCTGCCGGCCTCCCACGGCGCACTGGTCAATGGCCTGCAACCGCTGCTGGTCGCCATCTACGCCGCATGGCTTTCCCATGAACGACCGTCGAAAGCCTTCTGGGCCTGCGCGGCCATGGGCAGCGTTCTGGTGCTGGGTTACGCGCTGATCAGCGGCGCCGGCAATCTTCAGGCCGGTGATGTGCTGATGGTCGCCGCAGTGGCGATCGGCGGGCTGGGTTATGCCGAAGGTGGCCGTCTGGCCAAGGAGATGGGGGGCTGGCAGGTCATCTGCTGGGCGCTGGTCATTTCGATCCCGGTATTGATCGTGCCCGTCAGCTATCTGGCGTGGCAGCACCAGGGCCCGATTTCTCCCGGCACCTGGTGGGCCTTCGGGTACGTGTCGCTGTTCTCGCAATTCATCGGATTCTTCGCCTGGTACGCCGGGCTGGCCGTGGGCGGCATCGCGCGGGTCAGCCAGATTCAGCTGGTGCAGCTGTTCTTCACCATGGCCTTTTCGGCGCTGTTTTTCGGTGAGCACATTGATCCGACGACCTGGATCTTCGCCGCCGGTGTCGTGGTCACGCTGGCCATTGGGCGCAAAACGGCGGTGATTGCACCCAAGCCGGTTGCTGCCGCTCGCGTTTAGCCGAGCAGACCGTCGGCCTGGAGCAAGCGCTCCAGGCACTGTTCCTGAATACCGTAGAACACTTTCAGCTCCTGGATCTTTGCCAGCAATTCAGCAGGGTCCGCCGGGGTGGCGCGCTTGACCGCCAGAATCATCTTGTTCTTGTTGGTGTGCTCCAGCGAGATGAACTCGAAGACCTTGGTTTCATAACCGCAGGCCTCCAGCAGCAACGCGCGCAAAGCATCGGTGACCATCTCGGCCTGCTGGCCCATGTGCAAACCGTATTGCAGCATTGGCTTGAGCAGCGTCGGGCTCTGGATCTGCAGGCGGATCTGTTTGTGGCAGCACGGCGAGCACATGATGATCGAGGCGCCCGAGCGGATGCCGGTGTGGATGGCGTAATCGGTGGCGATGTCGCAGGCGTGCAAGGCAATCATCACGTCCAGTTCGCTGGGCGCCACCGAACGCACGTCACCGCACTTGAACACCAGACCCGGATGCTCCAGCTGCGCGGCGGCGTTGTTGCACAGCGTGACCATGTCTTCGCGCAACTCGACGCCGGTGACGTTGCCTTCGGCCTGCAAGGTGTTGCGCAGGTAATCGTGGATGGCGAAGGTCAGATAACCCTTCCCCGAGCCGAAATCCGCGACCGTCACCGGCTTGTCCAGCTTGATCGGCGACGTCGCCAGGGCGTGGGAGAACACCTCGATGAACTTGTTGATCTGCTTCCACTTGCGCGACATGGCCGGGATCAGCTCGTGCTGCTTGTTGGTCACGCCCAGGTCGGTCAGGAACGGCCGGCTGAGTTCCAGGTAGCGTTTCTTTTCGCGGTCATGCTCGGCCGTCGGGGCTTCGCGTTCCTGCTGGGCCTTGTTGCGGAACAGCGTGCTCTTGCCCTTCTTGCTGAACTCCAGCTGCACTTCATCGGTGAGCGACAGCAGATGAGCGTTCTTGAAGGACTCGGGCAGCAGGCTGGCGATCAGCGTCTGCGCTTCGGCGAGGGGGTGATTTTTGGTGATGTCGCGGGTCTTGTAGCGATAGACGAAGGACAGGCAAGGCTGATCCTTGACCGTGACGGGCTTGATGATGACCCGCTGCAACTCCGCTTCACTTCCGACGTACTTGGCCAGCACCAGTTTGATCAGCGAATTTTGCGTCAGGCAGGTGTCCAGCAGACTCAGGAACTGAGCGCGGTGGTCCTGCGCAGGAACGGTGGCGGGTGCGGTAACGGACATCGGAAAGCGCCTCGGGAGCAGAAATGCGAGGCGCTATTTTAGGCGGGTCGTAAGCAGTAGGTGCAATTAAATGACGCGGAGCATCGGAAGACGCATTCCCACGCGGGGCGCGGGAACGATCATGTCGGCAGCCGTGAGGCCCTACTCCAACACCACCAACCGGTTTGGCAGCTCGTTGCGCGCCTGGGTCACGGGCACCTGCTCGCTCAGCACGTCGCCGCACGAACGAATGCACCCTACGAAACCTTCCAGAATCCGGCCGTCCTTCACCTGCCGGGTAAAGGTCTCGACCATCGCGCGCCAGACTTCGTTGTCCACACGTCGCGCGATACCGTCGTCGACGATGATCTCGACATAACGCTCGGCCTCGCTGACGAAAATCAGCACGCCGGTGCCATTGGCGGTGGCATGAAGATTCTGTTCAAGAAACTGCCGACGGGCGAGATTACCCGCCCGCCAATGCCGCACGCGAACAGGCACCAGCCGTGTGGTGATGCCCGGCAAGCGGCACACCAGCGCCACCACGATGAAGGTGAGAACCTGCACCAGCAGCAGATGATTGGCACTGAGCCAGCCGGTCAGCAGGTTGATCAACCCCGGCACCAGCAGCGCGACGACCCCGGCCCAGATGAGCGGCACGTAGGTGTAGTCATCAGCGCTGGTCGCCAGCACCGTCACCAGTTCTGCGTCGGTCTGACGCTCGACGGTTTCGATGGCGTGGGCAACCCGCTGCTGTTCGTCTTTATTGAGCAATGTCATGCAAGCAAACCCTTCCTGATCGAACGACTACCAGCCACCGGAGGCACCGCCCCCGCCAAATCCACCACCGCCACCGCGCATGCCGCCGGAACCCGACCCTCCTGAACCGAAGCCGCCTGAGCCGCCAGAACCGAAGCCGCCAAAGCCACCGCCCCCGGAGCCGATGGACCGGCCCCGCCCGGACCGTGCGCTGATGTAACTGATGACCACGAACAGCACCAGAAACAGCAAGGTCACTTTCCAGTCGACGCCTTCGTTCTCGCTCGCCGCTGCGCTGCCGGTGGCACCGACTGCGGGTTCGGCAAGGGGATCGCCGCCGAGTACCTGGACCATCGCCTCGGTGCCTTTGGTGATACCGCCGACAAAATCGCCCTGCCGGAACGCCGGCGTGATGATCTGATTGATGATCACCGATGACTGCGCATCCGTCAGACGATCTTCCAGGCCGTAACCCACTTCGATGCGCACCTTGCGCTCGTCGCGGGCGACCACCAACAAGGCGCCGTTGTCTTTGCCCTTCTGCCCGATGCCCCAGTGACGACCCAGCTGATAGCCGTAGTCCTCAATGCTTGAGCCCTGTAAGTCAGGCAACGTGACCACCACCACTTGCTCGGTGGTCAGTTCTTCGTGCGCGCGCAGCATCTGTTCGAGATGCTCTTTGCTCGGGCCGTCGATCATCCCGGCGGCGTCGACAACGCGCCCGGTCAGCGGCGGAAACGTGAGGTCGGCTTGAGCCCATTGGGCAAACATACCCACCGACATCGCCAGTAACGCGACCAGCACTCCCCGGCGCGCGCGTCCCATCAGAACTTCACTTGCGGCGCTTTGTCAGCGTCAGCGGCGGTGGCTTCGAAGTTCGGACGCACCGGCAGATCGCTGTACATCACCGTATGCCACAGACGGCCCGGGAAGGTGCGGATCTCGGTGTTGTAACGCTCGACCGCCGTGATGAAATCGCGACGGGCCACCGCAATGCGGTTTTCCGTGCCTTCAAGCTGAGATTGCAGCGCGAGGAAATTCTGGTTGGATTTGAGGTCCGGATAGCGCTCCGAAACCACCATCAAGCGGCTCAATGCGCCGGTCAGCTGACCTTGTGCGTCCTGGAACTGCTTGAGTTTGGCCGGATCGTTCAGGGTGCTGGCGTCTACCTGAATCGACGTCGCCTTGGCCCGCGCTTCGATGACGGCGGTCAGGGTGTCCTGCTCTTGTTTGGCGTAGCCCTTCACCGTTTCCACCAGGTTGGGGATCAGGTCGGCGCGGCGTTGATACTGGTTCTGCACCTGTGCCCAGGCGGCCTTGACCTGCTCGTCGTAGGTCGGAATGTTGTTGATCCCGCAGCCGGACAACAGGGTCGTCAGCAGCATCATCAAGGCCAGTGACAATTTGTAACGACTGCCCCGGCTCTGGTCATAACGCTCTGTTTGCATGGCGTGCGTGCTCCCTGTACTCATCAATAATTAGTCCTGTCAGTCATGACTTTAGCCAAACCGGACGATCCCCGGCATAATCCCGCCCCATCGCGTTGTCAGGGCTCTGGATTGCCGGGCCACAATCAGATAAAACTCGTTGCGCTACTGATGCTCATATGAGGCAGGAGTTCAGCGACGTTGCCGTCCTGACGACAATAAAAACCAAAGGTTCGACACCTATAACAATGGCTGACCGGTATTACGCGCGAGTTGCCGGCGACGCCTTGAGAAAACCATTCATGAATAAGCTGTGTTTCCTGAGTCTCGTCATCGGCCTGGTCAGTCAGTCCGCCTGGGCCGAAAACGCCACCACCGGCGTCGGCACCGCTTCCACGCTGCAAGCCAAAAATGCATTCATCGCCAACCTGATGAAGCAAATGACCCTAGACGAGAAGATCGGTCAACTGCGCCTGATCAGCATCGGTCCGGAAATGCCCAAGCCGGAAATTCTCAAGGAAATCACCGCAGGCCGCATCGGCGGCACGTTCAACTCCGTCGTGCTGCCGGACAACCGCGCCATGCAGGACGCCGCCGGGCACAGCCGCAACAAGATTCCGATGTTTTTCGCCTACGACGTCGTCCACGGCCAGCGCACGGTGTTCCCGATCAGCCTGGGCCTCGCGTCGACCTGGGACATGAACGCCATCACCCGCACCGGTCGCGTGTCGGCGATCGAAGCGGCGGCCGACGGCGTGGACATGACCTTCGCGCCCATGGTCGACATTACCCGCGACGCACGCTGGGGCCGCAGCTCCGAAGGGTTCGGCGAGGACACCTATCTGGTGTCGCGCATCTCCGCCACCATGACCCGCGCGTTTCAGGGCACCAGCATGCAGGCGCCCAACAGCATCATGGCGGTGGTCAAACACTTCGCCCTGTATGGCGCGGTCGAGGGCGGTCGCGACTACAACACCGTCGACATGAGCCCGGTGCGCATGCAGCAGGACTACCTGCCGCCCTATCGCGCGTCGATTGATGCTGGCGCAGGGGGCGTGATGATCGCGCTCAATTCCATCAACGGCGTGCCTTCCACCTCCAACGCCTGGCTGCTGCAGGACGTGCTGCGCAGGGACTGGGGCTTCAAAGGCGTGACCGTCAGCGACCACGGCGCGATCAAGGAATTGATCGACCACGGCGTAGCCAAGGACTTCCGCGAAGCTGCCAAGCTGGCGATCAAGGCCGGCGTCGACCTGAGCATGAACGACAAAGCCTATGGCGAAGAGCTGCCGGGGCTGGTGAAGAGCGGCGAAGTGTCGGAGAAAGAAGTCGACAATGCCGTGCGAGAAGTGCTCGGCGCCAAGTGGGAAATGGGCCTGTTCGCCAACCCGTACCTGCGCATCGGTGCGGCAGTGGATGACCCCGCAGACCGTAATGCCGAAAACCGTTTGCACCGTGCCGAAGCCCGCGACGTCGCGCGCAAGAGCATCGTGCTGCTGAAGAACCAGAACGACACCCTGCCGCTGAAGAAGCAAGGCACCATCGCCGTGATCGGCCCGCTGGCCAAGAGCTCGATGGACATGCTGGGCAGCTGGTCGGCGGCCGGTCTGGCGCGTCAGACCGTCAACGCCTACGACGGCATTGCGGCGGCGGTCGGCGACAAGGCCAAGCTGATTTATGCACTGGGCTCCAACGTCACCGACAATCAGCACGCCATTACCTACCTGAACAAAATGGACGACCAGATCGCCATCGATCCGCGTCCGGAACAGGAAATGATCGACGAAGCCGTCAAGGCCGCGCAGCAGGCTGACGTCGTGGTGGCAGTGGTCGGTGAGTCACGCAACATGTCCCACGAAGCCGCGAGCCGTGTCGACCTGGTGATCCCCGGCCGTCAACGGGAGCTGATCCGCGCGCTCAAAGCCACGGGCAAGCCGCTGGTGCTGGTGTTGATGAACGGCCGGCCGCTGGCGCTGGGCGAAGAAAACGAGCTGGCCGACGCCATGGTGGAGAGCTGGTTCCTCGGCACCGAGGGCGGCAATGCTCTGGCTGACGTGTTGTTCGGCGACTACAACCCGTCCGGCAAACTGCCGATGACCTTCCCCCGCTCCGTGGGTCAGGTGCCGGCCTACTACAATCACCTGAACACCGGTCGTCCCTACCGCCCGAATGATTCGAACTACACCTCGAACTATTTCGAAGAGCCGACCAGCCCGCTGTTCCCGTTCGGTTACGGCCTGAGCTACACCCAGTTCAGCTTCTCGGACATCACCCTGTCGATCAACAAGATGACCCGCAAGGACAAGTTGACCGCCAGCGTCATGGTCAAGAACACCGGCAAGGTCGCCGGTGAGACCGTGGTCCAGCTGTACCTGCGCGACGTCGCCGCGTCGATCAGCCGCCCGGTGAAAGAGCTGAAGAACTTTCAGAAGGTCATGCTGAACCCCGGCGAGGAGAAATCCGTGAGCTTCACCCTGACCGAAGAAGACTTGAAGTTCTTCAACCCGTCGCTGAAGTACGCGGCCGAGGCGGGCGAGTTCAAGCTGATGATCGGCCTGGATTCGGAGAACGTGAAAGAGACGACGTTTAACTTGCTGTAAGGCAGGAATCCGGGGCGAATGCGCCAGCCACTGAAAGGAGGTCATGCCCATGCCCCGTTCCGTCCGCCTTGTGCTCTACGTCTTGCTGATCCTCGCCGGTGCCGCCATCGCGGCGACGCTGGCGATGCATCAGGCTCAGCGGCATGCGCTGGAAGGTGACGCTGAACAATCCAGGGATCGTCTGGCGCTCTACGCCAATACGCTTCAAACCCTGATCGAACGCTACCGGGCACTGCCGGCCGTTCTGGCCCTTGATCCGCAACTGCGGGCAGCGCTGAGCGGACCGGTCAGCGCCGACACCACCCAAGCGCTCAATCTCAAACTGGAGCAGATCAACGGCGCTGCCCAGTCCTCCACCCTCGAAGTGCTCGACCGCAACGGCCTTGCCGTCGGCGCGAGCAACTGGCGTCTGCCGAGCAGCTATGTGGGTCACAACTACGGCTTCCGCCCCTACTTCACGCAAACCCGCGCCAACGGCGTCGGGCGCTTTTATGCCGTCGGCGTGACCAGCGGCATCCCGGGTTACTTCCTGTCGAACGCGGTGCGTGACGAGGCCGGGCAGTTCATCGGTGCCATGGTGGTCAAGCTGGAGTTTCCGGACCTAGAACACACCTGGGCGCAAAACGATGACCTGCTGCTGGTCAGTGACGCCAAGGGCATCGTCTTCATTGCCAATCAGCCGGGCTGGCGCTATCGGGCCCTGCGACCGCTGAACGAGCAAGAGCGCGCCGAACTGGCGAGCACGCGTCAGTACGACAAGCAACCGTTGACGCCCTTGCATCAGGAGCCGCTGCTTGCGTTCGGCGAGAACAGCCACCTCAGCCGCGTTGACGCCCCCAACGAGCAGGCAGATTTCTTGTGGCAGTCGATGCCGCTGCCGACCGAGGGCTGGACGCTGCACCTGCTGCGTAAACCGCAGCCCGCCAGCGAAGACGCGCGCAATGCAGGTCTGGCGGCGGCAGGTATCTGGCTGACCCTGGTGTTCCTCGGGCTGTTTTTGTATCAACGCTGGCGCCTTGCCCGGGTGCGCCAGCGCAGTCGCGAAGAGCTTGAGCGTCTGGTGGAAGAGCGCACGCGCGACCTGCACACCGCGCAGGACGGTCTGGTGCAGTCGACCAAGCTGGCGGCGCTCGGCCAGATGTCCGCCGCCCTCGCCCACGAAATCAACCAGCCGCTGACGGCGCAGCGCATGCAGCTCGCGACCCTGCGTTTGTTGCTGGAGCATGGCCGTGTCGACGATGCGTACAAGGCGTTGAGCCTGCTGGATCAGCAGCTGACGCGCATGGCCGCGCTCACCGGCCACCTGAAAACCTTCGCCCGTAAAAGCCCCAGCGGCCTGCGCGAGCGCCTTGATCTGGCCACCGTGGTCGATCAGGCGCTGCTGTTGCTGGATGCGCGGATTCGCGAAGAGCGCGTCAGCTGCGTGCTCGACCTCACGCGTCCGGCCTGGGTGCGCGGTGACGCGATTCGACTGGAACAGGTCCTGATCAATCTGATGCGCAACGCCTTGGACGCAATGGGCGATAAACCGCTCAGGCGTCTGGAAATCCGCATCGATGCACAAGGCGAGCACTGGTGCGTTTCCGTCATCGACAGTGGCGGCGGGATTGCCGAAGAACACGTGGCTAACGTATTCGATCCGTTTTTCACCACCAAACCGGTGGGCGATGGCCTGGGGCTGGGGCTCGCGGTTTCGTTCGCCATCGTGCATGAACTGGGCGGCCGGCTCAGCGCCGAAAACATTAACAACGGCGCGCGGTTTTTCTTCTGTCTGACTCAGGCCCCGGAGGCCGACGCCCCATGCTGAACTCGGTAATCGTGGTGGACGACGAAGCGCCCATCCGGGAAGCGGTGGAGCAATGGCTCTCGCTGTCCGGTTTCGAGGTCCGCCTGTTCAGCCGTGCCGAGGAATGCCTGGCGCAAGTGCCCGAGCACTTTCCCGGCGTGATCCTCAGCGATGTGCGCATGCCCGGCATGGATGGCTTGCAGTTGCTGGCCGAGTTGCAACGGCGGGACCGCGATTTGCCGGTGATCTTGCTGACTGGCCACGGTGACGTGCCCATGGCCGTAGACGCCATGCGCGACGGCGCCTATGACTTTCTCGAAAAGCCGTTCACCCCTGAAACCCTGCTCGGAAGCCTGCGGCGGGCACTGGAGAAACGCGCGCTGGTGCTGGAAAACCGCGCGCTGCATGAACGGGCGGATAACCGCTCGCGGCTCGATGCCACGCTGCTGGGGATGTCGCCGACGATGCAGACATTGCGGCGGCAGGTCCTGGACCTCTCGCAACTGCCGGTTAATGTGCTGATTCGCGGCGAGACCGGCAGTGGCAAGGAAATGGTCGCGCGTTGCCTCCATGACTTCGGTCCGCGGGCAGACAAGCCGTTCGTTGCGGTCAACTGCGCGGCGATCCCGGAGCAGTTGTTCGAAGCCGAGCTGTTCGGCCACGAAAGCGGCGCGTTCACCGGCGCCCAGGGCAAGCGGATCGGCAAGCTGGAGTACGCCCACGGCGGCACGGTCTTCCTCGACGAAATCGAAAGCATGCCGCTGGCGCAGCAGGTCAAACTGCTGCGGGTGATTCAGGAACGGCGGATCGAGCGACTGGGTTCGAACCAGAGCATCGACATTGATGTGCGCATCATTGCTGCGACCAAGCCCGATCTACTGGAGGAAGCCAGGGCCGGGCGTTTCCGTGAAGACCTGGCCTACCGGCTGAACATCGCGGAATTGCGCCTTCCGCCATTGCGCGAGCGGCGAGAAGACATCCCGATGCTGTTCAGCCATTTCTCGCGGAATGCGGCGGAGCGCCTCGGCCGCGACGCGCCGGTATTGAGCGGGGAACAACTGAGCCATCTGCTCAGCCACGACTGGCCAGGAAACGTGCGCGAGTTGGCGAACGCGGCCGAGCGCCAGGTGCTGGGGCTGGACGGTCCCGCTGCGCAAGAGAACCCGATGGGGCAATCGCTGGTGGCGCAGCAGGAAGCGTTCGAAGCGCACTGCATTCGCTCGGCGTTGCGACGGCATAGGGGCGACATCAAAGCGGTCATGCACGAACTGCAACTGCCCCGCCGTACGCTGAATGAAAAAATGCAGCGACACGGGTTGGTGCGCGAGGACTTTCTAGCGGGAGACAGTCCTACAGGATGATCGCAGTGTCAGTAGGACCGGCTTCAGCCAGGAAGAGGCCCTTGAGTACACCATCACTTCTGCGGTGTGACTTCCGACGCTTTCCCGGCTAAAGCCAGTCCCACCAAGCGCACGCGGCGATTCCGTGGGACCGGCTTCAGCCGGGAAGAGACTTCGATCCTGTCAGATCGGGGAATGAGCGGATTTTCGCTCATGGGTTTCAGACATCAAGCGGATTTCCGCTTACCCTGACCGCGACAACCCCTCTACTCCGGGCCTTTCAGCCGTTGGCACAGCTCCTGCTATCACTGTCGTCAGACCGCCTCGATGCGTTCCTTCTAACAACAATGACTTGCAGGAAATCCCATGGCCATCCCCAATTCTGCCTCCCACGGAACGGCTGCCACGGCAGCCGCCGAAAAAACCACCGGAAGTCGCCTGAAATCCATTTTCAGCGGTTCGGTCGGCAACATGGTCGAGTGGTACGACTGGTACGTCTACGCCGCCTTCTCCCTCTACTTCGCCAAAGTCTTCTTCCCCAAGGGCGACACCACCGCCCAATTGCTCAACACCGCCGCGATCTTTGCCGTGGGCTTCCTGATGCGCCCCATCGGCGGCTGGCTCATGGGCCTCTACGCAGACCGCAAAGGCCGCAAGGCCGCGCTGATGGCGTCGGTGCTGCTGATGTGTTTCGGTTCGCTGATCATCGCCCTCACCCCTGGCTATGAAACCATCGGCGTTGGCGCCCCGATCATGCTGGTGTTCGCCCGCCTGCTACAAGGCCTGTCGGTAGGTGGCGAGTACGGCACCTCGGCGACGTACCTCAGCGAGATGGCGACCAAAGAACGCCGGGGCTTTTTCTCCAGCTTCCAGTACGTGACGCTGATCTCCGGCCAGCTCATCGCGCTGGCGGTGCTGATTGTGCTGCAACAGACGCTGACCACTGAACAGCTGCACGCATGGGGCTGGCGCATCCCGTTCGCCATTGGTGCGTTGTGCGCGGTGGTGGCACTGTTCCTGCGTCGCGGGATGGAAGAAACCGAGTCGTTCAACCGCAAGAAGGACAAACCCAAAGAAAGCCTCATGCGCACCCTGATGCGCCATCCCAAGGAGCTGATGACCGTCGTCGGCCTGACCATGGGCGGCACGCTGGCGTTCTACACCTACACCACCTACATGCAGAAGTACCTGGTGAACACGGTGGGCATGAGCATCACCGATTCGACGACGATTTCCGCCGCTACGCTGTTCCTGTTCATGCTGTTGCAACCGGTGATCGGCGCGCTGTCTGACAAGATTGGCCGTCGCCCGATCCTGATCGCCTTCGGCGTGCTGGGCACCTTGTGTACCGTGCCGATCCTCACCACCCTGCACACCATCCAGAGCTGGTGGGGCGCGTTCTTCCTGATCATGGCCGCGCTGATCATCGTCAGCGGCTATACGTCGATCAACGCCGTGGTGAAAGCCGAACTGTTCCCGACCGAGATCCGCGCCCTGGGCGTCGGCCTGCCGTACGCACTGACGGTATCGATATTCGGCGGCACAGCCGAATACATCGCGCTGTGGTTCAAGAGCATTGGCATGGAAACCGGCTACTACTGGTACGTCACCGCCTGCATCGCAGTGTCGCTGCTGGTGTATGTGTTCATGAAAGACACCCGCAAGCATTCGCGGATCGAGACTGACTGACCTGAAACGGCGCTGGCTAGCCGCTTCGACCAGCGCTTAAAGGCAGCAAAACGAGGGCAGCTCACGCACATGAGCTGCCCTTTTGCATTCGCAGAAGCCGCTAAGTGCATGAATAACGATCGCTTTTCGCAGTATCAATTTCAGCGATGATCGCTACTAATGCGATTGACTTTTTAATAATGTTGAGGCGAGTAAAGTTCACTCCATACCGAGTTACCCACTCATTAAATCGATCTGGAGCAACTACCATGAAAACTAACAAACTGATCTTCGGCCTCGCTTTCTCCCTTCTTGCCAGCAGCGCATTTGCACTTCCCGTTGTTGATGCCCAGCACGCAGTTAATACTGCGGTCGTTGCAGAAAACGGCTCGTCCCACACTAATATTGGTCGTGTCGCTGCTGACGGTTCGGACCATGTAGGTGCCAACCGCCTCGCTTCTGATGGCGCTGACCGTGTAGGTAACAACCGCCAGGCCGCTGATGGTTCGGATCACGTTGGTGCCAACCGCCTCGCTGCTGACGGCGCTGACCGTGTGGGCAACAACCGCCAGGCCGCTGATGGTTCGGATCACGTTGGTGCCAACCGCCTCGCTGCTGACGGCGCTGATCGTGTCGGTGCCAATCGCCAGGCAGCTGACGGCTCGGACCATGTTGGTGCAAATCGCCTGAGCTGATTCGCCCTGTCGTTCTCCCAGCCCGGCTTTATGCCGGGCTTAATTTTTCCCGCACGTGGAAACCTGAATCCCTCGGTTTGACTGGTCTCCTGACAGATGTGGGTCAGCAGCGAATCGCGTATCCATCTCGTTTTCTTTAGCTGGCATGCCCGATCCCCTCCCCGCTGCGCACCGACCTACCAAATAACAACCACCCGAGTCAACAGGCAAATTCGCCTTCGCCAGTGAAAATTGCTCCATTCCAGCGCAAATGTCTCGCCGACGCTTTAAAACCGGGCGCTCCAGCCCACTATCATTTTTAGCGATGGTCGATAGCAACAGCGTTAACTTCAACTTAATCGGCACGCGCGTAACATTGGCTCCATTCCCAAGTTGAAAACATTATTGAACTTACTGGAGCAACACTCATGAAAACGTCGAATATTATTTTTGGTATTAGTCTGTCCATTCTGGCATCGAGCGCATTCGCTCTGCCTGTTTCCGAACAGCACTCTGCATTTAACGGCACTGTTGTCGCAGAAGGCGGTTCTTCCCACACCAATGCGTCGCACACCGGTTCGTATCGTCAGGCTTCCGATGGTTCCGATCACGTTGGTGCCAATCGCCTCGCCGCCGACGGCGCTGACCGCGTAGGTAACAACCGCCAGGCTGCCGATGGCGCTGACCATATCGGTGCAAACCGTCTGGCCGCTGACGGCGCCGATCGCGTCGGTGCCAATCGCGCCAGCTAAGCGTTATCCGCACCATGCCCACCGCTTCATGTTGACCGCTTCATGTTCCACCTCCTGAACTCCCTTTGTAGCCCGACACTTGTCGGGCTTTTTTTTGCGCGGGGTTCGGAGGTCGCTGGAATCCTCATCCAATGCCTTGCACTATGTCGGCCTGCATTCCGTGCACGCGCTCACCGTGCGCCGGCACGCCCGCACACCCACATTCAGGAAAACACCATGTCAGACGATATTCATTTCTACGAACCGTCCAAAGGTCATGGACTGCCCCACGACCCGTTCAACGCTATCGTGGGCCCACGTCCGATCGGCTGGATCTCGTCCCAGGACGCAGAGGGCAAGCTGAACCTGGCGCCCTACAGCTTCTTCAACGCCTTCAACTATGTGCCGCCCATCATCGGGTTCTGCAGCATCGGCCGCAAAGACAGCCTGAACAACATCGAACAGACCGGCGAGTTCGTCTGGAACCTCGCCACGCGCAGCTTGGCCGAGCAGATGAACATGAGTTGCGCGGCAGTGCCGGCCGACGTGAGTGAGTTCGAGCTGGCGGGCCTTACCGCAGAACCGTCGCGCATCGTTTCCGTGCCGAGGGTCAAAGAGACGCCGGTTTCGTTCGAATGCAAAGTCACGCAGATCATCCAGCTGCAACGCGCCGACAAGGAAGTGGTGCCGAGCTGGCTGATTCTGGGGGAAGTGGTGGCGGTGCATATCGCCAAGCGGCTGCTGAAGGAAGGTGTGTATGACACCGCAGCCGGCGAGCCCATCCTGCGCGGCGGCGGCCCGGCTGACTATTTCCAGCTAAGCGCAGAGTCGCTGTTCAAGATGTACCGGCCGAACGTCTGATCAATCCTGGGCGAACACCAGTTCGCCCTCTTGGGTGACGTCGGCGAGCCGCTCCAGCTCTTTTACGGCGGCGTCGTCAGCGGCGAGCGCGGTGGGGAATTTCTGTTCGGCGAGGACGCGGTGAAAGGTCGGCGCCCCGCCCATGACCCGAGCCTTGACGGCGATCGCGGCACTGTAGCCGTCGTCACCGGGGACCGCTGCCGAAACGGCCTCGTGATGCTGGAATTCTTTGCGTGCCATGGTCCGACGTCCTGCCTGGAAAAATGAAGGCAGGATTTTAAACGCAGGCGTTCGAACACCTGAAAGGTTTTCTTCGCAGGCCTTATCGGCTGCAACCAAGCAATAGCACCGAAACCTGTTAGCCCACCAGGCGAGCACCTATAGGGACATCAACCGTCTGTGCCTGAGCCGTCGATACCGTGGCGAAGGTTTGAAAGTCGAGGCTCGCCACCAGCAACTCGGTCACCAGTTCGGAAAACAGGTTGAGCTCAGGCGCGCCGAACCAGTCGTTCATTGCGGAGGGGTCGGCCCAGGAGCCGGTAATGACCCAGAGGTCGTCGTCGGTCATGGATTTCTGCAGCGCGAAGTGCAGGCAACCCGACGCGGCAGCGGACGGGTTGATCAGGCTGCTCAAGCGGGCGCCCAGCTGCGCACTGTGTCCGGGCCGGGCGCGGACGGAGACCCAATGGCTCACGACTGACGTATTTAGCATGCTCTGCGCTCCTTCTCTTTACGTGCTTGGCTTAAGCAGGCGTGCCGCGATTCGGGATCTGGCATCCGTGGAACAGGCGGCGGCGGGAAGTGAAGGTTAGGGGCAGACGCGCACCCTGCGGTAGCCAATTACTGCGCGGTTATTGCCTGGTTCTGCGCTGGCAGGTTCATAGTGACGGCCGCTCTCGTCGCTGGGTCGCGTGATGCCTGTGGACTTTCGAGCAACGATCCCGGGCGAACAGGGCCCGTTCACGGCAACGCAACACATCGGCAACAGAATCAGGCAAGCATTCGGCAGGATTCGCCTAACGCTTGCGCTTGCCCAAAAATAAGCTGTGCTGCATCAACGCCCTGTCAGAGGAACTCCCCATGTCGTTATCCGCTCTTGCGCCGTCCGCTCCGGATGCTCGACCTGTTGCCGAGCTGAGCGCGCAGATGACGCAACAGCGCGCCGAGCTGGCAGAACTGATCCGCCGGCATGCCCCCGTCGACGGCAGTTTCCAGACGGTGATCAAACCGTTGTTCATGGTGCGCCACGATCGCCCGTCGCAATCGGTGCCGGGGCTGGTGCAGCCGGCGCTGTGCATCATGGCTCAGGGCCGCAAGGACGTGACGCTGGGCGGCGAGCTGTACACCTACGACCCGCTCAACTACCTGGTGCTGTCGGTGGCGCTGCCCATCAGCGGCAAGGTGATTTACGCGACCCCGGAAGAGCCGCACCTGGCCTTGCGCCTGGAAATCGATCCGGTGGAAATCAACGCGCTGATCGCCGAAGCAGGGCCGATGAGCGTACCGACGCGTCACAGCGGGCGCGGCATGTACGTCGAGCGGATCGACGCTCAGCTGCTCGACGCTGTCATCCGCCTGATCCGTCTGCTGGACACGCCAAAAGACATTCCCATGCTCGCCCCGCTGATCAATCGGGAGATCCTTTATCGACTCCTGCGTGGGAGCGAAGGGCATCGGCTGTATGAAATCGCCATCTCCAACTGCCAGACCCATCGCGTCACCCAGGCGATCAAGTGGCTCAACGACCATTTCCAGGAGCCGCTGCGCATTGAAGATCTGGCGAGAGAGGTGAACCTGAGCGTCTCGACGCTGCACCACCGTTTCAAGTCCGTCACCGCCATGAGCCCGCTGCAATACCAGAAGCAACTGCGTCTGCAGGAGGCCCGACGGTTGATGCTGGCGGACGGCCTGGAAGCGTCCGCCGCCGGTTACCGGGTCGGCTATGAAAGCGCCTCGCAGTTCAGCCGCGAATACAGCCGCCTGTTCGGCGCGCCACCACTGCGGGACCTGGCGCGCCTGCGCAGCACGGTTTGAACGCGCCGCTCAGTCGAAGTAAGACGTCAGCCGATGCTGCTCATCCAGCGCTTCTGGTCGATCTCGATCAACGTCGGGCCGTCACGCTGGCTGGCTGAGTTGAGGGCCGTGGTCAGTTGCTCAACGCTGCCAACCGCCTCCGCGGCGCATCCCAGTGCTGTGGCGACGCCGATGAAATCGGGCGTGTAGATGTCGACACCGATGGGCTCGATGGCGCGGTTGACCATGTACTTCTTGATCTCTTCATAGCCCTGATTATTCCACAGCAGCACCACGATGGGCGTTCGCGCTTCCACCGCACTCGCCAGTTCGGACAAGGTGAACTGCAGGCCGCCGTCGCCAATCAGGCACACGACAGGATTGGACTCTCCGGCGTCGCGACTGCCCAGCCACGCCCCCACGGCGGCGGGCAAGGCGTAGCCCAGAGTTCCGTAACCGGTGGAGGAATTGAACCAGCGGCGAGGCTTGTCGAGGTCCAGGGTCAGGTTGCCGGTGTAGACGGGCTGGGTGGAGTCGCCCACGATCACGGCTTCCGGCAATACTTCAAGCACCGTTTGCAAGAACAGCGTCTGCCCACGGGTGGCATCGTCCCAGCCCGCCTCAAGGCTCGTCCTCAGCGCCGCAACCCGCGCAGCGCCCCAGTCTTGGCTGCGTGGCGCCAGCACTTCGCCGGCCAGCGCGTCCACCAAGGCTTCAGCGGCGTGTTGAGCGTCGGAGACCAGCGCAACCGTTGGCGGAAAGTTGCGCACAGTCTGATCGGGGTCGATGTCGATGCGCAGCAACGCGCCCGGAATCTTGAAGTGGCCCTGAAAGGTAATGTCGTAATCCGTCTCGGCCAGTTCAGTACCGATGGCCAGCACCACGTCGGCGTTTTCAATGACCTCACGGGTGGCATCGAGGGACTGCGTCGAACCTATCAGCAGCGGGTGAGCGCCCGGCAGCATGCCTTTGGCGTTGATGGTCAGCGCGACCGGCGCGCCGAGCCGTTCGGCCAGACGCGTCAATGCCGGGGCGGCGTCAATGGCGCCGCCTCCCGCAAGAATCAGAGGCCGTTGCGCCGTGGCGAGCAGATTCGCCATGTGCCGGATCGCAGCGGGTGCCGGTCCGGCGCGGCTTACCGAGACCGGCTGGCTGTGCAGCAGGGCGTCGGCATTTTCCACCAGCACATCCAGCGGAATCTCGATATGCACCGGACGCGGCCGCGCTGCTTGAAACACCGCAAACGCCCGGGCCAGCACCGACGGCAACTCGGCCGCTGACATCAGCGTATGAGAAAACGCCGCGACGCCCGCGACCAGCGCACTCTGGGACGGCAGTTCATGCAGCTTGCCGCGACCGCCGCCCAACTGACTGCGCGACTGCACGCTGGAAATCACCAGCATCGGGATCGAGTCCCCATAGGCCTGGCCCATCGCGGTGCTGATATTGGTCATGCCGGGGCCGGTAATGATGAAGCACACGCCCGGCTTGCCTCGCGTGCGCGCATATCCATCGGCCATGAAGCCTGCGCCCTGTTCATGGCGCGGGGTGATGTGGGTGATCGACGAACCGGCCAGCCCTCGGTACAGCTCAACCGTGTGCACGCCCGGAATCCCGAACACCCGCTCGACCCCGTAGCCTTCCAGCAACCTGACCAGCACTTCCCCGCACGTCGCCATGTGCCTGCCCCTTTTGTGAAGTCTTGCCCGACGCGCCTGCAATTTGCCAGGCTCAGTAGGCGACTATTGAAGCTGCGGGCCGTATCGACCACAACGCATAAAATGTCATGCTTAGCCATGTCCTCAGCTCATGGCTAACCCGCCGATGAAACGCCTTCCTCCCCTGCCCGCGCTGCATACGTTCCTGATCACGGCGAAGTGCTGCAATTTCACCCGGGCTGCGGAGGCGCTGCACCTCACCCAGGGCGCCGTCAGCCGGCAGATCGCCGGGCTGGAAGCTCACTTGGGCTATCGCCTGTTCAATCGTCAGGCCCGTGGCTTGAGCCTGACCGCCCAGGGCCGCGAGCTGCTGCCGCGCATCGAGCAAGTGTTCAGCCTGATCGAGGCGGCGGTGGATCAAGTCGATGCCAGACCGAGGGCGCTGCAAATCAAGGCACCGACCTGCATCAGCCGCTGGTTGTTGCCGCGCCTGATGCAGTGGCAGAAAGAACGGCCCGACGTGCCGGTGCAATTGACCACGACGAGCGCGCACACGGTGGATTTTAGGCGTGAGGATTTCGATGCCGCCGTGGTGTTCGGCGCGAAACCGATTGATTCCAGTCACGTGCAGCACCTGTTCGACGAACAACTGACGCCGGTGTGCTCGCCGTTGCTGGCGTCCAGCAATCCCCTCGCCCGCGCCGCCGATCTGGAACGGCACATGCTCCTGCACCCCACTCTCGACGAGCGTGACTGGACGCTGTGGCTGAAGGCCGCCGGAGCGGAGCTGAGCAATGTCGAGCACGGTCAGCACTTCGACACGATGGACCTGGCGATGACGGTCGCCTCACAAGGGACGGGGGTTGCCATTGGCGACTGGTCGCTGATCGGCGAAGACCTGAGCGCGGGGCGCCTGGTCATGCCTTTCGAGCTGAAGGTCCGGACCGGCGCGGCGTATTACTTCGTGCACGCCAAAGGCGCCAGCGTTCCTTCCCCACTGCAGGATCTGCTGGACTGGCTGTCGCTGCAGGCGGCTGAGCGGCGCATCGGCTGAGCGGCGCAATGCTGGCTCTTCACCAACGGCCCGCCTGATAAAAACATTCAATCCCCATCGCCCGGTCCACTCGCCGATAGCGACCTACACTGACAGTGTCCGCTCTGAAACAGTTGTCCTACCGGATCGAGGCAAATGTCATGAGAACCACAATAAAAAGACAGTGCGTTTATGTCGTCGCCGTTACTGCCGTGTTGAGCCTGTACGCCGCAGGCGCTTACCGAATCGAACAAATGCGGCAGACGCCCCGCGTGGCGGTGGTCTGCACGATGGGGCATTGCATGCCCACTGATGCGACGTTCAGCGCCCTTCGATGATGGCAACTGCCGGTCGACGTTACGCGGGTCAACGTACTGCGAAAATCCCCACAGCCTGCTATCGATTAGCAAGCTAACGGACTAGACTTGGCGCAAATTCCTGCGGATGCTCAGCGGGTCAATCTGCCAGTCGAGTCCCTTCTGTGACGAGCCTTAATCACCCCCGTCCGGACATCCGCAGCATTCTGTTTGCGCTGATGATGGCCGTGTTTCTCAGCGCGCTGGATCAGACCATCGTCGCGGTCTCGATGCCGGCCATCTCCGCCCAATTCCAGGATTTCGACCTGCTCGCCTGGGTGATCTCGGCCTACATGGTCGCGCTCACCGTGGCCGTGCCGATTTACGGCAAGCTGGGGGATTTATATGGCCGGCGCCGCTTGATGCTGTTCGGGCTGGCGACCTTTACCCTCGCCTCGCTGTTCTGCGCCATGGCCCAGAGCATGGAGCAACTGGTGCTGGCGCGGGTGCTGCAAGGCATCGGCGCCGGCGGCATGGTGTCCGTGAGCCAGGCGATCATCGGCGACATCGTTCCGCCCCGGGAGCGCGGCCGCTATCAGGGTTACTTCAGCGGCATGTACGCCGCGGCGAGCGTCGCCGGGCCGGTGCTCGGCGGCTTCATGACCGAGTACCTGTCGTGGCGTTGGGTGTTCATTATCAATCTCCCGCTGGGGCTGGCGGCCTGGTGGGTGGCGCGCAAAACGCTGGTGGGCCTGCCGATCCCCCAACGCAAACCGGTGATCGACTACCTGGGCACGGTGCTCATGATCATCGGCCTGACGTCGTTGCTGCTGGGCATTACCGAAATCGGCCAGGGTCGCAGCTGGCGCGACGAGTCGGTGGTCCTGCAACTGTCGGTGGCGCTGCTCGCACTGCTGATTTTTGTGCTGTATGAGCGGCGCACCCGCGAGCCTCTGCTGCCCATGCATCTGTTCGCCAATCGCAGCGCGGTGCTCTGCTGGTGCACGATTTTCTTCACCAGCTTTCAGGCCATTTCGCTCATCGTGCTGCTGCCGTTGCGCTTTCAGACCGTCACCGGTGCGGGGGCCGACAGCGCGGCGTTGCACCTGATGCCACTGGCGATCGGCATGCCTATCGGCGCGTACTTTGGTGGCCGCCGCACTTCGCTGACGGGCCGCTACAAACCGATCATCCTCACCGGCGCGGCGTTGATGCCGCTGGCAATCCTCGGTATCGCCTTCACGCCGCCGCAGTCGGCCCTTCTGACGAGCCTGTTCATGGTCCTCACCGGCATCGCCAGCGGCATGCAGTTTCCGACCTCGCTGGTGGGCACGCAGAACTCGGTGGAGGTTAAAGACATGGGCGTGGCGACCAGTACGACCAACCTGTTTCGGTCATTGGGCGGTGCAGTCGGTGTCGCAACGATGTCAGCACTGCTGCTGGCGATGCTCGCCGGTTCAGGGATTGCCCAGGTCGGCGGCAGTTCGATCCCGGGCGAAGGTTCGGGCAATGTGCTGATGGACAGTCTGCACGCCGCCAGCGGTCCCGCGCTTGAATTGCTGCGCGGGCAGCTGTCGATGACCTTTCAGCACCTGCTGATCACCAGCGCAGCCGTGTCGCTGCTGGGTTTGTCTGCTGCACTGGCGATGCCCAACAACCTGCTGCGCGGGCGGGACGACAAGGACCGCTAAACGAACCTGTCAGGGCGATCAGCCGCTGTAATAACCCACCGCCACCAGGAATGCACCGACCTTGCGCACGTAGGCGTGCTTGTGTTCGATTTTGCTGGTGACCGGGTTGCGCCAGCGGTATTCGTATTCGCCTTCAGACTGTTTCTTGACGAGCTCGAGCATCGGAATGCCGACCGGCTTGCCTTCAGGGTCCTTGACCTTGCTGAAGTCGGTATTCACCAGCCGCAGGTTGGTGCCATGGGCGACATAGCGTTTGGTGTCGACGTTCACCACGAAGACGTACAGATCATCTTGCAGAAATCCGCCCTTGAGGTCGTTGATGGCGCGAAGGGTGCCGTCCTTATCCTGTTCCAGCGCCTTGGACGCCTTGTCGAGCAACGCCCTCGCCTGCTCCGGCGAAGCGCGCGGCAGGTAGTAACCGACGGCCAGAACCCGATCGCCGATGCGCTGAAAATACACGCGCTTGCGCTCGACCTTACCGTCGCGCCAGTTCTGCCAGCGATACTCGGCCTGCTGAATGCCGGCGCTTTCCGGGGTTTGCAGCACCTGCTTGAAGTTTTTCTGCAGCTCAGGATCGAGCACCGACGATACGTCACGGCCGATCAGCGCCACCGATGGCCCACCACTTGCAAGCATGATCCCCTTGGTATCGGTGACGAAGACATAACGCTCGCCATCGACGAACTCGCCCTGACGGCTGAATTCGGCGAGCGCCTTGTCACCCTGGACGCGGTAACGGGCCACGGCTTTTTCCAGCAGCCCCTTGGCGGCTTCCGCTTCCTGGACTTCGTCGCCCGCTGCCCACCCGTGTCCGATGCTCAGGGCGGCAAGCGCACCAACCAGAAGTGTTCTGCATGCGTTTTTTGATACGACTGCCATCGCCTCGCCCCCACTCTTATTGGTTATGGGAGGAGCGTAGACGCCAGATTGCAATAGGGCAGCATTCGGCACTTCAATGGGCACCCTGCCTGAATGAGGGCTGAATCACCGTAATCGCTGGGTAAAGCGAGGGTAAACCGCCTGTTCAGCGAAGGTCAGGCGCGGTATAGATACAGGCCAACCGCCACACAGCGCCGTTTTCCCAGGGACCGGCCCGGTGCTGACAGGTCAGCTGACTGAGAAAGCGGGAGACACCGGGTCGCGCAACGCCGGGCTGAAGCGGAGCATGTCGAGAATGCCATCGACCAATCGCTCCGCATCATCCTGCAGCGAGAAGCTTTCCGGCACCAGCAGCCACTGGCCGAGAATGCCGTGTATATAGGCGTGCAGGCAGATCGCCGCGCGTTGCGGATTGATGTCAGCGGGGAGCTGGCCTTGCCGGGAGGCGTTACTGAGTGCCAGTGCGATCCGCTCGTTGGCGTCAAGCCAGACAAACTGCCGTTGTTGCCGCATGTCACACATTTCGTCGGTAAATTCGAATTTATGAAACAGGATTTCATTGATGCGGCGGGTTTTAGGATCGCTGGCAACTTGTTGAAACAAATGAATGAGAAGCTTGCGCGTCCATCCCAGTGGATCAACCTCATCTTCGCTCTCACTCGCTCTTGCCATTTCCTCGAGGGGCTCGTGCAGGCTGTCGAGCATCGCCTGGACCAGATCGGCCTTGTTGCTGAAATGCCAATAGATCGCGCCACGGGTCACGCCAGCCAGGGCCGCAATGTCGGCGAGCGTCGTGCGGGAAACCCCTCGATCATAGAAAGCCTGCTCGGCAGCTTCCAGAATCTGCCTGCGGGTTTCCTGAGCCTCTTCTTTCGTGCGTCGGACCATGGCAGTAAAAACCTCTATGAAAATGCGTCAGGCGCTCTGGTCGAGTGGCCCGAACAGCATGTCGGGCGGCCTTTGTAATGCCTTGTCCCGGATCTACAATCGATGCCCTCGGTGCGCTGGAGTGTCACACTCTTGGGTGTTTACAAACAACCGTGAATGTAAGTATATTCATTAGCATCCTACTTATCCAGCAGGAACCCTTTCCCGCCCCTTTCCACTTTTCATGAGTTCAGGCTCCTGACCCGAGGATCTTCATGCAATTCAAGCCAGCTGTTACCGTTCTGGTCACTGCCGTCGCCCTGGCATCGCTGCTCTCCGGATGCAGCAAGAAGGAAGAAGCGGCCGCAGCACCACCGCCCCCTCAGGTCGGCGTCGTTACTCTGAAAACCCAGGCCTACACCCTGACGTCTGAACTGCCGGGCCGGACCACCGCGTTCCGGATCGCCGAAGTGCGTCCGCAAGTGAACGGCATCATCCTCAAGCGTCTGTTCACCGAAGGTGGAGACGTCAAAGCCGGTCAGCAGCTCTACCAGATCGATCCGGCGATTTACCAGGCCACCCTGGACAGCGCCAAAGCCACCTACGAATCCTCCAACTCCCTCGCTGGCCGCTACAAGCAGCTGATCAACGAGCAAGCGGTCAGCCGTCAGGAATACGACACGGCGGTGGGTTCGGCCCGTGAAGCGAAAGCGGCGGTGCAGACAGCCGAGATCAACCTGCGTTACACCAAGGTCTACGCGCCGATTTCCGGCCGCATTGGTCGTTCGCTGGTGACGGAAGGTGCGCTGGTCAGCAATGGTCAGGCCGATGCGATGGCCACCATTCAGCAGCTCGACCCGATCTACGTCGACGTGATTCAGTCTTCGGCCGAAATGCTCAAGCTGCGTCGCGAGCTGGAAAGCGGCAAGCTGCAGAAAGCCGGCGACAACGCCGCCAAGGTCAAGCTGGTGCTGGAAGACGGCAGCCTCTATTCAACTGAAGGCAAGCTCGAGTTCTCCGAAGTGTCGGTCGACCAGACCACCGGTTCCGTGACGCTGCGCGCCGTGTTCCCGAACCCGGACCACACGCTGCTGCCAGGCATGTTCGTGCACGCACGACTGCAATCGGGCGTGGCTGAAAATGCGATTCTGGTTCCACAGCAAGGCGTCACCCGCGACCTGAAAGGCACCCCGACCGCACTGGTGGTGAATGCCGATAACAAGGTCGAGTCCCGGACCCTGGTCGCCAACCGCACTATCGGCAGCGACTGGCTGGTAGAAAAAGGCTTGAGCGCAGGTGATCGCGTGATTACCGAAGGGCTGCAATACGTCAAGCCAGGCGCTGAAGTGAAAGTGGCCGAAGCCACCAACGTCAATGCAGCTAACCCGGCAACTGCCCCGGCAACTGATAAAGCCGCAGGCAGCAAAGGGGAGTAATTCATGTCGAAATTTTTTATCGACCGGCCAATTTTCGCGTGGGTAATTGCCCTCGTGATCATGCTGGTGGGGACGCTTTCGATCCTCAAGCTACCGATCAACCAATACCCGGCCATTGCCCCACCGGCCATCGCAATCCAGGTGACCTACCCGGGCGCGAATGCGCAAACCGTGCAGGACACCGTGGTTCAGGTGATCGAGCAGCAGCTCAACGGTATCGACAACCTGCGTTATGTGTCCTCGGAAAGTAACTCCGACGGCAGCATGACCATCACCGCGACGTTCAACCAGGGGACCAACCCCGACATCGCTCAGGTTCAGGTGCAGAACAAGCTCAACCTGGCCACCCCGCTACTGCCCCAAGAGGTGCAGCAACAGGGTATCCGCGTGACCAAGGCGGTGAAGAACTTCCTGATGGTCGTCGGTCTGGTGTCCGAAGACGGCAGCATGGGCAAGGAAGACTTGTCCAACTACATCGTGTCGAACATGCAGGACCCGATTTCCCGTACCTCCGGTGTGGGTGACTTCCAGGTTTTCGGTGCCCAGTACGCCATGCGTATCTGGCTCGATCCGGCCAAGCTGAACAACTTTCAGCTGACGCCGGTCGACGTCAAGACGGCCATCACTGCCCAGAACGTTCAGGTGTCTTCCGGCCAGATCGGCGGTTTGCCTGCGCTCAAGGGCCAGCAGCTGAACGCCACGATCATCGGTAAAACCCGTCTGCAGACGGCCGAGCAGTTCGGCAACATTCTGTTGAAGGTCAATCAGGACGGTTCGCAGGTTCGTCTCAAAGACGTCGCCAAAGTCGGTCTGGGCGGCGAAAACTACAGCATCGACGCACAGTTCAACGGCAAGGCGGCCTCCGGTCTGGCGATCAAGCTGGCGACCGGTGCCAATGCGCTGGACACCGCCAAGGCGATCCGCGCCACGATTGCCCAGCTGGAGCCGTTCTTTCCGCCTGGCATGAAAGTGGTTTACCCGTACGACACCACGCCAGTGGTTCAGGAATCCATCACCGGTGTGGTTCACACCCTGGGTGAAGCGATCATCCTGGTGTTCCTGGTGATGTACCTGTTCCTGCAGAACTTCCGCGCCACCATCATCACCACGATGACCGTGCCGGTGGTATTGCTGGGTACGTTCGGGATCCTCGCGGCGGCTGGGTTCACCATCAACACGTTGACCATGTTCGGGGTGATTCTCGCCATCGGCTTGCTGGTGGACGATGCCATCGTTGTGGTGGAAAACGTCGAGCGGGTGATGGCGGAGGACAAACTTTCGCCGCGGGACGCCACGATCAAATCCATGGAGCAGATCCAGGGCGCACTGGTCGGTATCGCCCTGGTGCTGTGTGCGGTTCTGTTGCCCATGGCGTTCTTCGGCGGATCCACAGGGGTGATCTACCGGCAGTTCTCGATCACCATCGTTTCGGCGATGGCGCTTTCGGTACTGGTCGCGCTGATCTTCACCCCGGCGTTGTGCTCCACCCTGCTCAAGCCGATCGACCACGAGAAACACGGGCAGCCGAAACGTGGATTCTTTGGCTGGTTCAACCGTACCTTCGACCGCAGCGTAGTGAGCTACGAGCGTGGCGTCGGCAACATGCTCAAGCACAAGGTTCCGGCCTTTATCGTGTATGCGCTGATCGTCTGCGGCACCATCTGGATGTTCACCCGCATTCCGAGCGCGTTCCTGCCGGAAGAAGACCAGGGCGTCATTTTCGCCCAGGTGCAGACGCCACCGGGCTCCTCGGCTGAACGTACGCAGACCGTCATCGACAACATGCGTAAGTACCTGCTGGAAGAAGAATCGGGCGCGGTCAATTCGGTGTTCACCGTTAACGGCTTCAACTTTGCCGGTCGCGGTCAGAGCTCCGGTCTGGCGTTCATCATGCTGAAACCGTGGGGCGATCGTGATGCCTCCAACAGCGTGTTCGAGCTGGCCAAACGGGCGCAGCAGCACTTCTTCGGTTTCCGCGATGCAATGACCTTCGCGGTCGTACCGCCTGCGGTACTGGAACTGGGTAACGCCACCGGTTTCGACGTGTATTTGCAGGATCAGGGCGGCGTGGGTCACGCCAAGCTGATGGAAGCGCGTAACCAACTGCTGGGCATGGCGGCACAGAGCAAGATTCTGGCGGGCGTGCGTCCGAACGGTCTGAACGATGAGCCGCAGTATCAACTGGTCATCGATGACGAGCGCGCGCAGGCCCTGGGTCTGAGCCTGTCGGACATCAACACCACGCTGTCCATCGCGATGGGTGGCAGCTACATCAACGACTTCATCGACCGCGGTCGGGTCAAGAAGGTGTACGTGCAGGGCGATGCCAGTGCGCGGATGAAGCCGGAAGACTTGAAGAAGTGGTACGTGCGCAATACCGCCGGCGAGATGGTGCCTTTTGCCTCGTTCGCCAGCGGAGAGTGGGTATTCGGTTCGCCGAAGCTGTCCCGTTACAACGGTGTGCCGGCCGAGGAAGTGCTGGGTACTCCGGCGCCGGGTTACAGCACCGGTGAAGCGATGGCCGAGGTCGAGCAACTGGCGAAGAAATTGCCGGCCGGCGTGGGTCTCTCGTGGACGGGTCTGTCCTATGAAGAGCGTCTGTCCGGTTCCCAGGCTCCGGCGCTGTACGCACTGTCCATTCTGATCGTGTTCCTGTGTCTGGCGGCGCTGTATGAAAGCTGGTCGATTCCGATCGCCGTGCTGCTGGTGATCCCGCTGGGGGTGATCGGTGCGCTGGTTGCAACGAGCCTGCGCGGCCTGTCCAACGACGTGTTCTTCCAGGTAGGGCTCTTGGTGACGGTAGGTCTGGCGGCGAAAAACGCCATTCTGATCGTCGAGTTCGCCAAGGAACTGCATGAGCAGGGCAAGGGCATCGTGGACGCAACCATCGAAGCCTGCCGGATGCGTCTGCGGCCGATCGTGATGACGTCCATGGCGTTCATCCTCGGTGTAGTCCCGCTGGCGATTTCCTCGGGTGCCGGTGCCGGTAGCCAGCATTCGATCGGTACGGGCGTAATCGGCGGTATGATCACCGCGGTTATTCTGGCGATCTTCTGGGTACCGTTGTTCTTCGTTTCGATATCCTCGCTGTTCAAAGGCAAACAGAAACACACTCCACACGATGAGGCTGGCCAATGAGCAAGTCCCTGATCTCGCTGGCGGTCACCGCGTTCATTCTCGGCGGCTGCTCGTTGATACCCGATTACAAGCAGCCCGCCGCACCGGTGCCGGCTCAGTTCCCGCAAGGTCCGGCGTATTCGCCGGCCCAGGCGGCGAATCAAGCCGCAGCCGAACAGGGCTGGCGTCAGTTTTTCCATGACCCGGCGCTGCAGCAGCTGATTCAGACGTCGCTGCAAAACAACCGCGACCTGCGCGTCGCCGCGCTGAACATCGACGCCTACCGCGCGCAGTACCGCATTCAACGTGCGGACCTGTTCCCGGCCGTCGCAGCCTCGGGCAGCGGCACGCGTCAGCGCGTTCCGGGTGACCTGTCGCAAACGGGCGAATCCAATATCACCAGTCAGTATTCGGTGGGTCTGGGCATCAGTTCCTATGAGCTGGACCTGTTCGGCCGGGTGCGCAGCCTGAGTGAGCAGGCGCTGCAGACCTACTTCGCCGGTGAAGAAGGCCGTCGCAGCACGCAGATCAGTCTGGTGGCCAACGTTGCCAATGCCTACCTGACGTGGGAAGCGGACAAAGAGCTGTTGAAGCTGACCCAGGACACCTTGGGCGCCTTCGAAGAAAGCCTGCGTCTCACTTCCCGCAGCAGCGAAGTGGGTGTGGCCTCGGCGCTGGACCTGGCGCAGTCGCGCACCTCCGTCGAAAGCGCCCGCGTCAAGCTGGCCCAGTACCAGCGGCTGGTCGCCCAGGACGAAAACAACCTGGTGCTGTTGTTGGGCACCAGTCTGCCAGCCAACCTGCCCGCCTCGAAACCGTTGAGCGCTGACATGCTCAACGAGATGCCAGCGGGTCTGCCGTCGGAATTGCTGCAGCGTCGTCCGGACATTCTGCAGGCCGAATACAGCCTGAAAGCCGCCAACGCCAACATCGGCGCCGCACGTGCCGCGTTCTTCCCGAGCATCAGCCTCACGGCCAGTGCCGGTACGGCGAGCGGCGATCTGAGCGGCCTGTTCAAGGGCGGTTCGGGGACGTGGTTGTTCGAGCCGACGATCAATCTGCCGATCTTCAACGCAGGCAGTCTGCGCGCAAGCCTCGACTACTCGAAGATCCAGAAAGACATCGGCGTCGCCAATTACGAGAAGGTGATTCAGACGGCGTTCCAGGAAGTTTCCGACGGTCTGGCCGCGCGCAAGACCTATACCGATCAGCTCAAGGCGCAGACGGACTTCGTCAACGCCAACCAGGACTACTACCGCCTGGCCGAGCGTCGCTACCGCATCGGGATCGACAGCAACCTGACATTCCTCGACGCTCAGCGTCAGTTGTTCAACGCGCAACAGTCGTTGATCACCGATCGCCTGTCCCAGCTCAGCAGCGAGGTCAATTTGTACCGCGCCCTGGGCGGCGGCTGGTACGAACAGACCCCGACCGGCGAGCGTCAGCCGACCGCGGGCGATGTGCCGTCCACCCGCTTGTTCTGATCCAGCGCGTATGAAAAAACCCACCAATTGGTGGGTTTTTTTTGGCTGTCACCACGGCTTTTTCAAGCCGTAAGCGAGCAGCCCGCAGACGTCACGCCAGCAAAAATTCCGTCACGCGCAGGGCGAAGACTTCACCCAACTCGACGCTGGAAAGGTGCGCGGCGTAATAGTCGGAGAGCTCGCTGCCGTGGATGTGGTTCTGCAGAAAATGCCCGTCCGCCACCGTCGTGACGGCGTCATGGCTGCCGCAGATGATCAGCGTGGGCACGGTGATCGAACCTACTTCCTTGCGCAGATCGGTATCCCGGACGGCCGCGCAGCAGGCGGCGTAACCCAACGGGGAAGTTGCCGCCAGTACGTCGGTGATGGGCGTGACTTTGTCGGGGTGCTGACTGGCAAAGCCGGGGGTAAACCAACGCCCAATGGCGCCAGCGCCCATTTCCGTCATTGCCCGCTCACCGCCCTTCTCCACCTGCGCGATGCGCGGTGCCCAGGTTTCCGTATCGCCGATCTTCGCGGCGGTGTTGCACAGAATCAGCTTGTGCAGCCGGTCGTTGGCATGGATGCCCAGCCACTGACCGATCAGGCCGCCCATGGACAATCCGCAAAAATGCGCGCGGTCGATGTTCAATGCATCGAGCAGCGCCAGCACGTCGCGTCCCAGTTGCGAGAGGGTGTAAGGCCCCTGGGTGACCAGGGACTGGCCGTGGCCGCGTGTGTCGTAACGCACGACGCGGAATGACTTGCTCAGCGCCGGGATCTGCGCGTCCCACATATGCAGGTCGGTGCCCAGTGAGTTGGACAGCATCAGCACCGGCGCATCCACCGGGCCGTCAATTTCATAATGCAGCTCACCGTCTTCGAGTTGTACGAACGCCATGGCAGTCGCTCCGTGAAACACGTGGAATGAGTGTGATCAATAGGGACGGCACGCGCCCGGCAAGGACGCGCGCCTCAAGATCCGGGGATCAGTGATCTTCGTGCAGGTAAGCCGGCTTCTTCGGCAGTCGCAGGCTGAACAGAAAAGCAATCGCCATCATCGCGGTGACGTACCAGTAGAAGGTGTTTTCCATGCCCATGTTTTTCAGGCCCAGGGCCACGTATTCAGCCGAACCGCCGAAGATCGCATTCGCCACGGCATAGGCCAGGCCGACGCCCAGCGCCCGCACCTGAACCGGGAACATCTCGGCTTTCACCAGGCCGCTGATGGAGGTGTAGAAACTGACGATGGCCAGCGCCAGGGTGATCAGCACGAACGCGATGATCGGGCTGGTGGTGGTTTTCAGGGTCAGCAGCAGCGGCACCGTGCACAGCGTGCCCAGCCCGCCGAACCACAGCATCGAAGCGCGACGGCCGATCTTGTCAGCGAGCATGCCGAACACCGGCTGCATGCACATGTACAGGAACAGTGCGCCGGTCATGATGTAGCTCGCGACCTTGGCGTCCATGTGCACGGTGTTGACCAGGTATTTCTGCATATACGTGGTGAAGGTGTAGAAAATCAGCGAGCCGCCGGCGGTGTAGCCGAGCACGGTGATGAACGCCGCTTTGTGATCGCGAAACAACGCAGACACGCTGCCCGCGTCTTTGTTCTGGCGGACTTCGGCGGTGGTGGTCTCTTTCAGCGAACGGCGCAGCACCAGCGAAATCACCGCCGCCACCGCACCGACCACGAACGGAATCCGCCAGCCGTAGGCTTTCAGCTCATCGGCACTGAGAAACTGCTGCAGAATGACCACGGTCAGCACGGCCAACAGCTGGCCGCCAATCAGCGTCACGTACTGAAACGAAGCGAAAAACCCGCGCTGCCCCCGCAACGCGACTTCGCTCATGTACGTGGCGGTGGTGCCGTACTCACCACCCACCGACAGGCCTTGAAACAGGCGCGCCATCAACAGCAGAAACGGCGCCCAGGCGCCAATCGACGCGTACGTGGGCAGGCAGGCGATGACCAGCGAGCCCGCACACATCATCAGCACGGAAATCATCATCGAGTTCTTGCGGCCGTGCTTGTCGGCCACGCGACCGAACAGCCAGCCGCCAATAGGCCGCATCAGGAAGCCAGCAGCAAAAACACCCGCTGTATTGAGCAATTGAACGGTCGGGTCATCGGAAGGAAAGAACGCAGGCGCGAAATAGATGGCGCAGAAGGCGTAGACGTAGAAGTCGAACCATTCGACGAGGTTGCCCGATGAAGCCCCGACGATGGCGAAGATCCGCTTGCGCCGTTCTTCGCCGGTGTAGTGAGTCGTTGTCATTATTATCTCCCCAGGTGTTAGTAAGGTCAGCCAGTCTAAGACATAACCTGCAACATTTAGACTTAAGCAGTAACGTTTCGACATCACAATGACAACCACCCGAGTCAGCAAGTTGCTCCTTTCGTGGAAGCAACCGATGACTCGGGTGGCTGAGTTGCGGGACTGCCGTTTAGCGCGCTATCGCGAGGGCCAGCCCCTGCCCCACACCGACGCACATTGTTGCCAGCGCTTTGCTGCCGCCGGTTTTCTCCAATTGATGCAAGGCCGTCAGCACCAGACGCGCGCCGCTCATGCCCAGCGGATGCCCCAGCGAGATCGAGCCACCGTTGGGATTGACCTTCGGCGAGTCGTCGGCGATACCCAGCTCACGCATGACCGCCAAGCCTTGGCTGGCGAAGGCCTCGTTGAGTTCGATGACGTCGAAGTCACTGACCGCCATCCCCAGCCGTCCAAGCAGTTTGCGCACCGCCGGCACCGGGCCGATGCCCATGACGCGTGGCTCCACGCCGGCACTGGCCATGCCCAACACGCGGGCGCGGGGCGTCAGGCCGTGTTTCTTCACGGCTTCGGCGGACGCCAGAATCATCGCCGCCGCGCCGTCGTTCAGCCCCGCTGCGTTGCCGGCCGTGACCGTTTTGCCGGGGCCGTTGACCGGCTTGAGCTTGCCGAGTGCCTCAAGGCTGGTGTCGGCACGGGGGTGCTCGTCGGTGTCGACGACGGTCTCGCCTTTCTTGTGGGCGACCCACACGGGCACGATTTCTTCGGCGAAGAAGCCCGCAGCCTGAGCCGCCGCCGCGCGTTGCTGGCTGCGCAGGGCGAACGCATCCTGATCCTCCCGGGAGATGCCGAAATCCTCAGCGACGTTGTCGCCGGTCTGCGGCATGCTCTCAACGCCGTACCGGTCCTTCATCTGCGGATTGACGAAACGCCAGCCCAGGGTGGTGTCTTCCAGCTTTTGGGTGCGGCCGAATGCCGTGTCGGCCTTGCCCATCACGAACGGCGCGCGGGACATGGATTCGACGCCGCCGGCGATGGCCAGCTCCATTTCACCGCAGGCAATGGCGCGGAACGCAGAACCCACCGCGTCCAGGCCCGAAGCGCACAGGCGATTGAGGGTCACGCCCGGCACGCTGGCCGGCAACCCCGCCAACAGCGCCGCCATACGGGCGACGTTACGGTTGTCCTCACCGGCCTGATTGGCGCAGCCGAAGAACACTTCGTCCAGCTCATCCCAGTTGACCGACGGGTTGCGCGCCATCAGGGCCTTGATCGGCAACGCTGCCAGATCATCCGCCCGAACGCTCGCCAGGGCGCCACCGAAACGGCCAATGGGGGTACGAATCGCGTCACAGATAAAGACGTCACGCATCATGCTTCTCCCGGCGTTTGACCATGGGCGGCAGCGGTACGCGCTTCCAGATCACGCAGCGCGTTCAGTTCGTACTCGCTAGGCGCATCGGAATTCGCGACGGTGTCGGCAAAACGCACGTCCCAACCGGTGGCGGCGATCACCTGCTCGCGGGTCACGCCCGGGTGCAGCGTGGTCACGACGAATTCGTGGGTGCCCGCCTCCGGCTCCATGATGCACAGGTCAGTGATAATGCCAACCGGCCCGGCCCCCGGCAGGCCGAGGCGCTTGCGGGCGTCGCCGCCTTCGCCGTGGCCGACTGAGGTCAGGAAGTCCAGCTTGTTAACGAACGTCCGCGGCGACTGCTTGAGGATGATCAGCACTTCTTTGGCCGACCCGGCGATCTCCGGCGCGCCCCCCGCCCCCGGCAGGCGCACTTTCGGGTGGTGGTAGTCGCCGACCACCGTTGTGTTGATATTGCCGAACCGGTCGACCTGAGCCGCGCCGAGGAACCCGACATCGACACGGCCGCCCTGCAACCAGTAACGGAAGATTTCGCTGGTGGACACCACGGTGTCAGCGGTTTCCGCCAGTTCGCCGTCACCGATGGACAGCGGCAGCACATCAGGCTTGGCACCGATGGGCCCTGATTCATAAATCAGCACCACGTCAGGCGATGACGTCAGGCGCGCCAGATTGGCCGCTTTGGAGGGCAGACCAATGCCGACAAAGCACACGGCGCCATTTTTCAACCGACGTGCGGCGGCGACGGTCATCATTTCGCTTGTGGAATAGTTCACTGGTTAGTCTCCGCCACATGGGCCAGCTTGCTCTTGAACTCACTGAAATCCCGGGTGCCATGGATGTATTCGTCAATCCAGGCGGTAAACCCCTCACGGTCGCGGGCGATGGCGTCCCACGCCTGATAGAAACGGTTGTCGCGTTCGTAGTAGCCGTGGGCGTAGGAAGGATGAGCGCCCCCCGGCACAAGGCAGACAGCACTGAGCGCCCAGGTTGGCAGCACGCAAGCGTTCATCGGTGCCTTGAGGTCATCGACGATTTCCTCGACCGTAACGATGCAGCGCCTGGCCGCCAGCGCTGCCTCTTTCTGCACGCCAAGGATGCCCCACAGCAGCACGTTACCTTTGCGATCGGCTTTTTGAGCATGGATAACGGTGACGTCAGGACGTACCGCCGGCACCGCCGCCAGCACTTCGCCGGTGAATGGGCACGTCACGGATTTGATCAGCGGGTTGACCTTCGGCAGATCGGAGCCGGCGTAAGCACGCAGCACCGCGAAAGGCAGACCCGACGCCCCCGCCACGTAGGCGTTGGCAAGGTCGGCATGGCTGTGTTCTTCAATCTCCAGGGGTTGCGGCCATTGCCGTTCGACCGCGTCGCGAAGCCGATGCAACGAGCCGACGCCCGGATTGCCGCCCCACGAGAAAATCAGCCGTTTCGCACAGCCGGCGCCGATCAATTGGTCATAGATCAAGTCGGGAGTCATGCGCACCAGCGTCAGGTCTTTCTTCTTCTGACGGATGAGCTCGTGGCCCGCCGCGGTAGGAATCAGGTGGGTGAAGCCTTCCAGCGCAACGGTGTCGCCATCGTTGACGAATTGCGTCACCGCTTCGTGAAGGGAAAGAATTGCAGCCATGGGGTGCTCCAGGTTCACACTTGGTTACCGTGTCTCGACAGAGGCGGCGTTGCAAATGAGGTTATGCCTGGGGCCGAAGCGGAACAATCCGATAATCGACTAAGTGTTCGATCACCGAACGGAGAGTGGTGATTGCGAGCCGGCTGCGTGTGTCCGGCCCTTTAAGCATCAGGTAAAGAGCTGCGTGCTGAGGTCACGGCTGGCATCCAGCATGATGGGCAAGAACTTCTGCTCCAGCTCGTTACGCGTTACCCGACCGGCGCTGGTGCTGACATTGAGCGCCGCGAGCACCTGACCCGATGCGTCGTAGACCGGCACCGCGATGGAACGCAAACCCTGCTCGAGTTCCTGGTCGACAATACACCAGCCCTGTTGTCGCACTTGCTGCAGGCATTCGAGCAAGGCTTCGGGAGTGCGCAAGGTGCGGCTGGTTTTGGGTTGCAGGTCGACATGGTCGAGGTATTCCTGCAACGACACATCGTCCAGCGCCGCCAGCAGGATTCTGCCCATGGACGTGCAGTACGCCGGCAAACGCCCACCCACTGCCAGGTCCACGGAGATCAATCGCTGAGTCGTGGCGGAGCGGGCTATATAAAGAATGTCGTCGCCTTCCAGTGTGGCCATGTTGCAGGCCTCGTGCAGCTGATCACTCATGCGATCCAGATACGGCTGCGACGAGACCGCCAAGGGTGTCGAGGACAAATAGGCATGGCCGAGGGTCAGCACTTTCGGCAGCAGCGAGTACGTGCGGCCGTCAGTGGTGGCGTAACCCAGCTTGATCAGTGTGTGCAGGCAGCGACGAACTGCTGCTCTGGGGATTTCCGTGCGGTGGCTGATCTGCGCGATGGTCAGGTGCCGCTTGCGCTCTTGAAATGCATGGATGACGGCCAACCCTCGCGCCAGAGAGGTCATGAAGTCAGGATCACCGGTGAGCGCCTGAATCCTTTTAGCGGGGGACGCAACAATCGGCGGCGCAAGTGACGTGAAAGAATTACGCAATTGATCGTTCATGCTGGCACCGTTCGTCGTGGCCGCGAAAGCCTTGTAGAACGCCACTCTCGCCTGTTTTGGAACCCACGGCAAGCCAGCTTTGTGCGATTATCGAACGAGTGGGCGATAATCGCAATTGACCGGCCGTACGGTTGCTTATACCTTTCACCTGCCATATGAGGCTTCTTTGGATTACTGGTCAGGTACCCACTGAGAAGTCCCAGGCACGGCCTTGCTAACCCAAGGCCGTTTTTGTCTCTGCCTTTCGCATTTATGTGTAAGCGCATAAATACACATCTGCTATTCGCGGTTTCATAACCCGTGAATTTACGTCGCCAGAAAACTGCCTGTAGCGTTAAACATTTGACTCACCAAGTTACGTCATAAATCGGACTGGGCAACTTAGGAACCTTCGTACATCAAAAAGGTATAAATCCTCAGTTGTCCGACTGCGACAGTCTCGACAGTTGACTCGCCTGCGCATCTTCGCGATAGTGGCCGTCATTGAGGCCCAATACCGCTACCGCGCTGTTTAATCCACCGCCTTATCCGGCATGGATCCAAACTCACGCAGGCATTGCTCGACTCGATCGCAATGTTCAGCGACGGCAGGCCAATACCTTGGTCATTTGCCATCCTGCAGGCAATCAATAAAGAATGTTGCTACGACAGTTTTTTCATTCTGGTGCACGTAGCCGCCCTTGCTTGAAGTGTTAATCATCCTGCGCAGCGCCCCTGCCCGATGAGTATTCCTGATCCGATACATTGCGATCGTCAGGTGCGACACTTCCAGACTCGGCGTCATCACCGGGATTACATTCGACTCGATCAGGTATTAACGTGACCAAAGATGAACTGCGCGCAGAACTAGAGCGCCAGGAACAACGTTACAAAGAAGTGTACGGCGGCGAAGTGACAACATACGCCGCCCAGCCCGAGCCAGAGCGCAAGCCCTGGCGCAAACGGGCCAGCCTGCTTGACCAGGCGTTCAAGCAAGAGCTGCAGAAGATGGAAGAAGAACTCAAGGAAGAGCCTTGAGTCGCCCGCTTGCCGGTCGCTGACTCAAACAGCCGACGGCAAGCGTTTCAAGTGCCTTAACGCCAGGTTTTACAGACTCGTCTATGGTTCAGGGATGCTTCGCACGCTCCTTCACGACAGGAAGTCAACGGGCTGGCAGGACAGAAATTTCGTCGCAGGCTGCTACCAATGAGCAGCGCGCCTATCGCGCAGTTTTTTTTCTGTCATAATCCCGCCCCCTTAAGACCGGGTCAGAAAACCTTCCATGATCGATTTATTCAGCGGACTGGATGCTTGGGTGATTGTGAGCTTGTTGCTCGCCCTGGCGTTTGTCCTCACCTTCGAGTTCATCAACGGCTTTCATGACACCGCCAACGCGGTGGCGACAGTCATTTACACCAAGGCCATGCCGCCTCATCTGGCGGTATTTTTCTCGGGTGTGTTCAATTTTCTCGGGGTGCTCCTGGGTGGCGTCGGCGTGGCGTATGCCATCGTCCATCTGCTGCCGGTCGAGTTGTTGATCAACGTCAACACCGGTCACGGTCTGGCCATGGTGTTTTCGCTGCTGGCGGCGGCCATTACCTGGAACCTCGGCACCTGGTATTTTGGTATCCCGGCATCCAGCTCCCACACGCTGATCGGGTCGATTCTGGGTGTAGGCCTGGCCAATGCGCTGATCAATAACATTCCGCTGGGCGAAGGCGTTAACTGGCAAAAAGCGATCGATATCGGCGCTTCGCTGGTGTTCTCGCCATTGGCCGGCTTCATCGTGGCAGGTCTGGTACTGCTGGGGCTCAAGGCCTGGCGTCCCCTGTCCAAAATGCACAAGACCCCGGAACAGCGCCGCAAGCTCGACGACAAAAAGCATCCTCCTTTCTGGAATCGCCTGGTTCTGGTGATTTCGGCGATGGCGGTGAGCTTTGTTCACGGCTCCAACGATGGTCAGAAAGGCATCGGCCTGATCATGCTGGTGCTGATCGGTATCGTCCCGGCGCAGTTCGTGCTCGACCTGAGCACCACGACCTACCAGATCGAACGCACCCGAGACGCGACCCAGCACCTGAGCCAGTTTTACCAGCGCAATAACGCGACCCTGGGCGAGTACCTGGCATTGGGCAAATCGGCGGCCGGCGACCTGCCCGAGCGTTTCAGCTGCAACCCTGAGCAAACCGAGCCGACCATTGATGCGCTGTTGAGCAACCTCAAGGGCGTCAACGACTACCACAGCCTCGCACCAGAGCGTCGCATTGAAGTGCGTCGCTACTTGCTGTGCCTGGACGACACGGCACGCAAAGTCGGCAAGCTGCCGGCCCTGGATGCCCGTGAAAAATCGGATCTGGAGAAACTGCGCAAGGACCTGACCGCGACCACTGAATACGCGCCGTTCTGGGTCATCTTCGCCGTTGCATTGGCGCTGGGCATCGGCACCATGGTCGGCTGGAAACGCGTCGTGTTGACCATCGGAGAGAAGATCGGCAAGCAAGGCATGACCTACGCTCAGGGCATGTCTGCACAGATCACCACCGCGAGCGCCATCGCGCTGGCCAACGTATTCAGCCTGCCGGTTTCAACGACTCACATCCTGTCGTCCGGCGTCGCCGGGACCATGGTGGCGAACAAAAGCGGCCTGCAGGGCGGGACAGTTCGCAACATTCTGCTGGCATGGGTTTTGACCCTGCCCGCCACTGTCGCGCTGTCGGCAGGCTTGTTCTGGCTGGCGTCCAAAGCGCTGGCCTGACCTGACTGCACCGGCCGTTCTGAAAAAGCCCATTCATTGAATGGGCTTTTTTGTGGGCGCTGGATCAAAGGCGCATTCATCGGAATGAGCTGGCGCGCGAAGGCCTAGCGGCGTTTTTTACTACCCCCGAGCAAAGATCCCATCAATCCCCGCACCAGTTCGCGACCGATCTGGGTGGCGGCCTGGCGCATCGCACTTTTGACCGCCTGCCCCGCCAGCCCGCCCAGAAATCCACCGGCCATGTCGACAAAGCCGCCTTCTGACTTCTCCTCAGCGGCAGGTTTGTGTGCGGGATCTACCGATGCACCTTTGCGCGCCAGCAGCATTTCATACGCCGATTCGCGATCCACGGGTTTGTCGTAGCGACCGGCCAGTGGCGACCGGGCGATCAGCGCGGCGCGTTCGGCCTGGGTCAACGGCCCAATGCGAGATTGCGGCGGCGCGACCAGCACACGCTGGACGATCTCGGGCGTGCCCTTTTCCTGCAGCGTGCCCACCAGCGCCTCGCCGATGCCCAACTCCGTCAGCACCGAGAGCGCATCAAACTCGGGATTGGGGCGAAAACCGTCCGCAACGGCTTTCAGCGATCGTTGCTCCTTGCTGGTGAACGCGCGCAGACCGTGCTGAATGCGCAAACCGAGCTGCCCCAGAATGGAGTCCGGCAGATCCCCCGGCGACTGAGTGACGAAATACACGCCAACGCCTTTCGAGCGAATCAGCCGCACCACTTGTTCCAGCCGCTCCTGCAGCGCTTTCGGCGTATCCGCAAACAGCAAATGCGCCTCGTCGAAGAACAGCGCCAGCAAGGGCCTATCGACATCGCCGCGCTCGGGCAACTGCTCGAACAGCTCCGCCAGCAGCCACAGCAAGAAGGTGGCATAGACCTTCGGCGACTCGTGCACCAGCCGGCTGGCATCAAGCAGATGAATTTGCCCGCGACCGTCGCTTGCGGGCTGCAAAATGTCTTCCAGCTGCAGCGCCGGCTCGCCGAACAGCGCCTCCGCGCCCTGCTGCTCAAGGACCGCCAGCCGACGTAACAGCGCCTGACTCGAGCCTGTGGTCATCAAGGCGCTGTCATCGCCGAGCACGTCGGGGTTGTCACGCAGATGGTTGAGCAGCGCTTTCAGGTCCTTGATGTCCAGCAACAACAGACCTTCCCGATCCGCCACCTTGAATGCGGCGTAGAGCGCCGACTGCTGGCTGTCCGTCAATTCCAGCAAACTTCCCAGCAGCAGCGGCCCCATTTCCGACAGGGTCGTGCGCAACGGATGGCCCGTTTCACCGTGCACATCCCACAGCGTCACCGGATAACCCTGAGGTTTATGGTGCAACCAGGGCATGCCGGCGATGCGCTCGGCGATCTTGCCTTGGGGCTCACCCGCAGCACCGAGCCCGCAGAGATCACCCTTGATGTCCGCCGCGAACACCGCCACGCCAGCATCGCTGAACACCTCCGCCAGACGCTGCAAGGTGACGGTTTTCCCGGTACCGGTCGCGCCGGCCACCAATCCGTGACGATTGGCCAGACGCATCGCCTGCCCGACCGGCTGGCCCGTCAGGTCAGCGCCAATAAAAATCTGTTGTGAGTCAGGCATTCGTTCACCCAAGCGTCGCATTTGATATTCCCGAGGGGACTGCGGCGACAGCCCGACTGGACCGGCGCCCCTGATCAGCCCTCAGGCCACCTCCCTACTCTAGCGCAAGCGGCGTTACGCTCGTCCATTGGCCTAGGCTCAGGCATGGGTGCGACGTTCTGCAACCGAACATCTGTATGTGTGGACGGTCAACCAGAAGGACCGATCAATGGACGGAGGCATCCTGTGCATATCGCTGACATGACCATGTTCTACGCCCCTGCCAGCGGTGGCGTGCGCACGTATCTGGACGCTAAACACCGTCGCCTCGCGCTTTACCCGGGCGTGCGCCACAGCCTGCTGATTCCCGGGCCGCAAAGCAGTCATGAGGACGGCGTGTACCGGGTGCCGGCGCCGCCCGTGCCTTTTGGCAACGGCTATCGGTTCCCGCTGCGCGTCGGTCCCTGGCGAGCTGCCCTGCGAAGCCTGCGGCCGGACCTCATTGAAGTCGGCGATCCTTACCTGACGGCCTGGGCGGCACTGGATGCCCGGCGCCAACTGGACGTGCCGGTGATTGGCTTCTACCACTCCGATTTGCCGCTGCTGGTGAGCAACCGCATCGGCACCTGGCTGGGCGCCAACGTCGAGAATTACGTGAGCAAGCTCTACGGCAACTTTGACCGGGTGCTGGCGCCGAGCGCCGCGATGGCGGAGAAGCTGACCCGCCTGGGTGTGAAGAACGTTCATGTGCAGCCGTTGGGGGTGGATCTGCAGACGTTTCATCCCTCTCGCCGAGATTCGGGCCTCAAGGCCGAACTGGGCCTGACAGAAGAAACACACCTGCTTATCTTTGCCGGCCGTGGGTCGAAAGAGAAAAACCTGACCGTTCTCCTCGATTGCATGAAGGCGCTGGGCGCGGGTTATCACCTGTTGCTGGTGGGCTCCCATATGCCAACCAGCGTGCCGACAAACGTGACGGTTGTGGATAAATTCCGCCCTGCCGCCGAGGTCTCGCGTCTGCTGGCAAGCGCTGATGCGCTGGTGCATGCCGGGGATCAGGAGACCTTCGGCCTGGTGGTGATCGAAGCCATGGCCAGCGGGATCCCGGTGGTCGCGGTGGATGCCGGTGCGTTCGGCGAAATCATCCCAGAGCACTGCGGCCTGCGGTGCGAACCCAATCACCCGCTGGCCATGGCGGCCGCCGTGCGTCAGTTGTTTGCCGAGAATGCGGCACGCCGAGGCGCGAATGCGCGGCGTCATGTCGAGGGGCACTACGCGTGGGACACCGTCGTCGCCGGCTTGCTCGGCCATTACCACGCAGTGCTCGGCGCCCACCAGCCGGGGTATGCCCATGGCTGATCACATGGCGAACACGCCACGCAGCGTCATGCTGGTCCTTCACGACGTGGCACCCCAGACCTGGCCGGATTATCGCCCGTTTGTGGAAGCCGTCGATGCGCTGGGAAACGTGCCCATTACCTGGCTGGTGGTGCCGGACTTCCACAAGCACGACCCGATCGATGCCAACCCGGATTTCCAGCGGTTGATGCACGACCGTCTTGCACGGGGCGATGAACTGGCGCTGCACGGGTATCACCATTGCGACGACAGCCCTGCCCCGCGCACGCCGCAGGACTTTTTCATGCGCCGCATTTACACCTGGGAAGGCGAGTTCTACACCCTCAACGAGCAGCAGGCGATGGAGCGACTCGAAGCCGGCATGGAAGTGTTCCGGCGCAAAGACTGGCCGCTTCACGGGTTCGTTGCACCGGCCTGGCTGATGAGCGAAGGCACGCGCGATGCCCTGCGAAAATTGCCGTTGGACTACACAAGTGATGCCCAACACTTGTATCGTCTGCCGGACTTTTCCGAGATCGATGCACCCGGCATCGTCTGGAGCGCTCGCAGCGCCTGGCGCCGGGGCGTATCAAAAATCGTCAGCAACCACCGTGAGGCTCAATTGCACAACGCCGCAACTATTCGTCTGGGTCTGCACCCTGTGGACATGCGCCACGACTTCTCCCGTCTTTATTGGCTGCAAGCCCTTGAGCGCCTGCTGAACGACGGCCGCACGCCGACGAGCAAATTTGCCTGGTTACAGGGCCTTAATGCCGCCAGGTCTGCGGCGTGAGGCGACTTGGCTGGCTTGCAGCAGCACTGATACTCGCCCTGCTGATTCCGTTTTTCATGGGCGGGGCGGACATGTTTCATCGCCTGCGCAATTTCCCGGTAATGCTCCTGATCGGCATGTTCGGCATGGTATTGGTGGGCTGGTGCATGAACACCATGCGCCTGCGCCTGTTACTCGGCGACGCCGCCACTGGGCTCGGCATGCGCAAGAGCCTTGCCGTGGTCATGGCGACCGAGTTTGCCTACTGCGCGACACCCGGTGGCAGCGGAGCGCCTCTGACGCTGGTGGCACTGCTCTCGCGCAGCGGCATCGGCCCGGCGAAGAGCACAGCGGCTTTCGCCACTGACCAGTTGATGGATCTGGTGTTTTTCCTGCTCGCACTGATCGGCATCCTGATTTACGCGGTGTTCCACCAGCTCAGCGAAAATCTTGAATGGATGCTCATTGCCAGCGCCCTGCTGATCGGCGCCGGGCTTTGCGCCTGCGCCGGTTTCGCGCGGTATCACCGACGCATCATTCTGTTCAACGGTCGGGTGCTCAAACGTCTGAAACGCAAGAACACCACGCGTATTCGCTGGGCGCGCAAGCTGTTGCATTTTCGCGACGCGCTGGCGGAAACCTGGAAGATGCCCCATCGCATACTGCTACAAGTGTTTGCGCTGACCTGCGTGCACTGGAGTCTGCGTTACAGCGTGCTGTACCTGGCGTTGCAAGGGTTGGGCGTGAATATCGACTGGGCGTGGACGTTTCTGGTGCAGATGCTCTCGCTGAGCGCCGGGCAGTTCAGCCTCTCGCCGGGCGGTGCGGGAGCTGCGGAGTTGACGTCGGCGGCCTTGTTGGCGCCGATGATGGGCAAGTCGACGGCAGCTGCGGCGATCCTTATCTGGCGGATCGTCACCTATTACTTCTATCTGGTCGCAGGCGGTCCGGTGTTTCTGTTGATGGTCGGGCGCCCACTTTTAAACAAGCTACTGCGGATCAAGACTGTCTGATTCGTCTTCCTGTTTGGCAGACGTCAGTTCTTTCCATAACGCTTGCGCCCCCTCGAAGTCCGTGCCGTCTTCCGGCGACATTGCGTCGACGTCGTAACGGCTCAGGCACCCCTCGCCAAGGGTCGGCGGGGCTTTGGATGTGGCTTTGTCGAGGGGGTCGCTCATGTTGTTCCGCCTGTCTCGCCGCAGAAGCCTGAGTGTTCGCACACCATCATGGTGAAGTGAGCCGCTGAAACTTCAGCGGGCTCCCCAAACCGCTTAGACACTGCTTAATCAAAGACCACTGTCTTGTTGTCATGCACCAGCACGCGGTCTTCCAGGTGCGCGCGCAGCCCGCGAGCGAGCACCATTTTCTCCACGTCGCGACCGAAACGCACCATGTTATCGATGCTGTCGCGATGGCTTACGCGCACCACGTCCTGCTCGATGATCGGACCGGCGTCCAGTTCTTCAGTCACATAGTGGCAAGTAGCACCGATCAGTTTCACGCCGCGCAGCGACGCTTGGTGATACGGCTTGGCGCCGACAAACGAAGGCAGGAAGCTGTGGTGAATGTTGATGACCTGATGCGCGTATTCCCGGCACAGCTGCGGCGGCAGAATCTGCATGTAACGCGCCAGCACAACAACGTCGGCTTCGTGGTGTTTGACCAGACGCGAGACTTCGGCGAACGCCGGCTCTTTGTCTTTCGGATCAACCGGCACATGGTAATAAGGAATGTTGTGCCACTCGACCATGCTGCGCAGGTCCTGGTGGTTGGAAATCACGCAGGCGATTTCGCAGTGCAATTCATCGCTGTGCCAGCGGTGCAACAGGTCGGCCAGGCAGTGGGATTCCCGGCTTGCCATGAGCACGACGCGTTTTTTCTGCGCGGAGTCGGTAATCCGCCAGTCCATCGAAAACTCTTCGGCGATAGGCGCAAAGGCTTGGCGGAAACCTTCGAGGTCGAAAGGCAGGGAATCGGCACGGATTTCATGACGCATGAAAAACCAGCCGCTGAGACTGTCAGAGTGATGACTCGCTTCGGTAATCCAGCCGTTGTGCGAGGCCAGAAAGTTACTGACCTTGGCAACGATACCGACACGGTCCGGGCAAGCAATCACCAGACGAAAAGTGCGCATGTGAAAAACTCCAGAACTTCGCAAAGGCCGCCATTCTAGCGATTACCTGAGGACTGTGCAGTACCCGTATGCCGCTCATTTCAGGCGGCAAAAAAGCGCACCCTGCGGGGGTTAATGCATAAGTGCCAGACCGGTTCATCGGCGACGGAAATTCGACGCCAGATACTTCGCTGGAAGTGCACCATGAGGGGCGTTCTATAACCCAACATGTGTATCTAAATCGAGCGTATGTCTGCGGCTATTTCAAAATGCTACGGATAAAACTTTTCTTAAATGTTTACTTGCGCAAACACTCTGATTATTATGCGCCCATCGCATCTTGCCCATCACAACATAGGTAACCCCCATGTCATTGATCAACGAATACCGCGCAACAGAAGAAGCCATCAAAGAATTGCAAGCCCGCCTGCAAAACCTGCAACAAGACGACAAACTGCAGAAAGAACTTGAGTTCGAAGGCAAACTGCGCACGTTGATGGGCGAATATCAGAAATCCCTGCGCGACATCATCGCGCTGTTGGATCCAGAGTCCAAAATGAAGGCGCCACGTGGCGCTGCTGTAAAGCCGGTTGGCACCAAGCGCGCTCGCAAGGTCAAGCAATACAAGAACCCGCACAACGGTGAAATCATCGAAACCAAAGGCGGCAACCACAAGACGTTGAAAGAGTGGAAAGCCAAGTGGGGCGGCGACGAGGTTGAAGGCTGGGCAACTCTGCTGGGTTAATTCCCGGGTGTAGAGTCAGTCGTCGCACTGAAACGTCCGACCCCAAAAAAACGCCAGCTGATGCTGGCGTTTTTTATTGCCTGCCATTAATCCAGCCTGGCTTAAAGCGCCAGACGCTGTTTCAACACCAGAGAGTATTCCTGCCATTGAGCGAGCACCTTGAGTTGCTCGGGCGTGGCCTTCAGTGAGAGCTCGATCAGCGCACGGCTGAATGCCTTGAGCGTATTCGGCGCGCCGGCCTGAGGATCGCTCAGGCGCAACTGACAAAACGCCAGCCAGCGCTGTTGCTCTGCAACGCTCAGGGTTTCAGCAAAGTTGCGGGCGCGATAGCGGAATAACAACTCGGGCAGTCGGTGATCATCGAACGGCCAGACATCGGTAGCCAGTTGCTGCGGCTCGGCAGTTCGCACCTGCTCGCAGAGACGACGGTCCCGGTCATTGATGAAGCCATCGTATAACTGCTGTTCCGGATCTTCACTGGCAGCGAAGTTGTCGTTGGCGTACACGCTTTTCAACTTGTCCTGCCAGATCGTCTGCCCTTCATTCAATGCGGCGACGCGCATTTTATAAACACTCATGTCCAATTGCAGACGCTGACGGTCCTCCTCACGAAGCACGCTCAGCGGGGCAATGACCGGGCATTTATTTACATGCAGCAATTTGAGCGGGACCGGCAACTGGCCTTCGAGCAGATCTTCGCGACGGGTATATAGACGCTGACGCAAGGTCTCGCCGTCTTCGTCCAGCAGCGGGCTGTGGTCATGGAAAAGGTCGCAGACAATCAATGCATTTCGGTTGACCGGATGCCAGGCCAGCGGGAGTACAACGCTCACATAACTTCGCGCCGCGGAAAACCGACCCGATATATGCACAAGCGGCTGCATCAACCGAATCTGATCCTGCACCTTGTGCTTGAAGCGCAACTCAAAAAGATAATCGTAAAGTTTGGGTTGTTTATCGCGAACCAGGCGCGCCAGTGCGATGGTCGCGCGGACGTCGGAAAGCGCGTCGTGGGCCTGACCATGGTCGATCCCGTTGGCCGCCGTCAGCCGCTCGAGTTTCAGCGTGACCCGGCCCTCTTCTTCCGGCCAGACAATGCCTTCGGGGCGCAATGCGTAAGCCGTGCGGACCACGTCGATCAGGTCCCAGCGGCTGTTACCGCTCTGCCACTCGCGGGCGTAAGGATCGAAGAAGTTTCGGTAAAGGCTGTAGCGGGTCATCTCATCGTCAAATCGCAACGTGTTGTATCCCGCGCTGCAGGTGCCGGGGAGTGACATCTCTGCGTGCAATCGCGTCATGAAATCCGCTTCACACAGGCCCTTTTCCGCAAGCCGGTCAGGCGTAATGCCCGTCACCAGACACGCGGCCGGATGGGGCAGGATGTCATCGCCGGGCTGGCAATAGAGGTTGATCGGTTCGCCGATCTCGTTGAGCTGATCGTCCGTACGAATGCCCGCCACTTGCAGCGGCCGGTCGTTGCGTGGATTGATCCCGGTGGTTTCGTAGTCGTACCAGAAGATGCTGGAAGTCACGGGCTGATCCTGAGCAAAAGACCGGGCGAGTTTATCAGATGCCTTTGGGCGTCTGACGCCAGCGGATGCACACCACCGCTTGGGATACTGCGACACAGTTTGTGCGAAAGTGGCGGCTGTCTGTGGGCAGCAAGTTGTAACAGGACCCTTCCCACACTGTGTCCAGAATCATCCGGTTGCTTAGCCGCTCCGGCGTGGCTAGCATCAAACCTCTTTCACCGGCGTACCTTTCTTTATGTCCCTTTCCCATGCAGAGCCAGGAATTGCTGCGCCGCTTGTCCTGCTGGACACCCGTGTTCGCATGGAAACGCCCGAGGGCATAGACCTCATCCTGCGCCCCGCCGGTTTACTGCCCCGCTCCGTTGCGTTCGGCATCGACCTGATGATTCGCGGCGTATTGCTGGGTGTCCTGTTTTTTGTGCTGGGAACACTGGGCGACTTCGGCACCGGACTGTTCATGCTCGCGCTGTTTCTCGGAACCTGGGGCTATATGGTGCTCTTCGAGGTGCTGCACCAGGGGCGCACGCCGGGGAAACAGATCATGGGGCTGCGGGTCATTCACGATGACGGCACGCCGATTGGCTGGTCGGCCTCAGTGCTGCGCAACCTGCTGCGTTTCGTCGACATGCTGCCCTTCGGCTACTGCGTTGGCGGGTTCACCTGTTTGCAGCGCCCGTTGTTCAAACGCCTGGGGGATCTGGCGGCCGGCACGCTGGTCATCTATCGGGATTTACCCCCGCAGCGGTCGTCACTGGCAGAGGCCACTGCGGTGAGCCCACCGCTGCCCCTCTTGCTGGAGGAGCAGCGCGCCATACAAGCCTTTGCCGAGCGTCACGACACACTTTCTCCGGCGAGGGCTCAGGAGCTCGCCGCCATCGTCACGCAGCCGTTGCAGCTGGCTACCTCGCCAGATCCGCACTATCCGGTCCAGCAACTACACGGCATCGCCCGCAGCCTGGCCGGTTCGTCATGAAGCAGAGCCTGTTCGAACAACGCCATGCAGACGACTGGCAGCGTTTTGCAACGCGTCTTGAGGCGCTGGAAGGGAGTCGACGTAAAAGCGAATCCGGTGCTGGCTTCAGCCGCGAATACCGTCAGATCTGCCAACACCTTGCGCTGGCGATTGACCGTGGGTATGCCAGTTATCTGGTCGAGCAACTGCAACAGCTTGCAATGCGCGGCCACCAACAGTTGTATCGCCACCGAAGCCAGTTCACTGCGCAGTTGCTGAGCTTCGTGCTGGCGGACTTTCCGCGGCTGGTGCGTGCTGAATGGCGATGGGTTGCCCTCGCCGGCCTGCTGTTTTTTGGCAGTCTGACGCTCATGGCGCTGCTGGTCTACGGCTATCCGGATCTGGTCTACAGCGTCGTCAGCCCGGCCGATGTCGCCGAGATGCACGCGATGTACGAGCCCGCCGCGCGGCGCATCGGGCAGACGGCCGAGCGCGCATCGAGCACTGACTGGCTAATGTTCGGTTACTACGTCATGCACAACGTCGGCATTGCTTTCCAGACCTTCGCCAGCGGCCTGCTCTTCGGCGTCGGCAGTCTGTTTTTTCTGTTCTTCAACGGGCTGATGATTGGCGCGGTTGCAGGCCATCTTACCGACGCGGGCATGGGGGCAACTTTCTGGCCGTTCGTGGTCGGACACAGCGCCTTTGAGCTGACCGGCATCATGCTGGCGGGTGCGGCGGGGCTCAAACTCGGATGGGCGCTGGTGGCGCCTGGTCAACTGCGCCGGAGCGAGGCGCTCCAAAGCGCTGCCCGGACCAGCGTACGACTGATCGGCGGGGTCATGATGTTCCTGCTCATCGCCGCATTCATTGAAGCGTACTGGTCGTCGATGAGCTGGCCACCAGCGACGGCCAAATATGGGGTGGGCGCTTCTTTGTGGCTGCTCGTCGGCGCCTACCTGACGCTTGCCGGACGAACGCCCCATGCGCCTGACTGACGCCAGCGTTGTCATACGCCCACGTACGCCCTGGGAGGCCATCGACCTGGGCGTTCTTCTGGCCCAACGGCACCGCGGCTTGCTGATGACCAGCTGGGCCATCGTCACCTTGCCGGTCTTCGCAATGATTACCCTGCTGCTGTGGGATTACCCGTCGGTGGCAGTGCTCGTGTTCTGGTGGCTGAAGCCGGCCTACGAACGGCTCCCGCTGCTGATTCTGTCCCAGGCGCTCTTCAGCCCGGGACCTTCGCTCAGGCAGGCGCTGAAAAGCTTCCCGTCCGCACTCAAACCGCAGTTGATAGCGAGCCTGACGTGGCGCCGTCTGAGCCTCAGCCGCAGCTTTTATCAGCCGGTGCAGCAACTCGAAGGACTCGACGGATTGCCGCGTGCGCAGCGGATTGCCGTGCTTGGGCAGAAGGATTCCCGGGCGGCGCGTCTTCTGACCGCGCTGGGCAGCACCCTTGAACTGACTTTCTGGATCGGCCTGATGGTGCTGTTCTACGCCATGATTCCGCCGCAGATCGAAGCCGACTGGTCGTGGCGCAGCTTGCTGGACATCGAGGGTGAATGGAACTGGCTGGAGCATCTGACCAACGGGTTTTATGCCTTGGTCCTTATCGTCTGGGGGCCGGTGTATGTGTCGTGCGGGTTCGCGCTGTACCTCAATCGCCGAACCGCGTTGGAGGCGTGGGACATCGAACTGGGTTTCCGCAAGCTGCGTCAGCGTGTTATGGGCAGCGCACTGGCGTTGCTACTGGGCGGGTGCCTTGCACTGACGTTGCTGCCGTCTTCCGCCCTGGCAGAGTCGGCGCTAAACCCGTCGATGACAGACCCGTCAATGGCGGACGAAATCCCCGGCGAATCGGGCAATAGCTGCCCGTTGCCGCCGCTGGACAACCCGCAGACGGACGAGAACGTGGCCTCGCCGGATTCGCCTCGCCTGCGTAATCAGTTGCTGACCAGCCAGGCGTCACAGGACGCCATCCATTCAGTGCTTGAGCAACCGCCGTTTAAAAATCCCAAACCAGTGTCCGGCTGGCGAATCGCCCAGCCAAAACAGGATGCCAGCCATGATGCCAGGTCAGCCGAGACACTGACCTGGCTGGCGCGGCTGGTCGTCGGCCTGCTCAACGTGGGCAAAACCTTATCAACGCTATTCGGGGCACTGTTATGGACGCTCGTTGGCCTGACGGTCGTGTGGGTGATCTGGCGCTATCGGGCCTGGTTCGCCACCTTCGTTGGTAAAAGCACGCCCAAGGCAATTGCACCACAAGACCTCCCTCAGCAACTCTTTGGCCTGCAGGTTCGGGCTGAAAGCCTGCCGGCGGATGTCGCCGATGCAGCAGAAAGGCTCTGGCAGCAGTCACCGCGCGAGGCGTTGAGCCTGCTTTACCGCGCACTGCTGAGCCGCCTGTTGACGGATTACCAGCTGCCGCTGAGAAGCGCAGACACCGAGGTCCAGATACTGGCGCGGATCGCCGAGCTCAAGCAGCCCTCCCTCGATGACTTCAGCCATGAGCTGACGTGGCACTGGCAGAATCTCGCGTACGGGCACCAGATGCCGCCGGATCAGGCACGGCAGACGTTGTGTGCAGACTGGCGGAAGTTGTTCGCGCAGGGGGCAGGGGCATGAGCCGGCGCTGGATCATCGGGCTGGTCGCCACGCTGATGCTGGCAAGCATCGTCATCGCCAGTGTGCCCGTACTGAAGCGGCTCGAGCGTTACCAGGAAACCGTCGATCAGGGCCCTTCTCCCGAGGCGCTGGCCAACCCTTACCTCGCCGCTCAGACGTTCCTGCGTCAGCGGAACATTGTGGTGAAGACGGTCGAAACCCTCGCCACTCTCCCGGATATCCAGGACCAGCCGCAGACGCTCATGCTGCTGGATTTTCGCGACAAGATGACGCCGTCCGAGGTCCAGCGCTTGCTGGCCTGGACCCGTTCGGGAGGCCGGCTTCTGTTTGTTGCGGAACAACTGTGGGACCCGACCAAGGGGAGCAGCGGCGACCTGTTGCTGGATCAATTGCAGATTCATCAATTTCTCACCCTGGATCTGCAAGAGCAGGACCGCGAACGTCAGCGCGAACAGCTCAAGCCGGTCATCCCGCTGAGCACTCCGGACATTCAAGGCTCCGAAACGCCGTGGCCCGAGTTGACCCGGCTATTCCTGCAAAATGAAAACGATCCGGCCTACATGAGCTTCGACCCGGCCTTCCACCTGGATGACCCCGAGGATCATGCGCAGTCATGGGCCAACAGCGCTGACGCCACGCACCTGCTGCAAATGGTGTACGGCTCCGGATTGATCACCGTCGTCACCGACGCCGACCTCTGGAAAACCCACGCCATCGGCGAATACGATAATGCCTGGCTGCTCTGGTACCTGAGCCAGGACAGCACTGTCACGATGGTGCTGCGCACGGAACACGACAACCTGTTCGGCCTGCTCTGGAAATACTTCCCACAAGCCCTCCTCGCGTTGACGCTGTGCCTCATCGCAACGCTTTGGCATGCAGCCATGCGCCATGGCCCGATGCTGCCAGTCCTGTCCCGTGGTCGCCGTCAGCTCAGCGAGCACCTGCGGGCGAGCGCCGACTTCATGCTCCGCCGCGAAGGCCAGCACGCCGCGTTGCGCGCCTTGCAGCAAGACATCCTGCGCCGCGCCCGGCAACGGCATCCCGGTTTTGAAACCCTGGCCGTCACCGAACAATGGCAAACGCTGGCGCGCATGACACGTCAGTCCACCAGCAGCATCGGCCAGGCATTGCGTCCGCGGCCGGAGCAACGCCTGTCCAGCAGCGAATTCACCCGTCAGGTTGCGTACCTGCAAACCATCAGGAATGCCTTATGAACGATCAACCGACCGAGCCAGGCCACGCCGCCAATCACCTCCCCACTCCAGAACACGGGGCCGTGGACCACAAGCACATCGAGCCAGCCACCCCCTCGGGCAGCAATCCGGCGCAGCAGCGCCAGCGTGCGATTCATCTGGCGCAGGCGGTGCGGCACGAGTTGCAAAAAGCGGTGATCGGCCAGGACGCCGTGATCGATGATGTACTGACTGCACTGATCGGCGGCGGCCATGTGTTGCTTGAAGGCGTTCCCGGGCTGGGCAAGACGCTGCTGGTACGGGCGCTGGCCCGGTGTTTCGGCGGCGAGTTCGCGCGCATTCAGTTCACCCCTGACCTGATGCCCAGCGACGTCACCGGCCATGCCGTTTATGACATGCAGAGCGAGCAGTTCAAGCTGCGCAAAGGGCCGCTGTTCACCCATCTGCTGCTGGCAGACGAGATCAACCGCGCACCGGCGAAGACTCAGGCCGCGCTGCTTGAGGCGATGCAGGAACGTCAGGTTACGCTGGAAGGCCGCGCCCTGCCGGTGCCGCAACCATTCATGGTGCTCGCGACGCAGAACCCGATCGAACAGGAAGGTACTTATCCGCTGCCTGAAGCCGAACTCGACCGCTTCATGCTCAAAGTGCGTATGGATTACCCCCAGGCTGATCAGGAGCTGGAGATGGTCCGCCAGGTGACCCGTTCGACGCGCTCCGACATGCTCGACATCCAGCCCCTGCGCACCTTGATGCAGGCGAAAGATGTGCTGGCGCTGCAACGCATCGCCGGCGATCTGCCGGTGGATGAACAGGTCCTCGATTACGCCGTACGGCTGGCCCGCGCCACCCGTACGTGGCCGGGCCTGACACTCGGCGCGGGGCCGCGGGCGTCCATCGCGCTGATTCGGGGAGCCCGCGCGCGGGCGCTGTTGCGCGGCGGCGAGTTCGTCGTACCCGACGATGTCAAAGGTTGTGCGCTGGCAGTACTGAGGCACAGGGTCAGGCTGGCGCCGGAGCTGGACATCGAAGGGTTGTCGGTGGATCACGTGCTCAAGCAATTGCTGGATCAGGTGGCGGCGCCGCGCCGATGAAACAACTGCTCAAGCCTTCGACCCGCATGCTCTGGTGGCTGGCCGTTCTGCTCGGCGTGTCGGTGCTACTCGGCATTTTGCAGGCATTGGGTCGAGGCCCCGTTGCACGGCTGGACGGCTTTTTCTGGACCCTGCTGTGGGGAATGGCTGCCGTGGCAGGGCTGGATGCAGCATGGCTGTGGCGCTTGCCCTCCCCTCGGGTCAAGCGGCATTTGACCGGCAGCCTGGGGATGGGACGCTGGAGCGAGGTGCGGGTCGAGCTGGAACACGATTCGCCCCGCGCGCTGCACATGACCTTCTTTGATCACGGCCCCTCCGAGCCGGACGCCCGCTACGAAACCGACAATCTGCCCCAGGTCGTCGTGCTGCGCCCCCAGCGAACGGCCCAGCTGACCTATCGGCTGCGGCCGGCCAGCCGGGGGGATTTCACTTTCGAACGGACCGAAATCCTCATGCGCAGCCCGTTGCGCCTGTGGTCATCCCGGCGGTATGTATCCAGCCATGACGCCGTCCGGGTCTACCCGGATTACGCCCGGCTGCAGAACGGGCAGTTGCTGGGCGTCGAGAACTGGCTCAGGCAGATCGGCATCCGCCAGCAACCGCGTCGGGGACTGGGCCTGGAGTTTCATCAGCTGCGCGAATTTCGTGAAGGCGACAGCCTGCGCCAGATCGACTGGAAAGCCACGGCCCGGCATCGCGCGCCCATTGCCCGGGAATATCAGGATGAGCGCGATCAGCAAATCCTGTTCATGCTCGACTGTGGCCGACGCATGCGCAGCCAGGACGGCGAGTTGACGCATTTCGACCATGGGCTGAACGCCTGCCTGCTGTTGAGCTATGTGGCCTTGCGTCAGGGCGACGCGGTCGGTCTTTTAACCTTCGCGGGCGATCAGGACCGGCATTTGCCACCCGTCAAAGGCGCGGGGCAGCTGAACGTGCTGCTGAATCACCTCTACAACGTCAACGCGACCCAGCGCCCCGCCGATTATGCGGTGGCGATGCGAACCCTCCTCGCGCGGCAGAAGCGACGGGCGTTGGTGGTGTTGATCACCAACCTGCGGGACGAGGATGACGAGCAATTACTCGAAGCGGTCAAACAGTTGAGTCGCCATCACCGGGTGCTGATTGCCAGTCTGCGCGAGGCCGTGCTCGACGATCTTCGTCAAGCGCCGGTGCACACCTGGCAACAGGCCGTGGACTATTGCGGAACGGTCGACCTGCTCAGCGCACGCAGCGGGCTGCATGAGCGTTTGATCGCCCATGGCATCCCTGTGCTGGATGTGCGCCCCAGTGAGCTGGGGCCAGAGTTGGTAAGCCGATACATGAGCTGGAAAAAAGCCGGCGCGCTGTAGGGCGCCGGCCTTCAGGCAGACGCTTCGAGCGGATAGAAGCTGAAATAGCGCTGCAAGGCCTGAATGAGGACAAAGTATTCCGCCGGCGCCGCTTGCAGACGGAAGCCGGAATCGAATATGCGAGGGGTTTCGTCTTCCTGACACCACAGGCAGCTGGCGTCGATGTCGATGTGGTAGAGGCCGTTCTTGCCGTCAGGCACTTTCAGGCGCAGCTGAAAATCGGCGCCCACCAGAATGGGCAGATCGCTGATCAGCATCAGGCCCTGCTCTGACACGTTCCCCAGACAACCCAAAGGTTTATCGGTGTACCGGTTGAACACTTGCAGGTAGTAAGGCAGTTGATGACGCTCTATTCGTCGTTCATTAAGCATGCGGACACTCGCCCTGAGATGACCATTGAGCATGGCCGCGCTAGTGCTTTGGGATTCGGTTGCACGGAACTGCCAGACCCGTAAAGCCAGAACCCATCAATGGATAAGCCCATCACGGCATCTGACTCACTCGGTACTGGCAAAAGTCACTGACTCCTAGGGCCGATCGGCGTTAAACACCCCTATCGGGCTCGCTTTCGGATCAGTGGCACTGCCACCTTCGTCAAAACACTTAGGTCCCTACCCATCGCAGCCTAGCTCAGGTTTTCCCGATATCCACTCGAAAACGCTACCGTACATCCACTCGGGTGTAACTAACGTGAAGCAGGGCGCGGTGTGGCGGGCGGCGCCAGGTTGTCATGGCCGAGCTGATGCAGGGTGTCCAGACGGGCCTTGGCGCGGAACGCGTATTCGCTTTCCGGGAACTGGGTGATGATGTACTGGTAGGTCTGTACCGCATCCATGTAGAACTTCTGGCGCTCCAGGCACTGACCCCGCAACATCGACACTTCGGGCTGCACGTAGCGACGCGAACGGCTCTCCCGGTCGACTTTCGACAGGTTGTACATCACCGCGTCACAGTCGCCCTGGGCGTAGGCGCGGTTGGCATTGTTCAAATGGCTGTTCATTGCCCAGCGGGTGCAACCACCCAAGGCAAGCAGCGCCACTAATATCATCACGATTCGCATGAGAGTCTCCTGTGCTCAGCCCTTGTATCGGCGTATTCCGGGATTTCTTCAAGGCCGTTTTGAGCCCCGCCGGCCTGCCGATTGCCCAGCGATCAGGGGGTCAGGTAGTGCAAAGGAACAATGACTACAGAGCAATACAGTAGTAGCCTCTCGCTGCGCTTCATTTAAGGAGTTTGTGCATGACCGTTCGCCGCACCAAAATCGTAGCCACACTGGGCCCTGCCAGTAATTCGCCAGAAGTCATCGAGAAGCTGATTCTTGCTGGCCTGGACGTCGCCCGCCTTAACTTCTCCCACGGTACGCCCGACGAGCACAAGGCTCGCGCGAAGCTGATCCGCGACATCGCCGCCAAGAACGGTCGGTTCGTCGCGTTGCTGGGTGACCTTCAAGGCCCGAAAATCCGCATCGCCAAATTCGTCAACAAGAAGATCGAGCTGAAGGTAGGTGACAAGTTCATCTTCTCCACCAGCCATCCTCTGACCGACGGCAACCAGGACATCGTCGGTATCGATTACCCCGATCTGGTCAAGGACTGCGGCGTCGGCGACGAGCTGCTGCTGGACGATGGGCGCGTGGTCATGCGCGTCGACACGCAAACCGCCGATGCACTGCATTGCACCGTGACCATCGGCGGCCCGCTGTCGGATCACAAAGGCATCAACCGTCGCGGCGGCGGCCTCACGGCACCGGCGCTGACCGAGAAAGACAAGCAGGACATCAAACTCGCTGCCGAAATGGACCTGGATTACCTGGCCGTTTCGTTCCCGCGTGACGCGGCCGACATGGAATACGCGCGCAAGCTGCGTGACGAATCCGGCGGCACGGCCTGGCTGGTGGCGAAGATCGAACGCGCCGAAGCCGTTGCCGACGACGACACCCTCGATGCCCTGATCCGCGCCAGTGACGCGGTCATGGTTGCCCGTGGCGACCTGGGCGTGGAAATCGGCGACGCCGAGCTGGTGGGCGTCCAGAAGAAAATCATCCTGCACGCGCGTCGCCACAACAAGGCGGTGATCGTTGCCACGCAGATGATGGAATCGATGATTTCAAGCCCGATGCCAACCCGCGCTGAAGTGTCCGACGTGGCCAACGCCGTGCTCGACTACACCGACGCCGTGATGCTGTCCGCTGAAAGTGCCGCGGGCTCATACCCTGTGGAAGCCGTTGAAGCGATGGCGCGTATCTGCGTCGGCGCTGAACGTCATCCGACCGGCAAGACCTCCAGCCACCGCGTCGGTCACTCGTTCACCCGTTGTGACGAAAGCATCGCGCTGGCCGCCATGTACACCGCCAACCACTTCCCAGGCGTGAAAGCGATCATCGCGCTGACTGAAAGCGGCTATACCCCGCTGATCATGTCGCGCATTCGCTCCTCGGTGCCGATCTACGCGTTCTCCCCGCACCGCGGCACCCAGGCGCGCGCGGCGATGTTCCGTGGCGTCTACACCATTCCGTTCGACCCGGCCGCACTGCCGCCTGGTCAGGTCAGCCAGTCCGCTGTGGACGAACTGGTCAAGCGCGGTCTGGTGGAGCAAGGCGACTGGGTCATCCTGACCAAGGGCGACAGCTACCACACCATCGGCGGCACCAACGGCATGAAGATCCTGCACGTCGGCGACCCAATGGTTTAAGCGACACCGAAACACGAAAAAGCCCCGCCTCGTGAGAGTGCGGGGCTTTTTTACGTCTCTGAACCCATGGCCCGTCAGCCTTTCTCCGCAAATACGTCCGCCAGCAACTGACTGCGCGGCAGTCCTGCGATGAAGAGCCGCTTCGAAAACACCTCGACGCTGACGGGCGACCCGCAGACCAGCGCAATGGTCTGACGAGACGTCACGCGCAACCCACTCAGCTCGGCCGCAAAGTTTTCCTGATTGATCAGCTCCACGTGCAGGTTCGGATGCTGGATCGCCAGCTCGCCCAGCGCCCCTGCCAAGTAATGCTCTTGAGGCTCACGCGCCAGATGCAACAGGCGAATTTCACCCTGATGGTGCTGCCGCAACGCCTCGTGCAGCACACCCCACAACGGTGCCAATCCGGTCCCCGCCGCCAGCAGCCATAACGGCCGGTCCTGCCAGTCAGGGTCGTAATGCAACGCGCCGCCTTGAAGTTCGCCGAGACGGACAGAATTGCCCGGTTGCAGCCTACGGGCGACATCAACGAAAGCGCCCGGGCGCTGGCAGTCGATGTGAAACTCCAGAAAGGGATCGTTCCCCGGCACACTCGCCAACGAGTAGGGCCGTGCTACGCCGCTCTCGGTCCACAGCACCAGATGCTGTCCGGCACGATAGCGCAACGGACGTTCGGGGTTCAGTCGCAGGCGCAGCACCGATGCGCTGAGCCAGTCAGCCCCGACGACGGTTGCCGGCAAGCCATCGCGCAAGGGATCGAAGATCTCAACGGTCAGATCGCTCGTCACCCGGCACTGGCACGACAGCCGCCAGCCCTGGGCGCGCTTGTCGGCCTCCAGCGCATCGGGCGCGGCGTCCAGCGGATCGCCACTGACGCAACGCACCATGCACGTGTGGCAACTGCCGGCGCGGCAACTGTAGGGGACGGACAACCCGGCGTCGTTAAGCGCGTCGAGCAAATTCGCCGCAGGCGCCACCGACCATTGCCGGTCGCCCACACGCAACTCAGGCATCGGCGTAATCCCAGGCGCCGTGGCAACGGTTGCGGCCCTCGTGCTTGGCGCGATACAGCGACTGGTCGGCGCGTTGCAGTGCGCGGTCCATGTGGTCGCCACGCTCAATGACGGCCATGCCGATGGACAGGCTCAGGTCCAGTTCAGGAAACTCCGGCAGCGTGACCCGGGTAAACGCCAGCCGGATACGTTCGCAGCAATCGACCAACTGCGCACGGGTGCAGCGAGGGATAAGCAACACGAATTCTTCACCGCCATAACGCGCGAGGATGTCGTCGGAGCGAAGGCACTGGGCAGCGGTTTTGCCGAACACCTGCAGCACCCGATCACCCGCCGCGTGACCATGGATATCATTGACCCGCTTGAAGTGATCCAGGTCGATGAGCGCCAGCCCGGCGGTGTAATTGCCGTCCATGAGCTCAAGTTCCCGGGTCGCTATGCGCAGGAAGTGACGGCGGTTGTAGAGGTTGGTGAGTTCGTCGGTGGACGCCAGCTCTTCGAGCTGGAGCATCATGCCGCGCAGGGTTTCCTGGTGCGCCTGCAAGGTGATCCGCCGCTGGTGCATGCGATTGCGCGAGTTCTGCACGAAGCGCGCGAACAGGCACAGCCAGGAGAAAACGATGAACAGCGCGCAGGTCTGAATCACCGCCAGCCCCGGATCGGCGAGGCGTCCGCGGCTGGCGTCCCAGAGGTTGACGCCGGCGAACCCCAGCAGGGCAAACAGGGCGCAACGCGCGAAAATACTGGGGCGCAGATGAAACAATCCGAACATCAGCACCAGCACGTAAACGAGCAGAAAGGTGCCGCGGGAGGCTTCCGTATGGCTAATCAGAAACGTCTGCCAGCCCAGCCCCAGCAACACCTGAAACTCGGTCAGGCTGGGGTCTTTGAAGCGTCGGTTGTAGCCACCAAAAAACACCAGACTCAACGCGGCCTGACAGAAGAGCACCAGCACACTGGTGCACCAGATCCCGAAGAAAGTGGCGTGATAGTAGCCGGTAAAATACGCCATCCATACGAGCATCAGCCCCAGCACGTAGGTGCCGGTAGCGAGCGCGAAACGTTTCAGCAGCAAGCGCTGGATAGTTTGGGCATTCACTCGTTGACTCATCATGGGTATTAAGGGTCCGTCCCGTACCGGCAAGATGACCTGTGATACTTTTCAGGCACCAGATCGAAGCAATCCTGCGCCGTGCGCGGTAATGCAGGCAGCTTGCCACTGTAGTGCTTGCGCAAAAAAATGACTATTCAAATTCCTGTGTTCCAGACGGCCGTAGCAATCTGTTTCACCGGTGTTTCGGTATATACGTTGTACGATGTTCGACCATTGATTGGCGCTCGGCAGATGTACCTTGTTTGACCTCGGGTTATACTGCCGCGCCTTTTTTACCCCGGCCTGCCGAGGTGTTGCCCGGCTGTCTGACGCCTGATCAAGATGCTTTCATCCGGCCCATGCGGTCCCGTCGCCACCCGCAATTCGAATGTTCCCGCCAAATCAGAGGAGCGCGCCCAATGACCGTGATCAAGCAAGATGACCTGATCCAGAGTGTCGCTGACGCCTTGCAGTTCATTTCTTACTACCACCCCGTTGATTTCATCCAGGCCATGCACGAGGCCTACCTGCGAGAAGAGTCGCCCGCTGCACGCGACTCCATGGCCCAGATCCTGATCAATTCGCGCATGTGCGCCACCGGTCACCGGCCAATCTGCCAGGACACCGGCATTGTGACCGTGTTCGTCCGCGTCGGCATGGACGTGCGCTGGGATGGCGCGACCATGGGCCTGGACGACATGATCAACGAAGGCGTGCGTCGCGCCTACAACCTGCCGGAAAACGTCCTGCGCGCCTCGATCCTCGCCGATCCGGCCGGCGCCCGCAAGAACACCAAGGACAACACACCTGCAGTCATTCACTACTCCATCGTCCCGGGTAACACTGTGGAAGTGGACGTGGCGGCCAAGGGCGGCGGTTCGGAAAACAAATCGAAGATGGCGATGCTCAACCCGTCCGACTCCATCGTCGACTGGGTGCTGAAAACCGTGCCGACCATGGGCGCTGGCTGGTGCCCACCCGGCATGCTCGGCATCGGCATCGGCGGTACGGCCGAGAAAGCGGCGGTCATGGCCAAGGAAGTCTTGATGGAATCCATCGACATCCACGAGCTCAAGGCGCGCGGCCCGTCGAACCGTCTGGAAGAAATGCGTCTGGAGCTGTTCGAGAAGGTCAACCAGCTGGGCATCGGCGCCCAGGGCCTCGGCGGTCTGACCACCGTGCTCGACGTCAAGATCATGGATTACCCGACCCACGCCGCGTCCTTGCCGGTCTGCATGATCCCCAACTGCGCCGCCACCCGCCACGCCCACTTCGTCCTCGACGGCTCCGGCCCGGCTTCGCTGGAAGCGCCACCGCTGGACGCCTACCCGGAGATCGTCTGGGAAGCCGGCCCGTCGGCGCGCCGCGTCAACCTCGACACGCTGACGCCGGAAGACGTGCAGAGCTGGAAGCCGGGCGAAACCGTCCTGCTCAACGGCAAAATGCTCACCGGTCGCGACGCGGCGCACAAGCGCATGGTCGAGATGCTGAACAAGGGCGAAACCCTCCCGGTAGACCTGAAGGGCCGCTTCATCTATTACGTCGGCCCGGTTGATCCGGTCGGTGACGAAGTGGTGGGGCCTGCCGGGCCGACCACCGCGACGCGGATGGACAAGTTCACCCGCCAGATCCTTGAGCAGACCGGCCTGTTGGGCATGATCGGCAAATCCGAGCGCGGCCCGACCGCCATCGAGGCGATCAAGGACAACAAAGCGGTTTACCTGATGGCCGTTGGCGGCGCCGCTTATCTGGTCGCTCAGGCGATCAAGAAGTCGCAAGTGCTTGCGTTCCCGGAGCTGGGCATGGAAGCGATCTACGAGTTCGAGGTCAAGGACATGCCCGTCACGGTTGCCGTCGACAGCAAGGGCGAGTCGGTTCACATCACCGGCCCCGCCATCTGGCAGAAGAAGATCAGTGAAAGCCTGGCAGTGGAAGTGCAGTAACAGCTGCGCTGCATGAATAAACCCGGCATTGGCCGGGTTTATTTTTGCTTGCCCAGAGTGTCCGTACGAGCCCCTTATCAGCAATGGCGTTGATGACTATCGCAATTCGGTCTAACCCGATGAACGATGCCAAGTCATTCATTTAACTGACAAATCGAAAGAATCAGGCCCCTACTGGTATTCATGACAGGTGACAGGACGATGTCGCAGTGAAACTCTGAGTCACTGTTCTCAGGGAGTTGTTCATCATGGACGAATCATCTTTTTCGTTGATCGCCAACCTGGCGAAAACGCCAGCGCCTGATCAAAACAAAACCGGCGACAAAGTGGACTTTGCCACCGCCATGCAAACCCTTGGGTATCGTTCGGTCTTCGACATCCTGCGCTCATCCAAGAAAAGCTTTGTACGGCAAATCAGGGCGCTGAGCGACACCAACGCCGAACTTGCCTACGACAATGCCCAGTGTTACGCCACGCAAATCGTTCGCCTTTATCGCAACGAGTTGATCTCTTCGGGTCGCCAGCCCCGACTGACCGCTCGCACAGGGGTGCGATCGCTGGTGGAAATCGGTCCCAGCTATCCCAATCTCTTCAAAGAGAACTGGGACGAGTTTTGTAAGGTCGGCGCCATTGAAGCCATGGACTCTCCGGCGGCGTACCTGACATCGTTATACCGCTTTGCCCTGCGAGAGCTGGAAGGCGCCACACAAGATCCAAACAGGATTCAGCTCGCCGTACGGCGACCGGATCTGGCGAGCCTGATGATTGACCAGCAGTCCACCTTCAAACCAGTCCCCATGCTAGACATCGTTAAAAGCGTTCTGGAAAAAGGAATCAGGGATTACACCGATAGGGAAGGTAGCGCCGACAAAGACAAACCAGTCTTCGAGCTGATCGCGGGAAAAAAACATCCGTTTTTGTTTCCGTATAGCTATCAACACGAACAGATCCGACTGGGGCTTTCAGGCAAGAAGCCGATGCTGGGGGAAATCGATTACCGTATAAGCCTGAAATTACCCATCTATGCAGATGGCTCTAACGACTACGGACGAGTGAAAAACCCAAGCTCTGTCGCGCAGTGCCTGATGAGCAAGCTCAGCCCCGAACAGCAAGAGATCGTGACTGAGGCCAGTGTTTTTGCCGAGGAAGACCAGGAGAACGCCTATCAGCATTTTTACAGCACCTATTACGACTGCAATTACGTCCCGAACGCTGAAAATAATGCGTTGACATCACTGAATACGTTTCTTGAAAAAACCGGACTCACCGCCGAGCAAACGGAAGCATTGACCGCTATCGGACAATATCTGCCTTTTAAATCGCCCAATGCAGGCACGCCGCCCTTGAGTTTGCCCAGGTCCTTCGGCGCTCGATATATTAATAAGGAAAGTGACAGCGAAAGTTACTCAATCAGCATTAGCGCAGGAAAACTGACACACACTACTCACAAAAGCTTCGACAGGATCCAACGCATGGTTCGCCTGCAGCGCTGGACGGGAGTACCGTTTGCCGAGCTTGACACGCTGATCGTTGCGGCGGCGCTTGCAGAAATCGATGACCAGGGTGAGATGACGAATCCTGATGTGGTCTTGAATACCAACACACTGCGGGCGCTTGGAGTTTTCAATTACTTTAATAAACATTTTGCGCTGTCCCCCGAAGAGTTTTCAGCGACAGTTCATGAAATCGCGACCTTCAATGTGGGCGAGCGCCCCTCGCTTTTTGACCGTACGTTTAATAATCCACAACTCTTCAACACACCGCTTGCAATTGGAAATGTCAACATCTATTACAACCCCACTAATGAGAATTGGCAAAAAGCCAGTGCCCAAGTCTGCGCCGCACTCCACTTAGAACAGTCCGCCGATTCTCTCGGAATGTTAATCAACGACATTTACTATTTTTACAATCCTTTAAGAGACGATGGTATTCGCCCCTACGCAACGCCTAATACAACACTGTGGTCACTTTCAGCGTTCTATCGTCTGAATCGCATTGCCCACATGTTCGGCCTGTCCGTCAAAGACAGCCGTGACCTGATGCTTTTGCTGGGCGGAGAAGATTACCTGCATACAGTCGTCAGAGGCAGAATAGAACCGGTCCCCGGCGCCGATGCAAAGCCCGACTTCCTGGACGTCCTCATGCACATGGACTGGGCCGTGAGATGGCTCAAGGAGACCGGCCAGGACGTTACTACTCTGTGCGCCCGTTTGGCCATCGACGCCGTAGAACCTCCGGTCAGTCAACAGCTTCTGGACACGCTTGAGCAGTTGGCGACCGATGCACGCGACACCTTGCTGACCGCAGAAGGCCTGGCTGGACTAACGCTACCTGCCACCGATAGCGCCAACGCGGCGATCGAATGGTGGCCATTGCTCACCACTGTCATTGACGAAAATGGCCTGGTCATAGCACTGCCGCTGACCCTTGAAAACGATAGCCGCGGCGCCATTCGATCGAAGGTCGTCACTGCTCTGGAAGCAGTTGATCTCGGTGAGGCGCATGACCAGGCAGCCGATCAACTGACGAACTTCGTTTTCGGCGGGCTTTCACTTCAACAACGTCTGATCGAGGGGCTGTTGCAGAGCCTCAGTGGCTTGCCGATGGACCGCGCAGCGTTCGTCGTACGGTGGGCAGATAGCGATGTGCAAACCCTGTTGAGCACCGTGTTGAACGCAAGCGACCTGAGCGATTTAGTTCTGGTGACGGACGTAAAGACAACACCCGTCGTCAATGCAATTCGTTCAGTCCTTGTATACAGCGAAGTCTGCCAGCAGCTAAACCTCAGTGCGCCCGCCCTGCTCACCTTTCTGGTTAACCCGACCTGGCTTGACCCTGCGTTTACGGCCCCATCTCTGCCGTTGAGTCTCGCCAGCGTGTATCACCTGGACCGTTATTCCCGCTGGGTCAACGACTGCGGCGCTGCCGAGGAGCAACTGACCCAATACTTCGTTGCCGCCAATGCTGCCAGCGCCGATAAGGCCCAGTGCGCCGCGACCCTGGCGCAACTGATCGACTGGCCAGCCACCGACATCCTGTCCGCTGCTGCATTCCTGTCCGGGACCATCGCAAAGTCGATGAGCGAAGTGGACTGGTTGCGCCGGGTCAAAGCCACCTCTGAACAAACCGGTCTGGGCGCTACCAATCTGCTCAAGGCAGCCTGCCTGGACCCTGCCAACGCGACCAGGCTGGACTGGCAAACAGTGGGTGAGGCAGCAGTCGCGTCGGCACGTGGTCAATAACCCAAGGTTCAATGCGCGCGTATCAAGGCAATCTCAATCAAGGAAGAACCATCATGCAACGCTCAATTGAAAACCAACTCAATGAAAGTTATCGCGACGCGTTGGTGGCGTACTACTTGAGCGAGGTCGTGCCGAACCACATACCGCTTGTTACCTTGGGGCTACACACTCGCTTGAAGACAGCGAACGACCTGTATGAGTTTTTCCTCATCGACAACCAGGTCTCCAACGACGTACAGACCAGCCCGGTGGCATCGGCCATCGCCAGTCTGCAGCAGTACATCAATGGCACGTTGATGGGAATGGAGCCCGGTTACACAGCCCTGCGCACCGATGAGCCACAGTTTGTGGAGTGGAAGGATCGCAGCAGCCAATACCCGATCTGGGCAGCGAATCAGCAACTGGCGCTGTACCCGGAGATCTACATCTCACCTGAGCTGCGGCTGAAAAAGTCCATGTACTTTGCTCAGCTTGAGAACGATATCAACCAGAACAAGATCTCCATCGACACCACCCAGGACGCAGTCAAAAGTTATCTGGCCAGCTTTGAAGAGGTGGCCAACCTGACCATCGTCAACGGGTATATTGATGGCAGTGATTTCGCTACCGGCAAGTATTACTTCATCGGAAAATCCCGCGCCGAGGACAAATATTACTGGCGCATGGTGGACATGAACGAGCGCGCTTACCTGTCGGGCACCGAAGGACCGAAAGACGATAATCCTACCCCCGGCGCCTGGTCCGACTGGAAACACGCTGAGCTTGGTATCTCCGCCAATACCATTGAGCGCACCATCCGCCCAGTATTCTTCAACAATCGGCTGTTCGTGGTCTGGGTGGACTTGATTCAAGTAGCGGATGAAGTAGCCCTGCAACTTAAAACACCGGCAGGAGACCCCCCCTATCCAGCGCCAGCGCCAGCGCCAGCAGAAGGAGAAGAACAGCAACAGGTAGTGATCACACCCAAGGTGCAGTTGCTGTTGAACATATCCTATAAAAAATACGACGATTCCTGGAGTGCGCCGCAGATTTATATGGATGTCACGAGATCCAATATTTTGGGAGCCAACAAAACAATGCTGAATGAAGCGCTTAATACAATTGCCGTATTTGACGCTTCTCATTCGCCAGAGTCACTATTCATCGGCATGTACGCAGGAGAGTCTCTGACCTTCGGCGACAAGGATGGCAGCTACTCGTTATATGAGTTTTTGAAGACTGCTTTCATCGATAAAAACTTCAACTTCACACCGGCGTTCCCCGTCAAAGAGACAGTGACTGAATCAGTTAATGCATCCGCGCTTGAGCTGGAGGAGGTTCGTATTCGAAAAGCGTGCTGGGTATTTGCACTTTATAATAAAGCGCGCTTTCAGTTTTATTGGCATACGCAGGTGTCATTAACAATAGCAAAGACAACCGCTCTAAATCCTGACAACCAAAACTGGAACTACTCCGGACTTCAGCCAAAAATTACAGACATCACCACCGAAGCAAATCGACCTGTGATAGATCAGGAAAAAGCAACCGTCAGACTTTGCACTGATGTAAATGAGCGCATAAGCACCCCCTCGGTAGCTATCACGCTGACATTCACCGCATTCTTTATGAACTGGACTTTTAATCTGGTCGTAGATCCTACTTCACCTGATATGTGGCTTCCGCTGCTTTTAGGGTCGTCGGTAACAAACCCCTATCTACCAGGCACGATTGAGCTTAACCTCTGGCCGTCAGCCGCATCTGATCCAACTATCATTCGGTTACCTAACTTTTTAAGGGACTCAGGCGTGAACCCCTTAACCCTTGCTTTAGGTGAGAACAGTCTTGAAGGCAAAGTTATCTGGAGATCGGCTATTCAGCTTTTTCTCGTTCATGATGATCCTGACTGGACTATTTCCGGCGACATGCACTCCGTAGACTGGCCAGCACTTTCCTCAGGTATGAGCGAGTTGGTGATCAACGTAGCCCCGCCAGTTACATTTCAACAGTACTTTTCTTACCCGATTGACATGTCTGCACCAGGAACAGGTCAGATGCATTACAGAGGCAGCGGCCAGAACGTCGTTTTCATGGATCCATCCAACCCGTTCTACGTCGATATACCTTTCGACAGATCGACCCTACTGCCTATCGGCTTCAACACGCACTTTCTACCTGACTCAAAAGCGTTTTATGTCACTCATGGCGTGGGCGTCAATACGACCTCTCCACCGGTTTGGATTGCCAATGCGATAAAATCTACCATGATCGAGCTGCTTTTCGTTGGTGATCTAGGAAATTGCCCTGTAGCGCCTATGACAACCAAGCGCGCCGATCCGAACCTGGGTGTTGCCGAGTACATCGACTTCACAGGATCATCGATTAGGTACTCAGACGGTTCCAATTCCGAACCACGCAAGCCCATCCGCATGAACACCCTGTTCGCACGTGAGCTTATCCAAAAAGCCAATATCGCCCTTGAAGCCCTGCTCTCCTGGGGAACCCAACAATTGCTGGAACCGCCCATTGGAGATCAGTCCGAATCACCTCCCATGGATTTCAAAGGCGCCAACGGGTTGTATTTCTGGGAATTGTTCCTGCACTTGCCGTTCATGATTGCCCATCGTCTGACGCTGGAAAAACAGTTCAAGGAGTCGGACTTCTGGCTGGGGTTTATCTTCGACCCCGCTCGTAAGGCTGCCGCGGGAGCATCCGATTCAGGCGCACCCGATTACTGGAACGTCCGCCCGCTGGTGGAGATCTCCGACCCGGATTATTTCATGCGCGCCCCCATCGACCCCGACGGCATTGCTGCCAGCGATCCGGTGCGCTATCAGAAAGCCATTTACTCGCACTACATCAAGAACATGATCGAGCGCGGCGACATGGCTTATCGGCAGCTGACCCCCGACAGTCTGAACGAGGCGAAGCTGTGGTACGTGCGGGTGCTGGATCTTCTGGGGCCAAGGCCCGACACCCGTCTGGTCAGTCGCTGGGCGCCGCAAACCCTGGGCGCACTGGCGGAATCCACCCGTGCCGGGCTCCGGGAGTTCGAGGCAAAGTTGATCGATCAACAACAGCAAGTGCGAGCCAGCGCCAACGCAAACGGCGGGCAATCGCGGGTCAGCTTCAAACAGGCGCCGCTGCGCCTGAGCACCTTTGGTCGGGACCCGACCTTGATGGACGCAGACACCGATTATTTCATCCCGCCCATGAATTCCGAGCTGGTCAAGCACTGGGACACCGTGGAGTCGCGGCTCTACAACCTGCGCAATAACTTCACCCTGGACGGCAAGCCATTGCAGCTGCCGCTGTTCGCCGCGCCGCTCGACCCTCGCGCGCTGTTGGCGGCCTATGCCAACGGCGCGGCCGGTGGCGGTGCTGGCAGCCTGCTGGCGCAGGAGGTGCCGCACTTCCGTTACGCAGTGATGGCGGCCCGTGCCAGTGCAGCGGTCGAAACCCTGATCCAGTTCGGCAACACCTTGCTGTCGATCATTGAGCGCAAGGATCAGGCCGAGTACATGGAAATGCAGCAGGAACTGGCCTGGGAGTTTGCACAGTTCGCCATCGACCTGCAGCTCGAGACGCAGAAAGTCGAGATAATGGCCCGAAAATCCCTTGAAGCCAGCAAGGCTATTGCAGATGCCAGAGCTGTGTTCTACGACAATCTCGCCATTGAAAACGTCAGCGCTGGCGAAATTGCGGCGATGACGCTGCAGGCGCTGTCGCGTGTGTACGAGGGGGTCGGGGCTGTTGCCGACGGCATAGCGTCAATGCTCAAGCCTGTCCCGAGTGGCGGTGGGGCGAATGTTGGTGCTGAAGGAGGAATGACCTTCGGCGCCCATGGTGGGGCATCAGTCAGCGGCATTCAGATTGAAGGAGTCGCTCAGGCTGTTGGTATCGGTGCCAGAGCGCAGGCGATGCTGCTCCACACCACAGGGGAGGCATTGGAGAAAACAGAGCAATACCGTCGTCGCCTTCAGGAATGGGAAAACCTGCGTGACCAGGCCGTCCTGGAGTCGGAGGCACTTACCGCCCAACTGGCCGTACACGATGCGCAGATCAGGGTGACGGTGATCCAGCTGCGCCAGGCTCAGGAGGCCAAGAACCAGGCCGAGAAAATGTACGCTTTCCTCAAGAAGCAGCGCTTCAGCAACACCCAGCTGTACCAGTGGCTCACCGGCCAGTTTTCGATGCTGTATTACCAGGCCTACGACGCCACAGTGTCGCTGTGTCTGGCCGCCGAAGCCTGCTGGCAATACGAGCGCGCCGATTTCACCACCCGATTCATCAAACCCTCTGCGTGGAACGACACGTATCGCGGCTTGCTGTCGGGAGAATCGTTAAAGCTGGATCTGCTGAGAATGGAGACCGCGTTCCTGTCTCGCCACGAGCGGTTGCTGGAGATCGTCAAGACCGTTTCGGTCAGACAGCTGCCACCGTCCACTGACGACGTGCTGACGCTCAACCGGGAATGGGCGGACGTCGTGATGCGACTCAGTGAAGAAGGCGCCGTTGAGTTCGAGATTACCCAAGCCATGCTTGACGAGGACTACCCCGGCCAGACCCTGCGTCGAATCAAGCGCATCAGCGTGTCGCTGCCGGTGACCGTGGGCCCGTATCAGGACATCCGCGCGATCCTGACGCAAAGCTACAACGCGGTTCAGATCGGCAATACCCTCAAGGAGAACATGCGCGCCAGCCAACAGATCGCGGTGTCTACCGGCATCGATGACGATGGTCTGTTCGTTTTCAACTTCGACGATGAGCGCTATCTGCCGTTCGAGGGGACCGGTGCGATCTCGCGGTGGAGGCTGGACTTCCCGCATTTCGACGGATCGCAGAAGGACATGATTGCCTCGATCACCGACATCATCGTGCATATCCGTTACACCGCCAAAGCCGGGGGCATCAACCCGGGCAAATCCATCGAGGCACCAGGCAAAAAGCGAGCGAGCAAAAGACCATCGATCTGACCGAGCACAGTCATCAGGGAGATCACTGTCATGGAAAACCAGGCACAACAACCCGGCATTTCAGCGCCATCCTTGCCCAAGGGCGGCGGCGCGATTCAAAGCATCGGCAAGGGCTGGGGTGCAGTGGGCGTCAGTGGTTCGGCGTCATTCGGTCTCGCATTGCCCATTACAGCGGGCCGGGGTTATGCGCCTGCGTTAGCCTTGGGTTACCAGAGCACCGCGGGCAATGGTCTGTTTGGCATGGGCTGGGGACTTAATTTTGGCTGCGTGGCCCGGCGCGCCAGCAAAGGCGTGCCGACTTACACCGATGACGACGTAATCCTTGGCCCGAGCGGCGAAGTCTGGCTGCCTGAGCGTGGCGACGATGGCTCGCTGGTGTTCGAGACAGTCAGCAAGTATCTCGAACTGGAGCTGGACGAGACGTATCAGGTCATCCGTTATTTCGCCCGGGTCGAAGGCGCGTTTGATCGCATTGAACACTGGCGCATTGACCCCGTCGATCCTGGCTTCTGGCTGATTCATGGTGCCGATGGCAGCCTGGCTTTTTACGGCAAGAACCCCGGATCGCGCAGTACCGATCCGGCGGACGGCAATCACGTTGCCGAGTGGTTGCTGGAGGAAACCATGAATGCGCTGGGCGAGCACATTCTTTACGAGTACAAAGCCGAAGACGAAGTGGGTCTGGCTGATGATTCGCCGCGGGACTACATTGCCCAGTGCTACCTATGGCGTGTGCGCTATGGCAATAAAGCGCAATCGCCGGATCTGTATCTGTGGAAGCCGGAGCAGCTGGAGAGCCTGAACTGGCATTTCGACCTGCTGTTTGATTACGGCGAGCGCAACACCGATGAGATGGGCATTCCAGCCTATACCGACGAGCACGCCTGGCCGGTGCGTTCCGATCCGCACTCAAGCTTTGCGTACGGTTTCGAGCTGGGCAACCTGCGTCTGTGCCAGCAGGTATTGATGTTTCACCACTTCCCCGACGAGGGGCTGGGCGAGGAACCACGGCTGATCACCCGCCTGCTGCTGAAATATCAGACGCTGGGCTTGGGCTACAACATGCTGCGGGAAGCTCATTTGCAAGGGGTGGCAGCTGACCCTCTTTATGCGGACAAGGATTACCTGCAGCCGCGCCCTCCGGTCGTATTCGAGTGGGGCGAGTTCGACGTCAGCATCGGCGGCTTCCATGCGCTCGATGACCTACCGGGCTTGAATGACGGTCAGCACTACCAGCTTGTCGACTTGTATGGGGACGGACTTCCCGGCGTGCTGTATCAACAGGACAAGGCCTGGTATTACCGTGAGCCTTTGCGGGACGAAGCATCCGAAGACCCGGACGCCATCCAATACGGCCCCTGGCAGTTGCTGCCGAACATCCCCGCAGCCGACGCTACAAAACCTGTCCGCCAATCCCTTGTCGATCTCACCGGCGACGGTCGGCTGGATTGGTTGGTGGCACAGCCGGGCATGGCGGGGTTTTTCACCCTGAACCCTGATCGCAGTTGGTCCAGGTTCGCAACGTTCGGCGCCTTTCCTCCCGAATTTTTTCACCCGCAAGGGCAATTGGCTGACCTGATCGGCGGCGGCCTGAGCGATCTGGCATTGATCGGGCCACGCAGCGTGCGCCTCTACGCCAACAAACGGGCTGGCGGTTTCGGCCCCGGAATCGATGTCCCGCACGATGACGACTGTCTCCCGCTGCTGAGCAACAGCCCTAATGAGCTGGTGGCTTTCTCCGACATTCTGGGCACCGGCCAACAGCATCTGATTCGTATCCGCCACGACGGCGTCTGGTTCTGGCCCAATCTGGGCGCGGGGCGTTTCGGCAGCGGAAAACTGTTCGCCGCCCTGCCCTTCAGCTATGAAACGTTTGATGCGGGAAGAATCAGACTGGCCGACATGGACGGCTCCGGGGCCGCCGACCTCTTGTATCTGGAGCTCGATCATTTCAGCATTTTCATGAACCGCGGAGGCAATGGGCTGAATGAAGCCCACGTGCAAAACTGGCCGGACGGCATGCGCTACGACCGGTTTTGTCAGGTCAGCATGACGGATCTCCGGGGCTTGGGCTGCTCTAGCCTGGTACTGACGACGCCGCACATGAAGCCGCGCCACTGGCGCTTCGACTATTCGGAACGCAAGGCGCCGTTGAGGCCTTGTCTCAAACCGTATTTGCTGCAGCGCAGCCTCAATAACATGGGCGCGGTCAGCGAAGTGTTTTACCGCAGTTCCGCGCAGGAATGGCTGGACGAAAAAGACGCGCTGCGCGCATGCGACGAAGCACCGGTACCCGAGCTGCCGTTCTCAGTGCATGTGGTGGTCAGGCAGACCCAGTTGGACGAGATCACTCAAAACCTTTTGACCCAGCGCTTCCAGTACCGCCAAGGCTTCTACGATGGCAGCGAGCGAGAATTCCGCGGTTTCGGCTTGTTGATTCAAACCGACACCGACGCGCCCGTCGATCCGGACAAAGATGATGGTTTTACCGCGCCTGTCATGACCAAGACCTGGTTTCATACCGGCCGCTACCCGCAACGTGAACCTGGCGACTACAACGCAAGCGATCCCGACGCTCAGGTGCTCGGTGCTCACTTGCTGACACGGCACGAAGGATCAGTCGAAAAAATCATCGACAAGATCGATGACGCCACCGGCCGGGAGATGGCCCGCGCGCTGGCGGGCAGCGTGTTGCGCGTTGAGGTATTCGGCCTGGACGGCGGCGTCGCGCAATCGGTGCCGTATTCGGTGCAAAGCTCGCGCTATCTGGTCAGGCAACTGGCACCGCTCAGCCCGTTCCAGCCGTATGCGCGCATGCTGCCGCTGGCGCTTGAGTCGATCAGTTATCGTTACGAGCGCCAGGCGGACGATCCGCAGTGCGATCGAACAGTGAGCCTGGCTTGGGACAAGTTCGGCACACTGATACACGCCGCGTCAGTGAACTGCGCCCGGCGCAAGACATTCGGCGACGACGCTCCCTTCGACGACGAATACCAACAGACGTGGTGGCAGGCCTCCCATGATGATGCACAACAGACCTTCTATTTTCAGGAGCAGCGTGTTGAGCCCATTCATCTTGAGGCAGCACAAAGCTGGCGACTGGGCCTGCCTTACCGGCAGCGCAGCAACGCCATGCTCGCCCCCGCCACGGCGTTCTCGGTGGAGGACATCAGTTACGAAACCTTCATCGATCCCTCAGGCAAATTCAACGGGTTGCCGCGCACGCTGACTGCACTCTCCTTGCAGCGCTACGCAGGCTGCACAGGAAAAGAGGCGACGTTCGTGGCGCTTCCCGATGCCGTCGAGCTGGCCGAACTGGATGATCACGCACTGAGCGCCTACGACCGCGTGATGGCGCCCGATAAACTGATCGAGCGCCTGGTTGCGCTCAAATATGAACAGATGCCGAGTTTTCTACCCGATGACGGGCTGAACCTGTGGTCGGTCAGACGCGGCTTCAATACTTACGCCCCAGCGTCGGTTTTTTACCACGTCACAGAGTTCAAGCCGACGAGCAGTCATGGCTGGAGCACTGTGGAGTACGACGCCTACTGGATGCTCGTTAAGAGCATGACGGACCCGACAGGTTGTAAAACCACAGCCACCTATGAGTATCGGACATTGCAGCCCGTCCGCCTCGTGGACCCGAACCAAAACACTCAGGAGGCGGCCTACGACGCCTTTGGTCAGGTGCGTGCCACCAGTTTTTACGGCACTGAGCTGGGCGTCGAGGTGGGGTTTGACCCCATCGGAACCCTGCCTTATCTCGTAACACCTGGCGAAGCTATCGCTTCGGCGCCTCTAACCCTGGGCCGGCGCGCCACTTATAACTGCTACGACGCTTTCAGCTGGATGGACCGGTCTTTAGGGCATCAACCTGTGCACACCGCCACGCTGGTAGCTGACCGATACCCGGATGACCCGGAACGGCAGATTCGTATATCACTGGTGTCCTACGACGGCTTCGGTCGCGTTCTGCAGACCCGCCAACTGGTAGAGGACGGTGGCGCTTATAAAGTCGATCCCAACACTGGAAATCTGGAAGTCGCGAAAAGCAAACCCACAGTTGACCTCGTTACCGGAAAGGAAGAGGGGAAAGTTGGGCCGGTTGTTGTAGCCGCCTCACCTCGCTGGCGGGTCAGCGAACGGGTGGAATACAACAACAAGGGCCTGCCGATCCGGATTTACAGACCCTACTTCGCCAACACACACCGCTACGTAAACGACCAGTCCATCCGAGACTACGGCTACTGTGACAAGCAACATTACGACCCGCTTGGGCGCCCGACCGTGACCTACACAGCGGCTGATTTCATGCGACGCCAGACTTATCTGACCTGGTACAGCATCAGCGAGGACGAGAACGATACAGAAGAGGAGATGCTCGCCATCCGTGCAGCCCGAAACATCAGCAAAATCGGATTTTCAGATCTGTATTAGCGGGCCTGAGTCGAATGCTCAGGCCTGATTGACCGCCAGCCGGCACGGCGGCCGCGGACATGGATGATGCGCCCCGAACCAGGCTCAAGGGGGCACAGCGACTCGATGCGGACTCAAGTGGCGCATGCAACTCACCCCTAGAAAGGAGGTCGCCTCCATGAACCTGCACAGTAAAACCCCACAGTTACACGTCGTCGACCCGCGTGCCTTGTTGGTGCGACATATCGCCTATTGCCGAGCAGTCGAAGGGGAGGTCGCCGAGCCACGCATCACGCGACATATCTGGGATGAAGCGGGTCGGCACGTTGCCGATCAGGATCCGCGCTTCGCGGGCACGGGATTGCCGTTCAATACCACTACCACTCACTCGCTATCCGGCGTAGCACTTCTTCAGCAGAGCGTCGACGCGGGCTGGAAGCTGACACTGAGCGGAGCTGCCGGCCAGTTACTGGACAGCTGGGACGCCAGGGGCAGCAGTGGTCACGTCGATTACGATCCGATGTTTCGTCCCGCATCATTCACTGAAAAACCGGCGGATGGCGAGCCTGCAATTGTCGAACGCTTCACCTATGGCGACAGTTCGACGGAATCGGCGCACCACAATCAATGCGGTCAACTGATACGCCATGACGATCCGGCAGGCACACTGCTGGGGTGTGAATTCGGGTTGGCGGGCGGCTTACTGCTGACAAATCGGCGACTGCTGCTCAGCCTGCAATTACCGGACTGGCCAGAAAGCGTCATTGAACGCGATCTGCTGCTCGAAGCAGGCGAAGGGTATTTCAGCTCGGCCGTTGTCGATGCGCTGGCGGAGGCCATCCAACAGATCGACCCGGCCGGGAATCGGCGCACATTATCCTATGGCGTCAGCGGCCAGCTTCAGGAATCCGGGATAGAACTGGCGGGCACATCGGCTCCTCAGCGCCTGGTCAGCGCAATCGCGTACAGCGCCAGCGGCCAGGTCTTGGCGCAAACTTTCGGTAACGGGGTCATCCGCGAAATCACCTACGAGCCAGCAAGTGGACGTACAGCTCGAGTGACCGCTAAAAAAGCCAATGGCACGCTGCTGTCGGACTTGAACTATCAATACGATCCCGCGGGCAACGTCGTTGACGCTGACGACGCCAGCCAGCCGACCCGTTTTGCTGACAACCAGAAGATTGAGCCCGTCAGTCAATACCGTTACAACACTCTTTATCAACTGATTGAAGCCAGTGGGCGTGAGGTCTCGACCGGTGCCAGTCACGGCCCCGCCTTGCCCGACGCGATCATGCCGATTCCGGATCCTAATAACCTGGCCAAGTACTCCCAGACTTACCGCTACGACGCAGGGGGCAACCTGCTGGAAATGCATCATGCTGGTGGGCAAGCCTTCACGCGCAAAATGGACGTTGCACCCGACAGCAACCGCAGCCTGCCCCACGATGAAACCGACGCGGACTTTGCATCCGGATTCGACACGAATGGCAATCTGCAGGAACTGGTTCGCGGCCAGACCCTGGAATGGGACGTGCGCAACCAGCTACGGTTGGTCACGACCGTGCGCCGGCAGGACGGAGCAAACGATGACGAACACTATATTTATGACGGCGGGGGCCAGCGCTTGCGCAAGATCACAAAAGCGCAAGCGAGTGGCCGAACGCTGGTATCCGAGGTCCGCTACCTCGATGGGCTGGAAATCCGCAACCAGCCGGATGGAGAGATTCTGGAAGTGGCAACTGTTCAGGCAGGAGGCAGCAGCGTACGAATTTTGCACTGGAAGGCCAATAAGCCCGATGGGATCGATGACAATCAGGTGCGTTATGAGTTGAGTGATCATCTGGGCTCCAGCACGCTGGAGCTGGACGGCCAGGGTGGCGTCATTACCCGGGAAGGTTATTACCCGTTCGGCGGCACCGCCTGGTGGACCGCGCGTAGCGCCATTGAAGCCAAATACCGAACCGTTCGCTACAGCGGCAAAGAGCGCGATGCCACAGGGCTCTATTACTACGGCATGCGTTATTACGCACCGTGGTTACAGCGATGGATAAACCCCGATCCGCAAGGCAGTGCCGATGGGTTGAATGTTTACTGCTTCGTCGGCAACTCGCCTGTGAGCAAGTTCGATACCGATGGGCTGGAGGGTATGGACGCGAATCGGGCCGCAACCGTGTTGCAGAGTCGAATCAAGAGATTTATATCGCCCATTAGCGTTAAAACACTTACTGAAGGCGTTATCGGCGTATCGATAAAAGGGGATAACGCTGTATTCGCAAAAGTCGGCATTGAGCTTGATCGCGAAGCGGCAGCGCCACGCGAATTCGCCTACCTGTCTCTGAGTAGCAGTCTTAGGGGAAAAGTATCAGGAGGCGATGCGGCAATACCGCTCAGTAGAGCCGCAGGTGCTCAAATCGCCGACGCCAGCGGTTCGATGCCAGCGGCCTACGTAAACGGTGGATATTTCAATATGGGAGCCAGGCAAGCCATGTCCGGACCTTTACCATTGCCATCCCCCCAACTTTCAAACCTGGAATACGCGTCAGTTGGAGAGAACATTATCGACAGCCTTCAAAAGCCTTTTATCGACCCGCCTGAAGACTACAGTTCAGCTTATTCAAAACTGCAGCTAGGAGACGGTTCATTCATTCATGTGGCCCCCAAACTGACAACAGGAGGCGTCATGGAGTTTTCACGCAGAGACAGCCTTAAAGCAAAACACATCTATGGCGAAGAAACGGGCCACGTGGGCGCTTTAGGTCATGCCAGCGACCCCAATGCGCGCTCAGCGATCAGCCTCGCAGAAAACAACACAGCCAGAACTCGTCTGGCTATCGCGCTTAACCAGGGCCGAGGCACCTTTAGTAGAAAAACCGATGAGCCTGGTTTCACGATGCTTGAATGGGCGACCGTCATGGCTCGACTGGACAACCTGAACCCTAAAAATGAAGGAGACCCACCCGCCGCCTCATCCTGGAATCTCGACGGTGGCGATTCGTCAACGCTTGGCGTGCTGGACCCTTCCGGCAAGCACCTGCTGCAGGTCCACACGCTGAAATACGGCAGAAGCGGCGTCAAATCAGCCAGACCGATAGGAAACTTCCTGACATTCCATCGGTAAAAGAAAGCGCGGCTGGATTTTTCTAGCCCCGCCGATCAAGCACGTTCACCACCAGCCGATCCAGCCATCCCCATACGCGCTCCTGAACCCGTCGCCACAGCGGTCTGGATTTCCAGCCGTCCAGAGTAATTTCGCTGCTCACGGCGAAATCCTTGGTGAAGCTGGTGGTCACGGCACGGGTCAGCGCGGGGTCGATCGCTTCGAGGTTGGCTTCCAGATTGAAGCGCAGATTCCAGTGATCGAAGTTGCATGAGCCAACGCTGACCCAGTCGTCGATCAGCACCATTTTCAGGTGCAGGAAGCACGGCTGGTATTCGAAGATTTGCACCCCGGCCTTGAGCAAGCGCGGGTAATAACGGTGGCCAGCGTAGCGAACCGAAGGGTGATCAGTGCGCGGACCGGTGAGCAGCAGGCGCACATCGACGCCCCGGGACGCCGCTCGGCGCAAGGCACGGCGGACTTTCCAGGTCGGCAGGAAATACGGCGTCGCCAGCCAGATGCGCGTCTTGCTGGTGTTCAGTGCACGCACCAGTGACTGCACGATATCCCGGTGCTGACGGGAATCGGCATAGGCCACACGACCCAGCTCATTCCCGCTGACGGGTGCCTTGGGCAGACGCGGCAGACCGAAGTTTTCCGCAGGCCGCCATGCTCGCCGCCGAGGGTTGGCGTGGAACTGGCGGTCGAACAACGCTTGCCAGTCGATCACCAGCGGCCCGCGAATCTCGACCATCACCTCATGCCACTCGCTGCTGTTCAGGTCCGGGCGCCAGAACTCGTCGGTGACACCCGTCCCGCCCACCACCGCCAGCTCTTTGTCGACCAGCAGCAGTTTGCGGTGGTCGCGGTAGAGGTTTCGAAAGCCACGCCGCCAATGGACGGGATTATAGAAACGCAGAATCACGCCGGCGTCTGTCAGGCGCTTGCGCAGGCTGATCGTAAACGCCGCGGCACCAAAGCCATCGAACAGACAACGCACGATGACCCCGCGATTCGCCGCACCGACCAGCGCCTGCACGATCGCTTCGGCGCAGGCCCCGGCTTCCACCAGATACAGTTCAAGCTCTATTTGCTGCTGCGCGCCTTCAATCGCAGCGATCATGCGCGGGAAGAACGCCGGGCCGTCGATCAGCAGGTTGAACTGGTTTTCCTCGCGCCACGGAAAAATCGCGCCCCTCATGAGCGGGCCGGCCGGGCGTTCAAAGCAGAGGCGTCAGCGACGAGGACCGCGAGGGCAAGCGAGGTGGGAAGGCAAATGGACATGCGGACTCCAGAGGGTGCGATGCGCAACCCTATCCGGCTGTCTGACCGCACGCAAACTTCAACGTTCTACGGCACCGGCGGCGACAAACGACAGCCCTGGCGCGGGCCCTCCCACTGCGCTGCGCTCTCGCGGCCCAGCCCTGTCGCAGTGATGCGCTTGTTCAGCGCGTCTTCGTCGAGGGTGCTCGGCAGCCACTGCTTCACGTAGCGGCGGCAATAGTCTGCAGGGTTATCCATGACGAAGTGGCACGAGCAGTATTCCTTGGCGGTGTAGGCGCTGATGATGCTGGGGAATACCTGCAGCTGAACGCGCCAGTTCCAGATCAGGCCGGTAATGATCAGCAGCACCAGTATGAAGAAGCTGCGGAACGGGCGGCGTCGGATGAATGCCTTGCGAGCGTTCATTGATTACCCTCCCCGGCCACGGCCTTCAGCGCCAGCTTGAGCAACTGGTTGTGGTCATAAGTGCCGTCGCGATCGTCGGCGTAGCGAACGATCACCAGCTTCGCGCTGGGGATCACGTACAGCGCCTGCCCCCAATGGCCGAGTGCGGCGAAGGTGTCGGGAGGTGCGTCGGGCCACGGACCGACGTTGCCGTCGGCGGTCTTGTTCAGCCACCAGTGACCGCCGGGGGCTTCATCGGCCGGGGTCTGGGTAAGGGATTTGAACGGCGTCAGGTTGAAATCAACCCAGGCCTTGGGCAGCAACTGGCGGTCTTGCCAGCGCCCGCCGCGTTCCATCAGCAGGCCGATGCGCGCAAGGTTACGGGCCGTCATGTACGCGTAGGACGACCCGACAAAAGTGCCGGTGGCGTCGCGCTCCCATGTGGCGCTGGTGATGCCCAGCGGGTCGAACAAGGCGGTCCAGGGGTAATCAGCGTAGGCGCGTTCACCCACCATGCCTTTCAGCGCAGCGGCGAGGACGGTGCTGTCGCCGCTGGAATAGCGGTATGAAGTGCCCGGCGCACTGGCGGTGCCGTGCTCAGCGGTGTATCGCGCCATGTCGCCCCGCCCTCGGGTATAGAGCATCGCGACGACCGACGAGTTGAGCGGCGCGTATTCATAATCTTCCTGCCAGTCGAGCCCCGAAGCCCAGTGCAGCAGGTCCTGAAGTTTGATATCGGGATGCGCGCTGAAAGGCGGGTAGAACCTGGCGACGGCGTCTTCAAGCTTGAAACGGCCTTCACCAAAGGCGACGCCCAGCACGCTCGCCAGAATGCTTTTGCTGATCGACCAAGTCAGGTGCGGGGTGTCTGCACGGGTCACGCCGCCGTAGCGTTCATACACCACTTCACCGTCGTGAATGATCAGCAGAGCGTCTGTGCGCACGCCTTCGCGGGAGGCTTCGTCGCGGGCCGGGAAGGCATAGCTGTCCAGAGCGGTGACTGCATTATTTCGATTGAGCAGTCGCTCGGACCAATCCGGCGCAGGCCAGGTTTCGGCAGCGGCCGTACAGCTGATGAGGAACAGCGCAAGGGTGAACAGCAGACGGGTCATGGAGGGGACTCGGGCTCGGATGCAGGCAACCTAGCAGGCAATGATGACAGCCCATTGAACGCAACCCCCTGTCACGCAACCATCACCAAAGCTTAATGGTCGTGACACGGCCCCTCCCTAGCCTGAATTCGTACAGCAATGCTCGAACAATCAGTCGACCCGCCTGGACGAAGGCGGGATTACGGAGACGCCGCATGACTCAGATCGCCAGCATTCGAGACACCCGAACCGAACGTCGCCTGCAGGCTGAACGCCTGGTCGGTGAGAAGGCCCTGCAGGAAGCACAGGCGTTGCGCTTCAGTGTGTTCAGTGGCGAATTCAACGCCAGGCTCAAGGGCGCCGAGCTGGGCCTGGATATCGATGATTACGACGTTCACTGCATGCACATTGGCGTGCGCGATCTGAGCAGCGGTCGCCTGGTCGCCACCACCCGTTTGCTTGACCACAAGGCCGCCAGCACCCTGGGCAAATTCTACAGCGAAGAAGAATTCAGCCTGCACGGCCTGCGCCATTTACAGGGCCCGATCCTGGAGTTGGGCCGGACCTGTGTCGATCCCTCCTACCGCAATGGCGGCACCATCGCCGTGTTGTGGAGCGAACTGGCCGAGATCCTCAACGAAGGCGGCTACAGCTACCTGATGGGCTGCGCCAGCATTCCGATGCAGGACGGCGGCATTCAGGCCCACGCGATCATGCAACGCCTGCGCGAACGTTATCTGTGCAACGAACACCTGCGCGCCGAACCGAAGAATCCCCTGCCGATGCTGGACCTGCCCAACAACGTGATCTGCGAGATGCCGCCCCTGCTCAAGGCTTACATGCGCCTGGGCGCGAAGATCTGTGGCGAGCCGTGCTGGGACGAAGATTTCCAGGTCGCCGACGTCTTCATCCTCCTCAAGCGCGACGAGCTGTGCCCACGGTACGCTCGCCACTTCAAGGCAGCGGTGTGATGAGCACCTGGCGCAGTCATGCGCGCGTGGTGCGGGTGCTCTGGGTGATTGCGCTGGGCTTGAGCATCGCCGGCACCTTTGCCCTGATGGAACGCCTGCGCATCGGCAATTCCATGGCCCGTCGCCAGCGCTGGACCGCCTGGTTCATGGCGCGCCTGAGTGCCGCGCTGCCGTTTCGCGTGACAGTCAGCGGCAAGCTGCCGAGCGAGCCGATGTTGTGGGTGAGCAATCATGTGTCGTGGACCGACATCCCGCTGCTGGGCATGCTGGCGCCGCTGTCGTTCCTGTCCAAGGCCGAAGTGCGCACCTGGCCGGTGGCGGGCTGGCTGGCCTTGAAAGCCGGCACACTGTTCATTCGCCGGGGCTCGGGCGACAGCAAGCTGATTCAGAAGCAGATGGGCCAGCACTTGCTCGGCAGGCATTCGCTGGTGATCTTCCCCGAGGGCACCACCACCGACGGTCGTAGCTTGCGTACCTTCCACGGCCGCCTGTTGTCGAGCGCCATTGAAACCGGCGTGCCGGTACAGCCTGTTGCCATTCAATACGTGCGGGACGGCCAGCCGGATCAGATTGCGCCGTTCATAGGCGACGACGACCTGCTCTCGCACCTGCGTCGGCTGTTCGCAAATGAAGTGAGTGAAGTGCATATCCAGCTGCTCTCGCCAATCGCTTCTCAGGGGAAAGAACGCGCAGCGCTGGCGTTCGAAGCGCAGCAGGCGGTACAGGTCGCGCTGTTCGGTGAGGCGGTTCAACCGGCGATGGTGCGTTCCGCCGCCAAGGCCGCCTGAGCAAACGCCTGAAGTTCAGGATAAAACGCGCTGAAATCGTCACTCAGTGGTCGATACAGCGCGTGCAACTCTTGGTTGACCCCGGCCAGCCCTTCCGGCCGTGTCAGGCGACGCGAGATGCCAGCCAGTGCATCGCCCACCACCGAAAACTCACGGTACGAACCCAGCCAGTCTTGCGCCGCCATGCGTGGCGCAATCAGCGCCAGACGCTCCGGTAACGCAGGCTCTTCGGCCAGCACGTGGTAGACCTTTCCGGTGAAGGTATCCAGCGGCTCAAGGGAATACAGGTGCCAGTCCCGCGCCAGGCAATGGTCGAAAAACACATCCAGCGCAATGCCGGCATAGCGGCGACGGCCATCGGGAAAGCGTCCCAGTGCCTGCTTGATCAGCGGATGCGAATCAGTGAATGCATCGATTCGCCGGTGCAGACGAATCGCGCTTTCGATGTCTGCCGGGAAGCGCCCCGGCAGCAGCCCTTTGACGAAGTCGCCGTACAGGCTGCCCAGCAATTGCGCCGGGGCCTGCCCGCCGAGGTGCAGGTGTGCGAGGTAATTCATGGTTGTTGCCTATTGCTGCGAGCCTTTTTTCTGCGCCTGACTCCGCCGAAGGTGCGGGGACTCATGCGCAATGACGCTCGTACAGTCGCCACATTCCCTGCGCCTGTAAAGCGGGAATGCCCGTCAACGCTCTACCAACAGATCAGCCCAGCGCCATATCGTTATAACCCGATATAACGAACCAGCCCGTCCTAAGCACTTATTCATATTTGTATATCGCGATTTATAGATATAAGGTTCGCCCCATCGCGATACAGCGCACCTGCACTGAGAACGACATGCCTACCGACATCGATATCGACGAAATCATCAAAGCCCTCGCCCACCCGGTTCGCCGGCAGATTCTGGACTGGCTCAAAGACCCGGTTACGACTTTCCCCGATCAGCGTCACACCATTGATGGCGGTGTGTGTGCGGGGCAGATCGACCAGCGCGCCGGTCTGTCGCAGTCGACCGTTTCGGCCCATCTGGCAACGTTGCAACGGGCCGGCTTGATTACCAACCAGAAACACGGCCAATGGCATTTTTTCAAGCGCAACGAAGACGTCATTCAGGCGTTCTTGCAGCAACTGACGCAGCGGCTCTGAGCCCCTCGCCCCACATCCAGGAGACGCAACGTGCCCCTTTCACTACTCATTCTGGCCCTGAGCGCCTTTGCCATCGGGACGACCGAATTCGTCATCATGGGCTTGCTTCCCGACGTCGCCAGCGATTTGGGCGTCAGCATTCCCGGTGCCGGCTGGCTGGTGACCGGCTACGCCCTGGGCGTTGCAATCGGCGCGCCGTTCATGGCGATGGCCACCGCCAAGTTGCCGCGCAAAGGCGCGTTGGTCACGTTGATGGGCGTCTTCATCATCGGCAATCTGCTCTGCGCGCTGGCGGCGGACTACAACATTCTGATGTTCGCCCGCGTGGTCACCGCGCTGTGCCATGGCGCGTTCTTCGGCATCGGGTCGGTGGTAGCGGCAAATCTGGTCCCGGCCAATCGTCGCGCTTCGGCCGTCGCGCTGATGTTCACCGGCCTGACCCTGGCCAACGTCCTCGGCGTCCCGTTGGGCACTGCACTGGGGCAACAGGCCGGCTGGCGCTCGACCTTCTTCGCGGTGACGGTGATTGGCGTCATCGCCTTCATCGGCCTGATTCGCTTCCTGCCGAGCAAGCGCGATGAGGAGAAACTCGACATGCGCGCCGAGCTGGCCGCGCTCAAAGGCGTGGGCATCTGGCTGTCGCTGAGCATGACCGCGCTGTTCGCCGCCTCTGTGTTCGCCCTCTTCACCTACGTTGCGCCACTGTTGGGCGAAGTCACCGGCGTCTCGCCGCTGGGCGTGACCTGGACGCTGATGCTCATCGGCCTCGGCCTGACGCTGGGCAATATCATCGGTGGCAAACTCGCCGACCGCCGACTGGCCGCCACGCTGATCGGCGTGTTCATCGCCATGGCAGTGATCTCCACGGTGCTGAGCTGGACCAGCACGGCGCTGATCCCGGCTGAAATCACCCTGTTCCTCTGGGCCACCGCTGCGTTCGCCGCCGTGCCTGCCTTGCAGATCAACGTGGTGACCTTCGGCAAGGCCGCGCCCAATCTGGTGTCCACCCTGAACATCGGCGCCTTCAACGTCGGCAACGCGCTGGGCGCCTGGGTCGGCGGCAGCGTCATCGCCCATGGCTTCGGCCTGACCACCGTGCCGCTGGCTGCTGGCGTTCTGGCGGTGCTGGCGCTACTGGTTACGTTGATCAATTTCCGTCAGCGCAACGATGTCGAAATGGCCCCTGTGACCAACTGATTCCCCGAATTTGAAACCTGCGGATCCACCTTTTACCGACTGCACTAAGGATTTCACGATGACCACGATTTTTGACCCGATCAAGATGGGTGACCCGGAACTGGCCAACCGCATCATCATGGCGCCGCTGACCCGCTGCCGCGCCGACGAAGGCCGCGTACCCAACGCGATGATGGCCGAGTATTACGTACAGCGCGCCTCGGCCGGTCTGATCATCAGCGAAGCGACTTCGGTCATGCCCATGGGCGTTGGCTACCCCGACACCCCCGGCATCTGGTCCAACGATCAAGTGCGCGGCTGGGCCAACATCACCAAAGCCGTGCATGCCGCCGGTGGCAAGATCGTGCTGCAACTGTGGCACGTGGGTCGCGTTTCGCACCCGACTTATTTGAACGGCGAAACCCCGGTTGCGCCGAGCGCCATCCAGCCAAAAGGCCACGTGAGCCTGGTGCGTCCGCTGTCTGATTACGTCACCCCTCGCGCACTGGAACTGGCTGAAATCGAAGAGATCGTCGACGCCTACCGCGTCGGTGCCGAGAACGCCAAGGCCGCCGGCTTTGACGGCGTAGAGATCCACGGCGCCAATGGTTACCTGCTCGACCAGTTCCTGCAAACCAGCACCAACACCCGCACCGATGCCTACGGCGGCTCGCTGGAAAACCGCGCACGCCTGCTGCTGGAAGTGACCGACGCCGCCGTTGACGTCTGGGGCGCTGGCCGTGTCGGCGTGCACCTGGCACCCCGCGCTGACGCGCACGACATGGGCGACGCCAACCTGGCAGAGACCTTCACCTACGTCGCCCGCGAATTGGGCAAACGCGGCATCGCGTTCATCTGCGCCCGCGAACGTGAACTCGACGACAGCCTGGGCCCACGCCTGAAAGAAGCGTTCGGCGGCGTGTTCATCGCCAACGAGAAATTCACCAAAGAAAGCGCCAACGCCTGGCTGGCGAGCGGCAAGGCCGACGCCGTCGCCTTCGGCGTGCCCTTCATCGCCAATCCCGACCTGCCGGCACGTCTGGCCAAGGATGCCCCGCTCAACGAACCTCATCCCGAAACCTTCTACGCCAAAGGCGCCGAAGGCTATGTGGATTACCCGACGCTGTAAGTACAGAAGACGCGGAGCGTCGAGGGCTGCGTTTCCACGCAGAGCGTGGGAACGATCGGCAACGGTAGACCGGGGACAGATTAATTTACGGAGAAGCGCTGTAAATAAATCAGTCCCCTCTAGCCGCTGTCCCCTCTAGCCGCTCACTGGCCCCTTCCCGGCTAAAGCCGGTCCCACTAAAAGCATAGCCTCCAGCCAGTAAGACCGGCGGCGGCTGTAAGACCAGCTTTGACTGTAGGACCGGCTTCAGCCGGGAAGCTTTTGATCTGCTTTTGATTTGCTTTTGATCTTCCTGCGCAGCAAGCCCAGTCACCACAAATCGCGACTTGGGTGCAGGCTGAACGCAGGTCTCGCGCAGTGGGCCGAGCCGCAGGGATGCGGCGAGAGCGCCGTCAGGACATGGATGTCCGTTCGGCGCGGGCCCACGGAGCGGGACCGGAGTGAGGGAACCCTGACGAAGGAAGGGCCCAACCAGGAGCAGGCACCCTTGGTTACTTGGGGTGCTTTTCCAAGTAACTCGCCGAAGGCGAAACCCGAGGCCGTTAGGCCGACGCCTTTGATCTACTGCCCCCGCGCATTAATCTGCTGCGACAACGTCTGAATCTGACTCTGCAACGTATTGATCGTCCGCGTCATCTGACCACGAAACGCATCAAACTCCGCCGTGCTGGCACCCGACGAAGCAGCCGCCGGACGATTCTCCAACTCACTCTTCACCACCACCATATCCTGCTCAAGCTGCTCGATCGCCTGACTGCCATTCGCCTTCTTCAGACTCGCCACGTCCGCGCTCAAGCCCTTCAACTGCGACTCCAGACGCTCCTGCTCAGACTGCGCCGACTTGCCATCCGGCATCGCTGCCTTCAACGCTGCCAGCTCCGTGGTCACGGCCTTCACCTGATCCTGCAACTGCTGATTGACCGCCTGCTGCTGCGCACTCTGCGTACTGATCTGCTCCAGCCGCTTGTCCAGCCCGCCCTGCAAACCTGCCACACCCTGCTGCTGCTTGCTCTGATCAGCCAACTGATCCTGCAACTGCTTGATCTGCGCCTTCAGCGCCTCGCTGCTGCTCGCCATCGACTCGGTGGCCACCACCTTGCCGGAAATATCCTGCAAGCGCCCCGCCGCCTCCTCACTGATCCGCGCGAAGCTTTCCTGCGTCGCCACCAGTTGCTGCTCCATCAACGAGACCTGCTGAAAACTCCACCAGCCCAGGCCGCAAAACGCGATAAACAGCACACAGATTAACGCCCACAACGCACCGGTACCGGGCGCCTTCACCTTCACCACCGGCGTATCACGGGAATACACCGTCGTGCGCTCGCGGGCGCCCGGTGGCGGCAGAAAGTCATCGTCATCGTCTTTGGCGCTGAGGCTCGGGACGTCATCGACGTCGTCATAGGGATCTTTGCGCATGGATTTACCTTTGAAAAAACCGCTGAATCTGAATGGCTCGCAGTATAACCACGGATGTTGAAGCCTTTTACAACGCTCCGCCGTGCTGGGCTTTCCACCAGCCGCAGAACTCGTCGAGGGCGGTCCACACGCTGACGTCGGGCTGGTAATCCAGATAATGCCTGGCGCGATTGATATCAAGCGTGAAATCCCGGCTCATCACCTGTATCCCGATGCGCGACAGCGTCGGTTCAGGTTGCCCGGGCCAGATCAGGCACGCCGCCTCGTTCATGGCCGCCGCGGTGTACGCCAGGCCGTAAGACCGATAACGCCTGACCGGTGGCAAATCCATCTGGCGCATGACGTAATTGACCACGTCCCAGAGCGGCACCGGCGCGCCATTACTGATGTTGTAGGCCTTGCCCAGCGCCGAACCCGCCGCCAGCAAACTGCTGAGCAGCGCTTCATTGAGGTTTTGAATGCTGGTGAAGTCGACCTTGTTCAGGCCGTTGCCGATGATCGACAAACGATTCTTGCGCTGCATCTCCAGCAGTCGCGGGAAAATGCTCGTGTCACCTGCGCCCGTCACAAAACGAGGACGCAGGGCGATCACTTCCAGACCGAACTCTTCAGCACCAAATACTTTTTGCTCGGCCAGGTATTTGGTCGCGGCGTAGTGATTGCCGAAGCGCTTGGGCACTTGCTCCTCACGGATATCGAGGTGCGATCGGCCATCGAAATAGATCGAGGGCGAGGACAGATGCACCAACCGCCGGACTCTCTGTTTCAGGCAGGCTTCAACGACGTTTTCGGTGACTTGAACGTTGCCCTGATGGAAGTCCTGGCGTCGTCCCCATGTGCCCACCGCACCCGCGCAATGGACCACGGCTTCGACGTCGTCACACAGCGCATGAACGAGTTCCGGATCGGAAAGATCGCCCTGGATGAACTCGGCCCCGCGCCGCACCAGATGCTCGACACCCTCCGCACGACGGCCGTTGACCCGGACGTTCAAGCCTTGCTCCAGCGCGAAACGCGCGAAGCGTCCGCCAATGAAGCCGCCTGCGCCGGTGACCAGAATTTTCATTGCCTGCTCCGTTTAATCATCTTTTGCCAGTGATCGCCGCGGCTGCTCTGCGACCGATCCTACAATCTGCTGCGTCGACTACTGACGTTCATTCAGGCTGCAACGGCACCAGCCATTGCCCCGCTTTTTTCGCCAGATGGTCCGTCAGCTCCGTCAGCAAGCGACCGCCATTGCGCCAATGATGCCAGTACAACGGCACATCAATGCAGTGATCGGCCAGCAACTCGACCAGTTGACCGCTCGCCAATTGCCCGCGGACCTGCAATTCCGGCACCAGTCCCCAGCCCATTCCAGCTTCGACCATGCGCATGAAGCCCTCGGACGAGGGACACAAATGATGCTCGAAACCGCCATCGACGCCCAGCGAAGCGAGGTAGCGGTGCTGCAGGAAATCATCCGGGCCGAACACCAGCGCGGGCGATCGGGCGACCGCTTGCGGCGTCACGCCCTGCGGGAAATGCCGATCGATGAAGTCAGGGCTGGCCAGCGCCCGGTAGCGCATGGCGCCGAGCAACACACTTCGCGCCCCCGCCACCGGCCGTTCACTGCCGCACAGACACGCGGCCACGTCACCGGCGCGCATGCGTTTGAGCCCGACATCCTGATCCTCAACCACGAGATCAGTGAGCAATCGATGCTCGGCGCAGAAGTCCCCGACCGCGAGGGCCCACCAGGTCGCCAGGCTGTCGGCGTTCAGTGCGATGCGCAGGCGCTCGGGCATGCCGCCTTCGTCCAGCGCGGGCACCACGCTTTGCAGATCCCGCTCCAGCAAGCGCACCTGCTGGACATGGTTGAGCAAGCGCCGGCCGATGTCTGTCGGCGTGGGCGGCGTCGCCCGGACCAGTACTGGCTGGCCGACCCGCGCTTCCAGCAGCTTGATGCGCTGGGACACCGCCGACTGCGAAAGGCCAAGCACGTGCGCAGCACGCTCGAAGCCGGCTTGCTCGATCACCGCTGCCAGCGCGGAAAGCAACTTGTAGTCGAACATCAGTTTCTCTAATGGGTGATGAGCTTTATTGGTTTTTCTTATACTCGCTCTCGCCTGACAATCGCCACCACTGACTGATGCCCACCTCAACAAACGGCGAATATCAATGACTGGCGAAACCTCCCTCAGCGCGTTGCTGCGCAGCATGGACCCCGAACTGAACGAAGGTGATTACGTGTTCTGCACCGTGGCTGACAGCAGCCACGTGCAAGGTGTCGAGGTGATCGGCAGCTTCCGGGAACGTGAAGGCCTGACCGTCATACTTGAACGCAGCCAGGCGCAGCAACTGGGCCTGGCCAGCGATTACGTCATGGCCTGGATTACCCTGACCGTCCATTCCTCACTCGCGGCCGTCGGGCTGACCGCCGCGTTCGCCAGCGCCCTGGGGCAGGCGGGCATCAGTTGCAACGTGGTCGCGGGCTTTTACCACGACCATCTTTTCGTGGGTAAGGACGACGCGCTGGAGGCCATGAGCACCTTGCGCGCACTGGCGACGAGCGCCTGATCCCGTCCATCCCTGAACTGATCGAGGCCCGACATCATGTGGCAAAGCTACCTCAATGGCCTGTTGGTTTCCCTCGGGCTGATCATGGCCATCGGCACCCAGAACGCTTACGTGCTGGCGCAAAGTCTGCGTCGCGAACACCACCTGTCCGTGGCCTTGCTGTGCATCGTGTGCGACGCCCTGTTGGTGGCCGCCGGCGTGTTCGGGCTGGCCAATGTGCTGGCCCACAACCCGACGCTTCTGGCGGTGGCGCGCTGGGGCGGAGTGGTGTTTCTGCTGTGGTACGGCGCCATGGCTTTGCGCCGCGCGTTGTCACCGCAGAGCCTCGCCAACGGCGACACCGACGGCCAGCGGTCACGCCGCGCGGTATTGCTGACCGCCCTGGCGGTGACCTTGTTGAACCCGCACGTTTATCTCGACACGGTACTGCTGATCGGCTCGCTCGGCGCGCAGCAAACGGTGCCCGGCGCCTATGTGGCCGGTGCAGCCAGCGCTTCGGTATTGTGGTTTTCGACGCTGGCGATCGGCGCCGCCTGGCTGGCGCCGTGGCTCGCGCGCCCGGCCACCTGGCGCCTGCTGGACCTGATGGTCGCGGTGATGATGTTCAGCGTGGCGGTGCAATTGATCAGAACGGCGTGAAAACCCAAGCCTGCCACTGCGCTTTCAGCGCAATGCTCTGGAACCTCTATCCCACACTGTTGTTGCGTGGTTAAGGTCCGGGGCCGGTGCTATGATCCAGCCCCTGCGCTGCAAAGAGTACAAACTCGCCAGCGTAAGTTCTGTCTGGCCGCCCGTGATCGGCCTTGCGCAAACCGCAACTGACCTGATTAGGAGAATTACCATGGCTTTTGAATTGCCTCCGCTGCCGTACGCACATGATGCTCTGGCACCGCACATCTCCAAGGAAACTCTGGAATACCACCACGACAAGCACCACAACACCTACGTCGTGAACCTGAACAACCTGGTGCCAGGCACCGAGTTCGAAGGCAAGACTCTGGAAGAAATCGTCAAGACGTCCTCGGGCGGTATCTTCAACAACGCCGCTCAAGTCTGGAACCACACGTTCTACTGGAACTGCCTGGCGCCAAACGCCGGCGGCCAACCGACCGGCGCTCTGGCTGATGCAATCAACGCTGCGTTCGGTTCCTTCGACAAGTTCAAGGAAGAATTCAGCAAGACCTCCATCGGCACGTTCGGCTCCGGCTGGGGCTGGCTGGTGAAGAAAGCTGACGGTTCCCTGGCACTGGCCAGCACCATCGGCGCCGGCAACCCGATCACCAGCGGCGACACCCCGCTGCTGACCTGCGACGTCTGGGAACACGCTTACTACATCGACTACCGTAACCTGCGTCCAAAGTACGTCGAGGCGTTCTGGAACCTGGTCAACTGGAAGTTCGTTGCCGAGCAGTTCGAAGGCAAAAGCTTCACCGCCTGATGAATGCTTGAATGCTCGAATAAAAAAAAGCCCGGCACGTCCGGGTTTTTTTTTCGCCTTCTGTTTGTCGTTTATGTATTGTCTGGAAGCGATAGCCGACTAATATCAAATTTCGTGCTGATTCAAACGGCTGGGCTCAAGTTCTTCCCGCGGACGACCGACACAGTACGGTTAGCCTGAGTGGTCTGCCTGTTAAGTGTTTTCCCGATTGATGGGGTCAGGCGCAAGCCAGACGCGTCTGATCCGAATGCCTGCATTGCCCGTGCGTGCACACAGTCAGACCGCTATCAGCATGGATGAAGGAATGGCCATTTGAAGCTGGAACTCAAACACAGCTTGTCGGTGAAGCTGCTTCGCGTTGTGCTGCTTTCAGCGCTGATCGTTGGGGTCGTGCTCAGTTGCGCACAGATCGTCTACGACGCATACAAAACCCGCCAGGCCGTTGCTTCGGACGCAGCGCGTATCCTCGACATGTTTCGCGACCCGTCGACACAGGCCGTCTACAGCCTGGACCGGGAAATGGGCATGCAGGTCATCGAAGGGTTGTTTCAGGACGAAGCGGTGCGACTGGCGTCCATTGGTCATCCCAACGAGACGGTGCTCGCCGAGAAATCCCGCGCCCTCGAAGTCACCCCTACCCGCTGGCTCACCGATCTGATCCTTGGCCAGGAACGCAGCTTCACCACCCAACTGGTCGGCCGCAGCCCGTACAGCGAATACTACGGCGACCTGCGCATCACCCTGGACACCGCCACCTACGGCGAAACCTTCCTCACCAACTCAATGATCATCTTCATCTCCGGCGTGTTGCGCGCGCTGGCGTTGGGTCTGGTGCTATACCTGGTTTACCACTGGCTGCTGACCAAACCGCTGTCGAGAATCATAGAGCACCTGACTACCATCAACCCCGACCGCCCCAGTGAACACCAACTGCCCCTGCTCAAAGGCCACGAAAAAAACGAGCTGGGGATCTGGGTCAACACCGCCAACCAACTGCTGGCGTCCATCGAGCGCAACACCACCCTGCGCCACGAGGCTGAATCCAGCCTGTTGCGGATGTCCCAATACGACTTCCTCACCGGGCTGCCCAACCGGCTGCAACTGCAGAAGCAACTGGACAAAATCCTCGTCGACGCCGGTAAGGTGCAGCATCGGGTCGCGGTGTTATGCGTCGGGCTGGATGACTTCAAAGGCATCAACGAACAATTCAGCTATCAGGCCGGCGATCAGTTGCTGCTGGCCCTTGCCGATCGATTGCGCGGCCACAGCGGACGCCTCGGCGCCCTCGCCCGCCTGGGCGGCGACCAATTCGCGCTGGTCCAGGCCGATATCGAACAGCCTTATGAAGCCGCCGAGTTGGCGCAGAACATCCTCGACGATCTGGAGGCGCCCTTCGCTGTTGATCAGCAAGAGATTCGCTTGCGCGCCACCATCGGCATCACGCTGTTCCCCGAAGATGGCGACAGCACCGAGAAGCTGCTGCAGAAAGCCGAGCAGACCATGACACTGGCCAAGACCCGCTCGCGCAATCGCTACCAGTTTTATATCGCCAGCGTCGACAGCGAGATGCGCCGTCGACGTGAGCTGGAGAAGGACCTGCGCGAGGCCATGGCCCGCGAGCAGTTTCACCTGGTCTATCAGCCGCAGATCAGCTACCGCGACCACAGTGTGGTCGGCGTCGAAGCACTGATCCGCTGGATTCACCCGGAACACGGCTTCGTACCCCCTGACCTGTTCATCCCGTTGGCCGAGCAGAACGGCACCATTATCGCCATCGGCGAGTGGGTGCTGGATCAGGCCTGTAAACAGCTGCGCGAATGGCACGATCAAGGCTTCAGCGACCTGCGCATGGCGGTGAACCTGTCCACCGTGCAGCTGCACCACGCCGAATTGCCGCGGGTGGTGAACAACCTGCTGCAGATCTACCGCTTGCCGCCCCGCAGTCTGGAGCTTGAAGTCACCGAAACCGGCCTGATGGAAGACATCACCACCGCCGCCCAGCACCTGTTGAGCCTGCGCCGCTCCGGGGCGTTGATCGCCATTGATGACTTCGGCACCGGTTATTCATCGCTGAGTTATCTGAAAAGCCTGCCGCTGGACAAGATCAAGATCGACAAGAGCTTCGTGCAGGATTTGCTCGACGACGATGACGACGCGACGATCGTGCGCGCCATCATCCAGCTTGGCAAAAGCCTGGGCATGCAGGTGATTGCCGAGGGTGTGGAGACCGCCGAGCAAGAGGCGTACATCATTTCCGAGGGTTGCCACGAGGGTCAGGGCTATTTTTACAGCAAGCCACTGCCTGCGCGGGAACTGCTGGTTTACCTCAAGCAAGCCCAGCGCACTCACAGCGAGGCGCTGTAGCACGCCTGCCTTGCGACGAAGAGGCAGCCGTTGCGCGGATTCCCCCTCGCCATTGCGACGCGGCACCTTACCTCTCCCTTGAAACAGCTTGAAATATCTCCCTCAGACTGCCTGGGCAAATGGCCTTTACACCGAATGCAAATCTTTCGCATTATGGCGCAGCATTTTTTGGCGTTCGCCACCGTTTACACCTCTTCTCGATGCAGGATTCCGTCATGATTCGTATGCCCCTGGCAACCGCAAGTCTGCTGGCTGTCGCTATTGCTCTGGCCGGTTGTGATCAAGGCAAGGACAAACCCGCCGCTGCAGCGCCTGCCCCGGCACCTGCCGCAGCCGCCGCCCCAGCCACAGCGCCGACCCCCGCCGCTGCACCGACCCAGTCCAGCGAAGCCGCCACCAAAGCAGTGGTCGCCAACTACGCCAACATGGTATTTGCCGTCTTCAGCGACGCCGAATCCACTGCCAAAACCCTCAGCACGGCAGTCGACGCTTTCCTCGCCACCCCCAATGACCAGACCCTGAAAGCAGCGCGTGCAGCGTGGGTCGCGGCGCGGGTGCCTTACATGCAAAGCGAAGTGTTCCGCTTCGGCAACACCATCATCGACGACTGGGAAGGTCAGGTGAACGCATGGCCGCTGGACGAAGGCTTGATCGACTACGTCGCCAAGGATTACCAGCACGCACTGGGCAACCCGGGCGCCACCGCCAACATCATCGCCAACACGTCGGTGCAAGTGGGCGAGGACAAAGTCGACGTCAGCGAAATCACCCCTGAAAAACTCGCCAGCCTGAACGAGCTCGGCGGTTCGGAAGCCAACGTGGCGACCGGTTACCACGCCATCGAATTCCTGCTCTGGGGCCAGGACCTGCACGGCACCGGCCCGGGCGCCGGCGAGCGTCCGGCCAGCGACTACATCGAAGGTCAGGGCGGCACCGGCGGCCACAACGACCGCCGTCGCGCCTACCTGAAGGCCGTCACCGACCTGCTGGTGAGCGACCTCGAAGAAATGGTCAACAACTGGAAACCGGGCGTCGCCGACAACTACCGCGCCACTCTGGAAGCAGAATCCGCCGAAAGCGGGCTGCGCAAAATGCTCTTCGGCATGGGCAGCCTGTCGCTGGGTGAACTGGCAGGCGAACGCATGAAAGTCGCGCTGGAGGCCAATTCCAGCGAGGACGAGCACGATTGCTTCAGTGACAACACCCACAACTCGCACTTCTACAACGGTCTGGGCATCCGCAACGTTTACCTGGGCGAATACACCCGCGTGGACGGCAGCAAAGTGACTGGCCCAAGCCTCTCTTCGCTGGTGGCCAAGGCCGACGCTGCGACCGACCAGACCGTTCGTGCCGACCTCGACGCGACCCAGGCAAAGCTGCAGGTCATCGTCGACCACGCCAACAAGGGCGAGCATTTCGACCAGCTCATCGCGGCTGGCAATACAGCAGGCAACGAGGTGGTGCGCAATGCCATTGCTGCGTTGGTCAAACAGACCGGGGCCATCGAGCAAGCGGCCGGCAAGCTGGGCATCACCGACCTGAACCCGGACAACGCCGACCACGAGTTCTGATCCCCATCACGTCCGCTTCAAACCCTGTGGGGGCGCGCCTTCTGGAGTGAAGCCGGTCCAGCTGCAAACAAATGCCGACCCGACCACGGGCCGGCATTTTTTTCGTCAATCGAAGCTCCAAACCTCACCAAAACCGGCCTTATCCGGGGACCGGTCTGTAAGCTTTGTAGGGCATTTCCTGTTCGCTCCTTGTCGGATTGAACACGCCTCCCCCGCCGCCGATCATGCGCACTTCCTTGACCCCACCCTATCCAGGAGGAGACAGAAAGTGCCCAAGAGAAACAATAAAAGGCGCCGCGTCAGTAAGCTCAAAGCCAACGATTACGGTATCCACCTGCTGGTCGGCGTCAAGGGCCCGCGTGCATGGAAGGTGACGATCTACCGCGATGGCAGGACCTTCAACCGGCTCTTCTCATTCTCCCGCTACGGGGGCCGTGACCCGGCACGCCAAGCCGCCGACGCGTGCCGTGACCAGTTGCTGCTGGCGCACCTGCCCAAGCTCAGCCGCGACATCCGTCAACGCATCATCGCCACCAACACCAGCGGCTATCCGGGGGTGCATTACCGCTGCTACACCGGCATTGCCTATTGGGTGGCGCGGACCACGCTGCGCAACGGCAGCAGTGTCACCAAGTCGTTCAGGGTCGAGCATTACGGCTACGAGCGGGCCAAGGAGCTGGCGATCCGCGAACGCGAACGGCAGCTCGACGGCATTGGCGATTATCGGTCGTTCAAGGTGGTCGAGGGCGAACGGCGCCTGATGCAGCTGCTCGTGGAAAACCCGGCCCTGGAGATCGCCGGAGCGTGAGATTTACCGACCCGTTGCCTGCGGATGATTTGGTAACAACACGTTACGAGAGGTCCTTCAAACGCTAATCCCTCTTATTCATAAAACACGGGGCTGGTAAGCTTGCTCGCCCCGATTTCCACCCCTTTGCAGGACCTGTATGACTGCGCGGTTACGTCCTTCGTTTCTTCTGCTGATGGCGCTGGCCGTCAGTGGGTGCGATGACGCCCCGCGTTTCACCGCAGCCGAGCCAGGGGAGTCGCGATCCGGCGGCGCCACCACCGTCAACAAGCGCGACCGCAACGCGTTTTCCCTGCCCTCGGCGAACCTGTCGCCTGCCCGGCGACTGGACTTCAGCGTCGGCAACAGTTTCTTTCGCAACCCCTGGGTGATCGCCCCCTCGACGACCACCGCCCGTGACGGTCTGGGTCCGCTGTTCAACACCAACGCCTGCCAGAACTGCCACATCAAGGACGGTCGCGGCCACCCGCCCGAGCCCGGCGCCGACAACGCTGTCTCCATGCTGGTGCGCCTGTCGATTCCCGATGAGCCGGCATTCGCCGAACGCATCAAGCAACTGGGCCTGACGCCTGAGCCGGTGTACGGCAAACAACTCCAGGACATGGCCATCCCAGGCGTGACGCCTGAAGGCAAGGTTCGGGTCGACTACGATTCGATGACCCTGCATTTTCGCGATGGCACCCCGGTGCATCTGCGCCGCCCTACCCTGCAGATCACCCAACCCGGTTACGGCCCGATGCACCCGCAGACGCGAGCGTCCGCGCGTATTGCGCCGCCGATGATCGGGCTGGGACTTCTGGAAGCCATTCCTCAGGCCGCGATTCTGGCCAACGCCAACCCGGATGATGAACAGGGCACCGGCATCACCGGTAAACCCAACTGGGTCTGGGACGATGCGCAGCAGAAATCCGTCCTCGGACGTTTCGGCTGGAAAGCCTCGCAGCCGAGCATCAAACAGCAGAATGCCCACGCACTGGCGGGTGACATGGGCCTGACGTCCACCTTGATGCCGGTCGACGACTGCACGCCGTCACAGACCGCGTGCATTGCCGCGCCCAACGGCAATGGCCCGAACGGCGAGCCGGAGGTCAGCGACAACATCCTGCGGCTGATCACTTTCTACACCCGTAATCTGGGCGTTCCGGCCCGGCGAGAAGTGGCCAACCCGCAGGTACTGGCGGGCAAGAATCTGTTTTTCAAAGCAGGTTGCCAGCAGTGCCATACGCCCCAATTCACTACCTCCGCCGATGCCGCCGAACCCGAACTGGCGAATCAGGTCATCCGCCCTTACACCGATCTGCTGCTGCATGACATGGGCGAAGGCCTGGCCGACAATCTCAGCGAATTTCAGGCCAGCGGCCAACAGTGGCGCACCCCGCCGTTGTGGGGCATCGGCCTGACGCAAGCCGTCAGCGGCCACACGCAGTTTCTGCACGACGGGCGCGCCCGCAACCTGATGGAGGCCGTGCTCTGGCACGGCGGCGAGGCGCTGCCGGCGCAACGTCAGGTGCTGGCCTTCGACGCGGAACAGCGCGCGGCGCTGCTGGCGTTCTTGAATTCTCTCTAACGTATTTCTGAAGATAAGGAGTCGGGCATGTTCCGCCCCAAGTTGTTGCTCACCAGCCTTGCCGCACTGGCACTGGGCGCGTGCGCGCCGTCGGACCCGCAAGCCGTGACGTCTGCCGCCATTGCCAGTCAGGTCATCCTGCCGACCTACAGCCGTTGGGTCGATGCCGACCGGCAACTGGCGATCAGTGCCCTGTCCTACTGTCAGGGCAAATCCGACCTGGACACCGCCCGCGCCGATTTCCTCTACGCACAAAAAGCCTGGGCCGAGCTGCAACCGCTGCTGATCGGACCGCTGGCCGAAGGCAATCGCGCCTGGCAGATTCAGTTCTGGCCGGACAAAAAGAACCTCGTTGGTCGTCAGGTGGAGCAACTGGTCACCGCACAGCCGCAGATCAGCGCCGATGCCCTGGGCAAATCCAGTGTGGTGGTTCAGGGCCTGTCGGCCTATGAATACATCCTCTTCGACGCCGACATCGACATGGCCAATGCCGAGCAGAAAGCCCGCTACTGCCCACTGCTGGTGGCCATCGGCGAGCGTCAGAAAGCGTTGGCCGAAGATATCCTCAGCAGTTGGAACAGCAACGACGGCATGCTCGCTCAGTTGAGCAAGTTTCCCAATCAGCGTTACGCCGATTCCCACGAAGCCATTGCCGAGTTGCTGCGCGTGCAAGTGACCGCGCTGGACTCGCTGAAGAAAAAGCTCGGCACCCCGCTGGGCCGTGGCACCAAAGGCGTACCGCAACCGTTTCAGGCCGAAGCCTGGCGCAGCAAAGCCTCGCTCAGCAGCTTGCAGGCGAGTCTGGCCAGTGCGCAGACCGTCTGGGCCGGCGTCGACAACAAGGGGTTGCGCGGACTATTGCCGAAGGAGCAAAAGCCGTTGGCCGACAAGATTGACGCCGCCTACGCTGAGAGCAATCGACAGCTGGCCGCGCTGAAACCGCCACTCGGGGATCTGTTGGCCAGCGAAGAAGGCCGCCAGCAGCTCAACGCCTTCTACGATAGCCTCAACGTGGTTCATCGCCTGCACGAGGGCGAGCTGGCCAAAGCGCTGGGCATCCAACTGGGCTTCAACGCCAATGATGGTGACTGATATGTTGCGACGTCAGGCTCTGGGTCTGGGCAGCCTGCTGCTCAGCGCCGTCACGTTTGGCGGCTGGACGCTGTTCGCGAAAAAAGGCGAAAGCCCGCTGCTGTTGTCCGCGCGGGACGACGGCAACGGCCAGCACTTTGCGGTGGGTTATCGCGTCGACGGCACGCAAGTCTTCGCCACCGCCGTCGCCCAGCGCTGTCACGACATCATCAATCATCCGAGCTTGCCGATCGCGCTGTTCGTCGCACGCCGGCCAGGGACCGAAAGTTACCTGATCGACCTGCGCGACGGTCGCCTGCTGCAAACCATCACCTCGCAACCCCACCGACACTTCTACGGCCACGCGGTCATTCACAAGGACGGCGAATGGCTGTACGCCACCGAAAACGACACCACGGAACCGGGCCGCGGCCTGTTGGGCGTGTATCGATTCGTGGATGAGCGGCTGCAACGCACCGGGGAAATTTCTACCCACGGCGTAGGCCCTCACCAAGTGTCATGGATGCCGGATGGCGAGACCCTCGCAGTTGCCAACGGCGGCATTCGCACCGAGGCCGAGAGCCGCGTCGAAATGAACCTCGACGCCATGGAGCCGAGCCTGGTATTGATGCAACGCGACGGCACGCTGCTGAGCAAAGAGACCTTGGCGCAGCAGATGAACAGCGTGCGCCATATGGCGATTGCCAGCGACGGCACCGTCGTCGCGGGCCAGCAGTTCATGGGCCCCTCCCACGAGTCCGCCGAGCTACTGGCCATTAAGCGGCCGGGCCAACCGTTTCAGGCCTTTCCGGTGGCTGATCAACAGCTACAGGCGATGGCCCATTACACCGCCAGCGTCGCCATTCACAACGACCTGCGGCTGGTGGCACTGACCGCGCCAAGGGGCAACCGCTTCTTCATCTGGGACCTGGACAGCGGCGCGCTGAAGCTCGACGCACCACTGCCCGACTGCGCCGGGGTGGGTGCGGTGGCGGACGGCTTCGTCGTAACCTCGGGCCAGGGCCGCTGCCGTTTCTATGACTGCCGCGAGACGGTGCTGGTCGCCAAGCCGCTGGAGCTGCCGGCGGGGTTGTGGGACAACCATCTGCATTTGGTTTGATCGGGAACGGAAGTCCTGCTCAATGCCACTGGCAACTAAACCCCGACACGACTAACGTGCTCGCCTGATTCGTCGGTTTTCCAAGGAAGTGGAATATGTTGCGTCGCCGCATGTTGATCATGTTGGGCATTGTCCTGATCGTGGTGCTGGCCTTGGGCGGGTACAAGGCGTTTTCGGTCTATCAGCAGATCCAGCAATTCACGGCGCCGAAGCCGCCGATCAACGTCGCGGTGGCGGTTGTCGAGGCGCGCCCGTGGCAGAATCGGCTGCCAGCCATCGGCACGCTCAAGGCGTCCCAAGGCGTGGATCTGTCGCTGGAAATCGCGGGCACGGTCAAGGCCGTGCAGTTCGAATCCGGCCAGAAGGTCAAGGTCGGTCAGCCGCTCCTGCAACTCGACAGCGATGTGGAAAAGGCCCTGCTTGGGACCGCCGAAGCGGACCTCGGTCTGGCACAGGTGGAGTACGGCCGCGGCAGTAAACTGGTGGGCGAATCCGCCATTTCCCGTGGCGACTTCGACAAGCTTGCGGCCACCCAGAAAAAGGCCGCCGCCACCGTCGCACAACTGAACGCCTCCCTGGCGAAGAAGCGCATCCTCGCACCCTTCAGCGGCACCATAGGCATTCGACAGGTTGACGTGGGCGACTACCTGGCCAGCGGCACGGTGATCGCCACCCTTCAAGACCTGACCAGCCTGTACGCGGACTTTTTCGTGCCGGAGCAAATGCTCCCGAAACTGGCCCTTGGCCAAGAAGTACAGGTGAGCGTCGCGGCCTACCCCGAACGCGTCTTCACTGCGCGCATCAGCGCCATTAACCCCAAGGTCGAAGACACCACCCGCAATGTGCTGATTCGCGCCACGCTGCCCAACCCCGACAGCCAACTATTGCCTGGCATGTTCACCAGCCTGCAAGTGCTGCTCGGGCAGGACACGCCGCAACTAATGCTGCCGGAAAGCACGATCACCTACACGCTGTACGGCAACTCGGTCTACGTCGTCGTGCCGAAAAAGACCGCCGACGGCCAGCCGGAAAACAACAGCAAGGGCGAGCCTCAGCTCATGGTCGAGCGGCGCTTTGTCGAAACCGGCGAGCGTCGGGGCGGGCTGGTGATTATCAGCAAAGGATTGAAAGCCGGAGAGCACGTGGTCACCGGCGGTCAGCTCAAACTGGATAACGGCGCTGCCGTCGCCATCGTGGCCGACCCGGCAACACCGTCTGACGCCACCCCGGCGGCGCAGAACAGCCAGCCCAAAGCTGACTGATCAAGGAATCGATCATGGCCTTTACAGACCCGTTCATCCGTCGCCCGGTGCTCGCCAGCGTGATCAGCCTGTTGATCGTGCTGCTGGGTTTTCAGGCGTTCAGCAAGCTGACCATCCGGCAGTACCCGCAGATGGAGAACGCGCTGATCACCGTGACCACGGCCTACCCCGGCGCCAACGCCGAAACCATTCAGGGCTATATCACTCAGCCGCTGCAGCAGAGTCTGGCGAGCGCCGAAGGCATCGACTACATGACCTCGGTCAGCCGGCAGAACTTCTCGGTCATTTCCATCTATGCACGCATCGGCTCCAATAGCGACCGCCTCTACACCGAGCTGCTGGCCAAGGCCAACGAGGTCAAGAACAAGCTGCCCCAGGACGCGGAAGATCCGGTGCTGAGCAAGGAAGCCGCCGACGCCTCGGCGCTGATGTACATCAGCTTTTACAGCGCCGAACTGAGCAATCCGCAGATCACCGATTACCTGTCCCGGGTCATCCAGCCGAAGCTGGCGACGCTGCCGGGCATGGCCGAAGCCGAGATTCTGGGCAATCAGGTCTTCGCCATGCGCCTGTGGCTCGACCCGGTGAAGCTCGCCGGTTTCGGCCTCACCGCCAGCGACGTCACCGAGGCGGTGCGCAAGTACAACTTCCTGTCCGCTGCGGGCGAGGTAAAGGGCGAGTACGTGGTCACCAGCGTCAACGCCAGCACCGACCTGAAATCCCCCGAGACCTTTGCGGCCACCCCGCTCAAGACCGTGGGCGACAGCCGCGTGCTGCTGGGCGATGTGGCGCGGGTGGAGATGGGCGCGGAAAACTACGACACAGTCAGCTCGTTCGACGGCACACCGTCGGTGTACATCGGCATCAAGGGCACGCCCAGCTCGAACCCGCTGGATGTGATCAAAGAAGTGCGGCGCATCCTCCCGGAGCTGGAAGCCCAGTTACCGCCGAGCCTCAAAGCGTCCATCGCCTACGACGCTACGCTGTTCATTCAAGCCTCGATCCATGAAGTCGTGAAGACCCTGATCGAAGCGGTACTCATCGTCATCGTCGTGGTGTTCCTGTTCCTGGGTGCCCTGCGTTCAGTGCTGATCCCGGTGATCACCATCCCGCTGTCGATGATCGGTGTGCTGTTCTTCATGCAGTTGATGGGCTATTCGATCAATTTGCTGACGCTGTTGGCGATGGTGCTGGCCATCGGGCTGGTGGTGGACGACGCCATCGTGGTGGTGGAGAACATTCACCGGCACATCGAGGAAGGCAAGACGCCGTTCGATGCAGCCATCGAGGGCGCTCGCGAGATCGCCATGCCGGTGGTGTCGATGACGATCACCCTGGCCGCAGTGTATGCGCCCATCGGTTTTCTGGAGGGACTGACCGGTGCGCTGTTCAAGGAATTCGCCCTGACGCTGGCCGGCGCGGTGGTGATTTCCGGGATCGTCGCGCTGACACTGTCACCGATGATGTGCGCCGTGCTCCTGCGCCGGGAAGAGAACCCCAGCGGTCTGGCGCACAAGCTCGATCACGCCTTCGAGAGCCTGAAAGGCCGTTACCAGCGCGTCCTCCATGGCACGCTGAATACGCGTCCGGTGGTGATCGTGTTTGCGGTGCTGGTGCTGTGCCTGATTCCGGTGTTTCTCAAGCTCAGCCAATCGCAACTGGCGCCGGACGAGGACCAGGGCATCATCTTCATGATGGCGACGGCACCGCAGCCGACCAACCTCGATTACATGAACACCTACACCGATCAGTTCATCAGCATTTTCAAAGCGTTCCCGGAGTACTACTCCTCGTTCCAGATCAACGGTTTCAATGGCGTGCAGACCGGCGTCGGCGGGTTCCTGCTCAAGCCGTGGGATGAGCGCAGCCGCACGCAAATGGAGCTGCTGCCAGAAGTGCAGGCCAAGCTCAACGGCATCACCGGGCTGCAGGTTTTCGGCTTCAACCTGCCGTCGTTGCCCGGCACCGGTGAAGGGTTGCCGTTTCAATTCGTGATCAATACACCGGGCGACTATGCCGCGCTGTTGGAGGTGACGGATCGCATCAAGAAACGCGCCGCCGATTCGGGCAAATTCGCGTTTCTGGACGTTGACCTGGCGTTCGACAAGCCGGAAGTGGTGGTCGACATCGACCGCGCCAAGGCCGCCCAGATGGGCGTGTCGATGCAGGACCTTGGCGGCAGTCTGGCGACGCTGCTCGGCGAGGCGGAAATCAACCGTTTCACCATCGATGGGCGCAGCTACAAGGTCATCGCCCAGGTCGAGCGCGCCTACCGCGACAACCCGGCGTGGCTCTCGAATTACTACGTCAAGAACGCCGACGGCAAGATGCTGCCGTTGTCGACGCTGATTACCGTCAGCGACCGGGCAAGGCCCCGACAGCTCAATCAGTTCCAGCAGCTTAACTCGGCGATCATTTCCGGCTTCCCGCTGGTGAGTCAGGGCGAGGCGATCGAGCTGGTCAGGCAGATCGCGATCGAAGAATCGCCACCGGGTTTTGCCTACGACTACGCTGGCGCGTCCCGTCAGTACGTGCAGGAAGGCAATGCGCTGTGGGTGACGTTCGGCCTGGCCCTGGCGATCATCTTTCTGGTGCTGGCCGCGCAGTTCGAGAGCTTCCGCGATCCGCTGGTGATTCTGGTGACGGTGCCGCTGTCGATCTGCGGCGCATTGATCCCGCTGTTCCTCGGCATCTCGTCGTTGAACATCTACACCCAGGTGGGTCTGGTCACGTTGATCGGGCTGATCAGCAAGCACGGCATTCTGATCGTCGAATTCGCCAACCAGCTACGCCGGGACAAAGGCCTGACCGCCCGCGAAGCGGTGGAGGAAGCGGCGGCGATACGCTTGCGTCCCGTCTTGATGACCACCGCAGCGATGGTGTTCGGCATGGTGCCGCTGATTCTCGCGACGGGTGCGGGCGCGGTCAGCCGGTTCGATATCGGGCTGGTGATTGCCACGGGCATGTCGGTGGGGACGTTGTTCACGCTCTTTGTGCTGCCGTGCGTGTATACGCTGCTGGCGCGGCGGGATGATGCGCAGCCCGACGGCAATAGCCATGGGGTTGCCGACACGACTGCTGGCCGCTGACGCAAAAACCTCGCCACACGCCCACAAAAAAGGCCCCGAACTTCGGGGCCTTTTGGTCAGCGCAACGGAAAGGAATCAGCCTTGCGGTCCGCTCCCTTGGGCCAGGCCGAACATCAACAGCAGCAGATCGTGATCAGGCCGGGCCGTGTCAGACACCTTGGCCACCCGAGGCAGCGGGCAATGGCCTTCGCCATGCACTGCACTCAGAATCTTCGGCCCGGGCTGATCCCAGGCAGCCAGCGCGATGGAAGTCACCCCCAACGCCCCGACCAAAAACAAACCTCGCGCCATTTCTAACTTCATCGCTGTAAACCTTTGATGGGCCTGCCAAACGCGGTCTCGTAAAAGTAGACCAGCTTTGTCCAGTCCGCCGCCTGAAACGACGAATGGCGGCGCAGTTGTTTCATGTCGTGCTGTGCGGCAGCGTAGGACGTCAGGCGCTGGCGGCATTTCTCCAGATCGAGCAACGCCACTTCAGCCCTGGCATTGGCGCCCTCGCCCACGACACGAACGAAAACGTGCTTGATGTAAATGCAGCTGTGCTGCCAGCGCCCCTTGTGCATACGGGCCAGGTTGCTGGCGATTTCCTGGAGCATCTGTTCGTAGACGGCTTCGCCATACTGCTCACGACCGCCGGCGCGCAGCCAGTTTTCGAATTCGTCAAAACCGTCCAGCGAGGCGGTGACGAGCAGCGCGCGCCACTCGTTGTTCTCATCGCGCTCTGCGCCGCAGAACACCATGCGCGGCACGTTGACGTCGAGCTGACGAAGGCCCTCGAGGGCATCGCGTTCGCGCAACACCGTCGGACGGCCAAAAGGGTGCAACCAACTGCGGTAGATATGGCCTGTCTGGCGCTTCACATACAGCAGCCGACCGTTTTCCGAGACGACGCGCTGCACGCCACTTTCACCGCCACGGCGCACATTGGGTTCTTCGACCCACTCGCCCCGCGTGTTCCAGAAATAGGCGAAGCGGTCCTTGGCAGGAACGGCTAACTCTGTTGCGAAATCCACGGCCATCCTGTTGTTACCTCTTACGTAATAGATACACACGCCACATGGCGTACATCGGCAGGAAATCCAGGCGCTCCTGAATCCGAAACCCTGCCTGTTCAAATTCGGCCTCTACGGTGGCCACCGGCAGCACGAAGCGATTCTGATAATCATGTTGCGGTCGCGACGCTTCGGCGCGTCGTCGCTTCCAGGCCTTGAAATTGCCATCCACCCACAACGACACAATCACGCTGTCGCGGGTCACCCGGTGAAACTCCTTCAACAGCACGGCGCGGTCTTCGGCCTTGCCGATGTGATGCATCAGGCGCATGCAGAAGATGCTGTCGACGGCGTTGTCGGGCATCTCGATAGCAAAGGCCGAGGTCTGCAGCGGTTGCACGCGCTTGACGACCTCCGCGGGTTGCGACTCGCAGGCGATCTTGACCATCGCCGCCGAGTTGTCCGCACCGATGATCACCCGGTTGGGCTTCTCTGCCAGCACTGGCCAGAAACGACCGGCGCCACAGGGCAGGTCCAGCACCAGACCCGGCTCGCCTGCCAGCGCCAATGCGCGGCGGGCGAGCTGTTTGTCCCGTCGATCCGACAAGCGTCTCGCCAGTCCATCGTTGTGTTTACGTAAATACTTTTTCGCGTGTTCGTCGTCGTACTTGCGCGAAAAATCAAGCTCGATCCGCTTGCTCATGGCCGCTTCTCCTTTGAATGAGAGGGCCAAACTAAGCAGCGGGGCGTTATGTTCAGGTCACATGAATGTGAAAAAAACGTCTGAAAAAGTGAAGATATGTTACGAGATTATTCAAGGACTTAGGGCCAGCATACGGCCATATTCCGAGGAGTTTTAGCACCTTTACACAGGCTGTACATTAGTCGACGGCAACCGAACGGGGTCTTTGCCAGGCCGCGAACCCATGTCCACGCTGAATCGACAGCCGTTGGGCTCCATGGTGTCCAGGCTCACCGACCACCCCTGGTTTTCGCAGATACGCTGCACCAACGACAGTCCCAGGCCCAGACCTTCGCCCCTTTGCTCGGTGCCGCGCACGAATGGCTGAAACATCGCCTCACGTTTTTCCTCCGGGATACCTACACCGGAATCCTCCACCATGAAGCCGCCTTCACGCAGCGTCAGGCGGATAAAGCCGGTTTCGGTGTAGTGCAACGCATTGCGCAGCAAGTTGCCCATCACGGCATACAGAAAGGTGGCATTGTAGGCGGCTTCGGAAGGTTGGCCAGGCAGGTATTCCAGGGTCAACCCTTTGCGCTCGATCGGCTCGCGCCACAGGCTGATCAACTGCTGGGCGGCGCCTTGCAGGGTCAGTTGCGGATTCAGGGCGAGGTCGTCGCGCTGGGTGCGTGCCAGCATCAGGAAGGTCTGCACCAGATCGCGCATTTCCTCGCACGCCCGCGCCACGCGTTCGACCTGGGCCCGCGCGCGCTGGTCCAGCGTCGGGTTTTCCAGCAACAGCTCACAGGAACTGGCCAGCACCATCAACGGCGTGCGCAGTTCATGGCTGACGTCGCTGGTGAACATCCGCTCGCGGGTCAAGGCATCACGCAGGCGGCCCAGTGTGGCGTCGAAGGCGACCGCCAACTCGCCCACTTCGTCAGCGGCGTAATCAGGGGCCAGGGGCGGCGCGAGGCCGAGCAACTGATCGCGATGGCGCACCTGCCGGGCCAGCCGCACCACCGGCGCCATCACCCGCCGCGCCAGTATCCAGCCGAGGAAAATCGCCAGCGCCAACGCCAGCACAAAGCCCACCAGCACCACGGCGAACAGCACGCGCTCACGTTCTTCGAAATCGCTTTGATCCTGGAGCAGCACGTAGTGGCGACCGTCGACGATCTCGACCATCGCGTGGTAGGACAACGGCCCGCGAAAGACTTCGTGAAAGCCCGACTCCAAATGACGAAGATCCTTCGGCAGCTCGAAATCCCCCGGACCGCCGCTGAAGTAAAACAGCTGATCCGGCTCGGGGCGATGGTTCCAGTCATTGACGCTGTCCATCAGCAACAGCCGCGTCAGGTCGCCGCCCAGTCCCGCCGAAATCAGCTTTTCTTCGACCAGGTGCACCGTCGCGACAATGCCCATCGCGAAGCAACCGGCAACCAACGCACTCATCAAGGCGAAGGCGATGATGATCCGCTGGGCGAGGCTCTGCTTAAACTCCATCACGCCCCTCGGCGAGGCGGTATCCGACACCGTGGACGGTCTGCAACAGCGGCTTGGCGAACGGCTTGTCGATGACCTGACGCAATTGGTGAACATGGCTGCGCAGGCTATCGCTGTCCGGGCAATCGTCGCCCCACAAGGCTTCTTCCAAGACTTCACGGCGCAGCACGTGAGGGCTCTTCTGCATCAACACCGCGAGCAACTTCAGGCCAACCGGGTTGAGTTTAAGCAGACGCCCTTCACGGGTCACTTCAAGGGTGTCGAGGTCGTAGATCAGATCGGCGACCTGCAGGGTACGCCGACCGCCGCCCTGGGCACGCCGTAGCACGGCCTCGATGCGCGCCGCCAGTTCCGACAGCGCGAACGGCTTGAGCAGGTAGTCGTCGGCGCCGGAGCGGAACCCCTGCAGCCTGTCGTCGAGCTGGTCGCGGGCGGTGAGCATGATCACCGGGGTGTCGCGGCGCGCGTCTTCACGCAGGCGCTTGCACAGGGTGTAACCGTCGATGCCGGGCAGCATGATGTCGAGCACGATCAGGTCATAGTGCTCGGTCGCTGCCAGGTGCAGACCAGACAGACCGTCTTGCGCGCAATCGACGGTATAGCCCTTCAATCCGAGGTAATCGGCGAGGTTTGCCAGAATGTCCCGGTTGTCTTCAACCAGCAGAATTCTCATGGCGCGTGTCTCCCTATGCGGTGTGGCGAGACCCGGGACACGGCTCGAGATGCCGCTCAACAAGGTCAGAGTTGGCGGCAGCTTACGGCGATGCGCGCTCAAGGGCCAGCACTGCGGTGCATAACGTTTTTTTCACCCGCGATTCACGGCGCCGCGACAGCGTTCTGCTCAGACTTCGCACCGCTCGGGCTCCCTCTCCCCTCGCCCATCACACGGAATTTGCCATGTCACACGCACTCGAACGGCCCGCCTCACGCCCGATCAACGCTTGGGTTTATCTGGGCATACCGGCCGTGACCGCCATCGTTTTGATCCTGCTGGAATTGACCTCGCTGGACATGGACATTGCCAAACTGGCCTACGACCCGGTGGCGGGCGAGTTCATCGGTCGGCACAGCTTCTTTCTCGAAGACGTCCTGCATGACCGCGCCAAACAGGCCGTCATCGCCATCGGCGTGTTGTCCTTCGTGAGCTTCATCGCCTCGTTCTTCGTCAACGTGCTGAAGCCCTGGAAACGTGAACTGGGCTGCATGGTCTTGTCGATGGCGTTATCCACCAGCTTCGTCACGCCGGTGAAAGTCGTGACATCGGTGCAGTGCCCGTGGAGCCTGAAAGAATTCGGCGGCCAGGAAACCTACAGCGAACTCCTCAGCCCCCGCCCCCAAACCGACAAACCCGGCCGCTGCTGGCCCGGCGGCCATGCGGCCACCGGCTTCACACTGTTCGCCCTGTTCTTCGTCTTCCGCGACCGCAAACCCCGCCTGGCCAAAGCCGGCCTGATCTTCGCGGCGGGACTGGGCACCGTCTTCTCCATCGGCCGAATGCTACAAGGCGCGCACTTCTTCTCCCACAACATCTGGACGGCGGTGTTCTGCTGGCTGCTTTGTTTGGGGGCGTATTACGTCGTGCTGTACCGGCCGGCGAAAAAGGATGTAGTGGTGGGTGGAGAAGCAGTTTCGGGATGATGACTAGACGGGGACAGATTAATTTACGGTGAAGCGCTGTAAATAAATCAGTCCCCTTCAATCCGGTAAATAAATCAGTCCCCTACAACCGAGTTCCCTACAACCGGTATGCATGCCCACGCAGAGCGTGGGCATGATCAAGCGTTAGAGCCAAAATTGAGGGTGCCCAAACGGGCCTCTTCCCGGCTAAAGCCGGTCCTACAAGGAGACCGCGTGCATCCCGTGGGATTGGCTCTCCCTGTAGGACCGGCTTTAGCCGGGAAGCCCTTGATGTGCATCTGCTCTTGATCCGCTTTTGATCTTCGTACACAAAAAGTCCAGTCACCGCCAAACGCGACTTGGGTGCAGGCTGAACGCAGGTCTCGCGGAGTGGGCCGAGCGGCATGGATGCCGCGAGAGCGCCGTCAGGGCATGGATGCCCGTTCGGCGCGGGCCCACGGAGCGAGACCGGAGTGAAGGAACCCGACGAAGTCGGGCCCAACCAGGAGCAAGCACCCTTGGTTACTTGGGGTGCTTTTCCAAGTAACTCGCCGGAGGCGAAATGTCTGCCCCTAGGCAGACGCTCTTGATCCTGAGGCTTTTCGAAGGTCACTCGCGGAGGGAGTCATTTAGCGCCGCCCATAAAAAAACCCCGCCTAAGCGGGGTTTTTTCTACATCGGGGTACGGCTGGCTTACATCATGCCGCCCATACCACCCATGCCGCCCATATCAGGCATACCGCCACCGGCTGCCTTCTCATCAGCCACATCAGCAATCATCGCCTCAGTAGTGATCATCAGACTGGCGATCGACGAAGCAGCCTGCAGAGCAGAACGCGTCACCTTGGCCGGATCGAGAATACCCATCTCGATCATGTCGCCGTACTCGCCGCTCGCAGCGTTGTAACCGTAGTTACCCGTACCCTGCTTGACCTTGTCGACCACAACGCTAGGCTCGTCGCCCGAGTTCGCCACGATCTGACGCAGAGGCGCTTCAACCGCACGACGCAACAGAGCGATACCCACGTTCTGATCAGCGTTGTCGCCACGCAGTTCGGAAATCGCCTGCAGCGAACGAACCAACGCAACACCACCGCCAGGCACCACGCCTTCTTCAACGGCCGCACGGGTTGCGTGCAGGGCGTCTTCAACGCGGGCTTTCTTCTCTTTCATTTCAACTTCGGAACCCGCACCGACCTTGATCACTGCAACGCCGCCCGACAGCTTGGCCAGACGCTCTTGCAGCTTCTCTTTGTCGTAGTCCGACGACGTGTCGCCGATCTGCTGACGGATCTGCGCGATACGACCGTCGATGTCGGCACGAACGCCAGCACCGTCGATAATCGTGGTGTTTTCTTTGTTCAAGATAACGCGCTTGGCATTACCCAGGTGTTCCAGGGTAGCGGTTTCCAAGCTCAGGCCGATCTCTTCCGAGATAACGGTACCGCCAGTCAGAACAGCGATGTCCTGCAGCATGGCCTTGCGACGGTCGCCGAAGCCAGGGGCCTTGACCGCTGCAACCTTCACGATGCCGCGCATGTTGTTCACGACCAGAGTCGCCAGCGCTTCGCCCTCAACGTCTTCAGCCACGATCAGCAGAGGACGGCCAGCTTTCGCAACGGCTTCCAGAACTGGCAGCATTTCGCGGATGTTGGAGATCTTCTTGTCAACCAGCAGCAGCAGCGGGCTTTCCAGCTCGGCAACCATGGTGTCCGGCTTGTTGATGAAGTACGGGGACAGGTAGCCGCGGTCAAACTGCATGCCTTCAACGACAGACAGCTCGTTTTCCAGACCCGAACCTTCTTCAACGGTGATAACGCCGTCTTTGGTCACTTTTTCCATGGCTTCGGCAATGATGTCGCCGATGGAATTGTCCGAGTTGGCCGAGATGGTGCCGACCTGGGCAATTGCCTTGGTGTCGGTGCAAGGCTTGGACAGCTTCTTCAGCTCGGCAACAATGGCGATGGTCGCCTTGTCGATGCCGCGCTTCAGGTCCATCGGGTTCATGCCGGCAGCGACGGCTTTCAGGCCTTCGTTAACGATGGCTTGAGCCAGAACAGTGGCGGTGGTGGTGCCGTCGCCAGCGTCATCGTTCGCACGGGAAGCAACGTCTTTGACCAGCTGCGCGCCCATGTTTTCGAAACGGTCTTTCAGCTCGATTTCTTTGGCTACGGACACACCGTCTTTGGTGATCAGCGGAGCGCCGAAGCTTTTTTCGATGATGACGTTACGGCCTTTAGGGCCCAGAGTTGCTTTTACTGCGTCGGCCAGGACGTTGACACCAGCCAGCATTTTTTTACGGCCAGCATCGCCGAATTTAACTTCTTTAGCAGCCATGATCGTTATTCCTTAAATACTTTGTAGTAACGGGAAATGGGGTATCAACTCAGCCTTCGACGACCGCGAGAATTTCGTTCTCGCTCATCACCAGCAGGTCTTCGCCGTCTACTTTCACAGTGTTGCTGCCGGAGTAAGGGCCGAACACCACTTTGTCACCCACTTTCACGGCCAGCGCGCGTACTTCACCGTTGTCCAGGATGCGACCGTTGCCGACGGCGATGATCTCGCCACGGTTAGGTTTTTCAGCAGCCGAACCAGGCAGCACGATACCGCCAGCAGTTTTTGTTTCTTCTTCGCTGCGACGGATTACGACGCGGTCATGCAGAGGACGAAGCTTCATTGTCGATCTCCTAATTATGGTTTTTAAACGCCCGGTGCGAACACCGGCGGGTTAAAACATCCGGGCTTGCCGGTTACGGTTCGCGAGCGAACCGCAGAATACGGTCTGACGAAACGCGCCAGAAACCTTGCGGTGACCCATACATAAGGGCGAGCAAGCCGAATTCAAGGCTGACCCCAGAAATTTTTTGAAGGAAGTGTGGTCGCAAAAACGAACACGGCACCCGCGGGTGCCGTGTTGTGGTGGACGTGAATCACTTTTTGTCCAATGGCTCGAATTCGCCTTCGATCACTTCGCCCTCAATGACCTCAGGGCGGCGTGCTTCAGGACGGGCAGCGCCGGGGTGCATGGGACCCGGTGAATTCGCCGCATGCATGTTCTCGGCAAACGCACGCTGGCGCGCGGCCTGGGCCTCGGCGCGGTTGCGCACCTTGCCGACGATCAGGCGACGGGTAAACGGCATCAGAAACAGCAGGCCCAGCACGTCACTGATGAAGCCAGGCAGGACGAGCAAACCACCGCCGATGGTCATCATCAAACCGTCGAGCATCTGCTGGGCGGGCAGTTCGCCACGGGCGAGACTCTGGCGGGCACTCAGCGCGGTGGCCACACCGGCGATCCGCACCACGAACACACCGAGCATTGACCCGGCAACGACCAGCAGGAAGGTCGGCAGGAAGCCGATCGACATCCCGACTTTCACCAGCACGAACAGCTCGAGCACCGGAAAAAGCAATAAAAGCAGAAGAAAAACGCGCATCAAAGTGAGTTCCTAAACGGAAGAAGGCTTCCAGTAGACCTTACGTGAAGTCGCAAAGTCATTAATTCAAGCCTCGGCCTGTTCAAGTGTGGGCCATTTTTCAGCGTGAGCCAGTTGAATCAAGGCCTGGCGGACGTGTGTCGGCGTATTACAGGGTTCAGCGAAGGCCAGCCAGTGCAGACTTTGTCCCACGCGCAAATGCATGCCCTCGCTGTCGATGCCGACCAGCATGGCGGGCTCGGTCTTGGGCAAACCGGCCAGTTCGACGTAGTGTGCGATGGCCTTGGCGTGGTCGGCGTTCATGTGCTCGACCATGCTCACCTCCGCAGCCCCGGCAAATGGATTGGCCAGCGCTGCGTCGTCCAGCCAGTGAATCGCGCCAAAGCCGCCGATAAAGCGATAACGCACCGGCTTCAGCACCCAGAAATCGAAATCGTGGGCGCTGTGGTAACTCTGGGATTCCGGAAAATAGCGGTAGTAGCGCTGAGCGGCCGCTTCCGTCTGTGCCTGGTCGCTGATCTTCTCGGCCTCGGCCATCAGCGTGACGCGCCCCACCGCTTGCACATCTTCGGCGCCCCGTTCGCCCACCAGTAAAGAGCACTTGGCGTCGAGCTGCAGGTTGTGGGTGTGTTGCGCGATGCGGCTGATGAGGATCAGCGGACGGCCTTGATCATCCAGGCAATAAGGCACCACCGAGCCAAACGGGTAACCGGGCATCGACTTGGAATGGGTCGACAACACGCCACGGTATTCCTTGAGCAGCAAGGCTCGTGCTTGCCGGTTGGCGCTGGCGCTCATGTGGGGCTCCTGGGCAGTAAAACGAAGGCATCGGGGATGCGAAGCGGGAGACGGCGACGCATGCCACACGATAATCGTAATCGTGGGAAGGTGCCAGATTGGGAGGGAGTGACGGTTTGGCGGAAGGTTCGCGTAAAGAAAACGCGGTGAAAACTCAAGCCAGCCGGCGCGCGCAGATCAGAGGTTGACCTGCGCACGCTCAGGCATCGATAGCGCTGCTATTACCAGGAAACACCGAAACCGGCGGTGTAGCGGGTCTTGTCCAGGTCGCCGTTGTCGGAGCCGCTGATGATGTCCTTCTCAGCCTTGAGGTTGAGCGAGGCCCATTCGGTGACTTTGTAACGCAGGCCCACTTCCGTCTCGAGGCTGTAGTCAGCTACGCCGCTGATAGGCTTGCCGACTTCACCGTTGGTGAAGAATTCGACCTTCTTGCCGATCAGGTAACGGTTGTAGTCCCAAGTGCCGGACACGGAATAGAAGTTGTCCTTCTCACCGTTGGAATATTCGAAGTCAGTGCGGTTAAGCAGCGCACCGATTTTGAATGCGCCCAGCTCGTCGTCCCAGAACTGGTAACCCGGACCGGTACCGACGGTGCGCTGACGGGCCAGGTCTTCAATGGTGTCACGCTTGTAGGTGATGCGGCCGTCCCAGAACCACTTGTCCGTGAAGAACCGGTCCACCGAGTACTCGGCGTCCCAGTTATTGGTGGTGGTCAGGCTGTCCTGGGACTCGCGGTTGTACTCGCCCTTGGCGTTGTGGCGCCATTGGCCGTGGGTCGCTGAGGTCTTGAAGGCGATGTTGTAATCGTCGGTGTCGTTCTCGGCGCGCTGGAAGTCGAGCGCAGCGTCGACATTGCCCTTCCACACCAGATCAGTGACCACCGGCTTGGGTTTGATGATCTGCTGAATGCTCGCCAGCTCAACTGTCTTCGGTGCATCGCCATTGGCCAGCGTGACCTTGCCATCTTCGGCCGGCTGCAACGATTTGGAGACTTCGCCAGTGGTAGCGTCCTGCTTCACCAGAAGGTGCTGGTCACTTTCCAGCGTCTTGATTTCCTTCCAGTCCAGCGGGACGTCGCCTGCGTATTTGGTATTGATCAGCAGCTTGCCGCCGTCGAAGAACTTGATGGTCCCGGTCATTTTGTCGCCGTTTTTCAACCAGACGGTGTCAGCGAGCAATGGGGTAGAAGCAGTGGCAACAGCAACGCACAACAGGGTTCTGGACAACATAAGCAACGACAAGGCTCTGGTTCGCGGAAAATCGGGCATTATCCGAATGGACAACGTCTTGGCAATCGGCGGACCGCCGACACAGGTATGACTGACCGTCTAAGGCTTCTATAGTTCCTTGTCGAAAATTCCCGTTCATCCCTTTTACAGGAACGAATGCGTGATCGAACAAACACCGGCGCACGACGACCCTACCGGTCTCTCGCCCGCAGAGGCACGGCGCACGGCGCTCTACCTCACCTTGTATCAAGTGCCGGAAGGCAAAGTGGTCAGTTACGGTCAGTTGGCAGAGCTGGCCGGTTTGGGACGAGCGGCACGCTTCGTCGGCAGGGCGTTGAGTCAGTTGCCGGACGGCAGCAGCCTGCCCTGGCACCGCGTGATCGCCGCCGGCGGGCGCATCAGCCTGGCGCCCGGAACGGTGTCGGGAGAGGAGCAACGCGCACGGCTGCGGGCCGAAGGCGTGACCATCCGTAACAATCGTGTGGATATGCAGCGTCATGGCTGGCGCCCGACAGAGCACAACGGTTAGAGTGCGCGCTTTGTTTACGTAACCTGAGGCAGATTCCAGCCCATGCCCCGCAAAACCTGGCGCGCCGCGCTCGCCGCATATGCCAGCCCCTCTACGTTTGTGCTCCTGTTGCTCGGCTTTGCCGCGGGCATGCCCTACATGTTGGTGTTCTCGACGCTGTCGGTCTGGCTCCGTGAAGCCGGCGTCGCGCGTGAAACCATTGGCTATGCCAGCCTGATCGGCCTGGCCTATGCCTTTAAGTGGGTCTGGTCGCCGTTGCTCGATCAATGGAGCCTGCCTTTGTTGGGCCGGCTCGGCCGACGTCGTTCGTGGCTGGTGCTTTCGCAGTCGCTGGTCACCCTGGGCCTGATCGGGATGGGGTTCTGTGATCCGCAGCAGCACCTCTCGTGGCTGATCGCGATTGCGGTGCTGGTCGCGTTTTCTTCCGCGACCCAAGACATCGCCATCGACGCCTACCGCCTCGAAATCGCCAGCGACAGCCAGCAAGCGACTCTTGCCGCCAGCTACATGGCCGGCTACCGCGTCGCCGCCCTCCTCGCCACCGCCGGTGCGCTGTACTTCGCCGAAGGCTTCGGTTCGACCGGCTTCGCCTACAAACACTCGGCCTGGGCCGGCACCTACGTACTGTTTGGCCTGCTTATGGTGCCGGCACTGATCACCAGCCTGATCATGCGTGAGCCATCGGTGCCGATCCGCACCCAGCTGTCGGCGGTGCGTTACGGCTTTGCTCATCAACTGGCCTCGGTGTTCGTGCTGATCATTCTGCTGGTTTCGGTGCCGGCGATGTTCACCCAGCTGTACAACACCGATTTCGCCAGCGTGCTGTTCCAGGGCACCACCTGGAAAGACCTGCTGATGGAAGACCGCGCCTTTCTGCGCGCGATTCTCTACACGCTGCTGACCGTGGCCTGCCTGTCGTCCATGGGCCGACGCGGCCTGGCGCCGGTGCTGACGCCGATCAACGACTTCATCCTGCGTTATCGCTGGCAGGCGTTTCTGCTGCTGGGGCTGATCGCCACGTATCGCATGTCCGACACGGTCATGGGCGTGATGGCGAACGTGTTCTACATCGACCAGGGCTTCACCAAGGATCAGATTGCCAGCGTCAGCAAGATTTTCGGGCTGGTGATGACGCTGGCCGGTGCGGCATTTGGCGGCCTGGCGATCGTGCGCTTCGGCATTCTGCCGATCCTGTTCATCGGCGGCGTGACCTCGGCAGCGACCAACCTGCTGTTCCTGATGCTGGCCGACATGGGCCCGAACCTGAAGATGCTGATCGTCACGATCTCGCTGGATAACTTCAGCTCGGGCCTCGCGACATCAGCGTTCGTGGCCTATCTGTCGAGCCTGACCAACCTCAAGTTTTCGGCCACTCAGTACGCGCTGCTCAGCTCGATCATGCTGCTGTTGCCGCGTCTGATCGGCGGCTATTCCGGGGTCATGGTGGAGAAGCTGGGGTATCACAACTTCTTCCTGGCGACCGCGCTGATGGGCGTGCCGACGCTGTTCATGATCGCCCTGCACTGGGCGCAGGAAGCACGCCGGGAAGCGCGGGAAGAAGCGGAAGAAGGCGAAGAGCCGGCCAAGCCTGCGGATTCAATTCTGTAGGGCGCACCCGATTCTGTAGGAGCGTGGCTTGTCCCGCGATCTAGCGCGCAGCGGCAGTCAATACGGTGAGTGCGGTGCGTCAGCAACAAAGGCCGTCGCAAGGTTTACGACTGCTGCGCAGCCGATCGCGGGACAAGCCACGCTCCTACGCCCTTCGGGCAGAAGCAAGCCTCAATCATGCAAAGGCACCAACACCTACTCAACAAAAAGCCCCGCACTCTCACGAGTCGGGGCTTTTTGGTTTCTGCGATCGAGCGTTAGGCCTTCGTAGGCTGCTCGTCCTGCACCACACGAATCACCCGTTGCGGAAACGGGATGTCGATGTTGGCCGCGCGCAGGCGGTCGCGGATTTCAGCGTTGAAGCGGTTCGACACGTCACCGAAGTCACCGGTCTTGGTCCACACACGCAGGGATACGGTAATCGAGCTGTCGCCCAGTGCCGCGACCACCGCCTGTGGCGCCGGGTCCTGCAGGATGCGCGGGTCATCCGCCATGTCCATCAACACTTGCAACGCCTGCTTGAGGTCGGCGTCGTAGTCGATGCCCACGTCGAAGGTGATCTTGCGCGTTGGCTGACGGTTGGTGTTGGTGATGATGCCGTTGGACAGATTGCCGTTGGGCAGGATCACCGTCTTGTTGTCGCCGGTACGCAGCACAGTGTGGAAGATCTGAATCCCGTCCACGGTGCCGGATACACCCTGCGCTTCGATCCAGTCGCCAATGCGGAACGGACGGAAAAGCAGAATCAACACGCCGCCGGCAAAGTTTGCCAGGCTGCCCTGCAACGCCAGGCCGATGGCCAGACCGGCCGCACCGATCGCGGCGACGAATGAGGTGGTTTCAACCCCGATCATCGAAGCCACGCTGACGATCAGCAGGATCTTCAGAATGATGTTGGTGATGCTGCTGATGAAACCCTGCAACGCCAGATCGACGTGGCGCAGCGCCAACAGTGCACCCACCCGGGAAGTCAGTCTATTGATCAGCCACCAGCCGACCAGCAGGACGACCACTGCCAGCAGCACCTTGCTGCCGTATTGCATGACCATCGGGATCCAGGCCTGAGACGCTTTCACCAGATGGTCTACCTGGCCGTTTAAATCCAAGTCCATCTATTTCTCCTCTGAGTCGCGCATGGAAGGCTGAAGCAACGGCGCCGAGTGGGCCCATTGTTTCAGCGAGACCTGCATTCGGACGCACAGGAACCCCTCGGGTTCCTGAGTCAACATGAAATCGCAGGGCAAATCGCGGGGTAATCAGTCGCGGAAGTTGTTGAATTGCAGCGGCATGCCGAACTCGTGGCCACGCAGCGCAGCGATCGCCTCTTGCAGGTCATCACGCTTCTTGCCGGTGACGCGCACTTGCTCGCCCTGAATCGCGGCCTGAACCTTGAGCTTGGCCTCCTTGATGTGAGCGACGATCTTCTTCGCCAGCTCCTTGTCGATGCCTTCCTTGAGCGTGGCTTCCTGCTTCATGACCTTGCCGGACGCGAAGGGATCTTTCAGTTCCAGGCATTGCACATCGATCTTGCGCTTGACCAGGGCCAGCTTGAGGATCTCGATCATGGCTTCAAGCTGAAAACCTTCTTCGGCCGTCATCTTGATCAGCAGGTCTTTTTCCGTGAACTCGAAGCTGCCTTTGCCTTTGAGGTCGTAGCGGCGGTCCAGCTCCTTGATAGCGTTGTCGACGGCATTCGTGACTTCGTGTTTATCCAGTTCGGACACTACGTCGAACGAGGGCATGTAGATTCTCCAATTGATACGGCGCAGCTCAACATGTGGATGGAGCACGCCTGACTTGACGGTATGAAAGCCCGGTCATTATAACGAGACTTTTCCCACGTTCATGTGAGCCTGCGATGTTGATTTCGTTTTCCCCGCGCACCGAGATCTTCGTCGTCGGGGGTCATTTCTTTTGAATTCCGTGTGCTGGCACGTTCTGGGCGCAGGCAGTCTGGGGAGTCTCTGGGCCACGCGACTGGCCCGGGCGGGTCTGCCGGTGCGGTTAATCTTGCGCGACGAGGCCCGACTGGCGGCCTACGACGCGCACGCCGGTCTGGCGCTTGACGAGAATGGCCAGCGTCAGACGTTTGCCATTGCGGCGCAGACGGTCAGCGCGGATGAACCGATCCGGCGTCTGTTGGTGGCGTGCAAGGCCTACGACGCTGAACGCGCCGTTGCAGCCGTCGCCCATCGCCTGACCGACAAGGCTGACGTACTGCTCCTGCAAAACGGTCTGGGCAGCCAGGAAGCGGTAGCCGCCATGATCCCGCACGCGCGCTGCATTTTTGTCTCCAGCACCGAAGGCGCCTACCGCGATGAAGACTGGAGCGTGGTATTTGCCGGACAGGGCTCCAACTGGCTGGGCGACACACCGCACGGCGCGGCGCCGGCCTGGCTGGAAGACCTCAGGCAGGCAGGCATCCCCCATCAATGGACCGCTGACATCGCCGAACGCCTCTGGCGAAAGCTCGCGCTCAATTGCGCGATCAACCCGCTCACCGTGTTGCATCAATGCCGCAACGGCGAGCTGCTGGCCCATGCAGGAGAAGTGACGGCGCTGTGTGCCGAGCTCGCCCGCGTGCTGCAACGCTGCGGTCAGCCCGGCGCGGCTGACGGTTTGCTGCAGCAAGTGCAACAGGTGATTGCCGCCACCGCCGGGAATTATTCCTCGATGTATCAGGATGTCGCCAATGCCCGTCGCACCGAAATCCGCTACCTGCTCGGGCATGTCTGCGCGACGGCGGACGCCCTCGATTGCCCGGTGCCGATGCTGAACCAGTTACGCCTGCGCCTGATCGAACACCTCAACGCCCGGGGCCTGCCCAGCGACTGACGGGTTTGCTCACGGGCGGAACAGCGCTAACCTGCCCGCTCCTCATTCCGGTGACCTGCCCCATGCCATTGCGCCAGCGCCTCGAAAACCTGCCGGTCGGTCAAAAGCTTCTGGCCGCCTTGCTGGTGTTGCTCACCACCGTGCTGGTGGTCGCCAACCTGACCTTCATCAGCGCCGCCTATTACATCTCCCAGGAAGCGATGGCGCCCCAGGCCTTGCAAACAATCGGTCGGCTGATCAGCAATCCCGGGCTTTCCGAGCAAGCCTTGTCCTCGACCTCTAACGCCCAGGCGCTGCTCAAGGAACTGAAAAACTACGGCCCATTACGGGCGGCAGCGGTGTACGACGGCAGCGGTACCCGTCTGGCGCAGATGCAGCAAGGCGACAAGCTGCGCATGCCCGACCACTACCGGGATCTGGAGAGCTGGCGCGTCACCGAGTTTCGCAACACTCAGGTCATCCCCATTCCCAAAGCGGGGCAAGCGCAGGGGCATCTGTTGCTGGTCGCCAGCAGTGAATTGCCGACGGCGTTCTACACCGGCACGCTGACCGCCAGCCTCGGCATCCTGATCTTCAGCATCCTGCTCTGGGCCGGCGTTGCCCGGCAGATTCGGCGCTTTATCACCGAACCGATCTACCAGCTGGAAGACCTGTCGCGGCGGGTCACCCGCGAGGAGAACTACGCGCTGCGGGCGACGCCCGGCAACAAAGACGAAATCGGTTCGCTGGCCGAGGCATTCAACACCATGCTCTCGCGCATGGAAGCCCGTGAGCAGCAGCTCAGACGCGCCCGCGATGAATCCCAGGACGCCTACGATCAGGCGCAGGGGCTGGCGGAAGAAACCCGTCACACCAACCGCAAGCTTGAGCTGGAAGTTCAGGTGCGCAGCAAGATCGAGAAGAAGCTCACCGGCTTTCAGAACTACCTCAACAGCATCATCGACTCCATGCCGTCGGCGCTGATCGCCCTGGACGAGCAGCTGTATGTCACCCAGTGGAATCAGGAGGCCGGCGCCCTGTCCGGTACGCCGCTGGATGAGGCGCTCAACCAGCCGATTTACTCGGCCTTCCCGCCAATGCGGGCGTTTTTGCCGCAGATCAAACAGACCGTCGAACGACACACCGTCACCAAGATCGAGCGCGTCACCTGGGTCAAGGGCGAAGAGTCCCGCCATTACGCCCTCACCTTCTACCCCCTGACCGGCGATGCCGGGCGTGGCGCGGTGATCCGCATCGATGACATCACCCAGCGCCTGTCGCTGGAGGAAATGATGGTGCAGTCAGAGAAAATGCTTTCGGTGGGTGGTCTGGCCGCTGGCATGGCCCACGAGATCAACAACCCCCTCGGGGCGATCATGCACAACGTGCAGAACATCCGCCGTCGGTTGTCACCCGATCTGCCGAAGAATCTGGAACAGGCCGAGCAGGAAGGTATCCAGCTGGCTGCGGTGAATCAGTACCTGATCGCGCGCGAAGTGCCGCAGTTGCTCGACGGCATTCAGTCAGCCGGAGCGCGTGCGGCGAAGATCGTCAGCCATATGCTCAGCTTCAGCCGACGCAGCAACCGTCAGTTGGCGCCTTGTGATCTGCCGGCATTGATCGATCAGGCCGTAGAGATCGCCAGCAACGACTTCGACCTGACCATCGGTTTTGACTTCAAGGGCCAGAACATCATTCGCCAGTTCGACCCTGCTCTGGGCCCGGTGCCTGCGACGGCGAACGAACTGGAGCAAGTGCTGCTCAACCTGTTGAAGAACGCCGCTCAGGCCATTCACCAGCGCGAGAACGCCAGCGAGCCGGGGCGCATCATCCTGCGTACGCGCCTGAACCCGCCGTGGGCGGAGATTCAGGTCGAGGACAACGGCATCGGCATGCCGGAAAGCGTGCGCAAGCGCACCTTTGAGCCGTTTTTCACCACCAAAGAAATCGGCCAGGGCACGGGCCTCGGGCTGTCGGTGTCGTATTTCATCATCACCAACAACCACAAGGGCCAGATGGAAGTGCATTCCACCCTCGGCCAGGGCACCTGTTTCACCTTGCGCCTGCCGCTGGTGGACAATTCGATAGATATGCCTGCACCACAGGTCATTGGTCAGAACGACCGGGAGTAGAGCCATGGGATTTCGCTTGTCGAAAATTTACACGCGCACGGGTGACACCGGCGAAACGGGCCTGGGCGATGGTCGCCGAGTGCCGAAGGATCATCCGCGGGTCGAGGCGATCGGGGAAGTTGATTCGCTGAACAGTCAGGTCGGCGTGTTGCTGGCCGGCCTTTCGGCAGCAGTCGCGACTCATCCGGCGCTGCAGGAGGTCATCGACGTATTGGCGCCCTGTCAGCATCGGTTGTTCGACCTGGGTGGCGAGCTGGCGATGCCGGAATACAAGGCGCTGAATGCGGCGGAGATCGAGCGCCTGGAAACGGCCATCGATCACTGGAATGAAGAGCTGGGGCCGCTGGAAAATTTCATCTTGCCGGGCGGCTCGACGTTGATCGCCCAGGCCCACGTTTGCCGGAGCCTGGCGCGCACGGCGGAGCGGCGTTGTCAGCACCTCAACGCGGTCGAGCCACTGGCCGGCGTCGGGCTGGCGTACATCAATCGGCTGTCGGATCTGCTGTTTGTTGCGGCGCGGATCATTGCCCGACGTGAGGGCGTGGCAGAGATTTTGTGGGAGCCTGCGAAGAAACCGCAGTGATTTGGGAGACAGTGCTGCGGTGCTGAGGGGCTACTGTCCTGACGTGCTGCTGTCCTGACACACCGCAACTCAGCTGGCAAGCGCAAATCCTGTAGGAGTGAGCTTGCTCGCGAAGACTGCATTTCAACCATTAGAGATCTAATGGATTTACAAACCTCTTCGCGAGCAAGCTCACTCCCACAATGATCCCATTCGCCGCTGAATCTGCGGTGTAGCAACCTTAGATCTCGCGGCTCGGACTTCGACAGCTGTCAGCCCTGCGGCCAGAACGCGCGAATTCCGGCCACACCCTGCGCACCACATTCCCATGCTTGCTGGCGATCCGTCGGCCCTGCCCCGCCCAGCAGATAAACCGGCTTGCTGAAGCCCTCGATCAACTCGCGGGCCTTTTCCCATCCCAGCGGCTGGGCATCTGGATGGCTGTGGGTTGGCAGCACGGGCGAGAGCGTGACGAAATCCACGCCCATCTGCTCGGCCAGACTCAACTCTTCGGCGTCGTGACACGAGGCCGCCAGCCAACGGTCTTCGGGAAACGGACGGCCCTTGCTGGCGTATTTGCGCAGCTGTTCGCTGGTCAGGTGCCAGCCCGCTGCCGGAAAGTCACCAAGCCATTCGCGCGGTCCTTTGAGCATCAACTGCGCCTTGCCCGCGCATAGCCCGACCGCGTCCACCGCCACGTCACGGTATTTCGGGTCGTACATGTTCGGCGCACGCAGCTGAACCAGCTTGATGCCGCCGGCCACTGCCGTGCGTATACCGCGCAACAGCTCCGGCGTGTCCAGATCGTCCGGGGTGATGAGGTACTCACCCGGCAAACGCGCAGCGGCCACGATCGGCCGATTCGCTGCCGGGAATTCATACTCGGCCAGCTCCCGCTGCGATACCCAGGCCAGCGGTTGCCCTTCAACACCGTCGGGCTCGCCGGTGAACGACGAGACTTCCCAGACATCCAGCAACACCTGCTTGTCCGGGTAGTCGTGCTTGATCTTGATCAGCGGACGCGCCGCAGTCACGACGATGCCCAGCTCTTCGTGCAGCTCGCGGGACAGCGCTGCTTCGACCGACTCATCAGGTTCGACCTTGCCGCCGGGAAACTCCCACAAGCCGCCTTGATGCTGTTTGTCGGCGCGTCGTGCGATGAGGATCTTGCCGTCGGTGCCACGGATCACCGCCGCGGCCACATGGATGCGTTTCACGTTCAACCTTCCTCCAGACCCGCCTGCTGCCAGCGCTTGAACTCAGGCCACTGATAAATCGTTTCGACGTAGGCTGCCGCGTCTGCGGGCAACTCGACGTGATAGGTACGAAAGCGCACGGCGACCGGTGCGAAGAACGCATCGACGATGCCCGGCGTGCCGAACAGGAAACCTTCACTCACACCCGACACCGCGCGGCATTCACGCCACAGCGCAACCATGCGGTCGATGTCTGCCTGAGCTTCGACCGAAATGACTTCCAGCGCCTCGTCCTGGCGCAAATCCATCGGCAAACGCGAGCGCAGTCCGACAAAGCCGCTGTGCATTTGCGCGCATGCCGACCGGGCCTGAGCGCGGGCAGCAACGTCCGCCGGCCACAACCCTGCATTCGGAAAACGCTCTGCCAGGTACTCACAGATCGCCAGTGAGTCGACGATAGTGCCGTGCTCGCACTTCAGCGCAGGGACTTTACCGGTCGGCGAATGCTCAAGAATCAGCCGCGTGGTGTCGGCCTGATTCAGGCGAATCACCTGATCGGTGAACGCCTCGCCGGTCAGCGCAAGCGCCAGCCAGGGGCGCAACGACCAGGAGGAATAACGTTTGTCGCCGATGATCAGATGCAGGCTCATGTCTTGGCTCCGTTGAAACCGGTGGACTCGCTCGTGACTCAGGTGCGGTATTCCGCGTTGATTTTCACGTATTCGTGCGACAGGTCGGTGGTCCAGATGGTCTCACTGCAATCGCCACGGCCCAGCTCGATGCGGATGGTGATTTCTTCCTGTGCCATCACCAGCGAGCCTTGCTCTTCAGTGTAGGTGCTGGCGCGGGCGCCCTTGCTGGCGATGCAGACGTCACCCAGAAACACGTCGATCTTGCTCACGTCGAGGTTCGGCACGCCTGCGCGACCCACGGCCGCCAGGATGCGTCCCCAGTTCGGGTCCGACGCGAACAGCGCGGTTTTGATCAATGGCGAGTGGGCCACGGTGTAACCGACGTCCAGGCATTCCTGATGATTGCCGCCGCCGTTGACTTCAACGGTGACGAACTTGGTCGCGCCCTCGCCGTCACGGACGATGGCCTGAGCGACATCCATGCAGACCTCGAAGACGGCTTTTTTCAGCGCTTCGAACAGTGGACCCTTGGCCTCGGTCACCGCGGGCAAATCGGCCTGGCCGGTGGCGATCAGCATGCAGCAGTCGTTGGTCGACGTGTCGCCGTCGATGGTGATGCGGTTGAACGACTTGTTGGCGCCGTCACGAATCAGGTCCTGCAGCACGTCCGGCGCCACCTTGGCGTCGGTGGCGATATAACCAAGCATGGTCGCCATGTTCGGACGAATCATGCCCGCGCCTTTGCTGATGCCGGTCACAGTGACGGTCACGCCATCCAGCACGAACTGACGGCTCGCACCCTTCGGCAGCGTGTCGGTGGTCATGATGCCGGTGGCCGCCGCAGCCCAGTTGTCGACGGACAAATCATCCAGCGCCGCCTGCAGCGCGCCTTCGATCTTCTCGACGGGCAATGGCTCGCCGATCACGCCGGTGGAAAACGGCAGCACGGCGCTGGCATCGACCCCGGTGATCTCGGCCAGCTTGGCGCAGGTGCGCTCGGCAGCGGCCAGGCCCGGTTCGCCAGTGCCGGCGTTGGCGTTGCCGGTGTTGGTCAGCAAATAGCGCACCGCGCCTTGCACGCGCTGCCTGGCGAGGATCACGGGTGCCGCGCAAAAGGCGTTGAGCGTGAACACGCCTGCAACGCTGGAGCCTTCGGCGCAGCGCATGACGACGACATCTTTGCGCCCCGGGCGCTTGATGCCGGCGGAAGCGATGCCGAGTTCAAAACCGGGAACCGGGTGCAGCGTCGGCAAAGGACCAAGACCAACAGCCATGAAGTGCGCTCCTTGAAAGACAGTCACGCCATGCGGCCTCGCCGACACGGCTCGATTGATTGAAAAACGCCGCGACGGCTAAGCCGGTCGCGGCGTGATGTTACAGGTCAGCTACAGCTCGTCGCGATGGCCGAATCAGCTGATCTGGCCGTGGCAGTGCTTGAATTTCTTACCCGAACCACACCAGCACAATTCGTTGCGACCCAGCTTCTGGTCGTTGCGAACCGGTGACAGTGCAGCCGCAGCCGCTACCGCGACGTCCTCACCCTCTTCGGCGAGCAGGTCCGGCTGATCCAGACCCGGTGCTTCGGCGTGCTGGAACTGCATGCGCTGGGCCAGCTCCTCGGCTTCGCGGCGCAGGCGTGCCTCTTCCTCGGCCGGATCTTCGCGGCGAACCTGAACGTGGGACAGCACACGAATGGCGTCGCGCTTGATCGAATCGAGCAGCTCCTGGAACAGGGCAAACGACTCGCGCTTGTATTCCTGCTTCGGGTTCTTCTGAGCGTAACCGCGCAGGTGGATACCGTGACGCAGGTGATCCATGGTCGACAGGTGGTCTTTCCACAGGTCGTCCAGCACGCGCAGGAGAATCTGCTTCTCGAACGTGCGCAGCGCCTCGGCACTGGCCTGGTCTTCTTTCTCGTTGTAGGCGGCCAGAATGGCTTCCATCAACTTCGGACGCAGGGTGTCTTCGTTGAGGTGATCGTCTTCGTCGAGCCACTGCTGAACCGGCAGCTTCACGCCGAAATCGCTGCTCAGCGCGGCTTCCAGACCCGCGACATTCCACTGCTCGGGCAACGACTGCGGCGGGATGTGCGCGGTGATGGTGGCGTCGAGGACTTCTTCACGGAACTCGGCAATGGTGTCACCAATGTTGGTCGCAGCCAGCAGGCTGTTACGCATGTGGTAGATCACTTTGCGCTGTTCGTTGGAGACGTCGTCGAACTCGAGCAACTGCTTACGGATGTCGAAGTTGCGGCCTTCGACCTTGCGCTGCGCTTTCTCGATCGCGTTGGTCACCATGCGGTGCTCGATCGCTTCGCCGGACTGCATGCCCAGCGCTTTCATGAAGTTCTTCACCCGGTCAGAGGCGAAGATCCGCATCAGGCTGTCTTCCAGCGACAGGTAGAAGCGGCTCGAACCGGTGTCACCCTGACGACCCGCACGGCCACGCAGCTGGTTGTCGATACGACGGGATTCGTGACGCTCCGAAGCGATCACGTGCAGACCACCCGCTTCAATCACCTGCTGATGACGCTTCTGCCAGTCGGCCTTGATCTGCGCGATTTGCTCAGGGGTCGGGTCTTCCAGGCTGGCCACTTCAACTTCCCAGTTACCGCCCAGCAGAATGTCGGTACCGCGACCGGCCATGTTGGTGGCGATGGTCAGCGCGCCCGGACGACCGGCCTGGGCAATGATTTCAGCTTCTTTTTCGTGGAACTTGGCGTTCAGAACCTTGTGCTCGATGCCTTCCTGCACCAGCAGGCGGGACATGTGCTCGGAGGTTTCGATCGTCGCCGTACCCACCAGCACCGGGCGTTGCTCGGCCAGACAGGCCTTGATGTCGGTGATGATCGCCGCGTACTTCTCTTCGGCGGTCAGGTACACGAGGTCGTTGAAGTCTTTACGCGCCAACGGCTTGTTCGGCGGAATGACCATCACGGCCAGGGCGTAGATCTGGTGGAATTCGAACGCTTCGGTGTCCGCGGTACCGGTCATGCCGGACAGCTTGTTGTAGAGACGGAAGTAGTTCTGGAAGGTGGTCGAGGCCAGGGTCTGGCTCTCGGCCTGAATGTTTAGGCCTTCCTTCGCTTCGATGGCCTGGTGCAGGCCTTCGGACAGACGACGACCCGGCATGGTACGGCCGGTGTGTTCGTCGACCAGCAGGATCTGGCCGTCCTGAACGATGTACTCGACGTTGCGATGGAACAGCTTGTGGGCACGCAGACCGGCATAAACGTGGGTCAAGAGACCGAGGTTGTGCGCGGAATAGAGGCTCTCGCCTTCAGCCAGCAAGCCGACTTCGGTGAGCATCTCTTCGATGAACTGGTGACCGGACTCGTTCAGCTCGACCTGACGGGACTTCTCGTCGATGGAGAAGTGGCCCTGCTGGGTGACCTGGCCTTCCACTTCCTCGATGTGCTGCTCGAGCTTGGGGATCAGCTTGTTGATTTCGGTGTAGAGCTTGGAGCTGTCTTCGGCCTGGCCGGAGATGATCAGCGGTGTACGGGCTTCATCGATAAGGATCGAGTCGACTTCGTCGATCACGGCGAAATTCAGCTCACGCTGGAATTTGTCTTCCAGGCTGAACGCCATGTTGTCGCGCAGGTAATCGAAACCGAATTCGTTGTTGGTGCCGTAGGTGATGTCGGAGGCGTAGGCGGCGCGCTTCTCTTCCGGCGGCTGGAAAGGTGTTACCACGCCTACGGTCAGACCGAGGAATTCATACAGTGGGCGCATCCAGTTGGCGTCACGACGGGCCAGGTAGTCGTTCACCGTGACCACGTGCACGCCTTTGCCGGACAGTGCGTTGAGGTAGACCGCGAGGGTCGCGACGAGGGTCTTGCCCTCACCGGTACGCATCTCGGCGATCATGCCTTCGTGCAGTGTCATGCCGCCGATCAGCTGTACGTCGAAGTGACGCATGCCCATGATGCGTTTACCCGCCTCGCGGCAGACCGCGAAGGCTTCGGGCAAGAGCTGGTCGAGGGTCTCACCTTTGGCTATGCGGGCCTTCAACTCGTCGGTCTTGGCGCGCAGCTGTTCGTCCGAGAGGGCGAGCATTTGCTCTTCGAAGCTGTTGACGACCTGTACCGTCTTGAGCATGCGCTTCACTTCGCGCTCGTTCTTGCTTCCGAAAAGTTTTTTTAACAAAGGTGCAAACATATCGAAAGGATCTTCCACACATAGGGATGGAGGGCGGCCCCGTGAGTCGCCCGAGCAGCCCTCATGGCCGCATGCGAACGAGCATTCTACCCGGAAATGGTGGTGAGGAAAGTGGCGTTATTCCACGATGCTGGCACAGCAATGTTACGGGGCAGAAGTACAATAGGGTCATTTCCCGTGACTTCAACCCATGCGGGTGAGAAGTTTTATTAATGTTTTTTCATGATCGCGCCGTGCATTTGCACCCGGAACGCCTGACCTAAAGGTGCTTCAATCGATTCTGCTAAGATCACGCCCTGGCAACACAAGGCACCCCACCATGGCATTTCGTCCCCTACCGGCGCGCGCACCGGCTGTTCTCCTGCGCGAAGCCCGGCCGCTCAAAGCCATCTTCAACCACGCCCAACGCCTCGCGCACTTGCAGCGGCTGCTGGAAAGCCAGCTGCAACCCGCCGCGCGCGAGCACTGCCACGTGGCCTCCTGGCGCGAAGGCACCCTGCTGCTCATCGTCACCGACGGCCACTGGGCCACCCGACTGCGCTATCAACAGAAGCGCTTGCAACGGCAACTGGTAGCGTTCAAGGAATTCGCCAACCTCACCCGGCTGCAACTGAAGGTACAGCCCGCGAGAACCCACCGGACCGAGATGGGGCATACACGCGATCTGTCGGTTGCAGCGGCCGAAACCATCTCCGCAACGGCCGAAGGCATCACCGACCCGAAACTGCGTGCTGCCCTGGAACGGCTGGCAGCGCATGCGACCCCGAAAGAGGCTGGGGGATCATAAGCCTAGAACATCCCAGTGTTCGCACTGGCCCCTTCCCGGCTAAAGCCGGTCCTACATGAACACCGCGTGCGGTCAGTAGGGCCGACTCCACTGTAGGACCGGCTTCAGCCGGGAAGCCTTTGATCTGCTTTTGATCTTCGTGCACAAGAAGTCCAAACGCCGCCAAACGCGACTTGGGTGCAGGCTGAGCGGAGGTCTCGCGCAGTGGGCAGAGCCGCATGGATGCGGCGAGAGCGCCGTCAGGGCATGGATGCCCGTTCGGCGCGGGCCCACGGAGCGAGACCGGAGTGAAGGAACCCGACGAAGTCGGGCCAAACCAGGAGCAAAGCGTTTTTGGTTACTTTTGGGGCGCTCTTGCCAAAAGTGACCCGCCGTAAGGGCGGAACCATAATTTCAGCAAACACAAAAAACGGATATGTACGCTCTCTAATAGACCAGCCACAAAAAAGGCCACCCGAAGGTGGCCTGAAAACAACAAAACTAGGAAGAAGAGACTGTTTACACCGCCGCAACGGGGCGCATGTAAGAGATCGGTGCGGTGCTGGCATCTTCGAAGGTCACAACTTCCCAAGCGTCTTCCTGAGCGATCAACGCACGAAGCAAACGATTGTTCAGACCGTGTCCCGACTTGAAGCCCTGATACTCGCCGATCAGACTGTTGCCCAACAGATACAGGTCACCGATGGCATCCAGAATCTTGTGCTTCACGAACTCGTCTTCATAACGAAGACCGTCCTCGTTCAACACGCCGTCCTTGTCCACGACGATCGCGTTTTCAACGCTGCCGCCCAGAGCAAGGTTATGTTTACGCAGATACTCGATGTCTTTCATGAAACCGAATGTCCGCGCACGGCTCACTTCTTTAACGAACGAAGTGCTGGAAAAATCCACACAAGCCGTTTGCGTACGGTTCTTCAGATAAGGGTGATCGAAATCGATCTCGAACCCTACCTTGAACCCTTCAAACGGTAAGAACTTGGCGGACTTGCCGTCTTCTTCTACGCACACTTCTTTAAGTATGCGGATGAATTTCTTCGGTGCGTCCTGTTCTTCCAGGCCAGCCGATTGAATCAGGAATACGAAGGGACCTGCGCTGCCATCCATGATTGGAACTTCGGAGGCAGAAAGTTCAACGTAGGCGTTATCGATGCCAAGACCGGCCATGGCCGACAGCAAGTGCTCGACCGTATCGACCTTCACGTCGCCATTGAACAGCGTCGTGGAAAGCGTGGTGTCACCCACATTCAACGCGTGAGCGTTGATCTGGACCACCGGCTCAAGGTCGGTACGGAAAAACACAATGCCAGCGTTCACAGGTGCTGGTTTGAGGGTCAGGTAAACCTTCTCCCCCGAGTGCAGGCCGATACCTGTGGCACGGATAATATTTTTCAGGGTGCGTTGTTTAATCATGGCATTGGCCGCTTCAGCGCGTATCGCGAATTAGTATCAACAAAGGCTGGCGATGATAGCAGACCCCGCCTTTGCTGAACACCAATCACCCTTATACCCCTGATAGAACCCATTAATCAGCCTGACGACGCAGGAACGCTGGAATATCCAGATAATCCAGATCGTCTTGCGGGTTCATCTTCGCGGCGGCTGTTGCGCCCGCGTGTGCCTGATTGCGCATCACGGTTGGACGGTCCAGATCGCGGTAGTTGACCGAAGGCAGCTCCTGGCGTGCGGCGTGTTGCTGCGCAGGTGCGGCTTGAGCGGTCTGCATGGTGTTGTCGATGACCTTCACAGGCTTCTCGATTTTTGCACCCAGGCCAGTGGCAACCACAGTCACGTGCAGCTCGTCGCGCATGTCCGGATCGATAACGGTACCGACCTTGACCATGGCGTGCTCGGAGGCGAACGCTTCGATGATGCTACCCACGTCGGAGTACTCACCCAGAGACAGGTCAGGACCGGCGGTGATGTTGACCAGAATGCCGCGAGCGCCTTGCAGGTTCACGTCTTCCAGCAACGGGTTGCGGATCGCCGCTTCGGTGGCTTCACGCGCACGGTTCGGACCGCTGGCGCAGCCAGTGCCCATCATCGCCATGCCCATTTCGGACATCACGGTGCGGACGTCGGCGAAGTCGACGTTGATCATGCCCGGACGCTTGATGATGTCGGAGATACCGCGAACGGCACCGGCCAGTACATCGTCAGCCTTGGCGAAAGCCGACAGCAGGCTGGCGTCTTTACCGAGGATGGTCAGCAGCTTCTCGTTGGGAATAGTGATCAACGAGTCGACGCTTTCGGACAGCGCGCGGATGCCTTCATCGGCGATCTGCATGCGCTTGCGGCCTTCGAACGGGAACGGACGAGTGACGACCGCAACAGTAAGAATGCCCATTTCCTTGGCCACTTCAGCAATGATCGGCGCAGCACCGGTACCGGTACCGCCGCCCATGCCAGTGGTGATGAAGACCATGTTGGTGCCTTGCAGCACTTCAGCGATGCGCTCGCGGTCTTCCAGTGCAGCCTGACGGCCGACTTCAGGATTTGCACCTGCGCCCAGGCCTTTGGTCACGCCGGTACCCAGTTGCAGGATGGTACGTGCGCCAATGTTTTTAAGGGCCTGAGCATCGGTGTTGGCGCAGATGAACTCGACGCCTTCGATGTTGCTTTTGACCATGTGATTGACTGCGTTGCCGCCGCCACCACCAACGCCGATAACTTTAATTACCGGGCTTTGTGGGATGTTGTCTACGAGCTCGAACATGTTCCCTCTCCTTCAGTTCTCTAGTTTTATGTCGCCTGTTGCCTGCCTACCACTTTTTGAATCTTAGAAATTCCCCTGAACCCAGCGTTTCAGACGCTCTAACACTGGGGCCTTCGGTTCATCGCTATAACTGCTACCGGAGCCGGAAAGGCCGGACAGCGAGATGCCGTCAGACTGCTTTTGCAGTCCGTACAGCAACAGGCCGACGCCGGTTGAGTAGATCGGGTTGCGGACAACGTCCGCGAGCCCTTTGACACTGTGCGGCACGCCAAGGCGGACCGGCATGTGGAAGATCTCTTCGGCCAGTTCGACCGCGCCTTCCATTTTCGAGGTGCCACCGGTCAGCACGATGCCGGCCGGGATCAAGTCTTCGTAGCCGCTGCGACGCAGTTCGGCCTGAATCAGGGTGAACAGCTCGTCATAGCGTGGCTCGACCACTTCGGCGAGGGCCTGGCGGGACAGTTCACGGGGCGGACGGTCGCCGACGCTTGGCACTTTGATGGTTTCACCGGCGCCGGCCAGTTTGGCCAGGGCGCAGGCGTAACGGATCTTGATCTCTTCGGCGTACTGGGTCGGTGTACGCAGCGCCATGGCGATGTCGTTGGTGACCTGGTCGCCGGCAATCGGGATCACCGCGGTGTGACGGATCGCGCCTTCGGTGAAGATCGCGATGTCGGTGGTGCCGCCGCCGATGTCTACCAGGCACACGCCCAGCTCTTTCTCGTCGTCGGTCAGCACCGAGTAGGCCGAGGCCAGTTGCTCGAGGATGATGTCGTCGACTTCAAGGCCACAGCGGCGCACGCATTTTTCGATGTTCTGCGCAGCATTCACCGCGCAGGTCACCACGTGAACCTTGGCTTCAAGACGCACGCCCGACATGCCCAGTGGCTCGCGAACGCCTTCCTGGTTATCGATGACGTAGTCCTGCGGCAGCGTGTGCAGCACGCGCTGGTCAGCCGGGATCGCCACAGCCTGGGCAGCGTCGAGCACGCGTTCAAGGTCGGCCGAGCTGACTTCGCGGTCGCGAATTGCCACGATGCCATGGGAGTTCAGGCTGCGGATGTGATTGCCCGCAACGCCGACGAACGCCGAGTGAATCCGGCAACCGGCCATCAGCTGCGCTTCTTCTACGGCGCGCTGGATCGATTGCACGGTGGACTCGATATTCACCACTACGCCCTTCTTCAGGCCGCGGGACGGGTGAGTACCGATACCGACGATTTCCAGCGTGCCATCAGCCGCGACTTCGCCTACCAGCGCCACCACTTTGGAGGTGCCGATATCCAATCCGACGATCATTTTGCCGCTTTGCACGTTTGCCATGGGTCCTGCCTCTTATCAATTCTTCGCGACGGCGGGTTTGTCCGTCGTTGGCGCTGCTGCCTGTTCGCGCCAACCAACGGCCAGGCCGTTGTTGTAACGAAGGTCGACTCGCGCAATGTTCGTGATCTGGTCTTTCAGTGTCTTGTCGTAGATGGCGATAAAGCGGCGCATCTTCTCAAGCAGATTGCCTCGTCCCAGCAGCAGCTCCAGGCCTGGGCCTGCACTGCCTGCGCCGGTGGTCAGAAACCAGCTGCCTCGCTCACGCAGTTCCAGGCGAGCGATGGAGAACCCCAGCGGGCGCAACATCTGACTCAGTACTTGGTACTGCTGCATCACCTGCTGTTGAGCCCGCTGTGGCCCGAACAACTGCGGAAGGTGTTCGTAATTGGCCAGTTCACGCGGGGTGAATGCCTGGCCCTGGTTGTTCAGCAGGGATTGATCGCCCCAGCGCGCAACCGGTAATTGTTCTTCCAGACGGATCACCACCTGATCCGGCCAGACGCGGCGGACCTCGGCGTGGGCGATCCACGGCATTTGCTCAAGCTCGGTGCGCATGCCGGCCAAATCGATGTTGAAGAAGCTGGTCGCCACGAACGGCGCGATCCGCTGCTGCACGGCTTGCTGACTGATGTAGCTCAAGTCGCCCTGCACGTTGATTCGCGAGATCGGCCGGTCGGCGTAAGGCAGCAGACGCTGGGCGGCTTCGTACGTACCAAAACCGAACACAACCAACAGCACCGGCCACATCAGGCTGCGCAGGAAACCGAAGTTCGGTCGCGACATGCGCGACGACATGGGCTCCTTGGCCACCATGCGGCTGGCACCCCGCGGCACCGGCTTGTTGCGGCCGGTAGCGGATTGCTGATGACGAACCGTTGCGCCGTGCATGATTTACCCTCGCACCTGGACGCTGTCGGCCAGAATCGCTAACACCAACTGTTGGAAATCGAGCCCGGCCGCGCGCGCAGCCATGGGCACAAGGCTGTGGTCGGTCATGCCGGGAACGGTGTTCACTTCCAGCAGCCAGAATTTGCCATCGGCGTCCTGCATGACGTCGGTGCGCGCCCAGCCGGCAATGCCGACCGCTTCACACGCCCGCGCCGTGAGTGCCTTGAGTTCATCTTCTTTGGCTGCATCGAGGCCGCAAGGCATCCGGTACTGGGTATCGGAAGCCAGGTATTTGGCGTCGTAATCGTAAAAACTGTGGGGAGTACCCAGACCGATGGGAGGCAATACCTGCCCACGCAGAGAAGCGATGGTGAACTCCGGACCTTCAATCCATTGCTCGACCAACACTTGCGAATCGTAGGTACGGGCGGCGTTCCAGGCGGCGATCAATTCGTCGACGCCGGTCACCTTGGCCATACCGATACTGGAACCTTCATGGGCGGGTTTGACGATCAAAGGAAAGCCCAGTTCCGTTGCTGCAGAAATACAATCTGCCTCGCTGCTCAGCACGGCATGGCGGGGCGTCGGCAACCCCAGACTCTGCCAGACCTGCTTGGTGCGCAGCTTGTCCATCGCCAGCGCGGACGCGAGTACGCCGCTGCCGGTGTAGGGGATTTCCAAGCACTCCAGCAGACCCTGCATGGTGCCGTCTTCGCCACCGCGACCGTGCAACACGATGAACGCGCGGTCGATCTTTTCGCTGACCAGCCGTTGCAGGAAATCCTCACCCACGTCGATACCGAACGCGTCGACGCCTGCGCTTTGTAGCGCTTCAAGCACCGCACTGCCGGATTTCAGGGAAACCTCCCGCTCCGCGCTCTTGCCGCCGAACAGCACGGCGACGCGGCCGAAGCGTTTCGGCTCCAGCGTCGAGAACAGGGCGGACTGCAGGGCGGCTGTCATTTCAGCTTACCTTCGGTTGAGGCCACGATGGCGCCGGTAAACAGCGGGCTTTTCAGCAATTGCGGTGCGAGCCCGGCGATGTCGCCAGCGCCCTGGCACAGCAGAATGTCGCCGGCGCGCAGCAGCGGTTTGACCAGCGGAGCCAGTTCGACACCACGCTCGATGTAGATCGGATCAAGCTGACCGCGCTGGCGAATACTGTGGGCCATCTGACGGCTGTCGGCGCCCGGGATCGGTTCTTCGCCGGCGGGATAGACTTCCATCAGCAGCAGCACGTTGGCGTCGTTGAGGACCTGCACGAAATCGTCGTACAGATCGCGGGTGCGGCTGTAACGGTGCGGTTGGTAAACCATGACCAGACGGCGATCGGGCCAGCCGCCGCGCACAGCTTTGATGACGGCAGCCACTTCGGTCGGGTGGTGGCCGTAATCGTCGACCAGCATCACACTGCCGCCTTCGACCGGCAGCTCACCGTATACCTGGAAACGTCGACCCACACCCTGGAAGCCCGAAAGCCCCTGCACGATGGCCTCATCGGTAATGCCTTCGTCGGTGGCGATAGCAATGGTCGCCAGCGAATTGAGCACGTTGTGATTGCCCGGCATGTTCACCGACACATCAAGGGGCTCACGGTCGCGACGCAGCACGGTGAAGTACGTTTGCATGCCTTCCTGACGCACGTTAATCGCGCGTACGTCGGCCGCTTCGTTGAAACCATAAGTCATGGTCGGACGCTTGACCGACGGCAGAATGTCGCGCACCACCGGATCATCGATGCACACCACTGCCAGCCCGTAGAACGGCAGGTTGTGCAGGAACTCAACGAAGGTTTTCTTTAACTTGTTGAAGTCACCTTCGTAGGTCGCCATGTGATCGGCGTCGATATTCGTGACCACAGCCACCATGGGCTGAAGGTGCAGGAAACTCGCGTCGCTCTCGTCGGCTTCGGCGATCAGGTAACGGCTCGTACCCAACTGTGCGTTGGTGCCGGCGGCATTCAGGCGACCGCCAATGACGAACGTCGGATCAAGGCCCCCGGCTGCGAATACCGAAGCGATCAGGCTGGTGGTCGTGGTTTTGCCGTGTGTACCGGCGACAGCGATGCCGTGGCGATAGCGCATCAACTCGGCCAGCATTTCAGCGCGTGGCACGACTGGAATACGACGCTCAAGGGCGGTCGCCACTTCCGGGTTGGACGTGTTCACAGCGCTGGAGACGACCAGCACATCAGCGGGAGCAGCGTTTTCTGCCCGGTGGCCGATGAAAATCTGCGCACCGAAGGATTCCAGACGCTCGGTCACTGCCGAGGTCTTGAGGTCCGAACCCGACACGTCGTAGCCCAGGTTCAGCAACACTTCAGCGATACCGCACATCCCCACGCCGCCGATGCCCACGAAGTGGATACGACGGATGCGGCGCATTTCCGGCTGGGGCATGGCGCGTTGATTCTCAACCATGGGCCACCTCCAGGCAGATATCGACGACGGTGTTGGTGGCGTCAGGCTTGGCCAGTTGGCGAGCCGTGACGGCCATGCGGTTCAATTGTTCGGGTTGCATCAAAACCTCTTTCAGGCGAGCGGCCATCTCGGCGGCGCCAGTTGTCGCTTGCGGCATGACGAAGGCAGCGCCCTCGCGAGCCAGATATTCGGCGTTGCGCGACTGGTGATCGTCGATCGCGTGGGGCAAAGGCACCAGCAATGACGGCAGTCCGGCAGCAGCCAGTTCACTGACGGTCAACGCACCTGCGCGGCAGACCACCAGATCCGCCCAGCCATAGGCTTGGGCCATGTCTTTGATGAACGGGGCGACCTGCGCCTCGACGCCGGCGGCGCGGTAACGCTCGGCGGTCACTTCATCGTGGTGCTTGCCGGCCTGATGAAACACTTCAGGGCGGATGTCGGCAGGCACTTGCGCCAGGGCTTCCGGCAGCAATTTGTTCAACGGCTCGGCGCCCAGGCTTCCGCCCAGCACCAGCAAACGAGGCCGGCGACCGATCAGCGTCTGGCGCGGCGTCTCGAAAAACAGCTCGGCACGCACCGGGTTACCGGTGGTGCGACGCTTGGCCGATGCGGCGAATGTCTGCGGGAACGCTTCACAGACCCGCGCGGCGAAGGACGCCAGGCTGCGATTGGCCGTGCCCGCCACCGCGTTCTGCTCATGGATGATCAGCGGCACGCCAGCCAGCTTCGCCGCCAGACCACCTGGGCCTGTCACGTAGCCACCGAAGCCGACGACGCAGACCGGCTTCAACTCACCCACCACCTTGCGCGCCTGCAACAACGCTTTGATCAACATGAACGGCGCCTTGAGCAACGACAGCCGACCCTTGCCACGCAGACCGGTGACGTTGATCAGGTGCAGCTTCAGGCCTGCTGCGGGCACCAGCTCGTTCTCGATGCCGCGCGGCGTTCCCAGCCAATGCACGGTGTAACCGCGGGCCTGGAACTCACGGGCGCACGCCAGCGCCGGGAACACGTGTCCGCCGGTGCCGCCTGCCATGATCAACACGTTACCGGCGGCCATGGGTCGGCTCCTCGGCAAAGTCGCTCTCCTGGAACTCGGCTTCTTCGCTGCCCATGTTGTTGCGCGATTCCCATTCGATGCGCAGCAACAGCCCCAGACTCGCGCAGCAGATGATCAACGAACTGCCACCGTAGCTGAGGAATGGCAGGGTCAGACCCTTGGTCGGCAGCAAACCGACGTTCACGCCGATGTTGATCAGGAACTGACCAATCCACAGAAAGGCCAGGCCGTAGGCGGTGTACGCGGCGAAGAACTGCTTGGCGCGCTCGGCCCACATGCCGATGTACATGGCGCGGATACTGACGAACACGAACAGCCCGACCGTAGCCAGTGAACCCACGACGCCCAGCTCTTCGGCCAGTACCGAGAACACGAAGTCGGTGTGGGCTTCCGGCAGGTAGAACTGCTTCTGGACACTGTTGCCAAGGCCGACGCCGAACCATTCGCCGCGACCGAAGGCGATCAGCGCCTGGGTCAGCTGGTAGCCGGAACCGAATTGATCGGACCACGGGTCGGTGAAGGTAATCAGACGCGCCATCCGGTACGGCTGGGCCTGAACCAGAACGAACACTGCGGCAACCGCCAGGGCCACCATCAAACTGAAACGGAACAGGCCAACGCCGCCGAGGAACAGCATCGCCGCCGCCGCGCCCATCATCACGACCGTGGCGCCGAAGTCCGGCTCCATCAGCAGCAGGCCAGCCATCGGCAGCAAGACGATGAACGGCTTGAAGAAGCCCATCCAGCTCTCGCGCACTTCCTGCTGGCGTCGAATCAAGTAACCGGCGAGGAAAATCACCACGAAAACTTTGGCGATTTCCGACGGCTGCACGTTGAACATGCCGAAGCCGATCCAGCGCATCGAACCGTTCACCTCACGCCCGATGCCGGGCACGATCACCGCGATCAACAGGCCGAATGCACCGATCAGCATCAGCCAGCCGAGACGCTGCCAAGTGGCGACGGGCACCATCATGGTCGCGACGCAAGCGACGAGGCCGAGCACCAGATAGATCAAGTGACGGGTCATCATGTACAGCGCGTTGCCCGACTGAACGGCGGCCACTTCCGACGACGCGGAAGTGATCATCACCAGGCCCAGGCCCAGCAACGCGAGGCAACCGGCGAGCATCGGGAAATCGACGTCAACGCCACGGCCGCTGATGATCGGCGACGGGTACGGCTTGATCACGCCAAAAATCATGACAAGTCCCCCACGGCCCGGGCGAACAGTTGTCCGCGCTCTTCGAAATTCTTGAACATGTCCAGGCTTGCGCAAGCAGGCGACAGCAATACGGCGTCCCCTTCCTGCGCGATATCAGCAGCACGTTGCACGGCTTCTTCCAATGTAGTGACGCGTACCAGAGGCACCGATTCGCCGAAGGTTGCGGCGAGCAAATCCGCATCGCGGCCCAGCAGGACAACGGCGCGGCAATGGGCGGCAACCGGGGCTTTCAACGGAGTGAAATCCGCGCCCTTGCCGTCGCCGCCGGCAATCAGCACCAGCTTGCCGTCGATGTCGGCGCCCAAGCCTTCGATCGCTGCCAGTGCAGCACCGACGTTGGTCGCTTTGGAGTCGTCGTAGTAATTCACGCCGTTGAGCTCACGCAGCCACTGGCAGCGATGAACCAGACCGGCAAATGTCTTGAGGCTGGCAAGCATGGCGTCAAACGGCAGACCCACCGCATGACCCAGCGCCAGTGCGGCCAGGGCGTTGGCCTGATTGTGGCCGCCACGGATTTTCAGCTCGCGGACCGGCATCAGGTTGTCGAACTGGAAGGCCAGATACTTCTCGCCGTTCTCTTCGCGCAAGCCGAAACCGTTCCTGTCGGGCTTGTTCAAGCCGAAGGTCCAGCACGGCACGCCTTCGCCGATCAACGGGCGGGTCAGCGCGTCCTGACGATTGACCACCACCTGCCGCGCGCCGCGGAAAATCCGGTGCTTGGCCAAGTGATAAGCCGGCAGCCCGGCGTAGCGATCCATGTGGTCTTCGCTGATGTTCAGCACGGTCGCCACTTCGGCGCCGAGTTGATCGGTGGTTTCCAGCTGGAAGCTCGACAGCTCCATGACATACAGCTCGACGTCGTCGCTGAGCAGATCCAGCGCCGGCGTGCCGAGATTGCCGCCGACCGCGACACGCTTGCCCGCTGCCGCAGCCATCTCGCCCACCAGCGTGGTGACCGTGCTCTTCGCGTTCGACCCGCTGATGGCCACGATGGGCGCCTTGGCGTTGCGGGCAAAGAGCTCGATATCGCCGGACAACTTCACGCCGCGCATGGCCGCTTGCTGCAGCGCCGGGGTCGCCAACGCCAGGCCAGGGCTGACATACAGCTCGTCGGCGCGGCACAGGAATTCAACGTCCAGCTCACCACAGCGCACTTCGACCTGCGGGTAGTCACGGCGCAAGGTCGCGAGTTCTGGCGGATGCTCCCGCGTATCGGCGACAGCAAACGACACACCCCGGTTCGCCAGGAAGCGAACCAGGGACATGCCGCTCTTGCCGAGGCCGACAACGATGCGGAAGTGGTCAGAAGCGATCAGTGACACTCGTTCTACCTCAGTTTCAACGTGGCAAGGCCGACCAACACCAGAATCACGGTGATGATCCAGAAACGGACAATCACGCGCGGCTCGGGCCAGCCCTTGAGTTCAAAGTGGTGATGGATGGGCGCCATGCGGAAAACGCGGCGGCCGGTCAATTTAAAGGATGCGACCTGAATGACGACTGACAGGGTTTCCATGACGAAGACGCCGCCCATGATGAACAGGACAATTTCCTGACGGACGATCACCGCGATGGTGCCCAATGCCGCGCCCAGTGCCAGTGCACCGACGTCGCCCATAAAGACCTGAGCCGGATAGGTGTTGAACCAGAGGAAGCCCAGACCCGCACCGATCAGCGCGCCACAGAACACAATCAATTCGCCCGCGCCCGGCACGTAAGGAATCAGCAGGTATTCCGCGAACTTCACGTTACCCGACAGGTAGCAGAAGATCCCCAGCGCGCCGCCAACCATCACCGTTGGCATGATCGCCAGGCCGTCAAGGCCATCGGTGAGGTTAACCGCGTTGCTGGAGCCGACGATCACGAAGTAGGTCAGCACGACGAAGCCGATGCCCAGCGGGATGCTGAAGTCTTTGAGCATCGGAATCAGCAGTGTGGTTTCAACCGGAGATTGCGCCGTCATATAAAGGAAGATCGCCGCGCCCAGACCGAACACCGACTGCCAGAAGTATTTCCAGCGGCTCGGAAGACCGCGCGAGTTCTTTTCGATCACCTTGCGGTAGTCGTCGACCCAACCGATGGCGCCAAACAGCAGCGTGACGATCAGCACGACCCAGACGTAACGGTTGCTCAGATCAGCCCACAACAACGTGGCGATGCCGATTGCAGACAGAATCAGCGCGCCACCCATGGTCGGCGTGCCGGACTTGGAGAGGTGCGATTGGGGTCCGTCGTTACGCACGGATTGACCGATCTGCTTGCTCTGCAGGGCGCGGATCATCCACGGGCCCAGGCACAGGGAAAGTGACAGTGCAGTGAGCACGCCAAGGATCCCGCGCAGGGTCAGGTACTGAAAGACCGCGAAGCCTTTGTAGAACTGTTGCAGATACTCGGCCAGCAGCAGCAGCATTAATGTTTCTCCAGGCGTGTTCCGCATAAGGCCGCTACGACGTTTTCCATCGCAGCGCTGCGTGAACCTTTAATCAAAATGGTGGTGTTTTTATCGTGCTCGGCGCCGAGCGCTTCGATCAGCTCGGCCTGAGTTTCAAAATGGCGGGCATCCTGCCCGAAAGCCCTGACCGCATGGGCCATCAACGGACCGACGGCATACAGCGCGTCGACCTTGCCGACTGCGTATGCGCCGACGTCGCGATGGCCCTGCTCCGCCCAGGCGCCCAACTCGCCGATATCGCCCAGCACCAGCACCTTGCGGCCCGGGAACCCGGTGAGAATGTCGGTCGCGGCCGCCACGGACGTGGGGTTGGCGTTGTAGGTGTCATCAATGACGCGCATGCCGTTCGGCGCCAGTTGCGCCACAGTGCGACCCTTGACCGGCTGAACGTCGTTGAGCCCGGCAACGATGCCCGCGAGCGACACGCCCAGCGCATGGGCAGCAGCAGCGGCGGCCAATGCGTTGGCAACGTTATGCGTGCCCAACAGATTCAATTGCACCGGCGCGGAGCCGGCCGGGGTGTTCAGCGTGAACGCCGGGCAACCGCGCGCGTCGATGCCCAGGTCGGTGGCGTGGAAGTCGGCGCGGCTGTTGCTGAGCGCGAAGCTCAAGACTTTGCGTGCGCCGGCGCGGGCCACCCAGATATCGAATGCCTTGTCGTCGAGGTTCAATACCGCGATACCGCGAGCGTCCAGGCCTTCGATGATCTCGCCCTTGGCTTCGACGATCTTTTCCGGACCGCCGAACTCGCCCACGTGGGCAGTCCCGGCGTTGGTCAGGACACAGACGTGGGGCTTGGTCAGGCTGACGGTGAAAGCGATCTCGCCCACACGGGACGCGCCCAGTTCAATCACAGCGGCATCGAATTCCGGCGCCAGCTCAAGCAGCGTCAACGGGACGCCCAATTCGTTGTTCAGATTGCCGCGCGTCGCAAGCACAGGACCGCGCGTGCGCAGAATGCTCGCGAGCATTTCTTTCACAGTGGTCTTGCCGCTGGAACCGGTGATCGCAGCGACCGGCTTGTCCATAAACGCATTGCGGTTCAGCGCGCCCAGTTGCGCCAGGGCTTTGCGGGTGTCGGTGACGATCAACTGCGGCAACGAACTGCCCGGGATCTCGCGCTCAACCAATGCGCCGACTGCGCCTTTGGCGGCGACTTGATCAAGGTAGTCGTGACCGTCAAACCGCGGGCCGGTCAGCGCCACGAACAACTGGCCGGGCGTGATCCCGCGGCTGTCGATGCTGACACCGGAGAAACTGCAGTCATGGCCCACACGACGCGCGTCGAGCGGCACAAGCAATTCGCTGAACGAGAGCGGCTTAAGCATGTGCGGCCTCCCAGGCGTCGAGCGCTTTAGTGGCTTCTTCGAGATCGGAAAATGCCTGACGCTGTCCGTTGATTTCCTGGTAATCCTCGTGGCCCTTGCCGGCCAGCACGATCACATCGGCAGCGGACGCCTGGGCGATGATCTGCGCGATGGCCTGACCGCGCCCGGCAACGAAATCGACTGCTTTCGCCAAGACGAACCCAGCACGGATGTCATCGAAAATATGGGCCGGGTCTTCGCTGCGCGGGTTGTCGTCGGTGACCACCACTTTGTCGGCCAGACGCTCGACCACTTCGGCCATCAGCGGACGCTTGCCACGATCGCGATCGCCGCCGCAGCCGAACAGGCAGGTCAGTTGACCTTTTGCGTGGGGGCGCAAAGCGGCAAGCACTTTTTCCAGCGCATCAGGGGTGTGGGCGTAATCGACCACCACCAGTGGACGCGAGCCACCGCCCAGACGCTGCATCCGGCCGGCAGGGCCTTCCAGCGTTGGCAGCACCTTCAAGATGTCGTCCAGCGGATAATCGAGACCCATCAACGCGCCGACTGCGGCCAGCACATTGCTCAGGTTGAAACGGCCCAGCAAGCTGCTGCGCAAGACATGACTGCCCTGGGGCGTCAGCAAGGTCGCGCGTACGCCGTCGTCATCGAAATGCGCATCGCGGCAGAACAGATAAGCGCTGCTGTCTTCCTGGCTGTAAGTGATCAGACGCGACGCATGGGGCGCAGCCGCAAGCTCGCGCCCAAAGGCGTCGTCGAGATTGACCACACGGCAACGCAGGTCATTCCAGGCGAACAGCTTGGCCTTGGCGGCCGCGTAGGCTTCCATGGTGCCGTGGTAATCGAGATGGTCACGGGACAGATTGGTCATCACCGCCACGTCGAACGCCAGCGCGGTCACCCGGCCCTGATCCAGCCCATGGGACGAGACTTCCATGGCAACCGCTTTGGCCCCGGCCCTTTTCAGGTCATAGAGGGTCGATTGCACGGAGATCGGATCCGGCGTGGTGTGAATGCCGCTTTTCAGCTCGCTATAGAAGCCGGTGCCCAGCGTGCCGATGATGCCGCAGTGCTGCCCGAGGGTGTCCAGCGCCTGCGCCACCAACTGAGTCACGCTGGTTTTGCCGTTGGTGCCGGTCACGCCGATCAGGTTCAGGTTGCGGCTCGGGTCGCCATAAAAGCGCCCGGCGAGGTCGGACAACTGTGCCGCCAGGCCCTTGACCGGCATCATCGGGATGTCGGTGATCGGCAGCACCTTGGCGCCTTCAGCTTCATAAGCGATGGCCGCTGCGCCGTGTGCAATGGCGTCGGTAATGTGCTCACGGCCATCGACCTTGAGGCCCGGAATCGCCAGAAACAGATCGCCCGGACGCACCTTGCGGCTGTCCAGGGTCAGTTCGCGAATCAGCAGATCGCGGTTGCACTGGGCAAACAGCTTGCTCAAATTCAAAGACATCAGCCACGCCCTCCCTTGACTGGAGCGACGGCGGGCACAGCGTTAGCTTGTTGCTCAGGCGGAACCGGCGCGAGGTTGTCCGGACGCACGTTCATCAAGCGCAACGTGCCCGACATCACCTTGCTGAATACAGGCGCGGAAACCAGACCGCCGAAGTAACCGCCCTTGCTCGGCTCATCGATGACCACAACGACCGCGTAACGCGGGTTGCTCATCGGGCCGAAGCCGGCGAACAGCGAACGGTAGGAGTTTTCGGCGTAACCCTTGGTGCCCACGGACGTCTTCCGCGCGGTACCGGACTTGCCTGCCACGTGATACGACGGAACGCGCGCACGGTAAACGCCGCGCGGGTCTTCGATCACTTGCTGCAACATGCCCTGCACGGTCTTGGCCGTCGCTTCCGGAATGGCCTGAACCGACTCGGCTGGATTATCAGTTTTGAGAATGGTCAGCGGCACAATCTTGCCGTTGTTGGCCAGTGCCGCGTAGGCGTGCACCAACTGCAGCGCCGTGACCGACAGGCCGTAGCCGTATGAAAGCGTAGCGGTTTCAGCCTTGCGCCACTCGCGGTAGTTCGGCAGGTTGCCAACGCGCTCGCCCGGGAAGCCGAGGCCGGTGTATTGGCCCAGTCCCACACGCTGCATGGCATGGAAAATCGCTTCGCCACCCACGTCAAACGCCACTTTACTCATGCCGACGTTACTGGAGTTGATCAGGATGCCGGTCAGGTCGAGGATCGGTCCTTCGGTTTTGGTCACGTCACGGATGGTGTATTTACCGATCTGCAACGTACCCGGATACACCTCGACCTTGTCGCTCGGTTTCCAGCGGCCGCTTTCCAGCGCCGCGGTCATGGAGATCGGCTTCATGGTCGAACCGGGCTCGAACACGTCGATGATTGCGCGGTTACGCATCGCGGCCGGCACCATGGTGCGACGGTTGTTCGGGTTGTAGGTCGGCTGATTGACCATCGCCAGTACTTCGCCGGTTTTCACGTCCATGATCACCAGGCTGCCGGCCTTGGCGTCGTTCTCCTGAATGGCGTTACGCAGCTCGCGGGTTGCCAGGTATTGCAGGCGCAGATCAATAGACAAAGCCAAGGTCTTGCCGGCCTTGGCGTTTTTCTTCACTTGCAGGTCTTTGATCATCCTGCCGCGCCGGTCCTTGATGACCTGCCGCTTGCCGGGGACACCCGCCAGCCAGTCTTCATAGGCCAGCTCTACGCCTTCACGGCCGTGATCATCGAGGTCGGTAAAGCCGACCATGTGCGCGGTGACATCGCCCGCCGGGTAGAAACGGCGGAATTCTTCCTTGCCGTAAACGCCCGGGACTTTCAGATCGAGTACCGACTGACCCTGCTCCGGGGTCAGGCCACGGACCAGATAGATGAATTCTTTGCTCGCCTGCTCATTGAGGCGATCCGTCAGCGCCTTGGGGTCCTGCCCCAACGCTTGTGCAAGCTGGACCCACTTGGTCTTGTCGGCCTGCATTTCGGACGGGTTGGCCCAGATGGTGGTGACCGGCGTACTGACAGCAAGGGGCTCACCGTTGCGGTCAGTGATCAAACCACGGTGGGCAGGAATTGAAACGGTACGCAGGCTGCGCGCATCACCCTGTTCGATAAGGAAGCGGTGGTCGATGACTTGCAGGTCGACGATGCGGTAGCAGATCGCGATGACCATGACCGACAGCAGGCCGACCACGACACGGAACCGCCACGGGTAGAGCGCCCCTTCGAGTTTCATCATGGCGACACCATCCGGATATCGGCGGCGTTCGGAATGCGCATTTTCAGCTGATCGGTGGCCAGGGCCTCGATACGGCTGTGGGCAGTCCAGGTGCTTTGCTCAAGAATCAGACGACCCCACTCGGCCTGCGCCTTGTCGCGCACGCTGAGTTCACCGTACAGGGAGTTGAGCAGCTGACGGTTCCAGTGCGCGCTGTACGCCACACCGATGGCCGACACCAGCACAGCGATAAACAGCATCAGCATGAAGAAGCTGCCGCCCGGCAGGGGCTTGAAGAAACCGCGGCTCATCGGAGTTTCTCCGCGACGCGCATGACGGCGCTGCGCGAACGCGGGTTGGCGCGGGTTTCATCGTCGGACGCGAATTGCGCCTTGCCGACCAGCTTGATACGTGGCTCGAACGCCTGATGACGGATCGGCAGGTTGCGCGGCAGGTTGTCAGCTTCGCCCTTGACCAGCTTGCGCATGAACAATTTGACGATGCGGTCTTCCAGGGAGTGGAAGCTGATGACCACCAGACGGCCGCCCACTTCAAGGGCTTCCAGCGCAGCATCGAGCCCTGCTTCCAGATCGCCCAGTTCGTTGTTGACGTGGATGCGCAGGCCCTGGAACGCGCGGGTCGCAGGGTTCTTGCCCTTTTCCCACGCCGGGTTGGCGACTTTCAGCACTTCGGCCAGATCGCCAGTGCGCTCGAACGGCTGAGTCTCGCGACGGGCCACGACGGCACCTGCCATGCGGCGGGAGAAACGTTCTTCGCCGTATTCTTTGAAAACGCGGGCGATTTCTTCGGCGGGCGCCGTATTGACGAACTCGGCTGCGCTGACGCCGCGGGACGGGTCCATGCGCATGTCGAGGGGGCCATCGTTCATGAAGCTGAAGCCGCGCTCAGGGTCGTCCAGTTGTGGCGACGACACACCGAGATCCAGAAGGATGCCGCTGACCTTGCCCGCCAACCCGCGTGCTTGAGCTTCGGCGCCCAGCTCGGCAAAGCTGCGCTGCACAATGACAAAGCGGCCGTCTTCGGCCGCCAGCGTTTGCCCGGTGGCAATCGCCTGGGGATCTTTATCGAATCCGAGAAGCCGCCCCTCCGGCCCCAGGTTCTGCAATATGAGGCGGCTATGTCCGCCGCGCCCAAAGGTGCCATCCAGATAGCAGCCATCGGCGCGCACCGCGAGAGCCTCGACGGCTTCTTCGAGCAGTACGGTGATGTGGGTAAAGCCGCTATTCGTAGTCACAGAATCAAATCACGCAGTTCATCAGGCATAGCGCCCGGTTTTTGAATGGCCGCAAGGTCCGCATCAGCAAGTGCGTTCCAGGCGTCCTCATCCCACAGTTGAAACTTGTTGAGCTGGCCTACCAGCATCACTCGCTTATCGAGCTTGGCGTATTCACGCAAACGTGGCGGCACCAGGAAACGCCCGCTGCCGTCCAGCTCCAGATCCACCGCGTTCCCGATCAACAGCCGCTGCAGACGACGGTTTTCTTCACGGAAGGTGGCGAGCTCACGCAGCTTGGCCTCGATCAGCTCCCACTCGGGAAGCGGATAGATGCACAAGCACGGGTCGACGGTATCAATGGTGACGATCAGTTGCCCTGCGCTACGCGAATCCAACTCGTCACGGTACCGGCTCGGCATAGCGAGACGGCCCTTTGCGTCGAGATTGATTGCGTTTGCACCACGGAACACGGCGCGATCTCCAAATATTATCTTTTCGAGCCTAAAAAACCCACTTCACGCCACTTTCCGCCACTCGCGCACACTATAGGAATGCGCCCACCACACCGTCAAGGCGACTTCACGAGGAAAACCCTTATAGGACGGATATTTAGGAGCACTTACGAAGGAGATGTGGCGGATTTCGGATCGGTCCTACGGATATTTCCTAGGACGAACAAACGGATGGCGTTCGAAGTTAAAGTGATTTGTGAGGTTTAAGATTTTTTTGGTATTACCGGAGGGGATAAATCGTACAAACGAGGGGGAGAAAAGGAGGTGGAGAGTCGATCTGTAAGCCGGGTTCTGTCGAGGACAGTCATTCCTCTACGATGGCCATCACTGGACATCTTTAGCAACCTACCCGGTTCCAGCGCGGGCCACGCCTTGGAACCCTATTTGGTCTTGCTCCGAGTGGGGTTTACCTAGCCACGAACTGTTGCCAGCCGTGCGGTGCGCTCTTACCGCACCTTTTCACCCTTACCGGCACCGAAGTGCTTAGGCGGTTATTTTCTGTGGCACTTTCCGTAGGCTCGCGCCCCCCAGGCGTTACCTGGCACTCCGCCCTATGGAGCCCGGACTTTCCTCCCCCCTTCATTGCAGAACAATGAAAGGCAGCGACTGTCCAATCGACTCTCCGCCGCCAAGGTTAATGGGAGGACGGCTCAAGAACAAGCTTTAATCGGCTCTCGCGCCATTTGCAGCGCTGCCCGCGACATCCCGTCACACGCTTTTCTGTTTATCCAGCGCCACCTGATAAAGCAGGTTTTTGCGTACGCCGGTGATCTCTGCTGCCAGCGCAGCTGCACGCTTGAGCGGCATTTCCGCCAGTAGCAGATCCAGCACCCGCCGCGCTTCGGCGCCAATCACATCCTCGCCTTCGGGTTCGCTCCAACCTGCCACCAGCACAACGCACTCGCCCCGTTGCTGATTACTGTCGCCCTCAACGAAGGCACGCAGTTCGGACAGCGGCAGTCCTTTGAGGGTTTCGAACGTTTTCGTCAACTCTCGCCCGAGCAAGGCGGGACGGTCCGGACCGAAGATTTCCTCCATGTCCTGAAGGCATTCGAGAATGCGATGGGGCGCTTCATAGAAGATCAGCGTGCGCGGTTCTTCTTTGACGAGTTCCAGCCGCGCTTTGCGACCCACTGACTTGGCGGGCAAGAAGCCTTCGAAGATAAAGCGGTCTGACGGCAACCCTGCCGCAGACAACGCCGCGATCAAGGCACAGGCGCCCGGGACCGGGATCACTTGAATACCGGCTGCCCGGGCCTGACGCACCAGATGGTAGCCAGGATCGGAAATCAGTGGCGTGCCGGCATCGGAAATCAACGCAACGTTGTCGCCCGCCAGCAGACGCGTAATAAAGCGGCTGCCCTCCTCGCGCTCGTTGTGCTCATGACAGGCCGCCAACGGCGTCGGAATGCCAAAGTGCTGCATCAGCCGTAACGAGTGCCGGGTATCTTCTGCGGCAATCAGCGAAACATCGCGCAGCACCTTTAAGGCACGGGCGCTCATGTCATCCAGGTTGCCGATCGGCGTGGCCACCACATAAAGCGCGCCTGTAGTGGAATTCGAAACACCCGGAGCAGTCAAAGCGCACACCTCATGTTGTGTAAAAGCCTGCATTGTACAGGCTGCGGCGCACAAAACAGGACGCCGCACCCCGTGAGACCTGAAAACGCAGTTCGAGTGCCAGCATCAGGGCAGCGACCCCGCGAAAGACGTTTCAGCCTGGCTGACACGCCCGGAGACGACCCATATCGCCGCTTTAACGCCTTCAACGTCGCGCCCCGGCCAGTGCTTGGGTACACTTCCACGCTAATTTGCTCGAGTATCAGGAACATACACATGATCGCTTGCCTGCGGCTGTTCTCTGCCCTCTGCCTGGCTGCCCTTCTGGCTGCCTGTGCCGGTTCGCCCTCCTCCAGCCTTGGCGAATTGCCTCGCTCCCCCGATGCCAGCATCGAACAACTGCTCGAACAAGCCGCTGCGGCGAAGTCGCCGGATCAGGCAGCGTTGCTGAAACTGACGGCGGCCGATCTGGCAGCGCGCCAGAACAACCCGAGCCGCGCCGCGAGCATCCTTGAGCAGGTGCAGATGGACCAGCTCAAAACCGACAAACAAATCTACGCCAACACCCTGTCTGCCGAACTGGCACTGGGTCGCAGCCAGCCGAAAGCCGCGCTGACCGCCCTCAACCACCCGAGCATGCAGCATCTGGGCGAAATGCCGGTCGACCTGCAAACCCGTGCTCACACCGTTCGCGCCCGGGCTTTTGAGGCAGATGGTCAGACCCTCGCCGCCGCGAGTGAGCGCGTGTTCATGGGCCCGCTGCTGCAAGGCGACGCACTGAACGCGAACAACGACGCCATCTGGACGCTGGTTGCCGCGCTGCCACCCGAGCAGCTGGAAAGCTCTGCCAACGATGACATGGGCGGCTGGCTGAGCCTGGCCCGCGCAGTCAAAGGTGCCGGCACGCTGGAGCAGCAACAGGCGGCCATCGACAACTGGAAAGCGCAGAACCCTCAGCACCCGGCGGCACGTCAGTTGCCGACTGCCCTCGCGCAATTGCGTGACCTGAAGAGCCAGCCGTTGACCAAAATTGCGTTACTGCTGCCGCAAGACGGTCCGCTCGCTTCGGTATCCCGCGCGCTGCGTGACGGCTTCATGGCCGCGAACTATCAAGCTCAACAGGCCGGCGAGAAGCCACCTGCGATCGAAGTGTTCGACAGTTCCCGCGTGACGTCGATGGACGCCTTCTACGCACAAGCCAAAGCGGCCGGCGTGCAACTGGTGGTCGGTCCGCTGGAGAAGCCACTGGTTAAACAGCTGAGCGCTCGCCCTCAATTGCCGATCACCACGCTGGCGCTGAACTACAGCGATTCCGGTACCCAGGGCCCTGCCGAGCTGTACCAGTTCGGTCTGGCGGCTGAAGACGAAGCTCGTGAAGTGGCGCGCCGCGCCTGGGCCGATGGCAAGCGCAGTGCGGTGGCCATGGTGCCCAAGGGCGAATGGGGTGATCGCGTGCTGGAGGCCTTCCGTCAAAGCTGGCAAGCCAAGGGCGGCACCCTGCTGGGTGCTGAACGCATTGATCAGCCGGTCGCACTCGCTCAACAGGTTGCCGATCTGTTCCAGCTGCGCAGCAGCGAAGGCCGTGCCCAGCGCGTCCAAAGCGCCACTGGCACGCAGATGGCTGCCCAGCCTTCCCGTCGCCAGGACGTAGACTTCATGTTCCTCGCCGCGACGCCTCAACAGGCGCAGCAGATCAAGCCGACCATGGTCTTCCAGTACGCTGGTGATGTTCCGGTCTACGCCACTTCGCACCTGTTCACCAACAGCGGCGACCCGGCGATGTACAACGACCTGAACGGCGTGCGCTTCTGCGAAACCCCGTGGTTGCTGAACGCTAACGACCCGCTGCGCCAGCAAGTGACCGCTCAATGGCCACAAGCCTCCGGCAGCCTTGGCCGTCTCTACGCCATGGGCATCGACGCGTATCGTTTGGCGCCACGACTGACTCAGCTGAAAACCCTTCCTGACAGCCGCATCGATGGCCTGTCCGGCAGCCTGGCGATCGGTCAGGGCCAACGCATCGAGCGCCAGCTGCCGTGGGCAGAATTCGTAGACGGCAAGGTCCAGCGCCTGCCGGACACCGCGCCTTGACCTCAGGCACCACCCGTCAAACAGCAGGGCGCGAGGCCGAAGCCTACGCCTTGCGTCACCTGCAACAGCATGGATTGCAGCTGATTACCCGCAACTGGTCATGCAAACGCGGCGAGCTTGATCTGGTCATGCTCGACGGCGATACAGTAGTATTCGTCGAAGTTCGGTATCGTCGCCACGCCGGTTGGGGTGGCGCACTGGAAAGCGTCGATTTTCGCAAGCAGGAAAAGCTCACGCTGGCGGCTCAATCCTTTCTGCAAAGCGAGGTGCGCTGGGCCGATTCGCCGTGTCGCTTTGACGTTGTCGCGATCAATGGCGACCCCGGTACATCACCCGCGCTGAATTGGCTGACAAATGCGTTCGATTGCTGAAAACGCGATGATTCCGTGGGGTTTGCAGCGTAAGATCGGCCGCCTTCCCGGCTAAAGCCGGTCCCACTGGAGGCGCATCAGGCCCTGTAGGACCTGCGACAGCTTTGTAGGACCGGCTTTAGCCGGGAAGCTCTGTTGCTGAGCTTTATCCCTTACCACCCAACGAAACACACTGGCTCTTTTTGCTCTTTGCTTTGCGGGCTGCACAGTTTTGTGCCGGGACGCCGATGACTTATCGGATGCCGCCCCGACCAGCCGCCCCTATTAAGGTTTTCATAGATGGACATGCAATCCCGAATCCGCCAGCTTTTTCAGGCCAGCATCGACACCAAGCAACAGGCGATGGATGTGGTTGCACCCCACATCGAGCAAGCCAGCCAAGTGATGGTCAACGCCCTGCTCAACGAGGGCAAGATGCTCGCCTGCGGCAACGGCGGTTCGGCGGGTGATGCTCAGCACTTTTCCTCGGAACTGCTCAACCGTTTCGAGCGCGAGCGACCGAGCCTGCCCGCTATCGCGCTGACCACCGACACCTCCACCATCACCTCGATTGCCAACGACTACAGCTACAACGAAATCTTCTCCAAACAGATTCGTGCGCTGGGTCAGCCGGGCGATGTGCTGCTGGCGATTTCCACCAGCGGCAATTCGGCGAACATTATTCAGGCCATCCAGGCCGCACATGATCGTGAAATGATTGTCGTAGCCTTGACCGGTCGCGATGGCGGCGACGTCGCGTCGCTGCTGTTGCCGGAGGACGTTGAAATCCGCGTCCCGGCAAAAGTCACCGCACGTATTCAGGAAGTCCACCTGCTGGCGATCCACTGCCTTTGCGACTTGATCGACAGCCAACTGTTCGGGAGTGAAGAATGATATCCAAACGTCTTAGCCTGCTGGCCCTGACGCTCTGCCTGGGCATCAGCGGATGCAGCTCGGTGATCAACGCCAGCCGTGAAGCGCCGATCGATGACGATCGCGGTACACGCACCTTCGGCAGCAAGATCGACGACTCGCTGATCGAGACCAAGGTCTCGGTGAACATCGCCAAGGCCAACCCTGATCTGGACAACGCCTCGCACATCGTCGTGACCAGCTTCAACGGCATCGTCCTGCTGGCCGGCCAGACACCGCGCGCCGACCTCAAGCAACTGGCCGAGCAAACCGCCAGCCAGGTGCAGAAGGTCAAGAAGGTCAACAACGAGCTCCAGGTGACCGGCCCGTCCTCGATGCTGGCGCGCAGCAATGACGCCTGGCTGACCAGCAAGATCAAAACCGAAATGCTCACCGACAGCGCCATCCCTGGCTCGCGCATCAAGGTCGTGACTGAAAACGGCATCGTCTACCTGCTGGGCCTGCTGACCCAGGCAGAAGCCACCCGCGCCACCAACCTGGTGCAAGGCGTCGGCGGCGTACAGAAGATCGTCAAGCTGTTTGAGTACATTGATTGATGGTGTGACAGCCGCCTATTGGCTTGCTTAAAAAGTTAGCTACGGGCTCTTTGGAGTCCGGATGTACCAGAAACATACCAAGCCCTCCGAGTGAGGGCTTTTTTATGCGTGGCTTAGGGCGCGACTATCCCTAAAGGTGGTTGACGTGCATATCACCCCACATTCATACAGCCCCCTCGCGGAAAGCAAGCCGAGCATGCCGCACACCGTGCAGCACAGACCCGTGCCGCTATATCCGGGCAATCCAGATACTATGTTGACAGCACCTCATCGGCGCCGGCCACATTGCATGGCTAGCGCCGTAACCACTTAAAGGACTAAGAACTGACCATGAATGAACAGCAGAAGAAATTTTTCCGCGAGGCCTGGCTGAGTAGCACAGTGGTTTTTGCACTCATTGCCGCCATATTTATTTTCGATGACGGCGTTCTGGACGCGCCCAAGGGTGTCGTCTATTGCGTTGTGGTGGTGATAGTCAGCATCTGCCTTCGAGCCTTTAGCAAGCAGGAGGCGCTTAAACGAGATTTGTAAGTGCAAGCCGAAATTCCCGGTGCTATTTACACGTACAGGGAATATGCCTTGCTCAGATCCGCCAGCCATCCATCAATCCATCAATCCATCAATCCATCAATCCATCAATCCACTGATACGGCAGGCAGACACCATCGCTTTTAATTCCGGATTTCTGAAGGTGTGTTCGCTGGCCGCTTACGACCTAGTATGAATGGGCAGCCGCGACTCGGCGCACACAAAAAAGGCGATCCCTCGGGATCGCCTTTTTCGTTACTGCAGGCGCAACTTACTTGACCACTTTCAGACTCGGCCGGCCCGTAGGGCGTGGCGGTTCGTCGTTCGGTGGCGGCATGTCGTCTTCGACGTCCAGATCTTCGTCTTCATCCACAGCAGGCTCCAGGTCGAAGACCATGCCCTGGCCGTTTTCGCGGGCGTAAATGCCCATGATTGCGGCAATCGGCACGTACAGGCTGTGGGGAACGCCACCGAAGCGGCCTTCAAAACTCACCGCGTCGTTGTCCATGTGCAGATGGCGCACGGCGCTCGGTGAAATGTTCAGGACGATCTGCCCGTCATTGGCGAAGCCTTGCGGGACTTGCACCGCTGGATACTCGGCATTGACGAGTACGTGCGGTGTGCAATCGTTATCTACGATCCACTCATACAGCGCGCGGATCAGATACGGGCGACTGGAGTTCATCAAACGGCTCCTAAGGCCTTAGCGCATGTCGCGTTCGGCACCAGACAGACTTGCCTGAAATGCCTCACGCGCAAATTGGCGCTCCATATAGTCAAGCAGCGGCTTGGCGGGCCGCGGCAATTCGATACCCAGAATCGGCAGGCGCCAGAGTATGGGCAATAGACAGCAGTCGACCAGACTTTGCTCGTCGCTCAGGAAAAAAGGCTTGTCCGCGAACAACGGCGACACACCGGTCAGACTTTCGCGCAGTTCCTTGCGCGCCTGAACACGTGCAGCTTCTTTGCTGCGCGGGTCCAGAATCAGATCCACCAGACCGCACCAGTCGCGCTGAATCCGGTGGATCAGCAAGCGGCTGTTGGCACGCGCTACCGGATAGACCGGGAGCAGCGGCGGATGGGGATAACGTTCGTCCAGGTATTCCATCACCACCGTCGACTCGTACAACGCCAGGTCGCGATCGACCAGGGTTGGCACGCTGCCGTACGGATTCACCTCGATCAATTTGGGCGGATGACGGCCCTCGACAACTTCAATGATCTCGGCGCTGACACCTTTCTCGGCGAGCACAATGCGCACGCGATGGGAATAGTGGTCGGCGGGGTCGGAGTAACAGGCCAACCGATTGGTCACGCCCATGGCGGTCCTCCTCGCTTGTAGATATTCAAAAAGCAGAAATACGGATGCGCCGCGAGGGCGCTTTCGGCGACGTCCACGATGATCGGGTGTTCAACGCGGGCGACAAGATAGCTCATTTACTCAAGGTTGATTCTGCAATCTTAAGCCCGCCACTATACCTGCTCTTCCCTCATTACCTGAAACAGCTCAGCCGCAAGCGGCGCAGACCCGCGAATCAGACGTCCGCTCAGTGGATGTCTTTCCAGAATTCGCGCTTAAGCAGGTAGGCCAGGATGAACAACACGGCGAGGTAAAGCAGCACGAAGGTGCCGATGCGCTGGTGCTGGAGCTTGTCTGGGTTGGCTGAGTAAGCGAGGAAGGTGACGAGGTTCTTGACCTTCACGTTGAACTGTTCTTCGGTCAGCGTCCCGGTGTTGGGCATGATCATCAGTTGATCGCAGGCTTGATCGGTCAACGGCGAGCCAGCAGGCCCATCGCTTTTTTTGTCGCCTTCGCCACGCGGTACCTGCTGGCAGCCGAGCCTCTGACGCCCCTGAAGCCCTTCCAGCACGTTGGGCATGGCGACGTCGGGGAGAAGGCTGTTGTTCACGCCCCAGGGCCGCGTCGGGTCCTCGTAGAATGATCGCAGGTAGCCGTAGAGCCAGTCAGTTCCGCGTACCCGCGCCACAAGGGTCAGATCGGGCGGTGCTGCACCGAACCAGGTTTTCGCATCCGCCGGCTGCATGCCGATGGTCATGTGATCGCCGATCTTCGCTCCGGCAGGCGCCAGCTTTTCCAGCATCAGCTCGTGGGAAATGCCCAAATCGTCCGCGACGCGTTCATAGCGCTGGAAACTGGCGCTGTGGCAACCCATGCAGTAATTGACGAACGTCTGCGCGCCATCCTGCAGGGCCCCCTTGTCGGACACGTCGATGTCGACGCTTTCCAGTTCCGCGCCATGCTCACCGGCAAACGACAACGCCGGCAACAGGGCAATGAGCAAGACCAGGCACAGCGTTTTCATCAACCGGTCACCCTGTCCGGCACCGGCTTCGTCCGCTCCATCCGCGTGTAGAACGGCATCAGGATGAAGTAGGCGAAATACAGGAAGGTGCAGACCTGTGACAGCAACGCACGGCCGGGGCTCGGCGGCAGAACGCCCAGCACCCCGAGCGTCCCGAAGGACGCGCAAAACAGCAGCAGCCAGAGGCGGCTCAGCCAGCCCTTGTAGCGCATCGATTTGACCGGACTGCGGTCAAGCCACGGCAGCACGAACAGCAAGGCGATGGCTGCGCCCATGGCCATGACGCCGAGGAGCTTGTCCGGGATGGCGCGCAAGATGGCGTAGAACGGCGTGAAGTACCAGACCGGCGCAATGTGCTCCGGGGTCTTGAGTGGGTTCGCCAGCTCGAAGTTGGCCTTCTCGAGAAAGTAGCCGCCCATCTCCGGGAAGAAAAATACCACCGAGCAGAAGATCAACAAAAACACCACGACGCCGAGCAGATCCTTGACCGTGTAGTACGGGTGGAAAGGAATGCCGTCCAGGGGGTTGCCGTTCTCGTCCTTGTACTTTTTGATGTCGATGCCATCGGGGTTGTTCGAGCCCACTTCACGCAGCGCCAGAATATGCAGCACCACAAGCCCGACGATCACGATCGGCAAGGCCACGACGTGCAGCGCGAAGAAGCGATTGAGTGTGATGCCTGAAACGAGGTAATCGCCACGAATCCACTGAGCGAGGTCGCCCCCGATGAGGGGAATCGCGCCGAACAGCGAAATGATCACCTGAGCGCCCCAGTACGACATCTGCCCCCACGGCAGCAGGTAGCCGGTAAACGCTTCCGCCATCAGCGCCAGATAAATCAGCATGCCGAAAACCCAGACCAACTCCCGCGGCTTCTGATATGAGCCGTACAGCAGCCCGCGAAACATGTGCAAGTAGATGACGATGAAGAACGCCGATGCGCCAGTCGAGTGCAGCAGTCGCAGGATTGAGCCGTATGCGACGTCACGCATGATGTACTCGATCGAGGCGAAGGCCCCCTCAGCCGTGGGCGTGTAACTCATCGTCAGCCAGATGCCCGTAAGGATCTGGTTGACCAGCACCAGCAACGCCAGCGAGCCGAAAAAATAGAAAAAGTTGAGGTTTTTGGGTACGTAATACTTGCTGAGGTGGTTCTCCCAAATCGAAGTCGCGGGAAAGCGCGCATTGATCCAGTCCATGAGCCTGCTCATCACGCTTTCTCCTGATCCACACCAATGACGATGATTGAGTCCGACTCGTAGGAATGCGGGGGCACTGGCAGATTCAGCGGTGCAGGCTGCGCCCTGTAGACGCGTCCGGCAAGGTCGTACCTGGAGCCGTGACAAGGGCAGAAATATCCGCCGACCCAATCTTTGCCCAGGTCGACCGGGGCGACTTCGGGCCGAAACGTAGGCGAGCAGCCGAGATGGGTACAGATGCCGATCAACAGCAGGATGTCAGGCCGGATTGAACGGACAACCGGATCGACATAGGCAGGCTGGATGGAATCCTTTGAATCAGGGTCGGACAGCTCGCCGATAAGCTTGCTCAGACTGGACAGGATCTCGGGCGTGCGACGGACAATGAACACCGGCTGACCGCGCCATTGAGCGATCATCTGCTGGCCCGGCTCGATCTTGCTGATGTTGACTTTGACAGGCGCTCCCGCCGCCCTGGCTTTGGCACTGGGGAACCATGACCCCACAAATGGCACGGCGGCGCCGACCGCTCCTGCTGCGCCTACCACAGACGTTGCCGTCACGAGGAAGCGACGCCGGGCCTTGTTAACACCGTCATTGCCCATTGCGCCCTCTTCCGTCAGCATCCGAGATCTCCTTGATCAGGCCCTCGAAATCAATAAACGACAGCCATAAACGACAGCCATAAAAAAACGCCCAGCTTCGTATAGAAACTGAGCGTTCTTTTTGAACGGAAGCGAATTAACGCTTCGAGTACTGCGGACGCTTACGCGCTTTACGCAGACCGACTTTCTTACGTTCAACTTCGCGAGCATCGCGAGTGACAAAGCCTGCTTTGCGCAGAGCGCCGCGCAGGGTTTCGTCGTATTGCATCAGAGCGCGGGTGATACCGTGGCGGATTGCGCCAGCTTGACCACTAACACCACCGCCGATGACAGTGACGTAGATGTCGAATTTCTCGACAGTCTGAGTCAGTTCCAGCGGCTGACGAACTACCATGCGGGCAGTTTCGCGACCGAAGAACGAGTCCAGGGAACGGTTGTTGATGGAGATGTTACCGGTACCCGGACGCAGGAAAACGCGAGCGGTTGCGGTCTTGCGACGGCCAGTGCCGTAATTTTGAGTCGCCGACATAATGAACTATTCCGTTAAAACTTCAGTTCTTGGGGCTGCTGAGCAGTATGAGGGTGTGCAGCGCCCGCATAGACTTTCAGCTTACGATACATGTCGCGACCCAGCGGGTTCTTAGGCAGCATGCCTTTGACCGCGGTCTCGATCACGCGCTCAGGAGCTTTGGCGATCAGCTTTTCAAAGTTGATCGACTTGATCCCGCCCGGGAAACCGGAGTGAGAGTAGTAGATCTTGTCGGTGGTCTTGGCACCGGTCACACGGATCTGCTCGGCATTGATCACGACGATGTAGTCGCCAGTGTCAACGTGCGGAGTGTATTCCGGCTTGTGCTTGCCACGCAGACGGCTCGCGATTTCAGTGGCCAGACGACCCAGGGTCTGACCAGCAGCGTCGACGACGAACCAGTCGCGCTTTACTGTTTCCGGTTTAGCGGTAAAAGTTTTCATTCTTTATAGCCTCAAAGGCCGCCCTGAAAAATAGACGGCGGAGCATACTCATTAGTACGGTCTTTGACAAGTCAAAGGCCGCCGGGCACGAACGCTATAGGGGGCTCGGGTCAGCGCGTTCGATCGCAGCGGTTTCTTTTGTCGCCGGGCATCACTCCAGCGACAAACAGGAGCGGAATTATGCAGATTGCGAAAAAAATTTCAACCTGCTTTTATGGCTCTTTTAAACAGGAGAGCCAAATGGACTACCGCCAACTGGGCAGAACCGACCTCAATGTCAGCGCAATCTGCCTCGGCACCATGACCTGGGGCGAGCAGAACAGCCAGTCCGAGGCCTTCGCGCAGATCGAACGGGCCAAGGCCGCCGGCATCAATTTCATCGACACCGCCGAGATGTATCCGGTCCCGCCGAAGAAAGAAACCTACGCCAGCACCGAGACCATCATCGGCAACTGGTTCAAGCAGAGCGGCGACCGCGCTGACTGGATCCTCGCCAACAAGATCGCCGGTCCCGGCAACGGCATCGACTACATCCGTGACGGTCAGCTGAAATTCAACCGCGATCACATCGTCGCGGCGCTGGATGCCAGCCTCAAACGCCTGCAGACCGATTACCTCGATCTGTATCAACTGCACTGGCCTGAGCGCAGCACCAACTTCTTCGGCAAGCTGGGTTATAACCACAGTGAGGAGCAGTTCACCCCGCTGCTGGAAGTGCTCGAAGCGCTGGACGAGCAGGTCAAGGCCGGCAAGATCCGCCATGTCGGGCTGTCGAACGAAACGCCGTGGGGCACCATGAAGTTTCTCGCTGAGTCGGATGCTCATGGTCTGACGCGTCCGGTGTCGATTCAGAACCCCTACAACCTGCTCAACCGCAGCTTCGAGGTGGGTCTGGCGGAAGTGGCGATTCGCGAGCAATGCGGCCTGCTGGCCTACTCGCCCATGGCGTTTGGCATGTTGTCCGGCAAATACGCCGACGGCGCCCGCCCTGCCAAAGGCCGCCTGAGCCTGTACAGCCGCTTCACGCGCTACTTCAATCCGCAATCGGAAGCGGCCTGCGCGCGCTACGTTGCGCTGGCGCGTGAGCACGGTCTTGATCCCGCGCAAATGGCACTGGCGTTCGTGACCAGCCGCAGCTTCGTCACCAGCAACATCATCGGTGCAACGACGCTGGAGCAGCTGGAAAGCAACCTGGCCAGCGCGGAACTGGTGCTGTCGGATGAAGTGCTGGCGGGCATTGAAGCGATTCACAAGGATCAGCCGAATCCTGCGCCTTGATCGATGATTGCCTGATAGCTGATTGACTTGTGGGAGCGACCGGAGTGGCGCTCCCCCCTTGCTCGCGAAAGGGCCGATACATCCGCTGCTTTCCAACAGCTGGTATACCGTCTTCGTGAGCAAGCTCACTCCCACAGGGGCCGTATGCGCTGTGAGACCGAGTAGGGTCTGAAAGCCGAAGGTTCTCTCAGGATCAGTCCCGACTTCACAGCGACCGGGCAATGATCTCTTTCATGATTTCGTTGGTCCCGGCATAAATCCGCTGCACCCGCGCATCGGCCCACGCCCGGGCGATCGGGTATTCCCACATGAAGCCGTAGCCGCCATGCAGCTGCACGCATTCGTCCAGCACCTTGCATTGCAGGTCAGTTGACCAGTATTTCGCCATGGCCGCCGTGGGCACATCCAGCTTCCCTTCCAGGTGCAACTCCAGGCACCGATCAATGAACGTACGACCAATCTGAACTTCAGTGGCGATTTCGGCCAGTTTGAAGCGGGTGTTCTGAAAATCGATGATGGCCTTGCCAAACGCCTTGCGCTCCCGCGTGTAGTCGAGCGTCCATTGCAAGGCCGCTTCGGCGGAGGCAATGGCGCCGATGGCGACCGTCAGGCGCTCCTGCGGGAGCTCCTGCATCAAATACGCGAAACCCATCCCGGCCTGACCCAGCAGGTTCTCCTTAGGCACTCTCACGTCCTGGAAGAACAATTCCGACGTGTCCTGCGCCTTCATGCCGACCTTTTCCAATCGCTTGCCCTTCGCAAAACCGGGCGTGCCCGCCTCCACGACAAACAGGCTGGTGCCCTTCGCGCCTGCACCGGGATCAGTCTTCGCGACGACAATCACCAGATCAGCGAGAAACCCGTTGGTGATGAAGGTTTTCGAACCATTGATGATGTACTCGTCGCCATCCAGCACTGCGGTGGTCTTGACCCCTTGCAGGTCGGACCCCGCGCCCGGTTCGGTCATCGCGATGGCGGTCACCAGCTCCCCCGACACCAGCTTGGGCAAATATTGGAGCTTCAGCGCCTCACTTCCGTAGTGGAGGATGTACGGCGCGACGATATCCGAATGCAGAGAGAACCCGATACCGGTCAGGCCGAGGCGAGAGACTTCCTCGATCACCACCGTGGTGTAGAGGAAGTCCGCGCCCATCCCGCCGTACTCTTCCGGCAGGTGCGAACACAACATGCCCTGCTCCCCCGCCCGGTTCCACAGCGTACGGTCGATGTGGCCCTGCTTCTCCCACTGGGCATGAAACGGCACCGCGTGCTGTTCGAAGAACTTGCGGACGCTGTTACGGAACAGTTCGTGTTCTGAGCTGAAGAGTGTTCTGGCGAGCATGGCTGCACCTGGCGCGAAGGATTGTCGGACAAAACGTCAGCAGAGCGTAGGCGCAGCCGGTTGACGGCGACACTGGACACATCCGACAAAAAATAAGACGATCACGCCGTTGCTTGACCACTTTCCCATATAAGAACAAAAGACTATGTCTATCCAACCCAACACGCCATTGCGGCGTGTCAGCATTCTTGCGATTGATGGCATTTTTGCGTCCACGCTCATGCAAGCCAAAGACTTCTTTCACCTCGCCAGCCTGCGCTACGGCAAGCAGTTGGGACAGGGCTTCAAGCCGGCCTTCGAAACCCGACTGGTCAGCCCGGACGGAAAGGAAGTTCGCAGTTTCAGCGACGTCGTGATCCCTGTAGACGGTGTGCTTGAACACAGCGACATCATCATCCTTCCCGCTTTCGTCGAAGACTTCGACACCCTGCGCGAGCGCTATCCGCAAATCCTGCCGTGGCTGCGCGAGCAACATGCGCGCGGCGCTGTGCTCTGCGGTGAGGCCAGCGGTGTGTTCTGGCTTGGGGATGCGGGGCTGCTCGACGGCAAGGAGGCGACCACCTACTGGCGGTTTTTCAACGAGTTCGCCGAGCGTTTTCCGAACGTGCTTCTGAATCAGGAAAAGCACCTCACCGACGCCGATAACCTGTATTGCGCAGGCGGCACGATCTCAGCGTGTGATCTTTATATCTACCTGATCGAGCGCTTCTGCGGCGCCCATGTTGCGCAGACCGTCGCCCGCGACATTCTCTACGAAGTGCAACGCAGCTACGCACCGGGACGGATTGGGTTTGGCGGGCAAAAGCTGCACCAGGACGTGATCATCCTGCAGATCCAGCACTGGCTCGAAGAACACTTCGCCGACAAATTCCGTTTCGAGGATGTAGCCCGCGAGCACGGCATGAGCATCCGCAACTTCATGCGCCGCTTCCAGACCGCAACGGGCGACAAGCCGCTGCATTACCTGCAACGCCTGCGCATCGAAACCGCAAAGGGCTTGCTGTCAGGCTCACGCAAGAGCATCAAGACCATCAGCTACGAAGTGGGCTACGACGACGCCAGCTTCTTCGCACGGCTGTTCCGTCAACACACCGACCTGTCGCCGAATCAGTACCGCCAGCAGTTCCAGCAGGCGGCGTGACAGCAGCTTCAAGCGGCAAGCTTCAAGCTGCAAGTGAGCGATATCTCCTCTTGCAGCTTTCCGCTTGAAGCTTGCAGCTCCCGCCTAGGGCTTATGCGCCCGCGACAGAAATTCGTGGGACTGCATTTCCAGCAATCGGCTGAGGGTGCGCTGGAACTCAAAGTTCAGGCGACCGCCGGTGTACAGGTCTTTCAATTCGACTTCCGCCGAGATGATCAACTTGACGTTGCGGTCGTAGAACTCGTCGACCATGTTGATGAACCGACGCGCGATGTCGTCCGTGGTCACGCTCATCTGCTCCACGCCGCTGAGCAGCACCGCATGGAAGATCTTGCCGAGTTCGATGTAGTCGTTCTGGCTACGCGGGCCATCGCACAGCTCACGGAAGTCGAACCACGCCACGTCGTCGCAGGTACGGATCGCCTTGATCTGCCGATTCTCGATGATCAGCACATCGTTCTCGATGGCCTTGGTGCATTCCGGGGTCAACGCACGGAAGCTCTTGCGCAGGCTCTCCTCTGCCGCTTCGTTCAGCGGGAAGTGGAACAGCTCCGCTTGCTCAAGATGGCGCAGGCGATAGTCGACGCCGCTGTCCACGTTGACGATCTCGGTGTTCTGCTTGATCAGCGCAATCGCGGGCAGGAAGCGCGCACGCTGCAAACCGTCCTTGTACAGGCCGTCGGGAACGATGTTCGACGTCGCGACCAGGGTCACGCCGTTCTTGAACAGCTCTTCCATCAGCGTCCCGAGGATCATCGCGTCGGTGATGTCCGATACGAAGAATTCGTCGAAACAGATCACCCGCGCTTCCTCGGAAAACTGCTTGGCGATCAGGGTCAGCGGATTCTTCTCGCCCTTGAGGTTTTTCATTTCCTCGTGCACACGCTTCATGAAGCGGTGGAAGTGCGTGCGCGTCTTGTCTTCAAACGGAAGCGCTTCGAAGAAGGTGTCGACCAGGTAGGTCTTGCCCCGGCCCACACCGCCCCAGAAATACAGCCCCTTCACAATCGGGGCTTCTTTCTTGCCGAACAGCTTGCCCAGCAATCCCGGCTTGCGGTCATGGGCGGCGACCAGATCGTCGTACAGACGCTGCAGATGGCGCACAGCATTCTCTTGCGCGGCGTCGTGGAAAAAGTCCGGACGCTTCAGGTCAGCTTGGTATCGTTCTAGAGGGGTCATAGTCGCTTGCAAGGGAGCAAAAACGGGCCGTCACTGTAGCGACGGCCCATTGGAATGGCAATTAATCCTGTTGTGGCGCGAGCGCCAGTTTCAGGCTCTCGATCGCGGCGTCACGGGCGGCGGCATCGGCGAACGCCGGGCTGTCGGCGACACAGGTGTCACTCAGCCACAAGGTGAAGGCATCGCCTTCGGGCCGAATGTCCAGCGCACCGCCCTGCTGCAGCTGTTTGGTCACGGCGCCGGCCGCCTTGCCGTCTGCGAAGTGGCGCGACAGCAGCAGTTGCTCGCCATCGGCCGCCAGCAACCGGAAACGGAAACTGCCGTCGTCTTCACGGAAACTGACGAAGCGCGGGCCTTTGCCGGCCTTCTTCTTGGTCGCCGTGACGGTTTGCGCGGCGGTGCGGAATGAACGCAGGCCGACCGCTTCACGCAGTTCGCCCAGAAACGGCGTGGCCACACGACGGGCCTTCTCGGCACCCGCTTGCAGGATGTCTTCCAGGTCGGCGGGGCGCTCGATCAGGCGATGGTAATGCTCGCGGGCTTCGCCCAACTCCGCGTCCAGCAACTGGAACAGGCGTTGCTTGGCGTCGCCCCAACCCAACCCCTGCAACAGGTCGGTGCGGAACTCGTCGCCTTGCTCTTTACTGGCGAATGCCTGGTACAGCGTGAACAGGTGCGACGTGTCCGGATCCTTGGCTTCGCCTGGCAGACGCGAGTCAGTGACGATGCGCGAGATCGCGTCCTTCATGTCTTTGGCGCTGGTGAACAGCGGGACGGTGTTGTCGTAGCTCTTCGACATCTTGCGACCGTCCAGGCCAGGCAGCGTCGCGACGCTTTCTTCGATAAGCGCTTCCGGCATTACAAAGAACTCTTTGCCGTTACCGAACAGGTGATTGAAGCGCTGACCGATGTCGCGCGCCATCTCGACGTGCTGGATCTGATCGCGGCCGACAGGCACTTGATGGGCGTTGAACATCAGGATGTCAGCGGCCATCAGCACGGGATAGCTGAACAGGCCCATGGTAATACCGGCGTCCGGGTCTTCGCCGGCTTCGACGTTCTTGTCCACCGACGCCTTGTAGGCATGGGCGCGGTTGAGCAGGCCCTTGCCGGCCACGCAGGTCAGCAGCCAGGTCAGTTCGGGGATTTCCGGAATGTCGGACTGGCGATAGAACGTCACGCGCTCGACGTCCAGCCCTGCCGCGAGCCAGGTCGCGGCGATTTCCAGACGCGAGCGCTGAATGCGCAGCGGGTCATCGCATTTGATCAGCGCGTGGTAGTCAGCCAGAAAGTAGAAAGAGTCGGCATCGCTTTGGCGGCTGGCAACGATGGCCGGGCGGATGGCGCCGGCGTAGTTGCCCAGGTGCGGTGTGCCGGTGGTGGTGATACCGGTCAGGATACGAGTGGTCATGGCTAGTCGCTTATTTTGGGTGCTGCGATCAATTCGAAAGGCGCGGCAGAATCAGATCCTTGAGATCGGTCAGCTTGCCGTGAAAAAAGTGCCCGCATTCTGCCACTTTCAGCAGCTCATGGGGGCGCTGAAGCGTGTCAGACCACGCGTACACACGTTGTGGGTCAACGACTTCATCGGTGTCCGGCTGAATAAGCGTCAGCAGACCCTTCTGCGGCAATGCTTCCACACTGGCGATGCGCATCACGGCTGGTGCGACCATGAAGAGATGCTTCAGGGTTTCGCCCTTGGCCTCAAGACGCCCGCCCAGGGTAGCCGCCACGAAACCGCCGAAGGAAAATCCGAACAACGTCATGGGCAGGTCGGGATGTTTGTCGCGCAGCCAGTTCGCCGCCGCCTGTGCGTCGTCGACTTCGCCCTCCCCCATGTCCGAGCTGCCGGCGCTGGCACCAACGCCGCGATAGTTGAAGCGCAGGGTGATAAGACCGGCATCGCGCGCGGTGCGCTGCAGGGTCGAAATCACTTTATTGAGCATGGTGCCGCCCTGAACCGGGTTAGGATGGCATATCAGCGCGATGCCTCTGGCCGCGTCCAGATCGAGGTACAACGCTTCAAGTTGGCCCGCCGGGCCGTCGATGAATACAGGGGTCTCACGCATGAGCAAGAATGAACTCCGTGACCTTCAATTGGGTCGACTCGTCTAGCTGATTGTCTGTGGCTGGCAGGCTGGCGACACGTCGCCGCTATACAGCGCAGGTTCGAGCCGTTAACGTAAAGCAAAGCCGTTTATAGAGGAAGGACTCGTGGATTACTCGCTCTTAGTTTGGTTGCTGCCGACCATCGCCCTGGTGGTTGGTGTGATCATCGGTTTCTTCGTGGCGCGCGCGCTGCCCAATGCCGTGCCTAACGGGACTCAGCGCCAGCTGGATGACGTTCAGGAGCGTTTCGATACGTATCAGAACGAGGTGATCACCCACTTCAACAGCACCGCCAATCTGGTGCAGAAGCTGTCACAAAGCTACCACGATGTTCAGGAGCATCTGGCCGAAGGCGCCAACCGCCTGGCCACCGACGACATCACCCGTCAACGCCTGCTGGCTGCGCTGCACCCGGACGCGCTCCATCCACACCGCGATCGCCTGACGCCACCGCGCACGGCCGCTGAACCGCCGAAGGACTACGCGCCCAAGTCGCCCGACTCCCCCGGCATGCTGGATGAGCATTACGGCTTGAAAAAATAACGCGACTCGAAACACCAAAAGCCCGCCGTTGCTAACCAACGGCGGGCTTTTTTGTGGGCAGTCGGTTGGCGGCGACGGTAATGGAGGAAAACAAAAAAACCCGCCATCATCGGCGGGTTTTTGTACAGCGAACAGCGTTTAGATCGCGCCGCGAGCTCGCAGCAGATCCAGCACTTGTTTGACGCTTTCCTCGACATTCAGAGACTGCGTGTCGATGACCAGGTCGGCGTCCAGCGGGACGTCATACGGGAAGGATTCACCCGGGATGTTGTCCTTGTCGGCAGCGTAGAGCCCTTGCGGGTCACGCTCGCGGCACACTTGAGGCGACGCCTGTACGTACACGGTGATCAGTCGATCATCGCCGATGAGGGCCTTGGCATTCTGCCGACCGCCGGCGTCCGGCGCGACGAACGCCGCGAGGGTCAGCAGGCCGGCTTCGTTGAACTGACGCGCAACGTGGGCGGCACGACGCCAGTTCTCGGTGCGACCGGCGCGATCCTGTGGCAAGCCCTTGTTAAGGTCGTGACGCAGGTTCTGGCCATCAAGGACGAACACCGCACGGCCCATGTCGAAAAGCTTGCGCTCCACCGCATACGCCAGCGTGCTCTTGCCTGCACCCGACAAACCGCTGAACAGCACGGTGGCCGGCTTCTGGCCGAAGCGCTGAGCGCGCTCTTCTGTCGAAACATGGGCCAGCGCGCCATGATGACTCCCGCCGCCCGCAACCACCGGTTTGGCGATGATCATGCCGGCCGCCACGGTGCCGTTGGTCAAACGGTCGATGACGATGAACGCGCCCGTGGTGCGGTTGCTGTCGTAGCCGTCGAGGGCAATCGGCGCGTCCAGTGCGATCTTCACGCGGCCGATTTCATTCAGCTGCAGCGAACTGGCCGGGCCTTCTTCCATCGTGTTCACGTCAACACGATGGGTGATGCTGGCAACCGAACCCGGCACGTAGGACGTGGCGCGTTTGATGTCGTATTTCTTGCCCGGCAGCATTGGCTCTTCGGCCATCCACACCAGCATGGCGTCGAAGGCGTCGGCCACCTGCGGGACGTTGTCGGCATGCACCAACAGGTCGCCACGGGAGATGTCGATCTCGTCTTCCATGGTCAGCGTCACCGCCTGACCCGGGCCCGCATGCTCCAGCTCACCTTCGAAGGTGACGATGGATTTCACGCGGCTGCTCTTGCCGGACGGCAGCACAACCACTTCGTCGCCCTTGTGCACGATGCCGCTCGCCAGGGTGCCGGCGAAACCGCGGAAGTTCAGGTTCGGACGGTTGACGTACTGCACCGGAAAACGCAGGTCAGTGAAATTGCGGTCGTTGGCGATCTCGACGGTTTCAAGAATCTCCATCAGCGACTTGCCGGTGTACCACGGCGAACGCTCGCTCCGGTTGACCACGTTGTCGCCCTTGAGGGCCGACATCGGCACGAATTCCATGGTGGTCGGCTTCAGCGCAATGCGGTCGGCGAACGCCAGGTAATCGGCCTTGATCTGCTCGAAGATGGTCTCGTCGAAGCCATTGAGGTCCATCTTGTTGATGGCGACCACAATGTGCTTGATGCCCAGCAACGAGGCGATGTAGCTGTGGCGCTTGGTCTGGGTCTGCACGCCGTAGCGGGCGTCCACCAGAATGATCGCCAGGTCACAGGTGGACGCACCGGTGGCCATGTTGCGGGTGTACTGCTCATGGCCGGGGGTGTCGGCGATGATGAACTTGCGCTTGGCGGTGGAGAAGTAACGGTAGGCGACATCGATGGTGATGCCCTGCTCGCGCTCGGCCTGCAGCCCGTCGACCAGCAGCGCCAGATCGACCTCATCGCCGGTGGTGCCGGATTTCTTCGAATCGCGGGTGATGGCTTCCAGGTGATCTTCGTAGATCATCTTGGAATCGTGCAGCAGACGCCCGATCAACGTGCTCTTGCCGTCGTCGACGTTGCCACAGGTCAGGAAACGCAGCATTTCCTTGCGTTCATGCTGGCCCAGATAGGCGAGGATGTCCTCGCTGATCAATTCAGATTGATGGCTCATTGGGTTCAAGCTCCAAGCTGTAAGCTTCAAGCGGCAAGCTCGTCGGCATACAGCTAGTCAAAATTCTTCCGGTTCAAGTGAGCTTCAGCGTTTCGGCTTGAAGCTTCCAACTTGCTGCTTGCAGCTAGAAGTAGCCTTGGCGTTTCTTTTCTTCCATCGAGCCTGCGCCATCGTGGTCGATGACCCGGCCCTGGCGCTCGGAAGTTCGCGTCAGGAGCATTTCCTGAATGATGTCGGTGAGGCTGGTGGCCTCGGACTCGACAGCGCCCGTCAACGGGTAGTCGCCCAGTGTGCGGAAGCGGACCTTCTTCTTGACGATGCGCTTCTTGTCCTCGTCGGACAGGTGATTACGCAGGCGGTCGTCGTCGATCATGATCCAGGTGCCGTTCATCTCGATGACTTCGCGCTCGGCGGCGAAATACAGCGGGACGATCGGAATGCCTTCGAGGTAGATGTACTGCCAGATGTCCAGCTCGGTCCAGTTGGAAAGCGGGAACACGCGGATCGACTCGCCTTTGTTGACGTTGCCGTTGTACACGTTCCACAGCTCGGGACGCTGGTTTTTCGGGTCCCAGCGGTGCTTGGTGTCGCGGAAGGAATACACGCGCTCTTTGGCGCGGGATTTCTCTTCGTCACGGCGGGCACCGCCGAACGCGGCATCAAAGCCGTGCTTGTCCAGAGCCTGCTTGAGGCCTTGGGTTTTCATGATATCGGTGTGCTTCGAGCTGCCGTGGGTCAGCGGGTTGATACCCTGCGCGACGCCGTCCGGGTTCACGTGCACGATCAGATCCAGGCCCATCTCCTCGACCATCTTGTCGCGGAAGCGGTACATCTCCTGGAATTTCCAGCGGGTGTCGACGTGCATCACCGGGAACGGCAGCTTGCCCGGAAAGAAGGCCTTGCGCGCCAGATGCAGCATCACGGCAGAGTCTTTACCGACGGAGTACAGCATCACCGGGTTATCGAACTCGGCAGCGACCTCGCGGATAATGTGGATGCTTTCCGCCTCCAGCTGTTTCAGATGCGTCAGTTTGTCGACCATGGTTACTCACGGATAACGTACGTGTGTGGAGAGCCTGCGGGCTCTATCGAGCGAGGCACTTTATCATGGCGCCTGCTTCTATTCAGCGGCGGGGATAGATCGAAACGATCTATCCATATAGCTCAGGCTTTGGACCTCAGGACGCTTTAGATCGGGTTCGGACAATCGATAAACAGATGTTCAAGGGCAAAGCGCCGCGCCAGATAATCGCCCAGGGCCTGCACACCATACCGCTCGGTGGCGTGATGGCCGGCTGCGATGAAGCTGATACCGTTTTCCCGGGCGCTATGAAAAGTCTGCTCGGACGCCTCCCCGCTCAAATACAGGTCCACGCCGGCCATAACGGCCTGATCGATGTAGCCCTGCCCGCCTCCGGTGCACCAGCCGACCCGGCGGATCATCCCGTCACCCTCGATCAGCAGCGGCTCGCGCCCCAATGCAGTCTGCACGCGGTGGGCGAAATCCCGTGGCGTGATCGCCTCGCTGAGTGAGCCGACCAGCCCGACGATGCGCGGATTGTCCGGGTCCAGCGGGCCTTCGACGGTGATCTCCAGTTGCTGGGCCAACTGAACGTTGTTGCCCACGTCGGCGTGAAGGTCGAGGGGCAAGTGATAGGACAGCAGGCTGATGTCGTGCTTGAGCAGCGTTTTCAGCCGACGCTGTTTCATGCCGGTGATGCAGGGATTCTCGCCTTTCCAGAAATAGCCGTGATGCACCAGCACCAGATCGGCATTGGCCTCCACCGCCGCGTCCAGCAGCGCCTGACTCGCGGTGACGCCGGAGACGATTCGCCTGACCTGCGGCCGACCCTCGACCTGCAGGCCGTTCGGGCAATAATCCTGAATCCGCGCGCTACCGAGATAGCGGTCCGCTTCTTCCACCAGGGTGCTCAGGGCAACGGCCATAAAACTCTCCTAAATATGCAGTCCAGACCGTGTCGGTCCTCGTATAATGCCGGCCATTATGGCGCAGCTAGGCGCTTCTACCTTCAGGACTCCGCTCAATGTTCAAAGCGCTGCGTTTTCTCGGCTGGCCCTTGCTCGCTGGTGTGCTTATCGCTTTACTGATAATCCAGCGCTATCCCCAGTGGGTCGGGCTTCCAAGCCAGGACGTGAACCTGCAACAAGCGCCCCGGCAGACCTTTGTGCAACAGGGCCCGGTATCGTACGCGGACGCCGTCAGCAACGCCGCCCCCGCCGTGGCGAATCTGTACACGACCAAGATGGTCAACAACAGCAATAAACCCAACCACCCGCTGTTCGACGACCCGCAGTTTCGTCGTTTCTTCGGCGACAACCTGCCTAAACAAAAGCGCATGCAGTCGAGTCTGGGATCGGCCGTAATCATGAGTCCGGAAGGCTATCTGCTGACCAACAACCACGTCACCTCCGGTGCAGACCAGATTGTCGTGGCGCTCAAGGACGGCCGCGAGACGATCGCCAAAGTCGTCGGCAGCGATCCGGAAACCGACCTTGCGGTCCTGAAGATCGACCTCAAGAACCTGCCGTCCATTACCCTCGGCCGTTCCGATGCCATCCGCATCGGCGACGTTGCATTGGCCATCGGTAACCCGTTCGGCGTGGGCCAGACCGTGACCATGGGCATCATCAGTGCCACCGGGCGCAATCAGCTGGGCCTCAACACCTACGAAGATTTCATTCAGACCGACGCCGCGATCAACCCCGGCAACTCGGGCGGCGCACTGGTGGACGCCAATGGCAACCTGACCGGGATCAACACGGCGATCTTCTCCAAGTCCGGTGGCTCCCAAGGCATCGGCTTTGCGATTCCGACCAAGCTGGCTCTGGAGGTGATGAAGTCGATCATTGAGCACGGTCAGGTGATTCGCGGCTGGTTGGGGATTGAGGTACAGCCGCTGACGGAGGAACTGTCGGAATCCTTTGGCCTTAAGGACCGCCCAGGGATCGTGGTCGCCGGGATTTTCCGCGATGGGCCGGCGCAGAAGGCCGGATTGCAGCTGGGTGATGTGATTTTGAGCATCAACGGCGAGCCGGCGGGCGACGGGCGCCGCTCCATGAATCAGGTGGCGCGCACCAAGCCGAGCGACAAGATCGCCATTGAGGTCATGCGCAACGGCAAGGAACTGAAGCTGAGCGCCGAGGTGGGCGTGCGCCCACCGCAGACAACGGCGCCTGCGGCGGAGGATTGATCGGTTGCGATGAAGCAGCCGTCAACTCAGCTCGACAGGTCCCCCAAGGCATCCACCAGCGCCTGATTCTGTTCAGGCGTGCCGATAGTGATGCGCAGGAATTGCGCGATGCGCGCCTGTTTGAAGTGGCGCACGATCACGCCCTGCTCCCGCACCTTTGCCGCCAGACCCGCTGCGTCATGCTGAGGGTGACGGGCAAAGATGAAATTCGCGGCCGATGGCAGCACCTCAAAACCCTTGCCTTCCAGCTGCTCGACGAGCGCTTCACGGCTGGCGATCACGCGCTGGCAGGTGCTCTCGAAATACGCGCGATCATCGAAGGCCGCTGCTGCGCCGACAATCGCCATGCGGTCCAGCGGGTACGAGTTGAAGCTGTTCTTCACCCGTTCCAGCGCCTCGATCAGGTCCGGATGCCCCACCGCGAGGCCCACCCGCAGCCCGGCGAGGGAGCGCGATTTGGACAGTGTCTGAGTGACCAGCAGGTTCGGATAGCGATCCACCAGGCTGATCGCGGTGTCGCCGCCGAAGTCGACGTACGCCTCGTCGACGATCACCACTGAATCCGGGCTGTTCTTGAGGATCTGCTCGACGGCATCGAGGGCCAACAGGCAGCCGGTGGGTGCGTTCGGGTTCGGGAAAATGATGCCGCCATTGGGACGCGCGTAATCTTCGGCGCGAATCTGAAACTGTTCGTCAAGCGGCACGGCTTCGTAGTCGACGCCATACAGACCGCAGTACACCGGATAGAAGCTGTAGCTGATGTCCGGGAACAGCAACGGTTTGGCCTGTCGGAAGAACGCGTTATAGGCGTGGGCGAGCACCTCGTCCGAACCGTTGCCGAGGAACACCCGACTGGCGTCGACGCCGTAATAACGCGCCACCGCGTGCTTCAGCAGATCGCTGTTGGGATCGGGATACAGACGCAGTTCATCACTGACCGCCGCACGCATGGCATCGATCGCCTTGGGCGACGGGCCATAGGGGTTTTCGTTGGTGTTGAGCTTCACCAGTTTGGTCAGCTTGGGCTGCTCGCCCGGCACATAAGGCACCAGGTCGTTGACGAAGGAACTCCAGAATTTGCTCATGCTCAGTTGCCCTCTTGTTCGGTGTCGACGATGCGGTATTCGGCGCTGCGGGCGTGGGCGGTCAACGACTCGCCGCGTGCCAGCACCGAAGCCGTTTTGCCAAGTTCGGACGCGCCCTGCTCCGAGCAGAAAATGATCGATGAGCGTTTCTGAAAATCGTACACGCCCAGCGGCGACGAGAACCGTGCGGTGCCCGAAGTGGGCAACACGTGGTTGGGACCGGCGCAGTAGTCGCCCAGCGCTTCAGAGGTGTGGCGGCCCATGAAGATCGCGCCGGCGTGGCGGATCTGCGGCAGCCAGGCCTGTGGATCAGCCACCGACAACTCCAGGTGCTCCGGCGCAATCCGGTTGGCGACTTCAATGGCCTGAGTCATGTCGGCCACTTTGATCAAGGCGCCGCGGCCATTGATCGAGGTCTGAATGATTTCCGCGCGCTCCATCGTCGGCATCAGTTTGGCGATGCTGGCCGCGACCCGGTCAAGGAATTCGGCATCCGGGCTGACCAGAATCGCCTGGGCGTCTTCGTCGTGCTCGGCCTGGGAGAACAGGTCCATCGCGATCCAGTCAGGATCGGTCTGGCCGTCGCACACCACCAGAATCTCCGACGGGCCGGCGATCATGTCGATGCCCACCTGACCGAAGACGTGGCGCTTGGCGGTGGCCACATAGATGTTGCCCGGCCCGACGACCTTGTCCACCTGCGGCACGCTTTCAGTGCCATAGGCCAGCGCCGCAACCGCCTGCGCGCCACCGATGGTGAACACGCGATCGACGCCGGCGATGCAGGCCGCCGCCAGTACCAGCTCGTTGAGCTCACCGCGCGGGGTCGGCACGACCATGACCACTTCGCCCACGCCAGCAACTTTGGCCGGAATGGCGTTCATCAACACTGACGATGGGTAAGAGGCTTTACCGCCCGGCACGTACAGGCCGGCGCGGTCCAGCGGGGTGACCTTCTGGCCCAGCACGGTGCCGTCGGCCTCGGTGTAGCTCCAGGAATCCTGCTTCTGCCGCTCGTGGTAACTGCGCACGCGGTCGGCCGCTTTTTCAAGGGCCTGGCGCTGGGCGGGCGTGATGCGGGTCAGTGCCAGCTCAAGACGCTCGCGCGGCAGAATCAGGTCCGCCATCGACGCCACGTCCAGCCCGTCGAAACGACGGGTGTATTCCACCAGCGCCGCATCGCCGCGCTCGCGCACGTTCTTGATGATGTCCAGCACACGCTCATTGACCGAGTCGTCAGACACACTTTCCCAGCTCAGCAGATGATCCAGATGACGGGCGAAGTCCGGATCGGCGGCGTTGAGTCGGCGAATAGCGTTGGGAGTGGTCATAGCGTGGGCCTCAATGATGGCGATTTCTCAGGTGGCGATTTCAGTTGCAAGGATAGGCAGATGCCTAAGCTAGCAAGCCATCCGCGCGGGCACCTGAGAAATTTGGCTATGACACGGATAGCTGGGCGTGATCCTGTTGAGGGTCACGCGATTCAGTCAACCGCGGTGTCGCGACTCCACGGCTGTGCGCAGGGTGTCGATCAACGACTGGATACGGGCGTGCTGCATTTTCATGGATGCCTTGTTCACCACCAGACGGGAGCTGATGTGGGCAATCATGTCCTGGGGTTCGAGGCCGTTGGCACGCAGCGTGTTGCCAGTGTCGACGACGTCGATGATCTTGTCGGCCAGGCCCACGAGCGGCGCAAGTTCCATGGAGCCGTACAGCTTGATGATATCGACCTGACGGCCCTGTTCGGCGTAATAGCGCTTGGCAACATTGACGAACTTGGTCGCCACACGCAGCCGACCCTTGGGTTCGACGGCGCCGACTGCACCTGCAGTCATCAGCTTGCACTGCGCGATTTGCAGGTCGAGGGGCTCATAAAGCCCCTGACCGCCGTATTCCATCAACACGTCCTTGCCCGCGACGCCGAGATCCGCAGCGCCATGCTCGACATAGGTCGGCACGTCGGTGGCGCGCACGATCAGCAAGCGCACGTCGGCCTGGGTCGTGGGGATGATCAGCTTGCGGCTCTTGTCCGGATTCTCGGTCGGCACGATGCCCGCCGCAGCGAGCAGCGGCAAGGTGTCGTCGAGGATACGGCCCTTGGACAGTGCGATGGTTAACATGGGAAACGTCAGTCCTTATCAGTAGCGCGTGCCGGGTCGCAACTGGCGCCCGACAACCTCCGGCTCAAAAAGCCGAAGTGAAACGAATCAGAAAGTCTTGGCCCTTGGGCCAGACACGTCGCCCGAGTCGATCAAATCGACCCGGGCAAACGCGCAGCAGCTGACTAGCCCGGAACGCGACGGATCTTCGCGCCCAGCATCTGCAGTTTTTCTTCGATGCACTCGTAACCACGGTCGATGTGGTAGATGCGGTCGATCAGCGTGTCGCCTTCGGCAACCAGCGCCGAAATGACCAGGCTCGCCGAAGCACGCAGGTCGGTCGCCATCACAGGCGCGCCCTTGAGCTTGGTGCAACCGGTGACAATCGCGGTGTTGCCTTCGACCTGAATCTGCGCGCCCATGCGGTGCATTTCATACACGTGCATGAAACGATTTTCGAAGATGGTCTCGATGACCGTCCCGGTACCCTCGGCAATGGCATTCAGCGAGATGAACTGCGCCTGCATGTCGGTCGGAAACGCCGGGTACGGCGCAGTACGCACGTTGACCGCTTTCGGACGTTTGCCGTGCATGTTCAGCTCGATCCAGTTGCTGCCCGTGGTGATCTCGGCACCGGCTTCACGCAGCTTCTCGAGAACCGCTTCGAGAATCGTCGGATCGGTGTCCTTGAGCTTCACACGGCCGCCGGTTGCCGCCGCCGCCACCAGATAGGTGCCGGTTTCGATACGGTCGGGCATCACGCGATAGGTCGCCGAACCGAGACGTTTAACGCCATCGATGGTGATGGTGTCGGTGCCGGCGCCAGAGACTTTACCGCCCATGGCGTTGATGAAGTTCGCCAGGTCGACGACTTCAGGTTCACGCGCGGCGTTTTGCAGGACGCTGCGGCCGTTGGCCAGGGCAGCGGCCATCATGATGTTCTCGGTACCGGTGACGCTGACGGTGTCGAAGAAGAAGTGCGCGCCACGCAGGCCGCCTTCCGGCGCCTTGGCCTTGATGTAACCGCCTTCGACGTCGATGATCGCGCCCATGGCTTCAAGACCACGGATGTGCAGATCGACAGGACGCGAACCGATGGCGCAACCGCCAGGCAGTGCCACTTCGGCTTCACCGAATCGGGCAACCATCGGACCCAGCACGAGGATCGACGCACGCATGGTTTTCACCAGTTCGTACGGAGCGACCAGGGTCTTGATAGTGCGCGGATCGATTTCGACGCTGAGCTTCTCGTCGATGATCGGCTCGATCCCCATGCGACCGAACAGCTCGATCATGGTGGTGATGTCGTGCAGGTGCGGCAGGTTGGCGACGGTCACAGGACCATCAGCCAGCAGCGTGGCTGCGAGAATCGGCAGGGCGGAGTTTTTCGCCCCGGAGATGCGGATTTCGCCATCAAGACGAATGCCGCCAGTAATAATCAGTTTATCCATTGGAATCTCGACGCCGTTTTGGCTCAGGTGCGCTCGGCCCATGCAGCGCGGCTGAAAAATTTCATGGTGACCGCGTGGATGCTGCCATCGGCGATCCATGGGTTCAAATGCGTGTAGATCTGCTGCTGGCGCTTGACCGGGCTCAGTGCGGCCAGTTCGTCGCTGATCACGTTCAGCTGGAAATTACAGCCTTCGCCTTCAACTTCGACCTGGATATCTGGCAACTTAGCTTCCAGGAAGCTTTTAACTTCTACGGCCTGCATGCTTAACCTCTATCGGCGCCCTACGCGCGCGGGTCGGCCATCATACAAAAAAGCCCTCTCGTTGCGAACCCTACTTTGCAAGGGGCGGACGAGGGGCTTGATCGATGAAAGCAATTAATGGTGCTGCAACAGCTCGGTGAGCTCAGAGACTTTGGCGATTTCCTGCATGTCTTCTGGCAACGCCCGGACGGTGAGTAACTTGCCCGCCGCCTGAGCATCGCGCATGAATGCGAGGAGCAATGAAAGGCCGACACTGCTGGATTTTTCCACGCCGGAGCAGTCCAGCGTCAAAGCCGCTTCGGTGCTGGCCTTAATGAGCGCCGCGCCCTGCTCGCGCAAGGCGGGCCCGGTCCGATAGTCGACCACGCCGGAGAGCATCAGCTCTCCGCCGCCAGCGGCAGTAACGGACGCTTGACTCATTTGACGACCTTGTCGCTGGAGGCTTCCGAGGTCTCTTTGGCCTTGGCGACTTCGCCAGCCCAACCGTCGATGGTTTTGTCCAGGTTGTTACCGTTGCGCTGCATGGCGTCAGCGAACTGATCGCGGAACAGCTTGCCGATGTTGATGCCGTTGATGATCACGTTACGCACTTTCCACTCACCGCCGATTTTAACGAGGGTGTAGGAAACAGGGTAAACCGCGCCGTTGTTGCCCTTGACCGACATGTCAACGGAAGTGCGATCAGCACCTTCCTGCTTGGCAGGAGAAACAGTGATGCCCTGGTTGTTGTACTCAAGCAGTGCGTTGCCATAGAACTGGATCAGACTGCGCTTGAAGTTTTCCTGGAACCGCTGCATCTGCGCCGGGGTGGCGTTGCGCGAATACTTCACGGTCATGATGCTTTTGGAAATGCCATCGGCGTCAATGACCGGGCCGACGATGCCATTGAGTGCATCGTAGAACGCTTGCGGATTGGACTTGTAGGTTTCCTTGTTGGCGGACAGGTCAGCCAGCAATTGCTTGGTGGTGCGATCAACCAGGTCGTGGGCGGAAGCATCGGACGCCGCTGCATTAGCAAACAATGGCAGGGCGGCCAGCAGCACCAGAAGGCCACGGCGCAGAATCGAGATCATGAAAAAACTCCTCATTTGGCGTCTTTGCCCACTGAATTGAGCAGGAATTTACCGATCAGGTCTTCGAGTACCAACGAGGACTGGGTGTCATGGATGGTGCCGCCGTCTTTCAACAGCTGGTCATCACCACCGACACTGATGCCGATGTATTTTTCACCCAGCAGGCCCGCGGTCAGAATGGAAGCGGTGGAATCCGAAGGCAGGTTATTGACCCGTTTGTTCACTTCCATCGTCACACGACCGGTGAAGGTATCGTGATCCAGATCGATTGCAGTGACCTTGCCAATGTTCACACCGGCCATGGTCACTTTCGCTCTGACAGTCAAACCGGCGATATTGTCGAAATTTGCGTAAAGTTTATAAGTGTCGGTGTTGGCGCTGGCACTCAGACCGCTGACGCGCAGGGCGAGCAGGAGCAAAGCCAGGATACCGGCCAGCAGAAACAGGCCTACACCGGTTTCGAGGGTGCGGTTTTGCATCAGAAGTCTCCAAACATCAAGGCGGTCATAATAAAGTCCAGGCCCAGTACGGCCAATGACGCGTAGACCACGGTCTTGGTCGTGGCGCGACTGATCCCTTCGGACGTCGGCTCGCAGTCATAGCCCTGAAACACGGCAATCCAGGTGACGACAAAAGCGAACACGACGCTCTTGATGACACCGTTGAGTACATCATCGGTAAACGAAACGCTGTTCTGCATGTTGGCCCAGAAGGAGCCTTCGTAAACGCCCAGCCAGTCGACCGCCACCCACGAACCACCCCAGATGCCAACCACGCTGAAGATCAGCGCCAGCACCGGCAGCGAGATGAAGCCTGCCCAGAGACGCGGCGCGACGATGTATTTGAGCGGGTCAACGCCAATCATCTCGAGGCTGGAAAGCTGCTCGGTGGATTTCATGTTGCCGATTTCAGCGGTAAGCGCAGAGCCTGCACGACCGGCGAACAATAGAGCGGTAACGACCGGGCCTAGTTCACGCAGCAGCGTCAGGGCAACCATCTGCCCCACCGCCTGCTCGGAGCCGTACTTGGCGAGAATGCTGAAGCCTTGCAGCGCCAGCACCATGCCGATAAACACGCCGGACACGACAATAATGGCCAGAGACATGACGCCTACCGAGTGCAGCTGACGCAGCAGCAGCTGAAAGCCGCCGCCGATTCCGCCACGCCCGAGCAACGCATGAACCAGAAAAATCCCTGAACGACCCAGCACTGCAACTATATCGATCGCCGAACGCCCCATCAGGCGTACGCGATCCATTAAAGACTTTCTGCGCATCAGCGCTTCCCCAAAAGATCGTCGCGATAATCCGGTGCCGGATAATGGAAAGGTACCGGCCCGTCGGGATCGCCCGTCATGAACTGACGTATACGAGGGTTATCCGACTCCATCAGTTCCTGCGGTGTGCCCTGCCCCAGCACCTGACCGTCACCGACGACATAGAGATAGTCGGCGATGCTCGCGGTCTCGGCGAGGTCGTGAGACACCACGATACTGGTGATACCCAGCGCGTCATTCAGCAGCCTGATCAGCCGTACCAGCACGCCCATGGCGATAGGGTCCTGGCCCACGAAAGGTTCGTCGTACATGAGGATCTGGGGATCCAGCGCGATGGCACGCGCCAGCGCAACACGACGCTTCATGCCACCCGACAGCTCGTCGGGCATCAGATCAACGGCCCCACGAAGCCCGACCGCCTGCAGCTTCAGCAGGACGATGTCGCGGATCATGTCTTCAGGCAGTTTGGTGTGAACCCGCAGCGGAAACGCCACGTTTTCGAAAACGTCGAGGTCGGTGAACAGTGCGCCGCTCTGAAAGAGCACGCCCATCTGCTTGCGCGCGTCGAAAAGATCGCTGCGCGATAGCTTGGGCAAATTCTGGCCATTGACCCAGACTTCGCCAGCGCTGGGACGCAGTTGTGCTCCCATCAATCGCAGCAGGGTGGTTTTACCACTGCCCGACGGCCCCATGATGCCGGTGACTTTGCCCCGGGGGATGCTGATGTCCACATTATTGAAGATGCTGCGCGCACCGCGCTTGAAGGAAACGCCCTTCAGCTCGACCGCGTAGGCGTTATCGGCACTCATCTAAACTCCTTGCGATGCAACCTGTCTCTCAGATGCCGCGTTCTTGACGAACGACACACTTTTGGAGGGGCCGAACAAGCGGCGGACTATACCACCGCTCTCGCACGCCGCCCAAGCTTCAACGTGTCAAGTCGCAAACAAAGAAGGGTATTAAGGACGGTGTGGAATTTTCGTACCCATCGCCAGCCTTTATCACGCAGTTGCTGAAGGACGTGTCCTTTCATTAAACAAACAGCAACGATGAAGCGTGAGGCTTTTGAACATTGCCGCTATAATCCCCGGCTTTTGACCAAGCGACCCCTTCCGATATGTCCAATGCGCGCAATCTGATTGAATCGGCAAAGAGCACCATCCGCCTTGAAATAGAAGCCGTGGAAGGTCTGCTTGCGCATATCAATGCCGATTTCGTCAGCGCATGCGACATGATTCTGGGCAGTCAGGGCCGCGTGGTCGTGGTCGGCATGGGCAAGTCGGGGCATATCGGCAAGAAGATCGCCGCGACCCTCGCCAGCACCGGCACTCCCTCGTTTTTCGTGCACCCGGCCGAGGCCAGCCACGGCGACATGGGCATGATCACCAGCGCCGACATCATTCTGGCCCTGTCCAACTCGGGCACGACGGCCGAGATCGTCACGTTGCTGCCGCTGATCAAGCGTCTGGGCATCAAGATGATCAGCCTTACCGGCAACCCGGACTCAACGCTGGCCAAAGCCGCCGACGTCAACCTTAATGCGCGGGTCGAAAAAGAAGCCTGCCCGCTGAATCTGGCGCCCACCTCCTCCACCACGGCGGCGCTGGTCATGGGCGACGCCCTGGCCGTTGCACTGCTGGACGCCAGAGGCTTCACCGCCGAAGACTTCGCCTTTTCCCACCCGGGCGGTGCGCTGGGTCGTCGGCTGCTGTTGAAGGTCGAGCATGTGATGCACACTGGGGCCAACCTGCCGCAGGTTGCGCGGGGCACGCCGCTTCGCGATTCGCTGATGGAAATGACCCGCAAGGGGCTGGGTATGACCGCCATCCTCGAGAGCGACGGACGCCTTGCCGGTATCTTCACGGACGGTGACTTGCGTCGCACGCTGGATCGCCCGATCGACATACGCCTGGCCACCATTGATGAAGTGATGACCGTCCATGGCAAGACTGTACGGCCGGAAATGCTCGCGGCCGAAGCTTTGAAAATCATGGAAGACAACAAGATCGGCGCACTTATTGTGGTCGACGAGAACGACCGCCCGGTTGGCGCGTTCAACCTTCAAGACCTGCTTCGCGCAGGCGTCATGTAAATGAGCGCCGATATGAATGACCTGATGCAACGCGGCAAGAACATCAAACTGGCGATCTTCGACGTCGATGGCGTACTCACCGATGGGCGCCTGTATTTCCTCGAAGACGGCAGCGAGTTCAAGACGTTCAACACCCTCGACGGCCAGGGCATCAAGATGCTCATCAACTCGGGCGTGACCACTGCCATCATCAGCGGGCGCAAGACCCCCGTGGTTGAGCGGCGAGCGAAGAACCTCGGCATCGCGCACCTTTATCAGGGCCGCGAAGACAAACTCGTGGTCCTCGACGAGCTTTTGCAGCAACTGAATCTAAGCTACGAGCAGGTCGCGTATCTGGGTGACGATCTGCCTGATCTGCCGGTCATTCGCCGGGTCGGCCTGGGCATGGCCGTTGCCAATGCTGCCAGCTTTGTCCGCGAGCATGCCGATGGCATTACCCAGGCACGTGGCGGCGAAGGCGCTGCCCGCGAATTCTGCGAGTTGATTCTGAAGGCTCAGGGCAACCTCGAAGCGGCTCATGCCGCCTACCTATAGAAGTGCATTTATGCTGAGCAAAAAGTTTCGTACGTTTCTGCTGTTCGGTGTGCTGGCATTGCTGCTGGCAGCGGTCGGCTACTGGAACATCAGTCCGGAAAGCTTCCTCGATCAACCCAAGGCTGCCGTGGATGAAAGCGCTGTCGATTACTACGCGACCAACGCCCACAGCATTCAGTACCTGCCCGACGGAACCATGCAGTACGACATGACCGCCGACAAGGTCGAGCACTTGAAAGCCACCGACGTCACCCTGATGACCACGCCGGTGCTGCAGATGTATCGAGGTTCGACCTTCCCGTGGCACGTACAGAGCGTTCGCGCCGAAGTGTCGCCGGGGGGTGATCACGTCGAGCTGATCGACTCGGTGCGCATCAACCGCACCGACGAAAAGAACCGCACCACCATCATCACCAGCAGCCGCATGACTGTATTCCCGCAGAAGCAATATGCGGAGACTGCCCAACCCGTTAGAATCGACGGCCTTGGCGGTGTAACGACCGGCACGGGTATGAAAGCGTATCTGAAAGAAAGCAGGATGAACCTGCTATCCAACGTAAGAGGACAGTATGAGGCTCGTTAAAACCCTTCCTTTTTTGCTCGGCCTGGGCGCAGCACTGGGAAGCGCGAGCGCCTGGTCTCTGCCGACGGATCGCGATCAACCCATCCACATCCAGTCGGATGACGCGCAACTGGACGACAAGCAAGGCATCGCCACTTACAAAGGCAATGTCATCATCACCCAGGGCACGATGAAGATCACCGGCAACACCGTGACAATCACCCGGACACCGCAAGGCGACGTGGACGTGTTCACGTCCGTGGGCAACCTGGCCTATTACGAGCAGAAGCCATCGGTGGACAAACCGATCGTTCAGGCCTGGGGCGTCACCATCCAGTACTTCGCGGCCCAGAACCGCATCGTGCTGATCGACAAGGCCAAAGTGGTCAACGACGGCAACACGTCCGAAGGCGAGAAAATCGTCTATGACACCGTCAAGCAGGTCGTGAACGCCGGTCGTGCCAACGGCACCAAGGTCACCGCACCACGCCCTCGCATCGACATGGTCATCCAGCCGAAAAAGAAAACCGACCAGCAGAAGGCCCAGTAATGGCAACGCTGAAAGCCCAACATCTGGCCAAGGCCTATAAAAGCCGCCAGGTCGTACGTGACGTCAGCCTGTCCATCGAGAGCGGTCAGATTGTCGGCCTGCTCGGCCCCAACGGCGCCGGCAAGACCACCTGCTTCTACATGATCGTCGGCCTGGTTCAGGCCGATCAGGGTCGCGTTCTGATCGACGACCAGGACGTCAGCCACCAGCCGATGCACGGCCGCGCACGCGCCGGTATTGGCTACCTGCCACAGGAAGCGTCGATCTTCCGCAAGCTCTCCGTCTCGGACAACATCATGGCGATTCTGGAGACCCGCAAGGAGCTCGATCGCACTGCCCGTCGCAAGGAGCTGGAAAGCCTGCTGCAGGAATTCCACATCACCCACATTCGCGACAACCTGGGCATGAGCCTGTCGGGCGGTGAACGTCGCCGCGTGGAAATCGCACGCGCCCTCGCCACTTCGCCGAAATTCATTCTGCTCGACGAACCTTTTGCCGGTGTTGACCCTATTTCCGTAGGCGACATCAAGCAGATCATTCACCACCTCAAGGCCAAAGGGATCGGCGTGCTGATCACCGACCACAATGTGCGTGAAACGCTGGATATCTGCGAAACCGCCTACATCGTCAACGATGGGCAGCTAATTGCCGAAGGCGACGCCGAATCCATCCTGGCCAACCAATTGGTCAAGGAAGTGTATCTGGGTCACGAATTCCGCCTGTAACCGCAGTGATGACACGAGGTTGTGCGGTACGCCGCAACGCGCCCTATCGCCGACCTCGTTTTTTAATTGTCATCACACTCTAGGCAAACCCTCCAGCTTCAGGCATATAATTTGCTTAAGTTGGCGCCCTCGGCGCCCTGGTAGTAAATGGCGCGCAGTGCGCCGGCGAATAAGGTGTTAAGCCCTGCCATGAAACCTTCGCTAGTCTTGAGAATGGGCCAGCAGCTGACGATGACGCCTCAGCTGCAACAGGCAATCCGCTTGCTTCAGTTGTCGACGCTGGATCTCCAACAGGAGATTCAGGAGGCGCTGGAGTCGAACCCGATGCTGGAACGGCAGGAGGAAGGCGACGATTTCGACAACGCCGACCCCTTGGCGGATAACGTAGAGCAAAAGCCCAACGCTGATGTTCAGGAGCCCACCTACCAGGAATCGGCGCCTACCGTCGACAATCTGGATGAGGGCGACTGGAACGAGCGCATCCCCAACGAGTTGCCTGTCGACACCGCGTGGGAAGACGTCTATCAGACCAGCGCCAGCAGCCTGCCCAGCAATGACGATGACGAGTGGGATTTCACCACCCGCACCTCCGTTGGCGAAAGCCTGCAAAGCCACCTGCTCTGGCAGCTCAACCTCGCGCCGATGTCGGACACCGATCGCCTGATCGCCGTGACGCTGATCGATTGCATCAACAACCAGGGTTACCTCGACGAAACACTGGAAGAATTGCTCGACGCTTTCGATCCTGAGCTCGATATCGAGCTGGACGAAATCGAAGCCGTTCTGCACCGCATCCAGCAGTTCGAGCCTGCGGGCATCGGCGCTCGCAACCTGAGCGAATGCCTGCTGCTGCAGCTCCGTCAGTTGCCGGCCAAAACCAGGTGGCTGGCGGAAGCGCAGAAGCTGGTCAGCGACTACATCGATCTGTTGGGCAGCCGCGACTACGCGCAACTGATGCGCCGCATGAAGCTCAAGGAAGACGACCTGCGGCAGGTCATTGAACTGGTCCAGAGCCTCAACCCGCGCCCCGGCTCGCAGATCGAGTCCAGTGAAGCCGAATACGTTGTGCCTGACGTCATCGTGCGCAAGGACAACGAGCGCTGGCTGGTGGAGCTGAACCAGGAATCCGTGCCGCGCCTGCGGGTCAATCCGCAGTACGCGGGGTTCGTGCGTCGTGCCGATACCAGCGCCGACAATACGTTCATGCGCAATCAGCTGCAGGAAGCGCGCTGGTTCATCAAGAGCCTGCAAAGCCGTAACGAGACGCTGATGAAGGTGGCGACGCAAATCGTTGAACACCAGCGCGGCTTCCTTGAGTACGGCGACGAGGCCATGAAGCCGCTGGTTCTGCATGACATCGCTGAGGCGGTCGGCATGCACGAATCGACGATTTCCCGGGTCACCACGCAGAAATTCATGCACACCCCACGCGGGATCTACGAACTCAAATATTTCTTTTCCAGCCACGTCAGCACCTCGGAAGGCGGCGAATGCTCGTCCACGGCGATTCGCGCGATCATCAAAAAACTGGTCGCTGCGGAAAATCAGAAAAAGCCGTTGAGTGACAGCAAGATCGCTGGTTTACTGGAAGCACAAGGCATTCAAGTGGCCCGTCGCACAGTCGCCAAGTACCGAGAATCCCTTGGGATCTCGCCGTCCAGCGAACGCAAGCGACTGATGTAAAGGTCACACGTCAAAGTGTTCCAGTGGCAGGCATTACGCCTGCCTCTTAATGCACTGGCAACGAAGGAGAAGCTGTATGCAAGTCAATATCAGTGGACACCAGCTGGAAGTGACCGAACCTCTGCGTACCTACATCGGCGAGAAGCTCGCCCGACTGGAACGCCACTTTGACAAGATCACGAATGTGCAGGTCACGATGGAGGTCGAGAAGCTCAAGCAGAAGATCGAAGCCACCTTGCACGTTCCTGGCGCTGAAGTGGTTGCCAACGCCGAACACGACGACATGTACGCAGCCATTGACCTGCTTGCCGACAAGCTTGACCGCCAACTCAAAAAACATAAGGAAAAACAGCAAAGTCTGCTGCAAGGCGCGACTGCTCGCTGACACTCCCCACTCATGATCCGACTTGAAAATATTCTGACCCCTGGCCGTTCACTCGTGAACGTGCCAGGCGGCAGCAAAAAAGCCGTACTCCAAAACATCGCCAGCATGATCGGCAAGCAAGTGCCCGATCTTGATGAACAGGTGGTGTTTGAAAGCCTTATTGCCCGTGAAAAACTCGGCTCCACCGGTTTCGGTAATGGCATCGCCATTCCCCACTGCCGCCTGAAGGGCTGTACAACGCCTGTCAGCGCTGTGCTGCATCTCGAGAAACCCATCGATTTCGACGCCATCGACGGCGCGCCGGTTGACCTGCTGTTTGTGCTGCTGGTCCCGGAAGCGGCCACCGATGCTCACCTGGAACTGCTGCGCCAGATCGCCAGCATGCTCGACCGTGACGATGTGCGTAAGCGCCTGCGCGCCGCCAAAACCGACGAAGAGCTTTACAGCGTCGTGCTCGACGTCCAGAACGGTCACTGATCATGCGCATGATCATCGTCAGCGGCCGCTCCGGCTCCGGCAAGAGCACGGCCCTCGACGTCCTTGAAGACAGCGGTTTCTACTGCGTCGACAATTTGCCCGCCGGCCTGCTCCCGGAGCTGGCCGAGCGCGCACTGATCAACACCGAATTGGCCGAGCCTTTACTGGCGGTCTCGATTGACGCGCGCAACCTGCCCAGTCACCTGACCCGATTCCCACGCATGCTCGCCGAGGTACGCGCCCGCCACATCCAGTGCGACGTGCTGTTCCTCGATGCAGATGAACCTACCCTGCTCAAGCGTTTTTCCGAGACCCGTCGCCGTCATCCGTTGAGCACGGCAACGCGCTCGCTGGCCGAAGCCATTCGTGACGAGAAGACCCTGCTCGGCCCGATCATCGATCTGGCTGATCTGACGGTCGACACTACGCACCTGAATCTCTATCAGCTGCGCGACATTCTCAAATTGCGCCTGCTGAACAAACCCGAACCGGGCACTGCCTTCCTCATCGAATCCTTCGGCTTCAAGCGCGGCATGCCCGTGGACGCCGACCTGGTGTTCGACGTGCGCTGCCTGCCCAACCCGTACTGGAAACCCGAACTGCGCGAGCAGTCGGGCCTCGACAAGCCGGTTGCCGAGTACCTCGCAGCACAACCCGACGTCGAAGAAATGTTCCAGGACATCTTCTCGTATCTCAACAAGTGGTTGCCGCGCTTTGCCGCCAGCAATCGCGCCTACGTCACTATTGCCATTGGCTGCACCGGCGGACACCACCGCTCCGTCTACCTGACCGAACGTCTGGGTCAGGTCCTGCAGCAATCGCTCAAGAATGTTCAGGTCCGCCACCGCGACCTAAGCTGAAAGGACCTCCATCGCGATGCCCGCTCTAGAAATCACCATCATCAACAAGCTGGGTCTGCACGCCCGGGCCGCCGCCAAGTTCGTGGGTGTTGCCGGCAAGTACCCGTGTCAGATCAGGGTCGGCCGCACCCCGGAAACCATGGTCGATGGCAAAAGCATCATGGCCGTCATGATGCTGGCTGCCGGTAAGGGCACCCTGATCCATCTGGCCACCGAAGGTGAAGAAGCCGATGCGGCGCTGGCGGGGCTGGTGGAACTGATCAACAACAAGTTTGACGAAGGCGAATAAGCCCTACCGCCGCACGACGCCTCCATTTCCCCGTCAGAGATGATCGATGCCACTGACAGCCAAGCCTCCATTCTCACGAGGGATCAGATCCGGTTCCGAGAAGATGCTGATGCTGGGCAGCGCCGTGGCGGTGGCCGCCATACTCGCCATCGTGACCTGGTTGCTGTTTCGGGAGCTGGGGACGGCCAACGAAGCCGCTGTGCGCTCGGCAAACAATGTGGTGCAGTTGATCGACGCTGACGTGCAGCGCAATGCCGAGCTGTATGACACCTCCCTATTGGGCCTGATCGCGGCCTGGCGACGGCCCGATGTCATGACGATCTCTCCGGAATTGCGCCAGCTGGTGCTCTTCGACCGGGCCACGGCGGCGCCCTTCAAGGGCGATGTGGTGCTGCTGGATGACACCGGGCGCATCGTCGCCGACTCCACCTCGCTGACGCCTCGGCTGGACAACTTCTCAGACCGGCCAGGCTTTCAGAAACACCGGGACAGCGGCTCACTGGCGCTGGTGGTCGACGGGCCCTTCCTGTCGCGCTGGGGCTTCAAGGACCTGTGCATCAGTTTCAGTCGCCGTCTCCCCTCCGACAACGGCCAGTTCGTCGGCATTGCCAGTGCATCAATGCGCCTGTCGTACTTCGATCAACTGTTTCGCACGCTGGACATCGGTCCCACCAGCACCGTCAACCTGCTCAGCGCGGATGGCGTGATGCTCGCCCGGCAACCCGACGACAACAACCGGACCTTCATCGGCCAGAACTTCAGCATGCGGCCCAACTTCAAACGCATTCTGAGGGAGGTCAACGGCAGCTTTGCGGCGATATCCGAACTCGACGGTGCTGAGCGGCTTTACACCTTCTCACGGGTGGGTGACTTGCCATTGATCGTCGTGGTCGCTCAATCCCGGGACGACGTCTACGCGCTGTGGAAACGCAACGCGCTGCTGGTGGCAAGCGCGACCGGTTTGCTGTGCCTCGGGATCCTCTCGCTGTCCTGGCTGTTGGGCCGCCAACTGCGCCTGCGCCAGAACGCCGAGCGTGAACTGGCCGGGCTGGCGTCCACAGATGGGCTGACCGGCCTGGCCAACCGGCGCAGGCTGGATCAGGTGCTCAAGCAGGAATGGGCGCGGGGCATGCGTTCGGAAAGGCCTTTGGCACTCCTGATGATTGATGTGGATCACTTCAAGGCCTTCAACGATCGACACGGGCATCATGGCGGCGACGTCGCATTACGTAGCGTTGCCCAGACCCTGACCGCCAGCATCCGCAGGCCGGGTGACCTCGCCGCGCGCTATGGCGGTGAGGAGTTCATGGTGGTGCTCCCGGAAACCGACAAGGCAGGTGCCTGTGTGATCGCGGAAAAGCTGCGTCTGGCGATAGAAGCACTTCCGCCTTTTGCCGAGGACACAGTCCCCATCACCGTCAGCATCGGCGTGGCCACGCACCTGCCGGCGACCCACGATCTGCCCGAGCCGCTGTTTCACGCCGCGGACCGGGCCCTGTACCGGGCCAAGAAACAAGGCAGGAACCGCGTGGAATTCGAACCCTATGTAGCGCCCTCTGCCGAATCGCAGGCATAAAAAAACGCCAGACTGGCTGGCGTTTTTCGACGTTACCGCGAATTACTTGTTGGCAGCACGAACGGTGTCACGCAGGGCTTTAACCTTGTCGTGGTTCGCTTGCACGCCCTGCAGCTGACGCTGGATCAGGGTAGTGACGTTGACTGGCAAGTTCTTCTCGGTAGCTTCCTGGGCAGCCTTTTTGTAAGCCTTCAGCGCGTGGTCTTCACCGCTTTCGACTTCGTTCAGGACCGCTTCGTCGTTCTTGCCGCTCAACGCGCTTTTCAGGTTCACCCACAGGCGGTGTGCGCCGCCAGCGATGCTGGAGGAATCTTCTGGATCGCCGCCCAGTGCACGTACTTCAGCTTGAAGCTCGGCAACCGACGTCTTGCAGCCAGAAGAACGGGAGAGCAGGTAGGCCTTGATTTCCGGGTTCTTGGCGTCTTCAGCAGCAGTGTGAAAACCTTTCTCACCGTCAATGCTGGTCTCGATCAAGTCATTCAGGAGAGAGATGGCTTCTTTGTTGATATCCGACATTTTGCGGTTCCTTTTTGGCAGGTTTATCAAAGGTCTGGTTAACGAAACACTCGATAGAAGGAATATTGCACTGTGCGTGCCAGCTTTTGCCGATAATAAATAGTGTTATTTTTCAATAGCTTAGGAATATCAAGGGACAGTTCATCCGCGCTTTCTGCATGATCTGTGTGTTTGCGTAGTTGCAGAATGCACGTATCGTCTGAGTTCACTTGAACGGATAAGCGGCTTTTGGATGAACCCGGAAAAACTCAAACTGTTGGTGACTCGCGAAATGCCGTTCGGCAAGTATCAGGGGAGACTGCTGGCGGACCTGCCGGGCGATTACCTGAACTGGTTTGCTCGAAAGGGTTTCCCGGCAGGCGAGTTGGGCAGCCTGCTGGCACTGATGCACGAGATTGATCACAACGGCCTGTCGGCGCTGCTGGATCCTCTGCGCACCCGCCCTCGCGAACCGCTGCGGCCGGGCCCGTCGAAAACACCCATACGCTTCAACTAAACATCCATTGATAAAAGCGAGCCGCCGGATGAACAGCACTGCATACGCAATAACGGAATGGGCGGATGAACAGGCTCGGGACGAAGCGTTCTGGCAGCAGGTCGCGGCGCAGTACGACGTCGAACCGGGGCCGGTGAATTTCGAATACGGCTATTTCGGCCGCATGACCCGCGCAGCACTCAAGGATTACGAGCAGAACCTGGCATACGTCAATCGCAGCAACTCGGTCTACGTGCGGCAGAAGTTCGATACCGAAGACAGCGAGATCATCCGCGCCGACCTCGCCGATCTGCTGAACGTGCCGGCCCGCGAAGTGGCCCTCACCCGCTCCGCGTCGGAGTCGGTGCAAGCGCTGATTCGCAACTACAACGGCCTTGTGGCGGGCGACCAGGTCCTAGTCAGCGACCTGGATTACAACAGCGTACAGACCGGCATGCGCTGGCTGGCGAAGAACCGTGGCGTTGAGGTGATCGAAGTCACTCACCAGCATCCCGCGAGCCACGAAGGGCTGCTGCAGACCTACCGCGAGGCGTTTGCTGCACACCCACGGCTCAAACTGGTGGCGCTGACGTACGTCACCCACCGAACCGGGCTGGTGATGCCGGTGAAGGCCATCGCCGAGCTGGCCAAGGCCCACGGCATCGAAGTCATTCTGGATGGCGCTCATGCCTTGGGCCTGCTGGATTTCGAGCTTGCTGACCTTGGCGTGTCGTTCGCCGGCTTCAACCTGCAGAAATGGATAGGCGCGCCGCTGAGCCTGGGCTTTATTTACGTGAAGCAGGAACGCCTGAGCGCCATCGACCCCGACATGGCAGACGAGCGCTACGGTGCGGACGACATCCTCGGGCGCGTGCCTTACGGGACGCCGAACATCCCCGCCCTGATGACCCTGCCCAAAGTGTTCGCAGAGCATCGCGCCATGGGGGGCGCACCGGCCAAGGGTGCACGTTTGGCGTATCTGCGAGACCTGTGGGTCACTCAGGCGCTCAGTATCGAAGGCATCGAGGTGCTGACGCCGGACGACCCGCGACTGTATTGCGGGATCACGTCATTTCGGTTCAGCCGTCACGCAGATCAGGAACTCATGGTCAAGCGCCTGCTCGATGAGCACGGCATTTTTGCAGTAACGCGGGAAGGCTCGGCCTGCGGGACGTGCATTCGCATCACGCCGGGGTTTACCACATCGGCAAAGGACGTTGAACAGCTGGTCGCGGCACTTCGCGCATTGGCGTGAGCCCTGCGCTATAGGCTGCACCGGGATCAACGCCCTTGACAGGATCGTGGAAAAAAGACGGCGCCGTCATAACGAAGGCGCCGTAAATCCATCGAGAAACGAACTACAAAGGAGCGGTAAAGATAAGCGCTCCCGCCGCTGCCTGTGCGGTACATATGTATTGCGTGTAAACAACGCAAAAAAAACGGCGTTCCCGACCAAGGAACACCGTAAAAAAGCCATGCAACAACGACTTCTGCAGCAACGCCCCGCGGGACGCTATAAACGGATCATGCTCAGCAGTAGACCAGCCCCCAGTTGAACGGGGGCTGTCCAAACGTGCGCCTGAACCGGCGAATCCAGACTCAGTCGAACAACGCGATGGCTTCGGCAGTGGCGTCGGTAATCCGCTGCCAGTCGCCGTTCTTCACCCACGCGTTATCGATCATCCAGGTGCCGCCGACGCACATCACGTTGGGCAGCGCCATGTAGTTTTTCAGGTTGGCCGCACTGACACCGCCGGTGGGGCAAAAACGCACTTCCGGGAATGGACCGCCCAGTGCCTTGATTGCACCGACACCGCCACTGATTTCCGCCGGAAACAGCTTGAAGCGACGATAACCCAGTGCGTAACCGATCATGATTTCCGACGCGCTGCTGATGCCTGGCAGCAGCGGCAATTCACTCAGTGCGGCAGCTTCCAGCAGATCCTGAGTGCTGCCCGGGGTGACGATGAACTGTGAACCCGCCTCCTCCGCCGCCTTGAGCATGTGGCGGTCGAGAATGGTGCCGGCGCCAACGCTCAGCTCAGGCCGCGCATCACGCAGCATGCGGATGGCTTTGAGGCCGAACTCCGAGCGCAGGGTGATTTCCAGCGCGTTCAGGCCTCCTGCGGCCAGGGCATCGGCCAGCGGCAGGACATCCTGTTCGCGGGCGATGGTAATGACCGGCAGAATCTTTGCTTTCGCGCAGAGTGCGTCGATCTGGGCAATCTTGCTCGCCATGCTATTCAACGGCTGTTTCACTTGGGTATTTTCCATGGCGGCTGATCCTTTGCTTATGGGCACCAGTAGATCTCTAGAGACGGGTTAAGGAACGCGCGTACCGGCATTTCGGCAAGGTCATCGCCTGCCAGTGCCGCGCGCAATGTGTCGAGTTTGGCCTGACCGGAGACGGACAGGATGGTGGTCGCTGCGCACGCCAGCACCGGACGCGTCAGGGTCAGGCGCTGATGAGGAACGGTCGGTGCGAGCATGGGCAGGCAACGACGGTCGCTGTTGAGGTCCAGCGCTTCCTTCAGATGCGGGCTGTCGGGGAACAGCGACGCGGTATGCCCGTCGTCACCCATGCCCAGAATCAGCACGTCGATCTTCGGCAGCGCCTTGAGCGCCTCGTCCGTTGCGGCTGCGGCCTCATCCACTGTGGTGGTCGCACGGTACAAGCTGAAGAACCCCGCCTCGGCCGCCGGGCCCTGAAGCAGAAAACGCTTGAGCAGGCCTTCGTTACTGTCGGCGTGCTCGGTCGGCACCCAGCGCTCGTCAGCCAGACTCACGCAGACTTTCGACCACTGGAGCGGCTTCTGCGCCAGCGCCTTGAAGAACGCCACCGGGCTTTTGCCGCCCGACACCACCAACGTGGCCGTGCCGTGAAGATTGCTGGAAATTGCCGCCGTCAGACGCTCGGCCACCTGATCGGCCAGCGCGTTCGCCAGCACTTCAGGGTTATCGAATTCGTGGGCCTTCAGACCGGCCGGAAATTCAAGTTCACATATCGCCATACCAGGACCTCCCGTCACGCGTAATAAGAGCAATGGAGCTCATCGGCCCCCAGGAACCGGCCGGGTAAGGCTTGGGCGCATCGCCCGCCTTTTTCCAGCCAGCGATCAACTGGTCGCACCATTGCCAGGCGTATTCGATTTCGTCTTTGCGCACAAACAGGTTCTGATTGCCACGCATGACCTCCAGCAACAACCGCTCGTAGGCGTCCGGCACACGGGCGCTGCGGTAGGCGTCGGAGAAGCTCAGTTGCAAAGGGTTGCTGCGCAGCTGCATGCCTTTGTCCAGGCCCTGATCCTTGGTCATCACTTGCAGCGAGATGCCTTCATCGGGCTGCAGGCGGATGATCAGGCGGTTGCTGATCTGCAAGCGCTGCTCGGGCGCAAAGATGTAATGCGGCGGCTCTTTGAAGTGGATCACGATCTGCGACAGCTTTTGCGGCATGCGCTTGCCGGTCCGCAAATAGAACGGCACGCCCGACCAACGCCAGTTACGGATGTCGGCACGAATGGCGACGAACGTCTCAGTGTCGCTCTGGGTGTTGGAGTTTTCTTCCTCCAGATAACCTGGCACCGGCTTGCCGTCGCTGTAACCGGCGATGTATTGACCGCGCACCACCTGGGTGGCCAGACGCTCCGGCGTGAACGGCGCCAGTGCCTTGAGCACTTTCACCTTCTCGTCACGGATGCTGTCGGCCGACAGGTCGCTGGGCGGGTCCATCGCGATCAGGCACAGCAGCTGCAGCAGGTGATTCTGGATCATGTCGCGCAGTTGACCGGCCTGGTCGAAATAGCCCCAACGCCCTTCGATGCCGACCTTCTCTGCCACGGTGATTTCCACATGGGAGATGTGGTTCTGGTTCCACTGCGTCTCGAACAGGCTGTTGGCAAAACGCAGGGCAATGAGGTTCTGCACCGTGTCCTTGCCCAGGTAATGGTCGATCCGGTAGATGCGGGTTTCAGGCAGGAACCTGGCAACGGCGTCATTGACGCGACGGGACGACGCGAGGTCATGGCCGATGGGTTTTTCCAGCACCGCCCGGGTGCGATCGGTAAGGCCGACCAGCGCCAGGTTTTCGCAGATGGCGCCGTAGACCGACGCCGGCGTCGCGAAGTAGGCAATCATGGTCGGCGCGTCGCCCACCGCTTCGGCGAGCGCGACGTAGTCTTCGCCCTTGAGGAAGTCCACGTGCAGGTAACTCAGGCGGGCCTGAAAACGCTCCACGTGCTCAGTCTCAAGCTGCGCCTCGGGGACGAAGCGACGCAGGCTTTTATCAATGTAGGCCAGGTGCTCCTCAGGAGTTCCCGGCTCACGGGCCAACGCAATAATTCGGGTCTCGGCATGCAGCAGTCCAGCTCGATCAAGCTGGTACAACGCAGGAAACAGTTTGCGTACCGCCAGGTCACCCAAGGCGCCAAACAACGCAAAAGTGCACGGTTCAACCGTAATCGAGAGCATAATGTTGGTTCTTTTATCAAGTTAAGCTACAAATACCTTTTTTAAAGGCGTTACTCAAGGCCGAATGTAGTAATAACCACAACATTCCCACTAGAACCACATTAGAGTGGTGATCACCACAGGCCCTCAGTACGATAGGCCACCTTTGCGACAGGCTAAAGGCCCAATTCCCACTCTTCAAATAAAGGCCTGTTCACCCGCCTGTCGACGTTTCATCAGAAGGACAAACAATGGACCGCGTACGCAATCTTCTGGAGCAGATCCAGAGTCGTCTGGAAGAGCTGAACAAGGCCGAGCGCAAGGTCGCCGAGGCGATTCTGAGCAATCCGCAGCAGGCCACCCGGTTCAGCATCGCTGCGCTGGCCCAGGCCGCCAAGGTCAGTGAGCCGACGGTCAACCGCTTCTGCCGCTCATTCGATGTCAGCGGCTATCCAGAGCTGAAACTGCAACTGGCCCAGAGCCTGGCCAGCGGCGCCGCCTACGTCAGCCGCGCGGTGGAAGCCGATGACAACCCGGAGGCCTACACCCGCAAGATTTTCGGCAGTGCCATCGCGTCCCTCGACAGCGTGTGCCAGGTGCTTGACCCCAACCTGATCAGCAAAGCGGTCGACTTGTTGATTCAGGCGCGGCAGATTCACTTCTTCGGCCTCGGGGCTTCGGCGCCGGTGGCACTGGACGCGCAGCATAAATTCTTCCGTTTCAATCTCGCCGTCACGGCCCACGCCGACGTGCTGGTGCAGCGCATGCTGGCCTCGGTGGCCCACACCGGCGAGCTGTTCGTGATCATTTCCTACACCGGCCGCACCCGCGAGCTGGTGGAAGTGGCGCGCATCGCCCGTGAAAATGGCGCGTCGGTGCTGGGACTGACCGCTGCCGACTCGCCGCTGGCAAAAGCCAGCACACTGAGCCTGAACATTCCGCTGCCGGAAGACACCGACATCTATATGCCGATGACCTCGCGGATCGTCCAGCTGACGGTGCTGGATGTGCTGGCGACCGGCATGACCCTGCGTCGGGGCGTCGATTTCCAGCCGCACCTGCGCAAGATCAAGGAAAGCCTGAACGCGAGCCGTTATCCGGCGGACGATGAATTGAACTGATCGACGGACGGGACCCTGTCAAGACAGGCGTCGGAACAGGTCAGTGAACCAGACTGGCCTGCAGGCTCAAACTGGCGTGCTGCCCGGGGGCCAGGCTTAGGCAATCATCCACACCTGACGCCGCCTCGACCCGCAAAAAACCCATGGCTTCATCGCCACCCACGCCCAGCAACGGTCGGTTGCCCGGGTGCCAGACCACCGTGCTGTCGCTGTCGCCGGTGTCGATGTTCAAACGCCGCTGCCAGGCGTCGTCCTGCAACTCAAGCATGCCGGCGTGCTCGAACACCCGCTGACAACTGCCCTGTACCCGCAGCTCGCCCCGCTGCTCGCAGGCGCTGCGGCTGAGTTCGTCATAGCCGTGCGCACCATCGAGCCCACGCAACGCGACGTCCGCCACATCGCTGATGCGCCAGTAGGCGTGCAAGCCATGGCCGAAGTGACAAGGCTCGCTGTCGTCGTGCCGCGTTTCAAGGCGCAGGTCCATCGCCTGGCCGAGCTCGGCGTAGAGATCCGCCTGCCAGTCCCACAGCTTGAGTTGCCAGCGCAATGTCACGCCCGCCTCGTGCTCGTAGCTTTCGACCAGCTTCCAGTCAAGCAGCCGACCCCAGCCATTGGCCGGCCAGCCGCTCTCGCCGGGATGACGCCCGACCCAGGGCCAACTGACCGGCACGCCGCCGCGGATCGCGCCGACCAGAGGCCAGTGCGCGGCGCACCACAGCCAGGGTCTCTGCCCGGCAGGTTCGAAATGCAACAGCTGAGCGCCCTGCCGGCTGAACACGGCCTGGCACTGCGCATGATTGATCACCAGCACATCACGCTGTTGGTAGCGTTCCCACTGAAAGGTCGGTTGCGGTCGCACCGAGGTGAAGAAACGCTGGAGAGGATGCTCGGTTGAGCCGGGATCCCTGAAGGGCATCGTTGTAGCGCTCCAGATAGCGGTCACTCGTCACGCGAGAAAAAATGCTCCGAATGCGGAGCCATTGCTGCGGAATAAATAGCGGAAAAAAAACGGGCAGCCAGGCTGCCCGTAAAGCACACACGACCCTTGATCGTTTGTGGAGCGCGGAGGAGCGTCCGCTTTAAGTTAGAACTTCGATTGAATCTTGATGCCGGCAACCAGTGCGTTCTGGACGTCGTCCACACCGCCCGGGCTCTTCACGTACTGCAGGTTGGGACGCACGGTCAGCCAGTCGGTGACGTGCACGCCGTAGTAGATTTCCGAGTTGTATTCGGTCTTCTGGATCGGCAGGTAGCCTGGGTTGTCGTAGTCTTCGATACCGTTGACGGCGTTGACCAGACGACGGTTGTCCTGGGCATCATCGTTCACGTGGATACGCGCGACGCCGATACCGATGTCATCCTTCGGACGTGCATCGAACGGGCCTTTGTAGACGAAGCCGACCTGCTGGTAGTTGTCGACGAAGTTGGTGGCTTTGTCATGCACAGTCGCGTTGGCGAAAATGCTCAGACCACGGGATGCGTCGCCGTTGTGAGCGGTCAGCTGTTGCTGAGCCACGACCCACCAGCCGTGCTTGTCTTTGTGGGACTTGAAGTCACCGCCAGCGATTGCCTGAGGCTGACCGTTTTCGTTCTCGTAGAGATCGTCGGCGCTCGGGTTGCTCACGTAGTAGCCCAGACGGTATTCGCCGGGCAGCGAGTTGACGTTTGGCGACCACACCACTTCAACCGGTACGACGGTGCCTTTCGAGCCGCTGCCGCTGAGTTTGAAGCTGTTGCCGGTTTCGAGGTACGAAGGGTTCTGCTCGTAGACGCCGATCTGGGCGAACAACTCAGGCGTGATGTTGTACTTCACGCGTGCAGCCCACTGGCTGACAGGCCAGTTGTACCAGGTGTTGACGTAGTTACCGACCTGCGAGCCGCAGAACGAAAGGTTCTGGAAGTCGCAAGGGAAGCTGTTGAAGTCTTCGCCTTCGCCGAAACGGCCGACCTTGATGTCGAGCTTGCCGTCGAAGTACTTCTGCTTGACCCACATCTGGGTCAGACGCCAGGTCTGGCCACGGCCCCAGACTTCCTGGGAGGAGCTGAGCGTGCCGGCACGCGGATCGCCGATACGGTCGTTGGAGATGTTGTTGCCACTACGCTCGGTGATCGCGAGCTTGAACTCTGCGTCGTGCCAGCCGAGGATTTTTTGCAGGTCCATCTGAACGCCAAACGCAAACTGGTCGCTGTAGCGGCCGGTCCGGTCGTCGTTATAACCACCGTTGAGGTTGGAGGCGGCTTCGCCCACGTACTCGATCGGGAAGTCGTAACCCTTGTCGTACAGCTCTTGACGCAGACCACCCCAGTCACCGGTCATGTGCTCGCTGGCTTTGAAGGGCTCCATTGCAAACGCCGTTCCGGAAACCGTCAACGCGCTCAGGACAGACAACCCACCGATCAGCTGAAACTGGTTAAGCGACTTGTTACGTACCTTTTTCATCCCTTGGATCCTCGTTTTATTGTTATTAGCTTTTGAACAGCGTTGTAACCACGTACATCGTGTGCATGACGGGTTTTGTACGGCAGACATCCACCCGTCACAGGTGCTCGTTTGTGCAGTGCTCCTGCACGTCGGGATCAGCTGCGGTTGAGCCGCGTGACATTTCCCATGCTCTCCACCGACTGACTCGGTGCCAGCACGCCCAGGCGCTCGCCGGTTTTCGCGTCGAACAGCAGAACCTTCGCCGGATCGAACTGCAGCGTCAAGGTCTCGCCCACAGCAGGTGCAATATCCGGCGCCAGACGGCAGCAGACCTTGCTCTCGTTGAGGGTAACGAATACCAGCGTATCCGGGCCAGTGGGCTCGGTCACCTGGACTTCAGCGCGAATCGTCGGCAGAAGACCTGCAGCATCACCGGACGCTAGCACGATCTGCTCGGGACGCAGGCCCAGAATCACCTCACGGTCCTCGAGACCGGCGTCGTTCATGCTCATCGGCAGCTCGCAGCGGGCCTGACCGCTGTCCAGCAGTGCGACGAGGCGACCGTCCTTGCGCTGCAGGCGCAGCGGGATGAAGTTCATTGGCGGCGAGCCGATGAAGCTCGCCACGAACAGGTTGGCCGGATCGTTGTAGATCTGCTTCGGCGTGCCGAACTGCTGAATGATGCCGTCCTTCATGACCGCCACTTTGTCGCCCAGGGTCATTGCTTCGATCTGGTCGTGGGTCACGTAAACCGTAGTGGTCTTAAGGCGCTGGTGCATCAGCTTCATTTCGGTCCGCATCTCGACGCGCAGTTTGGCGTCGAGGTTGGAGAGCGGCTCGTCGAACAGGTAGATCTTGGGACGACGGGCCAGTGCCCGGCCCATGGCCACGCGCTGTTGCTGACCACCGGACAGTTGCCCCGGCTTGCGGTTGAGCAGGTGTTCGATCTGCAGCAGCTTGGCAACCCGCGCCACTTCCGCATCGATGTCAGCCTGAGGCATCTTGCGAATCTTCAGCCCGAATTCGATGTTCTCGCGCACGCTCATGGTCGGGTACAGGGCGTAGGACTGGAACACCATCGCGATGTCGCGATCCTTCGGGCTCATGCCGCTGACGTCCTGATCACCGATCATGATCGCGCCGCCGGTAATGTTTTCCAGCCCGGCGATGCAGTTCATCAGGGTCGACTTACCGCAGCCCGAAGGGCCGACCAGAATCAGGAATTCGCCTTCTTTGATGGAGAGTTCGATGTTCTTCAGGGTGTCCGGAAGACCGGCCCCGTAAGTCTTGTTTACATTGCGTAGTTCAAGCGTTGCCATGATTACCCCTTGACTGCGCCGGCCGTCAGCCCGCGCACGAAATACTTGCCTGCGACCACGTAGACCAGCAGGGTCGGCAGCCCGGCGATCATCGCCGCCGCCATATCAACGTTGTATTCCTTGGCGCCCGTACTGGTATTGACCAGGTTGTTCAGCGCGACCGTGATCGGCTGCGAATCACCACTGGAGAACACCACACCGAACAGGAAGTCGTTCCAGATCTGAGTGAATTGCCAGATCAGGCAGACCATGATGATCGGCGTCGACATCGGCAGAATGATCCGACGGAAGATGGTGAAGAAGCCGGCACCGTCAAGACGTGCAGCCTTCACCAGTGCTTCTGGGATGCTGACGTAGTAATTGCGGAAGAACAGTGTGGTGAACGCCAGACCGTAGACAACGTGAATGAACACCAGCCCCGTCGTGGTATTGGCCAGGCCCATCTTGCCAAGGGTGAAAGACGCAGGCAGCAGGACGGTCTGAAACGGCAGGAAGCAGCCGAACAGCAGCAGGCCGAAGAACAACTGCGAACCGCGGAAGCGCCACATCGACAGCACGTAGCCGTTCAGCGCACCAATGGTGGTGGAAATCAGCACCGCGGGAACGGTGATCAGGAACGAGTTCCAGAAATAACCTTTTACCGTCGCCCAGGCTTTGATCCAGCCGATTGCGGTGACTTCGGTCGGCCAGCTGAGCAGGTTGCCGCTACCGATATCCTCCGGCGATTTGAAGCTGGTCAAGAGCATGACCACCAGCGGCACCAGATAAAGCAATACGGCAATAATCAGCACCGCATAAATCGCGACGCGGCTCAGGCTGAGGGCGGGCTTATTGGCGAGACTAGTCATTGCGCTTGGCCCTCAGCTCGGAATACAGATAAGGCACAAGGATGGCGAGAATCGCGCCCAGCATCAGAATCGCGCTGGCCGAACCCATGCCCATCTGGCCACGGCTGAAGGTGAACGAGTACATGAACATTGCCGGCAGGTCGGATGAATAGCCCGGGCCACCGGCCGTCATGGCAGCGACCAGGTCGAAGCTCTTGATGGCGATGTGCGCCAGAATCATGACCGCACTGAAGAACACCGGACGCAGGCTTGGCAGCACAACCTTCCAGTAGATTTTCGGCATGCTCGCACCGTCGATCTGCGCGGCGCGGATGATCGACTGGTCGACGCCGCGAAGGCCCGCCAGGAACATCGCCATGATGAAGCCCGACGCCTGCCATACGGCAGCGATGACCAGGCAGTACACAACACGGTCCGGATCGATCAGCCAGTCCAGGCGAAAGCCTTCCCAGCCCCAGTCACGCAACAGTTTGTCCAGGCCCATGCCTGGGTTGAGCAGCCATTTCCAGGCCGTACCGGTGACGATCATCGAGAGCGCCATCGGGTACAGATAAATGGTGCGGATAAAACCTTCGCGGCGGATGCGCTGGTCCAGAAAGACCGCCAGCAGCACGCCCACCACCATGCTGATGCCGATGAACATGCCACCGAACACCGCGAGGTTTTTGCTCGCTACCCACCAGCGGTCGTTGTCGAACAACCGCGCGTATTGCGCCAGACCCACGAATTTGTAGGTCGGCAGGAAAGTGGAGTTGGTGAACGACAGAACGAACGTCCACAGGATATAGCCGTAGAAGCCCACCAATACGATGAACATGCTGGGCGCCAGCACCAGTTTGGGTAGCCAGCGCTGCAGTGCATCAAACGGCGAGGCTTTGCTGAACACAGCAACAGAACTCATGGTGAAAATCCAATAAAAAGTGAAAGCGGCCGCAAGTCGCAAGCCTCAAGCTGCAAGTCAGAAGCCAATCATCGATCAGCTTGAGACTTGCAGCCTGCCGCTAGTCGCTGGCCTTTATTTGGCAGACTTGATCGCAGCGCCCAGCTTCTTCGCCGCGTCGGCCGGATCGGCTTTCGGGTCGTTGATGAAGTTGGTCACGACGTCAAAGAAGGCACCCTGAACGGCCAGCGTAGTGGCCATGTTGTGCGCCATGCTTGGCTGCAGGCCGCCGGTTTTGGCGTCAGCCAGGAAGTCCTTGGCAGCGGTCTGGGCGCACGAGTCGAAACCGTACTTGCCCATGTCAGCCAGCATGTCGTTGCGAACAGGGATCGAGCCTTTGTTGATGCTGAAGACTTTCTGGAAGTTTTCACCCAACACGACCTTGGCGATGTCCTGCTGACCGGCAGCAGTGCCTGCGTCTTTCTGCTTGAACACAGCCAGGGAGTCGATGTTGTAGGTGAACGCCTTGTCGGTGCCCGGGAACGCTACGCACTCGTAGTCCTTGCCGGCGACTTTCTTGGCGGCGGTCCATTCACTCTTGGCCCAGTCACCCATGATCTGCATGCCGGCCTTGCCGTTGATGACTTTGGCGGCTTCCAGGTTCCAGTCCTGGCCTTTGCCGTCGCCATCCATGTAGGTCGCGACTTTCTTCAGCTCAGTCAGCGACTTGACCATTTCAGGGCCCGTCAGCGCAGCGTTGTCGAGATCGACCAGTGCCTTCTTGTAACCATCGGCGCCCATGACGGACAGAACGACGGCTTCAAAAACAGTGCTGTCCTGCCAAGGCTGGCCACCGTGGGCCAGAGGGATGAAGCCTGCCGCTTTGAGCTTGTCGCCCGCTGCGTAGAATTCTTCGAGGGTGGTAGGGGCTTTTTCGATACCGGCTTTCTTGAAGACTTCCGGGTTGATCCACAGCCAGTTGACGCGGTGGATGTTCACCGGCACGGCCACGTAATCACCGTCGTACTTCACGGTATCGGAGACTTTCTTGTCCAGCAGGCTGTCCCATTTCTCCTCTTTGGAGACGGTTTTCAGCACGTCAGTATCAAGCAGGCCAGTGGAGGCCCATTCCTGAATGTCCGGGCCTTTGATCTGGGCAACGCCAGGCGGGTTGCCAGCAACGGCGCGGCTCTTGAGCACGGTCATAGCGGTTGCACCACCGCCGCCTGCGACAGCGCCGTCTTTCCAGGTGAAACCGTCTTTTTCAACCTGCGCGCGGAGCACATCAACAGCGGCTTTTTCGCCACCGGACGTCCACCAGTGCACCACTTCAACCGTGCCTTTGGCATCAGCCGCCATGGCGCTCAGAGGGAACAAGGAGGCGAGGGAAATAAGTGCAGCGAGACGGGAAATCGAATTCATATCTGACCTTTCTTGTTGTTATGCATGTGCAAGTCGTGGCGCTTGCGCTGCGTGGATTCTAACCAAGGGCCCGGAGCGGACGGTAACGAAGGGATGCGCGAATGTCACAAGGCTGTGACATTCAATAAAGGACTGGATTACTCAACGCCACGCGGCAGATAGAGCGTCACCCGCAGGCCGCCCTCGCGCATGTTCTGCAACGTCACTTCGCCGCCGTGACTATGGGCGATATTGCGGGCGATGCCGAGCCCCAAGCCGTAGCCCTGTTGGTGTTTGCCGGCCAGCCGGAAGTGCGGTTCAAAGACCTGTTCCATTCGCTGCTCCGGCACACCCGGCCCCTCGTCTTCGACATGCAGGATGAACGCGTCAGCGTCGTCTTCAACGGACAGGTGCGCACGGTCGCCGTATTTGATGGCGTTATCGATGAGGTTGCCCATGCAGCGGCGCAGTGCCAGGGGTTTGCCGTAGTACATGGACATCGCCTTGCCCTGCAACGTGACCCGGCCCGCGCCATCAGGGGCAAGATAGGGCTCAATCAGGCAATCCAGCGCGTGGTTGAGGTCGACCGGCTCGATGTTCTCGTGAATGTCGGTGTCCTTCACGCACTGCAATGCGCCTTTGACCAGCAGCTCCAGTTCATCCAGATCCCGGGTGAATTTGGCCTGCATCTGCTCGTCTTCGAGCAGCTCGACGCGCAGTCTCAAGCGAGTGATCGGAGTGCGCAGGTCGTGGGAAATTGCACTGAATAATTGGCCGCGCTCGGTCAGGTAACGGCTGATGCGATCGCGCATGGTATTGAACGCGCGGGTCACTTCCACCACTTCACTGCCGCCGCCCTCCACCACCGGTTCGACGTCGGCCCCCAACGACAGATCCCGCGCAGCATGGGCCAGACGCTTGAGCGGGCCGCTCTGCCAGTGCACCAGCAGGCCGATGAAGACCAGCAGAAAGAGACTGGTCAGCGCGATGAACCAGACTTGCTGCGAGGGCAGACCTTCCGACTCGAGCATGGTGTAGGGCTCGGGCAGCAGCGAGGCGATGTACAGCCATTCGCCGGGCGACAGTTCGATCTGCGTGACCAGCACGGGCGGGTTCACCGGTTCGAGGGTCAGCGCGTAATGGGCCCACGAGCGTGGCAGCTCATCGAGCCTCAAGCCGCTGTTGAAAATACGCAGGTCTTCGGGACGCACAAAGCGCACGAGGATGTCCGGGTCGGCGCCGAGGTTCTGCCGCAGCACCTGACCGACCACATCGATCACTGCCGTCTTGCGCGCGGTGGGCTCAAGCACCTGCATTTCCAGAGGGCGATCGTTGAGGGAAACGAAGAAACGCGTGCCGCCCATGCTGCGCAACTGATCGAGCACCAGCGGCCGAAACGCGACAGGCAACGAGCGAAAGTAGCTGACGCTTGCCGCCATGGAGAAACCCAGACTGCGGGCACTGGTGACCAGCCCTTCCATCTGCGTGGCGCGCAGCTGCGAGAGCCAGATCAGGCTGGACAGGGTTTGCGCCAGCAACACGGCGAGCAAGGTCAGCAACAACATGCGCCCAAGCAGCGAGCGCGGCACCGGCAGGCGGCGCTTCTTGTCGGTCACCATCAAGGACTAGTAACCGTTGCCGGCTTGCGGCAGCACATTGGCTGCCAGCAGGTAACCGCTGCCTCGTACGGTGCGGATCAATCGCGGTGCCTTGCCGGTGTCGCGCAGACGCTGACGCAGACGACTCACCGCCATGTCGACGATGCGCTCCAGCGGCATCAGCTCACGGCCACGGGTGGCGTTGCCGATGGTGTCGCGATCAAGGATCTGTTGGGGGTTGTCGAGAAACAGCTTGAGCAGCGCGAAATCGGCGCCCGACAAAATCACCTCTTCGCCGTCGTTGTGGAACAGCCGGTGACTGACCATGTCCAGCCGCCATTCATCGAACACCAGCACTTCACCGCCGCTGCGCTCCTGGCCGAACTGGGCACGACGCAACAGGGCCTTGATCCGGGCCTGAAGTTCACGGGGGCTGAAGGGTTTGGCCATGTAGTCATCGGCGCCGAGTTCCAGACCGATGACGCGGTCGGCTTCGTCGGAGCTGGCGGTGAGCATGATGATGGGAATATGCGGCTGACGCGGATGCTGCCTGACCCAGCGACACAGGCTGAAGCCGTCTTCGTCGGGAAGCATGACGTCAAGGATCAGCAGGTCGCTGGCCTCTGCGTTAAATGCCTGTCGAAACTCGGCCCCATCGCCAACCGTGCGCACCTGAAAACCGGAACGGCTCAGGTAGGCTTGCAGCAACTCGCAAATCTCCTGGTCATCGTCGACCACCAGAATCGATTTACTGACAGCGTTCACATGGTCGTCCTTGTGAGCAATGGTTGGGTATGGCTGCTTCAAGCTTCAAGCTTCAAGCTTCAAGCTTCAAGCTTCAAGCTTCAAGCTCAAAGCGGCCAGCGTGACGTGCGCGGTCTTTGCTTGCAGCTTGCAGCTTATAGCTTGCCGCTAGCGCTCGCCGCATATTGATCCAGCGCCACGCCTGCGCCCATCAGGCCGGGATATTCGGCCGTGACCAGCCAGACCGGCACGTCCTTGAAATAATCCTTCATCAAGCCCTTCTCGGCGAACGCCTTGTTGAAGCCGCTCTGCATGAAGAAGTCGACGAATCGCGGGATTACGCCCCCGGCAATATACACGCCGCCGCGTCCGCCGACAGTCAGTACGTTGTTGCCGGCCACGCGACCGAGGAATACACAGAACTGCTCAAGCACTGCGCTGGCGACCGGATCGCCCTTGAGCGCCGCCGCGGTAATGGCCGCAGGCGACTTGAGTTCAGGCTCGATTTCGTCCAGTCCGCAGCTGACTTGATACAGCAGCAACAGCCCGGCGCCACTCAGAATCGTCTCGGCACTGACGTGCTCATGGGTCGCCATCAACCGCATCCACAGCAGGGCTTCGCGGGGCGTGCCGATCGGCAGATCGACGTGACCGCCCTCGCCCGGCACCGCAGTCCAACGCGCTTCGCCACTGCGGATCAAGGTGCCGACGCCGAGTCCGGTGCCAGGCCCGATAACCACCCGCGCGCCGCGAGGATCGCCCTTGCCATGACGCACGGTCAGGTACTCGTCGTCCTTCAGGCGGGTCATGCCCAGGGCCATGGCAGTGAAGTCGTTGACCAGGATCAGGTGGTCGATCTTCAGCTCGGCGCAGAACGCCTGCCGATTGATCTTCCAATGACTATTGGTGAAGTGGAAATCGTCGCCGGTCACCGGCCCGGCCACGGCCAGGCAAAGGGAGGTGACATCACCGCGCTGCAATTCCAGGTCCTGCAGATAGACCAGCAAGGCCTTTTCAGGACTGGCGTAATCGACCGTCGCGAACACCCGGATCGAATGCAACTGCTCGTCTTCCCAAATGGCAAATCGCGCATTTGTGCCGCCGATATCACCCACCATCGCCAATGTCACTTGAGCGTCTCCAGATTCGAAGTAAAGGCGCTGGCGCCCTTCTCTGCCGAGCTGAAGGCCATGCGCATGAAACCAAACAGTTCGCGCCCGCTGCCCACGTTATGGGACAAGCGACCGACTGCCGGCTCTCTGGCGGCCAATTCTGCCGGTTCGACCAGAACTTGCAACGTTCCTTTCACGCCATCGACACGAATGAGATCCCCATCACGCACCAACGCCAGCGGCCCGCCGTCAGAAGCTTCCGGGCAAACGTGAATCGCCGCCGGGATTTTCCCGGACGCGCCGGACATGCGCCCGTCCGTAATCAGCGCCACTTTGAAGCCACGGTCCTGCAGCACGCCCAGAAACGGCGTCATCTTGTGCAGTTCAGGCATGCCATTGGAACGCGGCCCCTGGAAGCGCATGACCGCGACAAAATCGCACTCCAGTTCGCCGGCCTTGAAGGCGTCGGCGAGGTCCTGCTGGTCTTCGAATACTTTGGCGGGGGCCTCGACGATCTGGTGCTCCAGGGCAACGGCGGAGACTTTCATCACGCCACGGCCCAGGTTGCCTTCCATGACCCGCAGGCCGCCCTCGGCCGAAAACGGACGCGCGATCGGGCGCAGGACGTTTTCGTCCAGGCTTCCGACCGGGCCATCGCGCCACACCAGCTTGCCTTCTTCCAGGAAGGGCTCCTGGATGTAGCGACGCAGGCCACGGCCCATGACCGTGTTGACGTCTTCGTGCATCAGGCCCGCGTCGAGCAGCTCGCGGATCAGGAACGACATGCCGCCGGCGGCCTGGAAGTGGTTGATGTCGGCTTTGCCGTTCGGGTAGACGTGGGACAGGGTCGGCACGACTTCCGACAGATCGGCCATGTCCTGCCAGGTCAGCTGAATGCCCGCGCACTGGGCAATGGCCGGCATGTGCAGCGTGTGGTTGGTAGAACCGCCCGTCGCGTGCAGGGCAACAATTGAGTTGACCAGCGAACGTTCGTCCACAATCTCTCCGAGTGGGATGAAGTCGCCGCTTTGTTTGGTCAGACGCGTGACCTGGAACGCCGCCTCGCGTGTCAGGGCATCGCGTAGCGGTGTGTAAGGATTGACGAAAGAGGCGCCCGGAAGATGCAGACCCATGACTTCCATAATCAACTGGTTGGTGTTCGCCGTGCCGTAGAACGTGCAGGTGCCCGGGCCGTGGTAGGACTTCATCTCCGAGTCCAGCAGCTCTTCGCGGGTCGCCTTGCCTTCCGCGTAGCGCTGACGCACGTCGGCTTTTTCCTTGTTGGAGATGCCCGAGACCATCGGCCCGCCCGGCACAAAAATCGTCGGCAGATGACCGAAACGCAGCGAGCCCATCAGCAAGCCCGGAACGATCTTGTCGCAGATGCCCAGCATCAGCGCGCCGTCGAACATGTTGTGGGACAACGCCACCGCCGTTGCCATCGCAATGACTTCTCGGCTGGCGATACTCAGTTCCATGCCCGGCTCGCCCTGGGTGACGCCATCACACATGGCCGGAACGCCACCGGCAAACTGCCCCACCGAGCCGATTTCACGCAGCGCTTTTTTAATCTGTTCGGGGAAGTGTTCGTACGGCTGATGCGCCGAGAGCATGTCGTTGTAGGAGGAGACAATGGCGATGTTGGCCGCATTCATCATGCGCAGGCTGTTCTTGTCTTCGGGACCACATGCCGCAACGCCGTGGGCGAAGTTGGCACATTGCAGCTTGCCGCGCATCGGCCCGTCGCTCGCCGCACCCCGGATCAATTGCAGGTAGCGTTGACGGGTTTCACGGCTGCGAGCAATCAGCCGTTCGGTTACCTCAAGGACGCGGGGATGCATGTCATGGACTCCAGGCTAGCGGATGGGGTCACCCGTTCAGGCGCTTTCACCAGGCTGCGATCAAATCCGGGCTCGGTCGAGAGCGGCGGCAAACACTTGATTTTCAGCCAGTTGTGACGGCCAGACGGGTTTCTATTTGTAGATAAAACAAAATACTGCCACTAAAAGGGGTTGTTTTCTATTTTTATGAGAATAATCTTGTAATTCCAACAACAAATTCTTGAGGACGGGTGTATGACTCTCCGCATCGCAATTAATGGCTTTGGCCGAATCGGCCGCAACGTCCTACGCGCACTCTATACCCAAGGCTACCGTCAGGACCTGCAAGTCGTCGCCATCAATGACCTGGGCGACAGCGAGATCAACGCCCATCTGCTGAAATTCGACACCGTGCACGGGCCGTTCGACGGCACCGTTGAGCACGATCAGGAAAGCCTGACCGTCAATGGTGACCGAATTGCGGTCAGCGCCATCCGCAACCCGGCCGAGCTGCCGTGGAAATCCCTGAACATCGACGTGGTGTTCGAATGCACCGGTCTGTTCACCGACCGCACCAAGGCCGCCGCGCATATCACCGCCGGCGCCAAAAAAGTCATTATCTCGGCTCCGGCCAAAGGCGCCGATGCGACGATCGTCTACGGCGTCAACCATGACGTGCTGCGCCAGTCCCATCAGGTCATTTCCAACGCCTCCTGCACCACCAACTGCCTGGCGCCGGTCGCCCAGGTCCTGAACCGTGAGCTGGGCATCGAAAGCGGTCTGATGACCACCATCCATGCCTACACCAACGACCAGAACCTGATCGACGTCTACCACACCGACCCGTACCGCGCGCGTTCGGCGACGCAGTCGATGATCCCGAGCAAGACGGGCGCTGCCGAAGCGGTCGGCCTGGTGCTGCCGGAGCTGGCGGGCAAGCTGACCGGCATGGCCGTGCGTGTGCCGGTGATCAACGTATCGCTGGTCGACCTGACCATTCAGCTCAAGCGCGATGCGACGGCCGAAGAGGTCAACGCGATCATGAAAGAAGCGGCGCAGCATTCGAAAATCCTCGGTTACAACACCCTGCCGCTGGTTTCCCACGACTTCAATCACAACCCGCTGTCGTCCATCTTCGACGCGAACCACACCAAAGTCAGCGGTCGCCTGCTGAAGGTGCTGGCGTGGTACGACAACGAATGGGGCTTCTCCAACCGCATGCTGGATAACTGCCTGGCGTTGATGAACGCCGAGTAAGTAACGGGATCTCCCTATGTAGGAGCGAGCTTGCTCGCGAAGACGAAATTCAATCCGCTGGAGAGTCAGCGGATTTACCCAGCTCTTCGCGATCAACTCCCTCCCTCAGTCATGACTACCGTCCCCGGACAACGCCCTTACAAACTGTGCAAATCCCTGCCTTGACCTGACCTCTAGATGATAAGCATTATCATCTGCTGAATTCTGGTCGGGTGCCCCCGTGACTCAGTCGCATTTCAACACTGTCTTTCTCGCCCGGCGAACCATGCTGCTGCGAACGCTTCAGCGTATGGTCCGCAGCCACAGCACCGCCGAAGACCTGCTTCAGGAAACCTACCTGCGTGTCACCCGCGCGCTCTCCGAGCGAGCCATCGAGCACCTCGAACCCTTCCTCTTCCAGACCGCGCGCAATCTGGCACTGGATCATCTGCGCGCCAGACGCATTCACGCGCGGACCATCGTCGATGATGCGCCGATCAGCGATATCCATGATGTCGTCGCCCCCGACGCCGCGCTGGAGGATGCCGCCCACGCCAACCGGTTGCTGGAAAGCCTCAGCGCGAGCCTGGAAACCCTGACGCCGCGGCAGCAGAAAATCTTCACCCTGAGCCGGCTCCACGGCGCGAGTTATCTGGAGATCGCCAAACGGCTGGGGGTGTCCACCAGCACCGTGCAAAAAGAACTGAAGCTGATCATGACGGTCTGCCTGAGTGTGGCCGCGCGTCTGGATCACTGAGCTTCGCCCGTCAGAATCGTCAGCTGGTGCCACAGAGTGACGCTACACTGCCGCCCAAACCGTGGACCCGAGGACGCTGCTTGACGGACGCCCAATCACCCCGCCGCGCTCAAGCCGATGCGGCACGCGCCGAGACGATGGACCAAGCCCTGACCTGGCTGATCGAACTGGACATTGCCGATGCCGAAACGCATAGGCGCTTTCTGGAATGGCTCGACGCCGATCCTTCCCACCGCGAAGTATTCGCCAGCGCCGAGGCCGTGTGGCATTCGCAACCGGTGTTCGATGCCGCAGCGCTGCTGGCCGCGCGGAAAAAAACATAGCGCCGGGTGATGTGCTGGCAAAGCAGCCCGCAGTTGCTCAATACCTGATGCTCTGGCACTCACCCAAATTATTTTTACGCGATAGCCGCTGCCCGTACGTCTAGTCATAGCCAATGCAACTGATTCCTATTTGAATCATCTCGCAACAACTATGACGACCCGCACGACAGGGAGCGCTATCCATGCTGTCCAGTTTCAACCCCGCACCGCCCGCCTCGCCCAGAGCCACACACGACGTCGGGCTTTCGCTGCTGACCATCGCCATTTTCGCCGCAAGCCTGCACAGCCCCACCATCGCTGCCGCCGAGCAGGGTCATGCCCTGGAACTGGAGCAGATTACGGTCAGTGCCACGCGTCAGGCGCAGTCGGTGGATTCGGTGCCCGGAACGGTGACGGTGCAGGACCGCACGGCACTGGATCGGCGCAACGTCAACAGCATTCGCGATCTGATACGCGACGAGCCCGGTGTCTCCGTGGGCGGAGCCGGCCAGCGGGCGGGCACCAGCGGCTATAACATTCGCGGCATCGACGGCGACCGCATCCTGACCCAGGTGGATGGCGTGGAAGTGCCGGACAATTTCTTCCAGGGCCCTTTCGCCAACACCCATCGCAATTACGTTGATCCGGAGATCATCAAGCGCGTCGAAATCCTGCGCGGGCCTGCGTCGGCGTTGTATGGGAGCAGCGCCATTGGCGGCGCCGTGAGCTATTACACCCTCAATCCCGAGGACATCATCAAGCCGGGCAAGGATGTCGGGGCTCGCCTGAAGACCGGCTACAGCTCGGCGGACAACAGTTGGCTGAATTCGTCTACGGTTGCCGGCCGCGCGGGGGATGTCGACGGTTTGCTGCACGTCAGTCAACGCAACGGCCACGAGACCGAGTCCTACGGTGAGGATGGCGGCACGGGGCTTTCACGCACGAAGGCGAACCCGGAAGACGCCCGCGCCACCAATGTGCTCGCCAAACTGGGCTGGAACTACGGCGACAATGATCGTCTGGCGTTCACTTACGAGAAGTACAAGGACGACAGCCATACCAATCAGAAAAGTGTGGTGGGCGGGCCTTTCATACCGGGCGTCGGTGCGTCAGGAATGTACCGAAGCCGCGAGGGCAACGACGTCATCACCCGAGAGCGCTTCGGACTGGAAAACACGTTCGCGCTGGACAGCGTGCTGGCCGACAACGCCAAGTGGAGCTTGAACTACCAGATTGCCAAGACCGATCAGAATACCTTCGAGCGTTACGTGCCCGGCAGTCGTGACGTCTGGCGCAGCCGCGACACCCATTACAAGGAACGCCAATGGATCCTCGACACACAGCTGGATAAGGCGTTCGACATCGGCGACACCCAGCACCTGCTGACCTACGGCACGACCCTCAAGCAACAGAAGATAACAGGGCTTCGGACAGGATCAGCCACCTGTGCGTCGGTCGTCGGAACCTGCCGCACCCTCGGTGCAGTCAGTGCCAGCGCGAACGACATCGTGGCACCCACCAACGACTTCCCGAACCCGACGATCACCACCTACGCGCTGTTCGCCCAGGATCAGATCAAATGGGGCGACTGGACCTTCATGCCCGGCGTCCGCTACGACTACACCACGCTCGAACCAGACGCCACAGATTCATTCCTCAAAAGCGTCAACCTGAAAAGCAAGAGCGGGTTCGACGACAGCACGAAAAAATGGCATCGCCTGTTACCCAAGCTGGGGCTGACGTATGCGTTCAACGACACCTACACATGGTACGGCCAGTACGCCGAGGGTTTCCGCACACCAAGCGCCAAGGCCTTGTATGGCCGGTTCGAGAACACCCGGGGCAATTACGTCGTGGAGCCCAATCCCGACTTGAAACCGGAGACGAGCAAGAGCTACGAAACCGGCCTGCGAGGTCACTTCGACGAAGGCACGTTTGATGTTGCTGCGTTCTACAACACATACCGCGACTTCATTAATGAGGACGCGGTGATTCCAGCCAACTCCACCACCACGACCTTCCAGTCCAACAACATCAAGCACGCCACGATCAAGGGCGTCGAGCTCAAGGGTCGTCTGAACCTGGACAGCTTCGGCGCCCCCGAAGGCCTCTACACCCGAGGCTCGCTGGCCTATCTATACGGCCGCAACAATGACAACGGCCAGCCCATCAACAGCATCAACCCGCTGACCGGCGTATTCGGGCTGGGTTATGACCACAACACCTACGGCGGCTTGCTGAACTGGACCCTGGTCAAGCGCAAAACGCGGGTCGACACCCGCAGCTACTACGCGCCGGATGGCGCCACCCGGTTCAAGACGCCGGGCTTCGGTCTCGTTGATCTGACGGGTTATTACAAAGTCACCAATGACGTCACGGTCAGCGGCGGCCTGTACAACGTCGCGGACAAAAAATACTGGCTGTGGGACGACGTACGCGGCTACGACAACGTCGGCGACGCAGGCGCCACCTCCCCCGCCAACCTCGACCGCCTGACTCAGCCAGGACGCAATTTCGCCGTCAACGTGGTGTGGGACATCTGACCGATCCCCGTTGCAGGAGCGTGATTTTTTACGCGCCTGCGACGTTCGTTCGTTTTGTTATCAAGCGCCTCATTTAACAAGGAAGACCCCATGACCGATAACTCGATTCGTCGTTCGCAACGACTGAACCAGATCACCCATGCCCCCCATGAACAACTGGACAAGGCGGTGAAAGCCAACGCGCCGTTCGAAACACTGGCCAGTTACAGCCGATTCCTCAGCGCGCAGTACCTTTTTCAGGAAGAGCTGAAAACGCTGTACACGCACCCACAGTTGATCGCGCTGATTGCCGACCTGCCCGACCGATGCCGCGCCGAACAGGCCAAGGCTGATTTGCTTGATCTTCAGGCTGGCATCCCCGGCCCTGTCGCCGGCGCCGTCGAGGAGCCCAGCCTTGCCGAGGCACTGGGCTGGCTGTTCGTCTCGGAGGGTTCGAAGCTGGGTGCTGCGTTTTTGATCAAACGCGCCGTGGCCCTGGACCTCAGCGAGACCTTCGGCGCCCGCCATCTGGGAGAACCGTCGGGCGGTCGCGCCGAAGGCTGGAAGCGCTTTATCCGGGTCATTGACGATCTGCCGTTCAACGCTGAGCAGGAGCGCGCGATAGACCGCGGAGCAGTGGCGGCCTTCGAGCGTTTCAATGTGCTGCTGCAACACGCGTACGCTTCAGCGTCTGAAGCGGAACCCGCCTGACGCCGGGCCTTTTGCGCCCGGCACTGATAAGCTGAGCGCCTTTGCGGGATCTGAAAATCCCGCAACACCTGCTCACTCTGCATTACCGAGACCATGACCAGTACACCACCCGGCAGCAAACTGTCCCGCATCCTGTTTGGCATTCTCGCCTACGTGAGCCTGACGATCGGCATCATCGCGATTTTCATTCCGGGCCTGCCCACCACCGAATTCATTTTGCTGGCGGCATGGGCGGCGACGCGTAGCTCGCCGCGCCTGAGCGCGTGGCTAGAGAATCATCGGGTGTTCGGACCGATGCTGAGCAACTGGCGAAACGGCAAGATGATTGCGCGCAGGGCCAAGATCAGCGCCACGGTCACCATGCTGATTTGCGCGGTGATGATGCTGGTAGTACTGAAACATAATTGGTGGATCTATTTCGCGGTGGCCGGCATGGTGCTGGTCAATCTGTGGATCTGGTCACGGCCTGAGCCTTCGCGCCTTCAGCCGGAAAAGTGAGATGTAGCACCGGCTTCAGCCGGGAAGAGGCCGGTTTGAACGCCCTCAATCCTGGGGCGTGACACCTGACGCCTCCCCGGCTAAAGCCGGTCCCACCAACAGCACTCGGTATATGAACCTGAACCCGAGGCGGTCCCATGGGTCTGTCCCTCTAGGTCCAATCACTTTCCCAGGAGCCACCGCCATGTTCGAGCCAGGTCATCTGCACATCGTCCACCCCGCTCTGCAACCACACGACGTCGGCTACGACCTTCATATCCGCTACGAGGTCAGCCAGACTGATTCGGGGCCGGGCATGCAGTTCAGGCTGGAAGGTGACATCAGTGGCCAGAGTGTCAACGAAACCTTTGAGCTGCCGAAGGACAAGGCGTACAACTTCGCCAGCGAAGCTTCCCGCAGACTTGAGAAGCATGGGCTGCCGAGAACCACCGACCTGCACGCGATGCACGGCGAGTACGACCAGATGTTCGAAGACATCCGTCACAAGCTCGACATGAAATCCGGCGACTCGGTTAAGCCAGAGCATCTGGAATAGCCCGCCCGCTTTCACGGTCTCGGGATGGGCAATGAGATTACTGGCATAATCGCCCCCCTCACTCCCGCGAACCCTTTCCCTCCCCATGCGCATTCACGTCACGTTCATTGACCGCGTCGGCATCACCCAGGAAGTGCTGGCCATCCTCGGCGCGCGCAACCTGAACCTCGATGCCGTGGAAATGGTACCGCCCAACGTCTATATCGATGCACCGACGCTGAGCCATGACGTGCTTGAAGAACTCAAGGACCGGCTGTTTCGCGTGCGCGGTGTCGAAGCGATCACGGTGGTCGACATCCTCCCCGGCCAGCGCCGTCATCTGCAACTTGACGCCTTGCTGGCAGCGATGACCGACCCGGTGCTTGCCCTCGACAGCGCCGGCCATGTGCTGCTGGCAAACCCCGCACTGGTTGCGTTGTATGGCCGGGAGCCGGCGGGCGAATCGATTGGCGAGCTGTTTTCCGATGCGGGTCTGCAATCGGCGCTGCTGGAAAACGGCTTTCGTCTGCCGCTGCGGGAAGTCACGCTCAACGGCGAAGCGCTGCTGCTGGACGCTACCCCCATCACCGACGCGGGCGCGCTGCTGACCCTGTATCTGCCCAGCCGGATTGGCGAACGCCTGTCGGCACTGCACCACGATCACGCTGAAGGTTTCGACGCGCTGTTGGGGGATTCCGCGCCGATCCGCACCCTCAAGGCGAGGGCACAACGGGTCGCTGCACTGGATGCGCCGCTGCTGATTCAGGGTGAAACCGGCACGGGCAAGGAACTGGTGGCGCGGGCCTGTCATGCAGTGAGCGCGCGCAACGGGGCGCCTTTTCTTGCGCTGAACTGCGCGGCGTTGCCGGAGAACCTCGCTGAGAGTGAACTGTTCGGCTATGCCCCCGGCGCCTTTACCGGTGCCCAGCGCGGCGGCAAACCCGGCCTGATGGAGCTCGCCAACAAAGGCACGGTGTTCCTCGACGAGATTGGCGAAATGTCGCCGTACCTGCAGGCCAAATTGCTGCGCTTCCTCAATGACGGCAGCTTTCGGCGGGTCGGCGGCGACAAGGAAGTGCAGGTCAACGTGCGTATCCTCAGCGCAACCCACCGTGACCTGGAGAAAATGGTCGCCGAGGGCACCTTCCGCGAAGACCTGTTCTATCGCCTGAATGTGCTCAATCTGGACGTACCGCCGTTGCGTGAACGGGGTCAGGACATCCTGATGCTGGCACGCTATTTCATGGAGCAGGCCTGCACGCAGATTCAGCGACCGGTCTGCCGACTTGCGCCAACCACCTACCCAGCCCTGCTTGGCAATCGCTGGCCGGGCAACGTTCGTCAGTTGCAGAACGTGATCTTCCGCGCTGCCGCCATCTGCGACAGCTCGCTGGTCGACATCGGCGACCTGGACATCGCCGGTACGTCGGTGGCGAGGGACCGTGATGGCGAAGTCGAAAGCCTCGAAGGGGCGGTCGAGGATTTCGAAAAGTCGCTGCTGGAAAAGCTCTACAGCCAGTATCCCTCGACGCGCCAATTGGCCGCGCGGCTGCAGACGTCACACACCGCAATCGCCCATCGGCTGCGCAAGTACGGGATCCCGGGCAAAAGCTAAAGAGCCCATAGAAGTTGGGAGTGAGCTTGCTAAGGAAAGCAGTATCCTGACCGTTTAAAACTCAGCGAATGTACTGCCTCTTCGCGAGCAAGCTCGCTCCCACAAATCCGCGTACGTCCATAACATTCAAGGCATCACTGTCGTAACGATACCGCGACACTGTATTGAAAACATTCCACAGCGCAAACTCAGCGTCCTATAACGCCGCTGCGGCGGAATCCCGCTCTTGCCTCAAAGCTCCGTATCGATTTCGTTCCAGCATGTGCCGAATTCCAAGCCACTTAAATCGCCACCGCCCAACGTTTACGCGCCCTTCTCGACCTTGGCCGCAAACTTGCTATGCACTCCTCCCATCACGCCCGGGCATAACGGGCGATTTACCATCTGGGGAGATTCCATGAGCGAGTTGCGTTTTACCGAAGACCACGAGTGGCTGCGCGCCGAAACTGACGGCAGCGTCACGGTCGGTATCACCGCCTTTGCGCAGGACGCACTGGGTGACGTGGTTTTCGTGCAACTGCCGGAGCTGCAGTCCTACGACAAAGGCGCCGAAGCGGCTACCGTCGAATCGGTCAAGGCCGCCAGCGGCGTGTACATGCCCCTCGATGGCGAAGTCGTCGAAACCAATCCCGCGCTGGACGCCAACCCTGAACTGGTCAACGAAGACCCGCTCGGCCAAGGCTGGTTCTTTCGCTTTATTCCTTCCAATCCCGATGCTGTCGGCCAACTGCTGACCCAAGACGCCTATGATCGTCTGATCAAAGCCAACGCCGAAGCCTGAGGAGCGCGCAATGACTGACCGTATTGAATTGAGCACCGCCAACGAGTTCATCGCCCGCCACATCGGCCCGCGTGCCGCTGATGAAAAAGCCATGCTCACCACCCTGGGCTATGACTCCCTCGACGCGCTGACCGCCAGCGTCATCCCTGAATCCATCAAGGGCACCAGCGTTCTCGGCTTGTCCGCCGGGCAAAGCGAAGCCGACGCGCTCGCCGACATCAAAGCCATCGCCGGCAAGAACCAGCTGTTCAAAACCTACATCGGCCAGGGTTACTACAACACTCACACCCCGGCGCCTATTCTGCGCAACCTGCTGGAAAACCCGGCCTGGTACACCGCTTACACACCGTATCAGCCGGAAATTTCCCAAGGCCGTCTGGAGTCGCTGCTGAACTTCCAGACCCTGATCAGCGACCTGACCGGCCTGCCGATCGCCAACGCCTCGCTGCTCGACGAAGCCACTGCCGCTGCCGAAGCCATGACCTTCTGCAAACGCCTGAGCAAGAACAAAAGCAGCAACAAGTTCTTCGCCTCCGCCCATTGCCACCCGCAAACCCTCGACGTGCTGCAAACCCGCGCCGAGCCGCTGGGCATTGAAGTGGTCGTTGCGGACGAAGCTCAACTGACCGACGTCAGCGAGTTCTTCGGCGCGCTGCTGCAATACCCCGCCAGCAACGGCGACGTGTTCGACTACCGCGAACTGGTCGAGCGCTTCCACACCGCCAACGCCCTGGTCGCCGTGGCCGCCGACCTGCTGGCCCTGACCTTGCTCACCCCACCGGGCGAGTTTGGCGCTGACGTGGCCATTGGCAGTGCGCAACGCTTCGGCGTACCGCTGGGTTTCGGTGGCCCGCACGCGGCCTACTTCTCCACCCGCGACGCCTACAAGCGCGACATGCCCGGCCGACTGGTGGGTGTGTCCATCGACCGCTTCGGCAAGACCGCCCTGCGTCTGGCCATGCAAACCCGCGAGCAACACATCCGTCGCGAGAAGGCCACCAGCAACATCTGCACCGCGCAGGTGCTGCTCGCCAACATCGCCAGCATGTACGCCGTGTACCACGGCCCGCGCGGCCTGACCCGCATCGCCAACCGTGTGCATCACCTGACCGCGATTTTTGCCGAGGGCTTGAATCAGTTGGGCTTGGAGGCCGAGCAGTCGTTCTTCTTCGACAGCATCACCCTGAACACCGGCGCCAAAACGGCAGACCTGCACGCCAAGGCCCGCGCACACGAAATCAACCTGCGTGAAGTAGACGCCGAGCGCCTGGGCGTTTCGCTCGACGAAACCACGAAGCAAGCCGACGTCGAGGTACTGTGGTCTCTCTTCGCTGCCGAAGGCCAGGCCCTGCCTGACTTCGCCGCGCTGGCGGACAGCGTCCAAGCGCGCCTGCCCGCCGAACTGAAGCGCCAGTCGGCGATCCTTAGCCATCCGGTGTTCAACCGCTACCACTCCGAAACCGAGCTGATGCGCTACCTGCGTCGCCTGGCGGACAAGGACCTGGCACTGGACCGCACGATGATCCCGCTGGGCTCGTGCACCATGAAACTCAACGCCGCCAGCGAAATGATCCCGGTGACATGGGCCGAGTTCGGCAACCTGCACCCGTTCGCCCCGGCCGAGCAGAGCGCCGGTTATCAGCAACTGACCGACGAACTGGAAGCGATGCTCTGCGCCGCCACCGGTTATGACGCGATCTCCCTGCAGCCAAACGCTGGCTCACAGGGCGAGTACGCCGGTCTGCTGGCGATCCGTGCTTACCACCAGAGCCGTGGCGACGAGCGTCGCGACATCTGCCTGATCCCATCATCGGCCCACGGCACCAACCCGGCGACCGCCAACATGGCCGGGATGCGCGTGGTCGTCACCGCCTGCGACGCCCGCGGCAACGTCGACATCGAAGACCTGCGCGCCAAGGCCATCGAGCACCGCGAGCACCTCGCTGCACTGATGATCACCTACCCGTCGACCCACGGCGTGTTCGAAGAAGGCATCCGCGAAATCTGCGGCATCGTGCATGACAACGGCGGCCAGGTGTACATCGACGGCGCGAACATGAACGCCATGGTCGGGCTGTGCGCACCGGGCAAGTTTGGCGGTGACGTGTCCCACCTCAATCTGCACAAAACCTTCTGCATCCCCCACGGCGGCGGCGGCCCGGGCGTTGGCCCGATCGGCGTGAAATCCCACCTGGCGGCGTTCATGCCGGGTCACGCCCGAATGGACCGCAAGCAAGGCGCGGTCTGCGCGGCGCCGTTCGGCAGCGCGAGCATCTTGCCGATCACCTGGATGTACATCCGCATGATGGGCGGTGAAGGCCTCAAGCGCGCCTCGCAACTGGCGATCCTGAATGCCAACTACATTTCCCGTCGCCTGGAAGAGCACTACCCCGTGCTGTACACCGGCAGCAACGGCCTGGTCGCCCATGAATGCATTCTCGACCTGCGCCCGCTGAAGGAAACCAGCGGCATCAGCGTGGATGACGTCGCCAAACGCCTGATCGACTTCGGTTTCCACGCCCCGACCATGTCTTTCCCGGTCGCGGGCACGTTGATGATCGAGCCGACCGAGAGCGAGTCGAAGGAAGAGCTGGATCGATTCTGCGACGCGATGATCAAGATCCGCGAAGAAATCCGCGCGGTCGAAAGCGGCGTGCTGGACAAGGACGACAACCCGCTGAAAAACGCGCCCCACACCGCCGCTGAACTGGTGGGCGAATGGAGCCATCCGTACAGCCGCGAGCAGGCCGTGTACCCGGTGGCGTCGTTGATCGAAGGCAAATACTGGCCACCGGTGGGCCGTGTCGACAACGTGTTCGGCGACCGCAACCTGGTCTGCGCCTGCCCGTCGATCGAAGACTACGCTTAACCAAGCCACGAGCTTCAAGCCGCAAGCTACAAGTGAAAGCCGATCAGCTTTTACCTGCGGCTGGTAGCTTGCTGCTTGTTACTGCTTCACTTCCCGGAACCCCATCATGTCGCTGAGCGTATTTGACCTGTTCAAGATCGGCATTGGTCCCTCCAGCTCCCACACGGTGGGCCCGATGCGGGCGGCGGCGCGGTTTGCCGAAGGCTTGCAGCGCGATGGCCTGCTGGAAACCATCATCTGCGTCAAAGTCGAGCTTTACGGCTCACTGGGTGCCACCGGCAAAGGCCACGGCAGCGACAAGGCTGTGTTGCTGGGCCTTGAAGGTGAGCATCCCGACACCGTCGATACCGAAACCGTCGCGGCTCGCCTGCAGCAGATCCGCAGCACTGAACGCCTGAAACTGCTCGGCCGGCACAGCATCGAATTCATCGAAAAGCATCACCTGGCGATGATTCGCAAACCCTTGGCCTTCCACCCCAACGGCATGATTTTCCGTGCCTTCGATGCCTCCGGCCTACAGGTGCGCAGCCGCGAGTACTACTCCGTCGGCGGAGGGTTCGTGGTCGATGAGCAAGCCGCTGGCGCAGACCGCATCGTGGAAGACCAGACGCAGCTGCTATATCCCTTCAAAACCGCACGGGATCTGATGGCGCACTGCACCGCGAGCGGCCTTTCGATCAGCCAGGTCATGCTGGCCAACGAAGCCGCGTGGCGCCCCGAGGCCGAAACCCGTCAGGGCCTGCTGCACATCTGGCAGGTCATGCAGGACTGCGTCGAAGCGGGTTGCCGCAACGAAGGCATCTTGCCGGGCGGCCTGAAGGTCAAGCGGCGTGCGGCAGCACTGCATCGTCAACTGTGCAAAAACCCGGAAGCCGCGCTGCGTGATGCCTTGTCGGTGCTCGACTGGGTCAATCTGTACGCGCTGGCGGTCAACGAAGAAAACGCTAACGGCGGCCGTGTGGTGACCGCGCCCACCAACGGTGCAGCCGGGATTATCCCGGCGGTGCTGCATTACTACATGCGCTTCATCACCGGGGCCAACGAAGACGGCGTCGTGCGTTTCCTGCTCACGGCGGCGGCGATCGGCATTCTCTACAAAGAGAACGCGTCGATCTCCGGCGCCGAAGTCGGTTGTCAGGGCGAAGTCGGCGTGGCCTGCTCCATGGCCGCCGGCGCACTGTGCGAAGTCTTGGGCGGCAACGTTCAACAAGTGGAAAACGCCGCTGAAATCGGCATGGAGCACAATCTCGGCCTGACCTGCGACCCCATCGGCGGCCTGGTTCAAGTGCCGTGCATCGAGCGCAATGCAATGGGTTCGGTGAAGGCCATCAACGCAGTGCGCATGGCCTTGCGCGGCGACGGCCAGCATTTTGTCTCGCTGGATAAAGTGATCCGCACCATGCGCCAGACCGGCGCCGACATGAAAAGCAAATACAAGGAAACAGCCCGTGGCGGGCTGGCCGTGAACATCATCGAATGCTGACATCAGCCCCCATTCATAGGGTTCCCTGCCCTTCGCGGGTACCCCGGAACCGCTTTCAAGGAGTGACCCCATGACCACCGAATTGCTGAAGACCCCGCTCAACGCCCTGCACCGTGAACTCGGCGCGAAAATGGTCGAGTTCGCCGGCTACGACATGCCCGTTCAGTACCCCGCCGGCGTCATGAAAGAACACCTGCATACCCGAGATCAGGCCGGCCTGTTCGACGTTTCGCACATGGGTCAGATCCTCTTGAGCGGCGCGAACGCAGCGAAGGCGCTGGAAACCCTGGTGCCGGTGGACATCATCGACCTGCCGGTCGGCATGCAGCGCTACGCCATGTTCACCAACGAAAACGGCGGCATTCTCGACGACTTGATGGTCGCCAATCTGGGTAACGATCAGCTCATGCTGGTGGTTAACGCCGCCTGCAAGAACCAAGACCTGGCGCACCTGCAGCAGCACATTGGCAGCCAGTGCGATATCACGCCGCTGTTCGACGAACGTGCATTGCTCGCGCTGCAAGGTCCGCAGGCCGTTACCGCACTGGCGCGGCTGGCCCCGGAAGTCGCGAAAATGACCTTCATGCAGTACACCTCGACCAAGATCGACGGCATTGACTGCTACGTCAGCCGCTCGGGCTACACCGGTGAAGACGGTTACGAGATTTCGGTACCGGCGGACCACGCAGAATCCCTCGCGCGTCGTCTGCTCGCGGAGCCGGAAGTGGCGCCGATAGGCCTGGGCGCGCGGGACTCGCTGCGACTGGAGGCCGGCCTTTGCCTCTACGGCCACGACATGAATACCGAAACCACGCCGATCGAAGCCAGCCTGCTGTGGGCGATGTCCAAGGTGCGTCGCGCCGACGGTGCGCGTGCCGGCGGTTTCCCCGGTGCCGACTCGATCTTCGCCCAGCACCAAAGCGGTGCGGCGCGCAAACGTGTAGGCCTGTTGCCACAAGAGCGTACGCCGGTGCGTGAAGGCGCTGAAATCGTCGACGCCGAGGGGACGACCATCGGGACGGTCTGCAGCGGCGGCTTTGGCCCGACCCTGAGCGCGCCGTTGGCAATGGGTTATGTCGACGCCCGTTTCACCGCGCTGGAAACACCTGTCTGGGCAATCGTCCGCGGCAAGAAAGTCCCCATGCAGGTGACGAAAATGCCTTTCGTTCCGGCACGTTACTTCCGCGGCTAAGTAACATCGTCAAAAAATGCGGCACCGCAACAGTGCATTAAACTGTGCGGATGCCGCAGTCCGGCGCCAGCGTTAAGTGCATTAAAACTGTCAAAATATTGAACTTCGACAACCCTCTAAACATTAAAAACTATCGATCTTGCGAACGTGGTTAATGTTTTTAAAAAACCCGAAAACCCCTATGAATACTGGCCCAAACGGGGCTTGTTTTTTCGCCGAGAGTTAGCGTAGAGTTTCTCGACTGTGTTTGCATGGGTCGCTGGGATCGTGACCCGGGCAGTAGCGCCAAAAGCAATGCTACATCCCGTTCTACGTTTCTTCTTCCTGCAACCAGCCCCAGTACTCTTTCGTGTGAAAGAGACTGTCATTAATTTAATGCTTCAAGGAATAAGAAAATGTCTACACGTCAGAGCGGCACCGTTAAGTGGTTTAACGATGAAAAGGGTTTCGGTTTTATCACCCCTGAAAGCGGTCCGGATCTGTTCGTCCACTTCCGCGCTATTCAAGGCAACGGCTTCAAAAGCCTGAAAGAAGGCCAGAAAGTGACGTTCGTCGCGGTGCAGGGCCAAAAAGGCATGCAGGCTGACGAAGTACAAGCCGAGGCCTGATCAGCCGACGCAAAGAGCCCCTGATGGCCAACATCAGGGGCTTTTTTGTGCCTGCGATTCCGTAAACTGCCCGCCTCCGATTAAACGAGCGCCGCCATGATCCAACACGTTTTAAGCCCCCAGGGCGAATTTCCTCCCGTGGGATTGGGCCGGCGCATGGCTGCGATCAGCTACGACGCGCTGCTGTGTGTGGCACTGATGATAGTCACCGCCTTTCTCTACAAACTGGTCTGGATGGGGTTTGTCGGCGAAACCAGACTGCGCCAGCTCTCCGAGTCGGGCGCGCTCGACGCCGACCCGTTGCTGTCCTCGATTCTGCTGATCACGCTGTTCGGCTTCTTTGCCCATTTCTGGACACGCGCGGGTCAAACCCTCGGCATGCAGGTCTGGGGAATACGCGTGCAGAACGCCGACGGAACGGCCATCGGCCTGTGGCAGGCGCTGCTGCGCTTCATCGTCGCCATCGCATCGTGGCTGTGCGTCGGGCTGGGCTTCTTCTGGAGCCTGTTCGACAAACAGAAACGCTGCTGGCATGACCTGTATTCCGAGACGCAATTGGTGCGAGTGCCCAGAATCAGAAAATGAACCTCGGTAGGCCGCCCACAAAAAAGCCGACCCTGGGGTCGGCTTTTCATACTCAGCAGGTATCAGCCCGCGCGACGCAGCAACCAGATGCCCGCCAGGGCGCACACACCCGCCGGCACCAGCACGGCGAAGAGTGGCGAGAAACCGAACACAAGGCTCGACGGGCCCAGAAGATCCTGAGCGATGCGGAAGGTGAAGCCCACCAGCACGCCCGTGAACACACGCTGCCCCAACGTCACCGAGCGCAACGGCCCGAAGATGAAGGAAATCGCCATCAGCACCAGCGCCACCGTCACGAGCGGCTGGAGAATCTTGGTGTAGAACGCCAGCCAGTAACGACCGTTGTTCAGCCCCTGATCGGCCAGATACCGCGCATAGCCATAAAGCCCGGTCATCGACAGTGACTCAGGCGGCAGCACGACAGTGCTCAGCAACTGCGGGCTCAACGCAACGTTCCAGCGCTCTTCAGGGGCGGTGACCACTTCGGTGCGACCGTCGTGGAAGACCGTCGTGGTGACGTCTTTCAGCAGCCAGTAATCGGTCTTGAAGTTGGCCTGCTTGGCGAAGCTCGACGTCAGCATGTGGCGCTGGTCGTCGAAATGGTAACGGGTGACGCCATACAAAAGGCCGTTCGGCTGCACCGTGTTGATGTGGATGAACTCCTCACCCTGACGGTGCCACAGGCCGTGCCTGGCGCTCTGCGCGTCGCCGGTGCCTTGAGCCAGCGAACGTGCGGCCTGGGCCGAGGCTTCAGTCACCGGCGCGACGTATTCGCCGATCAACAACCCGGCCACCATCAACACGAGCATGGGCTTCATGACCGCCCAGACGATACGGCCGATGGACACACCGGCGGCCCGCATGATGGTCAGTTCGCTGCTGCTGGCCAGTGCGCCGAGACCGATCAGACAACCGATCAGCGCGGCCATCGGCAGCATGTCGTAGAGCCGGCGCGGCGCGGTCATCAACACGAAACTGCCAGCGTCCCAGAAGGTGTAGGTGTCGCTGATGTCAGCCATCTCGTCGATGAAGGCAAACAGCGAGGCCAGCCCGAGGATGATCCCCAGTACCGCAAGGATCGCCATGAACACGCTTTTGCCGATGTAGCGATCGAGCTTAACCATGAGCCACCCCCGACACGCTGCGGCGACTCGCAAGCTTCAGGCGCAGAGGCTCCCAGTAGAGCAACGCCAGTCCGATGGAGAGGAACAGTGCATGCACCCACCACAGGCCGAGGCCCATCGGGATCTTGCCCTTCTCCAGCGCACCGCGCGCAGCAATCAGGATGGTGAGATAAGCCATATAAAGAAGAATCGCCGGAAGAAGCTTGAGGAAGCGGCCCTGACGCGGGTTGACCCGGGCCAGCGGCACCGCCATCAGCGTCACGATGAACACCAGAATCGGCAGCGAAACCCGCCATTGCAACTCGGCACGGTTACGCAGGCTGTCTTCGCCGGTCAGCAGTTCGCTGGTGGAGATGGCGTCGCGGTCGGTGACCTCATCGCTGATGTCCGGCTTGGGCAGCAAGGCGCCGTAGGTGTCGTATTTGATGGCGCGGTAATCGGCCTGACCGGGGTTGCCGTCGTAGCGATAGCCATTGTCCAGAATCAGGTAGCGCGTGCCATCGGGCTTGATTTCCTGCCGGCCTTTTTCCGCCACCAGCACGGTGATGCCGTGGTCTTTCTTCTCTTCGAGTTTCTTTTCGGAGATGAACACGCCACCCAAATTGATGCGGTCGTCGCTCATGGTTTCGGTGTAGGTCACGCGGCTGCCGTCACGCAGCAGCTGGAAGCGACCCGGCACGAGTGTGTCGAATTCGGTCATCGCGTCCTGCTTGTTGATCAGCAGCTGGAACTGGGTCGCGCCCTGGGGGGCGAGGCTGAAGCTGAGCCAGGCCACCAGCAGTGACACCAGCGCAGCCGGCGCGAGGGTGATCAGCAACAGACGTTGCTGGCTCATGCCGGTGGCGGCCAGTACGGTCATTTCGCTTTCGAGGTACAACCGGCCGTACGCCAGAAGAATCCCCAGGAATAACCCCAGCGGGAGGATCAGTTGCAGGAAGCCCGGCAGACGGAAACCCATGATCAGAAACAGCACACCCGGATCGAGTGCACCCGATGCAGCCTGGGCCAGGTATTTGATGAAGCGGCCACTCATGATGATTACCAGCAGCACAGCACTGACAGCGCTCAGGGTAACCAGCACTTCTCGGGACAGGTAACGGAAGACAATCAAACCAGACACTCCAGGGTTGTCACGCTAAGGCGGCATGACAATGAAATGGATCAGCCATGATGCGCGCGACGGCGAACCACCAAAAAAATATGCGGCATTATCCTGTGATTGGGTGTGTCTGTCACTGCGCGCGCGGGATACTTCTGTAACCGGCACACCGGCGCACCCGGACGGGGTTGTCATCCATTGGCTCGCAGGGTCAAACTGCGGGCCTTGCCGCAGGCATGCCGGTGTAAGTACCTCTGCGCCGCTGCCGAGCCGTGTGCTCAAGTGCGATAACTCACAGTTTATTCGGGGACCCCGACATGGAATTGGTTGTTAAAAGCGTCAGTGCAGAAACCTTGAAGACCGCCACACTGGTGGTCGCCGTCGGTGAAGGCCGCACGCTGAGCGACACCGCGAGCACCCTCGACACCCTGAGCGGTGGCGCCATCAGCGCTGTCCTCAAACGCGGCGACCTGTCGGGCAAGATCGGCCAGAGCCTGTTGCTGCACAGCCTGCCCAACCTGAAAGCCGAACGCGTACTGCTGGTCGGTTCGGGTAAAGAGCCGGAATTGAACGATCGCCAGTTCCGCAAAATCATCAGCGGCGCGCTCGGCACCCTGAAAAGCCTGGGTGGCGTTGATGCCGGCTTCGACCTTGACCAGCTGAACGTCAAGAATCGCGATGTTTATGGCAAGAACCGCCTGCTGGTCGAAACCCTGGCCGATGGCGAATACGTCTTCGATCGCTTCAAGAGCCAGAAAGTCGATCCTCGCGCCCTGAAAAAAATCACCCTGCTGACCGCCAAAGCCAACGTCGCCGACGTTGAACGTGCGGCCAAACACGCACAGGCCATCGCTGCCGGCATGGCGGTGACCCGCGACCTGGGCAACATGCCGCCGAACATCTGCCACCCGACCTATCTGGGCGAGCAGGCCAAGGCGATGGGCAAAGCCAACAAGGGCCTCAAGGTCGAGATCTTCGATGAAAAAGACATCGAAAAGCTGGGCATGGGCTCGTTCCTGGCGGTCGGTCAAGGCAGCGCTCAGCCGCCACGCCTGATCGTCATGCAGTACTCCAACGGCAAGAAAAGCGAAAAGCCTTTCGTACTGGTCGGCAAGGGCATCACCTTTGACACCGGCGGGATCAGCCTCAAGCCGGGCCTGGGGATGGACGAAATGAAGTTCGACATGTGCGGCGCGGCGAGCGTGTTCGGCACGTTGAACGCTGTGCTCGAACTGCAACTGCCGATCAACCTGGTGTGCATCGTCGCGGCAGCTGAAAACATGCCGAGCGGCAACGCAACCCGCCCGGGTGACATCGTCAAGACCATGAGCGGCCAGACCGTCGAGATCCTCAACACCGACGCCGAAGGCCGTCTGGTGCTGTGCGATGCGCTGACCTACGCCGAACGCTTCAAGCCACAGGCCGTTATCGACATCGCCACGCTGACCGGTGCTTGCGTCGTCGCGCTGGGCGGTCACACCTCGGGCTTGCTGGGCAACAGCGACGCTTTGATCAGCCAAGTGCTGGAAGCCGGCAAACGCGCCGACGACCGTGCCTGGCAGCTGCCGTTGTTCGATGAGTACCAGGAGCAGCTGGACAGCCCGTTTGCCGACATCGCCAACATAGGCGGCCCGAAGGCCGGCACCATCACCGCGGCCTGCTTCCTCTCGCGCTTCGCCAAAGCCTACGAGTGGGCGCACCTGGACATCGCCGGCACGGCATGGCTGAGCGGCGGCAAGGACAAGGGCGCAACGGGCCGTCCGGTTCCGCTGCTGACCCAATACCTGATCGACCGCGCCGGCGTTTAAGCCGCTGCCAACGCGCTGCCCCCCCCGGTCGGCGCGTTCAGCGTTCTGGAATCACCCATGACCCAAGTCGATTTCTACATTCTGCCGAGTGCCGACCCTGTCGCGCGCCTGGACTTCGCCTGCAAACTCACCGACAAGGCCTGGCGCCTCGGCCATCGGGTGTATCTGCATTGCAGCGATGCCGGGCAACGCGAGGAGCTGGACGCCCGACTGTGGCGCTTCCGGGGCGAAGCGTTCGTGCCCCATGGCTCGGTCGAGGACGATCAGGACGCTCCGGTGGCGCTGGGTATCGGAAGCGACCCCGGCCAACATCAGGATCTGCTGGTCAATCTTGACCTGCGCATCCCGGAATTCTTCAAACGATTCGCGCGTGTCGCCGAGATCGTTGTCGAGGATCCAGCCATCCGCCTCGCGGCACGCGAGAGTTTTCGCTTCTACCGCGAACAGGGCTATCCTCTGCAAGATCACCGGCTGCAGCGTCTTTGAGCACACGATGGATAATTCAAAACACCTGAAAGATTCAGCTCACCTGCTGGATGACCTCGAATCGATTCGCCAGCTGTTGGGCGATGATCCGTCCCAGCCTCCCCTGCTGACCGAGTCCGTGCACAGCGACGAGCAGATCCCGCTGCTGTTTGACGTGGTCACCGGCCAGGTCGTGACGCTCGATGAGCACGATGCCAACCTCAATGACATTCCCCTGCTCACGCCCGAGCCGGTCGCGGCGGTTACACCTGCCGCACCTGCGGCCAACGCTTCGAGCGCCAAGGCGCCGAACGCTGACGCGCTGCTGCACCTGGATGGGGAACTGCGTGCCGCTGCGCAGTTGATCATGCAAGACGTGATCGACGACTTCGCCCCACACATCGAGAACGAAATCAAACGCCGTCTGGATGCGCGGATGGAACGGCTGTTGAGTCAATACAACAGCTGAACCTGTCCTCTTTCCGACCCGGGATCGCGGGTAAGCGCAGTCCTACAGGTGCCCGCGACGATTCCGGGCATCACCGCTCGTAGCACCCGACCTAGCGCTTGTAGCTTGACGCCGCCTTGAAAAGCTATACTCGTCGGCTTTTCCGACTCAAAGCAGATCAGGTTCCCGCCTCGCATGGACAAGACCTACCAGCCGCACGCCATCGAAACTTCCTGGTACCAGACCTGGGAGTCCGAAAACTATTTCGCTCCGCAAGGCGCGGGCGACTCGTACACCATCATGATTCCGCCGCCGAACGTCACCGGCAGCCTGCACATGGGCCACGGTTTCAATAACGCGATCATGGACGCCCTGATCCGCTTCCGCCGCATGCAGGGTCGCAACACCCTGTGGCAGCCGGGCACCGACCACGCCGGTATCGCCACGCAGATGCTGGTGGAGCGCCAACTCGAAGCCTTGGGTCAAAGCCGTCACGATCTGGGTCGCGACAAATTTCTCGAAAAAGTCTGGGAGTGGAAGGATCAGTCCGGTGGCAACATCAGCCGCCAGATCCGTCGCCTGGGCTCGTCGGTCGACTGGAGCCGCGAGCGCTTCACGATGGACGACGGCTTGTCCGAAGCCGTTAAGGAAGCCTTCGTGCGCCTGCACGAAGACGGCCTGATCTACCGTGGCAAGCGGCTGGTCAACTGGGACACCAAGCTGCACACCGCAATCTCCGACCTCGAAGTGGAAAACCACGACGAGAAGGGCCACCTGTGGAACCTGCGCTACCCGTTGGCCGATGGCGCAAAGACCGCTGAAGGTCTGGACTATCTGATCGTCGCGACGACCCGCCCGGAAACCATGCTCGGTGATGCGGCTGTCGCCGTGAACCCGAACGATGAGCGCTACAAGGCGCTGATCGGCCAGTTCGTTGAGCTGCCGCTGGTAGGCCGTCGCATTCCGATCATCACGGACGACTATTGCGACCCTGAGTTCGGCACCGGCTGCGTGAAGATCACCCCGGCCCACGACTTCAACGACTACGAAGTCGGCAAGCGACACAACCTGCCGCTGCTGAACATCTTCGACAAGAACGCTGCCGTTCTGCCCGCTGCCCAGGTATTCAACCTCGACGGCACGCTGAACGACACCGTCGATGGCACCCTCCCCGCTGAATACGCCGGCCTCGACCGCTTCGAAGCGCGCAAGCAGATCGTGGCTGCGTTCGACGCCGCCGGCCTTTTGGTCAGCGTCGACGACCACGCCTTGAAAGTACCGAAGGGCGACCGCTCCGGGACCATCATCGAGCCGTGGCTGACGGATCAGTGGTACGTGTCGACCAAGCCGCTGGCCGAACCTGCCATCGCCGCCGTTGAAGATGGCCGCATCGCCTTCGTGCCCAAGCAATACGAAAACATGTATTTCTCCTGGATGCGCGACATCCAGGACTGGTGCATCAGCCGTCAGCTCTGGTGGGGCCACCGCATTCCGGCCTGGTACGACGAGTCCGGCAAGGTCTATGTCGGCCGCGACGAAGCCGAAGTCCGCGCCAAGCACAACCTCGGTCCTGATGTTGCCCTGCAGCAGGACAACGACGTGCTCGACACTTGGTTCAGTTCCGGCCTGTGGACGTTCTCCACCCTGGGCTGGCCGGAGCAGACCGATTTCCTGAAAACCTTCCACCCGACCGACGTGCTGGTTACCGGTTTCGACATCATTTTCTTCTGGGTCGCCCGGATGATCATGCTCACCATGCACTTGGTGAAGAACGAAGACGGCACGGCGCAGGTGCCGTTCAAGACCGTGTACGTTCACGGTCTGGTGCGAGATGGCCAAGGCCAGAAGATGTCCAAGTCCAAGGGCAACGTCCTTGATCCCCTGGACATCATCGACGGCATCGAGCTTGAAGCCCTGGTGCAGAAACGCACCTCCGGCATGATGCAGCCCAAGCTGGCCAAGAAGATCGAGAAGCAGACCCGCGACGAATTCGCCGACGGCATCGCCAGCTACGGCACCGATGCCCTGCGCTTCACCTTCTGCTCGCTGGCTTCCACGGGCCGTGACATCAAGTTCGACATGGGCCGCGTCGAAGGCTATCGCAACTTCTGCAACAAAATCTGGAACGCCGCGCGCTACGTCCTCGACAAGGGCGAGGACTGCGGTCAGAACGGCGAGGCGTTCGAGCTCTCGCTGCCGGATCGCTGGATCATCTCGCAGCTGCAACGCACTGAAGCCGAAGTAACCCGCCAGCTGGATCAGTTCCGTTTCGACCTCGCGGCGCAGGCGCTGTACGAGTTCATCTGGAACCAGTATTGCGACTGGTACCTGGAGCTGTCCAAGCCGGTTCTGTGGGACGAGACGGCGCCGATCGAGCGTCAGCGCGGCACCCGTCGCACGTTGGTGCGCGTGCTGGAAGTCGCACTGCGTCTGGCGCATCCGTTCATGCCCTTCATCACCGAAGAAATCTGGCAGCGCCTCGCGCCGCTGGCGGGCGTTGAAGGCAAGACCATCATGCTGCAACCGTGGCCGGTGGCGAATGAAGCGCGCATCGACGTCGCAGCAGAAGGCGACATCGAGTGGCTCAAGAGCCTGATGCTCGGCGTGCGCAATATCCGTGGCGAAATGAACATCGGCCCGGGCAAGCCGCTGCAGCTGTTCCTCAAGAACGTCAGCGCCGAAGACCAACGCCGCCTGAACGAGAACGAGCACCTGCTGAAGAAGCTGGCCAAGCTTGAATCGTTCACCGTGCTGGAAGCCGGCGCTGAGGCACCCCTGTCGGCGACCGCACTGGTCGGTGAGATGGAAGTGCTGGTGCCGATGGCCGGCCTGATCGACAAGGACGCCGAACTGGCGCGTCTGGACAAGGAAATCCAGCGTCTGCAGGGTGAAGTGCAGCGGGTGGGCGGCAAGCTGTCCAATGCCGCGTTCGTCGACAAGGCGCCGCCTGAGGTGATCGCCAAGGAACGCGCGAAGATGGCCGAAGCGGAACAGGCGCTGGGCAAACTGGCAGAGCAGCACGCGCGGATCGCGAGCCTGTAATCCGATCAAATCAGCCGGCCTGAATTGCAGGCCGGTTGACGACCATGACCCCTGTAGGAGTGAGCTTGCTCGCGATATCGGTCTATCAGCAACCCAACCGTTGACTGACACACGATGATCGCGAGCAAGCTCACGCCTACAGGGGTTGTGCCTTCATGAGAATGCATCACCGATGACCAGCCCCGACGCCCCCAAACCGCCACGCAATCCCCCGCGCAAGAAAGCCAAACCTGCTCAACAGGCGAAGCCTTCCACGCCACGCGAGAAAGCCACTCTGCACCCGCGCAACCGCCATCAAGGCCATTACGACTTTCCGCGCCTGATCAAAGGCAGCCCCGAACTGGGCACATTTGTGATCCTCAACCCCTATGGCAAAGAAAGCATCGATTTTGCCAACCCGGCAGCCGTGAGGGTGTTCAACCGCGCCTTGCTTAAAGCGTTCTACGGCATTGCCCATTGGGATATTCCGGCGGACTACCTTTGCCCGCCAATCCCGGGACGGGCGGACTACCTGCACTTTCTCGCGGATCTGCTGGCGGAACGCAACGACGGGGTCATCCCGCGCGGGGCGTCCGTCACTGCGCTGGACATTGGCACCGGCGCCAACTGCATCTACCCGCTGATCGGTCAAGGCGAGTATGGCTGGTCGTTCCTGGGCTCGGACATCGACAAGGTCGCCCTTGCCTCGGCAACGACCATCGTCAAAGCCAACGGCTTGAGCAAGAGCATCAGCTTTCGGCATCAGACTGACCAAAAGCACATCCTGACCCACTTGCTGCAGCCCGATGAGCGCTTCGACATCAGCGTGTGTAACCCGCCCTTCCACGCTTCCGCTGAGGAGGCGTTGAGCGGCAGCCAGCGCAAATGGCGAGCCCTTGGCAAGGCAGACCCCAAACGCAAATTGCCGGTGCTGAATTTCGGCGGTCAGGCGGCGGAGTTGTGGTGCGAAGGGGGCGAGGCGCGCTTTGTGACGCAGTTGATCAGCGAAAGTGCGCACGTCGCGAAACAGGTGCTGTGGTTCAGCACGCTGGTGTCCAAAGCGTCGAATCTGCCGCTGATTCAGAGCGCGCTGAAAAAAGCCGGTGCGGTCGAAAGCCAGACGGTCGAAATGGGGCAAGGGCAGAAGCAGAGTCGCTTCGTTGCCTGGACCTTCCAGGACAAGCCGCAGCAAGCCGCCTGGCGGGCAACGCGTTGGGTTTCACCGCGCTAGGTCGCCGACGACCGAAGCGATAACCGAATCGCAGGCACAAAAAAACCGTGTCCGGATCGCTCCGTCACACGGTTTCCTCAACCAAGCAGCGTTTTCGCTTACTTGTTGACCGAGTCAGTCAGTACTTTGGCTGGTACGAACTTGACGACTTTCTTGGCAGCGATTTCGATGGCTGCGCCAGTCGAAGGGTTGCGGCCAGTGCGTGCTGGACGCTCGGTGACTTTCAGTTTGCCGATGCCTGGCAGAGTGATTTCACTACCGTTTTCCAGTTGGTCAGCGACGATTTGACCCAATTGGTCGAGAGCGTTGCGCGCGGTGGTTTTCGGCGCGTCGATTGCTTCTGCGATATCGGCGATCAATTGGTCTTTAGTCAGAGCCATGGTGGTGTTCCTTCCCTATCAAATTCGAATGGTTTGCAGAGTGTGGTACAGACGCGAAATGTAGATACTGTAAACGGCCTTTGGTTCGGCCGAACGCCCACAAACTGCACGCCTGGCGCGCTTGGGCGCTCAGGACCGGGCAAAACTAGCACAGCGCAACGCAAATATCCGCCCCTACCTACCCATTTGGTCAGCTTTATCGCCCGAGAGGCGTAAAAAAGTCATATTAATGGGCTCAGGTCAGCGTTTTCGGCCCTTCCAGAGCGTTCCGCACCCCGTCTGCGGTACACTTGCCGACTTTCGCACGGGCCTGGTCTGGTCCCGTTCAGTTCCACTTCAGCCGCCGAGAATTCCATGCCGATCCGTCACGCCATCGTCCACCTGATCGACAAAAAACCTGACGGCACGCCCGCCGTGCTCCATGCCCGGGACTCGGAACTCGCCGAATCCCAGGCCATCGAGAACATGCTGGCAGACCTTAACGAGAGCTATAACGCCAAACAGGGCAAGGCCTGGGGTTTATTCCATGCCGAATCCGGCGCGCACCCGTTCAGTGGCTGGCTGAAGGAATACCTGGATCAAGGCAAGGATTTCACCCAGTTCAGCCGCATCGCGGTCGAGCATCTGCAGAAGCTGATGATCTGGCACCTGGAGAACGTTAAATATTTGTGCTATGCCTTACAGACATTTAGACGCTCAGGCGCTTCAAAGGCTGCTTAAGGTCCCTTAGCTCTGCCTGAGAGCACGATAGGCGCCGATACTGGGGGCCGCAGATGGAACTTGTGTGGGCTACTGAAGATTTGGTGATCGACGGGCAACCCTATCCAGGATTCCCTATTCTGCTCTGGGGCTCGATGGAGAGTTGCGCACCCGCCAATCAGTTCTTCCGACACTACTTACTTCGTGGAGCTATTGGCTCCAAGCGGTCCTGGCCCAGTACCGGACGCGCCCTATACGACTTCTTCAGCTTTCTTGAAGCTCACAACATTAGCTGGCTCGACGTAGAGCGTGGCGAAGCCAAAAGCCTTGCCGCGGCCTATCGGGACTATTGCTTGACGACATGCAAGCTGGCACCGAACACCACTCGCCAACGCCTGACTTACATCTGCAAGTTTTACGAATATGCGCTGGAGAAGGGTTGGGTGAAACGTCTCCCCTTTGCCCACGAGGAACGCGCCGTACGGAGCAGAAAAACCTTCCTTCAACATGTCGACGGCAGCGGCGGCATGACTATGGCAAACGACGTGATGCCACGCAGGCAGAATGCTTTGCCCAAGTTTTTGAGCATGCCTGAGATCAAGTTGCTCTTGGCAGCAGCGGAAAATCCCCATCACCGAATGATGATGCGCCTCGCTTTGCATACGGGCCTGCGCCGGGAGGAAATCGCAACCTTCCCACTGGCCTATGTTTTCGATCCAGACAAGGCACAAGGAAGAGAGCGTAACCTGCGCATCTGTCTCGACCCATTTGACGGAAGCGGCATGGCGACGAAGGGCAGCAAGCCGCGAACCATTTACCTCAGCCGCGCGTTCATCGCCGAACTCTATCGCTACGTGGCCAAGGTACGTGGGGAGCGCGTTTCACTGAGCAAGCCCCCGCAAAAAGCGCTATTTCTCAACCAATTCGGGGCCCCCTATGCAGAGGATGGCAAGAGCCTCAACCGGATCATCAGCGAAGCCGGTATGCGGGCTGGTATTAAAGTCCATACGCATATGCTCCGGCATACCTACGCTACGCACACGCTGGTCAGCCTTCAGCGGAACCCCGCGAACGGACTGGATCCCCTTGTGTTCCTTCAGGGACAACTCGGTCACAGCTCGATTCAGACGACTATGGTGTACCTGCATCTGATCAACGAAATGGCCGACGAAGCCGTGCTGGCCTATGACGATGAGTTGAACACACTGGCGGGGACAGCCTGATGAGCAAGCGCAAGGTGTTTATCATGACCGACCTCAGCGCTCCCCAGGTCGAACACCACCACGACGCGGCCGGCAATGTGACCATCCTGCCCCAGTCTATCTCTGAGATAAACAGTATCGTCGAGCTTGGACTGAATACGTCTAGGAGTCGTCGCTTCGACTTTGCTCGCTGGTACGGCGTCGGCATTGATACCGTCACTTACGCATGTCAGCGCCAAATCGAACGCTTCATGGCCGGGCAGGATGGCGCCATCACCTCCACCACCGTGGCAGGCTACTGCGTAAATGGACTGCGCAACTTCCTCGACTGCTGCATGCTGCGGGCAATCGGTTTTGGCCGTGACTTACTTTTGACCGACATAAACCGGGACTTGATCGACGGTTACCTCGGGCATCTGGCGGGGCTAGGCGTAGCAACAACGTCTCAAAAGGCGCTTTACACGCAAACTAAGCCGGTACTACTTGCCTTGGGGCGACGTGGGCTGATTCCTCTGATCGCCTCCGGCGATATGGCCACCTTCCCAAGCACGCCCTTCCCGAATAGTAACCACAAGTTCAAAAGCGAGACCGCATTAACCAACACAGAACGACAAGCCTTCACTGCGGCATTGCGGCAAGCCATCAAACCGATATGGACCGAAGGCGTGTCTGTTACCGGCGAGCTGCTAGCCATCGCACTGTTGGTTGTGGCGCTGCACACCGGACGTAATAACACGCCACTCTTGGAAATGGGCCGTAACTGCCTACGCCCGCACCCGAAAGATGACACGGTATTCCTGGTTCTATGGAAGCGGCGAGGGTACAACACCAGCAAGGTGGCGCTCCGCGCCGAGACGGACGTCGAACAGCTTCTTGAATCCACGCCGAGCGTAAGAACCAGCGTGGAATGTCTGATTCGTCGAGTGATGGTCTTGACCGAACCTCTGGATGCGGAGGCTCCGGCTGACCTCAAGGGCCGGGTATGGCTGTATCGCACTCGCGCCGCGAAAAATGTCGGCGACGTCACAGCATTGAATTCAGCAGCGGTGGCAGTCGCTGTAACCCGACTTGTAGCTAAATATAGTCTGACCGACAGCGATGGGGAGCCGCTGCGCATTAACATCTCACGCCTGCGCAAGACGTTCGCCAGCAGTATATTCGAGCTGACCGGCGGAGACGTCGCAACCACCGCCGCCGCACTAGGAAACACCCTTCAGATCACCGACCAACACTATCTAGCGCCCACTGAAGAGGCCCGTCGCAACTGGCAGTTCATGGGAGAGGTATTGGTACAGGAGTTACGGACTCGGACCATCGGTACAACTTATCGAGACACTCCCATGGGACGCTGCGCCGACCCGGAGAACGGCCACTACGCTCCTAAGCGAGAGGGTGCGACTTGTATGAACTTCATCAACTGCCTGCGCTGTAAGCACTACGCGGTGACCGCCGAAGATTTGTACAAACTGTTCAGTTTCTACTTTCGCGTGCTGTCCGAACGCTCGCGCATGGATAAAAGGCTCTGGGCACGGCAATACGCCCACATTCCCCGCTTAATCGATCACTACATCATTGACGAAGGGCTGAGGCGCGGCACTTTCAAAGCCGCAGCGGTGGAAGCCGCACGTGAGCATGCTCGCACCCAGCCACATCCGTTCTGGTCGATTGATCTGATCGATAGCCTGGAGGTATTTGCATGAACGACAACCTTCTAGCAGTACCGCTTTGGGACGCCGTCACAGCGCAACCTAGCGATGTGCGAGGACTCCACGAACGCGACACCTTAATCATTAGCGCGACCCAAATTGATGGGCTTTGGGTCATCCTCAGCCGGTATGGCGACGACATCTGGCAGCTCGACGGCTTCAGTAGCAACGTGCCGGCCTGCGAGAAACGAATGGATTTCAACCTCGTACCACTGGTGTTTCGAGCGGTTATGAAAGCGATGATGTACCGCTACCTACGACGTGGGCGCCGAGGGGGCTCGCGGCCTAAAGGTAGCTCAATGAAAAGTTTTTTCTACGCAACGCTGCCATTCTTACGCCATCTGGCGGCACTTAAGCTCAATCATTTTGGCGCGGTGACACCTATGGTCTGCGCAGTCTATGTGAATACCTGCAAGGCGTACCGGCAAATCAGCCGACATCATGGCAAGCCACTATCGCAACGTGGACTGGAAGACCGCTTAAAGGCAGTCGAAGCGCTCTATGAACTTAGTCAATACACCGACGACCGAATGCCGATGCACCCCTGGCCCGATACTTCCGCGAAGGCGTTGGCGGGGCTTACCCGTCTTGGCGCTCAAGAAAGCAAAACGCCACTGATGCCCGACGATCTGTTCTGCTCTCTATTCGAGCGAGCCTACCAGCAGGTTGAGCGCGGTCAACAACTGCTTGACCTTCGCGATGCACTACATGCGCTCACGGTGCAGCGAAAGGGGCAACCATACACAACAGTCAATGTTGCAAAGAACCGCCACCTGGATGCTCTTGGTTGGGAGGGTGGCCTGAAAACACTCAACAAAGCACTGATTGATTTGCGTACGGCCTGTTACATCATTCTGGCCAGCACCTCCGGCTGCCGCAACCACGAGCTGGCGAATGTACAATCGGGTTCGCACTTGCGCACCCAAGACAATCAGGGCACGGTCTTCCACTGGATGCGTTCAAGCTCGAACAAGACCGATGAGGGCATCCATCACTGGATGGTCCCCGAGGCGGCTGTACGCGCGCTGCGTGTGATGGAGCGCTGGGCCCTGCCATATCAGGCCATGATCACCGCCGAACTCCTGCGGCGACGCCGGTCTAACCCGTCTGATTCGCAGATCGTCGAGGCAAACAAACATCGCCATGCGCTCTTCCTCGGCGTGGCTCAGGGAGGCGACCAAGTACGCACACTTTGCAACGCTACTTGGAACTGCTACCTGAAGGCGTTCGTTAAAGATTGCGGGCTGAGCTGGAACCTTAGCAGCCATCAATTCCGCCGCAAGTTCGCCAACTACGCCGCGCATAGCCGCTTCGGTGACTTGCGCTACCTCAAGGAACATTACGCGCACTGGACGCTGGACATGACTTTACGCTACAGCATGGACGACAGCTGGGGGCAGCATCTGGATCTTGAGCTGTATACCGACATTCAGACCGAGTTGGATGGCATCAAACTCGGCGTGGTAGACGACTGGTTCGGTGACTCGCCTCTGGCCGGGGGCTATGGCCGCACCCTCAAGCAGTGGCAACGAGAGCCGCAGAACTTGCTGATATTCAAGGATCATGCCTCGATGTTGAAGTCCATTGCCGAGAGCACTGCAATTCGTAGCAATGGACATGCTTGGTGCACGGCGGACAATGACGGATGTATCGGCAATACCCTAGAGCGCACAAGATGCGGCAACTGCAATAACGCCGTGATCGGGAGTAGGCACACGGCGATCTACCAGCGGCTCTACGAGGAGTTGAAAGGTCTGCTGCATTGCCCAGACATTGGCGACGGCGGCCGCCAACGCGTTGAGCGCGACCTGACTCGATGCCATGACGTACTAACACAGTTGGGCATGCATCTGGAGACTCCGCTCGCATGAAGTCCACGAAAAAGCAAGCCCACTACAAGCCGGCTGAGGATCGCGAAAAGGATCTGCGGCTCGCCCTTTATCGTATCCAGAAAGGTCGCCCCCATTTCGGGGAAACCAAGATTACTATCGCCGCAGTCGCCCGCGAGGCAGGCGTATCAACAGCGTTGATCCACAACTACTACCCAAAGGTTGCTGAAGCTATCCGCGAAGCTCAGGGGCGGTCCAGTCGTACTGTACGTGATATGAAACATCACGACTTGATTGCTGAGCGCAAGAGATCCGCAGCCTTCCGTCATGAGATAGAGGAACTGCGGGCCAAAATCGCCAGTCTCGCGTCCTTCAACGAAATGCTATTGGACGAGAACCGTGTGCTCAAAGCCAAGGTGAGCGACAGTAAGGTGACGGATCTGAGTTCAGCGGCGTTTTAACTGATCAATGAGTTGAGTTGGCAAGCCTTTAATGATCAAGGTACCGGCGGCTTCGTCGTATTCGATCTTTTCGCCCAGTAAGTGCGCCTCGAAGCTGATCGACAGCCCTTCGGCGCGCCCGGTGAAGCGGCGAAACTGGTTCAGGGTGCGTTTGTCGGCCGGAATCTCTGGCGACAAACCATAGTCACTGTTTCGGATGTGATCGTAGAACGCCTTTGGGCGGTCCTCGTCGATCAGGCTAGAGAGCTCTTCGAGAGTCACCGGCTCGCCAAGCTTGGTCTGCGTGGTGGCGTAATTGACCAGGGTCTGGGTCTTCTCCCGCGCGGACTCCTCTGGAAGGTCCTCTTTTTCGACGTAGTCACTGAAGGCCTTCAGCAGAGTACGGGTCTCGCCCGGGCCGTCGACTCCCTCCTGACAACCGATGAAGTCGCGGAAGTACTCTGAGACCTTCTTGCCGTTCTTGCCCTTGATGAACGAGATGTACTGCTTGGAGTTCTGGTTGTTCTTCCACTCCGACAGGTTGATCCGCGCCGCGAGGTGCAACTGGCCGAGGTCCAGGTGGCGCGACGGGGTCACGTTCAGTTCGGCGTTCACCGCCACGCCTTCGCTGTGGTGCAGCAGGGCGATGGCGAGATATTCGGTCATGCCTTGCTGGTAGTGGGCGAACAGCACATGGCCGCCGGTGGAGAGGTTGGATGCCTCCATGAGCGTCTGCAAATGCTTTATGGCCACGCGGCTGAAGCTAGTGAAATCCTGACTACCGTCGAAATACTCTTTCAACCAGCCGCTGAACGGGTAAGCGCCGGACTCTGCATGGAAGAACCCCCAGGCCTTGCCTTGTTTGGCGTTATAGCTGTCGTTGAGGTCAGCCAGCAGGTTCTCGATGGCGACCGACTCGGCAAGCTCGGAGTCGCGGGCGTGGAGAACTGCAGGTGTGCCGTCAGGTTTTTTGTCGATCAGATGAACAATGCAATGACGGATAGGCATCAGAGCGTTTCCTGTATGGGGAGTTATCAAGAAAATCTGCACGGAGTAGACAGACGGAAGCGTTGCTTTAAGCGCGGTATCCACCGGCAGTGCAAGACGCGTTACGCCAACTATCATGGGGCAAGATCGGTAACTTTACTGTAACAGCGGACATCCTGCTGCCGAGGATGCCCCTCATGATGTGAGGGCCGCTCAGGACCTGCGGGAAATTAAGCCCCACATCAAAGCTCAGCGCCGGCTTAGTACCATTGGCCTGCCGCGTCATGGCGCTGCATATCGTCAGGCGCCAAGACTGGCATCTGCAACTGATAGCGACGCGATCCATTCCTGCGCTATTCTGAACATTCTACCAATGGCCAAGTGCCCATCGCCGCTTCAAGGAATGAACCTCGTGCGTATTGAGTCTGTAAGCTTGTCTGGATTCCGCTGCTTTGGCCCGAACCCCATCACCGTAGATGTTTCGGTAGAAATCACGACCATTGTAGGTCCGAACGCAGCGGGAAAAACCGCACTCTTGCACGCCATGCTGAAGTTGTTTGGGGTGACTCGAGCACAGCGCACAATTCTAAGGTCAGATTTCCACTTAGGGCCTGATGATGACCCTGAGAGTCGTGATTCCAAGCACCTCTTCATTGAGGTTTCGATCGCTTTTCCAGAACTAAAAAATGGCACCGCAACCGCAGAAACGATCGCACCGTCGTTTAAGCATATGCTGATTGATCGCGCAGAAAAGCCGCCTATATGTCGTATGCGCCTAGAAGCGCAGTGGGATGACGACGGGACGGTTGAGGGCGAGGTCTCACAAGAGCTCTTCTGGGTCGATACGCTCGATGAACAACCGGAAAATGACAAACGCCACCCCGTCGCGGTGGCAGACCGTGGTCTGATCCAGCTTTACTACACGCCGGCCAGTCGTGATGCGGCCGCGCAGACCCGAGCGACTACCGGTGCATTAGCTGCTCGTTTGTTACGTGCGATTGAATGGTCATCCGATACGGAGGATGCAGTTCAAGAAGCCACAGAAAGCCTAACGGCTGCTTTCGAAGATGAATCTGCAATCGCCGCTATAACTAAAGCGCTTCAAACTCGATGGTCTGATCTTCACGATGAAGTTGTTGATACGAATCCTAGGCTTAGCCTAGTGAGCCGTCGCTTTGAGGACGTCGTCAACAAGATCGCTGTAGTGTTTGAACAGGGAGCCGATGGGCGTGAGCGCGGGATTGAGGCCCTCAGTGACGGTCAGCAATCACTCTTCTATTTTGCGCTGGCAGCAGCTGTATTTGACTTGGAGCGAGAGGTCGTCGCTGGTTCAGTTGAGGGCTTCCGTGACAATGCATTGCGTATTCCCGCACTCTCCATTTTCGCCTTGGAGGAACCTGAAAACCACCTTTCTCCCTATTTCTTAGCGCGCATCATTCGTCAGGTCCGATCTTTAACCGACCAGAGCCGCGCGCAGGCCATCATCACCAGCCACTCACCAGCAGTGCTCAGTCGCGTGAACCCGCGTGAGGTGCGTTACTGCCGATGTGAGCCTAAGACACGGGTCTCGACTGTCAAAAAGATTAGGTTTCCAGTCAACGAGGTAGATGCGAGCAAATTTGTTCGGGGAGCCATGCTGGCGTATCCGGAGCTCTATTTCGCTCGATTTGTACTGCTTGTTGAGGGAGATTCTGAAAGGATCGTTCTGCCAATTCTGGCCGAAGCGCTCGATTTGCTGATTGATCCGGCCTTCGTTGCCATCGTCCCCTTGGGAGGGCGCCATGTGCAGTATTTCTGGCGTTTGCTAAAACACCTGGGTATCCCTCATGCCACCTTGCTCGATCTAGACCTTGGCCGTGATGGCGGAGGGTTTGGTCGGATTAAAACCGCCATTCAAAAGCTAATTGAGTTTGACGTGCCAAAAACCGCAGTACTTAAGATTGATAAAGGCATTTTGAGTGATACAGATCTTGAAGAAATGCACGAGTGGTCAACTACTGGTGATCACGCAAACCTCCAGGCATGGATTAGCAACAACTTGAGGCCGCATGGTGTGTTTTTCTCTGCGCCTTTGGACCTCGACCTAGCCATGCTTCAGGCATTCCCTGACGCGTATGCGGGAATCATCCCAAAAGGAGGCGGACCGCGCATGGCTGAGGAAAAGGCCGCCGATGCTGTACTAGGCACCGCAGGTCCGGGACTCGGCGCTTACACAGGTCCGTTCGAAGTGTATAAAGCGCTGTTACCGGCTTACCGATACCACTTTCTCACCAATAGTAAGCCGGCCACCCATTTGGCAGCGCTATCGCGGGTAAAGCAGAAGGACCTACGTGAAAAAATGCCGGCAGTTCTAGCTGAGGTGCTCAAGCACATAGAAGCTTCATTGAGGCGCGACTAGTTATGGCCGTTTCGTCACTTCGAGTTCGACCAGAAGATTGGACGCCGATTGGGGTAAAATCTCTTGAAGCCAATGCTCTTAAAGTCGTCAGAGCGGGCATAAATCAATCCGTCATAGCTGGCCCAGGGGCAGGTAAAACCGAGCTACTGGCACAGCGTGCTGCCTTTTTACTCCAGACGGAGGCCGCACCAACGCCCCGGCGGATCCTCGCGATTAGTTTTAAACGCGACGCAGCCTCCAATCTAGCTGCTCGCGTCCGTAAACGTTGCCATAGCAGTCACGCCAGCCGATTCGACTCTATGACTTTTGACGCATTTGCAAAAGGGCTTCTGGACCGCTTCGGCCAAGCGTTACCCGAATTCTGGCGGCCACGCCCAGGTTACGAGATAACTACATACTACGAGAGAGATTATAGAAATTTTCTAGATCTAATTGCGGGATCTCCTCCAGGGGATATAGGTACGAAAGCCTCTCTGCGCGCGATTGGGGCGAAGTCGTTCGAGCGAAAGCACCTGCTGGGAGCCCCCCTACCCGTTGCGGCTTGGCCTAAGCCCGACGTCGCTCAATGGGCGATGGCGCGTTTTTGGCACTATTCACTACACGAAGGCAAGAAGAGTGTATTGACGTTCCCTATGATCGGCCGACTAGTAGAGCTCCTACTTCGAATCAACCCTATGGTGCGGGAGGCACTGCGACTCACGTATTCGCACTTATTCATGGATGAATTTCAAGACACAACTCAGGTTCAATACGATCTTGTGCATACAATTTTCTGTGGCACTGACACAGTCGTTACTGCTGTAGGTGACAACAAGCAGCAGATCATGCGCTGGGCATTGGCCATGGATGATCCCTTCTCCGAGTTTGACGCAGATTTTGGGGGACTTCGAACGACACTCTTCAACAACTATCGATCATCCCCTGACTTGGTTCGTATCCAGCACGTGCTAGCTCAGGCATTAGATTCAGGCGCGATGGAGCCGATATCCCAAACCGAAGGTACGATTGATGGGGAGAGCTGCGTAATCCTCGACTTTCGAAGCCCAAAAAATGAAGCGCGACATCTGGCTAAAACTATTTCAGCGGCCATTGCTGACAAGAAACTGCTCCCTCGCGATTTTGTCGTACTCGTTCGGCAGAAGGCCGGGGACTACGCAGATGTATTGAGACCAGCTTTTGAAGCTGAAGGCCTTTCACTAAGAAATGAGGCTGGAACTGCTGGACAAATCATGTTGCAGGAGTTGATGACCGAGGATCTGTCTAAGCACTTAGTTTCGCTTCTCCGTCTCGCAATGAACCCGCGCGCTGGACGCCACTGGTCTAACTGCCAGACATGGCTCGCTTTATTGCGCGGCGTGGCAGCCGATGAACCTGGCGCTCAGCAAAAACTAGCGACTGACTTGGACGCGTTCGCAAGAGCCCTCAGCGCGAACTACCCCACCCCTCCAGGCGATGAAGCTACATCAAGGTCATTGGTGACCGAGGTGCTGAACTTCTTAGGCCGTGAGCGTCTTAGCAGCTCCTATCCTAGCTATGCACACGGGGACTGGCTAGACACGGTTATAGATTCTGCAGTGAAACATTTATTAGATTGCTCTTTAAACAGTATCGACTGGTGCGCCACCCTAGATGCCTATGAAGGTCTCCACGCCGTACCACTTATGACCATTCACAAAAGTAAGGGGCTTGAATACCACACGGTCATATTCGTGGGCTTGGACGATGGTGCGTGGTGGAGCTTCTCTAATGATCAGATCGAAGCTACAGCAGGCTTTTTTGTCGCATTTACCAGAGCCAAGCAACGAGTCATCTTCACATACTGCAAGGATCGCGGTACTAGAACTAAAATCGCAACGCTTTACAATCTCCTAGAGCTAGCTGGAGTACGGATAACCTCTGTTTACTAGGCGTTAGTAGCAACGAAGTGGCGAAAGTGCGTTAGTCATAGCTAACGCACTGAATTATTATGGCAGGCCAAGAAATCACACCACAGATCAGGAGGCCTGTGCCGACTTGGCCGAAAACCCTTAGCGCATGCGATGGGTTTTAATTTTTTTTCGTGCCTCTCTCTCGCTCAGCACCAAGGACTCCATCACAAACAAGGTTAGGTTCCTCATGCAGTTTTCAAGCGCATCACAAAAAGTCAAGCGATGAGTTTCCTGAGCTTCAACTACAAGTGGTTCGAAGCTATCAAGGAATAGACTCCTCTCAAGAATATACTCGTCATCTTGAAAGGTCCCAAAAATAGCCTCTAGAGATTCATCTAGTTTTTTAGCATAAGCTACAGTGTAATAACTCCCATGATGCACTAGGCGATTCCTGATGAGATTAAGCAAACTCCAGGTTTTTGAAAGAGTCTCAAAATCTGCAAAAAACTTACTACGCTCCGCTAGCTTAATCGTGAAAATATCAAAAATCTTCTTGGCTTCTAGGACCTCTCTCAACTGCCGGGAGATTGCTTCTGCCGCAGAAGACTTTTCTCCGCCTACTTTACGACCAATTTCATTCCAATGAAGCCTGCTCAAGGTTTCCTCAAATAGGCCAAAGTAGCTCAAGTAAGCCGAGGAATTCAGAGCCGCCAATATAAGCTCTCTATTAGATAGCCCTACCTCATTGGAGCGCTCCTCAAAAATGTTACTGAAAAATGTTCGACCCTCATTATCTTGAACCATTATGCCTGGGTCGATCATAGCTGCGCGGGAATAATCGCGGAATATTTTTCGCCTGTGCTCGGAGCGTTCTGGCAGTTTCTGGATAAATTCATTAACGTCAGTATCTATATCTTCCCGGCTGCAACCCTCATAAGGGCCTGGCGTTAAAACCCCCTGAGAAAATACAGCGGGAACGGTGATCAGCGTATAACTTATCAAGAAGTTTTTGTAGTAGTAAGGGTCATTTGACTTGGCAGGTAGAACATCACAAAGAAAACTTGCAATTGGAAGCATAAACCTTATCCCTAGTTTATTGGTTTCGAAATTCCCTGTCGCGCCATACCTTCACAAAGACAAACTAAGGCGCAACGCAGCTCACCAATCCATATTAAAGCATTTCCCGTGCAATAGGTTACTGATTGGTATCCGTCCGGCCAAGTCATCTAGTGGAAGAAAGCAACTGCCTCTTCCGATCAACGCACATTATGGCGATGGCTGAGGTCGTCTTTGATGATGCAACAAGGTCAAGCGGTGGCTGTGGAAGCCCAAGAGGCGTTTGTTTGGTTCGACACCAATGCAGTCGCCCACAACTGAGCAAGGGACAAGCCAGTTTGAAAAAATATTGTTTCACGTCTCTGAAGGCTTCGCGTTATGACTCCGTGACGGATAGCCTGGAAGTTCCCTCAGCCGGGATGCACCTCCAACCATAAGTTGACAATCCCAAACGACGGAGCCACGAGCATTTTGCGCCTTGAAAACTAGGTCGATTCAGAATCGACTTTTCGCCAGTGCCTGTCGACGGTCGTAGTTCCAATGCCGAGTTCGCGTGCGATTTCCGTCTTGGTACGGCCTAAGGACTGCAGAGATTGAACGGCCTTACGATTGTTCTCGGCACGCTTGCCTCTCACGCCCTGGGCACCTCCGTTACTAGCCTCGCTACGCAACCTTCCGGCCCCGACATACTCCCTAACCTGACGCTCTTGGCTTGCTTGATACTGTTCTAGCTTCAGCATGGCCAGACGAGCTTCTACGGTGGTAAGAACCAGGCTCGGGGGTATACCTAAACACTCGCACAAGGATACGAGTTTGGCTATAGAGATGCTTTGGCGGCCTAGCTCTACGTTCGCGAGGTATTCGCGGCTGAGCGCCCCCGAGCAATCCTCTCTTCGAAGCCCGGCATCAACTCGAATTTCCCTTAGGGTCTGCCCAAGCGTCTGCAGATAATCCATCTCTCTTCCGTGCAACCACAAAAGAGAGCATGAGGCCATGCTTTGACACCCCGCATCGCTGGGCTATAACATGTATATGTGGGGCCACAAATGTCCTACAAGACTGGCCGGACAGCTTGGAGATGTAAGCTCGTCGTACTGATGGGCCCGTACAAGCCGTTCCGGCATTCCTCTCAACTGGGCCGCCATACGACGGACCGGCGAATTTGCGGCGGTGTGCTCATTGATCTACGTGCTTGACCCAGTTAGCAAGGCAGTTCATGCACGGTCGCACTGTGAAGTGGAAGACCTTAGCTTCCTATTGACCATTACCTCAATTCAGACCGGCCAGCGAGATCGAGCTGCGATAGTCCGTTGCGCTTACGAACTGCAGTCCTATTTAACTTGCGCCATGGATGTGAAGGTTGAGGAGGTGCAACTGCTGTGTCCGCCGAGCGTGAACGGCAGTGATGCTTGGAGCCTAGAACATCTGGAAAAAATCGCTTTTTACGAAGGGATCGGAACGGGCGAGTCCGCAGTTATTTATCAAACGTCTGGCAAAACCTACAAATTTGGCAATCTAGATCTACGCAAGAAGAAAACCCGGCGAATTTGGTATTCCGAACAGCACCTTTTTTCTCGTATTACTCAACAATCTCATCGGACTTTGGACATGCGAGAGCCGCATTTCTACGCATCCAAGGTGTGATAGAGCAATCATTTCGTCCTGATCTCACACAGTCGACTAACGACAGGCGTTAGCCAAGGTGCCTCCCTGACTGAATTAGAGCTAGCTTCAAACTCGCTACTGAATGCCAAGAAAATCGTCTGCTTCTCCGGAGCAGGTATTTCAGTGGAAAGCGGAATCCCTACCTACCGGGAAAAACAGACTGGATTTTGGGCCTGCCACAACCCCGAGCGTTTGGAAACAGCGAAAGCATTTCGAGAAAATCCAAGCCTGGTTTGGGGATGGTACTTGTGGCGACGACAACAGTTTTCGAAGGCTCAACCCAATGCAGCGCACTTGGCATTGCGCGAAATGGCCGGATCAATGCGAACCGTCTCTATCATCACTCAAAATATCGATGATCTTCACGAGAGAGCGGGCTCCGTAGATGTACTCCACCTGCACGGCAGCCTGTCCACACCAATGTGCTTCGCGTGTCATCGGCCTGGAATGGTGAGGAATGAGTCGGCCATTATGGAAGAAGGTGCACTAATAGAGCCTCCGCGATGCACAAGGTGCAATGGAAAACTACGCCCCGGTGTGGTTTGGTACGGTGAGAATTTGCTTCCAAGCGTCTGGAAGGCTGCATTGTCGTTGGTGAAAAGCTGCGACGTGCTTATTTCAGTCGGTACGTCTGGAGTTGTCACCCCTGCCGCAGATTTACCTAACATTGCTCTGGCTTGTGGCGCGACCGTCATCCACGTAAATACGGTTGATGTAGGGATGGGGGCGCCCAATGAAATCATGTTGATCGGTAGAGCTACACAAATCCTCTCTCACCTATCTGCTTTTTTGTCTCGCGAGCTCAATTCACCGTAACAAGTACTCACTCTGACTGTGTTTACTGCACCCGAACGCGACGTATTGATGAAACAGCCTGGCTAGAACGGACGGTGCGGAGCTCATTTTTCTATCCCATTAGCGGTTCTCGGAGGTTTGTGATGACGACTCCTAAAGAGCGCAGCCGCGCCGTGATTCATACGGAAGGCTTCCTCAAACAGCTCGCGCGGGATACTTCCCTCCCTGAAAAAGTACGCCGGGACGCCCACTTTTTGTAAGCGGATGGCGAACACACGTAAGCGTCCGCTCAACACACCTTGCGCAACTCAATGGGCGCCCAGCATTTTGATTTGCTTAGGAGCAGCAACCAGAGCGAGCCCCAGCAGCAGGTTCGAACAGTGACTCAACAATCGTACAGTCTGGAGTTTTCGAACCTAGGCATGTTGACTCACACGTGCTTGCCATTGATAGCAGCTCTATACGGATCTGCTGGAGCTTGGCGACCTTCGACTCTACTTCTGCCAAGTGCTTCTTGACCACCGACAGCGCATCAGCACACGGACGATCAGCATTTGCTGCGAGCGCAATGAGTTCTCGGATATCGTCGAGTGGAAAGCCCAATTCACGATTCTGCCGGATGAAGACGAGTCTTGAACGATGCTTTTCGGTATAGATTCGATGCCGCCCTGTCGACCGCAGAGCTGGAGGTAGAAGGCCTATTTTCTCGTAGTAGCGAATCGTTTCAATGTGGCAACCCGTTGATTTCGACAGCGCCCCGATTCCTGACATGCAAACTCCCCAAGCATTTTCTTGAATCTGTAGTAGCTACAGATATTAACCTGTCTTCAGAAAATAATTTCACGCGTTTGAAGGGCATTTCGTGGACAGAGAACAGCTAGAGAAGAACCAGATTCCCGTTTATTTCGTCGCGGTCATTGTCGCGGCCATCGGAGGCCTGCTCGCACCCAATGCGTCTCAAGCTCTAGGGGCGATGGTGACACCCGCCATCGCAGTGCTGATGTACGCCATGTTTCTACAGATTCCGTTCCTGGATCTCCGTAATGGGCTTGCGAATAAGCGTTTCATGGCGGCGTTGCTGACTGCCAACTTCGTGGCCATCCCCTTGCTGGTCTGGGCATTGACGATGGGGCTAACCGATCACCCTGCGATTTTGGTGGGTGCCCTGTTGGTTTTGCTGACGCCTTGTATCGACTATGTGGTGGTGTTTACCCATATCGGTAAGGGTGACTCCAAACTCACTCTGGCGGCGACGCCATTGCTACTTTTGCTACAGCTTGTGTTGTTGCCGCTTTACTTGGCCTTCATGCTGGGTAACAACTCAGCGGTAGCCATATCTATCGGCCCATTTATTGAGGCTTTTGTAGTGCTGATCGCTTTGCCTCTGGTCTTGGCGGTAGCAACGGCTACCGGGGCAAAGAGATCCAGCATTGTTGAGGGCTGGAATGATGCATGGACTTGGATGCCTGTACCGGCTATGGCGGCTGTGTTGGTCGTTGTGATCGGTTCTCAGATTTCAGCGGTGGTCAGAGACATGGACAAGCTGCTGCCCGTTATTCCCGTCTACATTGGTTTCATGCTCTTGGCACCGTTGGTGGGCGCGCTGGTGGCCGGCGGCTTTAAATTGCCGGCCAGCACGGCAAGATCAGTCGCTTTCAGCAGCTCGACACGAAATTCACTGGTAGTTCTGCCTCTGGCACTGGCCTTGCCTGATGAAATCAGAGGGCTCGCGGCGGCAGCAGTTATTACTCAAACGCTGATTGAATTGGTCAGCGAGCTAATCTACATCCGGGCAATTCCTGCTTTGTTGTGGCGCAAAATGTAGATGCCAAGGAAGGCATCAGCCCAAAACACCTTGCGCGATTAAACGGGGGCCCACCTGTGCGGCAGCAGCTCGCTAATCTCACTTGCGCGCTGCGTCGGCAGGCGCGTGAGTACATCTTTCAGATAGGCATACGGATCATGACCATTCAGTCTCGCCGACTGGATCAGACTCATGATCGCAGCTGCCCGTTTTCCGCTGCGTAGCGACCCTGCGAAGAGCCAGTTTTTACGTCCAAGAGCCCACGGGCGGATCTGGTTCTCACACCAGTTGTTATCTATGGGTACGGCCCCGTCATCAAGGTAGTGCGTCAGCGCTACCCAGCGTTTCAAGCTGTAATCCAGTGCCTTGGCCGTGGCCGAGCCTTCGGGCACAAGCGCGCGTTGAGCCAGCATCCACTCATGCAACTTTTCCGCGATGGGCACCGCCATTTCCTGGCGTAATCGCCAGCGATCTTCATCGCTCATGTCCTTGGCCTGCCGTTCGACTTCGTACAAGCCGCCAATGGAGTGCAGCGCTTGCTCTGCCAACTGGCTTTTGTTCGCCACATGAAGGTCGAAGAACTTGCGCCGTGCATGGGCCATGCACCCAATCTCGGTCACACCGAGTTCAAAGCTGGCCTTGTAGCCGCCAAAATCGTCGCAGACCAGCTTGCCCCTCCAGTCTTGCAGGAAGTTGCGAGCATGCTCACCAGCACGGCTGGGACTGAAGTCATAAACCACCGCTGCCAAGTCCGAGAACTGGCTGGTGGCGTAGGCCCACACATAGGAACGGTGAGTTTTCTTTGTTCCCGGCATGAGCATATGCACCGGTGTTTCATCTGCGTGGATGACTTGTTGCCCAAGCACTACTTCGCGCAGCGCGTCGACCAGAGGCTGCAACTGCACGCCCGTCACGCCAATCCACTGAGCCAATGTCGAACGTGGAATCGCCAAGCCTGCTCGACCGAAGATCGATTCCTGACGGTAAAGCGGCAGATGGTCAGCAAACTTGGCAATCATGACGTGTGCAAGTAGGCCCGTAGTCGGGATGCCTTTATCAATAACCTGCGCCGGAACCGGTGCCTGGATCAGCGTTTCGCAGTCATAGCAGACCCACTTGCCACGGACATGGCGTTCGACGGTGAACACGCCGGGCGTGTAGTCCAGCTTCTCGCTAACGTCCTCACCGATGCGCTTGAGGGCGCAGCCGCATGGGCAGTGAGTGTTGTCCGGTTCGTGATGGATCAGTGTGCGTGGAAACTCAGCCGGTAATGCAGTGCGCTTGGGTTTCTGCTTTTTCTCGGTCGCCGCTGGCACTGTATGCAAGGCCTGAAGCTCTACTTCAATCGCTGCGATATCGGTATCGATCAGGTCATCGAGCAAACTGGCCTGCTCAGGATTCATCTGCTCGCTGCGCTTGGCAAACTTCAAACGCTTGAGCTGCGCTATCTCGTGGGTGAGTTTCTCGATTAGCGTTTGGTCGCGGCTGATTTTCTTGCCCATCTTGTCGACTTGCGACAGCAACTGCGCTGCCAAAGTACGTAGTTGGTCGGGGGACATTTGGTCGAGATTGGAAGAAGAAGTCATGCGCCGGATTTTGCCATAGCAGGCGCTTCGCGGCGATAGAGCGATAGACTAATGGCAGCCGTTAAAGCAGCGTGATCGAGCCTCCAGAGCCTGCGCGTTGCCATGGCAGACCCAGCACCAATGCCTGAAGTTGCTCGGTATCCAGTTCCATCTCAGAACCATGGCGAATGCCAGGCCAATGGAACTTGCCTTGGTTCAACCGGCGCGCCGCCAGCCATATTCCAAAGCCGTCATGCACCAGCACTTTCATGCGATTGGCGCGGCGGTTGGCGAACAGATAAGCACAGTGCGGCTGCGCCGCACCGAACACGGCGATCACCTTGGCTAACGTCGTTTCGGTGCCTGCGCGCATGTCCATCGGTTCGGTGGCGAGCCAGATGGAGTCAATGCGGATCATCGCAAAAGGTCTCGAAGAAAAGTCGCACAGGCGGCAGCACTTTCAGCCGGCCAGTTCACTTTGATGGTGCCGCGCAGGTGCTGTATTTCAACGCAGATATTCGATGATGCTGGATGGGAGTTTGCCCCGGCCAGCGGCATGGGTAACGGAATAAATGTAGGTGGGAGCGCAGGGCTTTTCTGCTCTTGCAGCCGAATCCATTTGTGGACGAGGTTTGCGTTGAGGCTATGGCCAAGCGCGACGCTGGCAATCGAAGCGCCGGGCTGTGCACACTCTTGAATGACTTGGGCCTTGAAGGACTTGGAATAGGAACGGCGTGTTGGCTGCATGAAATACCCGCTTAAAAGGCTAGAACTGGTGCCCACTTAAATTTAAGTGCACACCATGTCTTAGCTTTGCGGGACTGGGTAGATGACTTGGCTGGACGCATACCACTTTTTTGCTTCGGCACTATCCTGAGAGGAGCGATGTTTTGCTGGCTGGGCGACTTGAGGAAGAGGCGACAATACTGCCATCGTTCCCGTTCTTGTATCCGATATTCGGATCTACGATCGATGAGTAGCGTCGCAGCACTGATCACCTCTCGATTGGACAGACGCAGTTCGTTAACGTCGGGCGGACGTCATTTTCTGTGCTACGAATCCCCCTCGCCGGCAGATGTCGTGTCCGGGATCAGTTGACCACTACAAAACATCGCTCCCGTCGTCAGAGTTTGATTGAAGGGCTCGAAAGTGTTGGACCGGTGCAGTGTTTTCACCTGCCAAAGATAGAATGATCGCATCGCACCTTCCAGTGCGTCCTCCCCCTCCCGATAGCACCGCCCTCGTGAAGTAAGTGCTGTACCGCAGTTACCACTGAACTGCATGGGGCGCGCAGTTCCCCAACCCGCATTCCAATAACAGAGGTCCGCGATGACCTGCTCGTCAACCTTAATCTCCAACTGTCCCCCGCGAGGAGTAAGTTCGGCTTGGTCGGTGCTAGGAAGCGTCGGAAGAAAAAGCCTTCCAGGATATAGGTCGTGTTGGAGATACCCCAAACGGTCGATACCAAGCGGCGCGGCAAGCGGCCAAGCCTTGCATTGGTCCTCCATCAGCCTATCTAGCGGGGGGGAAGCGAACACGGTTGTCGTGCTCAAAGGTTCAGGTGATGCACTACGAAGCATCCAACCGTCGGCCCAGAACTCCTCTAGATGTGCGGCCAAGTCAGCGTCGGCAATACTACTCTCCTCAGCTTGTGACCACCGGACGAGTGAAACCTCCACACACCGCTCCATTGAAACAAATATTGGAGAAGCGAAAGCGATCAGTTCGTCATCCGGCCGCGCTGTTTTTACGCGGGCTACCAAGCCTCGCATAGATGATTCGATAGCCTCTCTATCGCCATCGAAGTCAGTTGTAGCGGGGAACCAAATCGGGCGCTCAGGCCTGAGCAGGGCCAACGTCGGATGAACTGGTAAGGCCAATAGAGCACTAGCTTCAGCCCGATCCGTTGGCATGCCCCAGAACTCTTCAGCCACCGCCAACGTGCGAAGGTAGGCAGAGATAGCACGAAGGGCTGTCCGCGAGGAGAGCTGTCCGATGAAACCATCGCCTAGGGTGCGCGAGAAGTGCCAAGGATCTCCTTGGAACGGGGCGTCCGGGTAGGCGGATCGATTCGCCGTCCATTCAAAAGCCATCTGCCGGACGAATGGAAGCCTAGTACGGTTCTCGAGCTCGCCCATGGAAGTCCGAAAGATCCGGGGCAGATCTGAACCTTGCACTCCGTCAAAGTCTTGGGGGATCTCGAACTCCTCGGGCACCTCCTCCAGTCCTTCGTCGTCGCCTTCGGCAAACATGCTAAAGCTTTCCAGTAGCAGGTCCGAAAGGATGGATGACCTCGGGACGCTCTCAGCCAGCTTGGGAGTGGGTGAATAGCCGTACGCTTGTGCCGCCATCCAGTAGATGCACAAAACCTCGATCACTTCGGCCTCAAGCTTGCGCGTACTCAGCAGTTGGAGCAGTGCGGACTCTGTTTCGGCCCTCGAATTTGGCGCATTTAGCCGAGCGGCCAGTTCCTGCATGGTCCACCACCTTGCAGATGTCGACGGCCAACCAAGCCTGGCAATGAGGATGCGAAGCTCGTCCATCAGTTCTCCGCCTCTTCATGTTGAAATAGCTCGCCAGCCCAGCGTGGTTTTTCCAATGGCAAAGTACGAGTGTCTTCAATGACGCAGCCAACCATCGTCTCGGCAAATTTCACGGCTTCTGCGATGCGTCCTTGTTGTGCATAGAAGTAGACCATCACTTCGTTAGGTGCCACTCGTGGAGGTTCGGGGTCACCGAACATGCTGTAGGTCGTCGCAGTGACGAACTCGTCGCAGCGCTGCGGATAGTGCTTGACTACTAAATCGAGCCTGCTGCGGGTCTTTTCTTCCTTCTCCATAAATCCGATCCAAGCACCGTTATGGATGTGCGCCTGAACGAGATACTTCCATGCCGCCTTTACGCCACTTAGGGAGGGTCTGAAGTAAGCATCGATTTTTGATGCCTTCATGGCCTGAGGTTAAAAAACCTCGCCCGATCAGATAATCAGACGTTTTGCACTGTTAACTCATCGAGTTTCCTTCAAACAGCACCTTTCCAAGGTGTTTTTCCGCATTATAGGCGCACCTCTCCCATCGCCAGCAGCCGTTTTCGCACCATCCAAAGGTTCGACAAGGCAAACAGAGTAGCCTGTTGCGCGGTGTTTTTAGCCAGCCCGCGAAACCGGACTTTCGTATAACCAAACTGGCGCTTGATCACGCGAAACGGATGTTCAACCTTCGCCCGTAACTGGGCTTTCGTGAACTCGATTTTGCGATAGACCCGTGCGATCAAACTTTTCTCGCCATGCTTTTTATAACGGCTTGGACGGGCCGCAATTGACCAGATCATCTGGCGATCCTGATGCTCCGCACGCTTGTCCACGCCGGTGTAGCCCGCATCACCGCTGACATAGGTTTCCTCACCGTGCAGCAATTGATCAACCTGAGTCACATCCGCCACATTCGCCGCAGTACCCACCAGGCTATGGACTAAACCCGACTCGGCATCGACGCCGATATGCGCTTTCATGCCGAAAAAATACTGGTTTCCTTTCTTCGTCTGATGCATTTCGGGATCGCGTTTGCCGTCCTTGTTCTTGGTCGAGCTCGGCGCATGAATGATCGTCGCATCGACCACCGTACCTTGGCGCAGCATCAAACCTCGATCACCCAGATAGCCATTGATGACCTGCAAAATCCCGCCTGCCAACTCATGCTTTTCCAGCAGGCGCCGGAAATTGAGAATCGTGGTTTCATCGGCGATTCGATCCAGACTCAACCCTGCGAACTGGCGCAGGATCGTTGTCTCGTAAAGTGCTTCCTCCATCGCCGGATCGCTGTAACCAAACCAGTTCTGCATCAAGTGAATCCGCAGCATCGCCATCAGCGGATAGGCCGGACGGCCACCTTCGCCCTTCGGATAATGAGGCTCAATCAGAGCGATCAAGCCTTTCCAGGGCACAACCTGATCCATCTCGATGAGAAAGCGCTCGCGGCGAGTCTGCTTGCGTTTACCCGCGTACTCGGCATCGGCGAAGGTCATCTGTTTCATCAGGGAGGCTCGGTGAAAGGTGTTGGGGTATTTTGCCAAATCGGGAAACCTTTTTCAGAGTTTCCCTAGCTTGCGTCTAGTCTGAAATGCCAAATCAGACAGCTCCAAAACGCCCCGGAGCCTACCCTCTCCCGACAGAAGCAAACCGTCGAGTGCCGTAAGAAGTCGCTTTCCTTGCCCAGCCTTTTCCCAATGCTGATACCAGCTACGAAGAAGCGTCAGTTGTTCCTTGTAGCTGGCTGATGAGCTGTCGAGCAACTCACCGAGTTGTTCCGGCGCAAAAGTCGTGATATCTCCGGTGTATGGTTTGTTTTCGCTATCGCTGCCAATACTCTCCCTTCGCTGCAGCAGTCCGATGTCCCAACCGACATGTTCCCGAAGTACTCGAAATCGCTCCCCGGCGCTTTCGCTGCCTTCTCGTGCAATTCTATTCAGAACGTCGTGGATCTCCGGATGCAGCCCGGTTCGCACCAACGCGTCAAGCGGCCAACCATCCCTGACACCTCGCTCCACGTATTCCCGCAAACTGTCTTCTGCCTGCGACCAGTCACCTGCGTGAGTATGCTCCTCGTACTTAGTCACCAAAGCTGACGGCTTCAGCTTCGCAAGTAGTCGGTCGGCGGCCGCCAGAACATGTCTGGTGCCCTTCCCATCGGTGTAGTCCAAAACGTGATGGACCTGAGGCGCGATAACGCTGAGCAAGCGACGAGCATCGTTCGGGGCGACATCAACCAAGGAGCCGATGGCGTCGACCGTATTGTTCAGCGTAGGATCTTTGCGATGTGCATAGCCGGTTGTCAGCTCCCACGTCTGCTGGCACAACTCGCGAGCGCTGGAGTTCAGGCCATGAGCTAAGGCAATGGCACATAGCTGGAGCGGCATCTGAAGATGAACGCTGGTTTCCTGGCGAATCTCTGCATCAAGCAAGACACGTTGAGACTGAACGAACGCAGCCGCCGCATCGTCGGTCATCCTCGTCAACAATCCGGAAGCGTATTGAATGCGAAAGGACGCGCAGTCAAACCAAGCCTGCTGCCCTGCCGCTTTAAGGGTTTCGTCGGTTAGGGCCACGTCATCGAAGTCATCCAGCAGTATGCTGCCGAGGCGGATATCACAGGCAATGCGATGCAGCGCGCTCCGGAAGTCCTCGGCTGCAGAGCTCGCATCATGGCTTTGCCTGAACCGTCTGAATTCTACCGTCTTGAGCAACTCGAACAGTTCATGGAAGTCCACGAACTCTTCTCGCCACCAATGATGCGCAACCTTTGTCGCGACCACAGAAAGCGCATTGAGGAAGTCAGTGATGTTCCTCCGATCTTCGTAGACGGGAGCCCGCACGAACTCAAAGGCGGTTTGACCTTCCGCAGCCATGCAGAGGCTCAGTTGAACGGTGCTGAAAAACCAGTGGTGCGTAAGTGTCGCCAGATCTTCCTTGCGCTCGTAATAGTTACCCTTTAGCCATTTAATGGGAATAGGCGCATTTAACGGTTTGGAGGCCCGCGTTCTAGCCACTTCTACGGCAGCGACGAAAGGGGTTCTGCCAAGCTCGTTGAAGTCATCGCGTTCTGCGATGCTGACTCCAATACTCGCCGCCGCGCGGACGCACGCATCGCTGATGATGTTCTTGCTTTCACCTGGGGCAAGCGCCGCAGCGGCCGCCATCAACTCATCCAAATTACCTTCCTCAACAAGCATTTGGACTCGCGGCAGCCAGACGACCGGACCGTTTTCGGAAACTAGCCGGGCCAGCGCTGTCGGCGTCGCACCGATCGCACCAAGCCGCGCAAACGCATCGACCAGAAACTGGAACTCATCAGAGCCGGCGCTCGACGAGTACCTGGTGGAGAAACGGCTAAGACCTCTAAATCGACGAAGTGCCTCTTCACCGCATGCTTCGGCCACAGTCTCATCACCCCGAGCACGCAGGGCCAATCCGAGCGCGGCAAGCCGCAAGATATCCGCCTCATGCCTGGAGGCCAGGGCCTCTCGTACAACGCCCTCCTCTTCAGTCAGGATCAACGTAAACGAGATCAACCTGGCCATGTCGTCGTTCTGCATCTGGTACTGACTACCACCGACCATTCGCGACTTGAGGTGCTCTAATCGATAGGCTTCAGCGAACTCGTTGGTCTCCAGCGCTGCGACCAGAGCATCGGACAGCAGCGTATCAAAGAGCGACTCTGGATATCCCTCCTCCAGTCGGAGCATGATCCAATCGCGGGTGAGGCCAGTGATGAGATTCTTTGGGTCGCCTAACCTTGCCTGAACCGTCCAGAGCCAGTTCACGCGTAGCGAGATGGGCGCAGTGCTCTCCAACCAGCTTGCCACAGCAGGCATCAGTTCGTTGACGCGGTCAACGTAGTCTGCGGTTCCACGCACGAAAACCGCCAAACTCTCGTGAAAAACCTTTAGGCCAGCCGCTGAAGAGTGAAGCAGGTGCTCCACTTTCGCGACGTCCGGCTGCGCCATACCGACTTTCGAGGCGATCTCTCCGAACGCAGACTTAGGCCAGAAGAATGAGAAGGCACATACGAGCCGCAGCGTGTCCTTGAGACTGGAAGAGAGAGCCCCCCAAAGCGATGCGTAGTAGAATTTTGCATCCCTGCTCAAGTCTCCCTTCAGTCGCTCGACATCCCACTTCGACAAGTTGCAACCCGCATGCTCAAGCTCTGCAGTAGCATAGATGACGTGCAAAGGATGGCCATTGGTCTTCGTGCGAAGCGCGGTCGCAGCCTCCTGCAGTCGCGATTCCGCACCATCCTCGCCCTCGAAGCCAGTCGTAAGCCTGCCTTCCTGAAACGCCTTGCGCAAATAGGACAGAGCTGCGTTCTCAGACATCGCTGGCAGCGTGCGCCACTCGGCCTTGGGCGCAAAGGCAAGCAGGTCCGTCGGCAACTGGGCGTCGTCCACAGGCTGGGTGCCAATGAGTAGCACCATGTTGTTCGGGCATGGGATTATTTGGGAAAACACATCGTCTAGTGGCCGCTTGTCCTCAGCGTTAATGCGCCAAACGTGGTCTAGTCCGTCCAGGACAAGAACGAATGGCTTGCCCAGTTTCTTGTAGTGGGAAGCACACGCTTCAAGGAGCGCGCGCAGATCGCCCGCAGGGGCCTGAACATCGGGATGGAACCGTTTGACCTGTGCTTCGATGGACTGCTCGACCACGTAGCTGTTCACCCGGTCGCGCCCCCGCTCGGTCGTAGAAAGGAAATAGTGGTGTCGGACCGTGGGAATGTCCCGCTCGGCGAGCGTGTCGCACAGCGCGCTCAGGTAGGTGCTCTTTCCACGGCCTGGCGGCCCCGTGAGCACGATCGCGCTCCCGGTAGCGCCGACGGCGTCACGGACGAACTCCCGATGAAATGTCTCATCGGGCACCTCGTAACCCAGCGGGACAACGAAGTCCTCAGGCAAAGGCGCCGGCGGCGTCGACCGCAGGATGGTGCGGACCTGCTCCAGCGTGATCCAACCGTCCGGGGGCGGAAAATTCTTCCGCGTCGCCCAGTTGAATGCGACGTTCTTAAGGGTAGCAATGCCCTCAAGAGTGCCGTGCTTGCGAAGTCGTGCATCGACCTCTTGCTCCAGCGTGTCAAACCCCTTGTCACTGTGAAGAATTTGCAGTCGACTGAAGAACGCCTCGCAGTTTTGCTCACCACCGAGTTCGGCCATGACCTCAGAACGCCTAGGCTCGGGGATCTTGGCGAAGGAGATCTTGCCGCCGACCAGGCAAGCTTCGATATCGGCGTCCGGTCGGCGATTAGTCGTCAACGAAAGTACGCCAATGCGCACCGGGTCTAGCGCCTTGAAGGCATCGAACCACTTGCGCAGCATCGACCTCGATCGCGCCGTCTTGCCGGTTCTCTCGAGCATCCATTTCCAGCAGAGCAGATGCAAATTTGGGTCTGGGGTGAACTTGACCTGCTGGAGGTCAAACAGGCCATCTGAGCGCTCAACAACGATGTCATCCAGCCCCGTCGGCGCGAAAGACTCATCATCGCACTCAAACTTCACCCTAGTGTAGCGAGCTGGTGCATCAAGCCAATCGCAGAGGATCCTAAGGCCTTGCCGGTTCTGATACATGTAACCTGCAGCAGTAATCGCGGTTTTCTTTATGTCGTTAGACATGGGAGGACTCAACCTCGGAAGCCATTAGGACACCATCCGCCCGCGCAGCGAATTCGGTGATACGACTGAAGACAACGATATGCGGGTTATCAGTTACTACCGGGAAACGCGAGACCAACATGTGCTGAACGAACTCAGTGCCCAATTTAATCTTCAGAAGATGCTCACGATTGCGCTCCTTTATCAAAGCCTTCTCATATGCTCGCACAAGGCGGCGATTGTATCGGGCAAATGCGACTGCATCTGAGTCGACACGTGCAAGGTCGACGAAGTTGTTCTTGCATTGGACATTCCAAACAATACCGTCACGCATCGACACGACGTCGAATTCCTGCCGGTTGATGCGCACAATGTCTTGGACGATGAAGCCCTGCTTCTCCAGCGCGTCCTTGACCACATCCTCAAACATGAAGCCCGCCCGAATCTGAAACCGCTTATTGCGATCGAGTATCCGTGCCCGCCAGGAATAGGCGAATCGGCTCAGTTGCGTGACGGTAGACAAATAGTGATCTCCGATCAAAGCCAGCGGCGCGTAACTCGAAAGACACTCCATGTACGTGTCGGCGCCACAAGTTAATGCCGCCACGAGAGACAGTGCTGCACCTTCCTCCGCAGCAACCCTGGCCAGATCTTTGGTGGAGATACGAATCCAATAGTCGTCCTCAATGAATTCCTTGGAAAGGCGGCGTATCAAGGATGCAGCAACGGCGAATTCGGTCCCTCTAAGGTCGAACTCGGCGTACACGGCTTCACACATGAGGATGTCATTTCTAAGTTCTGCGGCCGAAAATAAGCGATCAGGCGGGACCTGCTCCCAGGCCTTTAGGATCTGGCACGCTTCTGGTGAATTGGGCATCTCGGTGATAGAGGAGCGCTCCGGCTCTAGAAACAACCCGTTTAGCATGGCCGTCTCGGCGCTGGCATCGTCGGCGATACCCAGCAGCTTCTGGGCGTCTTTGACCATCAAGGCATACTGAGCCCCCATCATCGGAGCGGCGCTGAACTCCACAATGGGCAGGAAAACGTTGAGGGCATCCTCCTTTGTTATGAGATTGGTCCCTCGACACGCTGTCGGAATGAAGTGCAGTAATCCCACAAGATGCCGTCGCCTCGACTGCATGTAGCCCATCATCGTCGCGAGAGTCTGAAAACCACTCGCCGCCTCAGCGGGACCATGGAGAATAAACGCCATACCGATGGCAGCCCCCTGAAGGATCAACATCGTGAATCTATCGACAAGGGGTTGCTCTAGCCGTGTAGCCAGAGTCTTGCGAATGCTCTTGAGCAGAAGCGCGCTCTCGGCGGTACGTATGACAGGGAACTCATAAAGCTGCATTTCGAAGTCATCGTCATCCCAGTCAATGGTGTGTAAATTGATCAGCTCCTCGACAGCACGCAACATGTCCAGCAGACAGCGCATTGCCGAGCTCGCTTCAAAGGGAGCTAATGCGATGCCGACGCGCGCCTGTAGTTCAGCGAGACTGCATTCGATTTCGTCGCGGGAAAATGACTCAGTCATGTGCTGGGGTAGCTCTTGTGGATATTCCGATTTATCTTGGACTCATGCGCAACCGTATGACGGCAGAGGGTTAGGTTTCTGCGTGGATAATAGTGACTGAGCCACCCTCTTCCTGCCTCAATGTGGAGGCCAAGCCATAAATACTATTGCTATATAAGTTCATTAGGGTTTCATGGTGCAGTGACAGAGCGATCAAGAAGAAAGAAATCGCTCACATCTGCGTCGTTGAACCAGAACCCGCGCCCTTCAGGCGTGCTGCCGTTTCTCCGACCTGCCCCATAGAGCGACGAAGTCAAGACAACCTGAATAAACTCCACCATCTTCTGCAGCTTTGCATCGGACTGGCTCACAAACCCTAAGGGCACGTTGTACCGGTCTGCGCTTGGCACTACCCATTGGTACGTCGCCGCGCCGAAGATGCCTGGGATCAGTAGAACTTCGAAACACTCCTGCTTGGGTTGGTATGGGCCAAGAAATACGCGACTGAAACCTGCATCGAGTAGATGACGTGCGCGCTTGACGAGGCGATCCCTATGTTCCTCTTGGCGGCAGGGCGCAATGGCAACGACTTCCAGCGTTGTGCCCAAGCTCTCTTTGAGCGCAGCCTGGATGCTGTCAATTAGATCGCGAACCAGGCTAGTGCGCCCCCATAGATCAGAGTCCGGGATAGTCCAGAAGATAGCCGCTGGCCGCTCAAATTTTGTAGCCCGCTTGGATGCAGCGAGGGCTTCACTCAGTCCATCCAAAAAACGGGACTGGCATTTGGGCATATACGGAGCACCAAGAAGCGCTTGGCTATTGCCAGCATCATACATTTCGCCGTTCGCCTGGCCATGCACATCGCGTACATACCGCCCAAAGTCAATCACCTGGTCTTTCCGCAGGCCGATCCGCCCGTCAGGTTTGATTAATGTGGTTCTCTCCCCACTAGCCTGCGCGGGCAGCAAATATCGCGAGAGCAGTTCATCGTCGAAGAGCTCAATGAAAGTGCGCAGGTGATTGGTCCGGGTTGAGAGGGCGGCGATCCGGTCGGATGTTAGGGTCCGCACCTGCGAGCGTAGTGACTCAGGCAGAAGTTCGAACTGCGTGTCGATTTCAAACGCGACGTTGCCCTCGACGTCTACTTCGAAGTGGACGGGAAGGGGGACGCTGAACGGGCGCCCAGCGCGAATCTCGTCCACTTTGTAGCAAGCGTAAGCGCGCTTGTTTTCATCTTCCTGTTCGAAGCGTTCGATATCGATGAAATGCTTGTGAAACGCGGCCTCTGCCCTATCAATTGTCTTGCCTTCTGTAGGGTCGTCAGTGTTCCAATTAAGCTCCAAGGCATTGTCCCAGTAGCTGCTCGATAGCGCCTTGGGCAGTGGCGTGTAACTCAACAGTTCGAAGACGGGTCGGCTTTGCCGCTCAGCGATTCTTGTGAAGCGCGGCATTCCTTCTGATGAGCCCGCGAAGCGCGATTCAGCATAGGAGGTTAATGAAATGCGTCCATGGGTCTCCCCAACGAGACCTTCCTCTCGCAAGAGTTCAAGCAGATTCCGGACCTCGCTCGCGGAGAGGCCAAAATACTCTCGCAGCGCCCCAACCTCCAGAGGACCGCTCAGGTGCAGTAAACGCACTGCGAAGTCCGTCATGACGGGAACCTGGCGGTCGATTGAGACATGACAACGCACGCTGAAAAGCTGCGCCGGAATCGCTACTGCGACGGTATTGAAACGCTCACGCATTGGACAGGCTCCGCTTCAATTCTTTGGATGGTACAAACGTGGCCAGTTTTTTCTCCGCGAGGCATTCGACTTCGTCGAGCACGCTTTTCATCGGTGTTTTCGTCCGGGAGCGCCACATCGCCGAGGAGGTCACGATCACAAGCCGGTCCTTTGCTCGAGACATGGCAACGTTGATGCGCTCTGGATCGCTTAAAAAACCAACGTTCTCGTTGGTGTCATTGCGCACAACCGAAAGCACGATGATACGATTTTCCTTGCCCTGGTAGCTGTCAACAGTACCCACTGAGAAGCAGTGACGAAGCCCGGATGCCCATTCAGCTTGCTCGAGCTTATTCAGGATCAAGTCGCGCTGATCTGAGTACATAGCGATGACTCCGATTATGGGCTCGTGGACACCTTCCTGCGCTTGGACCGCCTCCAAGAAATCAACTGAGGTTAGAATTGCTCGAACCACTTCCACCACAGCCAAGGCTTCCTGCTCGTTCACGAGCGCACCTTCGTGAGTACCAGCGGAACGGTGGAAAGCCTCTCGGCCCTGATCTTGGGTATCTACCCACACAACCTGCGAGGCGAGAAATTCGGGCAGCTTCTCGTACTCTGCCCCTGGAGGCGCACGTCCCACCTCAAGTGCATCCGCGTAGAAGCAGTGCGATACAAGTCGGTTGATGTGCTCCGCCATACGGTATTGCACGCGTAGTGTTCTTCCCACCGACTGGCCGTAATTCGATGAAAACGCACGTTGGAAATTGTTCATCCGCCGGAAGTCCTTTCGCTGCATCCCTAATAGGGCTGACGCTTGGTCCTCAACGGCGCGGGGGTACGACGGCGGCAGTTGTAAGTGATCGCCCACCAGTAGCACGCGCTTACCCGCTTGCATCGCGACAACGAGTTCCATCGGCGATGCCCGTGCGGCCTCGTCGACGATGACCCAATCGTAGGGAACTTCTGTGATGCCCAATGCCTGCTTGCCAACTCCTACGCAGGTGCCTGCCACAATGCTGGAGCTGCGCGCAAGGAAAGCTGTGTAGTTGGATCGTGGGCTACGTAGCACCTGGGAAAACTCCATCGACAGATGAGCGATCTGCTCTAACCGAGCGCATTTAGCCGGACTCGGTGAACCGTGCTGTTGAGCCAACGATTCGAGTTTTTTGCCTATTAAGCCACGTAGGCTGGCCGCGTCATTTCCGGTCGATGCCTGAATGCCGAACTGACGCTCCGCGACTTCGACGAACACCCGCCTGAGCCGTCGTAAATGCTCCTTAGCAGAGGAGTCCTTACTATCGGTCTCGCCTATCGCGTGTATAAGACGGTCAATACTTTGGAGCATCGGACCCAGTGCGATGTGAATCTTCGTTGCGGAGCGCACGTAGCCTTCTGGAAGTCCCATAGCCACGCCCGCTGCTCGCACACGATCCGTGATTTCTGCTTCGAAGCTCTCGCGGTAGCGCTGACGTAGCGAATCCTCTTGGACGTTACGGAGCCCGGGCGATACCATTGATTGAAGGCCGATGCGTACCATAGGCACATCCATGCTCGACGCGCGCAGCGAACCAGCCACCTTGTCCATGGCATTGTTCACGGCCTCATGAGATTGGCTAACTAGCAAGATGTTATGCGCGAGCCCTTGCGACAGCAACAGGTGAACAAACGACGCAATGAATTTGGTCTTCCCTGTTCCTGGCGGTCCCTGCAGCAGTGAAATTGGGCCATGGGACAGAGCGGTCCGCAATGCCTCTTCTTGGGAGGAGTTCAGTTCGTATTTGCTGAGGTCACCTAAGTCGATCGCGACGTGGCACTTCGGCATTCGTTCGGTGTCCGGATCGAAGTAGTCAACAAGTGAAGGAATAAGGCTTCCTCCCGCGAGCACGCGCTTCATTGCCGCGACCCGCCGCTCAGACGCTGCCTTTTCGAAGGTACCACGGACGTGCAAGGTGTCTCCTGCCTTCGGCGAGAAGCGTATATTCTTGGAGCGCACCCGCATGACGTCGCGCCCGAGGTCGGGTGAGACCCAGCCAACAGTAAACCATCGCTCGCTGCCGTCGATCGCGCCTACGCCGCGTTCCATCAGTTCGATGCCTTCACCCTCCGAGAAATCGAGTACGCCCGCCTCGCAGTTGAAGGGGATGAGCCACTCCTCGCTATCCGGCGAAAATTGCTTCGCCCCCTGCCGTACCGTAATCTTTATGACGTTCATCTCATCGGTATCGGATAGCGCGGTCCAGAGTGCTGTAGCCGATACTTTTTGCGAGGTCGAGCCCCCAGACTGGCGTGCGTAGGGGTCAACACCGAATACCGGCGCCGCGTCATTGCCTTCCAGATCGTCCAGAACATTCACGCGGTAGAGTTCGTACAGCAAACCGGCGAGTGCGGTGACGTCGGTCTCCTCCGCAAAGGTGACTTGAATCTCTCCGCTCAGAGAGAAGGCCTTGCTGCGGTGGGCACTGACGAAATCGATATGGTCGACATCCTTAACCGCGCAGCCAAGCACAGCGTCCTCTTTTGGGTCGTATTTGATGTAGAGTTCTTGCCGCACTCCGACGATGTTAAATCGAACGTGCCCAGTCTCGGGATGCCGGGTCGCGCGTACCGAGTATTCGCCATTGTTGGAGACCAAATCCAAAGACGAAGAATCATTACGACCGCGGCGCTTTAGGATTGCCTTGAACGTTGAGATTGAACGCTGCTTTGGGTATAGCTCGCCCTGCAGCGTTTCGGCGAGCAGGTCCAGCGGCGGCAATGTGTCTACCAGCTCAATGGCCCGGTTGACGTCGCTTCGCGTGGCCGCGAAATCCTCAGGCAACAGTGTCAATACAAGCGTGCACACTGCAAACGCGTCACGGTGAAGAGAGGATGCGCACTCCAGAGCCGGAGGCACCGTACCAACCGTTACTCCTTCGTCTCCATCGGCGCTTAGGTCTGGGATGTCTACCAGCACGACCTGCGGCAGCTGTGCCTCCGCCGTCTGCGACACGATGATGTTGTCCGCTTTCACATCGCCGTGGGACAGCCCCAAGATATGAAGACGCTGCACGGCATTAAGCACTGCGTGCGCGACGAGCGCACGATGCCGCCCCTCTGGGTTGTTTGACAGCCACTCGGTTAGCGTCTCACCTTCTGCCCATCGCGTTACCAACATTAAGCCAAACATGCTCAAGCCGAAATCCAAGACTTCCGGGGCTGCATCGAACCCTGACTGCCGCATAGACCTAGCCTGCTGAAGGAAAGCGAGCAGACGAAGACTGCGGGCTAGGTACTTCGGGTCGTACTTGAGTTGTGGCCAGCACTTCACCAGTACCCGCTCACCGTTCTGCTCCGACTCGTAAACCATCTTGGTGGGATGAGTCGAAATAGTATGCTTAATGGGGAAGGTTATCAGGCTGGCGTCAGTCTCGTAGCCCTCAAAATCTCCAGCACAGACGTCTGTTCCAGCATCAACCGACAAACAATCGTTCAACGCGTCGAGCGCCTCGGAAGCATTGCGATAGCGCGTTTTAGGATCCAGGTCCATGGCTTTTGCGTACCACGGCGCCAGAGCTGGGACGACGAGTGTAACTGCATCGTCGTAGACCGGTACGTTGTTGAGTCGCTCTAACTCTTGGCTCTCCAGCATCTCGTAGACCAGCACCCCAAGCAGGAATACGTCGCGAGCGAAGGGGTCAATTGAGCGAGCTTGTGCAGCGACGCCTTCATCTTCCGGCAGTTCGATAGACCCGGTTTCTAGCTCGATACGATGAACGCCTACGGTCTGTGCCTGGGGCACCCGCGCGGCAGCAAATGTAGACAGGATCACACGGGACGGTTCGACCACCCACAGCGTACGTTTAGTGATGTCGCGATGAGCAATCCCCAGTGCGTGTAGTTTCGAGAAGCGTGCCAGGATGCTTTTAGCCAGTAAGCGTCGATCTTGCTCGCTCTTGTTGCTGTTGCGCTCTAAGTGCTCGGAGAGACGTTCAATACCCGTAGGAAGTCGGTACGCTTCGATGAAGTTAGTAGTGATGTCGTCAGCCGTCGCCGAACCGACCGGTTCTAGCAAATCTTCGTGAAGCTCAGGGGCTTGGACACGTAGCGCCTCGTTCAAGCGTAGCTCGCGAAGGCCGATTGTCTGTCGCTCGACGGTGGACGTGCCGCCGGCGGCAAGCTCTTCAAAATTCCACTTACGCAGTAGCGCTTTTGAACTTCGGTTCTCCTGATGCTCGGCGAGGAACTCCGACCAAATATTGCGTGGGTGTACGTAGTCCGCCTGATCCTCAATCTGCTCAAAGCCATGCAGTACGGTGCGACGTTTGAGCACTGACGGGTTGAAATTAGAAAAAATGGTGTTGTACTTCTGAAGGTGTGGCAAGGGGTTTGCGGAGCGATAGGTCCATTTAGAAGGAATATCGGGGAAGCGCGTCTCGTAGCGTGTCCTTTCGGAAGCCGTACGAACGAACTCGGGGAGCGTTGTGACGAAGCGCAGCTGCTCATCTGGAAAGCTAATCAACCGGCACTTTGGATGACACAACACTACCAGCGACTCAATGAAGGGCACCTTCAGGGAAGGAATCTTCTCCTGAATGAGCTGCTTCAAAGCACGGGCCTTGTTGTCTGTTGTATCGACAGGCGACGGCATGGGAGCCCCGCGATGAAACCACTGACCGGACGAATACGTAATGTCGCCGGACCAGTTTTTTAACTCTACTACCAGGATCCTATTGCTTGTCAGCAACAGCAAATCGATATCGAGTGGTTGCTTGGAACCTCGCGTCACCAACCGAAATGCTGCATAGGCTCCCCATTCGCGGGGTAGCTTCGCTTCGAGCTCGCGCAAGGCGGCATGCTCGACCTCCAAAACTCCTCGAGGGCTGAGATAGTTGATACGCAAGAGACCTCCCTATCCTAATTTATTCGCCAGCCATCAACCCTTGAAGACTCGCTCAACACTTGCATTGTGCCATTACGCTCACGAGCTGTGCCATAACGCATTGGAAGACCTTTAGATCCGAATCAAGCACCAGGCATGCCATCTGAATGGAGCAGACTCTACCTGACGGCGGCTCAAGCAGAATGGATTTCCGTGTAGCAGCCATCTTTTTAAGTTAAAGCCACTGACCTTCTCTCAAAAGAATTCCGAAAAATAGTTACATGAGGTAAATAACTGATTTACATTAGATAAACCACATATAACAGTTAGGGAGGTTCCGGAACTCATGGAAGAGTCGAACCTGTCGGTCGGCGGTCACGTACTGTTTGCGCACTATCAACAAGGCATGACGGAGTACCTGGCAATCGCGTTGCTGCACCACAGCGAAGGCGTGGCGGTAAACGAGGCGCTGGACGTGACGCCGTCCCGGCATCTGGACCTGGGTCAACTGCACCTTGCGGCCCGCATCAATATTTCCGAGTGGCAGAACAACAAAGCGTCCAAGCAGTACATCTCGTTTATCAAAGGCAAGAACGGCAAGAAGGTTTCCGAGTACTTCCGCGACTTCATCGGCTGCCAGGAAGGCGTCGACGGACCGGGCGAGACCCGCACCCTGCTCAAGGCTTTCAGTGATTTTGTCGAGAGCGAAGACCTCCCGGAAGAATCGACCCGCGAGAAAACCAAGGCGCTGGTCGACTACGCGAGCAGCCAGAGCAAAATGGGCGAGCCCATCGCCCTGGAAGAGTTGTCGGGCCTGATCGACGAGGATCGCCCGCGGGCTTTCTACGATCACATCCGCAACAAGGATTACGGCCTGTCGCCCGAGATCCCGGCCGATAAGCGCACGCTCAATCAGTTCCGTCGCTTCACTGGCCGCGCCGAAGGTCTGTCGATCAGCTTTGAAGCGCACCTGCTGGGCGACAAGATTGAGTACGACGAAGAGAAAGGCACGCTGATCATCAAAGGGCTGCCCACTCAGTTGACCGATCAGCTCAAACGCCGCTGACCCCTGCCGAGGAGCCGAGACCCACATGTTCGTTCGTACCCTGAAGAAGTGCTTGCTCGTCATGCTGGTGGTGGTCGTCTACCAGAACTGGGGCAAAATCGAAAACCTGGTTCACCCCTCCTCCGCGTTGTCGGAGCAGGCGCAGGCCAATGCGAAGGTGACGTTGTACGCCACGGACTGGTGTGGCTACTGCAAACAGACCCGGCGCTTTCTCGACAGCCAGGGCATTCGCTATACCGAGTACGATATCGAGAAAGACGCCGCAGGGCGCAAAGCCTATGAAGCACTGGGTGGCCGCGGCATTCCCCTGATCGACGTGAATGGCACGTTGATCAGGGGGTTTAGCGAAGAGCAGATTCTGGCTGCGTTGAAGTAGGCGCGCCAGGCTGAATCGGGCGTCTGCGCCAGTCTACTGATATCTCAGTCCTGAAAGACGTTGGGAAGCCGATACAGCGCCTCATTTTAATACGCTTCCCACATAGGCCCTCCAGCGACAGCGGCAATCGCCGTTCGCTATAACATTCAAGCTGAATACTCTCGCCAGCGCCGCAATCGTTAGTTTATTTCGCGATGTAAAGCCCACGCCTATAACCCTGCCGCTGCCACAAACACGCAACGTCGAAATCAACAACCTTACTTGTAATCGCCAATAGCGATTAAAAGGCAGCTCACGGAAACTCACCCTCCTGTCAGCGGGCATTCGGTCTTAAATGACAGATTTGACAAACATCCGGAAGATTACTTAATTCAAATAAATCTTACTCTGATGGATCAGACGTCATGAAGACTCTTCCCGGCGCACTCGCCTTGCTTTTATCTTTTTTAGTGGGTTGCAGTACCGCCGTGCGTCAAGCCGACCCCCCTGAAGCCAACGTCCCTCAAACCAACAGAAGTGTGGCGCCTCGTGTGGCTAGCACCTATATCTACAACCCCCCCCTTGCGCCATCGGTGGGCTTGCCTCTACTGAATAAAAACTACAATGACAACTCAACAGCGTGCAGCGGAAACCAGCCGTTATTTCGATGCTCAGGCGTGTTTTTAAGAACTGTCGATAACGGCAACTTCGACCCCTGGACTGCCAGCTCGAGTGCCAATGCGCTCGGTTCCTCATCCTTCACCTGGCTGAGGCACGACCTGAGTACCAAAACCCTTTATCACCGCGCCGGATACATCCGGATGAACCCCGACGACATCAATAAGTATTACTCCGACGGACAGGCCAACTGGTCCGGGGTCAATTGCCTTTATCCTTTTGACGCCTACACGGTCAGAAAACCCCGAAACTATAACGGGTGTGACTTTGAGCGCGCACCGGGTGCACCCGGCACCCCCAACCCAGCCCATTACATTGTCTGGGGCTCATGCGACAACAAACTCGGCTATACCACCGCTGCCCAATGGAATGCTCACTATCAAAGCAACGGCCAAACTGAGTATTCGCAGTGTTCCTGGTCGTCCGGCAAAACCAGCAACTGGATGGCGATGATTGCTTCCCATGAAAGCTTTCCGGCCAAAACATCGTGGAACGAGATTCTGGTGCCGGCGGTTGGAGTCATCGAAGATGTTTTAGTGATGGCGTTTTTCTACGACGCCAATAAACCCGGAGCGCGCGATGACGCTCGGGCTTTCCAGTCCAAATTGGCAAGCAAAAAAGCCAGACGAGTGCCCATCTACTCCATCAACTTTAATGCCGCACCCTCGAGTCGTTTCGGGTACTCGGCGAGTGACCAGATTGCTTATCCGTGAAGGCAATGACGTTATCGAACGCTGAGCAACTTCATGCACGGCGCTCATTCCACATACCAGGACTATCAACGCGCTAGAAGGATTCCGGCCATGATCCGTCAATTAACAAGTCGCTATATGTTAATGCTCACGCTGATACTGAGCGCTTGCTCCAATCAGCCCCTTCCCCCGATGGAGCCACCACCGCCTGCGCCATCAACAACACAGGCGCCGGCCTATGCTCCCCGCGCACAGTTGCAGAAACCCGAGCAAGTTCTCGCCGACGTCAATAAAAACTACAAAGAAACCATCACGGATTGCCGTGAGTACGGTACCAACAAACCACGCGGTCATTATTATTGCAGCGGCGTAACGTTGCGGACCGTGGACGACGGTAATTTCAATCCCTGGATGTACAGCTCAAACGCCCTGGCGATAGGCGCGACTTCTTATTCATGGCTACGCAGAGGCGTGATTCAGACCCGGTTGTACCATCCTGCAGGGTTTATCCTGCGCAACCGCATTGATGCCATTGCATACGGTCTGCCGGGGCTGGAATCCGGCTTTATCTGTCTGTATCCCTATGACGCGTCGACGTCGACCGCCAACGGCCATAAGGGCTGCGGCTACCGGGGCAAGCAGTACCCGCCCAGCGCACCAGCGAAGCCTGACGATGATAATTCTGCTTACGCGTGGGGTTCTTGCGAAGGGATGAACATCACCACCGCAACCCAATGGGATCAACATTTTCAAAGCGTTGGCCTGCAGACATACAGGCAGTGTTCCTGGAACATCGACAGTCAGCACGGCTGGAACAACATGATTGCCTCCAGAGACGACTTCCCTCAGCTCCAGTCGATCTGGAACGAAATACTGCTCAACAATTTAGGCGATGGCGGGCAGATGCCAAAGTACATCGCCGCCTATTTTTATGACGTGAGCAAGGCGGGAGGGCTGGCCGCCGCCCGAAACTTTCAGGTGAAGATGAATAACGCCGGCTACAACGTGCCAATCCTGCGGCTGAACTTCGCCAATGCCGGCGGGGATATCTTCAGCTACAGCGCTGCGGACCAGGCCGTTGCGCAGTAGCTGAAACACCCCGGCTCATGAATGACGAGCCGGGATCTGTTTTCAGGCGGCTTTGATTTGAAAACCAACGCGCGGGAAGTGCACATGCACGGTACCCGCGCGTTCGTCTTCACGACGCAGGATGATCTCTTCGCGCCCGCTGAACACCAACTCTCCCGCCACCGCGTCAACGCCGTAATCCACGGCAGACACGGTGACCTGCTGGCCGACGGTAAAACCGTTGGGATCGGTGAACGCTTCGTTGGGCACCGGCGCCGGGGTCGCCCCGCGCGCGATTTCAACGGCATCGCTAGAACTCAACTCGCTCGGTGCACCATGGCCGAATCCAATAACGCGCTCGTACCAGCCCAACACCGCCGGATAGGCGTCCACGAGCGGGGATGTGACAGGCGTTTGCTTCAGGAACCACAGGGTGTGGGCCACCGAGAAATCGGCAATCGAGGGCGCGCCCAAGAGGAAATCACCGTTGCGCTCCAGCTGGGTTTCCAGACGCGCCATCAGCGTCGGCCATTGATGCTGCGCCACTTCCAGCGGCACGCGATTGGCGCTGCCGCCATCGAACAGCGTGGCGCGGTCGGCAACGAATGCCTTCACGGCCTCAGGCGGGACTTTGGCGAAACGCACAGCGAGGGAGGCCGGTTGAAACACCAGGCTGACAGCGTGCAGGAACAGCACCGAATCCGCCCAGGCCGCGAGGCTGGCCGCCGTGAACTCCTGACCTTCGGGATAAAAGGTCGGCGAAGACTTTTCCTGCTCAAGCCGGCGCGCGATCAACGCGGTGTCGCAGTAGATATCGGCGCCCACTTGCAGAACCGGGGTTTTGCGATAGCCGCCGGTGAGGGGCATGAGGTCGGGCTTTGGCATGATCGACGGGATGTTGACCGAGCGCCATGACAGGCCTTTGAAACCCAGCATCAACCGGGCTTTTTCGGCGAACAGGGACGTCGGGTAATGGTGCAGGATAAGTTCTGACATTGCGCTCGAGGCCTCTTCTAGGGAGCGCTGAGCCTAATGCCTCTATGCGGGTGCGTCGAGTGACGACACTGCCAATTTAGACACTCGCGATAACCGTAGTCAGCGTTATCGCAAGATGATCCAAGGAACTACTCACCGATAGGACTGGAGACGCCTAGGCTTTGGTTATCACCATGGAAGGAATAACCAAATGAAAATCCTCATAACAGCCCTGATCGTCAGCTCACTGGTTACAGGCTGCCAATCCGCCACTCCGCAAAGCCCTGCACGCCTTGAGACGCACGCGTCTTATGCGGCGCAAGGAAAACAATCGTCTGAGGCTTTGGTGGCCTCTCTTAACCGCCAGTACAACGACATCAACGAGGACTGCAGAGAAATCGGCACCGATCTTCGTCGTGGTCATTACTACTGCAGTGGATTAATCGTAAGGGGGACTACAGACGGCGACTACTTGCCCTGGACACATAGTCCGAATTCGATGAATCGAGGCGCGACGTCGTTTTCCTGGATACGCCGGGACGCCCACCCTAAGTGGTCCGTGATGCGTCAAGCTGGCTTCATACTGCGCAACGCGGTAGAAGGTCATCGTCTGGGCTTGCCAGGTTACGACGCTGGCTTCATCTGCCTGTTTCCAAAAGACGCAGGTACCGGACAGAATGTGAGGCACAATGGGTGTGTACCGAGGGAACCGGGGAATGGGGTGCATCGCGTCTATCCGCAGCCTAAGGCGACCCATAAGAATAGTGAATACGCGTGGGGCTCATGCGAAAGCTTCGGCATTACTACGCTAGAAGGATGGATTGCCTATACCGGCGACATGCAGTTCTCCAGTTCGACGCAGTGTTCCTGGAATGCAGATAGCCAGAAAGGATGGCGTAACTCGATCGCCATGCAGGAACACTACCCTTTATGGGATATTGCCTGGAATGAACTACTGATGGCCACCGTGGATGATGGGTATGGCCTGAAAGACCTGATCTCTGCGGTTTTCGTCGACTCAGTCGACTCAGCTCATTACGATAGCGGCATCGAAACGGCGCGAAACTTTCAGCGAAAGCTTGTTGCCAACGGTAGCTATGCGCCGATCGTGCGCATGGACCTTAGCTCAGAGCAGCCATTTTCGTACCATCAAGAAGATCAAGTCATTGCGCGGTGAAGGATGGCTGACCGCCGCTTGGCCCACTGCAGACCAGTATTTCCTTGGCGCTTTTACGCAGCTTTTTGATCAGGCGCTCCTGCCGCAACGCGTCGCCTTTGTCGCGACAGGCCTCGACGTAAACCAGCGCCACCGCCGGGCTGGAGCTGAAGAAACGCGCGCCTTTGCCGCTCTGATGTTGAGCGAATCGGCGCTGCGGGTCATTGCTGATACCGCAGTACAAAGAACCGTTGGCCGCGCGCACCAAGTACACGAACCAGGATTTGACCGGCACGGCTTCGGGCACAGGTGCGGTGGCGATTTCGGCGTCAGACATGCAGGACCGTGGCGCATTAGCGAGGGGAGCGGATTTTAACAAAGCGTCAGCGACTGTCCTGAAAAGCCTTCAGCCCTTTCTGGCCCTGTGCACGGATGGCGTTTTGCACAAACGGCGCCCAGCCCAGCAATGCACCTCGCGTACCGAGGGCCTGACGCGCCCAGCGCCACAGATCGAACTGATCGTGGTGTTCGCAGATCTTGCCGTCGCGAAAAACAAACCGCGCCTGGATGTCGTTGACCACCGTGCGACCGGTCTGGCTGAACAGGTAGGTCGCGACCCAGTGGGCAGCGCCGGTTGTGGCATCGGCACGGACGTGATCGAACACCACCGAAAAGTCACGGGCGCGGGAAGTCAGCATGCGCCACATGTCACAGGCATCCCGCCCCCGCAGCTCGCCAAACACCGGGTCGGAAAACACCACGTCTTCGCTGTAGCACGCGGCCATCGTCTCGGCGTCCAGAAGACTGAACGCTTCGTAGAAGCGCGTGATCAGCGCACTGTTGTGTTCGCTGGTAAAGGTCTCGCTCATGGGAACGCCGTCCGTGGAAATTGAATGCCTGCACGATAAGCGGCCGCAGCGCGTTTTGCCACGGGCATTCGCAGGGGAAATGCCGACCCTCAGACTTTCTCGCTGGTGACGCCCACGTACAGGGCGCGCCCCGCGCCAAGGCCAGCGATGATCGCGGCGATGCCGATGATGCCGAAGATCCAGCCCACCGAGTCCCAGTTGCCGGTCCAGTCATGCACGACGCCCACCGCGAAAGGCCCGAGCGACGCCAGGGTGTAGCCGAAGCCCTGGGCCATGCTCGACAGGTTCGCGGCGACGTGGGAGTCGCGCGAACGCAACACGATCAGGGTCAGCGCCAGGCTGAACGTCCCGCCCTGGCCCAGCCCAAGCACGATGGCCCAGGCCCACAATTGCTCAAGCGGTGCATACAGACAGCCGAACAGACCCGCCAGGGTCAGCAGCATCACCAGCACAATCGCGACCCGCTGATCCTTGCCTCGCGTTGCGAGCCATGGCGCGGTCAGCGAGCTGACCAGTTGCACCATGATCGAACCGGACAACAGCAGCCCGGCTTCAGTGGCAGTCAGTCCGCGCCCGATGAGGATCGACGGCAGCCAGCCAAACACGATGTAGGCCAGCGACGATTGCAGCCCCATATAAAGGGTGACTTGCCAGGCCAGAGGATCGCGGCGCAAACCGCGCACCCGGTAGGCCACCTGATGCTGACCATGACGCTGACGCGTTTGCGGCCACCAGAAGATCGCGGCGAGAATCGCCGGGACGATCCAGAAGCCCAGGCCAAGCGTCCAGTCGCTGCCGTTGCCGTTACCCAGCGCCTCGCTCAACGGAACCGTTGAACCCGCCGCAACGGCAGCGCCCAGGCACAGCGCCATGGTGTACACGCCCGTCATGGCGCCGGCCTGTTTGGCGAAGTCGCGTTTGACGATGCCGGGCAGCAATACCCCGATGATACCAATGCTGGCCCCGGCCATGATGCTGCCCGCAAACAGACCGAACTCGCCGAGCGAGCTGCGCAGAACGATCCCGCACGCCAGGGTCAGCAGAATGCCGAGTACCACGCGCTCGCTGCCGAACCGTCGCGCAAGAATCGGCGCAAGCGGTGCAAACAGGCCCAGACACAACACCGGCAGCGTGGTCAGCAAGCCGGCCGTGGCCGCAGAAAGCCCCAGGCTTCGTGACACTTCGCTCAATAATGGCGCCATGCTCGACAACGCCGGACGCAGGTTCAGCGCCACCAGCACCAGCCCCAACAGCAGGAACCACGGGCGCTTCAGGACGGGGTGTAGCTGCTGAACTTGCTCGTCATCGGCTTCTGCATCAATCAGCAGCTGGTCGATGTCGTGAGGGGTCGAAGCATTGGAACGGGAACTGCTCGCCGTCGGCGCCTTGGTCGTCATGGGATTCTCGTGGGGGGCAGGAGGATGTAACAGCGCATTGCGCAAAGCAGTAATCCTGTTGGAGATCGGCAGAGAACACAAGTTTTACGGGGATTGGGTACAGTTTTGCGGTGTCGTAAGCCCACGCGCCTCAAACATGATGACGCCGCTGATCTATCTGCCAGCAATCTCCCACAAAGTAAAAAACCCGGGCACTTGGGCCCGGGCTCTTTGTGTAGCGGCGACTGACTCAGTGCAGAATCTGACTCAGGAACAGGCGCGTACGATCACTCTGCGGATTATCGAAGAAGTCGTTTGGCGCGGCTTGTTCGACGATTTCGCCTTTGTCCATGAAGATCACGCGGTTGGCCACGGTGCGGGCGAAGCCCATTTCGTGGGTCACGCAGAGCATGGTCATGCCCTCTTCCGCCAGGCCGACCATGGTGTCGAGCACTTCTTTCACCATCTCCGGGTCGAGGGCCGAAGTCGGCTCGTCGAACAGCATGATCTTCGGCTTCATGCATAGCGCGCGGGCGATCGCCACACGCTGTTGCTGACCGCCGGAGAGCTGACCCGGGTATTTGTGGGCCTGCTCCGGAATACGCACGCGCTCCAGATAATGCATGGCGATTTCTTCGGCCTTGCGCTTGGGCATCTTGCGCACCCACATCGGCGCCAGCGTGCAGTTCTGCAGGATGGTCAGGTGCGGGAACAGGTTGAAGTGCTGGAACACCATGCCGACTTCGCGACGAATCGTCTCGATCTGCTTCAAGTCCGAGGTCAACTCGGTGCCATCGACCACGATGCGACCCTGCTGGTGTTCTTCCAGACGATTGAGGCAGCGAATGGTCGTCGACTTGCCCGAACCCGACGGACCGCACAACACGATGCGCTCGCCCTGACGCACGTTCAGGTTGATGTCTTTCAACACGTGGAACTGGCCGTACCACTTGTGCACGCCTTCCATCCGGATCATGCCTTCGGCGCCCAGAGGCTTACTGATAGCTTCACTCATCACAAAACTCCTAACGCTTGTGGCCTGTGTCCAACTTACGCTCCAAATGCATGGAGTAGCGGGACATGCCGAAACAGAAGATCCAGAACACCAGGGCCGCGAACACGTAACCCTCGGTCGCCATGCCAAGCCACTTGGGGTCGGCGGCAGCTTGTTTGACGCTGTTGAGCAGGTCGAACAGGCCGATGATGATCACAAGGCTCGTGTCCTTGAACAACGCGATCACGGTGTTGACCAAACCGGGAATGACCAGCTTCAGGGCCTGCGGCAGAATCACCAGCCCCATGCGCCGCCAGTAACCGAGACCCATTGCCGCAGCCGCTTCGTACTGACCTTTCGGAATGGCCTGCATGCCGCCTCGAACCACCTCGGCCACGTACGCCGACTGGAACAGGATCACGCCGATCAGTGCGCGCAGCAGTTTGTCGAAGTTCATGCCTTCAGGCAGGAACAACGGCAGCATCACCGACGACATGAACAGCACAGTGATCAGTGGAACGCCTCGCCAGAACTCGATGAACGTCACGCACATCACGCGGATGGCCGGCATTTCGGAGCGACGCCCCAAGGCCAGCACCACACCCAGCGGCAACGCGCCGGCGATACCCACCGTGGCGATCACCAGGGTCAGCATCAAGCCGCCCCACTGGCTGGTGGCGACCTGATCCAGGCCGAACACGCCGCCATGCAGCAGAAAGTAGGCAATGATCGGGTAGATGAACAGAAACGACAGGCCGTAGATCGCCTTGCGCGGCATCACTTTGATGAACAGCGGCGCCACGCCGATGATCGCCAGCCAGACGGTCAGATCAACCCTCCAGCGCAGTGCCTGCGGGTAGTAGCCGTACATGAACTGGCCGAAGCGCTGTTCGATGAACACCCAGCAGGCGCCGGCCTTGGTGCAGTCGGCGCGCGTGGTGCCGACCCAGTTGGCATCGAAGATGGCCCAGCTCAGCAGCGGTGGAACAACCAGCCAGATCAGGTAGATCGCGAACAGGGTCAACAGCGTGTTGATCCAGCTCGAGAACAGGTTCTGGCGCATCCATGCCACCGGGCCGAAGACTTTGCTGGGCGGTGGCATGTCGGGTTTGAAAGTATGGGATGTCATGCGCGTTTCCTCACCGCTCGATCAGCGCAATGCGCTTGTTGTACCAGTTCATCAGCAGGGAAATGCTGATACTGATCGCCAGGTACACGCTCATGGTGATGGCAATGACTTCGATGGCCTGACCGGTCTGGTTGAGCACGGTACCGGCGAACAGCGAAACCATTTCCGGGTAACCGATACCGGCGGCCAGCGACGAGTTCTTCGCCAGGTTCAGGTATTGGCTGGTCAATGGCGGGATGATCACCCGCAGCGCCTGGGGGATGATGACCTTGCGCAGCGTCGGGCCTGGACGCAGGCCCAGCGAACGTGCCGCTTCGGTCTGGCCATGGCTCACGGACTTGATGCCCGAACGCACGATTTCGGCGATGAATGCCGCCGTGTAAACCGTCAGGGCCAGCGTCAGCGCCAGCAGTTCAGGGATCAACACCCAGCCGCCCACGAAGTTGAAGCCCTTCAGCTCGGGCAGTTCCCAATGCACCGGTGCACCGAAGATCAGCGCGCAGAGCGCAGGAATCACGATGAACAGCCCAAGGCCCGCCCAGAACTTGTGAAACGGCACGCCCGTGGCTTCGAAGCGCTTGTTCGCCCAGCGCGTCATGAACACGATGGCGACAATGGCCAGTACCACGCTGATCACGAACGGCCACGCCGCATCGGTGGCAATCGCGGCCGGCATGTTCAGGCCACGGCTGCTGACGAAGAACGAACCGAGAAACCCGTGGGCCGCTCGCGGACCCGGCAGGGTCAGGAACACCGCGAAGTACCAGAACAGGATCTGCAGCAGCGGCGGAATGTTACGGAAGACTTCAACGTAAACCGTTGCCAGTTTGTTGATGATCCAGTTGTTGGACAAACGCGCGACGCCGACGATGAAGCCCAGCAGGGTCGCGAGGATCACGCCGATGAACGTCACCAGCAGCGTGTTGAGCAAACCGATCAGGAAAACCCGCGCGTAGGTGTCCGACTCCGTAAACGGAATCAGGTGCTGCGCGATGCCGAAGCCGGCACTGTTTTCAAGGAAACCAAAACCTGAGGTGATACCCCGGTGTTGCAGGTTGGTCTGGGTGTTATCGAACAGATACCAACCCATCGCGACTACGGCGACAACCGTAATTATCTGAAATAGCCACGCACGCACTTTAGGGTCGCTGAGGCTGAGCCTCTGCTTGGGTGCGCTGATTTGATTTTGCATGGAGTGCCCCGGAAGAAATGCAACAAAGCGCCCGGCCGCGATTCACGCAGCCGGGCGCAGGTCAATCAACGCACTGGTGGTGCGTACTGAATGCCGCCAGCGTTCCACAGAGCGTTCTGACCGCGAGCGATCTCCAGAGGAGTGCCTGCGCCCAGGTTCTTCTCGAACATTTCGCCGTAGTTACCGACTTGCTTGACGACCTGCACGACCCAGTCTTTCTTCAGCTTCAGCTGAGTACCGTAGTCGCCGTCGGCACCCAGCAAGCGGGCCACGTCAGGGTTCTTGGTCGACTTGGCTTCGGCTTCAACGTTTTTCGAGGTGACGCCTGCTTCTTCCGCGTTCAGCAGCGCGTAGCCGACCCAGCGAACGATGGTGCTGAAGTCTTCATCGCCACGGGCGACAACCGGGCCCAGCGGTTCTTTGGAGATGGTTTCAGGCAGAACGACGTAATCCTTCGGCGAGGCCAGCTTGGAGCGCTGTGCGTAGAGCTGGGATTTGTCGGAGGTCAGTACGTCGCAACGACCGGATTCCAGCGACTTGGCACTTTCGTCGGAGGTGTCGAACGTGATCGGGGTGTACTTGAGGTTGTTGGCGCGGAAGTAGTCCGACACGTTCAGCTCAGTGGTGGTACCGGCCTGAATACAGATCGTCGCGCCGTCCAGTTCCTTGGCACTTTTCACGCCCAGCTTGCTGTTGGCCAGGAAGCCAACGCCGTCGTAATAAGTGACGAAGCCCGGGAACACCAGACCCATGCTCGCGTCGCGAGAGCTGGTCCAGGTGGTATTACGCGACAGAATGTCGATTTCGCCGGACTGCAGCGCAGTGAAACGCTCTTTGGCGTTCAGCTGGCTGAATTTGACCTTGGTCGCGTCGCCAAACACTGCGGCAGCAACAGCGCGGCAGAAGTCGGCGTCGATGCCCTGGATCTTGCCGCTTGCGTCCGGAACCGAGAAGCCTGGCAGACCGTCACTGACGCCGCACTGAATAAAGCCCTTCTTCTGAATGGCGTCCAGCTTGGCACCCGCTTGAGCGAACCCGGTCAGACCGAGCGCTGCAGCGGCGGCCACTACAGCCAGGGTGGATTTCAACATCTTCATTCGAACCTCCAGTTTGCTCTTTGTTGTGTAGGAGCCTCAGCCCCGTCGCACCCTTGTGAGGCATTCATGACCCGTGCTGGCTTGTTTTTGGGTCATGCGACGTTGAACCCGTTTACCGCCACCGGCGCCAGGCATCTGGTCATCGCGTGTTCGGCATGTGGCGAGTCCAGCAGACTGAAGCCCCATGATGTCCTTGAACCCCGAGGTTCAAAGCGAATCGTGCCGGGAATCCTGTTCGATGATTCCTTGCTGCCTCTGACGCAACACTCGGCTGTCTGCTTGATAGCCTATTAGTGTTACCGCCCGAGGTGAGCGCCTTCACTCCGCGGGTTGTGTAGCAAAGCCCGTACCACCATGCTGGCAATGTCGAATTAGCGACAGGTCAAGATCAAAACTTGTAACCTTGCGACATCTTTCAAACGCCGCCAACAGCCCGACGCACCGCCTTAAAGCGCTGCGCCGACGGCATCGCACACTAATGGAGCACACATGTCTGAACCGTTGATCCTCGAACCGGAATTGGCAGTCGATGCCTGCGTGATCTGGCTGCACGGCCTGGGGGCTGATCGCTACGATTTCCTGCCGGTGGCAGAGATGCTGCAGAAGACGCTGAAGACCACGCGCTTCGTTCTGCCGCAGGCACCGACCCGGGCCGTGACCATCAACGGTGGCTACGCAATGCCCAGCTGGTATGACATCAAGGCCATGAGCCCGGCCCGCGCCATCGACATCGGCGAGCTGGAAGGCTCGGCGCAAGACGTCATCAAGCTGATCGAACAGCAGCGCGACAGCGGCATCGACCCGGCCCGAACTTTCCTGGCCGGGTTTTCCCAAGGCGGCGCCGTGGTGTTGCACACCGCCTTCCTTCGCTGGGAAGGCCCCCTTGGCGGCGTGCTCGCGCTGTCCACGTACGCACCGACGTTCAGCGACGAAATGAGCCTGTCCGCCAGCCAGCAACGCATTCCGGCCTATTGCTTGCACGGCAGCAATGACCCGGTGGTTCTGCATGCCATGGGCCGCGCGGCTTACGAATATCTGGAAGCGCAGGGCGTCACCGTGACATGGCAGGAATACCCAATGGAGCACGAAGTGTTACCGCAGGAAATTTCCGACATAGGTGTCTGGCTCGCGGATAAGCTTCGCTAGTCCACTCATTTGATCCTTCCAATTGCGCTGCGGATTTGCTAGGACACTACGCTGCGCCGGGTTCTTGCTTTACACTCCCCGGCGTACATTCCTAAATCAATCGATGAGATCACCGTGCTCAAAGCACTTAAAAAGATGTTCGGAAAAAGCGAGGCTGAGCCGCTCGCGCCGGCTGCTCCCCTCCCCGTCCCCCAGCGCCAGACCGAAACTGTCTCGCGGGAACCGTCAGCAGCAGAAGTGCACGTGCCAACGCCCGAGCCTTTGGCAGCCGCCGCACCGGCCGCCAGAGCTGAACGCCCGCGCCGCGAACGTGCGCCCAAGCCAGTCGTGATTCCCTGGAACCTCGAAGACTTCGCCGTCGAGCCCCTGGAAGGCAAAACCCGTTTCCATGATTTCCCGCTCGCCCCCGAACTGATGCACGCCATCCAAGACCTGGGTTTCCCGTACTGCACGCCGATCCAGGCGGGCGTTCTGGGTTACACCCTCAAAGGCCGCGATGCCATCGGCCGCGCCCAGACCGGCACCGGCAAGACCGCCGCGTTCCTGATTTCCATCATCACGCAGCTGACCCAGACACCTCCGCCGAAAGAGCGCTACATGGGTGAACCCCGCGCGCTGATCATTGCGCCGACTCGCGAGCTGGTGGTGCAGATCGCCAAGGACGCCGAGGCGCTGACCAAATACACCGACCTCAACGTGATGACGTTTGTGGGCGGCATGGATTTCGACAAGCAGCTCAAACACCTCGAAGCGCGCCACTGCGACATTCTGGTCGCCACGCCAGGCCGTCTGCTGGACTTCGCCCAGCGCGGCGAAGTGCACCTGGACATGGTTGAAGTCATGGTGCTGGACGAAGCCGACCGCATGCTCGACATGGGCTTCATCCCTCAAGTGCGCTCGATCATTCGCCAGACCCCGCACAAGGGCGAGCGTCAGACGCTGCTGTTCTCTGCCACTTTCACCGACGACGTGATGAACCTGGCCAAGCAGTGGACGACAGAACCGGCGATCGTCGAGATCGAGTCGCTGAACGTCGCCAGCGATACCGTCGAGCAACACATTTATGCCGTCGCCGGCGCCGACAAATACAAGCTGCTGTTCAACCTGATCAACGACCACGGTTGGGAGCGGGTGATGGTCTTCGCCAACCGTAAGGATGAAGTGCGGCGTATCGAGGAGCGCCTCGTGCGTGACGGCATCAATGCCGCGCAGCTCTCAGGCGACGTGCCCCAGCACAAGCGCATCAAAACGCTGGAAGGTTTCCGGGAAGGCAAGATTCGCGTGCTGGTGGCCACTGACGTCGCGGGTCGAGGGATTCACATCGACGGCATCAGCCACGTGATCAACTTCACCCTGCCGGAAGTACCGGACGACTACGTACACCGCATCGGCCGGACCGGTCGTGCGGGTGCAGATGGCGTGTCGATCAGCTTCGCCGGTGAAGACGATTCGTATCAGCTGCCGTCGATCGAAGAAAAGCTGGGCCGCAAGATCAGCTGCGAAACGCCACCGACCGTGTTGCTGCGGCCAGTCGTGCGCGTGCAGCGGGCGGTTCCTGCGGCGGAGTAAGCCGCAAAAAAAAGCGCAACCCTGGAAGGGGTTGCGCTTTTTTTGTGCCTGATCGGTGTCAGTCAGTGCCGTAACGAGGCGAACGCGGGCCATATAACAGACCTGCTGGCTTGCCGGCCGAGAGCAAACGCTGGCTGGCGATACCGGCGATAGGATGGCCTGCATCGGTTGAGCTATTGATGATCTGCTTGACCGCCGCAGTGATCAGCATGCCAACCAACCCGCCGCCGCTATTGTTGCCGCCTTCATCACTGGACGCACTGGCAGTGCCGGTCCACAGCGTCGTTCCGCTGCGCAGGTCGACCAGCTTGGCGGTGGCCGCCACGATCGTTTGACTGCTGATGACCATGTAACTGGTGCCGTACTGCGTCACCTTGACGTACATCGCCGCATCCGCACCGAAGATTTCCCGCAGTTTGGCCGGGGATGTTTCCTGAATCTCGTTTGCACTGGTCAGGCCGTTCTGCTTGAACGTCTCGTCGACCAGTGCCACTGGCAAGACGTAATAGCCGGCCTCCGCGAGCGGGAACGTGACTTGGGACAGCAGGCTGTATGTCGCCTTGACGTCGGGTGACTCGTTAACCGGTGGCAGCACCAGGATCGAGCGGGGTTTGCTTTCCTTGAAGGCCGAATAATCGACGGTCTTCGGCGCTACGCAGCCGCCCAGCAGGGTGGCTGCAAGCAGGCTGGCGGCCAGCGTCAGATAACGTGCGCTCATTTGGAGGCGACTCCTGTCTTGACGTTTCTAAGCAGAAAATCCATGTAGGTCGCCGACTCGGGGAACAGCCCCTTCTCGGTCCGAAACTCCTGCACCATCTGATCATCCTTGCCCAGACTGCCGTACAACATGCCCAACTGAGCGTGGTAGCCCGGTGGCGGATTGCCGTTGGTGGAACGTATCTTCTGCAGGTCTTCCTCCAGCTTGGCGACTTGGGCCTCTTTGGATTCACCCTTGAAGTATTCGTAGACCTCGGGCTGATAGCTGCCCCACTGGTACAGGGTCTTGGGTTGTTGAGCGCAGCCGGCAAGCCACAGGCTTGCTGCCGCCATCGCGATCAACCGGAACTGACGGGTACTGTTTTGCATGTGAAACGAACTCCCTGTAGTGATCAGTTGGCAACCGGCTCCCAGCCACCGGCATCAATCGCCCGCACCATGTTGTTGACGGCTTCGCGCATGGCCAGATCCAGCACCTTGCCGTTGAGCGTCGAGTCATAGCTGGCAGTCCCGCCGAAACCGATGACCTCGCGGTTGGACAACTGATACTCGCCCGCGCCCTGAGTGGAATACACCACCTCGGACGTGCTGATGTTGACGATATTCAAGGCGACCTTGGCGTAGGCGATCTGGGACTTGCCACGACCCAGCAAACCAAACAGTTGCTGGTCTCCTACTTCTTTACGGCCAAACTCTGTGACGTCACCGGTCACCACATAATCAGCCCCACGGAGCCGCTGCGTTGTCTTTTTGATCGCCGCTTCCTGGCCGATCTCGGCCATGTTGTCGCGGTCCAGCACGTTGAAGCGATTGGTCTGCTGCATGTGGGTGATGAGAATGGTTTTGGCCTGTCCGCCAAGGCGGTCAACGCCGTCGGAAAAGATCCCGCGCATGTAGCTTGAACGGTTATCGAACTTGCCCACCGCGATCGGCGTACGTACGCCGGCGTAGGGAGTGTTGTAGCTCTCGACCTTTTCCACCGGCATCGCCCGCGAGCTCTCCGTGGCACAACCACTGACTACAACCAGCGTTGCCGCTGCCATCCCTGAAACGAACACCTGCTGCAATCGGTTCACACCCACACTCCGTATTTTCAGATTCATGTCCTTCCGTTGGCCTCAACTGCGCCTGCACAGGCACGGTTGATCGCCCGCAAGGTGCGGTGATTTGGGGCAAACGGAGGGGTTTTGACGAGATTGACGCGCAGGAACCGGAATACGGTTCCTGATAGACGAGCTCATTCCCTGAGGGATATCATAGTGATATCAATCCGGCCGCAATGCTAAGACGCCAGCTTACTGGCGTCAACCACTCTAAACAGCGCCTGTTTAACGGGCCTCTCAAACCGGCTTATTTCCAGCGATCCGCGGCCTTGTGGTCACTGTCGCGGCCCTCCACCCAACGGGCCCCTTCTGACGTGTTTTCCTTCTTCCAGAACGGCGCTCGGGTCTTCAGGTAGTCCATGACGAAGTCGCAGGCTTCGAATGCCGCCTGGCGATGGGCGCTGGCGGCTGCGACGAACACGATAGGCTCGCCCGGTTTCAATTCGCCCACCCGGTGAATCACTTCCAGCTTGAGCAGCGGCCAGCGCTGCTGCGCTTCATCGACGATCTTGAGCAGCGCTTTCTCGGTCATGCCGGGGTAGTGTTCAAGGAACATCCCTGCCACTTCAAGGCCGTCGTTGAAGTCGCGGACGTAGCCGACAAAGCTGACCACCGCACCCACGCCGACGTTGGCGTCGTGCATGGCATTCACTTCCGCGCCGGGATCGAACGCTGCGGCTTGCACTCGCACGCCCATATCAGCCTCCGGTGACGGTCGGGAAGAACGCCACCTCGTCGCCCGGCTCAACAGGCGTGTCCAGGGAGCACAGCTCCTGATTACGGGCGCACATGATGCCTTTCTCGCTGAGCACCTCCCACACACCACCGCGCTCGAGCAAATGCTGGCGCACGGCGTCGACGGTGGCGAACGCACCTTCGAGCGTCTCACTCTCGGTGCCGAGGGTTTCGCGAAAACGCGCGAAGAACTGGACTTGCACGTGAATGGTCATTGGGCGTTCACCTGCTCGTCGGCGATGAAGTGCCCGCTTTTGCCACCGAGTTTTTCGAGCAGTCGCACGTGCTCGATGGTCATGCCTCGGTCCACGGCCTTGCACATGTCGTAGATGGTCAGGGCGGCGATGCTGGCGGCGGTCAGCGCTTCCATTTCCACGCCGGTCTGGCCGGAGAGTTTGCAGCGGGCAAGGATATGCACGGTGTCAGGGCTTTCGGCGGTGAGTTCGACCTTCACGCCCGTAAGCATCAACGGGTGGCAGAGGGGAATGAGATCGCTGGTTTTCTTCGCGGCCTGAATGCCGGCGATGCGTGCGACGGCAAATACGTCACCTTTGGGGTGCCCGCCTTCGACGATCATTTGCAGGGTTTCGGGCAGCATGCGCACGCGCGCTTCGGCCACGGCTTCACGGAACGTCACGTCTTTTTCAGTGACGTCGACCATGTGGGCGCGACCTTGGGAATCGAGATGAGTGAGCACGGGATGACTCCTGAACAGGAGCGGGGATTGTAGGGAGTTAGGGCTAGAAGCCACAAGCTGCAAGCTGCAAGCTGCAAGCTGCAAGCTGCAAGCTAACGACCTTAAGCGGACGTCGGCTTGCAGCTTGAGGCTAGAAGCTTGAAGCTGATGTCACGTTACAAATGGCTCTCCGCGTATTCAGCCAGGATCGAGCGTGGAACACCTTGCAGACTGATGTGCACGCCGTTGGGGAAGTCCTTGAAACGCTCCGTCAGGTAGGTCAGCCCCGAACTGGTGGCCGACAGATAAGGGGTGTCGATCTGCGCCAGGTTGCCCAGGCAGACCACCTTTGAACCGGCGCCGGCACGGGTGATGATGGTTTTCATCTGGTGCGGCGTGAGGTTCTGGCATTCATCGATCAGGATCAGGCTCTGCTGGAAGCTTCGGCCACGAATGTAGTTGAGGGATTTGAACTGCAGCGGCACCTTGCTCAGGATGTAATCGACGCTGCCATGGGTGTTTTCATCGTCCATGTGCAACGCTTCCAGGTTGTCGGTGATCGCGCCAAGCCATGGCTCCATCTTTTCTGCTTCGGTGCCGGGCAGAAAACCGATCTCCTGGTCCAGCCCCTGCACGCTGCGGGTGGCGATGATGCGGCGATAACGCTTGCTGACCATGGTCTGCTCGATGGCAGCGGCCAGGGCGAGAATGGTCTTGCCCGAACCGGCCGCGCCGGACAGGTTGACCAGATGAATGTCCGGATCCAGCAGCGCGAACAGCGCCAGGCCCTGATAGATGTCGCGCGGCTTCAGCCCCCACGCCTCCTGGTGCAGCAGCGGCTCTTGATGCATGTCCAGCAACAGCAACTCATCAGGCTTGACGCCTTTGACCCAACCGACGAAGCCTTGCTCATCGATGATGAATTCGTTGATGTGCACAGACGGAAGCTGCTCGATCATCTGCACTTTGTGCCAGGTACGGCCGTGATCCTGGCGGGTATCGACCTTGCTCACCCGGTCCCAGAAAGAGCCGGTCATGGTGTGGTAGCCGCGGGACAGCATCGACACGTCGTCGACCAGTTGGTCGGTGCTGTAATCCTCGGCCTCGATGCCGCAGGCACGTGCCTTGAGGCGCATGTTGATGTCTTTGGTGACCAATACGATGCGCGTGTCCTTTTTCCGCGCATGCAGGTCAATCAACTGATTGATGATGATATTGTCGTTGAGGTTGTCGGGCAGCACCCGGTTGGGCTCTTGCCGCTTGTTCATGAGGATGGACAGATAGCCTTTGAAAACACCTGTACCGCGATCGATCGGTACGCCTTTTTCGACCTCCTCCGGGGTCGCTTCGCCGAGTGTCTTGTCAATCAAACGGATCGCCTGCCGACATTCGGCAGCCACCGAGTGCTTGCCCGCCTTGAGCTTGTCCAGTTCTTCGAGGACCGTCATGGGGAGTGCAACGTGGTGTTCTTCGAAATTCAGAAGCGCGTTTGGATCATGGATCAATACGTTGGTATCGAGCACGTAAAGGATTGGCTGGTTAGAGGAAGGGGTGCGTCCGTGGTCATCCATACTCGCTCACCTTTGTAGTAGCCGGGTGGCGCAACACACAGCGATGTTGCGTCACGAAAAGGCCGCCGAGGCTTTCCCCTTGAGGCAGGAGAAAATTGCGCAAAGTGGGGTCTGGAATGACGCCACCTGTGTTGCAGGGTTCGGCGGTCTGTTGTCGTAATACCGCAAAACCGATGACATAAAAACGCGTTTCAGCGCTTTTTGAAGTTTATTTTTCAGGGGGCGAATTAGGCCTTGGCGGATGGGGCAACCGCGTTTAAAGTCGGAAGTCCGGTCTGGGATAAATCCTCAGAAATTTCCGACATCTCCCCCTCTCTATTCCTTTTCTTTCGCGGCCGGCGCCGTCTGATCTGTCGCTGCTCCCGGCTGCTCGGCGGGCTCTTCTGCGGCGTCATCGTCTGGCGTGTCATCTTCCTCATCCGGCACATCTTCTTCGTCCGCCAACTGCTGCGGATAAATATGGCAATCCTCCCAGATCACACCGCTTTGCGCGGTATTGGCCATCAGCCATGGGACCGCCTGTTGCGGCTTGTCCGTGCTGTCATGAAACACCACATTGCCGCGCCGCCACAGCAGCATCAGCGTCAGCACCCGGTTGGCAGCCTGCTCGGCGCTGATGCGTCCGGTGCTGTCCTGGGAATCGATGTTCCACAGCGACACCCGCAGCTGCTGATCGCGGAAGAACGGCGCGCTGTCGGCACGACGATGCCCGTAAGGCGGACGGAACAGCGGCACGAAATTGTCCGGCAACACCTGCTGAATCAGCGCGGCCGTGCGCTGGATGGAGTCTTGCCAGTCGCGCCAATGGGCATGGGACCTGAACTCCCAGCCTTGCAGGCCGACGCATTGCTGCCGGTAGACGTTTTGCAGCGCTGGCGCTGAAGTGCTGTCGAGACGACTTTGCAGGCTTTTGCCCAGGACGAAGAACGTCGCGGTGATCTTCTGTTGGCGCATGAAGTCAGCCAGCCAGTCCGTGGCCCCATCAGCAACCGTCGGACCGCTCTCGAAATTGAGCAGGAAGGTCCGGTCCGGCATTTCTTCGCCGCTGAGTTCGTCGGAGTTATAGCGCTCGATCTCGCTGCTGGTCTGCGGGAACAGGGCGGCCATGCGCAACAGTTCGTTGAGATAACGCTGGCTGAAGGCATCGGCCGGCGCCGCCCACTGCGCATAGAAGGAATCATCGGCCACTTTGTATTCGGCGGCGCGCTGACGCAGCATCGGCACGTCGTCGACCAGCACGCAGAACGAGGCGTCGGCTTCACAGGTTTTTTCAGCGAATGTCCAGTTCTCGAACAGGCGCGTCCACAACCGTGTGCGGATCAGGTTCACCGTCGGCAGGTTGATCTGGCGCAGCCCCAGGCGCGCACTCAGCTGGGCATCGCTGAGCTTTTCGCTTTCCAGCAACTGATGGGCGAAGCTGAGAATCTGGGCGCGAGAAGCGACGTCGAACAGCTGCGGCGTTTCCAGAGCCTCCGGCCAGACTGCGCGATCCAGCATCGCGATATCCCCCGTGGCCGCCTGTGCGTTGAGCCCCAGCAAACAGGCTCCGATCAATAACAGCATGCGCAAAACGACGTGCTCCCAATCCTTGATAAAGAGGCCGAAAACCGGCGAGGCACTATAGCGGATTTGCCCAGGGCCAGATGGCCGGATTCGGGCACGGCTTCCGTAGGATTGCGCCTATCGACACCATAGCTGGAGTGAACCTCACGCAACCCCTAGAATCGCCCGACGATTAAAGGAGACCTGCCCATGCTGATGGTGATTTCCCCAGCCAAAACCCTCGATTTCGAAACGCCGCCTACCACCAAGCGCCATACCCTGCCGCAATTTCTGGATCATTCTCAGGAGCTCATCAGCCAGCTGCGCGACCTGACCCCCGCGCAGATCGGCGAGCTGATGCACCTGTCCGACAAGCTCTCGGGCCTCAATGCCGCCCGCTTCGGCAGCTGGGATCCGGCGTTCACCCCCAAAAACGCCAAACAGGCACTGCTGGCATTCAAGGGCGATGTGTATACAGGGCTCGACGCCGACACACTGAGCGGACCCGATCTGACTTACGCCCAGAAGCACCTGCGCATGTTGTCCGGGCTCTATGGATTGCTGCGCCCCCTGGACCTGATGCAACCGTATCGGCTGGAAATGGGCACAAAACTGGCGAACGCCAGGGGCAAGGATCTTTATGCATTCTGGGGCGACCGCATCAGCGAGTGGCTGAACGATGCGCTGAAAGAACAAGGCGACGACGTGCTGCTTAACCTCGCGTCGAACGAGTACTTTTCGGCGGTCAAGCGGCCGGCACTTAATGCCCGCGTGATCGAAACCGAGTTCCGCGACCAGAAAAACGGCCAGTACAAGATCATCAGCTTCTATGCCAAGAAAGCACGGGGCATGATGACCCGCTTCGTCATTTCCGAGCGCATCAGCAAGCCCAAAGACCTGGCCCAGTTCGATGCCCACGGCTATCGATACAGCAAAGAACTGTCCTCCCCGGACAAGCTCATTTTCCTGCGCGATGAGCAAGATGCCTGATTGGCACCTGCCCTTTCCTGCGACCAAATGCCTGCCCGTCTTCAACCAATGACGGGCATCGCGACGCCATTTCATCCCTACTTCAGTGCACTGCTCAGCGCACATTTCTCGTGATTTTAGTGCGAGCAGGCAAACACCATCATTCGAATGCGTCTGTCCATCCAACCGAAAGCAAACAAAAACAGTGACTCTGTTCGCAAATTCCCACACTTACTTAGTTCATAAGCTACAGTTTGCACGGACGAACGGTAGTGCTGACAGCTAATTGGCGCCAACTAACAGTCGAAAACTAACGGCTGTTTTTTTTCTCAAAAAATTAACAACTTTTTTTGCAGATTTCGGCCCGTGAATTTGAACTAGTGACACCCCACCCTGCAGGCCGGCCAAAGCCTTATAAACTAAGGCTCAAACCTTGATCGCCAGCCCGCTGGATCCCGCCAGAAAGCACCGAGTGTTACGAAAAATCTCAAAAAGAGGACGAGCGGCCCGGAACTTATGGGGATTGCCCACGCTCCTACATCCCGTAACAATTCTCGTCCCCCATGTAGGACATCTCTTACATGGCACATGGACAGATCTGGAAGTTGCTTCTCAACGAAGTTAGACCCATGGGTCAAGTGGTACGTACAAGGAGTCACGCACCAAACTAGTTGAAGTGAATTGAGCTAGCACCATTCGGGTGCCCGCAGTCGTGAATCGGGGCAGATTCATCGGGAGACGGCCAAAAGCCTTGTCCTTGATCGCCTGAGCACGACGCGCAAATCATCCGCCGGAGTGCCTGCCACATCCCAGATCGGGAACCTATATAAATATGTATGGGCTACTCGACACTTTTGATCTGTAACATTCGGGTTTACCTTTCATCCAGGTAACTCACCCTTAATTCTGCCTGTGCTTGTCACGCGACATTCATTTGCCGTGCGTACGAGTGCGCGAAAAGTTGTAAGACAGTTTTTATATTCGGCCAACTAATGGCGTAAACATTGAGGAGATTACTATGCGTATCAGCATCTTTGGTTTGGGCTATGTCGGTGCAGTCTGCGCAGGCTGCCTCTCGGCGCGTGGTCATGATGTTGTTGGCGTGGACATCTCCGCTGCCAAGATCGATCTGATCAACAAAGGCAAGTCGCCAATCGTTGAGCCAGGTCTGGGCGAGTTGCTGGAAACCGGCATCAAGACCGGCAAACTGCGTGGCACCACCGACTTCTCCGAAGCGATCCGCGACACTGACCTGTCGATGATCTGCGTTGGCACGCCAAGCAAGAAGAACGGCGATCTGGAGCTGGACTTCATTGAATCGGTCTGCCGCGAAATCGGCTTCGTACTGCGTGACAAGAGCACCCGTCACACCATCGTCGTGCGCAGCACCGTTCTGCCAGGCACCGTCGCAAACGTTGTCATCCCGATCCTCGAAGACTGCTCGGGCAAGAAAGCCGGCGTTGACTTCGGTGTCGCGGTCAACCCTGAATTCCTGCGTGAAAGCACCGCGATCGCTGACTACGACCATCCTCCGATGACCGTTATCGGCGAATTCGACAAGGCGTCCGGTGACGTTCTGCAATCCCTGTACGAAGAACTCGACGCACCGATTATCCGCAAGGACATCGCCGTTGCCGAAATGATCAAGTACACCTGCAACGTATGGCACGCGACCAAGGTCACTTTCGCCAACGAAATCGGCAACATCGCCAAGGCAGTCGGCGTCGACGGCCGCGAAGTGATGGACGTGGTCTGCCAGGACAAGGCTCTGAACCTGTCGCAGTACTACATGCGCCCAGGCTTCGCTTTCGGCGGTTCCTGCCTGCCGAAGGACGTCCGCGCCCTGACCTACCGCGCCAGCACTCTGGACGTTGAAGCACCTCTGCTCAACTCCCTGATGCGCAGCAACGTTTCCCAGGTTCAGAACGCTTTCGACATCGTTGCTGCCAGCGACACTCGCAAAGTTGCCCTGCTGGGTCTGAGCTTCAAGGCCGGTACCGATGACCTGCGCGAAAGCCCACTGGTCGAGCTGGCAGAAATGCTGATCGGTAAAGGCTACGACCTGAGCATCTTCGACAGCAACGTCGAATACGCTCGCGTTCACGGCGCCAACAAGGACTACATCGAGTCCAAGATCCCGCACGTTTCGTCCCTGCTGAACTCGGACTTCGACGCGGTCATCAACAACTCCGACGTGATCATCCTGGGTAACCGCGACGAGCGCTTCCGTGCACTCGCCAACAACGCGCCAGCCGGCAAGCGTGTGATTGACCTGGTGGGCTTCATGAAAGGCACCACCACCGAAAACGGTCAAATCGAAGGTATCTGCTGGTAACACACAGCGAGCTGCAAGCCACGAGCTGCAAGTTTCAGGCTTCATCCCTCCCGTCCCGGGCGTCAGCGCCTGCGACGGGAGGTTTGAAGCTTGCGGCTTGAGGTTGCAACTGACTTAGGGATACACACTATGCAAAGGCTGAAGCACGGCTTCCTCCAGGCCGCAGGTTGGCTGTTTTATCTAACTTTGCTGGCTGCCATTGCCATGGCGCTGCCTGCATCGCTGTTTGACTCGCACTCCAAAGATTTCATTTTCCTGATCGGTATCGTCGGCATCTGGCGCTACTCGATGGGCGCAACGCACTTCGTGCGCGGCATGATCTTCCTGTACATCGTCTACCCGCACCTGCGCCGCAAAGTGCGCAAGCTGGGCAAGGCAGCCGATCCGTCCCACGTGTTCCTGATGGTCACCAGCTTTCGTATCGATGCGCTGACCACCGCTCAGGTATACAGCTCGGTGATTCGCGAAGCCATCAACTGCGGCTTCCCGACCACCATCGTGTGCTCCCTGGTGGAAATGTCCGACGAGCTGCTGGTCAAGGCACTGTGGGCCAAGTACAACCCGCCGGAGCACGTCAAGCTCGACTTCGTGCGCATCGCCGGTACCGGCAAGCGTGATGGTCTGGCGTTCGGTTTCCGCGCCATCTCCCGCCACATGCCGGACGACCGCTCCGTGGTTGCGGTGATCGACGGCGACACCGTTCTCGCTGAAGGCGTGGTGCAGAAAACAGTTCCGTGGTTCCAGCTGTTCGGCAACGTCGGCGGCCTGACCACCAACGAATTCTGTGAAGTACGCGGCGGCTACATCATGAGCGAGTGGCACAAGCTGCGTTTCGCTCAGCGTCACATCAACATGTGCTCGATGGCGCTGTCCAAGCGCGTGCTGACCATGACCGGCCGTATGTCGGTGTTCCGCGCCACCGTGGTGACGGACCCGATGTTCATCGCTGACGTGGAAAGCGATTCGCTGCAGCACTGGCGTCTGGGCCGCTTCAAGTTCCTGACCGGCGACGACAAGTCCAGCTGGTTCAGCCTGATGCGCCTGGGCTACGACACGTTCTACGTGCCGGATGCCGCCATCAACACCGTTGAACACCCGCCGGAAAAGAGCTTCCTGAAAGCCAGCCGCAAGCTGATGTATCGCTGGTACGGCAACAACCTTCGGCAGAACTCCCGTGCGCTGGGTCTGGGCTTCGGTCGTCTTGGGGTCTTCACCAGCATCGTGCTGTTCGACCAGCGCGTATCGATGTGGACATCGATCCTCGGCCTGACCGTTGCCATGCTGGCAAGCCTCAAGTTCGGCATCGAATACCTGCTGGCGTACCTGCTGTGGATCGGTATCACCCGTCTTATCCTGACCCTGCTGCTGTCGTGCAGCGGGCACAAGATCGGGCCGGCGTATCCGATGATTCTCTATTACAACCAGATCGTCGGCGCACTGATGAAGATTTACGTCTTCTTCCGTCTCGACCGACAGTCCTGGACCCGACAGGACACAAAACTGAGCCGCGACATGGCCAGCTTCCAGGGTTGGTTCAACACCTGGTCGTCGCGGACCATGACTTTCTCGGCTGGCAGCATCTTCGTTGCCGTGCTGCTGACAATGGTCTGACCGGGCCTTTGACCGAAACAATGGATCAACTCGATTAATCAGGAATTACCACCATGAATACAGCCGTGAATGCCAATGTCGTACATGAATCCGAAGCCCAGCGTCAGCACGCACGGGTCAAGATCCCGGCCAAACTGCGACTGCTCAATGGTCAGCCGAACGCCCCGCTGGTGCGTGTCGAAGACCTTTCCGCAGGCGGTCTGAGCTTTGTCGCTCCTGCCAACCTGCGTCCAGGCGTCGGTGAAGTCATCAAGGGTCGTCTGCAGTTCCTGATCGACAACCTCGGTCTGGCAATGGACGTTGACCTGCAAGTGCGCACCATCGATTCGAGCACCGGCCGTGTCGGCTGCCAGTTCCAGAATCTGGAATCCCAGGACATCTCGACGCTGCGTCACCTGATCACTTCGCACCTGTCGGGCGACCTCATCAGCATGGGCGAAGTGCTGGCTACCCTGCAGCGCGACAACTTCACCAAGGCCCGCAAATCCAAAGACGGCGGCAGCGGCCTGAGCGCCTTCGGTCGCCTGCGCGCCGTGACCTTCAGCGTCGGTATCTTCGCTGTCGGTTTGATTGCGTTCGGCTTCGTCGCGAAATCGGTCTACGGCATGTACTTCGTCAGCCACTCCACCTCGGGCCTGGTCAGCGTCCCTAGCCTGGATGTCACCATGCCTCGTGAAGGCACCGTGACCAGCCTGGTAACGCCAAACGGCAACGTCGCCAAAGGCGCTCCGCTGGCGACTTTCAACACCAGCATGCTGGACATGTTGAAAGGCAACCTGGACCCGGACGAAATGCAGCCGGCCAAAATCGAAGAGCTGTTTGGTCGTCAACTGGCCGGCACCATGACCAGCCCGTGCGATTGCGTCGTGGCCAAGCAACTGGTCGCCGACGGTCAGTACGCAAGCAAAGGTCAGGTCATCTTCCAGATGGTCCCGCGCAACGTTGCCGCCAATGTCGATGCTCGCTTCACCTACCGTCAGTTCGCCGATGTACAGCCGGGCGCTCGCGTGACCTTCCAGGTTGCCGGCGAAGACGGCGACCACAGCGGCAAGATCGTCAGCGCCACGGCTCTGAGCCCTGCTGACCTGTCTTCCGACATCCGCGTTCAGATCCAGCCTGACGAAGCCATCAACAGCAGCCTGGCAGGTCGTCCGGTTGAAGTGGTAAGCACCCGCGGCCCGTCGCTGAACTGGTTGATCGATAAAGCCACGGCGGCAGGTTTCTAAACATGGCTAGCCCACTACGAAGCTTGTCAGCCCCTACAGTGTTGAGCCTGGCGATCGCTATCGGTTTGGGCGGCTGTGCCGGCCTGCCCGATCAGCGCCTGGCCAACGAAGCCCTGAAACGCGGCGACACCGCGATGGCGGAGCAAAACTATCGGCAACTGGCGGACCTGGGCTATAGCGATGCGCAGGTCGGCCTTGCGGACATCCAGGTGGGTACTCGCGACCCCGAGCTGATCAAGCAGGCCGAGGCGACGTATCGCGCTGCTGCCGCCACTTCGCCTCGGGCGCAATCGCGTCTGGGCAAGTTGCTGGCGGTCAAGCCGAACTCCACCGAAGCCGAGCAACGTGAAGCCGAAGGTCTGTTGAAGAAGGCCTTCGCCAATGGCGAAGCCGGCACGCTGATCCCGCTGGCGATGCTCTATCTGCAGTACCCGCACACGTTCCCGAACGTGAATGCGCAGCAGAAGATCAACGAATGGCGCGCGACCGGTTACCCGGAAGCGGGTCTGGCCCAGGTGCTGCTGTATCGCACCCAGGGCACCTACGACCAGCATCTGGCTGAAGTCGAAAGCATCTGCAAGCAAGCGTTGCGCACCACTGACGTTTGCTACACCGAGCTGGCGACGGTCTACCAGAAGCGCGGCGAAGCCGACAAACAGGCGGCGCTGATCGAGCAGATGCAAAGCGGCTACGCGATGGGCAGCGTGCCTGCCATGCGGGTCGACAGCGTCGCTCGCGTGCTGGCGGATTCGACCCTTGGCAAGCCGGACGAAAAGACCGCGCAGTCGCTGCTGGAGAAAGTTGCCCCTGGTTACCCCGCTTCCTGGGTCAGCCTGGCGCAATTGCTGTACGACTTCCCCGAGCTGGGTGACGTCAACAAGATGATGGAATACCTGGACAACGGCCGTGCTGCGGATCAACCCCGCGCCGAACTGCTGCTGGGCAAGCTGTATTACGAAGGCAAGCTGGTCTTGCCGGATGCGAAGAAAGCCGAAGAGCACCTGACCAAGGCGGCTGCGACGCAAATCTCCGCGCATTACTACCTGGGTCAGCTGTATCGCCGGGGCTATCTGGGCCATCCAGACCCGCAGAAAGCGGTCGACCAGTTGCTGACCTCCGCACGCGGCGGCCAGAACAGCGCCGACTTCGCCCTCGCGCAGTTGTTCTCGCAAGGCAAAGGTATCAAGCCTGATCCGGTCAACGCATGGGTCTTCGGCCAGCTCGCACTGGCCCAGGGCACACCGCAAGCGACGGATCTTGCGCAACAACTGAACGAACAATTGCCGCCTGAGAAGCGCGCCCAGGCGCAGAGTCTTCTCCAGCGAGAACAGCAGGTCCGCGGCACAACCGCGCAAAACGCGTTGGCCTTGCAGACACTGCAAGAAGAAAAAGACGGCGGGGACGCACCTCTATGAAGCTTAAGTTGAACCCTCTGATGGCGGCCGGATTCGGCCTGGGCTTCTCCCTGATCTGGGCCACGCCGACACTGGCCGCCCTGACCGACACTCAGAATTTCGGCATCGAAGTCAAAGCGACCGGCCAGATGGAAGACGACCGTGACCTCGGCACCCGCAGCGGTGGCGACGTCAATGGTGTCGGTCTGGATCTGCGTCCGTGGGCGTATGGCGAGTGGGGCAACTGGAGCGGTTACGCGATGGGCCAGGTCGTCACCGCGACCGACACCATCCAGACCGACCCGCTGGACCAGCAGGTCACCGACGCAAACGGCCAAAGCGCCCAGCGCTCGCGCAGCACGTCGAACAGCCGCAAAGTCGATGACAGCTACGCGGCCCTGCGTGAGTTCTGGATCGGCTACAGCGGTTTCACGCCCTACCCCGGCGAGATCCTGAAAGTCGGCCGTCAGCGTCTGCGCAATGACGATGGTCAGTGGCACGACACCAACATCGAAGCGGTGAACTGGACCTTCGACACCACCCTGCTCAAGGCGGAAGTGGGCGCCGCCCAGCGCTTCAGCGAATACCGCACCGACCTGACCGAACTGTCGGCACAGGACAAGGATCGCTCGCACCTTTATGGCGACGTGGAATACCAGTGGACGCCGGGCCAGTGGGCAGGCGTTCGTGCGCACCACAGTCATGACGGCGGCAGCCTGAAACAACAGGGCTCGGCCATCGACGACCTGGACAAGACTTCGCGTGGCGACCTGACCTGGCTGGGTCTGCAGGCCAACAGCGATGCGTACAACTACCGCAACCTGAACACCGTCAACTATTGGGGCAGCCTGACCTGGCTGACCGGCGATCGTGACCGCATCGGCACCACCTATGACGCCATTGGCGATCAGTACGTGGCCGGTGAGAAGAACAGCGAAAACGTCAACGGCTGGGCGACCGACCTGGGCCTGCGTTTCCGTCTGGATCCGATGTGGCAAGTGGGCGGCGCCTACTCCCGTGCCAGCAAGAACTACGAGCAGAACGGTCTGGAAAGCAACCGCTCGAACTGGACCGGTACCCGCTCGCGCGTGCATCGCTTCGGTGAAGCGTTCCAGGGCGAAATGGCCAACGTAGAGTCCGGCTCGCTGTTCGCTTCGTGGCAGATGCAGGACGAGTACGACGCCTCGCTGATCTACCACAAGTTCCGTCGTGTCGACGGCCATTCGGGCATAGGCGGCGCGGGTATCAACCCGGCTCAGGAAAATGTCGACTCCGATGGCGTCAGCACATTCGCCTCGCTGCCGCTTGAAGACGGCCGCAAGGACCTGGGCCAGGAAATGGACCTCGTCGTCACCAAGTACTTCAAGCAAGGCCTGCTGCCTGCTGCGGTGAGCCAGTCGTTCGACGAACCGTCGGCGCTGATTCGTCTGCGTGCAGGCGTGTTCAAACCGGGCGATGCGTATCACAGCGGTGTAGATGATTACATGCACCGCGCCATCGTCGACGTCATCTGGCGCTTCTGATGCAAGCCGCGATAGGAGTGCAATGAGATGAACAGTCAATCAAGCAGATTGCGTCACCGGGCATGGCCGCATGCCCTGCTGGAAAGCTCTGTGCTGAAATGCGCAGTGTTGAGCAGCGTCATGCTGCTCTCCAGCACTGCGGCCATGGCCAACAACCCGTTGCCGGTTCCTGCCCCTGCGGCGCATCCGGCGGATGACAAGGAAGTGGTGGTCAAGGGCCTGCATCAGGCCAAGACCTACACCATCAGCAGCCCGCCCATCGAACCGCTGTTGATGGACAAGCCCAAGCTGCCTGACCTCTCGGGTTACACCGAGCAGGCCATGCAGAAGAAGATCGTGCGCAGCAAGCCGGGCAAGGTCGCGATCAAACGCATGATGCAGGAAGACTCGCTGAAGGAATTCATCGGCGGTGACAACAAGATGGCCGAATGGGTAGCCCGTCAGCACGGCATTCCCCAGGCCATCTTCATCGAAGACGGCTACATGACGTTGCAGGACCTCGCGAAAAAGGTGCCTAAACAGTACCTGAGCGAGACCTCGCCGGGCGTGTTCCTGGCTCGTCTGCCGATCGTCGTGGGCAAGAACGGCATCCTCGAAGTCGACAAGAAAACCACCGAACTGCGCCTGTCTCAGGACGCCGGTGCGTTTCTGGTCAACGACAACCTGCTGTTCATGTCGGACACCAAACTGACCGGCTGGAGCGAGAAATCCAACGGCCCGTCGACGTTCAAGGCGCCGAAGGAATTCCGTCCGTTCCTGCTGTCCTGGGGTGGTACGCAGACCTACATGTTCAACACCAAAGTGGCGAGCCTGGGTTACAACAACAGCAAGTCGTACGGGATCAGTATTTCGCAGTACACGCCGAACATGAAGGCTCAGATGAACCGCGCCGAGCCAACCGGCTGGATCGTCAACTCTGAATTCTCGGACATGTGGTACGGCTTCTACTGCTATGAAACCCGTGACTTCGTGGTCAAGGGCAGCACCTACCACGACAACATCATCTACGGCATCGACCCCCATGACCGTTCCCACGGTCTGATCATTGCCGAAAACACGGTGTACGGGACCAAGAAAAAGCACGGGATCATCGTCTCCCGTGAGGTGAACGACAGCTTCATCATCAACAACAAAAGCTACGACAACCACCTGTCCGGCATCGTCCTTGACCGTAACAGCGTGAACAACCTGGTGGCGTACAACGAGATCTACCGCAACCACACCGACGGCATCACCTTGTATGAGAGTGCCGACAACCTGCTGTGGGGTAACCGTGTGTTCGCCAACAAGCGTCACGGCATCCGGGTTCGCAACAGCACCAACATCAAGCTGTACGAAAACCTGGCCATCGGTAACGGTTTGATGGGCGTTTACGGCCACATCAAGGACCTGTCTGACACTGACCGCGACATCAAACTCGATCCATTCGATGCCGAAGTCTCGCTGATCATGGTCGGCGGCGAACTGACCTCCAACGGTTCAGGCCCCCTGTCCATCGACTCGCCTCTGAGCGTCGAGCTGTACAAGGTGTCGATGCTTGCACCGACCAAAGCCAGCGGGATCAGCTTCAACGGTGTACTGGGCGATCGTCAGGACGAAATCCTCGATCTGCTGGTGCGCCAACAGAAAGCCGTGTTGATCGACCCGGTCGAAAGCCAGAAACAACTCCGGGACTGAGGAAGATATTTCTATGCACGCACATTTGATCAAACTGCTCAGCCTCTCGGGCCTGACCGCTGCACTGTTCGCCGCCAGCAATGGCGCGTATGCAGCGGACACCACAGCCCCGACCTTCACTGCCGAGCCTTGCTGCAGTCTGTGCCCAGAAGCGCATGACGAAAAAAACTACGTCAGCCGCTATCAGCAGAACTTCACCACGCTGGTTCAGGCCCAGGGCGACTGGCTGTTCCGGACCCGTGAAGACCTGCGCACCGAATTCGATACCACGCCTGAAGGCTATCGCCGCATGCAAATGCTGCACGACGCCTTCAAGAGCAAGGGTGTAGAGCTGGTGGTCGTGTACCAACCCACCCGCGGGCTGGTTGATCGCAACAAGCTGTTCCCGGCCGAACGCGACAAGTTCGACTACAACACCGCACTGCGCAATTACCAGGCCATGCTCGGTCGTTTCGCAAAAATGGGCTACACCGTGCCGGACCTGTCGCCGTTGACCAACGAGCAACAGGCCCACGATTTCTACTTCCGCGGTGACCAGCACTGGACGCCGTACGGCGCTCAGCGCACGGCTAAAATCGTCGCTGATTCCGTGAAGAAGATGCAGGCCTTTGCCGGCGTTCCGCGCCGTGAATTCGAGACCCATTTGTCAGGTCGCATGGGCAAGAAGGGCACTCTTCACAATATGGCCGGTCAATTGTGCGGCACGAGCTATGCCATCCAGTACATGGACCAGTTTGAGACGGAACCCAAAGGCGAAGCAGCCGACGGCGACCTGTTTGGTGACTCCGGCAACCCGGAAATCACCCTGGTCGGTACCAGTCACAGCGGCAAGAACTACAACTTTGCCGGCTTTTTGCAGGAATACATCGGTGCTGATGTGCTGAACGTCGCCTTCCCGGGCGGCGGCCTTGAAGGTTCGATGCTGCAGTACCTGGGCAGCGAAGACTTCCAGAAACACCCACCGAAGATTCTCATCTGGGAATTCTCGCCGCTTTATCGCCTCGACCAGGAGACCATCTATCGCCAGATGATGTCGCTGCTGGACAACGGCTGTGAAGGCAAGCCGGCAATCATGAGCACTAGCACCACCCTCAAACCAGGGATCAACGAGTTGCTGGTCAACGGCAAAAACGGCATCAAGGATGTGCGCAACGGCAGTAATCAGATCGACATCAAGTTCGCCGACAACTCGGTGAAAACCCTTCAGGCGCGCCTCTGGTACATGAACGGTCGCCACGAAGACTTGAAGATCGAGAAACCTGAAACATCTGAAACCGACGGGCGCTTCTCCTTCGAACTGCGCGATGACAAAGACTGGGCTGACCAGCAATTGCTCGCACTGGAAGTGCAGGGTCCGGAAGCGGGCACTGCGCCACAGCAGGTCGAAGCGAAAGTATGCAAACGCAACGTGTTCCCGAATGTCGCGCATCAAACCGCGCAAGCCGGGTTATGAGGCTCCTATGCACACTCCAAAACTGATGCTCCCTACCCTTCTGTCGCTGGCGATGATGTCCTCGGCACTGTTCGCCACCGGCGCCAGCGCTGCGTCGACACTCGTGCCGCCGCAGGGTTACTACGAAGGTGTCGAGAAATTCAAGACAGGCCAGGGCAAGTTCAGCTGTGACTCGATCCCGCAGCCTTACACCGGTCCGCTGCAGTTTCGCAGCAAATACGAAGGCTCGGACAAGGCCCGCGCAACGTTGAACATGGTTTCGGACCAGGCGTTCCGTGATGCGACCAAAGACATCACCACCATGGAGCGCGCCACCAGCAAGGTGGTGATGCAGTACATGCGTGACGGTCGCCCGGAACAGCTCGATTGCGCGCTGAACATGCTGACCACCTGGGCCAAGGCCGATGCGCTGGAGTCCACCGACTTCAACCACACCGGCAAGTCGATGCGCAAATGGGCACTGGGCAGCATGTCGTCCGCTTATCTGCGCCTGAAGTTCTCCGAGTCGCACCCTCTGGCTACCCGCCAGCAGGAGACGCAGGTCATCGAAGCCTGGTTCAGCAAACTGGCGGATCACGTGGTCAGCGACTGGAACAATCTGCCGCTTGAGAAGACCAATAACCACTCGTACTGGGCCGCCTGGGCCGTGATGTCCACGGCAGTGGCGACCAATCGCCAGGACCTGTTCGATTGGGCCGTGAAGGAATTCAAGATCGGCGCCAACCAGATCGACCCGCAAGGTTTCCTGCCGAACGAGCTCAAGCGCAAGCAACGCGCGCTGGCCTACCACAACTATGCGCTTCCGCCGTTGGCGATGATCGCGAGTTTCGCCCAAGCCAACGGTGTCGATCTGCGTCAGGAAAACAACGGTGCGCTCAAGCGTCTGGGTGATCGCGTCCTGGCTGGCGTGAAGAACTCAGGCAGCGAATTCGCAGCACGTGACGGCGAAAAGCAGGACATGACGGACCTGAAAACCGACATGAAATTCGCCTGGCTGGAACCGTATTGCTCGCTGTATGACTGCGGCCCGGATGTGCTTGAACAGAAACACAAGATGCAACCGTTCAAGAACTTCCGCCTCGGCGGCGACCTGACCCGCACTTATGACCCGACGCATGACAAGGGTGATAAGGGCGGCTCGTAAGCGCAGCGGGATGTGGGGGCGAGTTCGCTCGCGAAGGGGCCATGAGCGGCACCCGTTTATTCGCGAGCAAGCTCGCTCCCACAGGGTAGTTCCGGGTTAACCCGAACATGTTTCGCCCCTCCATTTTTCGTGGGGGGTTTGGGGGGGCTTCGGCCCTTGATGTTGGACAAATGGAGAGGTAAAGGATGGTTTTCTCATCCAACGTGTTCCTGTTCCTGTTCTTGCCGGTGTTTCTCGGCTTGTACTACCTGAGCGGGCAACGCTATCGCAACCTGCTGCTGCTGGTCGCCAGCTACGTGTTCTACGCGTGGTGGCGAGTGGACTTCCTGGCACTGTTCGCAGGTGTGACGCTGTGGAACTACTGGATCGGCCTGCGCGTAGGCGCTGCCGGGGTCAGAACCAAACCGGCACAGCGCTGGCTGCTGCTCGGCGTGGTGGTCGACCTGGGCATCCTTGGTTACTTCAAGTACGCCAACTTCGGCGTGGACAGCATCAACGCGATGATGACGTCGATCGGTCTTGAGCCGTTCATCCTCACCCATGTGTTGCTGCCGATCGGTATCTCGTTCTACATTTTCGAGTCCATCAGCTACATCATCGACGTCTACCGTGGGGACACCCCGGCGACGCGCAACCTCATCGACTTCGCAGCATTTGTGGCGATTTTCCCGCACCTGATCGCAGGACCGGTGCTGCGTTTCCGCGACCTGGTGGACCAGTTCAACAACCGCACGCACACCCTCGACAAGTTCTCCGAAGGCTGCACGCGGTTCATGCAGGGTTTCATCAAGAAGGTCTTTATTGCAGACACGCTGGCGGTGGTCGCCGACCATTGCTTTGCCCTGCAGAACCCGACCACGGGTGACGCCTGGCTCGGCGCGCTGGCGTACACCGCTCAGCTGTACTTCGACTTCTCCGGCTACAGCGACATGGCCATCGGCCTGGGCCTGATGATGGGTTTCCGCTTCATGGAAAACTTCAAACAGCCCTACATCAGTCAGTCGATCACCGAGTTCTGGCGTCGCTGGCACATCAGCCTGTCCACCTGGCTGCGTGACTATCTGTACATCACGCTGGGCGGCAACCGTGGCGGCAAAGTCGCGACCTACCGCAACCTGTTCCTGACCATGCTGCTGGGTGGTCTGTGGCACGGCGCCAACATCACTTACATCGTCTGGGGTGCCTGGCACGGTGTGTGGTTGGCGATTGAAAAAGCCATCGGCCTTAACACTGCGCCCCGCACGTTCAACGTTGTTCGCTGGGCCTTTACCTTCCTGCTGGTGGTCATGGGCTGGGTCATCTTCCGCTCGGAAAACCTGCACGTTGCCGCTCGCATGTACGGCGCCATGTTCAGCTTCAGCGATCTCGGTCTGTCGGAGCTCAACCGCGCCAGCCTCACCGGCCTGCAAGTAGCAACGCTGGTCGTGGCATACATCACCCTCGCATTCTTTGGCCTGCGTGATTTCTACCGCAACCGTGCGCCGGCCAAGCCGACCGACAAAGCCGTGCAGGCCGATGGCCCTGCCGCTGCCGAGCCTGGCCTGATCAAGGCCGTGCCGGGCGACAAGCCGGGCAGCATTCATCAACCGGGTTACATCGTCGGCACCGAAGCGCATGTTCAGCCTGCCTACTGGACCGCCGACTGGTCGCGCTATGCCATGCGCGCGCTGATCCTGCTGATGTTCGTTGCATCGATCCTGAAACTCTCGGCGGCCAGTTTCTCGCCGTTCCTTTACTTCCAGTTCTGAGGAGCCTGACATGACCCGTTCATTACGTTTCCTCTACATCTTCCTGTTCCTGGCGATTCTGCTGGTGCTGGGTCTGTGGTCGTTGCGCAGCTTCGTCGGCTTCTCGACGTCGAAGGAAACCACCGTGCTGAATGGTCACTGGACCAAGGCGGTGGAAACCCACTACGACGAAGCATTTCCGATCAAGCGTCTGGGCACCAACCTTTGGGCGGCGCTGGACTACAAGCTGTTCAACGAAGGTCGTCCGGGCGTGATCCTGGGCAAAGACCAGTGGCTGTACACCGACGAAGAGTTCGACGCCGTTGCCAACAGCGAGCAGAACGAAGCAGACAACCTGGCAATCATTCAGGGCGTGCGTGACACCCTGAAAAAGCAAGGCACGCAACTGGTGCTGGCGATCATTCCGGCCAAGACCCGTCTATACCCGGAGCACGTCGGTGACAACAAACCGGCCACGCTGCACACCGATCTGTATCAGCAGTTCCACGCTCAAGTGAATCAGGCCGGCATCCTTGCCCCGGATCTGCTGACGCCGCTGCAAAGCGCCAAGGAGAAGGGCCAGGTGTTCCTGCGCACCGACACCCACTGGACGCCGATGGGCGCGGAAATCGTCGCCCAGCAGTTGGGTGACGTGATCAGCAAGCAAGTGCCGCTGAACGTTGAACCGCAGAACTTCGTCACCGAAGCCAAGACGACCGAACCCTACAAGGGCGATCTGACCAACTTCCTGCCGCTGGATCCGCTGTTCACCAACCTGCTGCCCAAGCCGGATGACCTGCAGCAGCGCAGCACCAACCCGGCTCAGGCTGGCGCCGAAAGCGATGACGCCCTGTTCGCGGACAATTCCGTTGCAGTGGGTCTGGTCGGCACCAGCTACAGCGCCAACCCCAACTGGAACTTTGCCGGTGCGCTTAAACAGGCCCTGCACGCAGACGTCGTGAATTACGCCGAAGACGGCCATGGCCCGATCCTGCCGATGCTCAAGTATCTGCAGACCGACGCCTTCAAGAGCAGCCCACCGCAGGTGCTGATCTGGGAATTTCCGGAACGCTACCTGCCCGCTCACAACGACCTGACCGAGTTCGACCCACAGTGGATCGCTGAACTCAAAAAGGCCCGTGACCCCCAACAGAATCTGGCGGACAACGCCAACAACTCCAAGTCGCCCACCCGGGCGCAAAACTGAGAGGACTCTTTGACTATGACTTCGCAGAACCCGATGCCAGTTCGTTCGAGCAAAACCAACCTGCTGAAAACCTGCGTGCTGGCCGCGAGCCTGGGCTTCGTCTCCCTTTCCGCCTTCGCCGGTGGCGATGCCGCCCTGTATGGCCCGACCGCTCCGAAAGGCTCGACCTTCGTGCGTGTTTACAACGCCAGCAGCAGCGAAATCTCGGCCAGCGTCGGCAACACCAGCCTCAACGAAATCGGCCCATTGGCCAGCAGTGACTTCGGCTTCATGCCACAGGGCGACTACACCGCCAAAGTCGGCAGCCAGTCCCTGCCGGTGAAACTGGCCAGCGATCACTACTACACCATCGTCAACAACACCTCGGGCGCACCTCAGCTGGTTGAAGAGCCTCCGTTCAAGAACAAGCAGAAGTCCCTGGTTCGCGTACAGAACCTGAGCGACAAGGCGCTGACCCTGAAAACCGCTGATGGCAAGACCGACGTGGTCAAGGCTGTGTCTGCCAAGGGCACCGGCGAGCGTGAAATCAACCCGGTCAAAGTCAGCTTCGCGCTGTTTGACGGCGACAAGAAAGTGGCTGACCTGAAGCCGGTTGCACTGGAGCGCGGTGAAGCCGCCGTTCTGTACGTGACCGGTAGCGGCAGCAGCCTGTCGCCAGTCTGGGTCAAGCGCCCGACCGGCACTCAGTAACAGATTTGAACCTGGCCGAGAGGCCGCAGGCAGCGCGCGGGGTTACTCGCGCGCTGCCACGGATTTACGGGATTAAGCGTTCGGCGTCAGGCACTGCGGAGCAAGCAGACCGCCAAGAGGACGCCGGGCGATGCAAGACAAAAACCAGAAAGACCGAAAAGACCTACAGCCCATTCGAACGATTTTTGCTTAACGGAGAAACAAAATGATTCCAGTGATCTTGTCAGGTGGTAGCGGTTCCCGACTCTGGCCTCTTTCGCGTAAACAGTTTCCTAAACAGTTCCTGGCGCTGACCGGCGAACACACCCTGTTCCAGCAGACCGTCGAGCGCCTGCAATTCGACGGCATGCAGCACCCTGTCGTGGTCTGCAACAAGGACCACCGCTTTATCGTCACCGAGCAGCTAGGTGCGCTGGGTCTGGAAACTCAGGCCGTGATCATGGAACCGTTTGGCCGCAACACTGCGCCAGCCGTTGCCATCACCGCGATGATGCTCGCCAACGAAGGTCGCGACGAGTTGATGCTGGTGCTGCCAGCCGACCACGTGATCGACGATCAGAAAGCCCTGCAACGCGCACTGGCTTTGGCCACCGTCGCTGCAGAGCGCGGCGAAATGGTGCTGTTCGGTATCCCGGCGACCAAGCCTGAAACCGGCTACGGCTACATCAAGTCCACTGCCGATGCCTTGCTGCCGGAAGGCGTCAGCCGCGTTCAGCAGTTCGTCGAAAAGCCTGATGAGCAACGCGCTCAGGAATTCGTCCAGGCCGGCGGTTACTACTGGAACAGCGGCATGTTCCTGTTCCGTGCCAGCCGTTATCTGGAAGAGCTGAAAAAGCACGATCCGGACATCTACGACAACTGCCTGCTGACCCTCGAGCGCAGCAAGCAGGAAGGCGACAGCATCTCCCTGGACGAGGCGAGCTTCGCCTGCTGCCCGGACAACTCCATCGACTACGCCGTCATGGAAAAAACCCAGCGCGCGTGCGTCGTTCCGCTTGATGCAGGCTGGAGCGATGTCGGCTGCTGGTCGTCCCTGTGGGACGTGCACGCCAAAGACGAGAACGGCAACGTTGCCAAGGGCGACGTCGTTATCCAGGACAGCCGCAACTGCATGATTCAGGGCAACGGCAAACTGGTCACCGTGATCGGCCTGGACAATATCGTTGTCGTCGAAACCAAAGACGCCATGATGATCGTTCACAAAGACAAGGTTCAGGGCGTCAAGCAACTGGTCAACACGCTGAACGAGCAAGGCCGCAGCGAAACCCAGAACCACCTCGAAGTCTATCGCCCATGGGGCTCGTACGACTCCGTGGACATGGGCGGTCGTTTCCAGGTCAAGCGCATTTCCGTCAAGCCGGGCGCCAGCCTGTCGCTGCAGATGCACCACCACCGCGCTGAGCACTGGATCGTCGTATCGGGTACCGCTCAGGTCACCTGCGACGACAACGTGTTTCTGCTGACCGAGAACCAGTCGACCTACATCCCGATCGCCTCGGTTCACCGTCTGCGCAACCCGGGCAAAATCCCGTTGGAAATCATCGAAGTTCAATCGGGTAGCTACCTGGGCGAAGACGACATCGAGCGTTTCGAAGACGTCTACGGCCGCTCCACCCCAGGCATCGAAGCCGGCGTGAAGACCCAGACCATCGCCCGTTAATACCGCTTCACCCAGTAGTACTAGCCCCCGTCAATCCTCTGCGTATTCCCCATCCGCAGAGGGTTTTCGGGGGCTTTTTATTGTGCGCAAAAGGTGTATGGACCTTGGCTATTAAAGTGACCGGGTTTATCGCGAAGAGGACTGAGCACTGAGCACTGTCATAAGTGACAGTTATCACTGGAAGTTAAAACGCTTATTTTATCTGTGCCGTTAGTGGGCCTTTAGCACCACATAAATACATGGAGAAAAAAAATGATTCAGGCACAGAACCGCCCTATTCCGAACTTCGAAGGCGCTGATGATTTCAAAATCAAACGAAATCAGGCGGCAACGATTGTGTTGCCCAAATACCCATCGGATGTAATCGTTCCTCCCTTCCTCGGCATCGTGATATATCGCGAGAACAGCGATGGAACACTTGCAAACAATATGTACACAGAACCCTATCAGGCGCCCGTTCGCGATGAGGAGACTCGCTTTAATCTGACAGTGGAGGAAATGACGGCAATCACCGCCCCCGACATCGACGCCGGCCCCGACATCACGATCAAGTTCATAGTGCTGCAAGAAAATTATTCAGCCGAGTCAGGCGAGGGTGCGCATGGATACGGTGAAAAATCAGCACCGTACGAAGTTATCGACTAAATCAAACCCTTCAACGCTCAACGCCAGTCGAAATGAAGGCGCTACGTACTGAATTGCAGCCTTCGACGGCTCTGACGGGAGTTGGGCGTTTGCCCCATATTTGCCAGTGGACTCAGGATCTGAGGACGCGCCCCTGTGCGCGAATGCATTCTATCTGGTGATGGCATGCATCGGATGTCATGACGCTTTTCACGAACAGGCCCGCTCCGCCGTTTCAGTGCATCTCTTTAACCGTGTCAAGGCAACACCAGCAATTTGGTCTCCCCCCCCCTCTCGGTACGATGCCCGCATCTGCACTCGCGAGATCGACACGATGATTTTCGGCGCCGTACTCCTGTTCACCTGGCTGGTCCTGCTTCTGCGTTATCCCTCCAAAGCGTTGCCCCGTTTCCCTGCCAACTGCACACGAACATGCCTGAGCTGACCGGCCTCAGTCACGCCAAATGACTGAATGTTGGCCTATTTGTCAGACCTGCCTGCGCAACCATCTTTCAGGAAATCGGGTGGCGTTGACCAACGCGGGAAAAGTGTCTGCATTCATCCGTAACAGCGAGGATCTCACGCTCCCATTCCCCACAAAGGTGGCCTTGCGTTGATGCCGGTTAGCCGCGTCATCTGTTAAACCTTGCATGCTGGTCTCGTATACAGGAGCACTGCCATGCTTCTCGTAAGGACCTGATCTGACAACTCGCGACAAGGACCTTCTTATTTGTCTGCTCCAGCCTCCGACAGCCTCAGGGGTAGCATCGGCCTCGAGTCTCGGCTGCTCGTAATAATGGCTATCAACGGTGAAATTGACTGCATGAGAAGTTTCATGGATCAACGTCCAGGCAACATTGAGCACATGATCCTGCTCAAGATGGGTGCGTGAAACTCCGAAGCTCTTGACCACATCTTCGAACTCTCCCGCCAGTAAAGTACGTCCCTTAACCATGGATGGACCGTCAAAAAGCTCGATATCAAGGTCCGCGTGCGGCTTACCGAATGCCGTCAACATGTTCCTATAACTGTCGAGGCTTTCTACGACGCCCTCTATCGTTTCAGAGCGAATGGATGCCGGCAGTTCACCAAACGTCGCGTCGAAGGCCTTGACTACATCCCGGCGGGGTGACGCTTCGCGAAGTTGATCACGCGTTCCAGCCACCAGATAACTTGCAGCGTCCAGCGCCTGCCTCATCTTCGCCTGCTGTTGCGGGCTGAAATCCCCCATTCCTGCGGCTACCACCACGACCTGAGGAACATCGTAAGGGGCTGCGCCTTGGGAGTCGCGATAGCGGATCGGTGAGTTACTGCAAAAGCAAAACAGATTCACCCCGCCTTGTTCACCCGTCGGATCCGGATTGATCCAGCGCATCAGCCACGGTGCGTAATACCGCAGGCCATAGTAGTAAAGCCCGGTCGCATCCCGCTCTTTTCCTGAATAACGCACGGTTTTGTAGTGCGCTTCAATTTGGCATCGGCCTGCCCACCAGGCTGTGCCTCCAAAGGGGTAATAACTTTCCTGACTGATCAATCGGCATTGCTGATCCAGCTCCATCAGGCTTGACCCCAAATGATCACTCAGCGTGTAGCGCGTCTGATCGTTGTCTATCGTCTCCGGTTTGCCCTCTACCCAATGCAGAACCCGCACCGCGTTGCGTCCGCCGGGAGCGGTGATGACGTGCAGCGTTTCGCCAGTCGCGCTATTGGCGCGGATTTCCAGGCCCGGCAGATAGCGTACGTCGTTCACATGGACGACATTTTTAGCCTGAACCGTCCGAATCTTGCGCACACGCAGGCCGGTTGCGTCATAGACGTAAACCTCACTGTCATCCACTCCCGAAGGCCTGGCCACCAGGGTTACCCTGCGCAACTGGTTACGCGGGCTCCACTCAATGTTTTGCCCGGGCGCCAGCCGCTGCAAATTACCGTTGGCATCGAATGCGGCAGCAATCTCGGCGTCAGTTGGCGGCGTGTCAGTCAGTTGAGCCAGAGACCGGTTGCTACCGTTGGCCACCGCCAGCCATTGCGAATGATCTTGCACGCCAACGTGACTGCGCTTGAGCAAATTGCCGCCCGCATCGTATTCGTAGTTCTGTCGGTAATTCGTCAGTCGGGAGGGGTCGATCGGCGATTGGAACACCGAGAGATCCGGGCCTCGATTGACCGACGCCAGCTCTCGACCGGTGGCCTCGATGAGCTGATACAGCGTGTCGTACGTGAATGTGCTGATGGACTTGGTGAGCTGATTGACGAAATGGCTTTGAGGGAGCGAAGCATCTGCAATGCTGATCACGTTGCCGACCGGATCGTAGGCGTAACGCAGATCCTGCCGTCTTTCTCCATCGGGAAGCGTCGACTGGACGTTCACCAGACGAGCGTCTTGTGTTGAATAAGCCGCAGAGGTGACGACGCCATTTCCGGCGGTTTCTGAAACCGCGCGATTGAAGGCGTCGTATTGAATATCGCCCACCAGCGTTTCCGCTGGCAGGCCGGCCAGCTGCAAGCGGGTTTGCTTGAGCAGCCCGGCGACGGTCTGGGCAAAAAACTGGGTGTTTCCAATGGCATCGCGCTGTTCGGACATTTCGCCTGTGGGAGCGAATCGCCAGGCCATCCGGGCGCCGTCTCCGGGTTCCAGAAGCTGGTCGCAAGCTTCGGCGGCGTCCGGCCAACTGGACATGTTCGGATCATTGAGAAAACGCCGCGCCTGCAAGAGCACATTCCGGTTTATATCGAACGACGTATTGCACAGCGAACCGGCCGGATCGTAATGCCTGACTATTTGATTGCATTGGTTGGCGTGATGCTCATCAGGCCCTCCATAGCTCAAGCGCTCGACGCAGGTTCGCGCCGTACCGTCCCGTGCGCCCTGTTCTTCAAACAAGGCAGTCGGCCGCAGCTGCTTGTCGTATTCGACCCGCTGAACCACTCCGCGTCCGTCCCAGCCCCCGTCACGCTGCCCGCCTTCCCCCACTGATTGAAGGCGCCACCCCGCATCGACGCTCTCATAAAGCAGCCGCTCCCCGCTGAGCGAGAAGACCACACTCACATTGCTCGTCGCGTCCGATGCCAGATCGGCGGCAGCCCATAGTCGTGGGTCCCAACGCGCCGTTTGCCTTCCTGCGGGGTCATAGGCAAGGCGGTCAACCCGCGCGGTCATGGGCGCATCCGTTTGAGCCACGTAGAAGGACACCGTACGAACAGGTAGCCTGCGCGGCTCTATTACCGTGAGTGTCGGAGTATGGGTATGTAGCGAGCAGGAGTGAGCCATGACCTGTGCAATCCGTTGCAGGAAATACCCTAAGACTAGTTTGGCTGCGGATTTCTGACTGACCGCCGGTCCGGCTGGACGGTTGCGCTGAGCGGTTCGGTTGAGCCCAATCCATTAGCCCAACCCCCTCCCCTTTCGGTACGATGCCCTCATCTGCAATCGCGAGATCGACACGATGATTTTCGGCGCCGTACTCCTGTTCACCTGGCTGGTCCTGCTTCTGCGCTATCCCTCCAAAGCGTTGCCTGTTTCCCTGGCTGCCGCAGTCGGGCTGGGCGTCGTGGCGGCGTTTGTGGTCTGGGAAGACAGCCGCGACGAACAGCGCCTTGAGCGCCTGCAATTGCGCGTGGACTATGCGCCGCAACAGTGTCCTACGGGGCGTCCGCTGCTGGTACTGATCGATAACGGCAACACCGTTTCGCTCAGCGAACTGCGCTGGAAAATCGCAGCCTACGCGCCGGGCGATACCGTCAACCTGGCCGAAGACACGTACACCGCGCCGCGTTATCGCGGGCCGGGCGATTTGTTGCCCGGCAGTCAGTGGCAGGATTGCTTGCCGATGCCGCCGCTGCGTCCGGGTTACCGGCCGCAGACCTTGGAGTTTCGTGCCGAACGCCTGCAAGGCACGTTCTCCGGCTGAGCGCCGCCCTTCTCTTTTTCCAAGGACTGAACCATGTCTGTGGTGTTGATCACCGGTTGTTCCAGCGGCATCGGCCGCGCCATGGCGAATACGTTCAAAGCGGCAGGGCATGATGTCTGGACAACCGCACGCAAGCCGGCCGACGTGCAGGCGCTGACCCTGGCAGGTTTTCGTGCCGTGGCCCTGGACGTCAATGACAGCGCTGCGATTGATCGACTGGTTTCCGAGCTGGATCAACACGGCAAAGGGCTCGACGTGCTGATCAACAACGCAGGCTACGGCGCCATTGGCCCGCTGCTGGATGGCGGGGTTGATGCTATGCGCAGGCAATTCGAGACCAACGTGTTTTCCGTGGTCGGCGTGACGCGCGCGCTGTTTCCAATGCTGCGCCGCAACAAGGGGTTGGTGGTGAATATCGGCAGCGTTTCGGGCGTGCTGGTCACCCCATTCGCGGGCGCGTACTGCGCGTCAAAAGCCGCCGTTCATGCCATGACTGAAGCACTGCGCATGGAACTGGCACCCTTCGGGATTCGGGTGATGGAAGTCCAGCCCGGCGCTATCGATACCCACTTCGCACAAAACGCCAGCCACGAGGCCGAGCAGGTGATTCACCAGGATTCGCCGTGGTGGCCGTGGCGTGAAGGCATCCGCGCCCGGGCCAATGCGTCACAGGGCAACCCGACACCCGCTGCCGACTTCGCCCGCGACGTGCTCGACGCCGTGCAACGCAGCCATCCACCGCGTCTATTGCGCTCCGGCAACGGCAGCCGCGCGTTGCCCCTGATGGAACGGCTGCTGCCCAAGGCCGTGCTGGAGTGGATTCTGAGCAAGCGCTTTAAGCTGGATAAAAAATACTGACTGCCACCGCCGGCTTCTGTAGGAGCGTGGCTTGTCCCGCGAACTGGCGCGAAGCGGAAGCAAGACCAAGCGCCCCGGTTATAACTGATGCACCGCAATCACTGTTATTACTGTCGCTGCGCAACAGATCGCGGGACAAGCCACGCTCCTACATCCTCCGGCGCGACACATCTGGCGTACCGCGCAGCTCAACGTGCTATCGCGTTGAATCTTGCGTTTCGGGATTCACAATCACCGTGCACGTAATCCCCGCCGCCAGCACCACCCCTTCCGGCACCTGATCCAGGTGAATGCGCACGGGCACGCGCTGCGCCAGTCGTACCCAGTTGAAGGTCGGGTTGACGTCGGCGATGAGCTCGCGGCTCTCCGGGTTGTCGCGGTCGTAGATGGCGCGGGCGATGCTTTCGACGTGGCCCTTCATCACCTCGCCGCTCATCAACTGCATGTCCGCCGGATCGCCAATCCTGACGTGGGGCAGCTTGGTCTCTTCGAAGAAGCCGTACACCCAGAACGAGTTCCTGTCGACGACGGCCATCTTCGCTTCGCCGATGCGCGCGTAGTCGCCGCGATGCACGTTGAGGTTGGTGACGTAGCCGTCCACCGCGGCCAGCACCTTGGTGCGTTGCAGGTTCAATTGCGCGGCTTCAAGCTGCGCGACCGCCAGTTGATAATCCGCTTGGGCGGAGGTGGCGACATTGACGGCGTCTTCTCGACTTTCGGCGGAGATCACCAGGGCGTCCATGTCCTTGCGTCGATTGGCGTTGACCTTGCGCATCTCCCAGGTCGCCTTGCGCGACGCCACCATGGCCTCGGCCTGCTTCACTGCCAGCTGATAATGCTCAGGGTCGATCTGCATCAACAGGTCGCCTTTTTTCACTGGCTGGTTGTCCTTCACCGGCACATCGATCACCACGCCGCTGACATCGGCGGCGACGTTGATCACGTCGGCGCGCACCCGGCCGTCGCGGGTCCACGGCGTGTCCATGTAGTGAATCCACAGCAGCCGGCCGATCCAGATGGCCAGGGCCAGAATCAACAAAGTCGCGATCAGACTGAAGAGCTTTTTCATCTCAACCAACGTGCCTCAACGGTAAACAGTGAGCGCCATGGCGCCGAAAATGCAGCTGAACAGGCTCAGACGCAGCAGCGCCGGATGCCAGAAGAAACGGTAGAGGTCGAGCCCGGACATGAAGCGGTCCAGCGCCCAGGAAAGCACCATGGCGACCAGAAACATGACGGTCACCGTCGGCATGTAAACGCCATGGAAGGCGAGTTCACGAGGCATTGAGTTGTCCTTGCGGCGAGGCCACAGACGCCGGCTCTGACGGAGCACCTGCCAGCGGCGATTGCGGGTCCAGCAGGCAGGTGCGGATGAAGTGCAGGTAGCTTTTCACCCGGCGCAACGCCGAGGTGTCGAAGTGCGGAGCAAAGGGCTCGTCGGTGTTCTGCACGCAGATGATGGCGTGATCGACGGCCGACAGGCTGCGCGCCAGATTGTGGGGATCGGGCTGGATGAACAGACGAATCAACGAGCGGCCCATGGCGCGAATCGCCTGCCGCCAGGGCTGCCATTCGGCGTAACTCGGGTGCACCGGCAGAATGTCCTGCTCGCGGCGCAACTCGATGATCGCGTGGCCGATCTCCAGCACCACGAACATCCAGCGCAGCAGGTTGCGTTGCACCTCGGGTTTACCGGCGGCCAGGCCGTAGGCCTGATGCATCAGATCGCGCGTACGGCTTTCGAAACTGGAACGAATCCCGCGCAGCGGCGCGCTGATGGCAAAGCTCACTTGTCGGCGCAGGTTGCCTTCCAGCCGCTGCCACAGCCAGCGACTGTTCGGCGGCAGAATGATCGCCCCCGCCGCCGCACACAACAGCATGCCGAGGACCATGGCGATGTAGTCATTGATGAACGCATAGGGGTTGTAGACCGTGAGGTTGTCCGGCGCCGAACCGATGCTGAAGAAAATCAGCAGCCCCAGCCCGTAGCCGACCCACTGCGGCCTCGTGGTCAGGAACGTGCCGAACACGAACACCGGCGCCAGCACCATGCACAACAGCGGAAAACCATCGATGCGCGGCAGCACGAAAAAGGTGATGAAAAACCCCAGCAGCGCACCCAGAAAGGTCCCGCACGCCATCTGAAACGACATGCGCCTCGGGTTCGATGTCGTCGCGGAAAGCGCCACCGTGGCGGCGGACACCAGGGTCATCGACGCGCCGCTCGGCCACGCCGTGGCCACCCAGTACACCGACATGACCGCGAGAATAAAGGTCGCGCGCACGCCGGAGGCCAGCGAAGACAGCCAACTGGTGGTGGACACGAAGGGCTCGACCCATTTCTCCCGCGCATGGCGGTGATCGGCCAAAGACGCATGGGTCTGGGCGTAGTCGTGCATGTCGTCGACGAAGCGATACAGCAACTCGTAAGCGGTATGGAAATCCAGCAGGTCGGCGTCGCTGGGCTCGGTCTTGACGAACTCGGCCCGCAGGCTGCGCACGTGGTCGGGCAGGTCGGCCTTGTACACGCTCAACCGATTGGCGAGCAGTGCGGCGTCGGCGTTGGTCAGCGCGCGCCCGGCGAAGGGCTCCAGCAATCCAGTCAGCGCATTCAGGCCAGGCTCGATGGCCTGAACAGCTGGCGTCACGCCCCGCCGACGGAGGCGTTCGAGCAACTGATGCAGGGCGTTGAAGCGCGTGGTGATGGTCATGAATTCGCTGTTCAGGCGATTCAATCGACCGTTGCGGCGGCGCATGTGCGGGTCTTCGAACACGGTGACCGCGCGCAGGCCTTCGAGCCCTACGGCATCGGCGATGAAGCGCACGTTACTGGCCTCGAACGACGCCGGATCGCTCTCGCCGCGCAGGCCGGTGATGACGAACTGAGCGAAGGTGCCAAAGCGCTGATACAAGGTGTTGCGCATCGCCGCGCCGGCGCTTTGCGGCAGGATCGCGGCGCTGACCAGTGTCGAGCAGACGATGCCGAGGGAGATTTCCAGCACCCGCCACATGGCGGCCATAAACGAGGTGTCCGGGTGAGCGAGCGCTGGCAGCCCGGTCATCGCGGCGGTGTAGCCGGCCAGCACAAAACCGTAGGCGCGGAAGTTGCGATAGCGTGCGGCGCCGGCGCAGCAGAAGCCGACCCAGATCGCCAGACTGCCGAGAAACAGCTCGCTGTTTTGCGCGAACAGCGCCATCAGCGTGACCATGACCACGGAGCCGGCGAGCGTGCCGAGCAAGCGGTAGAAACTCTTGGCGAACACCTGACCGCTCTGGGGCTGCATCACGATGAACACAGTGATCATGGCCGTGCGCGGCTGCGGCAGCTCCAGGCGCATGGCGATCCAGTAGGTCAGGAATGCCGCAGTCAGCACCTTGCTGATGTAGATCCACGTCACGCCATCGCTGCGCGCCCAATCGTTGAGGCCGCGACGCCACTCCAGTGATTTGAGCCAGTTAAAAGCGGCGTTCATCGCCAGGCCCTGCCGGAGCGTTTCATTGATCAAACACCGCCAGCGACGCCGGCGTTTTAGGCACGGCGGTTTTCTCCGGTGTGGGGGAATCATTGCCGGCCATCAACCCGCCGCCCAGCGCCACCACCAGCTCAGCATGCACCGTCATGCGCTCAGCCTGGACGTGTTGCTGCACCTGCTGTTGATGGAACAACAACGTCTGCGCGTTGAGCACATTGAGGTAATCGGTCAGGCCGCGTTTATAGGCAACCATCGCGATGTCGTAGGTTTTCTGCGCGGCGGCCACTGATTGATTGGCGAACTGCTGTTGCTTGTCCATCGACTCACGACGAATCAGTTGATCGGAGATGCTCTTCAGCGCCATCACCAGGGTCTGGTTGTACTGCGCGACAGCTTCGTCATAGCCCGCTGACGCCACGCCCAGCGCCGAACGCAAACGTCCGCCGTCGAAGATCGGCAAGGTGATCGCCGGCCCCACGCTGTAGTTGAATTTCTTGCCGGCGAGGAATGCCAGCATGCCGCCGCCAGTGGCCATGTAACCAAGGCTGCCCATCAGATCAACGTTCGGATAGAAGCCGGCATGGGCCACATCGATGCCTCGCGCCTGCGCCGCCACTCGCCAGCGGCTGGCGACCACATCCGGACGCTGCCCCAGCAATTCGGCGGGCAGCGCGGAGGGCAACGTCAACGCCGCGTTCAGTGACAGCGTCGGCCGCTGCAGACGTGCGCCCTCGCCCGGTCCTTTGCCCGCCAGCGCCGCGATCTGATTGCGGCTCAGGGCAATCGCCTCGTCCAGGGCGTCAATCTGACGATGGGTTTCGGGCAGCGGGGTTTGCGCCTGGCTGACTTCAAAATGGGTGCCGATGCCGCCGTTCAGACGACGCTGGGCCAGATCAACGATCTGCTGCTGTTGCGCGAGGGTCGCTTCGGCGATGTCGCGCTGGGCGTAGTTGAGCGACAGCTGGATGTAGGCGCGGACGATGTTGTCCTGCAATTCCAGCTGCGCCTGACGCTCCTGGGCCGCGCTCAGGTGCGCCATGTCCAGCGCCTGTTCGGAGTGATTGCTTTCCTGGCCCCACAGGTCAAGGGAATAACTCAGGCCCAGCGAAGCGTTGTTGTCCCACGTGCTGGTGTTCGACAGCTCACCCGGGCCGTAGAACTGATCCGTCGGCCAGTTGTGCCGTTTCAGGCTGCTGTCGCCGGAGACGTGCAGGGATTCCGCCGACTCCGCGATGCCCGCCATGGCCTTGGCCTGACGCACTCGCGCGGCAGCGATCGCCAGGCTGGGGCTGCCCATGGCGGCCAGTTCGATCCAGCGATTGAGTTGTTCGTCGCCATAGGCACGCCACCACTGACCGGCCGGCCAGTGGGCGTCTTTATCGGCCGCCTTGATGGCGTCGTCGGTGGCCAGCGCGTCGGGCGACAACGCTGTGCCTTGTGGGGCGATTCCGCCAGTTCCGATGCAGCCGCTGATGAGTAACGTTAAAGCGCACACACTGAGGGATTTGAGCCCTCTGACGAGACGACGCGGCACTGCTGCAATTACCTGAATGGAGGGGGAATCGATGATGCGGCGATTCTAGGGGGCGTCTAGCCCGGCGATAAGCCGGGACTTCTGCGAATCTTTGTTACGGAACCGGAGATAATCCTTTGGTATGGCTGACATGGATCAGTTACTTCATGTCACAATTTGCTATCTCATCTGAGAACGGCCAATGGACACTCTGCAAAACATGCGCGCCTTTACTTGCGTGGCGCAAGCGGGCAGCTTCACCGCTGCCGCCGCTCAACTGGACACTACCACCGCAAACGTTTCGCGCGCTGTCTCCAACCTCGAAGCCCACCTGCAGACCCGGCTCCTCAACCGCACCACGCGACGCATCGCCCTGACTGAAGCGGGCAAGCGTTACCTGCTGCGCTGCGAGCAGATTCTCGGTTACGTCGAAGAGGCGGAAGCCGAAGCCAGCGACGCCCATGCGCGTCCGGCCGGGCAGCTGAAAGTCCATTCGATGACCGGCGTGGGCCAGCATTACGTCATCGACGCGATTGCCCGCTACCGGCGCAATCACCCGGACGTCTCGTTCGACCTGACCATGACCAACCGCGTCCCGGACCTGCTCGAAGAGGGTTACGACGTGTCCATCGTGCTCGCCAGCGAGCTGCCGGACTCGGGCTTCGTCTCCCAGCGACTGGGCATCACCTACAGCATCGTTTGTGCCTCGCCCGCCTACATCAAGGCGTTCGGCATGGCCCACCGGCCGGCTGATTTGCTCAACCATGCTTGCCTGCGTCTGGTCAGCCCGGTGTTCCCCCTGGAAAAGTGGGCGTTCGACGGCCCCGAAGGCCAAGAAACCGTGACCATCGGCAACTCGCCGTTTCTGGTGAATTCGGCCGACGCCATGCAGGCGGCGATCAGCAGCGGCATGGGCATCGGGATTCTGCCGATCTACTCGGCCATCGAAGGATTGCGTAACGGCTCGCTGGTGCGGGTGTTGCCGCAGTACCGGTCCCACGAGCTGAACCTGTACGCGATCTACCCGTCGCGGCAGTACCTGGATGCGAAGATCAAAACCTGGGTCGAATACCTGCGCGGCTCGCTGCCGGAAATCATGGCCGCCCATGAAGCGGACCTGCAGACCCATGTATTGCCGGAGACGGTTTAACCCTCCGCCCCACCTGGCAACGTATCCATCCACCTCGCCAATCCCTCGGCAAGAATGTTAGCGTGCTACGCAATGCCCTTCTGAACTGCCGAGAGAAGCTATCCGATGAAAAAGACCGTCCTTGCCTTCAGCCGCGTGTCTCCGGAAATGGCCGAGCGCCTGCAGCAAGACTTCAACGTGATCATCCCCGACCCGAAAAAGGGTGATCTGAACGCGCAGTTCAACGAAGCCCTGCCCCACAGCCACGGCATGATCGGCGCTGGCCGCAAGCTGGGGCGCGAACAACTGGAGAATGCAAAGCAGCTGGAAGTGGTGTCGAGCATTTCGGTCGGTTACGACAACTACGACGTCGACTACCTCACCGAACGCGGCGTCATGCTGACCAACACCCCCGACGTGCTGACGGAAAGCACGGCAGATCTGGGCTTCTCGTTGATCATGGGCAGCGCCCGCCGCGTCGCCGAACTGGACGCCTACACCAAAGCCGGTCACTGGAAACGCAGCATCGAGGCGCCGCATTTTGGCACCGACGTCTACGGTAAGACGCTGGGCATTGTGGGCATGGGCAATATTGGCGCGGCAGTCGCACGGCGGGGTCGTCTGGGCTTCAACATGCCGATCCTGTACAGCGGCAACAGCCGCAAGACCGCCATCGAGCAGGAATTGGGCGCGCAATTCCGTACGCTGGATCAGTTGCTGGCCGAGTCGGATTTCGTCTGCCTGGTGGTGCCGCTCAGCGAAAAGACCCAGCACATGATCAGCACCCGTGAGCTGTCACTGATGAAGAAGAGCGCGATTCTGGTCAACATCGCGCGCGGCCCGATCGTCGACGAGCCGGCGCTGATCAAGGCGCTGCAGGACGGCACGATTCGCGGCGCCGGCCTGGATGTCTACGAGAAAGAGCCGTTGGCTGAATCGCCGCTGTTTGCGCTGAGCAATGCGGTAACGCTGCCTCACATCGGCTCGGCGACTGACGAAACCCGTCAGGCCATGGCCGACCGCGCCTACGCCAACCTGCGCGCCGCGCTGTTGGGCGAGAAGCCGCAGGACCTGGTGAATGCGCAGGTGTGGAAGGGCTGAGCTCACTGTGACGATCGTTCCCACGGTCCCAGTGGGAACAATCAAAGGTTTCAGCCCGCCTTAAGCCAGCTTCGCCCCCACAGGCACAATCACCCTGGGCTTCCTGAACACCAGCACGTTCCCCGCCATCACCAACACCAGCCCCATCAGCGCGGGGGCGGTCCATTGATAGCCTTCGGCGAACGCCGATACATTCAACGCCACCACCGGGAACAGCACCGTGCAATACGCCGCGCGCTCCGGGCCCATGCGGCCGACCAGGGTGAGATAGGCGGTAAAGCCAATCACCGATCCCGGCACCACCAGATACAACAGCGAGCCGATGTACCGCGCGTTCCACTCAAACCCGAACGGCGTGCCGCTCAGCAGGCAATACACGCACAGCATCGTCGCGCCATACAGCATGCCGTAGGCATTGGTGGTCAGCGGACGCAGGCCGGCCTTCTGTTGCAGGCTGGAGAGCATGTTTCCCGCAGAGAAACACAGCGTGCCGAGCAGGGTCAGCGCTAGACCGATCAAGGTCTCGCGGCTGGCGCTGTGCCCGGCCAATTCCGGCCAGAACAGGCACGCCAGCCCCATCAGCCCCAGCGTGCCGCCCAACACGACGTTGCGCGCGATTTGCTGCTTGAAGAAGATTCGGGCGTTGAGCGCGTTCCACAATGTCGCAGTGGAAAACACCACCGCCACCAGACCGGTCGGAATCCACTGGCTGGCGGTGTAGAAGCACATGAAATTTACGCAGAACAGGCACAGCCCCTGCGCCAGGCAGATGAGCTGCCCGCGGCGATTGACCTTCTGCAGTTTCCCGGTCCCTAGCAACAAGGCGAAGAGGATGAGCGCCGCGAGGCCAAAGCGGTAGACGATCGACACCGGGATGGCGACCTCGCCCAGTTGCAGTTTCAAGGCGATCCAGGTCGTGCCCCAGATTAAAACGGTCAGCAGATACAGCGTGATGTTCATGTCGAGCTCCCCAGTGAGGCCTCAGTCTGGCGGCGCGGGTCTGCCCTCACTTGCAGAAACTTGCGCATTTGATCGTCACCCCGCTGGCAGGGGGCAGCGCTCGGAGTAGGATGCGAGGCGCAGAGGAGTCCCCATGTCGTCACTCGAAACCATCCAGGTCTTTCAATCCCTGAACAGCTCGCCCCACGCGCAGCTGGAGAAGTGCGCGCCTCTGGGCGACGGGGTGATGGCGGCGCTGTGGAACAACCGTCATGACGCGCAGAACTACCATGCGCCGACGCACCACACGCTGTCGTGCTACATCGACGGCGGCACGGGAACATTCCGCCGCGATCAGCCGGGCAAGAAAGGCGCTCCGGACAAGATCTGCACGCTGCCCGCCGGCCATCAGTCCTCCTGGGTGGTGAACGGTGAAATCCGTCTGGCGCATTTGTATATCAGCCCCGAACAGTTCGCCCTCAACTGCGTCACGCTGCTGGATCGCGAGCCACGCCAGTTGGCGTTGCAGGAGCACACGTTTCTGGATGATCCGCTGCAGGCCGAGCGTTTTCATCGCCTGATCCGCATGGATTGGCGAGAGCCCGGCGAGCGCATGCTCACCAGCAGCCTGGCCCATGAGCTGCTCGACCACATGGTTCTGCGCCAGGTCGGGCTGCGTGAAGGGTTGCGCTTGAAAGGCGGGCTGGCGCCGCACCTGCGACGGCATTTGGTGGAGTTCATTGAGCTGAACATGGCCGAGCCGTTAAGCCTCGGGCAATTGGCGGGCATGTGCGCGTTGTCGGAATACCACTTCGCGCGGATGTTCCGCGAAAGCTTCGGCCTGCCGCCCCATCAATACCTGCTCGCCCGACGCCTCAACCGAGCCCGCGAACTGCTGCGCTCGACCCGCAAGCCGTTAGGCGAGATCGCCCTGGAATGCGGCTTCGCGAGTGCCAGCCACTTCAGCAACCGGTTCAAACAGTCAGTCGGCGCGACGGCGGGCGAATACCGGGCTGCGTTTGAGTCGCGTTAAAACTCCAGCGTCGTCGCGATCACCACCTGCCGTGAATCCCCCAGGGACACGAAATAACGGCTCACCGCCGAGCTGTAGTAGGTGCGATCAAAGAGGTTTTTCACGTTCAGCTGAAACTTCACTTTCTGCCCGTCCAGACGGGTTTCGTAAGTCACGAACGCATCGGCGACGGTGTAGCCGGGCAGATCAAAATCATTGTCCGGATTGCCCGGGCGTTCGCCGACGTAGTGGGCGCCCGCTCCCGTCCGCAGCCGATCTGCGCCCAGCACCGCGCCAAAGTCATACACCGCCGAAACCGAGCCGCTGTGCCGGGGTACGTTCTGTAAGCGGTTGCCTTGCAGGGTCGGGTCTTCAACCACCCAGGCGTTGGTGAAGGCGTAACCGCCAATCAGGCTCCAGCGTTCTGAAAGCTGCCCGCTAACGTCCAGCTCCAGGCCCCGCGAGCGCACTTGACCCGCCGTGGTGTACACCGTGTCTGCCGTCAGTGAGTCAAAATTCGCCACCAGCACGTTGCGCTTTCTGATGTCGAACAGCGCCAGCGTCGCACTGACGCCATCTGAGGAATCCCACTTGGCACCCAGCTCCCACGCTTTCGATTCTTCGGGCAGCGTCGCCGAATCCAGCACGGTGCCCCCCGCCAGCGCAGCGATGCTGGAGTTGGGCTTGAACGCCTCGGTGTAACTGCCATACAACGAAAGCTCATCGCTGTAGCGGTAAACGAGGCCCGCTCGGGGAATCCACTTTTGCCCGTTCAAATCGGTATTGCGCGTGAACGGCGAGCCTTTGCCAGCCTGCTGATCGAACACTTGATAACGCGCGCCCGCGACGAAAATCCAGCGATCGGTGAGGTGCACGGAGTCCTGAGCAAACACCGAGTCGCTGCGCAGGATATCGAGCTGATGGCTGTCCGCCGCACTGACCTGAGTGCCCTCCGCTTCCTGGCCATACACCGGATTCACGTAGCTGAACGTGCTCTGGCTTTTCTGGCGGATCAGCTCACCGCGCGCGACTTTGCGGTATTCGTCGTCGACGCCCATCAGCACCTCGTGCCGCAACCCCGCCAGCGAGGTGTCGCCGCTCAACGTGAGCGTGGTGAAGCGATCGGTGCTCAGGGCGTTGCCGGTCCCGTCGATGGAGCGGGTCAGCGTGCCGGTGGCCGGATCGACGGCGGTCACGCGCACCTGACTGGCGTCGTAGGTCTCGCGGTTGTAGCTGTAACCGAGGTGGCCTCTCCAGGTGTCGTCGAAGGTGTGATCGACCTCGAATCGATACAGGTCCGAGCGCCCTTCCATTGTGTTGAAGGGCTCGTCCAGACGCCGGGTCGCGGGGATGTTCAACGGACGGTTTGTGCGAGGATCGATTGCCGTGCCGCGATCAAACGGTGAGAGAAATTCCCGGTGTTCGTAGGACGCCAGCACCTCGGTGTCATCGCCATACCAGGCGAGCGATGGCGCGATCAGCGATTCACGGTGTACGCCGTAATTGCGCCAGTAATCTTCGTCTTCGTGGTCAACGATCAAGCGGTATGCCAGCCCGGTGGACGCCCCTTCAGCGCCATCAATCGCGCCGGTGCTATCGAACGTTCCGCCGCTGCCGTTTTTGCCTGCGCCGTAGCTTGAACCCCGTGCCGTCAGCGAGTTGGCCGACTGTAGCTGCGGACGCTTGCTGACCACATTGATCACCCCGCCCGGGTCCTGAATGCCATACAACAGCGACGCCGGGCCCTTGAGAACTTCGACGCGCTCGGCGGTGACATTGAGGTTGCGGCCCTGCACCACCGGCATCCCGTCGCGCATGATCGAACCGTCGCGATTCTCGCCAAAACCCCGCTTCATCAGCGTGTCCTGTGTGCTGCCGAGGGTGTTGCCCTGGGTTACGCCACTCACGTTGGCCAGCACATCGTCGAGATTGCGCGGCGCCTGATCCCTCAACACCTGCGCCGGAACAACGCTGACCGCCTGCGGGGTTTCAAGGCGCGGTGTCGCGCTGCGCATCACCGATGTCACTGCAGGCGGCTGATAGCTGTAAACGGCACTGAGAGTGGAGTCGATCTGCGTCGCGCCAAGGGTGACCGCACCCTCGACGGGGCGGGATTGCAGCGTGAAGGTGTCGTCTGTGGCACGGCGGAATGTGAGGCCAGACGTGCCCAGCAGAATGCGTAACGCCTGTTCCGCACTGAACGAGCCCATCAATGCCGGGGCATCCACCGCGTACGGCACGTCCTGGGTGTAAATAACCCCCTGCCCTGTGACTCGACTGAAATCCCTGAGCGACTGGGACAGCGGTTTGGCCGGAATCGAAAAGTCGTAGGCCGGCGCGGCTGCCTGAGCGCAGGCGCTCCAGACCGCTATCACCGAAAAGCCAAACCCACTTCTCACATCGATCACCCCGTTTGAATGCGATACACCTCAACAACTCGCCTGCGATCAACGGATCACAATGACCCGCCCGAGCGCTTCGTATTGCTCAAAACCAACCACGGATTTCAACGCCGCCAGCACGGCCTGCGGATCGCGGCTCGGGAAGCTGCCGCTGATGGTCTTCGCGGCCAGTTGGTCGTTGAGCAAAATGATCCGGCCCGGGTAATAACGGTTCAGGTCGCTGATCACATCAGCGAGGGGGGCGCGGGCGTAATTGAGCCAGCCCTGACGCCAGGCCAACTGGCTTTCGCTGTCGACAGACTGCGGAGCGCCGGTTCGCTCACGGTCATAACGGACCCGCTGACCTGCCGTCAGGATCTGCTGCGGGGCATCGGCGGCCGCTTTGACCCCAACACGTCCCGACAGCACAGTGACTTGCGCACCAGGCGGCTGCAGCCGTACTTCGAATTGCGTGCCCAGCACCCGGGTTTCGCCGCGTCCGCCATCGACCACAAACGGCTCGCCAGTGTGAGTAACTTGAAAGAATGCGGCGCCACGGCGCAACTCGACGTGCCGCTCTCCGTCGCCAAAATGCACGGCGATTGCGCTGTCGGCGTCCATCGTTACCTGCGACCCGTCTGACAGGATCAACGTCCGGACCTGCCCCGGCGCCGACACATAATCGGCATTCAAGTCCTCTGCCCAGCGCTGGGGATTCCAGCCCAGCCCCGCGCTGATCATCAGCACCAGACACGCCGCCATCGCCAGCGCCGCTCCCCTGCGCGGCAGCCTGCGCGGCTTGGGTGCGTTCATTTTCCGCAGCAAGGCATTGAGTGCGGCGGCGTCTTCGCTGGCCAGTGTGGCGGCAGGCTCTTCGCTCAGTTCCCACACGACCTGAGCCTGGGCGTACGCTTCGGCATGAGCGGGATCAGCGTGCAGCCAGCGGCTGAAGCGCGCCTGATCGGCAATCGTCGGCTGGTTGTGCAACACACTGAGCCAATTCAGGGCCATGGTATGGGGATCGGCAGTCGGATCAGGAACGGTATTCATCGGCGTATGCCCCCGGGTTTCCCGGCAAGCGGCGCAACCCGAGTGACGTCCTGATTGATGCTCGCCTTGCAGACCTGCAGGGCGCGCATCATGTGTTTCTCCACGGCACTCTGCGAAAGGCCCATGGCCCTGGCGATTTCGGCGTACTTGCGCCCGTGGATTCGGTTGAGCAGGAAAATCTGCCGGGTTTTCTCCGGCAATCCGCGCAACGCCGTCTCGATGTGGCGCAGATCGTTGCTTGCTTCCAGCGCCGCTTGGGGTTCGTCAGTCTCGGCCCAGTGCGATTCCGGCAGCCGCTCATCGCTGAGCCGGGCGCGGGTGCTTTCATTGCGCAGATGGTCAATGGCGATATTGCCAGCACAGCGCAGCAGGTAGGTGTTGAGCTCCTCGACCTGCACCAGCGGACGCCGCCAGAACCTGAGAAACAAGTCCTGCACCAGATCCGCCGCCGTCGCCCGGCAACCCACCCTACGGCTGACCAGCGCCTCCATTTGCGGACGCTGGGACAGAAACACCTCCAGAAACCGCGCGCGTGCAGCCTTCGGAGCCTCGTGGTCGAGGTCCTGGCACGCTGAGTTCAAGGAAGGAGGCGGATCGATCATGATTCAGGCACGGGCTGGGGGAGGATGCGAGGCGCGATATTAATGATAAATATTCTCATGCGCAAAAGATGTCCGACGAATCTCGCAACAAATCTGCAGCGGCCGAAGGTTGCCCCCAAAAAGGCGCGGCCCAGCAAAACTGGACTTGCCGGTCGAGTTCCCCCTTTCGCGAAATATATTCTCGGTTCCAAGGGGTTGAATTGTTCGGGGATCGGCGCCAACACTGTGAATGAGGGCAGACGAAAAACACCTCGTCCAGACTCTCCCGAGCAAGCCAAAGTAAGGGAAGAACTATGCAAATCCAGGTCAACAGCGATAACCACATCGAAAACAGCGTCCGTCTGGAGGAGTGGGTACGAACCACGGTTGAAACTACGCTCGAACGATACGAAGAGGATCTGACCCGCGTTGAGGTCCACATCAACGACGAAAACGGCGACAAGCCAGGCCCGCATGACATCCGCTGCCAGATGGAAGCCCGGCCAAAAGGACACCAACCCATTTCTGTGACCCACAAGGCCGATTCGATCGATCAGGCAGTGGATGGCGCAGCGGTCAAACTGGACCACGCCCTGGAACATCTTTTCGGAAAACTGCGCGGCAACAAACGCGGCGCGGCTCCGGTGATTGAAAGCGATCTGGATGACGAGCCGGTCAGTGCTGACGCGTTGCTCGAAGAAGAATTTCTCGAGAAGGACGAAGCGTTGCACGGCTGATGCAGCAGCTATGAAACACTGAGCGACTGAAAGAGGGGCGAGCCTGGAAACGGGCCCGCCCTTTTTTTTGCGCCGTCATTAGGCAACCAGCGCTTGAATGGTGAGCCGCGCTAAACGGGTGGCCGATTCAAGTGGCCGACCTTTCGCACACAAAGAACGCATGAGGCGCGCAAATGGTGCCGAGCGGGAATGGGCCAAGCCCTTGGCCAGTACAAGACGGACGCTGAAACCATGACCTGCTTCTCGTTTCCGGGCCCTTGGGTCCAGCGATCGGGACCATTTACACCTTTCGTCCGTTGTGGCCCAAACCCTGCAAGCTTTGTATCGTCGAGCTTACACCTCACCTGCACGCCGCAGGCCTGCTGGCCTCGGACGCAGTGACTCGCTCAATACGACGACGTTTCAACGGACCACTGATGGAAATCACCGCGATTTCAGCGAGCGCGGCCAGGGCAGGAATCATTAACCGTTGATCGGCTTCGAGAACTAAAGGGATTCACCCCCAGTCAATTCATGCAGATCGTTAACAGGTAACAGGCCATGGATAACCCTTTTCAACTGATCACCGACGCCTTCCATCCCGACTACCGGGTCAACCTGAGTATCCAGGGCCTCGACGGGACCCTCATGCTGACGCTGTCGAATGAGTCAGGTGTGGTCGCCAAACGGCTGATCAGTGCCGAGCAACGCAACTCGCCCAAGCGGCTGCGCCGTTTGATCGAAAGCATCCAGTTCGGCATCGCCATCGAACAAGGCCATAGCGCCATCAAGATCCTGGCGGCCATGACGGATGGCGACCTCAAACAACTCTCGCCTCCGCCTACCCGAACCCGCTTCCTCGGCCGTCCGCAGTTGACTGCCGGCCTCTGATTTTTTGATGCGCAGGGCATGAGGCGATAGTGATTGCCTCTCCAGCGCAGTCTTTTCGCGGCATCATTCTCAACCCGCTCCGTCCCCCGCCGACGATCGCCAACGTCCCTGTAATGCCCGCCGATTCAGCCCTCAGACAGAAAGCACCTGCTACAACAAACCTGTAGCAACAAACCTGTAGCAAGCCGGCTGCCCCGTTACACAACAACGGCGAGCAGCAGAGTCTGGACAAGTCTGAGGTGACGATATGTCTCTACGATACATAGCGCTGATTGGCGCGCTGGCGCTCGCGACCGGCTGCGTGGAAGAAAGAGTGGTGCACGAACGCCGAGTGGTCGACCGACCCGCGCCCCGCGCCGAATACGTCGAAGTCGTCGCCCCACAAGCGCCGCCCGTGCGCGTCATCGAAGAAGAACCGGCTCCGCGCCCGGGCTATGTCTGGTCCCGCGGCTACTGGCGCTGGAACGGCAACCGCTACGTCGCCGAACACGGCCACTGGGAAGCGGTACGGCCTGGCTATCGTTATCAACATCCGTACTGGGAAAGTCGAGGCGATGGCTGGCATTACCATGTTGGGGTGTGGGTGAACTGACCGTTCTTCGCACGTGAAAATGCCCCGTTTAGACGGGGCATTTTTTTTGGATTCGCTGGTGGATAGCTCATCGTAAAACAGCTCGCTGATTGCAAGCGGCGATTACAAGGGAGAGGCAAGTTTGTACCGAACGACCATCCCATCTTGCAAAGTATCTCGGTCGCCGCTGCAGCAACCTGCCGACTGCTTGAAGCATCACTGGTCGTAGCGCTAATGGCGAAGGACAGGATCCACTCTCAGTTGTCTTCTTGCGGCTGTAGTCCTAAATTAGCGGCATGCCGTGGTCCTGTCGGGCCACCATCTGGGCGTAAATGCCGCCCAACAATGGAGACCTAACCGCTAAATGGATTTTTTCGCTAATTTACCTGGCTGGGGCGACATGGAGCGAAACCTCGACCAAAAATTCAGTGAGCTGACTCAGGGCGTTGATGACGGCTGGAACGGCTTCACCCGCCGCATCAGTAACGGCGCAACTCAAGCCTACGGATACGTGAGTGGGCATAGGATCGATAATGTTCGCCACGCGCTGGACTTATCCTCCCCCATCATGCAGATGAACATTCGGCGCAAATGGGCGTCGATCAATATTGAGGAAATTCTGCCGGAGTTGATTAAGCTGTTGCAGGAAGTTGTGATGATCGTGGGCGGCAGCGTAATGATGGGAGCTGCGATGGGTGGCGCAGCCGGCTCACTTGCTTTAGGTGCTGGAGCCTTGCCCGGTGCGGCAATCGGCGCAAGTGTAGGGTTGCAGGTCGGAAACTTGATCATGGCAGCGCTTGGGTTATATGCAATCGCTGGTTATTTCTCGGCAGGTATCGGGCCATGCCTATCGACGATATACGAAGGGCTATGCACTGCGTGGCAAGCTGAAGACGGCTTGAAAGATCCAGGCCTTGACCCCACTGGCGGTTCCGCTGCGATGATCCAAGACCGCATAGAGCGCGCAGCTCGGCTGCTGGCCCAAGGGCAAGAGCAATTGGTCTTGCTATTACTGATGGCTATTGTCACTTATCTCACTCGAGGGCAGATGAGAGCGGGGGTATCCAACAGTTTGGAAAGTATCGCGACGAGGAGTGCCAAGCTACGAGCAGATGTTTCCAGCAAACCAATCGTTGAATGGCTCACAAAAAACGAAGAGAACCTTTTGGGACATCCTGAATTACAGATCAGGGGGGTCACTTCAGTCGAGCAGCTGGCGCGGGAAAGTAAAATGCGTGACTTTTACGCCAAGCAAGACCCAGAGTTCGTGTCAGTCGAGCATAAACGAAACTCTGTGAAGACACTTGAGCCAAAGGGCTTAAGTAACCAGCAGGTCCGTGATTATCTGCAAAGCGTTGACGGACAAAAATATATAGCTAAAATCGCAAAGGCAGACCCTGAGTTACCATTTCCAGATATTTTGGAAAGAGCCATCAGTCATGTAGCCTCAGGAAGTACCGTACCGGTCACCACCAGCATTACAACACCGCTTGTGAAAATCGTACCTGTGACAGAAGAAAGCGTCTCTGCCTACTCACCATTCTTCACCACAATGGAAGAATTGCAAGCGGCGGCTAAATCCGATAAAACTCTAGCGGATGCACTCGGCTTACCGGTTACGAGTGAAAATGCTAGATATCACGTGTTTGAAATTACGCCACTGCAGCCCACCGAAGTTTTCAAGAGCACGGTTGCACCGACAGTGGAATTCGGCGGGAGAATCACCAGAACAGGCGGGGCGGCACAATATTTAGTGCCTAATCGGCAAGAATGGTCCGCAGCAAAGCTCATTGGCGAAATCGACAATTAGGAATCAGTATGGACATACTAGCGCTGAAACAGACCGCAATCGAGTTACGCAAGCAATTAGAACGGTATAAAGAAAAGGAACCGGCAGCACTCGCGTTGTATGAGCATATGGAGCCTTTAATATCGGCCGCCGAGCGAGGTGAGATTAATACCCAGGTCGAAGCACGAGACATACCAGGTCATCGAATTATGGATGAATCAAACCTCCGAAAATATCGTGATCTCTCTGGAGCGTATAGCAATTTCTATATAGAACTTATCGAAGGCCGTGACATGCTCAAAATGGTAGAAGAAATTGCTAAAAAGGCAAGAATGTAAAAGAGCTATATCCGGGCAATCGTGGACCGATATGAACGCTGCGGAAACGTACCGTGACTTCTCGGCGTTGGCTGCTAACCGCATACCTACCAAAAGCCAAGACCTATGCCGGGCAAACGGTAGATGAGTCCTAAACAATAAGGACTCATCCCATCCCTACTCCACTTTCTCCTGCACCGACGGATACCTCGACGAGGAATACCTCACCACCAAAATCGAGAACGCCAGCAACAGCACGCCGCCGCAGACATAAATGATCCCCAAATCCGGCGCTTTGTGATGCGACACGTCGCTGATCAGCAAGCGAATCAAAGCGGTCACCCCGATGTAGAGCAAGAAGCGCAGCGGCATGTGGTTGGTCTTGAAATAGATGCCGACCATCGCGCCCAGTTCGAGGTAGATGAACAACAGCAGAATATCGTCCACCGCGATGTAGTCCTGCCCGAGCATGCCGATGAACGCTTTTATAGCGGCGTATGCGGTGACCGCCCCAATACCGAACAGCGCCAGATAGTGAAACGCTTCAACGGCCAGATTACCCAGGCTGTTGGCGCCGCCGTGAAGCTTCGCCCGCATTCGATCTGCCCATCTCACACCAGCCATCCCTCACCTCCCCTGACCAAAACAAAAGTGTTCATAACGAGCGCTGCGATTGAGCGCAGCGGTGGATCTGTCGACGCAGGGCGTTGGCCGCGTTGATGTTCACGATGTACTTCCTTGGGTGATCCGGACGGGATGATGCGCCGCGCGCATGACGATTTGCCCGTGCGCAGCCTGGTTGTAGGCAAGCATTAATAGGGCCATCGGCTAAGGTTGAGAACGTGACCAGATGTCGCAAGGCTGCGCCTGGTAAAAAAAGTGAGCGCTCACCCCCTACCCAAGCCGAGGCGATTCACCTATGCTGCGCACTGTATAAATACACAGTAAAAAGACGGAGCACGCTGTCTTTGCATCATCCGTCGGCCGAAGCGTTGAGCGCCCGGGCTGATCCCTTACAACTCTGGAAATGACGACGAGGCCAACAATGGCTGTTGAAACCCTTTACCGCAGTACCCGTGATTTGGAGACTACGTTCGTGGACCGCAAACTCGCCGATGCCCATGATCAGATGCTGGAACTGGCAGAGCTGCTCACCGATGTGCTGATGAAGAACGTCGCCGGGCTCTCCGAAAAACACGCTGAAGACGCCAGTATTTTCATGGCGAAGAACCGCGCCGTCTTCGCTGCCGCTTTCAAGAGCAACGCCCTTGCCCTCAACGAGCTGGCACCCGCGGCGGAGCAGGCTGAGTAATCAGCCCAGCGACTTTGGCTTCAGCCAGTTGAGGCAGATTTGCCACGAAGGCGATTCACTCCATGTCCAGCAGCCGTTCTGCCAGCTCATCCGCCACCCGCGCGGGTGAGCGCTTTTCAGCTTGCGCATGGGCGAACACCTCGGTCAGCCGCGTGCCGATCTGAGACAGATGCGCGGTGATGTTGCCCGGGCTTTGCCCCTGATGATGCAGTGCGACATAGATCAGGCCACCGGAATTGATCACGTAATCCGGGGCATACAGAATGCCGCGGGCTTCCAGTTGGTCGGCGATCGCGGCACAGCTCAGCTGGTTATTGGCGCCACCCGCGACGGCGGCGCAGCGCAACTTGGTGACACTGTGGCTGTTGAGTACGCCGCCCAGCCCGCACGGCGCAAGGATGTCGCAAGGCGTGCTGAGCAACGCTTCGCTGGCAATCGGCTTGGCGCCCAATTGCTCCATGGCGAGTTGCACCTTGCCGCTGTCCAGATCTGCGACCAACAACTCGGCGCCCGCCCCATGGAGCTGTTCCGCGAGCGCATAACCCACATGCCCCAATCCCTGAATGGCCACGCGCAAACCTTCAAGGTTATCGCTGCCCAGCCTGGCCATGGCCGTGGTCCGAATCCCCGCGTACAAACCCAATGCGGTGTGCGCAGAAGAGTCGCCGACCGCCGTGGTGCCGGTGACATGCTGAGTGGATTGGGCTATGCAGTCCATGTCCTCTCTGGAAGTGCCACTGTCCATGGCCGTGACATAACGTCCGTCAAGGGTCTGCACGAACCGTCCGAACGCCTCGAACAGGGCAGCGCGATCAGGCACGTGGGCCGGGCGCATGATCACGGCCGTTCCACCGCCCAATGACAATCCGGCGAGCACGGCTTTGTAGCTCATGTTCCTTGCCAGCTGGATGGCGTCCTCGATGGCGCTCTCTTCGTTTGGGTAGGAGAGGTAGCGACAGCCCCCCATCGCCGGACCTTTCTGGCTGCTGTGGATCGCGATCACCGCTTTCAGGCCGGTGCGCGGCTCAACCATCATGTGCAGTGATTGCACGCGTGAGCTTTGCATGAGAGCGAACATGGGCACTGCTCCCCTTTTTCGTACTGGCGAGTATAGGCGCTGAATGAAAAAAAGAAGGTCGGGCCGAGCGGATCCGGACGACGGACTGCTGTTGGCCACGCGCGATGAATCAACGCTGGACGAAGGCAGCGGCCAAGGCTAAAACAGAGTCATCCTTTAGTTCTTCTCAGCCGTCTTATCCTGCCGGAGAAGTCGATGAATCCGCGCCAGCAATGCATTGCCTGTCTAGAACGGAACCCGCCCTCCACATTCGACGCTGCGGTATGGATCGCTGCGGAGCACGACGGGGAAGTTGATGTTAAGGTTATTCGCGATCAGCTCGCCGCGCTGGAGCGCAGTGTCAGTGCGGCATTACCTTTATTGCCGGTCGCCGAGCTTGCCCAGCCCTTGCTTCGGCAACTGGCGACGCTGGGGTTCCAGCAAGACGATGCCGCTCAGCCCAAACCCCAGGCTGCCTTGATTCACAAAGTGCTTGAACGTCATCGCGGCCAGCCGCTGGGGCTGGCGCTGGTTGCGCTGGAAATAGCGAAGCGACTGGAGATTCCCCTCGAAGGCGTGAACTTCCCGGGGCATTTTCTGCTGCGGGTGCCCAGCGCCGACCATACCCTGGACCCATGCGGCGGACGCAGGCTCTACCCCAAGGACTGCCGTGAGTTGCTCCTGCGTCAGTTCGGCGCGGACATGCCGCTCAAGGCTGAGCACATGAAAACCGCGACGCCTGCAGCCATGCTTCAACGCCTCTCGCGAAACCTGCGCTATCTGCATCAGTTAAACGATGATTTGCTCGCGGCACTTAAAGACGCAACCCGCGTGATGGAACTGGGCCAGGCCAGCACCAGCGATTACCTCGCCCGTGCCAGCCTGTACCAGCATCTGGACTGCCCCCAGGCCGAACGTTTCGACCTGGAGCATGCGTTGATGTTGAGTGATGACCCGTTGCAGAAGTTGCGCCTGACGCAGCGTCTGCAGTCTCTGCCGAGTGGGCGCGCCATCCATTAAACGGTCTGGGCTGCCAGTTTTTTTACCGCCCACTGACCGACTTTGATGACCAGTGCCTTATCATGAGTCAGGACTGTCTTGACGCCGGTGCCTCCCAGTATTGATCCAAAGACAGCAGATCCAAAAAACCAGGACGCGGTCGCGCGGTCTCCGTCGTGATAGGCGAGCAAGCCTCGTTGTATATCGATGGCGGTGTGAAGCACTGTCCATGCAAGCGCTCCACCGGGAAACGGCATCAGCAGCACGGAGCCGAGTAACCTTACAACCGAATAAACCTTCTCGAGCCAGCGCTTCGTCCGGCTTTTGGTCTGAGCATCGACATCGGCAATGATGCGACTGATTTGTTCGTTGTAAAGTTCATGGATGTCAGTGATTCGATCGGTATTCTGGTGCTCCCTGTTTTCAACGCGGACCCACTGCACCGGGAGATTGCGGTCCATGGCGTCGAAACGAGACCCCACACTCGGCTGTCCTTTGTAGGGAACACGAAGGTAGTAATAGTGGCGCATGGCAGGCGAGCGCATAAGTTGCACGTAGTCGGTCACCTTTCGGAAGCTGACGCCATCGGGAGCATCAGGGGTATATAACAGATTGAAGTCGCCATCCGAGGAGCTGAAATCCCGGAGCATATAAACGCCTTGAACAATGTAACCGGCAAAGCGGAACATTGAAGCGCTGCTGCGGCTGATACGGCGTTGCAGCCCCTCGTTTTTGTCGAGCACCTGCTTATCCAGCGAAACAATCAATGGCACCAACCATTGATATTGCGCAGTGGATAAATTGCCTTTCAAAAATTCTCGCATCGCAGCTGAGCGCATATCGAACTGCAGACGCCTGCCAAATAACGCCCTGCGATAGCGATACTGCTCGTGAGAGGTGTCCAGGAACTCTCTCCTGATCCACTGGATGTAACGCTCACCCAACGCCGCTTCCCGCAACGATTTGTCCACTCGTTGGACGAAGTACAAGGGCAGCGCCCTGAGGTCCTGCCCTACCGAGGAGTACATCGGCGCCGCAGGAGTAAAAGCGTACTGGTCGGAAAACCCTTCCATGAACAGGCTGGTCAAGGACCTCAGCCGCGTGTACGCACTGAAGTCCGGATTCGCGACGTACGCAGCGTTCTCCAGATCCACGAAGAGCGTATCGGTATCGACGCGCTCGTTGATGCCTTGGCTGGCAATGTAATCATTGAGCAGCTTGCTGCCTTCGCTCCTGGCGAATTGCTCGAAAGACACCATCGCCTGCGTTGTGTGCACAAACGCCTTGTTCAGTTCGCTGACCCGATGATCAAGCAATGCAAGGGCGCCACGGTTCGCATAAGCAGTTTCCATGGTGAACCCCAACAAATCAGCATCATCCCGAGTCAGCGTCCGGTCGACCTTATGACGAATTGCATCTGAGAGACGATCTTCGAAGTTGTCCCCTTCCAGCTCATGGAAAACGACACTGGACTCACCCCACAACGTGCCCTTGAGACGAACTTTTTCCAGAAAATCGGAATGGTCAGCCTCGGCGGTTAAAGCCGTCTGGTCTTGCACATAATTGCCGCCCGCATCGGTCGCCAGCCAGCTGCCGACTTCGAAGGACAACTGGCGCCACGAGCTGAACCCGAACATATCCTGGCCGCCTGGCGCACCGGGTGCGTAAAGAACGTAATGATCGTCGCCTGCCGCATCCTGCTTACGGAACACCAGCAGATCTTTGAAGCGCATGCCGTTGACAGCCAGTTTCAGGCTGCCCAGCGTCATCACTGCACCGTCTTGAATAATGTCGGCGCGCACCAGATGGATGAGGTCCTGGCTTCGGTCGTCCATCAGATGGCCTTGCAGCACAGCAGCCCAAGCACTCAGCGCCAACGCGGCGTCTCGCCTGTGGGTCAGGGCTCGCAAGGTCTCCTCATGGGTAAACTGCGCCCTGAGCCGCTGCAGGTAACGGCGCTGCACATCCAGCTCATCAAGCATTGTTTTCACAAACTCGAATGTAAACGCAGGATTCGAATACGCAACAGGGACCATCACCTTGCCGGGACCTGAAACTGCCGGCAGGCCATGCATCGCGAAATCAAGCAGCGACTTGCGGTGGTTCACCGAAAAAGTGCCGCCCTGAAGGTCGAACTCATCCGGCACGCTGATCATTATTTGCTGCGCGTCGATCGAATAGCCCAGATGCCTGCGCACATAGCGATCAATCTCATGACGGGCAAATACTTCCAACGATTCCAGCCCCTCAAACAGCGCATCAACTGCACGCTTGCGTTCGCTGAATTGGTTATTGAGGTTCGCATAGTGCTCGCGCTTCTCGGGGGCCGCGTATTTAAGCCATTGAGGCTGAGTGAGGTCCTCGGCACGAATGGAAAGGCTCCTGAACCGGTGCCCCATCCCTTCATCAATATGAGCACACACCTGCACTTCACTGACTTTTTTCAAAAAGGTGTGATTGCCCTCGCTGTTCGCTCTGGCCTGTTGCACCAGAAACTCGAAGTCCATGGCCTGCTTGTTACGAAGTCCCTGAACATGGCAGTGCAGCAGTGGCTCGATACAAGGCTCGTATTCAAGATCGTCGTTGCCGAAAACATGATTTTCGGGCAATCCCGCAAGATCCGATAAATAAAGGTTCTTCAGCAACGGCTCCTTACCCGATGGCCAGGACAGTCGCCGAGCCAGCTGGCTGTTGAGCTCAGAAAAAGAGTCATACCGCTCAACTCCGCCTGCGGCCATGACCAGATAACAGGGTCCGGAGGCGTGGCGGACATCGACCGCCTGTTCATCCCGCGCGACCGCGAAGACCGAGAGCAGCGGCGCTTTCATTTCGCGCGGCAGACGCAGGGATATCTTGAAAAGCCCGCCAGTGGGTTGGTGACTCAATGCATGCAGCAGGCGTTTTTTTTCCTCGTCGTTGAGTCGCTGCTCAATAACCTGAAACTCAATGTCGTGCTTGAGTGCCGAATGATGATGCGCACTGACGATTTCGTGGCGCGCCGCACTTTTGCCGCCCGCCGGGGAATGCTCACGGCTGTCCCATGCCCAGCCAAGCGCCGCGTGATAAGCCCCGGGAAACATCGCCAGCACTTGGCCAAAAATACTTTTGATCGTGGAGAAATCTTTTTCTGCCACCAGGTGCTGCACCTCGGTGCTGTCGTGGCGGTAATACAGGCGTTGGGAATCTTGATCGAAGGCGCTGGCCCCTTGCGTCATCGCCTGAATCAGGGCATCAGTAAGTGAACGCGAACTTTGCACCGCTCCGGACGCGGACGCGGTGTTCAGAAAAATAATGTCCGGGTTCCACACTGATACATTCCCGCGCAGAAAGCTTGAAAGGCGGTCAAAAGCGACATCACGAAGCGAGGGGAGCTTGTCCAGTACCGAGGTGCATTGCGAGCACGCCGTGGTAAAGGCGAGAAAGTGCCGGGTGGTGGCGTGCTGCTGAAGCGCACTTTGGTTATTGAAGGGAATTGCAGCAGATAGATCATTCATGGATACAGCTCCGATAAAGAACCGTCACGCCCACCGGCATCCGGCCAATGGGTACAACGTGAGCGGTTCGAGCGGGCTATTTTCCGACGTTTGCTCAGCTTGGTAAGCGGTACATATTGCTTGGCTCATGAGGCTGAACGGACGCAGTTCGCAGGAAATGAACACCGTACTCGACTGACTGGAGTCTTCTCCTACTGTTGATATGTCAGAGTGCACAGCGGAAATCCAGCCGTCTGCGGCCCCCGAAAACATCGATGGGCGCATTCAAAGTTGAGGGTTTGAAGTCTGATGAATGACTGATTTTTCTTAATGGCTGAAGCAGTCACTCAACGCTGTATTGTTAGCGCCTGAATCAACGTTTGGTTTGCGCTGCTGCGATTGCTGATGGGCTTGCCTCAGTCAAGAGCGCCAATCGAGTGATAGTACTGGGCCAGGCCAGCACCAGCGATTACCTCGCCCGTGCCAGCCTGTACCAGCACCTGGACTGCCCCCAGGCCGAACGTTTCGACCTGGAGCATGCGTTGATGTTGAGTGATGACCCGGTTCAACGGGTGCGACTCACTCAACGTCTGGTTCAGCTCCCCGGAATGGGTGCGCTGCATTGATCATCGGAACTGCGGCAGCCCAACCGACGACGGCTTTGACGTCTTGCCAAGGCGCTTCAATTTCTCCGCCTTACGGATCTTGCGGACTTGCTTGGCGGTTTTGTAGGCGCCCTTCGCAGCATCGATGAAGTAGCGTTTCGCGCGTTCATGGTTGCCGTCCTGGTAGGCGTAGATGCCCCGAAACAGATCGACCGTCGCGTGCAGGGCTGTCCACACCGCTTTGGTTTTCGGGTTCAGATTTGCAACATAGCCGCCGTATTTGCGAACAAAGTTGTACGTCTTGAGCAAGCGCCGCTCGTTGACACTCTCGGTCTGAGCATCAATGTCCACCATCAAGTGGGTAACGATGAAGTCGTGCAGATCTTCGAAGTTCCTGACCGACGGCACTGAGTGAGCGACCTTGTAGAATGTGTTCCTCACCATGGGGGACTGTTCAAGTTTTTGCAGCAATGGGCCGATGGTGCCCTGAGCCCTGAAGTTCGCGCGGTCGTAGTAATACCGGTTCATGCCAGGGCGCGACACCGAGCGAACAATGTCGTCCTCCTGACGAAACAGATGACCATCAGGCGCGTCAGGCGTGTAGGCCAGCGTCCCAAAGCGGGCGTGGGTGGCGTCCGGTTTGAAGAGGTAGATATCGACAAGTGTCTTGTGCTCCATCACCAATCGATGAAACGTTCCCGGAGTCTCCACCGTATTCCCGACAATGCTGCCATCCAGCCCTGCAATCATCCGTACGAGCCAGTTGTACTGATCGAGCGCAAGGCGCCCGGCGACATATTCGTCCAGCGCGTCACGGCGCATCTGGTAATGAGTCTTGCGGGAGAACAAGGCGACGATCGTCTTGGGCGGGGAATTGGAAATGCTCCAGGTATGTCGGCGCAGCTGCGTCAGGTACTCATCCGCGTAATTTGAGCCGCGGATCATGCTGTCAACGATTGCGCCGGAAAGTGCGGAAAGGTCCTGGCCGATGGATGAGTGCAACGTGGCGGCGGGGTGAAAGGCGTACTCTTCCTCCGAGTAACCCACCATGAACAGATCTGTCAGGCATTTGAGCGTGGTATAGCGGCCAAAATCGGGCTGGCCCTCAGCCGTTGCGTTCTCCAGATCGCAGAACACGGTATCCGGGTCGATACTTCCCGGTATGCCGGAGGCCCTCAAGTGCGCAGTGATCAAGCGTTCGCATTCACGCCGGGCCGCTTCACGCCAAGGCGTGATGCCGAATTTGTCGTAAGCGGCATTCAGTGCCTCAATCCGGTAGTCCAGCAACACCTGCGCGGTCCGCTGCTGATCGGTAACGTGCTGCATCCGCGCACTGGACACACTCGGATCCCGCGCCAGAATCTGCTCGATCTTGTAATAGCTCAGGCCCGACAGCGCGTCCGTAAGGAAGGAGCCATTGATGGAGATGAACTGCACGCTGTCGGCAGTCCACTCCGAGGGCACCAACTGAACTCTCGCGATATAAGGGACGACGTGATGATCCGGGTTGACGACCGTTTGATCCAGCAAGTACTGCGCGCCCTGTGGGGTCGCCAGCCAACTGCGGATTTCAAACGACAATTCACGCCATGTGGAGAAATCGAGCAGATCGCGGCGGCTCGGGTGGCCGGGCGCATAAAGCACGTAGAATTCATCCTTGCCGCGGATCTCACGCAGAACAACCACATCCTCGAGCCTCCGGTTGCCGCCCTTGAGGTACAAGGCTCCGATTTTCAACGTGCTGTCTCTGCCTAGATTGGCCTGCACGCGCTCAATCAGCGCCTGGCCGCGTTCCGACAGATGCCCTTGCAGCGTTGCCGCGCAGGCACTCAATGCGATATCGCTCGCGCGCAAGGCACTCAGGGCTTTCAGGGTGTCCTGCTCGCGGTAGCGGCGCTCCAACTCGAGCCCGTAGCGCCGCTTCAAATCGAGGTCTCGCACCAAACGGCAGACAAAATCGAAATTCAGGCGCAGATGGGAGTACGCGGGGTCAATCTCAATACTCGGCCCCAGGCGAAGCTCGACCTCGGGCATGCCTTCGAGGGCAAAGCCAAGCAATGTATTCGTGTAAACGGTTCTCAGCGGCTCATCAGAGAAGGACATTTCATCCGGTAGATTGATCCTCAGGCTGGAAGGATCGAACGTATAGCCCAAGTGCTTCATGAGGTAGGCGGCAATTTCTCGACGCGCATAGATTTCAGCCGTTTCGGTGCCAGCCAGTTGCGCCTGCACACCCTCCTCACAACGCGCCTGCTCTTGCGCGAGCGCGTCATAGCGCTGACGGTCAGCAGCAGGGGCGGACGTGAGCCAATCCGGCAGGCTGCGCTCCTGCACGAATGCCAGCAGAGCCAGATAGCGAACATTCAGGGCCTGCTCCAGATCATCCAGGCGGCTGACGTCGTCGAACATCCGCAGCAGTGCCTGCGAGTCGCCACCGCTCAGCGATGCCTGGGCACTGAGGTGATCGAAGTCGTTGATCTGCTTCTCTTGCAAGCTCGCGATAAAGCGCGCAGCGGGCGTATCGTTCAGCAGCGAGTAACTCAGCTGCACCGAGCCCGGGGCGGCCTCGGCGATCAGCAACTGGTGTTCGAGCGAGAGGTAACCCACCAAGAGTTCGCGTGAGTCCTCTTCGCCAAGGCGGTGATACAGAGAAGCCTCCATCGCCCCAAGCGTGGCGAACTTTTCCACCCCGCCCGCCGGGGTCATGAGGAACACGGGTGAGCTGTTTCCATCGGCAGCCAGGGACGAGCTGTCGGTATTTTCAGCGGTTGCCACAAAAGCGCCGATCAGCGGAAGCGCAGCGCCTTCCGATGTGCGCAACGACACGGCATAACGACCTTTGCAATCAACATCGTCAACCACCTGTCGCAGCCGAGTCCGGTCCGCCCCGTCCAGCTCACGTTCGCCGACGGCCAACTGGATGGCATGGTGAAAAACCCAGGACTGCAGCTTCTCCAGCACAACATCGCGCGTACCCGTCACAGCGTCCTCGCCGGGAATGGGCGTGAAGGTCTGCTCCTCGAAGGTCCAGTACTCGTCGAGACTGAACTTGAAGAAACCCGGCAGCTTGCTCAGCAGGCTCGGAAACAGCGTCCTGATGGCTTCGATGTCCCAGCCCGGCAAGGCGTGAGCAGGATGAGCAGAATCTCGACGGGTGGACACGACGGCCTGTTTATCGTCGAGGTACGCACGGTCCCCGATAAAGGCGTGCAGCAGCGCCTGAGTCAGCGCAAGCGGCTCCGGATGAAACCCGCCGGTGTTTTTCCTGTGAATGAACAGCGCGTCAGGGTTTGGAAACCGGGTGCTTCGAGCAAGGGCGTCGACCAGCAACTGCCTCGCTGCCTCCTGCAAGGTGGGGGCTTGGCGCAGTTGCTCGACGATCGACGCCGACAGCTCGCCTTCGCTTTTTGCATGATCGAGCAGGGAGCCCGCATTCTGGCGGGCACTGTTTTCAACAGAACGATGAGTCATCTTTACAGCTCCAGGATAACCATCCACGCCACCCAGGCATCCAGCCAAAGTGTGAAAAACGTGAACAGTCCAAATGAGCTGTCATCTAACCCGCTGAGTCGCAGAACGATGGAATAACTATTGATTGAGATGAGCGACAGGCGCCGACCCGTTGTGCAGGAAATAAAGTTGAACATCGCCTGTTTGTGGTGCCTTCCTACTGTTGCTGCGGCGGTAACACTGCTTGTCACAAACTGCGCTTTTTCGCTTACAGCAAACCCCTTAACCTTCGCGCCATCCGAGCAGTCCCTCACCCTCTGCCAACCGTGGCAAAGGAAGGGGGAGCTCAATCGTCGTCACCGACGTTGTGTTTTGAAGCTCCTGGATTCAACGTCTTATTTGGCCGCTGCGATTGCAGCGGCTTTTTTTGCTTTGGGGTCAGTAACGATTTCCGGAAGCCTTTTATGCTTGAGGGTCCATCCTTCCGCTCAAAAACAAAGCTCAGAAAAATCCCACAGCATGTCTAGCGACATTCCTACGCAACGTTCTGTTTAAACATTAGTCATCGGCGAGGTGGAGACACCGCGCGACGATACCCAACAATAAATGGCTAATGGAGCTCTAACATGTTCAAGAAAAAAATGACTTCACTGATCCTGGCGGCAAGCCTGGCGTCGCTTGCTGGTGTAACTGCAGCGCAACCTGCTGCAAGCACGATGAATTTCTGCACCAAGATTTCAGGCGCTATTCCGGCCGGCACCGTAAACCCAAATGAGGAACGGGTGATCTACGGACCGTACACGGTGACCTGCGGGACGACGTCCCATCACTTCAACGTGACAGGCGCTTCAGGGCAAGTTCCTGTGTTCGTCCAACAGCTTCAAGGTGGCAGTTGGTCTTCGATAACTAGACCAATGTACGATCCATCAGGCTTGTTCGGTGCTGGCACATTCCGGCTGGTGATCGATAATCGACAAAGTTCCAAGTCAACCAGCTACTCCGGAAGCTACGTCGTCCCGATGTAACAGCTGAAGGCCTGGGACACACTGGCTGTGCCCCAGGCCGCACCCACATCTTTCAGGCACGAATGTTCACCAATGAGCGCTCGCGAGGACGCTTTGCATGTTCCTCCAGTGCCATCAGCACAGAAACCGCGGTCTTCAGATCCACCACGGCGCCTCTCCCCATTTCATTGCCTTGCTTGATAGAGTCCTGCAGTCGGTCGAATTGCTGGCTGAAGAACTCATACGCATTGACCTCCTTATCCATATTAATCTCGTTTCCCAGCGCATCGAACTCGACATTGATGCTAGACATAGAGCCAATAAGGTCCCCATCAATAATTCCCTGCTCGGCCAGTAAAACGCCGATTTCCATCAGTTGCCTGTTACTGGTCTTGCGCGGATCAAATCCAGCCAGATTGATGTTCAAGCCCTCCAGCTTTTTAACATCAGGAATGCTCTTGTCCGCCCAGTACTGACGTACTTTCTGCTTCACCGCTTCCTCTTGAGGGTTGAGGCCGGAGCGCACGTTAAATTGCTTGTCCGGGACAGCGCTGTATACCCTCAGCCGCTCTTGCACCTTACTCAAATTGCCAATCATAAAACCTCCTGAAAATCGGTTGATCCTCAGGCATGTCGGGCGACTGGGGGCGGGGTTTAGGCTGAAAAAGTGAAGACGGAATCATTGCCTCATTCAGAGACCGTTCCTACGTCGCGGCAAATAACCTTCCTACAAAAACGGCCAGTTCGATCGCCGAACTGGCCGCTTATTGATCAAAGCCTGATCAGGCAAATCTCTGCAGATTGGCCATCATTTCCTTGAGCGCTTCGACGTTGTCAGCAGGATGCACCGCATCGCTGAAGCCACTGATGGTTTGCCATTGCGCCGCGACGTCTTCCGGCGAAAAGCCTGCGTGCGGGTCGAATCCGGCGCCCAGGCTGCGCTCCCAGCGGACCTTGCCGATCCAGCCGCCGCCTACTTCATACAGGCCGGCGCTGTCCTGACACTGCTCGCTGCCCAGGTACACCACGAGTGGGCTGACCAGTTCAGGCTTGAGCAGCTCGAACACGCTGGCTGGGATCAGGCCTTCGGTTCATGCGTGTGCCGCCGGTGGGGGCGATGGCGTTGACGAGGATGTTGTTCTTGCGCCCTTCAACCGCGAGCGTGCGCGTCAAACCATATAGGCCGAGCTTGGCCATGCCGTAGTTGGCCTGACCGAAGTTGCCGTAAATGCCGGAAGTGGACGAGGTGAAGATGATGCGGCCGTAGCCCTGATCCCGGAGATGGGGCCAAGCTGCGCGGGTGACTTTGTAGGCGCCTTCGACGTGGACGCGGTAAACCAGGTCCCAGTCGGCGTCTTCCATTTTGGCGAAGCTTTTGTCGCGCAGAATACCGGCGTTGTTGACCACGACGTCGACGCGGCCGAAGGCATCGAGAGCGTTCTGGACGATCTTGTCGCCGTCGGTGACCGAATCATGATTGGCAACCGCTTCGCCGCCCGCTTCACGGATTTCCGCGACTACCCGATCCGCCGCCGAGGCATTGGCCCCTTCGCCATGGGCCGAACCGCCGAGGTCGTTGACGATCACCCGCGCGCCGTGTTTCGCGAACAACAATGCGTGGGCTCTTCCCAACCCGCCGCCCGCACCGGTGACGATTACCACTTTGTCTTCGAAACGTACGGACTCGCTCATGCTGCTCTCCACGATGATGAAGCCGGCGCTGCGCCCACGGCCCCTGACTCATCAGGAGCCATGAAGGGCAGCAGACGCGGGCGTGATGGTCATCGAGTGTCAACGACTCGGCGCCGGGTCACAATCAACAGGGGACACGCTGAATGGTGGTCGATAACGCCGGGGGATGGCTCTGTCATGCCTCGGCGGAGACGGGGCATGGCTCTGTCATGCCTCGGCGGAGACGGGGCATGGGCGCGCCATTCAGCTATTCAGCTATCAAGCCGGCCAATGAACTCCGCCAGCCACGGCTCGGCATCGCTTTCCGGGGTCACGGTTTCGCTGGCATCGAGTCGCAGCATTTCCTGCACCTCGCGGATCCCCAGTTCGCCGAACAGCTCGCGCATCAACTCGCCGCCTGCACAAAACGTGTCGCCATAACTCGCGTCGCCCAGGGCGATGACGCCGCCAGGCAGCCCTCGCCATCCAGCAGGCAGTACGTCACGGATCTGGTGATAGAGCGGCTGAATGTTGTCCGGCAGCTCGCCCATTCCGGTGGTGGAGCTCACTGCCAGCAGAGCCTGGGGTGCAAAGGCCTGCAGATCGGCAAGGGCAGCGCGCGGATTGAACAGCACCTCGTGCCCTGCATCCTTGATGATCTGTTGGGCGTGGCGAGCGACCTCTTCAGCCGAGCCATACACCGAGCCCGCAATAATCGCGACTTTCATGGGTTAATCCTGTGACGGGTAAAATCGTGCGGCATTATGCCCCAGCGCGGCGCGATGATGCCTGATAGGAGCGCCAGGTGATCAGAGCACCGCTGATGCAAATGGTTTTCAACGATGTCGGTCATCTCCTGTCCTATACTCTCAAGCAGTTCACGTTCAGATCGTCGCCGCTGATCCACAGCACGCCGAGTGAAAAGCCTCAAGTTAAGTGATCAACGGGCACACGCTCGGCTAGAGATGAAAATCCTGAAAGAGTAACATCCTGCAACTGACGAACGGTCGCAACCAACATGCGAACCATCTGTCTGCTCTCTCAATAACCGGTTAATCGAGCTTGGCCATGCAGCGCGACAATATCCTCACGCCGGATGAACTGGAGTTTATCCAGAACATGCAGCACAACCCCACGCTGAATTTGCGAGACAAATCCAGCAGTCTGGTGGTTAACGGCGGCGTGCAGATTCAAGATCTGCTGACCCGTCTCGCTGCCCATGAGCAAGTCACGATTCAGGCCCAGTTTGATAATCAGCAAATGACCTTCCCGCTGCATCTTGTCGAAGACGAGTTTCACGCGCTGCATCTGGAGCTGGGTGCGCCAAGCATCTTCGAGGAAGGCCCGCGCATTCGCCCATGGCGTCTGATCCTGCCTGAGCCGATTCCGCTGGAGACCGCAAAGGGCTCGCTCACCGCACTCTGGGTTCATGAAATCTCGTTCAAAGGCATCCTGCTGGAGATGCGCAAGCAGACCAAACCGCCGAAGTCATTCGCCGCGTGGTTCACGCCTCAGGGCTATGCGCCCATCGCCTTGCGTGGCAACTTCGAACGCCTGAACCATCATGGTCTTGCGGCGTATCGGTTGAGCCAGAACAGTAAAGAAGACACTGAACGTCTGCGTCAGTACATCCTTCAGGAACACCGCAAGATTCACCCCTCGATGCACCTCTAGGATTGCCTGATCAGGCGATCCCTCCCGGCACCCTCTTCCGTCCGACAAACACCTCTGGCTTTATCGCAGGTTTCAGGAATAATCCTTGCTTGCTTTTCCCAGTGAAGCTGACGCATCGCCACCACCCCGGCGACCTGTCATGTGATTTCCCTACCCGGGAAGTTCACTTGTTTATCGGAGATACACAATGTCTACCTCACCCGTCACGCTGATGGTTGCCCGTCGCGTCGCCCATGGCCGCTATCAAGAGCTTATTGCCTGGCTGCATGAAGGCGAACAACTCGCTACAGACTTCCCCGGCTATCTAGGGTCAGGTGTGCTCGCTCCTCCGCCCGGGGATGACGAATTCCAGATTATTTTCCGCTTCGCCGATGAAGCCACCATGCACGCCTGGGAGCATTCTGCCTCCCGACGCTCCTGGTTGGTGCGCGGCAGTGGTTTGTTTGCCAAGAATTCTGTGCACCGGGTGAGCGGTATCGATGGCTGGTTCGGCGCCGCTGGTCAGCGTCCGCCGCGCTGGAAGCAAGCCGTTGCCATCTGGCTGGCGTTCTTTCCGGTGTCGCTGATCTTCAACTTTGTGCTGGGGCCACTGCTCGGTCAGCTGGAGCTATTCCCGCGCATCATGATCAGCACGTTGATCCTCACGCCGCTGATGGTGTTCTGGTTCATTCCGCTCTCGACCCATCTTCTGGCGGGGTGGCTGCACAGCAACGTGCCTGCTCAGGTCAGCGGAACAGAGCCGGCATCTACCCGATAGCGCTCAGCGACAAACGCTTTCCCGATCTGGACGCCGCCGACCTGCGATGCAGTGGCCCGGCGTGGCGCCGCTTCAAAAACATGTACAGCCCTGTCGGTGTTGTACAAGAACCGACCGTTGGGGTAACTTTGCCCCACGGTCGTTTTCGATGGTGCACGCGAGCATCCACTGTTCGCCATTCAGCACCGACTCGCCCGACCTCTCTCCCCCGTTGATGAATGCGTGACGACCATGGCCTGCTCCCCTGCCCCTGTCTTGATCACTGGCGCCAGCCAGCGCGTCGGCCTGCATTGCGCCGAGCGTCTGTTGGCGGAAGGCCAGCCGGTGATCATCACCTACCGCAGTGAGCGGCCGGGCGTGCAACGCTTGAAGGCGCTGGGCGCGGTGATACTTCAGGCTGATTTTTCGTCGGAGACGAGCGTGCTGGACTTCATCGCCCGGCTCAAAGAGCAGACCGACAGCCTGAGGGCCATCGTGCACAACGCGTCCGACTGGCTGGCCGAAACGCCGGGGGACGAGGCGGATGTTTTCATGCAAATGTTCAACGTCCACATGCTGACGCCTTATCTCATCAATCTGCACTGCGCCGAGCTGTTGCGGCGCTCGGAGACGGCCGACATTATTCACATCAGCGACGATGTTACCCGCAAGGGCAGCAGCAAGCACATCGCTTACAGCGCCAGCAAGGCGGGGCTGGAAAACCTGACCCTGTCCTTCGCAGCCCGATACGCGCCCCATATCAAGGTCAACGGCATTGCCCCGGCCATGCTGATGTTTCAACCCGACGACGATGCGGCATACCGCGCGCGCACGCTGGAAAAATCGGCACTGGGGATCGAACCCGGCGCCGAGGTGATTTACCAGAGCCTGCGCTATCTGCTGGATAACCCCTACGTCACCGGCACCACTCTGACCGTAAACGGCGGACGGCACGTCAAGTAAGCCGCCCCGAGGAACCATTGATGACCCTGTCACTGCCACAGCATTACCGTGAAATCCTCGTCGGACTGGGTGAAGATCCTGAACGAGAAGGCCTGCTGGATACGCCCAAGCGCGCGGCCAAAGCCATGCAGTACCTGTGTCATGGCTACGAGCAGACACTGGAAGAGATCGTCAACGGCGCGTTGTTTGCCTCCGCGAGCGACGAGATGGTGATCGTCAAAGACATCGAACTGTATTCGCTGTGCGAGCATCACCTGCTGCCCTTCATTGGCAAGGCCCACGTCGCGTATATCCCCACCGGGAAAGTCCTTGGCCTGTCGAAAATCGCGCGCATCGTCGATATGTTCGCGCGGCGCCTGCAGATTCAGGAAAACCTCACGCGGCAGATCGCCGATGCGATTCAAGACGTGACCAAGGCCGCAGGCGTGGCCGTGGTGATCGAGGCTCAGCACATGTGCATGATGATGCGCGGCGTTGAAAAACAGAACTCGACCATGAACACCTCGGTGATGCTCGGCGCCTTCCGCGAGTCGACCACGACCCGCATGGAATTTCTGCAATTGATCGGACGGAGCAAGTAGTCCATGGCAAGACTCGAACCCGGCACCGCACGCATCAGGGTCAAAGACCTGTGCCTGCGTACTTTTATCGGCATCAACGAAGCCGAAATTCTCAACAAGCAGGACGTGTTGATCAACCTGACGATCCTGTACGCGGCGCAGGAAGCGGTGCGCGACAACGACATTGATCACGCGCTGAACTACCGGACCATCACCAAGGCCATCATCCAGCACGTGGAAAGCAACCGCTTTGCACTGCTTGAGCGCCTGACCCAGGAAGTGCTCGACCTGGTGATGACCCATGAGGCGGTGCAATACGCCGAAGTCGAAGTGGACAAGCCCCACGCGCTGCGTTTCGCCGAGTCGGTGTCGATCACTCTGGCGGCAGCCCGCTGAGTCCTTCGCTCGCCGGTGAAGGCCCACGCTTGCCCGGCCTGCCTGCCACTCTTATCATCCGCCCATCTTTACTTCCCACAGAGCACACCATGACCGAGCAACAACGTCTTGAACTCGAAGCCGCCGCTTTCCGCCGTCTGGTTGCGCACCTGGACAGCCGCAAGGACGTGCAGAACATCGACCTGATGAACCTCGCCGGTTTCTGTCGCAACTGTCTGTCCAAGTGGTACAAGGCCGAGGCCGACGAGAAGCACATCGACATCACGCTCGATGACGCCCGCGAAGTGGTTTACGGCATGCCGTACAGCGAGTGGAAATCCACGTACCAGAAAGAAGCCAGCACCGAGCAGCAAGCTGCGTTCGCCAAGGAACCCAAGCATGACTGACCTGCCCGGCCTGCGCGCCAGCCTCGCCAGCGGCAATCATCTGTTCGCAGACACCCTGGCCTTCATCGCCGCGCATTACGACTATCAGCCTCAGGCGTTCAGCAACGGCCCGGTGGAAAACGCCGCTGGCCAGAACGAAGGTTCGTGCAAGACCCTCGGCCTGGCGCTGCTGGAAGGCCTGAGCGATGAAGAAGCACTTCTGGCTTTTGGCGAGCACTACCGTTCTGTGCTCGATACACCGGACGGTTCCGACCACGGCAATATCCGCGCGCTGATTGCCAACGGGCTGGCCGGTGTGAAGTTCTCGGCCGAGCCGCTCAAGCCCAAGGCCTGACCGCGCACTCGACGCTGATGGGGCCGTCTGCCCGACATAAAAAAACCGGCTCAATGAGCCGGTTTTTTTGCAACTGGAGGTCAGGTCAGAACGACACGTTCGCCAGGCCGTCCAGGTAGCGCTCGACGTCCAGTGCCGCCATGCAGCCTGCGCCAGCCGAGGTGATTGCCTGACGGTAAACATGATCCGCCACGTCGCCGGCCGCGAAAACACCGTCAACGCTGGTGGCTGTCGCATTACCTTCGCGACCGCCTTGAACGACCATGTAGCCGTCTTTCAACGCCAACTGACCGTCAAACAAGCTGGTATTCGGCGTATGGCCGATGGCGATGAATACGCCGTCGACGGTCACTTCGGAATGGGTGCCGTCATTGTTCTTCAAGCGCGCACCGGTCACGCCCATGTTGTCGCCCAGCACTTCGTCCAAAGTGGCGTTGAGTTTGAGCTCGATCTTGCCCTCGGCAACACGTGCATGCAGTTTGTCGATCAGGATCTTCTCGGCGCGGAAGGTATCGCGACGGTGAACCAGGGTGACCTTGCTGGCGATGTTGGCCAAGTACAGGGCTTCCTCGACGGCCGTGTTGCCGCCGCCGACCACGGCGACCGGCTTGTTGCGATAGAAGAAACCATCGCAGGTCGCGCAGGCCGACACACCTTTGCCCATGAACGCTTCTTCGGACGGCAGACCCAGATAACGGGCGCTGGCGCCGGTGGCGATGATCAGCGCGTCGCAGGTGTAAGTGGCGTTGTCCCCTTTCAGGCTGAACGGTTTGCCCGCCAGATCCACTGCATTGATGTGATCGAACACAATCTCGGTCTCGAAACGCTCGGCGTGTTCACGCATACGCTCCATCAAGGCCGGGCCGGTCAGGCCATGGGGGTCGCCCGGCCAGTTGTCGACTTCGGTGGTGGTGGTCAATTGACCGCCCGCCTGCATCCCGGTGATCAGCAACGGCTTGAGGTTGGCGCGCGCGGCATAGACTGCAGCGCTGTAGCCGGCAGGGCCGGAGCCAAGAATAATCACTCGCGAATGACGTACATCAGACATGACACACTCCTATTGACCGGCCATCGTTACGCGTGGTCGGAGTCACTGGGTCTGAACCGGCGTACCGGTTGAGAGGGTTGGGACTGACGGGGCCTGTGGCTACACGGGGCGCCCGCCGATCCTGAAAACGAGAAGCTGCCACTCGGGACACAGCAGCGGTAAAAGTTGGCCGCAAGCTTATCGGGGCGGAGAAGATTAAGGAAATATCGTTTCACAATCCAGCTCATAGGCCAGCCCTATGTGCGTCCTCCGCTTTGCACATGCAGTCCTGCATAGACTTTATCGCTGCACGATTGTTTCAGCGAATGTCGCACCTGCAGCGGCGCTTCCGCCCCCGTCGCAAAGCCGGTAAGGTCGGCGCGATATCACTGCCTGGAGGCACACATGCCTGCACCCGTCCTGTCTGGCCCTCAATACCTGCGCGAAGGCCTGAAACTGGTCCTTAGTCCTGGCCTGCGCCTGTTCGTCCTGCTGCCGCTGGCGATCAATCTGGTGCTGTTCAGCGCCATGATCTACTTCGCCGGCCACGAATTCAGGCTCTGGGTTGACTCCTTCATGCCGACCCTCCCCGGCTGGCTCAGCTTTCTCAACTACATACTGTGGCCTTTGTTCGTGGTGCTTGTGGCGCTGATGGTGTTCTTCACCTTCACCATGATCGCCAACATCATCGCCGCGCCGTTCAATGGATTTCTCGCCGAGAAGGTGGAAGTGGTGTTGCGCGGGACGGACGATTTTCCTGCCTTCAGCTGGGGTGAGCTGGTGGAAATGGTGCCGCGCACCCTGAGCCGGGAAATGCGCAAACTGGGCTACTTCCTGCCCCGCGCCATTGGCCTGTTCATCCTTTCGTGGATCCCCGTGGTGAACCTTGTCGCCGCGCCGCTGTGGCTGATGTTCGGCGTGTGGATGATGGCTATCCAATACATCGACTACCCCGCCGATAACCACAAAATGAGCTGGCAAGACATGCTCGCCTGGCTGCGTGCCAAACGGTGGCAAAGCATGAGTTTCGGTGGGATTGTTTATCTGGTGCTGCTGATACCGGTGGTCAACATCCTGATGATGCCGGCGGCGGTGGCCGGGGCGACGTTGTTCTGGGTGAGGGAGCGTGGTGCGGAGACGCTGGCGGAGCGCATCCACTGATGCAGAGAAAAGGCCTCGATTGAGGCCTTTTTTGCGTGAGACGCAGGGGTTCTATCAGTGTAGCCACTCGCTTATCCGGCTAAAGGCCACGGCTGGAAAAATACATTCTGATAGCTTCAATCATGACAACGATGATTATCACAACGACCCAGCACATTAAGCCCAGCATCGCCCATACACCTTCACCGAAGGTAGAACCACACTTGCAGTTACCCTCGGCGTCGCGGTTCAGCTGGTTAATGAACGACTGCACTCTGAGCATGATCAGGAACTGTGCGAACGTCGAAATGACGGATATCCCTAGCGGGATAAGCCCAAGGCCTGCCGAAGCGACGCCTTTCGGACCTGTTGCGATGTTGTGGACGAACACAACAAGTGACGGGGCGAGTGCCAGAAGAATCATACCTGCCGCAAGCGTGCCCCAATAAGGCATCCCCCGCTGCCCTTTCTCTTTCAGCAAAGCGTCAACCTTGCCAAACATGAACGGCATATAAATCAGTCCGAAAATGGCGCGCGGGACCGGCCAGATCGGTTTCGCCGAATACGCTTTGTACCGCGACCAGTTTTTGTAATACCAGTAGAGCCCATACAACCCGCAAGTGATGAACATCATCACCGTTAGCTTGACCAGCGACACGGTATAAAACGGCGGGCCGCTTGTAGGCAAAGCCGTCAAATCGGCAGCAGGTGGCGCGTTGAATTGCTCGGACACAGTGTTTCCTCCAGAAGTGAGGCGACGCATGCTAAAGGCGGAAACACTCTTTTAATCAACCTTGAGAAAATCAGGACGATTCCTACGACAGTATTCGCCACGTCCCACAGCCTTCCTGTTTAACCATGGGCATGCCCACTCCGGGAGAGCATTTGCCGCCGCGTTCGATCGCCCGGCGTGTTCATCAGCAGGAGTTATATGCCCATGGATTCAACCCCACTGAACACCCTGATCAAAACCACTGTCAGTCCTGCGTCCTTTGTAATGGACCGACAGAAGAAGCCGGAACCCCATGCCCCTGCGTTCATGCAGGCACTGGCGCAGGCGACTCAGCCGTTCGTTTCGAACACCCTCAAAGCTGAATCCGCGAACCTTGCCAGGCCCGCAGAACCCCGTTCGCACCTGCAACTGACCAGCCTGAACCCGGTGCAGACCCATTACGTGCCAGAACCGGCTGCCCTTGAACGCACCGGCGAGTCGAGGCTTGTGCCCTTCGCTGTTGGTGGCTGACGCGTCCCGTGTCACCGCAGTCTTATTCGAACCTGACCGGGTCGTATGTCGCTCTTAAATCGGTCAGGTTCGAGTGATGCCAATTTCAAATCCCGGCCAGTCATTTGCAGTCACAATTCCATCACCGAACCGCCACACAAGCGCAACGACTCCCTCAGAAACTGATGTCATGAGTAAATCCCTGCGCATTACCCTGATCACCGAAACCTATGCCCCGGAAATAAACGGCGTGGCCAACACGCTCAGCCGTTTGTGCGACGGTCTGCGCCTGCGGGGGCATCGGGTTGAGGTGATTCGGCCACGGCAAAGCGAGGACGAGCTGCGCGCGGCCGGGGAGGATTTGATGTTGTGCCGTGGCTGGCCGATTCCGGGGTATCCCGGGTTGCAGTGGGGGCAGTCGTCGATGCACAAACTCCTGCGTCGATGGCAGCGCAATCGTCCGGACGTGCTGTATATCGCCACGGAAGGCCCGTTGGGGCTGTCGGCGCTGCGTGCCGCACGGCGACTGGGGATTGCCATCGTCAGCGGTTTTCACACCAACTTCCAGCAATACACCCGGCAGTACGGGCTGAGCTTCGTCACGCGCCTGCTGACGACCTACCTGCGCTGGTTTCACAACCGCTCCAACGCCACCCTGGTGCCCAGTTTCACGCAGAAAACCGAACTCGAACGCCGAGGCTTCGAGCGATTGGAGTTGCTGTCCCGGGGCGTTGATTGCCAGTTGTTTCACCCGTCGAAGCGTTCGAGTGCGCTACGTGAAAGCTGGGGCCTTGAACCGGGTGATACGGCAGTCCTGCATGTGGGACGGCTGGCGGCGGAGAAAAACCTGGGGCTGCTGAAAATCACCTTTGACGGACTGGTGAGCACCTATCCCGAGAAAAACCTGCGCCTGGTGATTGTCGGCGACGGGCCGGTCAGGCCGACGCTGCAACGTCAGCTCCCGAACGCCATCTTCTGCGGCACCCAGCGCGGTGATGCGCTGGCGGCGCACTATGCGTCGAGTGATCTGTTTCTGTTCCCGAGCCTGACTGAAACCTTCGGCAACGTCGTGCTGGAAGCGTTGGCGTCAGGGCTGGGGGTGGTCGCCTATGACGAAGCCGCAGCGGCCCAGCATATTCGCCACGGCCACAATGGCGCGGTGGCGATGCCCGGGGATGAGGAAGGGTTCATCGACGCCGCACGCTGGATGCTGGAAGATGAAGAAACCTTGCGTCGGGTCAGGCTGAATGCCCGGCAACACGCGAGTCGTCAGGGATGGGCCGGGATTATCGACTCATTCGAGACTTATTTGCGCGCTGCGAGCGAGACGCGGGATGGGGTTGTTTTGGGGGTGTGAACGGGACAGTAGCGACTCCGCGATGGGTGCAGTCAGGGACAGATTAATTTACGGTGAAGCGCTGTAAATAAATCAGTCCCTTTTCTTGCTTTTCTTGCACCTCTTTCCTTCACTAGTCCCTTTCCTTCACTCCAATCGGCCTAGGGCTTCGCGGCTGAACGGCAAGATGTCATGCTCGCGGCCTTCCTTCACTTTCATGGCCCAGTCCGGGTCGACCAGCAGCGCACGGCCGACTGCGACGAGATCGAACTCCTCGTCACCCAGACGCTTGAGCAGGTTTTCCAGGCTCGCGGGCTGAGCGACTTTGTCGGTGTTGACCATGAACTGCAGAAACTCGCCGTCCAGTCCGACACTGCCCACCGTGATGGTAGGTTTACCGGTGAGCTTGCGCGTCCATCCGGCCAGGTTCAGGTCGGAGCCTTCGAACTCAGGCTCCCAGAAACGCCGTGTCGAGCAGTGGAAAATGTCGACGCCTGCGTCGGAAAGGGGCTTGAGGAACGCGTCGAGCTCTTCCACCGTTTGCACCAGCCGTGCGCTGTAATCCTGCTGTTTCCACTGCGAGTAACGAAAGATGATCGGATAATCCGGGCCCACTGCTGCTCGTACGGCCTGGATCAGTTCGATGGCAAAGCGTGAGCGGTGCGCGAGGTCTCCGCCGTACTCGTCGGTGCGCTGATTGGTGCCTTCCCAGAAGAACTGATCGACCAGATAGCCATGGGCGCCATGGATCTCGACGCCGTCCATGCCGATGGCCTTGGCGTCTTTCGCCGCCTGGGCGAACGCCGCGATGACCTCGTCGATGTCTTGCTTGCTCATGCCATGAACGACAACGTTGCCGTCCTTGAGCTTCTCGGTCGGGCCATAGGCCGGCACCGTGCCATCCGGCTCAGTGCCCAGCCGACGCACAGCGCCCACGTGCCAGAGTTGCGGCACAATCTTGCCGCCTTCTGCATGAACCGCTTCCACCACTTTGCGCCACCCCTCCAGCGCCGCGTCGCCGAAGAACTGCGGCACGTTGGGGTGGCCATTTGAAGCCTTGTGCCCGACCGTGGTGCCTTCGGTGATGATCAAACCAACGCCCGCAGACGCACGACGACGGTAGTACTCGATGACGTTGGAATTGGGTACGCCGCCGGGTGAAAACGAGCGGGTCATCGGCGCCATGACGATGCGCGTCGGCAACTCGAGGCTGCCCATATGGAAGGGTTTGAACAAGGCTTGAGCAGGCATGCAGGCGTCCTCGGCATTCTGGAAATATGATGAAGGTCATACAGAATGAGCCGAAGCGCAGGGGATACGAAGCACTATTGACTGGAGTGATTAAGGCTCAGAAGAAGCGCAGCAAAGCGAAATACTAGGGCAGCGCCTTCTCGATCGCGCTCACCACCTTGGCGTCATCCGGAAGCGTACTTGGGGAGAAGCGTGCCAGAACGCGGCCATCCTTGCCGACGAGAAACTTCTCGAAATTCCAAGTGATGTCCCCGGGAAACTCGGCGCCTTCGCCTGCGAGCATCTGGTACAGCCGATGCCGGTGCGGTCCGTTGACGTCGAGCTTGTCGCCCAGCGGAAAGGTCACGCCGTAGTTCAGCGAACAGAACGCCTGAATCTCTTCCTGGGTGCCGGGCTCCTGACCAGCGAACTGATTGCACGGCAACCCGAGAACGCTGAAGCCTTGATCCTTGTACTTCTGGTACAGGGTTTCCAGCCCGGCGTATTGAGGCGTCAGGCCACATTTTGACGCGACGTTGACCACCAGAACCACTTTGCCCTTGAGCGGCGCGAGGGGTAGCTCCTGGCCATCCAGAGCCTTCAATTTCAGCTCGTGAAATACACTCATGACGACTCCCCTAGAAACCCTTGGCCGAAAAAGGCGCCCTGTCAGACTGCAAAAACAAATGTTTTCACAAGACCGCGAGGACGCCTGGCCAGCTCACTCAGCTTAGCAGGACAATCAGTGGTGATGACCACCTTCGCCGTGCACGTGACCGTGGGCCACTTCTTCTTCGCTGGCATCGCGGATGTCGACGATCTTCACATCGAAGTTCAAGCGCTGACCGGCCAGTGGGTGGTTGCCGTCGACGGTGACGTCGTCGCCGTCCAGATCACGGATGGTCACGATCTGCATCTGGCCGTCCGGAGCGGAGGCATGGAACTGCATGCCGACTTCCAGTTCGTCGACACCTTCGAACATGCTGCGGTTCAGGGTGCTGACCAGTTCGGCGGAGTATTCGCCGTACGCATCTTCAGGCTCGATGGCCACTTTCAGTTCGTCGCCGACTTCCTTGCCATCCAGTGCCTTTTCCAGACCCGGGATGATATTGCCTGCACCTTGCAGGTAAACCAGCGGCGCGCCGCCGGCAGAACTGTCGATGACCTCACCAGCGTCATTGGTCAGGGTATAGTCGATGGAGACAGCCTTGTTGGCGGCGATCGGCATGGGGCGAGACCTTTTGCAAATAGATATGAGCGGCCAAGTCTAACCAAGCAGTCGCGCGAAAGCGAACGCAACTCAGACGGACGGCCCCGATTGGAATCCCCTAAAGCTCCCTCCCCCCACTCAATCATTACCGGCTTTGTTCAGGACGAGGACGGTCATTGGGTGGTTGAACTGTCCTGCGGTCACACCCAGCATTTGCGCCACGACCCGCCTTGGCAATCCCGGTCCTGGGTGCTTGATCCGGCGCAGCGCCAGGCAACAATCGGCCAGTCCTTTCACTGCGGCTGGTGCGCGTCGGGGTCAGATAACGATAACCTTGGCCCCCCTTGAGACGCTGCGACTGAACAGCGTCCTGGTTTATCCGGTCCGATGGCTGAATTCATAGCGCCATGACCCTTGCACTGCTCATTTTCGAGAAGCCCGCATGCAGACTTTCTTTATCGCGCCCACAGATTTTGGTGTGGGCCTGACGTCCATCAGCCTGGGGCTGGTGCGCACCCTGGAGCGTGCCGGGCTCAAGGTTGGTTTTTTCAAGCCGATCGCTCAGCCTCATCCCGGGGACGTGGGCCCCGAACGCTCGACTGAACTGATCGCCCGCACCCACGGCCTCAAGCCGCCCAAGCCATTGGGGTTGAGCCACGTCGAGCGCATGCTCGGCGAAGGCCAGCTCGACGAGCTGCTGGAAGAAATCATCCAGCTGTATCAAGAGGCCTCGATTGGCCGCGACGTGCTGATCGTAGAAGGCATGGTCCCGACACGCAGCGCCAGCTACGCGGCGCGGGTCAACCTGCACATGGCCAAGGCGCTGGACGCGGAAGTCATTCTCGTATCGGCCCCGGAAAACGAAGTGCTGACCGAGCTTTCCGGCCGCGTGGAGCTGCAGGCGCAGATGTTCGGCGGCCCGAAAGATCCGAAGGTGCTCGGTGTGATCCTCAACAAGGTCCGCACCGACGAGAGCATGGAAGCCTTCTCGGCACGGCTCAAGGAGCACTCGCCACTGCTGCGCAGCGGTGATTTCCGCCTGCTCGGCTGCATTCCGTTTCAGGCAGACCTGAACGCACCGCGCACCCGTGACGTCGCCGACCTGCTCGGTGCGCAAGTGATCAACGCCGGCGATTACGAACAGCGGCGCATGTCGAAGATCATCATCTGCGCCCGCACGGTGCTCAACACGCTGCAACTGCTCAAGCCGGGCGTGCTGGTGGTCACACCGGGGGATCGTGATGACATCATTCTGGCCGTGAGCCTGGCGACGCTGAACGGCGTGCCGTTGGCCGGACTGCTGCTGACCAGCGACACCCTGCCCGATCCGCGCATCATGGACCTGTGCCGAGGCGCACTGCAGGCCGGGTTGCCGGTCCTGTCGGTGAGCACCGGTTCCTACGAGACCGCGACGCAGCTCAATCAGCTGAACAAGGAAATCCCCATCGATGACCGCGAACGCGCCGAGATCATCACCGATTTCGTCGCCAGCCACCTCGATGCCAACTGGCTGCATCAGCGCTGCGGCACGCCGCGTGAGATGCGCCTGTCGCCCGCAGTGTTCCGCTATCAACTGATCCAGCGCGCCCAGGCAGCAAACAAACGTATTGTGCTGCCCGAAGGCGCAGAGCCATTGACCGTGCAAGCGGCGGCCATTTGTCAGGCCCGCGGCATTGCCCGCTGCGTGCTGCTGGCCAAGCCCGAAGAAGTGAACGCCGTCGCGCGAGCCCATGGCATCGAACTGCCGCCGGGGTTGGAGATTCTCGATCCGGATCAGATCCGCGAGCGCTATGTCGGGCCGATGGTGGATCTGCGCCGCAGCAAAAACCTCAATGCGCCGATGGCCGAGCAGCAACTGGAGGATCCGGTGGTGATCGGCACCATGATGCTGGCCCTCGACGAAGTAGACGGGCTGGTGTCGGGGGTGATCCATTCGACCGCCAACACCATTCGGCCTGCCTTGCAGCTGATCAAGACGGCGCCAGGCTGCACCCTCGTTTCATCGGTGTTTTTCATGCTGTTTCCGGAGCAGGTGCTGGTGTACGGCGACTGCATCATGAACCCGCACCCGACCGCCACCGAGCTGGCGGAGATCGCCGTGCAGAGCGCGGATTCGGCCGTGGCGTTCGGCCTGTCACCGCGGGTGGCGATGATCAGCTACTCCAGCGGCAATTCCGCCAGCGGCGAAGAAGTGGAAAAGGTACGAGAGGCCACGCAACTGGCGCGCGAGACCCAGCGTGGTTTGTTGATCGACGGGCCTTTGCAATACGATGCCGCCGCCAACGAGCACGTCGCTCGGCAACTGGCGCCGGACAGCCCGGTGGCGGGTCGCGCCAATGTATTCGTGTTTCCGGACCTGAACACCGGCAACACGACGTACAAAGCGGTGCAGCGCAGTGCGGATTGCGTAAGCCTCGGCCCGATGCTGCAAGGCCTGCGCAAGCCGGTCAATGATCTGCCGCGCGGCGCTCAGGTCGACGACATCGTCTATACCATTGCACTGACGGCGATTCAGGCGGCCACGTTGCCGCAATAACATTGCGCTGCAATATCGCTTGCCCACAATAACCCCGCCGGGACCCACCGGCGGCCGACTGCCCCCCCGGAGTTCGATTCACATGGATTTCCTGCCCGCCCCTTTGCGCGGCGTCATCGCCTCGTTGCTGTTGGCGCTCAACACGATTTTCTGCTGCACGCCGCTGTTCGTCGTTGCCATCTTCAAGCTATGCCTGCCCTTCCCGGCCGCACAAAAGGTGACCGACTGGCTGATGAGCCACATCCACGAAGCGTGGATCAGCAATAACAACGTCTGGATGGACGTGATCGGTCACACCCGCTGGCACCTGAGTGGGCTGGACAGGCTGGACTATCAGCACTCGTACCTGGTGACGAGCAATCACCAGAGCTGGGTTGACATCATGGTGCTGCAGTACGTGCTCAACCGGCGCATCCGCCCGCTCAAGTTCTTCCTCAAGCAGGAGCTGATCTGGGTGCCGGTGATTGGCCTCGCCTGGTGGGCGCTGGGCTTTCCGTTCATGAAGCGCTACAGCAAGGCTTATCTGGCCAAGCACCCGGAAAAGAAAGGCAAGGACCTCGCCACCACCCGCCGCACCTGTGCGAAGTTTCGCAACAATCCGGTGGGCATTTTCAACTTCGTCGAGGGCACGCGCTTCACCGAAGCCAAGCACGCACAGCAGAACTCGCCATTCCGTTACCTGTTGAAGCCCAAGGCAGGCGGCATCGCTTTTGTGCTGGACGCCATGGGCGAGCAGCTGGAATCCATCGTCAACGTGACCATTCATTACCCGGCCGGTCGGCCAGGGTATTGGGACTTGCTCTGCGGCAACGTGCGCGAAGTGGTCGCGCATTTCGAAGAGGTGCAGATCCCGCCGCAGTTCATTGGCAAAAGCTACGACCAGGACGATGCCTACCGCCTGGAGTTTCAGCAGTGGATCAATCGGCTGTGGGAAGACAAGGACGCGTTGCTCGCGCAGATGCATGAGCGGTATCCAGGCTGAACGCTTATAAACCACAAACAAAAACCCCGGCTCACTGGCCGGGGTTTTTGGTTTCACGTCACGCGTTTATTGCTGCTGTTGGTATTGCTGGCCAGGAATCGGCTTGAGGTTGACCTCAACGCGGCGGTTCTGGGCGCGACCGTTGACGTCGGCGTTGCTGGCGATCGGCGAATCAGGACCGGCACCGCGCACCGACAGGTGAGCCGCATCAACCCCTTGGGAGGTCAGGTAGGTCGCGACGCTCTGAGCGCGCTGCTGCGACAGGTCCATGTTGTGCTGACGGCTGCCGGTGCTGTCGGTGTAGCCGACGATCTCAATCATGTTCTGGTTGTACTGCTTCAGCGAACCGGCCAGGTTATTCAGTGGCGAGTAGAAGCTGCTGGCAATGGCCGACGAATCAGTGGCAAACGTGATGTTGCCCGGCATCACCAGCTTGATGTTGTCGCCCTGACGTTGAACTTCAACGCCGGTGTTGGCCATGCTGGCGCGCAGTGCAGCTTCCTGCTTGTCGGCGTAGTAGCCGTAACCGGCAGATGCCGCGCCTGCTACGGCAGCGCCAATCAGCGCACCTTTGCCACGGTTGTTGTGATCGATGGCAGCACCGGCGACGGCGCCGGCCAATGCACCCAGGCCGCCGTACTTGGCGGTCTTGCTCATGCCGCCGGAGTTCTGCGCCTGCCCCTGATTGTCGTATGGGTTCTGCGTTGCGCATCCGGAAAGCACGGTCAGTGCGGTGGCAGCAATGATCAAACGGCGAAAGGTCAACATCAAGGAGAGCTCCTGTTTTGCTTTTCTACGGCCAAAAATAAAGGCCGACGATTTGGGCAATTAGAGCATGCACCCCGTCAAAAATTCCTTAACGCGGGCTGAACCGCCAGTGCACGACCAGAGGCCGCATTTCTTTACTCACAAAAGCAAATATTTAGGTGCGTTTTTGACATGCTGTTCATCGTATTTATTGACTTATCCGAACCTTGGTGGTTGCCCAGAATCTACATAAATCATTGATGCAGATGCGTTTATGGCAGCGCCACCCTAATGCACTCAGAATTAACAGGGTTTAATTTTTCCAGCGCTTTCCTATACTGGCAATGCGCAAGTACTGGAAAGCGCAGTGATGAAGCACTCAACAAAGATCGCTCTCACTTTCAGGTAAGGCAGCGCTGTATAACCGCGCAAGAGCTGACTCTATGCTAAGAAAAATCCCCGTTTCCGACCTCACGCTGGGCATGTACATCCACGAGTTCTGCCGCCCCCGGATCAACGATCCGTTCTGGACCGCGCACGTCGAACGCGAACTCAGCGACGACGCGGTGTTGCGGCACATTCAGGCGTCGACCCGTGAAGTCTGGATCGATACCCATCTTGGCAGAAGCCCTGCCGACAGCTCGCCAGCCGAACAGACCTTCCCTGAGTGTCCCGACCCATCCGAAACTGCGCCGTGCAGCCTGGAAATGGAACTGGCCCGCGCGCGCCTGATTTGTGGGCGCGCGAAAGCGCTAGTGATGACCATGTTCAGCGATGCCCGGATGGGCCGGGCGATGAACACCGAAGACGTCGATCTGTTGGTGGAGGAAATTGCCACGTCCGTGATGCGCCACCCCCACGCACTCATCAGCCTGTCGCGCTTGAAGACGACCGATGAGTACACCTACATGCACTCGGTGGCGGTGTGCGCATTGATGGTTGCGCTCGCGCGGCAGATGGAGCTGGACGAGGATCATGTGCGTGAAGCCGGCGTCGCCGGGCTGATGCATGACGTCGGCAAAATGATGATCGACTCGGCCATTCTCAATAAGCCTGATCGCCTCACCTACGAAGAATACGAAGTCATGAAGCACCATCCGCAGGCCGGTCTGGAAATCCTCCAGGGCTGCGAGCGGGTGACCCGACTGGTGATGGACGTGTGCCTGCATCATCACGAAAAAATCGACGGAAGCGGTTATCCCCACGGGCTGAAAAGTGACGAGATCAGTCTGCTGGCGAAAATGGGTGCTATCTGTGACGTCTATGACGCGGTGACTTCGGACCGGCCCTACAAGAAAGGCTGGGACGCCGCGCATTCGGTTCGCGAGATGGCGTCCTGGAAAGGCCACTTCGATGCGACGGTATTCCAGCACTTCGTCAAGACCGTCGGTATCTACCCCGTGGGCGCGTTGGTTCGTTTGAAAAGCGAGCGTCTGGGCGTGGTGGTCGAGCAGGATGAAAAGTCCCTGCTGCACCCGAAAGTGAAGGTTTTTCTGTCTACCCGGACCCGCATGCCCTTCGAGCCGCACGTCATCAACCTCGCCTGCCCCTCGGTAAGCGATGGCATCCTCAAGTTCGAACTGGCTGAAGACTGGGGCCTTCTGGACGTGGTCAGCATGTGGGCGGGTCAGCCCGCCGCCTGAGTGTACCGTCGGGCCGATCATGCATCAAAAGCTGGTCGCCGCCGGCCTGGGTCGCAACGGGATAATGCCGACCTGCATGCCGAAGGGTCTGAACACCGCGTTGAGGGTCTGCACCGTCGGATTCCCCTCGTCCTGCTCGATCTGGCGCAGCGTGCGCAACGAGATTTTGCACATGCGCGCGAACTGTTCCTGGCGCAATCCCGTGATTTCGGTCCGCAGCCGTTTGACGGCAGCGCCCATCGAAACGGTCCCGTCCAAAAGCTGCCCCCGAAGTTCGTCGAGGATGATGCCGCGCTGGCGTATGTCGTCGTTCATCGCAGGCCCCATCCCTTGAGCGTTGCATCCAGCTGCCCCAGCCTGATCCGTGGATGATTCAAGGTCTTTTGCGGCAAGCCCATTTCATTCAGCAAATCAGGCAACGCCCGCAGGCGTTCGGCATCGGTTCTGAGGCCCTCAAACAATCCGTCGGGGTCGGCCCATGGGGATAACGCCTGGCAGGCCTCACGCCAGTCCACTTCGCCGGCGCGTTCGATGGGGTCAGGCCATTTGGTGGTGCGCGTCACGCCTTCGTCGTCCATGACCATAGGCGCCAGGTCGTAAATCGGCGCCAGAGCGAGTCGCTGTTCATCGCGCAGGATCGACGTGTTGCGCCCATGGTTGTCGCTGTTTCCCAGAATCTGATTGATCAGGTCGCGCCTTATGTACTCGGCAACCATTTGAGGGATGCCCCCCTGCTGAGCATTCGCCGACCAGGCGTTAGACAGCGCGGCGACGGCTTGCACGTGCGTCATGTACGCGCCGGGGCGGGTGATGTCGGCGAGCGAGTACACCGATTCGACAGCCAGCCGGCGCACGCCCTGTTCATCGACGCTGCGGTCGAAGCGTTTCATCCACAGGCTGGGCTTGCGGGCCTCTTCAAGGCTCATGCCATCACAAGGAACGGTGTATTCACCGATGCGTTGGAGGGCCTGGTAATAGCAAAACTCGCTTCTGAGAATGGTGCGATCCGTCTCGTTGCCTTTGTTGCGACAGAATTTCACGAACCAGTGTTGACGGACTTCGCTGTCGGCGAGCGTTGCATCAGGGTGCATGAGTCCTGCGGTGTCCTCGGCCAGCAACAGCTTCGGCGCCTCGCCGCCCGCTCCCGTCGCACCTCCTACGGCTGCGCCTTGTTCATACGCGTATTCGAGAAAGCGGCTGTCCCGAGCAACGACCTCACTCCGGTCAAAACCGATGCTGCTGGCCTTGGGCAAAGCTTCGAACGATTCCTTGATCCGCAGATGCCCGACGGGCGCAGGGGTGCAGCGCTGCAAGAGCACCAGATCGGCCGGGGTGTTTTCGCCTTCAGGCACTGCCAGACGCGCCAGCAGGAAACGGCGCGCCGCTCCTGCGGGAACGATGTCATGCAAAAACGCCGGCAGCCCCGCCGTTCTGAACAAATCCCAGCCCAGTGGAATTCGAGCGCTTACGGATGGCGAGGTGGGACGATCAAGCGCATCGAGGTGGTCAATTAGAAATGCCTGCTCATACGCAAAGCTGCACGGGCTGTTCTGCCCTGACTCTGGCTTCTCGATGTCGAAACGCATCGCATCGTGCCATCGTCCCGACAGGTAGAGTTGGAGGGTCAACTGCATGACAGGGCGCTCGGCAATTTAATGCCTAAACCTTAGGGCCTGAGCGCATAAAAGGCAATTAAATGCCTAAAATGGGTAGTATTTGAAAAAAAAGGGTATTTAAGTGCCGATCGCTCAGCCCAGCAGTCCTAGCTCTTGCGCCCGGGCCACTGCTTGCGTGCGTCGCTCGACGCCCAGCTTGCCGTTGATGTGGCTGGCGTGGGTTTTGACGGTGTGCAGGGAAATGAACAAGCGCTCGCTGATCTCCTGATTGGAACAGCCTTGCGCGATCAACTGCAGCACGCTGAGTTCTCGGGCGCTGAGGTGGTCGCCGCCGTTGCAGCCGAGCGGTTCAGGGGTGACGCGCAGGCAAGGCAGCCTCTGACCGGGAGCAGCTTCAGGCAGTTGCTGAAGCAGGTAATCGACCAGCCGGCATGGGGGGCGTTTGTGTAGTTGCTCGCGCAGCCAGTCGGGATGACCACGAATCAGCCGCTGGAAGGGCAGAACCGCACCGCCCGAGGCGAGCAGAAGGCTCTGTTGAAACAGCTCATCTGCCTCGGGCCCGCGTGATGTGTCGAGCAACAACAGGATGCGCTGACTCAGCGCATTGAGTCCGAGCAGTCCTGCGCCGATCCGCCGGGCGTACTCAACCAGACTGAGCAGCCGCGCCATCGCCTCTTCGGTACGGCCCTGAACGTGGTCAAGAACCGCCCGCAGCGTTTCGATCTGTTGAGGCAGTTGCGGCGAGCATTCGGGGGCGGCGGCAGGTTGATTGCCGCCATAGGTCTGTCCCAGTCGCAGCAGCCAGGCGTCGGCCAGGTCGATACGGCCCTGGGCCAGCCACAGCTCGCATTTGGCGAGGGTGATCATTGCCAGGTAATAAACCGGCGGCACGTCCCAGATGTGCATCAGCCGCTCGGCCTCGGCCAGCTCGGCGAAGGCTTCGGCGTAGCGTCCTTCGCGCCCCTCCATTCCGGCAATCACGCAGTGGCCGATCAGCACGCTGATGTCACGGCAGGCGCGCGCCTCGGCGAGTCCGGCGTTCAAGCGCTCGCGGCCTGCCTCCGGTTGAAGGCACTGCACCAACAGATAACCTTCGTACAACGTCAGTCGCGCGCGGACCGCGTACAGCTTTTGTGAAGACAGGCCGTTCAAACGCCGCAAGCCCTGGCGCACCTCCTCCATCGAGCGAAGCGTTTCGCCACGGGCCTGCAGCGTGCGAGCGCGGTCGTAGTGCGCCAGTGCTTCAAACAACGGATTGGCCACCCGTTGCGCCAACTCCAGGGCGTCACGGTTCAGCGCCCGGGCGCGCCATAAATCTCCATCGGCGATGGCCAGATTCGCCAGCGTCGACAGGCACAGCAAACGCTGACCGTACCGCTTGGGCGGCAGACTGACCAACGCTTCGCTGCAATAACGTCGGGCCGTTTCACTGTCGCCGCGGCCTCGGGCGATGATCCCGCTGAGCGCCAGCCACTGGGCCAGCATTGAATTTTGCGCGGTCGCGGAAGGGGCCGGCAGGAATCGACTGAGGTGGTTGCCCAGTTCCTCGGCTGCGTCCAGCTGACACGCCAGGCCCAGGGCCCAGGCGTACAGCACGATCAAACGCGGCGTGCTGACCAGCAGGCTGTCGGGCAAGTCCATTTTCCAGCGCAGCAGCATGCCGACGTTTTGCTCGGCAAGCAGTTGTTCTTCGGACAGGTTCTGCACCAGATTGGCCGCCACATCCAGATGTCCCGCGCGCAACGCCTGCTCAATGGCTTCGTCGAGCAGCCCCTGGTCGCTGAACCAGCGGCAGGCATTCAGGTGCACGCGCCGTTGTTGCGGTGTGACACTGGGTCCGGCGCGCGCGCGCAGCAGGTCAGAAAACAAATGGTGATAGCGAAACCAGCGGCCATGCTCGTCCAGCGGGACCAGAAACACCTGATGGGCTTGCAGGTACCCAAGCATCTCATCGCTGTCATGACTGTCACGTGCGGCATTGCACAGGGCGCCGCTGAAGCGCTCCAGACACGCGGTTTCATAGAGAAAGGCCTGAACGTCGGCAGGCAAGCAATCAATGACCTCTTCGAGCAGGTAATCACGGATCAGCCCTTCCCCGCCGTTGAGCCCTTGGGTCAGCGCGTTACTCCCCGCTTCGTTGGCCGCCAGCAGCCAGAATCGCAGGCCGGCCACCCAACCTTCACTGCGTTGCAGCAAGGCGTGCAGTGCTTCATCGCTCAAGCCATGGCGCTGCGGATCCAGCACCGCAAGCGACTCGTCGTCGGTCAGACGCAGGTCCTGCTCGGACAACTCCAGCAATTGACGGGACAGCCGCAGCCGCGCCAGGTGCCAGTTCGGCCTCTGCCGGCTGGTGACCATGATGTTCATGCCCGCAGGCAGATGATTGAGCAGAAATTGCAGGCAGCGATCCAGCACGGGGCCCTGCACCAAGTGATAGTCGTCGAGCACCAGCAGCAGCGGTTTGCTCAGCATCAGGTGCATCGCCAGTTCGTCCAGCAAACCGTCCAGCCACTCTTCGAAGGCAAACGGCTGGTGACGCTGACGCATCTTCAGAAGGCCGAGCGCCTGGGCGCCGAGTTGGGGGAAAAACTGCTGGAGACCGCAGAGAAGACGTTCGAGAAAACGGCCCGGGTCGCTGTCCCGGTGGCTCAGACCCAGCCAGAGGTTCTGCCACTGATCGGGCAGGCTCTCGCAGAACTCCACCGCCAGTGAGCTTTTACCGAACCCGGCCGGCGCGCTGACCAACAAGAGGCGCCCGGACAGACCCGCACTCAGCCGCTCGCACAATCGAGGTCTCGATACATAACCTTCAGGCAATGGCGGACGGAAGAAACGGCCTTCCAACGCAGTGACGGCGTGATTTGCGAATCCTTGCAAACGCGACAGATCAGTCATGGCCGGCTCTTGTTGGAGTGCTTGTTGTTCGGCGTTCAGATGTCGGGAGACTAGCGGCTATGGGGAACCTTTTGAACATTGTTAGACGAAAGACTGTAAGAAAACGTATCCCATCAACAGGGCGAATGTTGGTTTATATGTCCGGGGAGGTACGTTCGGCGCCGTCGGGGGAATGCGGCATGTGGCAAAGGATCGCTGCGCAGGTCGCCTGAAGGCGGGACTCTGTCAGCGCGGGCAAAAAAACACCCCGATCGCTCGGAGTGTTTCCTTTCTGCTCCATGGGGATCAGCCATAGGGTAAGACAGCGGAGGACTTCAGTGCGCTGTAGCTGTGATCAACATTGCACGCTCTCCGCTTGTACGGTCAGCCGTTAGCGCACGCCTTCCTGGCGCAGCGCGTTGGGCGAGAAGTCGCTGGCAGTGGCGGTGAAGCCGAAGTCATACGCCCTCTTCTCTTCGTTCTTCATGCCCAGCGCCAGGTAGCGACCTGATTGCAAGTCGTACAGGGCTTCAAGGGCGTACCACGGCACTTGCTTGTCGTAGTAGTTTTCGGCATGGGCTTCAGCCACGCGCCACAGTTGACCACGACCGTCGTAGTGATCGATGACCGCTGCCTGCCAGGTGTCTTCGTCGATGAAGAAGTCACGTTTGGCGTAGATGTGCCGCTGGCCTTCTTTCAGCGTGGCGGTCACGTGCCAGACGCGACGCAGTTCATAGCGCGCCAAGTCCTGATTGATGTGGCCGGCCTTGATGATGTCGGCGTATTTCAATTTCGGATCGTCGAGCTTGTAGCTGTCGGACGCGATGTACATCTCTTGTTTGCCGATCAGCTTCCAGTCGTACCGATCAGGCGCGCCGTTGAACATGTCGAGGTTGTCGGAAGTACGCAGGCCGTCGGCGGCGGTGCCCGGCCCGTCATAGGACACTTGCGGCGCACGGCGTACACGACGCTGCCCGGCGTTGTAGACCCACGCCGCACGCGGCTCTTTGACCTGATCGAGGGTTTCGTGCACCAGCAGCACCGAGCCTGCCAGACGCGCTGGCGCCGTCACTTCCTGCTTGAAATAGAACAGGATGTTGCCCGGATTCTTTGGATCGAAATCCTTCATCTTGTCGCGAAAGACGAACTCATCGTGGAAGTACACCGGGTTGAACGAGCCGTTGGTCTGCGGCGTGGCCTGGGTGACCAGACGCGAGACGCTGCCGCCACGATAACGGGTGATGTGGTTCCAGATCACCTCGAGGCCGTCTTTCGGGATCGGGAACGGCACCGCGGTCTCGAAATTCTCCAGGCCGTTACCGCCGCCCACCAGCTTGGTCCTGGTGGCGTTGTTCTTGATCGCAGCGAACACGTCAGCCGGCACAGTGGCGCCACGATGGGACGGGTAAACCGGCATTTTGTAGGTGTCCGGGTAGCGCTTGAACATCGCGTACTGGCCCGGGGCAAGTTTGTCCTTGTACTGATCCACGTTCTGCGCCGTGATGGTGAACTGCGCTTTTTCACTGGCGTACGGGTTGGCCAGGAAACCTTTGTCGTCCACCGCGCCCGCGTTGGTCGGCATCGGGCTCCAGGCCGGGATGGTGTTGGCAGCGTTGCCGGCTTTCTCCGCGCCCATTGGCGTCAGCGTGGTGCCCAGCTTGGCGGCTTCGGCGTCGGACACCGCCGCCATCACGCTGGTCGCCAGCAACGACAGCCCCAACACGCCCACCTGCAACAGACCCTTCGTGATTTTCATTTTCATTATTGTCCTTAGAAGTTCATGCCGAAGCTGAGCGCTACGAAGTCGCGGTCGTCCACGGTGGTGTACTTGCCGTCGAAGAAGTTGGTGTAGGAAAGGTTGGCGGTGTAGGTGTTCTGATACTCGGCGTCGAGGCCCAGACTCACGGCCTTGCGACCTTCCTCGAAATTGCCGCCAGGGCCTGGCGAGTAGCCGTCGACGTCGTGGGACCAGGCCACGCTCGGGCGCAGGTTCACACCGGCGAAGACGTTGTTGTAATCCCAGATGGCGCGGGCGCGGTAACCCCACGAATCGGTGGTGGTGAAGCCATCGTTTTCGCAGTAGCGGCTGAGGTTGTTCTGCGCGGCAGCGCCCAGGGTGCTGGCGTTGAGGGTCTGGCACTGACCACCCGGCAGCGGGCCAGGGCCATAGCTCGGGTCGCGGCCATAACGCAGTTTCGAGGTGCTTTCCAGACCGCCGACATGGGTCCAGCCGACCTCACCCACCACGGTCAGACGTTCGGCGCCCATCACTTGGTCGAAGAAGTGCGTGAAAGTGGTCTGCGCCTGGCTGATTTCCTTGCGGCGATAGCCTTTCTGGTCCTGGCCGGGTGCGCCCTGCAGCAACGACACGTTCGAGTTCAGCGGCGACAGGCCGGAATACAGAATGTCGGTAGTGTTCAACTGCACCGGTGCGTTCGGGCGGTAGCTCAGTTCACCGCTCCACGCCGTGCCGGTGGGCAAGGTGGTGGAGAAGCTCAGGCCGAACAGGTGGATGTCTTCCGGGTATTCAACGTAGTAACTGGAGTTGCCGGCGACCACGACGGGCAACAGGGTTGGCGCGAGGGCCGCAGCAACACCCCGAGGAACGCCATTGGCCGCCAGACCGCCCACCAGACCCGCTGCGCTGTAGGCGCTCGCCGGCCCGCCCTTGCCGCTGAAGATCGGCAGACGGCTGTGGTAATTCATGTAATAAGCGCCGAACTCGGTGTCCAGCGGCTCGAAGTTATAGTGCATGGCCAGGCCGTACTGGCCGCTGTCCCGGGCATCGCGATCAGGGCCGCGGGCAACCACGGCGCCCTCGTCAGGGCTGCCGAAACTCACGCCGCGGGCTGCCAGCGTTCTTTGAACGGGGCCACGCAACGCGGCTGGCAGAGCCGAATTGAGGCTGTCGCGGGTGCGCAGCACGGCAAGGTTGCTGTTGCAGCCGTCCGCGATGACGTCCGGTTGCGAGAAGAAGGTGCCGCAGTTGTCGACGACGGTCTGGTCCCATTCCAACTGGTAAAAGCCTTCTGCCGACAGGTTTTCGGTCAGGCTTTGCGACAGGTAGAACATGTTGACCGGAATCAGGCCTTCCTTGATTTCCGAGCCAGGACGCCGGAACGCGGACACGTCGACCGGGTTGATGCTGTTGATGCCGCCCTGGATGAAGGTACTTTCACCCCAACTGACGACTTGCTTGCCCAGACGCACCGAACCCGGCTCATCGGCAATGGAATAGTTGTGATAGACGAAAGCGTCGAGCAGCTCGAAACCTGAAGACTTGGCGCCCTCTTTGCGGCCCGAATCGCTGATGTCCTTGAAGTCGCGGCCTTCATCCTTGAGCTCGAAGTCGTACCAGTACTTGCCCCGCAGGAACACACCGGTGTCGCCGTACTTCAGTTCGAGATCGTGAATGCCCTTGAAGATCTTCGAAAACGTTTCTCCGCTTTTGAAGTTCAAGTGACCGTCGTCGGAGGTTTGCGAAAGACCGTGACCGCCGTTGTTGGAGCCGATCAGGTTCTTGTTGGCATTCTGGGTGGACCAGCTTGCCCCTACTGAGAGCGACGAGTCGAAGTTGCCTTCGATTTCTCCGATATTGAAACTGACTCCGAATGCAGGGCCGGCGAGCGTGGAAGCGAGGCTGACGGCCAAGGGCAATTTAGCCCGGCGCCAGAACTGGTTAGCTGATGTCATCGACGCTACTCCATGTGCTTTTATTTTTATGGCAGTGGGTGCTTCCGGAAACGACTCAGGCGGACGGGCCGCAGTGCCTGGTGTCAACGCTGATCGGGCAGCCAATCAACTGCGAAACGATCGATGCGCTTTTCTCCGGTACCAACCTACTGCCGACTATAGCCAGCAGGTGCTGCTGCTTGATCCCTCTAAAGTGTGATTTACAGCGCCGACACCTCTGGCACGCCGACGCCAGAGTGGCCAATCACATCGCAGGGGGAGCATGGCTGAAAAAGAAGAATTGGCAAGGAAGACGCCGGAGTAGAGCCTTCGCGGCACATTTTCAAAGCAATGAACGATGAAAATGGCCGCGAAGGAAAGCGTCAGAGCGTGGAGAGGAAAGCGCTGTTGCTGCCCTGCCATTCGAGGATGTTCTGGCGGATCTGCTTCTTGTCGAGCTTGCCGACACTGGTCTTGGGAATTTCGGTAACAAGGGCGATCTGGCTCGGAATCGCCCACTTGTTAATGTGCCCCTGTTCCACAAACGGCTTTAGGTGTTCCTTCAGGATCTTGGCATCCAGAACGTGACCCTCGCGGGCGACCAACAGCGCAAACGGGCGCTCGCCCCACTGCGGGTCAGCGATGCCGACCACAGCCACTTCACGGACACCGGGATGGCGACTGCAGAGATCCTCCAGCTGCAGCGAAGACACCCACTCGCCCCCCGTCTTGATGACATCTTTGATGCGGTCGCGAATGTCGATCCCGCCCATGCTGTCCAGCGTCGCCACGTCACCGGTGTGCAGCCAGCCGCCGGCCCACAGTTCGGCGCCCTTCTCCGGCTCGCGGTAATACCCTTCGCTCAGCCACGGCGCACGCAGCACCAGTTCGCCCTGGGTCTCGCCGTCGGATGGCAGAAAGTTGCCCTCGCCATCGACAATCGCTGCCTCGACCAGCACGCCCGGCGCCCCGGCCTTGATTCGGTAAGTGGTGCGTTCGTCTTCACTGGCGGCCATCAGGTCGTCGTTCACGTGCGCAACCGACACCAACGGCCCGGTCTCGGACATGCCGTAGGCCGCAGACAGCTGAATGCCCTTGGCCCTGGCCGCTTCGTACAGCGAACGATTGAGCGAGCTGCCGCCGATGATGATGTGCCAGCCGGTGAAATCCATGTCCTGGGCGGCTTTGGCGTTGAGCACCATCTGCATAATGGTGGGCACGCAGTGCGAGAACGTGACCTTTTCCTTTTGCCAGAGCGCCACAAGCAACTCGGGGTCGTAGCGGCCGGGGTACACCTGCTTGACGCCCAGCATGGTGGCGGCATACGGCACGCCCCACGCATGAACGTGGAACATCGGCGTGATCGGCATGTAAACCTTGTCGCCGCCAAGGATGCCTTCGACGCTGCCCATGATCGTCGCAACGGCCAAGGTGTGCAGCACGAGCTGGCGATGGGTGAAATACACCCCTTTGGGGTTGCCCGTGGTGCCGGTGGTGTAGAACGTCGTCGCCACCGAGTTCTCGTCGAAATCCTCGAACTGATAGTGGGGACTCGCCGCGGCCAGCAACGCTTCGTACTCGCCGACGAGATTGGGCAGGCCGGTGGTAGCGCCATCGGAATCGGTCAGTAACAGTGTCTTTTCCACCGTCGTCAGTTGCCCGGCGATGGCGTTGTAGAGGGGCACAAACTCGCTGTTGACCAGCACCAGCTTGTCTTCAGCGTGGTTCATGGTGAACAGGATCTGCTCGGGCGACAGCCTCACGTTGATGGTATGCACCACCGCACCAATCATTGGAATGGCAAACATGCATTCCAGGTAACGATGGCTGTCCCAATCCATCACCGCTACGGTGTCACCCGCCTTGACCCCCGCCGCGGTCAGCGCACCGGCCAGCCGGCAGATGCGCTCGTTGAGCATTTGATACGAATAGCGCGAATGGTCCCGGTAAACGATCTCACGGGTCTTTTCGTAGCGCACGCCTGACAGCAGCAGTCGCTTGATCAACAGAGGGTACGGGTACGCCCCTTCGGCGGGCGGAATCACGCGGGTGTGCAGCATAGGAATCCCTTTTCACGGTGCAGGTGCGGGCTTGAAAATATGCACTGTAGGGCCTGGGCGCGTCGATCGGATCAGCCGAAGGGATGAATTGTGTCAGCGCACGTAACCGAGCCCACACGTGTGGGATACCAGCCAAAGGATACAAAAATAAGACCAAACGCAGACGAATTGTCTGCGTTTGGTCTTTTTGGGGTAGCTAGCCGGCCATTAAGTCCTCAAGGGGCAAGACTGGCCGACATGCTCGGCGTGGTCAGGTAGGGCCCGATTGAGGATGCATATTCAGCCACCGCAGCATCAATCCGTTGCTTCAGCACGACGGTGGCGCGCTCGACTTCCGCCATCGCCAGTGGACCTGGAACAAAAAGCAAATGGCGGAGCGCTTGGCTGTCAGCAAGGTCATCTTCCGGCTCACCGCTTCCGTCCGAGCGTGTTTGTGGAATGGGCTCCCTGGTAGCCCCTACTAACTCTGTCGCCAGTCGGGCTTCTCGCAACGCTGATTCTTGGGCTCGCTGATTAATCAGTGCTTGAGCCGCAGCTTCGGCCTGTTGCTCGGCAAGCTGGCGGGCGGCCACTTCAGCAGCCTCCTTCGCCCGACGCTCCTGAAGCTCGCGGGCTTGTTGCTCCGCGAGCTGTTGAGCGTGGAGGCGAGCTGCCTCCTCCGCCCGTTGTCGCGCCAGTTGACGAGCTGCTTCCTCTGCCTGTTGCTGAGCGAGTTGTCGCGCTGCCTCCTCGGCCCGTCGTTGAGCCTCTTGCCGGGCGGCCTCAATCATTTGCGCATGAGTCGATGAAAGCTGATTGATGAAATTGTTCAAATACCAAACAACCTCACTGGCAATGATTTGACGATGCACCTCCACAAGGGAAACGGACATAAATGAAAGATCCGCCCCTACCATGCTATTGAACTGATCCAAGGTGAGATGCCCTGCATCGTCACGTTCCCCAGGGGCATAAGGGGGAATAGACGCAAGCTTGGCTGCTCTCAGTTGCGATGCAGCGTCGCGATACCGCTCAACAATCTGAAGATCAGACATTCCAGATGTTGAGCCTAAATGAGCGATAACTTCGCTCTGGATTGAGCCTGGAAGCTGCTGAAGTAACACGGTGTAATGAGCCATTGATAAATTCCTTTTAAATAAATATGGAGATGCCCAATTGGTCGTCAATCAGACGCCGACTTGAAACCAGCTTTACCATTAGCTGCTCGCCAGGCCTTGACTTCTTTTACTATTCCTTCCGGAGAATCATCAGCATCGGGCTTGGGGTAGTAGATCAAATCGGAGCCATCGGGGTGTTCGCCGAGGCGCTCAAAAGTCATTACCGCTTGGGTGTGCTGATACTCAGTTTTGTAGTCCACAACACAGATTTTTCTAACGAGCTCTAGAAACTCTGCTTCGGTGATCCCTTGAATCGTTTCAGCGTTCATTGTCGCGTCCCTCATTACGTAAATCTCTGTGGATTGCGTCGTGGTTAGCTGGGGTATTGAGTCTTAAATTATCAACGCCGTACACATCTCCTCCCTGTGAGATTGGAACAACGTGATGTATTTCGAGTTTTACCCTTCCGCCTTTCCTATCTTGCCTTACCGCAAAAGGCGCGAGGCCAGATTTGATGAGAGCAATGTTCCTCTCACTCATATTTGCAGTGATCTCAGGGTGTTTCGACATCTCGCGCCATATGGCCCGCTTCAGATTTCGAAATTCAGCATAGTTCTTACCTCGCAGTGCGTCTGCAATCACTGACGGCACTGGCGAACCCAGACCATTGGATACGGACGCCTGCCAGTTGGGATCGATATCGCCACCGAAACCGCTCACAACCCCTGGCAAATACCTGGGGCTGTTGAACATGACATACACAGGCGGAAGGCCCGAGTCCGCCGGAAAGACAAGTATGTAGTCCTCAAAATCCTCTATGTCATAAGTCGGGAAATGTCCAAGCTGCTCCGAAACGGGCGAAATAGCGGCCCCGGAATATTCAGGCCCTTTGGACTCATCGGCCGGCAAAGCAGTAGAGCTGCTCTCCGGGCTAACCGCGGGTGTCCAGATCAGAGCCGGGCGGTCTGCCCCGTCCTGTTTAAATTCATACGCTTTGGTGCTCGAGTTATAGACGAACGTTCGCACACGGACTTTGGAGCTGACCATCAAACCGTCGGCTTCAGCCCAGACCGTTTTTAGTTCGCCTTCACCCTCCTCAATCCTTAACCGGTGGGTAACCTCAACCGTTCCAACGCGGCCTGCGATGAAATCGAGGTCGACATTGCCAGAGACCCCAATTTCCGACGCAGGCGAAGCAATCAGTGGGGGCGCGAGTTCACCGTCAGCCAACTCGGTTGGATAAAGTAAAGCAAGTTGCGGAATCGACCGCCCTAGTGCCTTGGCTGCCTGTCGGGTGAACAGCCTCTGCGCGATAGCTTTGGCTGTTTCAGACGCAGTGGGAAAGTTCTGCGTTGGAGCATTCGGTCCTGCCACCATCGACCAGAGTCGGCTTGCTTCAGTAGCATGCTTTAAGACCAGAGACTCGTCATTGGCTACGGAGTTACGCGTCTTCCAGGCTTGCTCGGCATAGTGTTCTGAAAGCGCCGCAGATTTATCGAGCAACTGAGTCACTGCTTTTGCGTGCAAGTCGGCTTCAAGCGCCTGCTCATAGGCAAGACTCCACGCTTGGTGAGTCTGAAAAGCTTGTTCTGAGCTAACGCTTCGACTTTGTAAGATTGCTCCGTAGTGCTCGCTGGTTATTTGGAGAGGATCACCCCCAGTAAAAGCATGCGAGCTCTGACGATTACTTTCAGAAGCCGCTTTTTTTTGGGCGATCAAGTAGTTGATCCGGGCTTTATGCTCAAGTATCGCGTTCAGTGACTGTTGACGCTGAGCGTCGTATAACAAGCTGTCTTCGCCGAGTTCGGACATGAGCGAGACAGGCAGTGCGGCTACATTGTGATCATGCTGAAGATCAAGCTCGCGTTTTCGAGTTGCTTGCGCGAGAGGTAAGGATTCCAGGGCTTGACGGTGAGCCGCTGCTTGACGCTCTTGCTCGGCTCTAGCGTTTGCCGCAGCCATAGCAGCTTGAGCTTGCGCCTCCCTTCTGGCTTCTTGCTCAGCCTCAGCGTGAGCTTGGGCTCGAACCCGTGCCTCAGCGTCAGAAATGGATTGCTGATGAGCTTCTTTTTGAGCCTGTAATTCAGCGGCTGCCTTGACGCGGGCCGCTTCAGCACGCTGACGCGCTTCCTGTGCACGGCGGCGCTTATCGCGAATACGCAGCCGGCGACGTTTGGAGCTAGACAATGTCCCGGCTCTGCCGCCCTCACCTCCGCTGCCACCCCCCCATCCAATGCTCCATCCGTCACGGGAGGGTCGAAGTCCCCCGCCAGAGCCGTAAGGATTACCAGGAGGTATCCCTCGATTGACAACAATATTTTTTTCTTCGGTGTTGCTCATACAGGTTCTCCTTTTTGTCTGTATGGCAACCACGTAACGCTCATCCCTCTGATGTCAGGTAATACATAGTTATGGAGATTTTTTTATTTGTTGTGATATAGGGAGCAGCACTGCGAGCCCTGCCTTTTTCACATCGGAATAAAAAGCAAGGACAAAAAAAACCCGCCGTTTAGGCGGGTATGTTTCCAAACAGGTTACCTAGCAACTGTCTAAGCTAAGTCTTTTTTGATCGAATCGCATTGCTCAGCATTCACCTTAAGGCGCGACGTCGCAACGGACCATCACATCAACCTCAATGCATTTCCGTCAACGCCAGCTTCAAGCCCAGCGCAACCAGCACCCCACCCATCGCCCGATCAAACCAGTGACCCATCCGCGCAAAGCCCGCGCGCACCCGGGGCTGGCTGAACAGGCGTGCCACCAGGCAAAACCACGCGCCGGTCGCGAATGCCAGGTAAACCCCGTAGCCCGCCTGAACCAACATCGGCGTGTGCGGGTTGATCACGACGGTGAACAGCGACAGAAAAAACAGCGTCGCTTTCGGGTTCAGGCCGTTGGTGACGAACCCGGCCGTGAAGGCGCCGCGCGCGGTGCGCTCGCCTTTGGCGATGTCCACGGGCGCATCCGATGCGCTGGCAGGTTTGGCGCGCAGTGCTTTGATGCCGATGTAAATCAGGTAAGCCGCTGCCGCCCATTTCAAGGCATTGAACAGGACGATGGATTGCGAAACGATCAAGCCAATCCCCAGCAGCGAATAGCCGACGTGCAGGAAAATCGCGGTGCCCACACCCATGGCGGTGTAGGTGCCGGCCTTGCGCCCGTGGGTCACGCTCTCGCGCACCACGACCGCGAAGTCCGGCCCAGGACTGGCGACGGCCAGCAGGTGGATCAGCGCAACGGTTAAGAATTCGGGCCAGTACATTGAAGTTCTCCAGGCGTTATGGTGAGCGGCAGGCTCTGGTAGGCTCGTCACATTACGCTTCCCACCCACCGAGCAAAAGGTACAGCTGATGCCCAGTCAACGCCGAGCAGTTTTCCTGGATCACACCTCTCTGGATCTGGGGGATCTCGACCTCGCGCCGTGGCGTGAAACCTTCAGCGAACTGGTGCTGCACGCGAGCACCACGGCCGATCAGGTGGCCGAGCGCTTGAAGGACGCCGACGTGGCCATTTCCAACAAGATCATGATCGATGCCGACACGTTCGCCGCCTGCCCGAATCTGAAACTGGTGCTGGTGACCGCAACCGGCGTCAACAATGTCGACCTCGATGCCGCGCGTAAACACGGTGTGGTGGTGAGCAATTGTCAGGGCTATGGCACGCCTTCCGTGGCTCAACACGCAATGATGTTGCTGCTGGCGATGGCCACCCGCTTGCCTGACTATCAAAAAGCGATTCAACAGGGCCAGTGGCAAAAATCGAAGCAGTTCTGCTTGCTGGACTTCCCCATCGTCGAGCTGGAAGGCAAGACACTGGGGCTACTGGGCCATGGCGAACTGGGCGGCGCCGTCGCGAAGCTGGCCGAAGCTTTCGGCATGCGCGTGCTGTCGGGTCAGATTCCCGGTCGTCCTGCCCGCCCTGATCGCGTGCCACTGAATGAGCTGCTGCCACAGGTCGACGCCCTCACCCTGCATTGCCCACTCAACGAGCACACCCGGGACATGATTGGCGCCCACGAGCTGAGCTTGCTCAAACCCAAAGCCTTCATCGTCAACACCGCTCGCGGCGGCTTGATCAACGAGCCGGCACTGGCCGATGCCCTGCGCAACGGTCATCTCGGCGGCGCGGCCACCGACGTGCTGACGGTCGAGCCACCGGTCAACGGCAATCCGCTGCTGTCGGGCGATATTCCGCGATTGATCATCACGCCCCACAGCGCCTGGGGCAGTCAGGAAGCGCGGCAGCGCATCGTCGGCCAGATCAACGAAAACGCTTTGGCGTTTTATGCAGGCGAACCCGTTCGGGTCGTGAGCTGACACGCAGCGCTTTGCAGGCCCGCCACTCCGTTGCACAGGGCACGTGCGCGGCGCGGCAGGCCTGTTAAACTTCGCCCTTTTTTTAAGGAGCCGACCATGGACCCGCGCAGTGAAGTGTTACTCCGGCAGGCCGATTTGTTTCAGGGCTCCTTGTTGCTGACCGGCCTCCCCGCCGACGACTTGCTGGGCACGCTGCCCAATGCACGTGGCTGGAGCTGGCACGCTGGCGACTTCGACACCCTCGGTACGCGGTTTCCCGAGCGCGTGCACTTCGGCACCGAAGCACCGGCCGAACCCTTTGAAGCGGCGGTGCTGTTTTTGCCCAAGGCCCGCGACCTCGCCGATTACCTCATCAACGCGCTCGCTTCGCGTCTGGCCGGACGTGAGCTGTTTCTGGTCGGTGAAAAACGCGGCGGCATCGAAGCCGCGGCCCGCCAGCTGAGCCCGTTCGGGCGCACGCGCAAGCTCGATAGCGCGCGTCATTGCCAGCTCTGGCAAGTCACCGTCGAAACGCCTCCGCCAGCCGTTGAACTCGACAGCCTGGCCAAACGTTTCGACATTGAAATCGAAGGCGGCGCGCTAAAGGTGGTGAGTTTGCCAGGCGTGTTCAGCCACGGCCGTCTGGACCGGGGTTCGGCTCTGTTACTGGAAAACATCGACCGGCTTCCCGCCGGCCATCTGCTGGACTTCGGCTGTGGCGCGGGCGTTCTCGGTGCGGCGGTGAAACGCCGTTACCCCGAAACGACAGTGACGATGCTGGATGTCGACGCGTTCGCCACTGCCAGCAGCCGCATGACCCTGGCTGCCAATGGCCTCGAAGCCGACGTGCTGACGGGTAACGGAATCGACGCCGCGCCAAACGACCTGGACGTGATTCTGACCAATCCGCCGTTCCATACCGGCGTGCATACCGACTATGCAGCGACCGAGAACCTGCTGAAAAAAGCACGGGAACATCTGAGAAAAGGTGGTGAACTGCGCCTGGTAGCCAATAGCTTCCTGCGCTATCAGCCGATCATCGAGTCTCATCTGGGGCCTTGCGCGATCATGGCCGAGGGCCAGGGTTTCCGGATATACCGCGCGAAACGTGCGTGATAATTAGCGCTTGCCGAACGGCAAACGGCTAGGCAGAATCCGCACCGTCCTAGGGGAGTAGTCTCCCACGAGCGCCATGCTCGTCCGGCACGCATCAACATACTTGGTCCTCAGACCATGGTGCGTGCGACCCCAGATCCGCTCAGACGGATCGGTGGTTTGACAAGACCTATGACACGAACATCCTGACCCGGGGCGGGGAGGTTGTACGTGTCATAGCCGTGTTGACCCGCCCCTTAGGAAAACCCTGATGCTGGAATCCCTGTTGGTCCCCACCACCGTCGTCGCACTGGCTGAAATCGGTGACAAGACCCAACTCCTCGCGCTCGTGCTCGCCGCTCGCTTCCGCAAACCCTGGCCCATCATCGCCGGGATTGTCGCCGCCACGCTGGCCAACCACGCCGCAGCCGGTGCCGTTGGCGCATGGTTCAGCAGCTACCTTTCAGACGCCGTCCTGCACTGGATCCTGGCCGCCAGCTTCACCGCCACCGCGCTGTGGACGCTGGTTCCGGACAAGCTGGACGACGATGAAGCCAGTACCGGGCGCAAGTACGGCCCCTTCCTGACCACGCTGATCGCGTTTTTCATCGCGGAAATCGGCGACAAGACGCAGATCGCCACGGTCATGCTGGCGGCGCAGTATTCCAACTTGTGGCTGGTGATTATCGGCACGACGCTGGGCATGTTGCTGGCCAACGTGCCGGTAGTGCTGGCGGGTAATTTCGCTGCGGAGAAACTGCCGCTGACGCTGATTCGTCGTCTGGCAGCAGGGGCATTTTTCATTCTGGCGATCGTTGCGGTGTACAAGGCGATGCAGATCAGCGGCTGGGTGTAGGCCGATCCACGATCTAGAAAGCCAGTGGGAGACTTCCCGACATCTGGACGCCGCGCTGTCGTGCAGCAAGCTCACTCCATGTGGGAGTGAGCTTGCTCACGAAGACGGCGTTCCAGGCGCTGAGATGCAGCGAATGTCCCGACCTCTTCGCGAGCAAGCTCGCTCCCACATGACACGTGTCTGCCAGAGGGATCTGGCGCTGATCAGCCCTTCGGGGCCTGCTGATACAGCGGCATCACTTTCGGGATCGCTGCCTGCAACGAGGCGATCCGGTTCGACGAGGCCGGGTGGGTGCTCATGAATTCAGGCTGCGACGCGCCGCCCTGAGCTTCCATCTTCTGCCACAGCGTGATCGCGGCGTTCGGGTTGTAACCGGCGCGAGCCGCCAGTTCGAGGCCCAGCAAGTCCGCTTCGTTTTCATTGGCGCGGCTGTTCGGCAGTGTCAGGCTGTAGTCGACCACGGTGTCGGCCAACGCCAGACTGTCCTGCCCCAACCCCAATAAGGCACCGGCGCCCTGCTTCGCCATCTGCACACCGTAGGCCTTGGACATGGCTTCACGACCGTGTTCACGCAAAGCGTGGGCGATTTCGTGGCCCATGACCGCCGCCAGTTCGTCATCGCTGAGCTTCAACGTATCGATCAGGCCGCTGTACACGATGATTTTGCCGCCGGGACCGCAGTTGGCGTTCAGCTCATCGCTTTTGATCAGGTTTACATCCCACTGCCACTGCGCCGCGTCGGGCCGCAATTTCGGCGCCTGAGCAATCAGCCGCTTGGCGATGGCCTGCACGCGCTTGCCCTCGGCGCTGCTGTTGTCGAGCACGCCTTTGGAGGTGGCTTCGCTGACCGTCTGCTGATACGACTGGGCGTACATCTTGTTGACTTCGTCAGTCGACAGCATGCTGAACATGTATTGCTTGCGCTCGACCCCCACCGAATCGCCGGTGGTGGTATTGACCGCCTGACACCCGGCCATCAACAGAGCTGCCGTCACACCACAAAGAGCAAAAATCCCGCGCATTTCGTATCTCCATTGAAACAATCGCGCCATCCTAGGCAATACACGGGCTGAGCACCAGATGCCAGCCGTCTGCCAGGCGAAAAGGCGCAGTAAAACGCGCCCGTGTAACAGGAAATAGATAACGGATCGCGATTCACACTGGAAGAGAGAGCACTACAACGGCGTCAGGCATTCCGGCGCGTTGAGCTTCGGGTCGTTGACCAGATTGGCCAGCGGCCGTTCGCGCAGCTGGGTCTGCGGAGCGGCGAGCAATGATTGCAACGTGATCAGCGGGCAGTCCGGATCAAGCCAGGCGCGCTGCCCTTCATCGTCGAGAATCAACGGTCGACGCTGGTTCATGGCCGATTGCGTGACCACGGCGACGCTCAGGTAGGTGTGGCCTTCTACGGGATAGGCTTCCCAGAGCGCCGCGAAATACAGCGTCGATCCTTCGGCCGGCGTCAGCCAGAACGGCCGCTTGCGCACGCTGCCACGCCATTCATAAAAACCATTGGCCGGCAGCAGGCAGCGTCGCTCCCGAAAAGCCTGCCTGAACATCGGCTGCTCGGCGACGGTTTCAGCGCGGGCGTGGGCCGGCGTGCGGGACATGTCGGTCAGCCAGGGCGGCGTCAGCCCCCAGCGCGCCCTTGCCACCTCGCGCCCGCGCTCGGCGCCCTCCTCGACCTCGCCCCCCGCCCGGACCATCAAGACAGCAGCGGCAGGAGAAATATTCCACTGCGCTTGCTGATCGCTCGGAAATCCGGGCAAGGCCGCAAAGGCAGGCGACCAACGAAACAGCGCATAACGTCCACACATGGGTTCAGCACAACTCTTTTGAAAAGCGAATGAGGCGCGCGCGAACCGGATTCAGCACAGCAACACATCGGGGTAGCTGTCCGGCTCGTCGCCGGGCAGCGGAAAGGCGGCATTGTACTCGGTGATCAACTGACGCGCCCGCTCGGCCCGGTCGTCATCGACCGTCAGGCCCAGCAACCCGAACGCCGGCAAGTCCCCGACGGCACCCAGCAGATGCCGACCGGTAATGTGGGACTCGATGCCTTCACTGGCAAGCATCGCTTGCAACAGCTCGCCTTCCATCAGGTGTTCGGGCTCATAAATCTTGCGCATCACTCGTTCTCGCTGCGGACGTCCAGCGTCCACGCTTCCCCATCGGTCTGCAGACTGAAGACGATCGGCCGACAGCAGACGGGGCAATCCTCAATGTAGGTCTGATCGCCGCCGGACAGATCCAGCACCGCCTCCACCGGTTCGCCACAATAAGGGCAGTCATAATCCTGTATTTCCTGCATCGCAGTCTCCGGGCCCAGTTTTGCGTATAATCGCCGACTTGTTTGCGGGTCGAGCTTTAGTCCTCAGCATCCGGGTATCAGCCTGAGTCGACATCTTGAGCGAAGCCGCCTTGTTGCGCGGCCGCCGCCCAGGCACCACGCCTGTGGTGTCGTGACTCGCTGCTGCAACCGGACTCGACCTCCTTTACCTTAGCCGTTTCCGACAAGAGAGCATGATGGGCGAATTCGATGCCATCCGACCGTACGACGACACCGAAGTAAAAGCCGTGCTTGATCGGCTGCTGGGCGACAAGGCGTTCCTCGCCATCCTCACGCATTTCCGATTTCCGCGTCTGGCCGGCTCCCTCGGCTGGATTCTGCAACCGGCCATCGCGCGCAAGCTGCGTCGCCAGTTCGCCGGCATCGACACCGTCGCGGCCCTGCAGGACAAGGTCGAGCATTACGTCGACCACACCATCGAACGCGCCACTGACGGTGTGACCTACACCGGCGTCGAGCAGTTCAAGTCGGGGGTGGCGTACCTGTTTCTGGCCAACCACCGCGACATCGTGATGGACCCGGCTTTCGTCAATTACGCGGTCTACCACGCGGGCCTGCCAACCCCACGCATTGCCATTGGCGACAACCTGCTGCAAAAGCCCTTCGTCAGCGACCTGATGCGCCTGAACAAGAGCTTCATCGTGCACCGCTCGATCATCGGGCGACGGGAGAAGATGGCGGCCTACCAGTTGCTGTCGGCGTACATCAATCATTCGATCCGCAATGACTGCCAGTCGATCTGGATCGCCCAGGCTGAGGGCCGCGCCAAAGACGGCGACGACCGCACCGAATCGGCCATCCTCAAGATGTTCCACATGAGCCGCAAGGACGAGCCGTTTGGCGAGGTCATTCAGTCGTTGAACCTGACGCCGGTGTCGATCAGCTATGAGTACGATCCGTGCGATCACGCCAAGGCGCGGGAGCTGTACATCCGCGCCACCACCGGCAGTTACACCAAAGTGCCGGGCGAGGACGACGTCAGCATTGCGCTGGGGATCACCGGCTACAAAGGCCGCGTGCATGTGAACTTTGCCCCGCCGATCACCGAGCTGTTCGAGGACACCAAATTGCTGGCCATCGAAATGGATCGGCAGATCCTCGGCGGCTATCGACTGTTCCCGGTGCATTACCTGGCGTACGCGCAGTGGGCCGACGCCGACCCCGAACTCAAGGTGCCGAAGGCCGCCGAGGTGTTCCCGGCGGACGAGCTGGGGCGCGCGGAAGATGAATGGCAGCGCCGCCTCAATGGCTGCCCCGCCGAGCACCGGCCGTTCCTGATTCAGCAATACGCCATGCCGGTGCGCAATCAGTACCGGGTGAAGGCGGGCTTGCCGCTTTAAGGCCCCTTCCCTTCCACGAATAAACGGCGCTCTCAGGGCGCCGTTTTTCGTTGTGCGCCTCCGTGGGTGGTCGATCCCCGCCTTCACAAATGTGTCACCGCTGACACACTCAAGCGTAAGACTGGCTTGCTAGGGTCGTCGCCTATCCAAACGAGTGAAGGCGTACGCTATGCGATCCAGCAAACCGGTTGCCCATGTCATGGTGTCTTCCCTGGTACTTTCGTTGCTCGCCGTGTCGGTTCAGGCAGCGAGCCGTGCGGGAGACGACGCCATCAACGGTGTCGACCTGCTTTCCGGATTCGACACGCTGTGGACGACCGGTGCGACCTGGGACACGGGCACACCCACCGCCCTGGGTCAGAGCCTGCTACGGCGCAACCTGCAAATCGTGGTCGACCGCGCCAACACCCGGACACTCGCCCAGGAAACCGCCGCCTACTTCGACGACCGTCGCGACCAGAGCTATAGCGCAATCAGCGGCCTCGGCTCGTTGAGCGCTGCCTTCAAAGCGGGCGCTGGAGCCTTCACGACCATCACCCAGTTCGACGACAGCAACAAAACCGTCAAATACGACGACAAAGGCAACGGCGCAGGCAGTTCGTCTTCGGCACTGGGCAAAGTCGTCGATCTGGTCAGCGCTGTGCGCAACGATGCCTCGACCACGCCCGCCAAATCCCACTATTTGTATCCGCGACCGTGGCGGCAAAGTCTCGACGGCCAGAGTCTGGCCTTCGTGGTGGCGCCCTCCCTGCGCCCGGCAGAAAGCACCACGCCAGCCAGCGACTCGGGATTCCCCAGCGGCCATACCAACGCCGCGTACCTGTCTTCATACGCCCTGGCCTACGCGATTCCCGAGCGTTTCAGCGAGTTGATGCTGCGCGCCTCGGAAATTGGCGACAACCGCATCGAGGCCGGCATGCATTCGCCGTTCGACGTGATGGGCGGGCGCATCACCGCAACCTATTTCGCCATCGATAACCTCTCCAACCCGGCCAACGCCCAACTGCGCGCCGATGCTCGCGCACAGGCACTGAGCTATTTCACGGCGCAGTGCGGCGGTGACGTCAACAACTGCATGGCGACCATCGACCCGGCGACCGATCGCAGGTCTCAACACGCTCAGGACAAGGCGCTGTTCACCTCGCGCATGACCTATGGCTTCGATCCGGTGGGCCCGACCAACCTGGCCGCCGTGGTGCCGACCAACGCCGAAGTGTTGCTGGAAACCCGCTTCCCGTACCTGGACGCCACTCAGCGCCGGGAGATTCTCGCGACCACGGAGATTACGTCCGGGTACGCGGTGATCGATCAGTCAGGGGGCTACGGCCGTCTGAATCTGTACGCAGCGGGCGATGGGTATGCGGCGTTCAACTCCAACGTCACGGTCAACATGGACGCCAGCCTCGGCGGCTATAACGCCATCGACGCCTGGCGCAACGACATCAGCGGCAGCGGCGGGCTGATCAAGAACGGCAGCGGCAATCTGATCCTGACGGGCGACAACACGTACTCGGGCGGCACGGTGATCAACGGTGGCGTGCTGACCGGCCATGCCAAGGCATTCGGCAGCGGGACGATCACCGACAACGCGACGCTGGTACTCGATCAGTCGACCAACGACACCCTCGCCAACACCCTCACGGGCAACGGTGCGTTGATCAAACGGGGCGTTGGCTCGCTGAACCTGACCGGCAACAACAGCCTGTCCGGCGCAACGACGGTGCAAGCGGGTCGGCTGGCGATCAATGGCAACCTGGGCAACTCCATCGTCAGTGTGCAGCAAGGCGCAACGTTGGGCGGCAATGGCACCGTCGGCGGCATCAATGTCGCTCAGGGCGGCGTGGTGGCACCGGGTAATTCGGTCGGGCAACTGAACGTCAATGGTGACGTGAACCTTGCTCAGGGCTCGGTCTATCAGGTCGAATCGGACGCCAACGGCAAAGCCGACCGCATCGTCGCCAGCGGCCGTGCAACCCTCAATAACAGTACGCTGTCGTTGGTTGAGGGCGGTAACTGGGTGGCCGCAAGCCGTTACTCGATTCTCTCGGCCGCCGGCGGCGTCAGCGGTGCATTTGCCAATGTGCAAACGAACTTCGCGTTTCTCACCCCGACGCTGAACTACACGGCAACCGATGTCGGACTGACGCTGGACCGCAACGCACAGACCTTTGCCAGCCTGGCGACGACCCGCAATGCCAGAGCCGTCGCGCAAGGGCTGGACAGCGCAGGGGCAGGCAACGCGCTCTGGGGTCAGGTGGTGCAGGACGACGCGTCGACCGCGCAGGCCACGTTCAAGGCGCTGTCCAATGAGCTGCATGCGTCGACCCAGTCCGCGCTGATCGAAGACAGCCGCCTGGTGCGCAACGCGGTGAACGATCGCTTGCAGCAAGCGCAGTCGGCACCGGCACTTCGCGGCACGACGCAGACCCTCGCCGGAGATGATTCCCGTGGCGTGGTGTGGACTCAGGCCATCGGCGCGACCGGCAAAACCGACAGCACCGGTGACGTTTCGGGCCTCGATACGCACACCAGCGGCTTGTTGTTCGGCGCTGACGTGCCGCTTGACGAGACCTGGCGCGTGGGTGCGCTGGCCGGTTTCAGCAACAGCAGCTTCGACCTGCGCCATGCCTCCGGTTCCACTGACAGCGACAACTACCATCTGGGCGTCTATGCGGGCGCCAAGTGGGGCCAACTGGGCCTGCGCCTCGGCGCGGTTCGCACTTGGCACGAGCTGACGGCCAAGCGCACGCTGGACTTGCCGGGTGCTTCCGAGCGTTTCAAGGAAGATTACAACGCAGCGACCAATCAGGTGTTTGGCGAACTGGGTTACGCCATCGAACTGGGCAACGCGCAGGTTGAACCCTTCGCCAACCTCGCCCATGTGCGACTGGACACGGACTCCTTCGATGAGAACAGCAGCGCGATCAGACTGGAGAACAAGTCTCAGGACAACAACATTACCTTCAGCACCCTCGGCCTGCGTGCCGCCACGCGGTTGAACGCTGGCACCGTCGCGATCAAACCCAACGCGACACTGGGCTGGCGTCGAGCCTACGGCGACGTGACGCCAGAAAGCCGTGCGGCCTTCAGCGGCGGCGACACTTTCGAACTCTCCGGCGCACCGATTGCCCGCAGCGCAGCGGTCCTTGGTGCAGGTGTCGATCTGGGCTTGAGCGACACGCTGAGTGTCGGGCTGAGCTACAACGGACAGGTGAGCAACGATGCGTCGGATCAGACGTTGAATGCGCGGGTGACGCTGGCTTTTTAAGCCATCAAAGCTTGGTGCTCACCCACGACAGCAACAGCGCGAACGCCAGGCACGCCGTGCCGAACCGATAGCTCAGGCGGATCATGCGCAAGGTGGGCACATCCATCAGGTGCATGGGCTCGTCGATCGGGGCTTGCTCGGTGAGGTGGTGCAAGTGGGCCATCTCTCGCTGCTCGCGATTGCGGGTGGTATGGAGCAGCCAGATGCCGGGGCCCGCAGCGAGCAAGGCGCAGAGGTTGATGGCGATGCCGGGGGCGTGATGGATAAGCGACATGGTGCCTCGATGGCGCCTGGTTCTTGGGCGCCGCAGACTCGGTTTGGATCTGCCGCTCACACTAATCGCTGTCACCTTAACGTCACCTGAACCGGGCACTGTGTGGGACCTCAAACCGACCCACCGCCACGGAGAGCGTCATGCTGCACGCCCACAACCAGGACCGCCTTTACCTCATCGCCCCCAGCGACGAACAGGAAGCATTGATCGACGCGCTGGCGTTCAACGTCCAGGACAGGCACTGGCTGGTGTATTGCGCCCTCGGCGGCCATGCGCACAACGACCTGCCGGAAGTGGATCTGCAAACCGGTTTCAGTTTTCTGGATTTCTATCAGGCGGCTTGAATGCGCCGCGATGAAGATCCCGAGTGCCCTCCCGCTGAATGAACAAAAGCCCCGGCTTCTCGCGAAACCGGGGCTTTTTGTTTATCAGCATCAGGCGTTGAGCTTATTGGCCGAGGGTGCGGCCAATCGTCTGATCCTGGAACAGGCGAGTCAGAGCGTCGCTGAGTACGTCGCTGATCAGCTTGGTGTTGGTCTCTTCGTTTGGCGCCATGCCGAAACGTTGATCCATCGAAGCCGCATAACGGCCGCTGTAGTTACGACCGCCATTCTGAACGTCAGCGCGGAACGTGGAACTGATGTTGGCTTCGGTGACGTACAGGCCTTCTTTCGGCGACTGATACTTCAGGTCAGCCAGGGTGACGGTCAACTGCGGGCCACTGCCGTTTGGCACGGGCGTGAAACCGAGCAACCGCACACCTGCTTCAGCCTGAGCCTGCAACTTTGGCAGCAACTGCTGACCGTTGACAGTGATCGAACTGGTTTCCGGGTACAAGCCACCACGGGTGCCCAGTTGCTGCGACTGACGACCGTCAACCACGCGCACGACCACTTGCTGACCGTGACCGACCGGAGCCAGTTGAGCGTTCAGCTTGGGTTCCGGGGTGAGGGATTGCGGGCTGTGGGCACAGCCAGCCAGGGTCAGACTGCCAGCGGCAAGCAAACCGAACACAACGCGACGCAACATGCTCATTTCTCCATGGGCCAAGGCACAAAATGTGCCGCAGTATAGCGACCTCCCAAGGCCGCTCACTAGGGTAAACATACGACAAAGTGCCATTGCAGCGGTTCCGGCCAGGCAGGAATGCTCCCGCGGTCAAAATGAACACAACTGCGCAATCGCAACGTCACAGCGGTGTCATGCCTGGCGGCCATACTTTTTTCAACTCTCCAGCAAGGAGTCCTGCCATGGACTTTCTTTGGTCGTTGTTCTCGCTGCGCCGCCGTCATCGCCACTATGCACGTCTGGACACCCACGGCATCTGCCTGGCGTTCAAGCACTGCGCCGAAACGCCTTGCGGTCAGGGCTGGGTCGAGGTCCACGAGGCAAACCTGTGCTGGCTGCAGCGCCCGCTTCCTGCGAGCGCCCGCGTGACTTCCCGGTCACGTGCGATTACCGCCCGGCATATGCTCAGCATCTGACCAAAAGCCGAATAAAAGTCATTTTTCCTGGATCATTTCTGCCCGTTTCATCGCTATAATCTTCCCCCGATTATAAGGACGTCTCCTGATCGGGCCTCGCAGCATCGTCGATAACCACTATCGACTCCTCCGTACCGCCCACAGAGAGCCTTCCACACAGACATGTGCAGCCCGATGTGGCCGCGGCGCAGACGCCGGATCGTCGATCCATTCGATCGTCCTGCGCCAGTCCTTGCCTCACATCGCGTATGAACCTGATCTGCCAGAGCTGCCATCGCGCAGCCCTTTTTGAGGTTCGCGTCTCCAAAAGAGCGTGAAAAAAACGGGTTTTCACAACTTCACAAGAGTGTGGCAAGCAAATGAATAGTTTCGCGTTTGTAAATGCACCGTTAGCGTCTGACCCAGCCCCCTTGCAAAGGACCGACCGCAACGCAGTCTCCGTCAAAAGAGCCTGAAGCCTGTCCGCTACGGATTTGGTTGCACAACCGGACGCCTTGACGATAGTCGAATGGCTGCACGGGCCGAAAAATGCGTTCATGCTTGCCTCATAAAAGCATCAACCAGGCTCGTTCGGTGGCGTCCGCTGAAGATGCAAAAAATTGCGAAGAATCGGACATGGCGATCCCGGCCAGGTTGAACGAGGCACTGCGCGAACACCGCGCCGCCCGAACCTGGCGACTGACCACGGGAACGCATGCCGTCAATTTGGTGCTGCAGATTTTGGAGACGCGTTAATGGCGTATAACGAAGCAGTCGACGTAGTGCTGGTCGGGGCAGGCATCATGAGTGCCACCCTCGCCGTACTGCTCAAAGAGCTGGACCCGAACCTCAAGGTTGAAGTCGTCGAGCTGATGGATTCCGGTGCTGCAGAGAGCTCCAACCCCTGGAACAACGCAGGCACCGGCCACGCCGGGCTGTGCGAGCTGAACTACACGCCGGAAGCGGCCGATGGCTCGATCGATACCAAAAAAGCGATTCACATCAACACCCAGTTCGAGGTCTCGAAACAGTTCTGGGCCTACCTGGCCCGCAAAGGCACGTTTGGCTCATCGCGCTCGTTCATCACGCCGGTTCCGCACCTGAGTTTCGTTCAGGGTGAAAAGGGCATGGCGTACCTGAAAAAGCGTTACGAAGCCCTGCGTACCCACCACGCCTTCTCCTCCATGGAATACACCGAAGACAAAGCCAGACTGGCCGAGTGGATGCCGCTGATGATGCCTGGCCGTCCTGTCGATGAGCCTATCGCAGCGACCCGGGTCATGCACGGCACCGACGTCAACTTCGGCAACCTGACCAACCTGCTGCTCAAGCATCTGGCCAGCGCACCCGATGCGCAGGTCAAATACTGCAAACGGGTTACCGATCTGAGCCGCAAGGGCGACGGCTGGACCGTCACCATCAAAGACGTGAACAGCGGCAGCACCCGTGACATCGACGCCAAATTCGTGTTTCTGGGCGCGGGCGGTGCAGCACTGCCATTGCTGCAGATGTCCGGCATCGAGGAAGGCAAGGGTTTCGGCGGCTTCCCGGTGAGCGGCCAGTGGCTGCGTTGCGACAACCCTGAAGTGGTCAAGCGCCATCAGGCCAAGGTGTACAGCCAGGCGGCGGTGGGTTCGCCGCCGATGTCGGTGCCGCACCTGGACACCCGCGTCGTTGACGGCAAGACCTCCCTGCTGTTCGGCCCGTACGCCGGTTTTACCACCAAGTTCCTCAAGCACGGTTCGCTCATGGACCTGCCGCTGTCGATCCGCGCGGCCAACATCGCGCCGATGCTGGCGGTGGCCCGCGACAACATGGACCTGACCAAATACCTGATCAGCGAAGTGCGGCAGTCGATGGAGCAGCGGCTCGATGCACTGCGCCGTTTCTACCCGGAAGCCAAAGCCGAAGACTGGCGTCTGGAAGTGGCCGGCCAGCGCGTACAGATCATCAAGAAAGACCCGAAAAAAGGCGGCGTCTTGCAGTTCGGTACCGAGTTGGTGTCGGCGAAGGACGGTTCCCTCGCCGCACTGCTGGGCGCCTCGCCAGGCGCTTCGGTGACCGTTTCGATCATGCTGGATCTGATCGAGCGCTGCTTCCCGGACAAAGCCCGCACCGAGTGGGCCGCCAAGCTGAACGAGATCTTCCCGGCGCGGGAAAAGGCACTGGAAACCGATGCGCAGCTTTATCAGCGCGTCAGTGCCCAGAGCGACGCCAGTCTGGATCTGGCGCAGAACAGCGAAGCGGCAACGTTCGCCTGATCGCTGGCCTGCTCTAAGAAAGCTGTAAAACAAAACCCCGCCACATCAGGCGGGGTTTTGTTTTTTTCATTAGGCCGGATCGGCTGTAGCCGCAAAGCAATTTTGCGGCTTGAACATCACTTCATCACGAATCTGACGGAATAGGCCTGCATCGAGTTCGTGCCTTTGATTACCGAGGCAATGCACTCGGCTGGGACCTTCCCGATTGATGTGCCCGTTGCAGATTTCTCCGGCGCCGGCGTGATCGAGACCCAACTGAACGTCACTGAGTGGGCCGCCCTGAACTCACAGACTTTGCCCTCCCCGCTCACGCGGAAGCTCGCTGCATCATTGCGCGGATTCTTCAGCGGGATGGACACAGACGCGGTGGGTGCGTCAGCCGAAAAGCCATAGCCGGTGTAATCGGCATTGGCCGACGCCCAACTGGCCCATACCAGCGCGAGGTCGGTGCCAGACTGATTCCACATTTCGATGTTGAGCTGGATTTTGCTGGGATAAGCCGCCTGAGCGGATACTGCCGCAACCATCATGGTGATGACGGCGATGCTGCGAGTGACGTAATTCCCTGTCGTTTGCATGTCATGAATTCCCTTTCCAATCATTAAGGCGAGCGTCCTGCTTGCGTCCTTGTGAACGGTGTCACAGGTCTGATTATGGTTTGACGCACGGCTTTCGGTAGTCGCAAACGCCGAATGCTGCGGTAGGAAGGGTCTTTCGATTACGTAGTGACGGGATGGAAGCACGAGCCTGCTGAATAACCGGAGGGGAGCATTGGGCGCCGGAGGATGGCGCCCGGGAATTGCATGATTCAGCCTTTAGCGTTCTTGATCAGCTCAATGTATTCGTCGGCGTTGCGTTGATCCTTGATCAGCGTAACGAAGTCATCGCCGTGCTCGTCTTTGCCGTCGAGGTCGTAACCGGCTTCCTTGAAGAACGTCAGAAAACGCCCGAAGTCGTCGACGCGCAGGCCACGGTAGGCCTTGATCAGCTTGTGCAGCGAAGGCGAAGTGGCGTCGACCGGTTCGAAATCGAGGAACAGCTTGATCTGGGCGTCGCCGATTTCATCGCCAATCACTTGCTTCTTATCTTTACGCATTGCTGACTCCAACTGACTTGCGGGACATATCACGGGCGGGCAGTTTACCCCCCGCCCGGCCGCGGGCTCAACGCGCGCGTACGCTGCCGGTGTGCAGGTCAGCCCAGACGTGACCGTTGGCATAGCTGAGGAACTGGCAGTAGACCTTTTCGTTACGCAGCAAATCCACGAGCACGCGGTATTGCGTTGCCGGGTAATACAGCGTCAGCGTGCGCGAAGGTTCGTCGTAGGTCGGTTTTTTCAGGCTTTTGCTTTCGCCGTCGAAGTGGATCAGCACGTCGGCAATGGTCGCACCCTTGTTCATGGGCTTGCCTTTGAGGCGCAGGATCAGCGGCGAGGTGACCGGAATCGGCTGCTGATTCGACTGCCGCTGGCTGCCGACCACCACCGAATACTCGGTGATCTGCAGCAATTGCTGCTGCTCGGGTTCGCCCTCGCGCACGGACAACTCGTCCGGCGGCAGGTATTGCGCGTGCATGGGTTCAGAGAAGGCGGGGAGTGGCAGCGTCAACAGCAGCATAAACGCAGCGGTACTTCGAAACGATAACGTCATGGGCGCCTCCCGAAAAAGTGGGGGGCACTCTAGCATGTGCCGCGCATTGACCCGGACACCTGTAGGAGCGTGGCTTGTCCCGCGATCTGCCGGGAACCGGCAGCAGACCAGACGATTGATGGCATCAGCAAATGCGCCACGGCCTTCACGACGACTGCGTCGCCGATCGCGGGACAAGCCACGCTCCTACAACAGCTCTCCGGTATTCACCAGAATCTTCGGCAGACACAGAAGCTGTAGATCGGTTTGGGGGTTCGTTACATGCCCTTCACGGCATAGATCCCGGCCGCGTTGCGCCAGTAGCCTTTATAGTCCATGCCGTAACCGAAGATGTAGCGGTCGATGCAAGGCAGGCCGACGAAATCGGCTTTCAGGTCAGGACGCGCTTTGCGGTCGTGGTCCTTGTCGATCAGCACCGCGGTGTGAACAGCGCGCGCGCCGGCATGTTTGCAGAAGTCGATGATCGCGCCGAGGGTGTGACCTTCGTCGAGGATGTCGTCAATGATCAGCACATCGCGATCGATGAACGAGACTTCGGGCTTGGCTTTCCAGAAAAGGTCACCGCCGCTGGTTTCGTTGCGGTAGCGGGTGGCGTGCAGGTAGGACGCTTCCAGCGGGAAATTCAGATGAGTGAGCAGCTTGCCGGCGAAGATCAGGCCACCATTCATGACGCAAAATACCACCGGGTTACGGTCGGCCAGCACGCCATTGATTTGCTCGCCGACGCGGGCGATGGAGGCCTCGACTTCGGCCTCGTTGTAAAGGCAGTCAGCCTCGCGCATGACTTGACGGATATGCTCGAGATCAGCGGACATGACGCTCTCCAAGGGGGCTGTGTAAGGAAAAGCGGGCAAAGGTACGCATCCGCCGACATCAGGGCAAGTGTTTCTGGACTAATGTTGCACTGCCGTTCCAGAAATGTCGGCGCCCGAACCTAACCGTAAGGACAAGTTACAGCTGAATAGATTAATCTAAGCCGTTTTTTTTGCCCGCCCGCTGGAGCCTTTCCCCTATGCCCATTCGTGAGATCCGCCATCCGCTGATCCGCCACAAGCTCGGCCTGATGCGCCGTGCCGATATCAGCACCAAGAATTTTCGTGAACTGGCTCAGGAAGTCGGCGCGCTGCTGACGTACGAAGCGACCAAGGATCTGCCGCTGGAAACCTACGAGATTCAGGGTTGGGCCGGCACGGTTCAGGTCGAGAAGATCGCCGGCAAGAAGATCACCGTGGTGCCTATCCTGCGGGCCGGCATCGGCATGCTTGAAGGCGTCCTCAGCCTGATCCCGGGCGCCAAGGTCAGTGCCGTGGGCGTCGCGCGCAATGAAGAAACCCTCGAAGCCCACACGTATCTGGAAAAGCTCGCTCCCGAGATCGACCAGCGTCTGGCGCTGATCATCGACCCGATGCTCGCCACCGGTTCCTCCATGGTTGCCACCATCGACCTGCTGAAAAAAGCCGGTTGCCGCGACATTCGCGCGATGGTCCTGGTGGCTGCGCCGGAAGGCATCGCCACGGTCGAGAAGGCCCACCCGGACGTCAACATCTATACCGCGTCCATCGATCAGCAACTGAACGAACACGGCTACATCATTCCGGGCCTGGGCGACGCCGGCGACAAGATTTTCGGCACCAAGCAGAAGGACGCCTGATGAAGCCGGATGAGTTCAACGATCCACTCTGGCGCACGATCTTGTCGGGCGCGCAGATGCTGTTCGTGGCATTCGGCGCGCTGGTATTGATGCCACTGATCACTGGCCTCGACCCCAACGTGGCGCTGTTCACGGCGGGTCTGGGCACCTTGTGCTTCCAGGTGGTGACAGGCCGTCAGGTGCCGGTCTTCCTTGCGTCGAGCTTTGCGTTCATTACCCCGATCATCCTCGCCAAGGGCCAGTTCGGTCTTGCTGCGACCATGGGCGGCGTGATGGCAGCGGGCTTTGTCTACACCTTCCTTGGCCTGGCCGTGAAGATCAAAGGCACCGGTTTTATCGACCGCCTGCTGCCGCCGGTGGTGATTGGCCCGGTGATCATTTCCATCGGTCTGGCGATGGCACCCATTGCCGCCAACATGGCGATGGGCCGGACGGGTGATGGAGCCGCTGAGCTCATCCCATACAACACCGCCATCATCATTTCGATGGCGGCGCTGCTGACGACGTTGATCGTCGCGGTGTTCGGCAAAGGCATCTTTCGCCTGGTGCCGATCATCTCGGGCGTGCTGGTGGGTTTTGCGCTGTCGTTCTATTTCGGCGTGGTCGATGTAGCGAAGATCGCCGCCGCACCCTGGCTGGCCTTGCCGCACTTCACGGCGCCGGAATTCAACTGGCAGGCCATCCTGTTCATCGTGCCGGTGGCACTGGCTCCGGCCATTGAGCACATCGGTGGCGTGATTGCAGTGGGCAGCGTGACGGGCCGTGATTATCTGAAGAAGCCCGGCCTGCACCGGACATTGCTGGGTGACGGCATCGCGACCACCGTGGCCGGCGCCTTCGGTGGCCCGCCCAACACCACCTACGCCGAAGTCACCGGCGCGGTGATGCTCACGAAAAACTACAACCCGAAGATCATGACCTGGGCGGCAATCTTCGCCATTACCCTAGCGTTCATTGGCAAGTTCGGCGCGTTGCTGCAGAGCATTCCGGTGCCGGTCATGGGCGGGATTCTGTGCCTGCTGTTCGGCTCGATCGCGGCGGTGGGCATGAACACGCTGATCCGCCACAAGGTTGATCTGGCCGAAGCGCGCAATCTGGTGATCGTGTCCGTCACGCTGGTGTTCGGCATTGGCGGCGTGCTGATCGGCACCGGCAACGGCCCTGATGATTTCGGCATGAAAGGCATCGCGCTGTGCGCCGTCACGGCCATCGTGCTGAACCTGATCCTGCCGGGCAATGACGCTTGGAAGAACAAGCACCTGGATGATCAGCTGCCGTAGTTCTACAGCGTTATGAAAAGGGGGCATCATTCACGTGATGCCCCCTTTTTTTGGGATTCTGTGGGAGTAGCTTAGATTTGCGGCGTACACCGAAACTGTGGGAGTGAGCTTGCTCACGAAGGCGGCGCATCAGGTTCATCAATGCCGCTTGAGCAGACGCATTCGCGAGCAAGGTGAAACGCACCCCGGTCGCTCCCACGGGGAATGAACACAACACCTAATTTCAGGTTATTACACCACCATCGCCGGTGCCTTTTCGCACAATGTATTCAGCGCCTTCGCCCAGTTCGGGTCGTCGTTGAGGCATGGAATAAGCACCAGCTCCTCGCCCCCGGCTTCCCTGAACACTTCAGCCCCGCGATCACCAATTTCTTCCAGCGTTTCGATGCAGTCCGCGACAAACGCCGGGCACATGACCAGCAGTCGCTTCACGCCTTGAGCAGCAAGCTCCTCCAGATGCGGTTCGGTGTAGGGTTCGATCCACTTGGCGCGGCCCAGGCGCGACTGAAACGACACTGACCACTTGCCATCGGCAATCCCCATCAGCTTGGCGAACTCTGCCGCTGAGCGCATGCACTGCGCGCGGTAGCAGACCGCCAGGACCTCGGGCGACGCTGTTTCGCAGCAGTTGCCGCTTTTGAAACAGTGATTGCCCGTCGGGTCGAGCTTGGTGAGATGCCGCTCGGGCAAGCCGTGAAAACTCAGCAACAGATGATCGTATTCCTGCTGCAAATGCGGTCGCACACTGGCCACCAACGCGTCGAGGTATTCCTGCTGATTGAAGAACGGTGTCAGCAGCGAGAAATCGAAATTCAACTTTTTGTCACTGACGACGCGTTTGGCTTCTTCAATCACCGTGGTCACTGTGCTGTCGGCGAACTGTGGATACAGCGGCGCCAGGGTGACCTTTTTGATGCCCTGGGCTGCCAGGCGCGTGAGCACGGTCTCGATCGAGGGCTCGCCGTAACGCATCGCCAGTTCGACCGGGCCGTGTTTCCATTCCTTGACCATGGCCTGCTGAAGTCGCTTGCTCAGCACCACCAGCGGCGAACCCTCGTCCCACCAGATTGACGCGTACGCATGGGCCGACTGCTCCGGGCGCTTGATCAGAATCAGCGAGACGATCAAGCGACGTACTGGCCACGGCACGTCAATAACGTAAGGGTCCATCAGGAACTGATTGAGGTAGCGGCGCACGTCAGCGACCGACGTGGACGCCGGTGAGCCCAGGTTAACCAGCAATAAAGCGTGATCGGTCATGCAACACCTTGATGTCAGTGGCGGCCCAGAAGATTTTCCAGGGCTGCGCGCAGATCAGTGAATCGGAAAGTGAAACCCGCCGCTTGCAGACGGTCTGGCCGAGCGCGTTGACCGCCCAGCAGCAGGATTGACAGCTCGCCCAGCAATAAGCGAAGTGCTACGGCCGGCATCGGCATGAATGATGGTCGGTGCAGCACGGACGCAAGCGTCTTGGCAAAATCCCGATTGCGAGCCGGTGAAGGCGCGCAGGCATTATATGGACCTCGTGCGTCATCCCGGTTCATCAGAAAATCAATCAGGGCGATTTGATCCTCGATGTGAACCCACGGCATCCACTGGCGTCCGTTGCCGATCGGCCCGCCCATGCCCATCTTGAAGGGCGGCAGCAGGCGTTGCAGCATGCCGCCTTCGTCGGCCAATACCAGACCGGTGCGCACCAGCACCACGCGAATGCCCAGCGTTTCTGCACGTTGCGCGGTTTCTTCCCAGGCAATGCACAGGCGACTGGCGAAATCCTCGCTGACCGGTTGCGCGTCTTCGTCGAGTTCGCGCTCACCGCCATCGCCATACCAACCAACGGCGGAACCGGAAATCAACACGCCGGGTTTCTGGTCGCGGCGTTCAAGCCAGGTGACCAATTGCTCGGTGAGGGTAATGCGACTGTCCCACAGCAGTATTTTCCGTTTGCGGGTCCACGGGCGATCCGCGATGGGCGCGCCGGCCAGATTGACGACCGCATCGACGTGCTGACTGCCGATGTCATCGAAGTGTGCAATCCCGCGAACACTGGCGCCGCATAGCCGCTCCACTTCCTCGGGTTTGCGACTCAAGACCGTCAGTTGATGGCCCTGCGCGAGCCAGTGTTTACACAAACGACGCCCTATCAAGCCTGTACCGCCGGTCAGCAAGATGTGCATGACTGAGTTCCTTACGTGGCGTTCATCGCAATTGCGGAGTCTATTTCTTCACAAGCCATGAGCTCGTGCGCGGAATGATCACTCAACTTTAGGTCAAGTTACGGCGCTCCACTCCACCGCTGTTCTTTAGGACAGCCCGATCGTGCAGTTGAACGATTGCAGCAAAGCGTCAGACTTGTCAGCGAGCCCTTGGAAGTCCGCGTCCTGCCTCTGCAGGGCGACAACTTATACCGAAAAACGGCATTGTACAGCTTTTGCCTGAGGCGTAGTCTGTGCAGACAAGGTAACGAGGCCCCTATGACTGTCCCCATTGCAATCATCGGTACCGGCATCGCCGGACTCTCCGCCGCCCAGGCGCTGCAAGCCGCCGGGCATAGCATTCATCTCTTCGACAAGAGCCGCGGCAGTGGCGGCCGCATGTCCAGCAAACGCAGCGATGCCGGCGCACTGGACATGGGTGCGCAGTACTTCACCGCCCGCGATCGCCGCTTTGCCGCCGCCGTGCAGCAGTGGCAGGCCGAGGGCCACGTGGCCGAGTGGAAGCCGCTGCTTTACAACTTTCATGGTGGAAAACTCAGCCTGTCGCCCGATGAGCAAGTGCGCTGGGTCGGCGCGCCGCGCATGAGTGCAATCACCCGGGCCATGCTCGGCGACCTGCCGGTGACGTATTCCTGCCGCATCACCGAAGTCTTTCGTGGCGAACAACACTGGAATCTGCTGGATGCCGACGGCCAAAGCCATGGCCCGTTCAGTCATGTCGTCATCGCCATTCCCGCGCCCCAGGCCACTACCCTGCTGGCCGACGCACCGAAACTGGCAAGCGTTGTGGCGGGCGTGAAAATGGAGCCGACCTGGGCCGTCGCGCTGGCCTTCGACACCCCGCTGGATACGCCACTTGAAGGCTGCTTCGTGCAGGACAGCGCCATCGACTGGCTGGCCCGCAACCGCAGCAAGCCCGGACGCGACAGCCAGATGGATACGTGGATTTTGCACGCCACCAGCGCCTGGAGCCGTCAGCACGTCGACATGCCCAAGGAGGACGTCATCGATCAGTTGCACGGCGCATTTGCCGAGCTGATGAATTGCGCAATGCCGGCCCCGGCGTTCACCCTCGCCCACCGCTGGCTGTACGCTAGACCGGCTGGCGGGCGCGAAGTCGGCGCGTTGTCGGATGCGGATCTGGGCCTTTACGTCTGCGGCGACTGGTGCCTGTCAGGCCGTGTCGAGGGCGCATGGCTGAGCGGCCAGGAAGCCGCACGGCGTTTGCTGGAACACCTCAAATGAATCGACTCAATCCGCGCAAGCTGCTGCTGTCGAAGTGGACGGCAGCATCCCCTCAACATCGTGAGAAGCACTTTCTGGTCACCGAACTTTTCTGTGATGATGAAGGCACAGTGCTGGAGATTGAGCTGCAGGCGGTGATGACCAAACGCAGCCAGAAGCTGCCCTGGCAGACGCTGCAAAATGACCAGAGCTGGAAGATGGGCTGGAAATAATCCCCTCCAAATCGTCCCACCACCCCCGTAATTTCAGCTAAATCCCCGCATCTTGTCGTTTCATTCCGCGATCTTGTACAAATTATTTGACTTGCACTGCCACAAACCTATCATGGGCAAATGTTGTACAGAGAAACGAATCTGTATAAGAAGTCCATCGAGGGTTTGTCCATGTCTGCTGTACTCGATCATTCATCAGATCAAGCCTCCAAACCCAAGTTGGGCGTCAGCGCCTGCCTGATGGGTGTGGAGGTCAGGTTCAACGGCGGGCATAAGGAATCTCACCTTCTGACCCGAGCCCTCACTGAATATTTCGATTTCGTGCCCGCGTGCCCCGAAGTCGCCATCGGCATGGGCATTCCTCGCGAAGCCATCCGTTTGGTGGGTGACCCGGAGCATCCCCAAGCGGTCGGCAGTGTTCACCACGCCATGAACGTGACCGAGCAACTGGCTGATTACGGCGAACACATGGCCACCGAGATGTCCGACATCTGCGGCTACATCTTCATGCAGAAATCGCCGTCGTGCGGCCTGGAGCGCGTGAAGGTTTACCGCGACAACGGCGTGCCGTTTGAAACCGGCGGACGCGGCATTTATGCCCAGGCGTTTTGCGCACGCCACCCTGATCTGCCGGTGGAAGAAGATGGTCGCTTGAACGATCCGGTCCTGCGGGAGAACTTCATTACCCGTGTGTTTGCCTATGCCGCTTGGCAGACGCTGCTGAAAAACGGCATCACTCGCCGCGCGCTTACCGAGTTTCATGCCCGCTATAAATACCAGCTGATGGCCAACGACCCCATCCAGTACAAGACGCTGGGGAATCTGCTGGGCACCATGGGCCGAAATGACCCGGCCGAGATCGCCCCGCGCTATTTCAGTCAGTTGATGAGCGCGCTCAAGAAACCGGCGACACGGCGCACCCATACCAACGTCTTGCAGCATCTGTGCGGCTATCTGCGCCAGACACTCAGTGCGTCCGACAAGAAAGAAATCCAGGGCCTCATCAATCAGTACCACCAGGGCATCGTGCCGCTGGTTGTACCGCTGACGCTGCTCAAACACCATTTCCGTCGACACCCCGACCCGTACATTGCACTGCAGGTGTACCTGCAGCCGCATCCGGAAAACCTCAGTCTGCGCAACGCGATTTGACCATGACCCCTAATGAGCAACAACCGCCGGAAGGCGACCCGCAGGACCCCGCAAGCGCGTTTGAAAACGGCTGGCTGCCGATTCGCGAAATCGCCCGCCTGACCGGCGTAAACGCTGTGACATTGCGCGCCTGGGAACGCCGCTATGGCCTTATCGTTCCCCACCGCACGCCCAAGGGCCACCGGCTCTACAGCCACGAGCATGTCGACCGCGTGCTGACCATTCTTACGTGGCTGAACCGCGGCGTGTCGGTCAGTCAGGTCAAGCAACTGATCGATGATCAGCAGGCGCCCGCGCCGAGTGTCGAGAACGATTGGGACATTCTTCGCCAGACCCTTCAGGACGCCATCGGCGCCCTGGCCGAGCGACGCCTGGATGATTCGCTCAACCGCGCGATGTCGCTGTATCCACCGCGCACGCTCTGTGAACAACTGTTACTGCCGTTGCTGGCGTCCCTCGAGCAGCGCTGGCAAGGCCAGTTCGGCGCGCAGCTGGAGCGGGTGTTTTTCTACTCGTGGCTGCGCAGCAAGTTCGGCGCCCGGCTGTATCACAACAATCGTCAGGTCAGCGGCGCGCCCTTGCTGCTGGTCAACCAGTCCGATCTGCCGCTCGAACCGCATTTGTGGCTGACCGCGTGGCTGCTCAGCAGTGCCGATTGCCCGGTTGAAGTGTTCGACTGGCCTTTGCCCGCCGGCGAACTCGCCCTGGCCTGCGAATACCTCAAGCCACGCGCAGTGCTGTTGTATTCCAGCAAATCACTGAATGTCGGCCACTTGCCTCGTCTGCTGCACAACATCGAGTGCCCGAAGTTGATCGTCGGGCCCGCGGTGCGCATTCATTCGACGGAATTATCCGCAGCCGAGGCTGAAGTCTCCGGCCTCTCCCTCGCCGAAGACCCTTTGACCGCCCAGGCCGCGTTGCAGCGGCTGGGGCTTCTCTAAGGAATAACCATGCAATTGATATGGCTGCGCAGCGATCTGCGTGTGCACGACAACACCGCGCTGAGCGCTGCCATGGAGCAGGGCCCGACCCTGGCTGTGTACATGATCAGCCCGGGCCAGTGGCAGAGCCATGACGATGCCCCATGCAAAGTCGATTTCTGGCTGCGCAACCTCCGCGAATTGAGCAAGGCACTTGCGGCGCTGAACGTCCCTCTGCTGATGGTCCAGGCAGACACGTGGGCGCAGGCACCCAAGGCGATCCTTACCTTGTGTCAGCAACACGGGATCGACAGCGTGCACGTCAACGACGAGTACGGCATCAACGAGACCAAACGTGATCGTGAGGTGGAGAGCGCACTCGACGGCGCGGGCATTCTGTTTCATCGCCACCTCGACCAGCTGTTTTTTCAGCCGGGCAGCGTGCTGACCAAAAGCGGCGGTTACTTCAAGGTCTTCACGCAATTTCGCAAGGTCTGTTACGCCCGCTTGCATTACTCCATGCCAGCGCTGGTTGCATTGCCCAAGGCGCAGCAGAAGCTGTCCATCAAAAGCGATGTCGTGCCGGACGCGGTCAAGGGTTTCGCCGCGCCGACCGAAAGCCTGCGCTCGCTCTGGCCTGCCGGTGAGGACGAGGCGCGTGATCGCCTGCACAACTTCACCGACGAGCAAGTGCATTACTACGACCAAGAGCGCGACTTTCCTGCCAAGCCTGGCACCAGCCAGCTGTCTGCGTACTTGGCGGCCGGTGTGATTTCACCCCGCCAGTGTCTGCATTCGGCGCTGCGCAGCAACAATGGGGAGTTTGAAACCGGCAATTCGGGTTCGGTGACCTGGATCAACGAGCTGCTCTGGCGTGAGTTCTACAAGCATGTGCTGGTAGGCTTTCCCCGTGTCTCCCGTCATCGCGCCTTCCGGCCGGAAACCGAAGCGCTGAAATGGCGCCATTCGCCGGAGGATCTGGAAGCCTGGCAACAGGGCCGTACGGGTCTGCCGATTGTCGATGCAGCCATGCGTCAGTTGCTTGAAACCGGCTGGATGCACAATCGCCTGCGGATGATCTCGGCGATGTTCCTGACCAAGAATCTGCTGATCGACTGGCGTGAAGGTGAACGCTATTTCATGCAGCACCTGATCGACGGCGATCTCGCGTCGAACAATGGCGGCTGGCAATGGAGTTCATCAACCGGCACCGACGCGTCGCCTTACTTCCGGATCTTCAATCCGCAAAGTCAGTCGGAGCGCTTTGATCCGGAAGGTCGATTCATCAAGCAGTGGGTGCCTGAACTGGCTGAGTTGAACAAGCGCGACATCCATAAACCCACCGCGCAGGGCGGGCTGTTCGGGGTGGAAAGTTACCCCGCGCCCATCGTCGATTTGAAAGCCAGCCGCGAACGCGCGCTGCAAGCGTTCAAGTCGCTGCCCCAGCGCAAGGCCGAGACGCAGGAGAATGGGTGAGCATTCGTCACACCGGTTAGCCGTCCGCTGCGCGGTGATTTAAACTGCCGCCCATGACGACTGTGATCCCTTCGCTTCAACTCCCTGCCGAACCCGCTATCACGTGTTCCACCTGTGCGGCCTGCTGCTGTCAGCTGGAAGTCATGCTGATCACCGACACCGGCGTGCCCGAGCGGTACATTGACACCGATGACTGGGGCGGCGAAGTCATGCTGCGCCTGGACGATGGATGGTGCGCAGCGCTGGATCGCGACACGATGATGTGCACGATCTACGACCGTCGGCCGTTGATTTGCAGGGAATTCGAAATGGGTGCGCCGGAGTGCATTGCCGAAAGAGAAGGGATTGCGACGGCCTATTTGTGATGGTCGCGACAAGCAGGAAGCCTGGGGGTTGATGTTCGCCTGCACCAGCCGCGTTGGCTGATACATTCCCGGCCAAAGCCGGTCCTACGAGGTGATTTTTCAGTAGGACCGGCCTCAGCCGGGAAGAAGCGGGTGGTACGTTGCAGGTGCGGTTAAACCGCTCGCGCAATACGCAATCAAACGCTTAGAACGGCATCGTGTAGTGAATCGCGTAGCTCTCGATACCGTCGTTGTTGGTGGTCATGCCGCCGTTGGAGTAGTGAGTGGCGCGCAGGCCAACTTCATGTCCGCCCGCGAAGCGCAGACCAAAACCCAGACGGTCTTCAAACTGGAACGCGCTGCCCAGTTTGTTACCTTCCACTTCGGTGCGCTGGAATACAGCGGCGCCGATACCGGCCTCAATGTACGGCTTGACGCTCTCACCCGAGAACTCATAAACGAATACCGGGGAAAAAGACAGGCTGTTATTACTGGAATTCTTGTCGCCTTCCCAGTATGTATAGGCACCGCTCCAGTAGCCGGTCAGGCGACCAACACCGGTTTGCCACCAGCTTTTATCCCAATCAAACTGCGCGCCCAGACGATAAGTCATGGTGGATTCGCCAGTCTGTCCTACGGAAAACTCGACCCCATCAGCTTGTGCAATTGCGCTTTGCCCCAACAAAGCAGCCGCAATCGCAGCCAAACAAAACAGTCGCTTCATCTGAAACATCCTATTTTCGAAAGCAGTTAGAAATTTTTTATATAGACAGAAGTGCTGTAGAAGCCGGCGGCTGAACTTTAGTTCACCCACAGACGAAGCGATTCACGTTTTTTTCACGAAACGAAGCTTCGCACATTGTCGGAGTTGTTACAAAGCACGCGTAGGACGTTTCTGAAATCTTCTGGATCGCCGGTCGTCCAGAACTGGGCAGTCCGAGGATGACCGCTTGCCAGCAGCTCGCGCTCACCCAATAACCGCTGCAACTGCCGGGCTACAGCGGCGCCGGTATCGATGAGCGTAATGGACGCCGGGATCATTTCCCGCAGCAACGGCTTGAGAAACGGGTAATGGGTGCAGCCCAGAATGATGGTGTCGCAGCCCGCGGCGAGTAGCGGCGCGACGTAACCCTGCAGCAGCTGGCGAATCGTCGGGCTGACCAGATCGCCCGTTTCGATCAACTCGACCAGTCCCGGACAAGGCTGCGTGATGACGTGCACGTCTGCCGCGAAGCGATCGAGCAATGCGGCAAACTTGGCGCTTTGCAAGGTGCCCGTGGTCGCCAGCACACCCACGACACCGGTTCGTGTCGCTGCGGCCGCAGGTTTGACCGCCGGCTCCATTCCCACCAGCGGCCAGTCAGGATAGCGGGCGCGCAAGTCAGCGATGCCCGCCACCGTCGCCGTATTGCAGGCGATCACCAGCGCCTTGGCGCGCTGAAGCTGGAAGAACTCGGCAATCGTCGCGCAACGTTCGCGAATGAATTCGGGGGTTTTCTCGCCGTAGGGGATGTGGCCGCAGTCGGCGACGTAGAGCAACGATTCCCGTGGCAGCAACTGCTGTATTTCCGCCAGCACCGACAACCCGCCGACGCCGGAATCGAACACCGCCACCGGGGCATCGCTGTCTCTATTCATGCTCGGCGGCAGCTCGGAGCCCGGTACCGCAGACGCTGCAGCCAGGATCGCGTTTGACTTTCAATTCGCGGAATCGCGTGCTCATGGCATCGATCAGCAGCAGTCGCCCCACCATTGGTTCGCCAAAGCCGGCCAGCAGCTTGAGGGCCTCAAGGGCCTGCAAACTGCCCACCAACCCTACCAACGGGCCGATCACGCCGGCTTCGCTGCAGGTCAGTTCGGTCTCGCTGCCGTGCCCGTACAGGCAGTGGTAGCAAGGACTCTCCGGACGGCGCGGGTCGAATACCGACAGTTGCGCTTCGAGGCGGATCGCAGCGCCGCTGACCAATGGCTTGCACGCGGCGACGCAGGCCGCATTGACCGCCTCGCGCGTCGAGAAATTGTCCGAGCAGTCCAGGACCAGATCGACCCCGGCAACGGCTGCCGCCAGTGAGTCGACATCAAGGGCCGCGCGATGGGCCACCAGTGTGATCAGCGGATTGATGGCGGTCAGCCGGGTCATGGCTGAATCGACTTTGCTTAAGCCCACGCTCGCGGTGTCATGAATGATCTGGCGTTGCAGGTTGGTCAGATCGACGCTGTCGAAATCCGCCAGATGCAACTCTCCGACGCCGGCCGCCGCCAGGTACAACGCTGCCGGCGAACCCAGTCCGCCGAGGCCGACGATCAGCACGCGGCTTTGCTTGAGGCGCAGCTGACCGTCGATGTCGACTTGTTGCAGAAGGATCTGCCGGCTGTAGCGCAGCAGCTCCTCGTCCGTCAGCACGGCACCCGCCCGAAGGTGATGCGTTCGTGGTCGCCCAGATCGCGGCGGGTCTTGATCTCTTCGAACCCGTGCTCAAGCAACAGCTCGCGCACTGCTGCGCCTTGATCGTAGCCATGCTCCAGCAACAGCCAGCCACCGGCTTCAAGGTGCGCGGGCGCTTGCGACACAATCAGACGCAGATCATCCATGCCATCGGTGCCGGAGACCAGCGCGCTGCTTGGCTCGAAGCGCACGTCACCTTCGACCAGGTGCGGATCGTTGGAGGCAATATAAGGCGGGTTGCTCAGGATCAGGTCAAAACGCTGACCCTCGACAGCACTGAACCAGTGGCTGTGCAGGACCTTGGCGTTATCGAGGTGCAGGCGCTGACGATTGCGCTCGGCAAGCTCGACCGCCTCTTCAACGCGATCCACCGCCGTGACGTTCCACTGCGGACGATCCTTGGCCAGCGACAGCGCGATGGCGCCGGTGCCAGTGCCCAGATCGAGCAGCGTGTGGGGAATCGCACCGGGCAAAAGCTCCAGCGCGGTTTCCACCAGCATCTCGGTTTCAGGCCGCGGGATCAGCGTATGGGGCGCGACTTCCAGGTCGATATTCCAGAACCCTTGCAGGCCCAGGATGTACGCGACGGGTTCGCCGGTCCGTCGACGCTTGAGATAGCCGTCGAAGGCATGCGCCGCTTCGGTGCTGACAATACGCTCGGGCCAGGTGTGGAGAAAACTGCGCGGCTTGCCCAGGGCAGCGGCCAGCAACAATTCTGCATCCAGACGCGCTGTCGGAGAGTCCGGCAGCTCGGCGCTTCTTAACAAGCTGGCGATGATGGTCATTTAATCACCCAGTGCCGCAAGTTGATCTGCCTGATACTCGGCAAGTAACGGTTCTATCACTGCATCGACCTCGCCGGCCAGAACTTCATCAAGGGAATAGAGCGTCAGGTTCACGCGGTGATCCGTGACTCGCCCCTGTGGAAAATTGTATGTACGAATGCGTTCCGAGCGATCCCCGGAACCTACCAGCAATTTGCGCTCGCTGGCGATAGCGTTGGCCGCCGCAGCGGTCTGCTGATCGTTGAGCTTGGCCGACAGCCAGGACATGGCCCGCGCGCGGTTCTTGTGCTGCGACCGTTCTTCCTGACACTCCACCACAATGCCGGACGGCAAGTGCGTGATGCGGATGGCCGAATCGGTCTTGTTGACGTGCTGACCACCGGCGCCGGATGAGCGATAGGTGTCAACGCGCAAGTCGGACGGGTTGATCTCGATGGTCTGCTGTTCGTCAGGCTCTGGCAACACCGCCACCGTACACGCGGAGGTGTGAATTCGGCCCTGGGATTCGGTTTCCGGGACGCGCTGAACACGATGCACACCCGACTCGAATTTCAGCTTGCCGTAGACATGCTCGCCTTCGACCCGCGCGATGACTTCCTTGTAGCCGCCATGTTCGCCAATGTTCTCGGACAGGATCTCGACACGCCATCCACGTCGCTCGGCATAGCGGGAATACATGCGGAACAGGTCGCCGGCGAAAATCGCTGCTTCGTCGCCGCCGGTGCCGGCGCGGATTTCCAGAAACACGTTGCGGCCATCGTTCGGGTCTTTGGGCAGCAGCATTTTCTGCAGATCAGCCTCAAGCACCAGCAACTGATCCTTGGCATCGCGCACCTCTTCGACTGCCATTTCGCGCATGTCGGGATCGCTGTCCTTGAGCAGCGCCTGCGCGCCTTCGAGGTCGGCCTGCACTTTCTGCAGTTGCCGGTACACCTGAATCACGGGCTCGACTTCGGCGTACTCGCGGGAGTACGCGCGAAATTTGGTTTGATCAGAGATGACTTCGCCATCGCCGAGCAGCGCGGTCAATTCCTCGAAACGGTCGCTGAGCACGTCCAGCTTATTAAGCAGTGAAGCTTTCATTGCGGGGATTTATCCGTGGAGCCCTCGTTGAGGGCAAAGAGTTCCTGGGCCATGGCCAGCGCATCGACGCGGCCTTCAGCGGACAGCTTTTTGAGTTGCACGCTGGGGGCGTGCATCAATTTATTCGTCAGGCCACGTGCCAGCGCCATCAACACGTCTTCGGCGTTGCTGCCATTGGCGAGCATGCGCTGGGCCTTCTGCAGTTCTTCGTCACGCAGGCGTTCGCTCTGCTGACGATACGCCTTGAGCACGTCGACCGCCGCCAGTTCGCGCAGCCGCAACATGAAATCGTCGACGCCCACGCTGACCAGTTCTTCGGCCGCCTGCGCCGCGCCCTGACGGCTCTTGAGGTTTTCGGCGACGACTTCGTGCAGATCGTCCACGGTATAGAGGTAGACGTCGTCGAGCTCGCCGACCTCAGGCTCGATGTCGCGCGGCACGGCGATGTCGACCATGAAGATCGGCTTGTGCTTGCGCAGTTTCAGCGCACTTTCAACGGCGCCCTTGCCCAGAATCGGCAACTGGCTGGCCGTGGAACTGATGACAATGTCGCTGTTGACCAGCTCGGCCGGAATGTCGGCCAACAGCACCGCGTGGGCACCGAACTGCTCGGCGAGAATATTCGCGCGTTCGAGGGTGCGGTTGGCAACGACGATACGCTTGACCCCGAGATCGTGCAGGTGACGCGCGACCAGAGTGATGGTCTCCCCTGCCCCGATCAGCAACGCCTGACTGCGCTGCAGGTCGCTGAAAATCTGCTTGGCCAGGCTGACGGCGGCAAAGGCGACGGAGACCGGGTTCTCGCCGATGGCTGTGTCGGTGCGCACCTGCTTGGCAGCGCTGAAGGTGGCCTGAAACAGTCGCCCGAGCAACGGCCCAACCGTGCCGGCCTCCCGGGCCACGGCATACGCCGATTTCATCTGGCCAAGGATCTGCGGCTCGCCGAGCACCAGCGAATCCAGCCCCGACGCCACGCGCATCATGTGCCGCACCGCCGCGTCGTCTTCGTGCACATAGGCACTGGCGCGCAGCTCATCGACATTCAGGTGGTGATAATCCGCCAGCCAGCGCAACACGGCTTCGGCGGTCAGCTGATCCTGCTCGATATACAGTTCGCTGCGATTGCAGGTGGAGAGAATGGCCGCTTCCCGGCTTCGGGTCAGGCGGCAAAGCTGCTGCAGCGCCTCAACCAGCTGTTCAGGCGTAAATGCCACGCGCTCGCGGACATCGACTGATGCAGTCTTATGGTTGATACCCAGAGCAAGAAAGGCCATTCAAGGTCGCTGATGGTGACGTGAAGCCGGCAATTGTCCTACTTCGATAGAGGGAGGACAACCACCGCAATACATTCAGAACGTCCGCAGCCCGCTATTGTCCCTATACAGATTGCGTATCACCGCGTCCGGCCTGCGACAAAATGTCCGCGCGCAGGCTGTAGATTGAGCGTATCCAGATTTCGCGCGGGCTGTGGGTTTGCTCCCGGCCTTGTGTCATGATGCTTCCAAACCGCAGGTAAGCCGCCCCTCTTCTATATGAATAAATCCTCCGCGCTGTTCCTTGCCCTTGTCGCTCTGAGTGGCTGCCAGTCTACGGCCTCCGTTTCTACGGAGCCCTCCGCTCCGGCGAAAGAAGCGCCGCCCGCACCCGATGCCAAACCTCAGGTGTACGGCTCGTTTACTCAGGAAACCGTCGTCAGCCTGCTGACAGCCGAACTTGCCGGCCAGCGCAACCGTTTCGACATCGCGCTGGACAACTATGTGACCCAGGCGATTCAGACCCAGGATCCAGGGATTTCCGAGCGTGCCTTCCGCATCGCCGAGTATCTGGGCGCCGATCAGGCCGCCCTCGACACATCGATGATCTGGGCGAAAAACGATCCGAGCAATCTCGAGGCACAGCGCGCGGCAGCGATCCAGCTGGCGCGGGCCGGGCGCTACGACGACTCCATGCGCTATATGGAGAAGGTCCTTCAGGGCCAGGGCGATACGCATTTTGATTTTCTCGCGCTGTCGGCGTCGGAAACTGATTCCAATACGCGCAAGGGGCTGATCACCAGCTTTGATCGCCTGCTGATGAAGTACCCGAAAAACGGCCAGCTGATCTTCGGCAAGGCGTTGCTCCTTCAGCAGGAAGGCGACAATGCCGCCTCCCTGAAACTGCTCGAAGACAACCCGCCGGGCGAAGGCGAAGTGGCGCCGATCCTGCTGCGCGCTCGCTTGCTGCAAAGCATGGACCGCGGCAAGGAAGCGATCCCGCTGCTGGAAAAAAGCATCAAGAAATACCCGGACGACAAGCGTCTGCGCCTGACTTATGCGCGCATGCTGGTGGAACAGAACCGCATGGAAGACGCCAAAGTGCAGTTCTCCAGCCTGGTTCAGCAGTACCCGGATGACGACGAGTTGCGCTATTCCCTTGCCCTCGTGTGCCTGGAAAACAAGGCATGGGACGAAGCGCAGGGTTACCTCGAAGACCTCGTCGCCCGCGGCAGTCACGTCGACTCGGCCCACGTCAACCTCGGTCGCATCTACGAAGAGCGCAGCGACCCACAGACGGCGCTGGCCGAATACGCTCAGGTGGGCCCCGGCAATGACTTCCTGCCCGCGCAACTGCGTCAGGCCGATATCCTCATGAGCAACGGCAACAGCGCCGAAGCCTCGAAGCGGCTGGCTCTGGCCCGCGCCGATCAACCCGACTACGCCATTCAGCTGTTTCTGGTCGAAGCCGAGACCCTGGCCAACAACAACCAGAGTGATCGCGCCTGGCAAGTATTGAGCCAGGCGCTCAAGCAGTATCCGGACGATCTGAATCTGCTTTACACCCGCTCGATGCTGGCGGAGAAGCGCAACGATCTGAAACAGATGGAGAGCGACCTTCGGGCGATTCTCAAACGCGAGCCGGATAACGCCATGGCGCTGAACGCGCTGGGCTACACGCTCTCGGATCGTACGACGCGCTACGCCGAAGCCAAGGAACTGATCGAGCGCGCGCACAAGATCAATCCGGAAGACCCGGCGGTGCTCGACAGCCTCGGCTGGGTCAATTACCGCCTGGGCAATCTGGATGAGGCCGAACGTCTGCTGCGCCAGGCGTTGGAGCGTTTTCCGGACCACGAAGTCGCTGCGCACCTGGGCGAAGTCCTCTGGGCCAAAGGCGAGCAGCGTGAAGCCCGCAAAGTGTGGGCCAAGGCCCTTGAACAACAACCTGACAGCCCGGTCCTGCGCAGCACCATCAAACGCCTGACCGGCGCCGAGACTCTTTGAATTTATGCAATTGCGCCACGTACTCGTATTCAGTCTGATCGCCCTGCTCGCTGGCTGTGCCGGCATGTCCTCCCGCGAAGCCGTACAAGGCAAGGGCGACGCCAATCAATGGCGTGCGAACAAGGAACAACTCAGCAGCCTTGATGGCTGGCAGATCAACGGCAAGGTTGGCATCCGCGCACCAAAGGATTCCGGCAGCGGCACGCTGTTCTGGCTGCAACGCCAGGATTACTACGACATTCGCTTGTCCGGCCCGCTGGGTCGCGGTGCTGCCCGCTTGACCGGTCGCCCTGGCGCAGTCTCACTGGAAGTGGCCAATCAGGGCCGCTACGACGCGCCGGATCCGGAAACCCTGCTCAAGGACCAACTGGGCTGGAAACTGCCGGTGTCCCATCTGGTCTGGTGGGTGCGCGGCTTGCCCGCCCCGGACAGTAAAAGCAGCCTGACGCTCGACGGTGACAGTCGCTTGTCCAGCCTGGCGCAGGATGGCTGGCAGATCGAATACCTGAGCTACACCCAGCAGAACGGTTTCTGGCTGCCTGAACGCATGAAGCTGCACGGGCAGGACCTGGACGTCACGCTGGTCATCAAGGACTGGCAACCACGCAAACTGGGGCAATGAGCATGTCGCAACCACGACTGACACTGCCCGCCCCCGCCAAACTGAATCTGATGCTGCACATCACCGGGCGCCGCGCTGACGGTTATCACGAACTGCAGACGCTGTTTCAGTTTGTCGATTACGGCGACGAGCTCAGTTTCGCGCTTCGGAACGACGGAGAGGTGCGCCTCCAGACGGAAATCGCCGACGTTCCCCACGACAGCAATCTGATCGTCAGAGCGGCTCGCGCCCTCAAAGAGCAATCCGGTTGCTCGCTTGGCGTTGATATCTGGCTGAAAAAAGTCCTGCCCATGGGTGGCGGCATTGGCGGCGGAAGCTCAGATGCGGCAACGACATTGCTCGGCCTGAATCATCTCTGGCAGCTTGGCTGGGATGAAGATCGGCTAGCGGCGCTGGGCCTCAAGCTTGGGGCAGACGTGCCGGTTTTCGTGCGTGGACATGCCGCTTTTGCGGAGGGCATCGGCGAGATACTGACCCCCGTAACCCCCGAAGAACCTTGGTATCTGGTGCTGGTGCCGCAAGTATCTGTAAGTACAGCAGAAATTTTTTCAGATCCGCTGTTGACACGTGACACTCCGCCCATTAAAGTGCGCCCCGTTCCCAAGGGAAACAGTCGAAACGACTGCTTACCGGTTGTAACGAGGCGGTATCCAGAAGTTGGTAACGCTTTGAATTTGTTAGGTAAATTTACCGAAGCAAAATTAACCGGAACTGGAAGTTGTGTGTTTGGGGCCTTCCCAAGCAAAGCTGAAGCTGATAAAGTCTCGGCCCTTCTTACAGAGACCCTTACGGGGTTTGTAGCAAAAGGAGCAAACATTTCGATGTTGCACCGGAAGTTACAAACGCTGCTCTAAAAGGAACCGAGTGCCAGGCACTCGTGCAACAGATACAGGGGCGTCGCCAAGCGGTAAGGCAGCAGGTTTTGATCCTGCCATGCGTTGGTTCGAATCCAGCCGCCCCTGCCATTTTCCTATAGTCATCCAGGCATACCCTAAGCCTCCAGGTACTGCGCGTGTCCAAGATGATGGTCTTTACGGGGAACGCCAACCCCGATCTGGCTCGGCGTGTCGTACGTCAGCTGCATATCCCTCTCGGTGACATCTCTGTTGGAAAGTTTTCCGACGGTGAGATTACCGCTGAGATCAATGAAAACGTTCGCGGTAAAGACGTATTCATTATCCAGCCGACCTGCGCTCCGACCAACGATAACCTGATGGAACTCGTCGTGATGGCTGACGCCTTCCGTCGCTCCTCGGCTACTCGTATCACTGCTGTAATTCCTTACTTTGGTTATGCCCGCCAGGATCGCCGTCCGCGTTCCGCTCGTGTGGCTATCAGCGCTAAAGTGGTTGCGGACATGCTCACCGTCGTCGGTATCGACCGTGTGCTGACTGTCGACCTGCACGCCGACCAGATTCAAGGCTTCTTCGATATTCCGGTAGATAACATCTACGGCTCCCCGGTTCTGGTGGATGACATCGAAGACCAACGCTTCGAAAACCTGATGATTGTCTCCCCGGATATCGGCGGCGTCGTGCGTGCACGTGCTGTTGCCAAGTCCCTGGGCGTCGATCTGGGCATCATCGACAAGCGCCGCGAGAAGGCCAACCACTCCGAAGTGATGCACATCATCGGTGATGTCGAAGGCCGTACCTGTATTCTCGTCGACGACATGGTCGATACCGCCGGCACCTTGTGCCACGCGGCCAAGGCGCTGAAAGAACACGGCGCTGCCAAGGTTTTCGCGTATTGCACACACCCTGTTCTGTCGGGCCGTGCAATCGAGAACATCGAAAATTCCGTGCTGGACGAACTGGTGGTGACGAACACCATCCCGTTGTCCGCTGCAGCACAGGCCTGTGACCGTATCCGTCAACTGGATATCGCACCGGTAGTCGCTGAGGCGATGCGTCGCATCAGCAATGAAGAATCGATCAGCGCGATGTTCCGATAAGGGCCCTGCCCTGCCGAACCATCCGTTGACGAAAAGCGCCCCGCCCCGACACTCAATGCCGGGGCGGGGCTTTTTTGCCCATACCGTGTCTGGCGCTGGTCGCAAACGCCGCTCGGTCATGGCTATATTGGAGATGCAAAATGAACGAATTTACTCTGAACGCCCAAGCGCGTACTGACCTGGGGAAAGGTGCGAGCCGCCGCCTGCGTCGTCTCGCCGCCTCCGTCCCAGCCGTTGTTTACGGTGGTGGCCAGGAAGCAACTTCGATCACCATCGAAGCCAAAGAACTGGCAAAAATGTTCGAAAACGAAGCTGCCTACAGCCACGTTATCGAGCTGAACATTGCTGGCGCCAAGCAGAACGTCATCGTTAAAGCGATGCAGCGTCACCCTGCCAAGCAGTTCATCATGCACGCTGACTTCATCCGCGTCGTGGCTGGCCAGAAACTGACCGCTATCGTACCAGTGCACTTCATCAACGAAGAAGCACCGGTCAAGAAAGGCGGCGAGATCTCGCACACCACCACCGAGCTGGAAGTGACCTGCCTGCCGAAAGACCTGCCTGAGTTCATCGAAGTTGACCTGGGCGCTCTGGAAATCGGCGACAACGTTCACCTGTCCGACGTTAAAGCACCTAAAGGTGTTGAATTCGTTGCTCTGGCGCACGGCAAGGACCTGGACATCGCTAACGTCCACGCTCCTCGCATCGTCCAGGACGAAGAAGAAGGCACCGCAGAAGGCGAAGCAGAGTAATTATTACTCGCTAGCCGGTTGAACCCGTGATGATGCTCGCCATCATCACACTCGACCCAAGGAAGAGCCCCTGACGTGACCGCCATCCAACTGATCGTCGGCCTGGGAAATCCAGGCCCCGAATACGAACAGACCCGGCATAACGCAGGGGCTCTTTTCGTTGAGCGCATTGCCAGCGCACAGCGTGTCAATCTGACCGCTGACCGCAAATATTTCGGCCTGACGGCTAAATTCAGTCATCAGGGCCAAGACGTTCGTCTGCTGATCCCCACCACCTACATGAACCGCAGCGGCCAGTCCGTGGCAGCTCTGGCGGGTTTCTTCCGGATTCCTCCGCAAGCCATTCTGGTGGCCCACGACGAACTCGACCTGCCTCCGGGCGTCGCCAAACTCAAACTGGGTGGCGGGCACGGCGGGCATAACGGGTTGCGCGACATTATTGCGCAGCTCGGCAACCAGAACGGCTTCCACCGCCTGCGGCTTGGCATCGGCCACCCGGGCGACGCCAGTCTGGTGTCCAACTTCGTCCTGGGTCGAGCGCCACGCGCCGAGCAGGAAAAACTGGATGCCAGCATCGACTTTGCCCTCGGCGTGCTGCCGGATGTACTCGCTGGCGACTTCGCCAAGGCGATGCGCGTCCTGCACAGCCAGAAGGCCTGACATCACTCGAGGGGAAACACCATGGGATTCAACTGCGGCATCGTCGGCCTGCCCAACGTCGGCAAGTCCACCCTGTTCAACGCCCTGACCAAATCCGGTATCGCGGCGGAGAACTTTCCCTTCTGCACCATCGAACCGAACACAGGCATCGTGCCCATGCCGGACCCGCGCCTGCAGGCCCTGGCCGACATCGTCAACCCGAAGCGCATCCTGCCGACCACCATGGAGTTCGTCGACATCGCCGGGCTGGTAGCCGGTGCATCCAAAGGTGAAGGCCTGGGCAACAAGTTCCTCGCCAATATCCGCGAGACCGACGCCATTGCTCACGTGGTGCGCTGCTTCGAAGACGAGAACGTGATTCACGTCTCCAACAGCGTCGACCCGAAGCGCGACATCGAGATCATCGACCTGGAACTGATTTTTGCTGACCTCGACAGCTGCGAGAAGCAACTGCAGAAAGTCACGCGCAATGCCAAGGGCGGCGACAAGGACGCAGTGGTCCAGAAAGGCCTGCTGGAGCAACTCATCGCTCACTTCACGCTGGGCAAACCCGCGCGCAGCCTGATGAAGAGCATGAGCGCCGATGAGAAAGCCGTCATCAAGGGCTTCCATCTGCTGACCACCAAACCGGTCATGTACATCGCCAACGTCGCTGAAGACGGTTTCGAGAACAACCCGCACCTTGACGTGGTTCGCGCGATCGCCGAAGAAGAAGGCGCCATGCTGGTGCCGGTCTGCAACAAGATCGAAGCGGAAATCGCCGAACTCGACGACGGCGAAGAAAAGGACATGTTCCTGGAGGCTCTGGGCCTTGAAGAACCTGGTCTGAACCGCGTGATCCGTGCCGGATACGAAATGCTGCACCTGCAGACCTACTTCACTGCCGGCGTCGAAGAAGTGCGTGCATGGACAGTCCGTGTCGGCGCCACCGCGCCACAGGCCGCCGGCGTGATCCACACCGACTTCGAAAAAGGCTTCATCCGCGCCGAGTGCGTCGCCTACAACGACTTCATCCAGTACAAGGGTGAAGCCGGTGCCAAGGAAGCGGGCAAATGGCGTCTGGAAGGTAAGGATTACATCGTCAAGGACGGCGACGTTCTGCACTTCCGCTTCAACGTCTAACGCCCTCGTGGACCTCCACGAACCTCGTTGAACGTCAAAGCCCGCGTATCACTCAGTGATCCGCGGGCTTTGTGGTTTTAGTGCAACTCAGACAATCGGCTGCGCTACGCGAAACAGCAGCACCACGCCTTCGCGCTTCAGCGTGACCTCGCGAAAGTGCGTCCGCAAATGCACTTCGAAGCCGGCCTGAGTGTCCCCGCTATTTCCGAAAATGCCTTTCTTGTTGTAGACCGCCATCAGCTTGCGACCGAAGCCGTTGTGCCCCGCCTCGTCCCCTAGAATCGTTGCGCCAAACAAAACGCCGTCCGGGTTCAGGTTGTGCTTGAGCTGAGCGAAGATCGCCGCCTTGGCATCCGTCGGGCCTGGCAGGCAGTGCAGCAGGTAAAACAGCGATATCGAGTCGAAGCGTTCGTTGCCCGGGATCGGCGTCATTACGTCATGCTGAAGGGTGTGCGTGTCTGGCCGGCCGATCCTGCTTTTAGCGGCGGAGAGGCTGCTTGGATTGAGGTCCATGAGGGTGATGCGGGTGTTCGGCGGCAGCTTGGCTTTCGCCAGGTAATAACCCGTGCCGACGCCGATATCCAGATGGTGGGCACGCACATTGGCGCGGAAGAACGGCAAAAGCACCTCATCGGTTGGGCAGCGCCAGGCATACCGATTGGAAATGCCCAACACCCAGGCGTCGTACAACGCTAACGTCAGGGGCGAATAAACCGCCGCACCTGCGGCACTGCTGTCGGTCATGGAGAAATCCCCTACGGCGATGGGTATCAGAAGACGATGAGAAGGCGACGAATCTTATACGTCGCCAGCCGTTCTTCTTTCAACCCACGGCGCAGGGTGCGGCATGATGGCGCGCATGCAATCGCAGGCCGATCACCCTCACGCTTCGCCTGCGCGGCTCACCCCAACCGGAATCTCGCGGTGTTGTCGCTCAAGGCCCGGCTGCCTTTGGTCAGGGTGTCTGCGGCATGATTTACCGCACGCGCACCGTCAAGCAAGCGGCCAGCGGCCTGATCCACCTGCTGAATATTGCCGCTGACCTCGTCCGCCGTCGCGGCCTGCTCTTCGACTGCGGTAGCGATCTGCGCCAGCGTGTCAGTGACGATTTGCACCGCGCTGGCGATCTCTTCCAGCCGCTCGCCCAAGCCGGTCACCGACTGCGCGTCACTCACCGCCTGACCACACGCCGCCTCCATCAGGCTAACGGCCTGGCTGACGGTCGACCGCAGGCTGTCCACGGTCCCGGCAATTTGCGCGGTGGAAGCCTGTGTCCGCTGGGACAGGCTGCGCACCTCGTCAGCGACCACGGCGAAGCCACGGCCCTGCTCGCCCGCACGCGCCGCTTCAATGGCAGCATTGAGCGCCAGCAGGTTGGTCTGTTCGGCGATGCCGCGAATGGTGTCCACCACGGACTGGATCTGCTGCCCCTGCTCGCTGACCTTGCTCAACGCATTAGCAGTGTCGGTCAACTTCTGGTTCAGTTGCTGGATACTCGCCGTGGTGCGCTGACTGTCGCGGCTGCTGTCTTCGGCGATGCGTCGGGTGGCCTGGGCGCTGCCGGATGCGGCTTCGCAACTGCGGGCAACCCCCATGGACGTCGCGGCCAGCTCGGTGGCCGCAGCGGCGATCTGGCTGATCTGCTGTTGTTGATCTTCCACTTCGTTGAGCGTGCTGCCGGACTGCGCGTTGAGGGTCAGCACCGCAGAGCCCAGTTGCTGGGTTTCGTGGTTGACACCCAAGAGACTGGTGCGCAGTTGCACCACCGCGACGTTGAGGGCGGTGCTGATGGCTGCGAGTTCGTCACGCCCCTGAACGGCGACCTCGACGCACAGATTGCCGTCACGCAGCGACTCGGCCAGGGTCGTAATGCCCTTTGCGCTGCGCTGGATCGATGCCTGGAGGCACATGAAGAGATACAGCGCCGCGAGCGCTAGAATGCTGAAAATAGCAGCGATCGGCACGAACTGCAGAGTGGACTGCTCATGGTAATAATCGAGCCGGCTGGTCAATGATGAGAGCGATTGCTTGCGTAAGGCCGCCAATCCATCGCTGACACCGTCGACGCTGCGCTCGAACGCAGCAGGGTCGAGCTTGATGCTGCCGCCTAACACGCCGTCGTCGAGCACTTTCAATTCGTTATCAAGGCGCTGAAGACTGTCTTCATACTGACGCGTCCAGACCTCCATGCCCGGGTACGCTTTCGATTTCAGCGAGCTCACGGCTTTGACCAGTTGATCACGGGCGTCACCGATGCGACTGCGCAGATCGCGCATCTGAAGACGGCTCTGCAGCGAGAACTGCCCTGATGCGATCGACGACTGGCCGATACTCGCCATCCGCCCTACTCGCTCGACCAGTTCCGGCGCCTGCTGTGTGGCGATTTGCATCAGCAAGTAGGTTTCAAGCCAGGGATCAAGGATCAAGCCGCTGTCCATGGCGATCTGTTCACGCAGACTCTGCAGCGCCGTAAGGGCTGAGGTAAAACGATCGTAGCCGTCCGGCCACCAGCCGACGCTGCGCAGAGATTCCGAATCCATGCCTTTGACCGAGGCCTGCAGCGCTTGATACCGCGTCATGATGTCCGCGCTGGCGTTCTGTGCCTTGAGTTCATCGCCCAAGGACGCCAGGGTGCGGGTCAGGTCAGGGTTGGCGGCATCCAGCGCGTTCATGGCTGCTTTCGCGGCCGGCGTCGGATCACGAAGAATGTCGGCAGCCTTCCAGCGCGCGGCGCGGTTGCGCTGTGCTGTCAGTTGCACATCCAGCGCATCGAGTGCCATGAGCTGGCGCACACCGGCTTGCTCCTGAGAAATCACCTCCAGCTTGCTGCGGTAATCCTGGCCGATCATCCACAGGCTGCCCGCGAGCGGCAAGATGAACAGAAAGAAGAGCACCTGAAACTTGCGCGCGAACCCGAGACGTCCGAGCAGGCGGATGCCTGGCGACAAAAGACTCTGCATAGCCAACCACTCCTCACCGACAGACGCTGCGCGACGAATAATCATCGCTGCGCTGCCTTACATTTTTACCGGCAAAATGCCATGTCTGTGTTTTAAAAACGATAACCGCCCATCTTTTGAACGAGGGCCGCACTCAGACTTATCGAAATCCGCAGCCACCTAGTTCTATAACGGCAGCGTTGCGGCAGGCATAAGCAAGAACCGGACCGATAGCACGAGGCCATCAAACCGGGCACGAGATCGAGGACAGTGCACGCTGAGTGCGCGAAAGTGGGGCGAAAGCACTCAGCGCAAGGAGTGAAACTGTCACCAGCGTGCAGGGATGAGAAAATGGTAGAAGAGCCGGGAGGCTAACCGATTGATCGTGTGGATAAATTTTTTCAAAGAGACGCTTGACACATATGTGATCTGAGCGAATAATGCGCGCCACTTGGCTACATAGCTCAGTTGGTTAGAGCATAGCATTCATAATGCTGGGGTCCGGGGTTCAAGTCCCTGTGTAGCCACCAAGTACCTCAACAAAGCCCGCCTTGTGCGGGCTTTGTTGTTTCTGGCGTTCTGTGCCTAAGGCGGGATCCCAAATCGCCGATAGCCCTGTACTGCATCTCGCAGTGCACGGAGGCAATATGAAAAAGATCGCTATCGCTGGACTGGTCGCTCTGCTTTCAATCGTTTCACTTTCCGCGTCGGCGTGTCCGAAAGGGACGCATCCAACAGGCGGGACGGGCTCACACCATAAAGGTGGCACCTGCGTGTAAGACTAGCCCGGCAATTGCCGGGCTTTTTGATTCCGTAGTCTGCGCGCATCCAACGCCAATCGCCCTGCGGTCCGGGCGAAGACGGCAATCCGTGACAACGGCGCCCTCGTCCAATAGATTACGCCCCTCGAAACGCCCCGAGCTTTTCGCGCCTCAACCCCAGTTAACGAAGCAGTGGATGTTCAATGTCTGATTCCCATACCGATCCGGCGGCAAACGCCGTGTCGTCGAAGCAAGCCTACGAAGAAGCCATCAACCTTTCACAACATGTGCCACAGGCCAAAACCATCAGCGAGATGGTGCTGGACGCATTCCAGAGCGCCAAGGAAAGCGACCAGATTCGCGATCTGCGCTTGGCCATACGCGCCGCCCATGACCGATTCGATGATGACCAGGCCTACGAGCTGATGGGTCAGCTTAAGCAGCTCAAGGACGCCGAAGCCGCCGACATGGCCGCGCTCGAAGACCTGAGCGCGAAGTTTCCGATCAGCCGGATTCTCTCCAGCTATAAAGACGACCCGAGTTTTCAGGAGCTCGTCTACAGCCTGGCGCTGAAGGTGCTCAATCAGACGCATCAAGCGGTCAGCAACCCGAGCGGCGGCAAGAGCAAAGCGGCGCGGCCGAAGAAGGAAGCAGAAGTTTTCGTCATCAGCAAGGACGGCGCCAGCGTCACCCTGCCCCTGCGCACGCCGCGCTCGAAAGCCAACGCGGACCGCGAAGCCTTTGAATTCCTCGGCTTCTCGTTCATCGGTGAAGGCGATGACGCCGAGCTGCAGAGCGAAGTGTTCGTAGACAAGGACGGCAACCAGCAGCCGGCCACGCGCAAGAACATTGTCAGCGCGATCCAGCAGCAAACTGCGTTTGAGGGATTCAGCGCCGTTCAGCAATAAGCTGCAGCCATAGGCGCGTCCATAAGCTCAACAGCAAGCTCAACACCCGCACCGGTGGCGATCGCAGCGCCATGATGTAACCTCAATGGCTGGCCACAGCGGTACCCACTGGCGGTCGCCGCCCTCGAGAGGTGTTGAGCAATGCAGATTCTTGGTGAAACGATCATCGGACAACGCGCTGTACAAGGTCAGGGCGGAGAAGTTTTCGCCCTCGCCGCCGCCACCGGTGAACCCCTGACGCCGTCGTTTAGTGCCAGCACGCTGGAGGATGTAAACGCTGCGTGTGAACTGGCCGAAGCGTCATTCGACCGTTATCGGCAACTGAGTGACGACCAGCGCGCCAGCTTCCTTGAAGCCATCGCCCAAGGCCTTGTGGATCTGGGCGATGTGCTGACCGAGCGCGTTCATGTCGAAAGCGGCCTGCCCAAGCCACGCCTGGAAGGCGAGCGGATGCGCACGGTCAATCAGCTGAAACTGTTTGCCAGTCTGCTGCGTGACGGACGCTGGCACGGTGCCGTGGTCGACACTGCGATGCCGGAGCGCCAACCACTGCCGCGCGCCGACCTGCGTCTGCGGCGCATCGGTCTTGGTCCGGTGGCGGTGTTCGGTGCGAGCAACTTCCCCCTTGCCTTCTCGGTTGCCGGCGGCGATACCGCTTCTGCGTTGGCGGCCGGTTGCCCGGTCATCGTCAAGGCGCACCCGGCCCACTTGGGCACCAGCGAACTGGTGGGACGCGTGATCCAGAAAGCGGCGCGCGACACCGGCATGCCGGAAGGCGTGTTCTCACTGCTGATCGACAAGGACATTGCTGTCGGCCAGGCGCTGGTCAGTCATCCCTTGATTCAAGCAGCGGGCTTCACTGGCTCGCGTCGTGGGGGTTTGGCGCTAGTGGCGGCCGCCCAGGCGCGGCCGGTGCCGATCCCGGTGTATGCCGAGATGAGCAGCATCAACCCGGTGTTCCTGCTGCCGGCTGCTTTGCTGGCCCGCGCCGAAACCATCGCCAAGGGGTTTGTCGAGTCGCTGGTCATGGGCGCCGGGCAGTTCTGTACCAACCCGGGCATCCTGCTGGCACTGGAAAGCGACGCGCTGGAAACATTCGTGTCGGCCTCGGCCAAGGCGCTGTCTGACAAGCTGCCGACCACCATGCTGACGCCGAACATCCACGGCGCTTACTGCAACGGCCTGAATAACCTGCACAGCGCATCCGGCGTGACGCTGGTGGCTGAAGGTCAGGAGGCCGACGGTTCATTCCAGGCCCGCCCGGCCTTGTTCCGCACCGACTCAGCCACGTTCCTCGCCAACCCCGCGCTGGAGGACGAGAACTTCGGCCCAAGCGCGCTGCTGATCGTCTGCTCCGACGTCGCCGATCTGCAGAAAGTGGCTGCCAGCTTCGATGGGCAACTGACCGTGACGTTGCAGTTCGACGACGGCGACGAAGCGACTGCTCAGTCGCTGCTGCCGATCCTGGAACGCAAGGCGGGACGGATTCTGTTCAATGACTTTCCGACCGGCGTCGAAGTGAGCTATTCAATGGTCCATGGCGGCCCGTTCCCGGCAACCTCCGACAGCCGCAGCACTTCGGTGGGCGCAACGGCCATTGATCGTTTCCTGCGTCCCGTGTGTTACCAGAACGTGCCGGACTCGCTGCTGCCACCTGCGTTGAAATCCAGTAATCCGCTGAAGGCCTGGCGCCTGGTCAACGGCGAGCTGTCAAAGGACTGAGCGGCATCAACGCCGGCCACTGAAGCTGCTTCACCGCGCGCCTTCCAATTCGGGGCGCGCGCTTCCAAGCCGGGCGTGGGTCAGTCAGCGGATCGCTGCAGCACCTTGCCGTCCACCCCATCACCGATTACCAGAAAATGCCCGCCCGCCACATGGTGAAGGGTGCGCAGCGCGTCATGCCCCTCGAAATGCCAGTGCCCTTCGGAGAACACGCGTTCATCCGCCCACGCCGCAACCACTTCGCCGATGAACAGGTCGTGGGCGCTCTGATTATGTGGCTCGGGAATCAATCTGCACTCCAGCCAGCCTGCGCAACCTTCCAGCAGCGGCGCTTCAACGTGGGAGCCCGCGAAGGTCTCCAGTCCATACGCTTTGAATTTATCCAGGCCTTGCTCATGGGAGATGTCCAGCCCTGAGGTCGAGCCAACCGTTTCAACAATATCGATCTGGCTGAGGGTCGGCACGTTGATTACAAACGTCCCGGAGCCTTCGAGCAACTGCCGCGTCCAGACGGACTTATCCAGCACAACCGTGACTTTCGGCGGCTGGAAATCCAGCGGCATCGCCCACGCTGCCGCCATGATGTTGCGTTGCCCGTCGTGGGCAGCGCTGATCAAGACCGTCGGACCGTGGTTGAGCAAGCGGTAGCATTTGGCGAGGGGTACCGGACGCCGGTGAGAAACAGTCATGGCAATCATCCTGGCAACGAGAAAAGTCATTGAAAACTACAGGGTTTCTTGTGCCGGGGAAACGCCACCCTCCCCAGGGCGATGGAAACTGTCGCCTCCCTGAACTTCACCCAAATCACACTTTGCAGATCACGCTAAAGGTGATGTAATACTATAACAAATTATTTCAGGCAGTCCTTGTTGTGAAACGCGATCCCCGGCTTCCTCCCTCCCTTGCAACGTCCGCACTGGCTCAATCGGCCAGCAAGCGCGTGATGATTTCCCTCGCCATGCTGGTCGTGCTGTGGATCGGCGTTGCCTGGGCGGTGGCGATTCCATGAGCGCTGCCATCGACCTCCACGACCTGACACTGACCTACGAACGCCGGCCAGCGGTGCATCACGCCAACGGCCGATTCGCGGCGGGCAGCCTGACGGCGATCGTCGGCCCCAACGGCGCCGGTAAGTCCACGCTGATCAAAGCCATCGCCGGCACGCTCAAACCCGCGGTCGGGCGCGTCGAGCGCAACCAGTTGGCAACGCGGCACATCGGTTATCTGCCCCAAGCCGCCGAGATCGACCGCAGCTTTCCGCTCAGCGTGGCCGACACCGTGATGATGGGCGCCTGGCGCAGCATCGGCGCGTTCCGCGGCGCCACGCGCCAGCACGCTCAACAGGCCAAGGAGGCGCTGGGTGCCGTGGGTTTGGCGGGATTCGAGCAACGCAGCATCAGCTCGCTGTCGTCGGGGCAGTTTCAGCGCGTGCTGTTCGCCCGGCTGTTATTACAGGACGCTTCGGTGATTCTGCTCGACGAGCCCTTCACCGCCATCGATGCACGCACCACGCGGGACTTGCTGGAATTGATCCGCACTTGGCACGGCCAAGGGCGCACCGTCATCGCCGTCCTGCATGACATCGAGCAGGTGCGTCAGCACTTCCCGAGCACGCTGCTGCTGGCCCGGGAAATCATTGCCTGGGGCGACACCGCCGACATCCTCAACGACGAAAACCTGCGCCGCGCCAAGAACATGGCCGAGCACTGGAACCCTGACGCGCAGCCGTGCGACGCCGATGCGGAGCAAACCCTGTGACGCTCTATAGCCTGTTGATCCAGCCCTTTGTCGATTTTGGTTTCATGCGCCGCGCTTTGGTGGCGTGCCTGGCGCTGGGCATCGGCTCCGGCCCGGTCGGCGTGCTGCTGATGCTTCGCCGCATGAGTCTGGTGGGCGACGCCATGAGTCACGCGGTCTTGCCGGGTGCCGCCGTGGGTTTTCTGTTTGCCGGGTTGTCACTCCCGGCGATGGGCTTTGGCGGCCTGATCGCAGGCCTCGCCGTGGCGTTGCTATCGGGGTTGGTGAGCCGTTACACAACACTGCGTGAAGACGCCAGCTTCGCCAGCTTTTACCTGACGTCGCTGGCTGCCGGCGTGCTGATCGTTTCCCTGCACGGCTCCAACGTTGACCTGCTTCATGTGCTGTTCGGCACCATTCTGGCGATCGACGATCAGGCGATTTTCATGGTTGGCGGCATCGCCTCGTTCACTTTGATTCTGCTGGCGCTGATCTATCGCCCGTTGATCCTCGAATGCTTCGACCCGGGTTTCCTGCGCGCGGTGGGCGGTCGAGGTTCGCTGTATCACGTGCTGTTTCTGCTGCTGGTGGTGCTCAATCTGGTGGCGGGGTTTCAGGCGTTGGGCACGTTGATGGCCGTCGGCATGATGATGCTGCCCGCCACAGTCGCACGGTTCTGGGCTCGCTCGCTCACCGGCATGATCGTGGTTTCGACCGCAGTGGCGACGCTTTCAGGCTTCATCGGCCTGATCGTTTCCTACCACGCCAGCGTCGCGTCGGGCCCGGCCATCGTGCTCACCGCCAGCGCCTTCTACGGGTTCTCACTGTTCTTTGGACGCAGCGGTTTTGTACGCCGACTGTTCCCGAGGGTTCATCTGTCCGGCTGATCGTCCTCTTACCGCAAGGAAACCACCATGAAACGTTTTACGCTTCTGACCGCCGCGCTGGCGTTGTCGGGCCTGGCCAACTTCGCCCAGGCAAAAACCCTGGAGACTGTCGCCTCGTTCACCGTTATCGCCGATATGGTGCACAACGTCGGTGGCGATCACGTGCACGTGACCTCGCTCATCGGGCCCAATGGCGACCCTCATGTCTACGAGCCCACGCCCAATGACGCCCAGGCACTGAAAAAAGCCGACGTCGTGTTCGTCAGCGGGTTGCATCTGGAGGGTTGGCTGGATCGGCTGATCACCGCCTCCGGCTACAAAGGCCAACCCGTCGTGCTGTCTGACGGGATCATGACCCGCAGCATGGAAGAAGACGGCAAGAAGATCACCGACCCCCATGCCTGGAACAGCGCGGTAAACGGCGTTGTTTACGTCAGAAACATCATCAAGGCCCTGCAGAAAGCCGACCCTGAAAATGCCGCCGATTACCAAGCCAACGGTGAGAAATACATCGCCCAACTCCAGGACATGGACGCCTACGCCCGCGCGCAGATCAGCACTATCCCGGTCGCACAGCGCAAGGTGCTCACGTCCCACGACGCCTTCGGCTATTTCGGCGATGCCTACGGCGTGACCTTCCTCTCACCGCTGGGCTTTTCCACTGAAACCGAGGCCTCGGCGGCTGACGTCGGCAAGCTGATTAATCAGATCAAGCAGGAGCACGTCAGCGCCTACTTCTTCGAGAACTCTGGCGACCCGCGCCTGGTGCAACAGATCGCCAAAGCCAGCGGCGCACACCCGGGCGGCGAGCTGTATGTGGAATCGCTGTCACCGGCCGACGGCCCGGCGGCCACCTATGTGACGATGTTTCGCTACAACGTGGACAAGCTGGCGGCGGCCATGAAAGGTCAGTGATGCAACGTCGCAACGGCTGACTGATCTCTGCTGCGCGACGTGCGTGGCAGGGATCAGCAACCCGGCTCAGCGAACCGGCAGCGCTGATGCGGGTCAATCTGTATGCTGGCGCACCGTTCGCCGACATCGACAGGATGATCCATGACCGCCCTCTCCTTCGCGCCTTTTCAGTCCCTCGCCGACCTTCTGATTCCCCATACCGTGGCGGAGAGGCTCGACGGCTCCCACGACGTATCCCATCTGCACCGGGTCTGGAGCAACGTCTGCACCATTCGTGACACGGAGGGAGGCGATCACCAGATCCTGCTCGCCGCCACCCTGCTCCACGACTGCGTCTCCGTGGAAAAGAACTCGCCCTTTCGCTCAAGCGCCTCACGCCTGGCCGCGGCGAAGGCGACCGAGCTGCTCGCAGAAATGGGCTGGGACGAAGAGCGGACCCAGGCCGTCGCCCACGCCATCGAGTGCCACAGCTATTCGGCCAACATCACGCCCACCTCGCTGGAAGCGAAGATCCTGCAAGACGCCGACCGTCTCGACGCCCTTGGCATGGTCGGTGTGGCGCGGCTGTTCTACGTGTCCGGGCGCATGGGCAGCCACCTCTACGACCCGGTCGATCCGCAGGCGCAACAGCGCGATCTGGACGACAAACGCTTCGCCGTCGATCACTTCACAACCAAGATCTTCACCTTGGCGCAGGGCTTTCAAACGGTCACGGGGCGCCACATGGCGCAGGTCAGGCACGCACGGGCCGAGCGGTTCTTGCGGGAGTTTATGGAGGAGATTGGTGCGTAGGGTGTTCAACGTCCACGCTGATGCCTGGCGGTAAAGACGCTATTCGCAACAATTCCGAAACAATGACAGCAATGTCACAAAGACATCACGGAACACCTCTATAACCATCTCTCCGGTGTTTTCGTCGATGGGATGGGTGGCAGTGAAAAGGTTATTGCGTCGTGTGGTCCGTCCTTCTTCCAGGCCTGCTTTCCTGCGTCGCTTCAGGATTACCCAGCGGTTGGTGCTGTGCTTCGGCGTGACCGCGCTGTTGCTGGTGGCGCTTGGTGTGTTCTGCCTTTTGCAGATGCAGAGCATCCGCGATCAGGGTGAAGCGGTTGAGAGTGGATCGCTGCCCAGTATTGCCATGGCCGACGCGATCGCCATCGACCTGATCAAGCTGCGTGGCGAGAGCGCCAGGCTGATCGCCAATGCCGACGACCCCGGCGCGGTAGTGACCAGCAAAATCAACGTCGAGCAGCTGAAGAACGAAGTCGAAAAAGGCTTCGCCGATTACCTTGCCCACGCCACCGACAGCACCGAGCGAGACTCCATCAAAGCCCTTCAAGACGCCTATGGCGCTTTCATGCCGGGGCTGCACGACGAAATCGCTTTGATCGAGCAACGCAAACTCGACGACGCGCGCATGCTGCTCAACACCACGCTGAGCCTGCAGGGCGACCTGATGGACATGCAGGTGCAATTGCTGCGCGAGCTGAACAAGCAAAGTGCGGCGGGCACCGTCGAAGCGGCCGGCGCGCGGTTCCAGCAGACCCGAATCATCGCCGTCAGCGCCATCGTGGTGGCGCTGGTGCTCACCTTGTTACTTGCGTGGCGGCTCAGCCTGAGCATCATCCGCCCCCTGCGTCAGTCGCTGCACATTGCCAGCACCATTGCCCAAGGCGATTTGAGCCCGCAGCCGATTCCGGAAGGCAAGGATGAAACCGCTCAATTGCTCAAAACCCTGGGCCTGATGCGCGCCAATCTGCACGGCACGATCGATCAGATTTATGCCGCAGCTCGCCAGCTAAGCCAGTCCGTCCAAGAGATGGGGGCGATTGCCGATGCCAGTGCCAAAAACCTGCAACTGCAGAACGATGAGATCGAGCAGGCGGCAGTTGCCGTGAACCAGATGAGTCAGGCGGCCGGGGAAGTCGCCGACAATGCCAGCAGCACGTCGAGCGAATCGAAGGCGTCCAACGAAGCGGCCGCCGAAGGGCGTCTGCGCCTGACCGGCACCATCGATTCGATCAAGGAGCTGACCGACAACGTTCTTGATTCCTCTCACCAGGCCGACGGTCTCGCCGAGCGCACGCTGAGCATCAGCAAGATTCTCGAAGTGATCCGGGCGATCGCCAACCAGACCAACCTGCTTGCACTGAATGCCGCCATCGAAGCCGCACGGGCGGGCGAAGCGGGCCGCGGGTTCGCGGTGGTGGCCGATGAAGTACGCTCACTCGCCCAACGCACCAGCGCGTCGACCACCGAGATCGAGACCCTGATCAACGACGTGCAGAAAAGCACTCAGGAGACCGCGCAAACGTTACGCGTCACCGCGGCCCAGGCCAATCTAACCCTGGAGCAAGCCGCTGCCACTGGTCACGCACTGACCGTCATCATCAGCGCAACCTCGACCATCAGCGACCGGAACATGCTGATCGCCAGCGCCGCCGAACAACAGGCTCAAGTGGCTAACGAAGTTGATCGCAACCTGAGCAGCATTCGTGACCTGTCGACGCAATCGGCGTCGGGCGCTCAGCAAACCACGGTGGCGAGCAATGCGCTGTCAATGCTGGCAACCGACCTGAACACGATGGTTCAGCGGTTTGTGCTGTAAGACGCGCGCCATTAAAAAACAGCCCGCAGTCATCGCCGCCCATTCCCAGCCGTGTCCAAGTGTTTCATGATCGAAACACCACCCACGCAGAGGGGTGTCTACGCCAACAAGGACATGAGCATGAAAAAAACAGCCGTATTGAGCATCGCCCTGACCGCATTGACGCTGAGCATCACCGCCCAGGCTGAAGTCAGCGTAAAACTGGGGAGCAAGGAACGCGTCACACACCTGTTTGCCTACCCGAACAACTGCAATGTCATCTGCTTCCGAAACTGGACGCTCGAACAGACCGTCGAGCACTACCTCACACAAAGCGTGCAGCGTGACGGTTACCGCGCGGCCAAGGTTGCGGTACACAACGACAACGACGTGATCTACGCCGACATCAGCGGGGTGCCGGACGGCTACGACAAACCACTTTCAGCGCTGCTCGACGCCGGCGACCTGGCCTACGCCGGCGCGAGCAAACTCAACGCCGATAACAAATTTGCCTACAACTGGTATCTGTTTCTGCCGCTGGGCATGGCGCTGGAAAATCGCAAGAGCGTCCAACTGCTGCATTTCCCGCCGGACTACTCCCTGACTCAGGCTCAGGACTATCTGTTCTCGGCCACGACCGACCGCTGGTCCGAGCTGCTGACGGATAACGGGATTCCCAAAGAGCAGACGCCGGCTTATCAAACCATCATCGACATCGCGCCCATTGCAGCGCCATCCAACGCTGGCAAGGACCTTGAAAACGTCTACAGCTACTTCACCGATTACCAGACGAACATGGTCAAGCAGCTGACGCAAAGCGCGGCGGGCTCATCGCTGCCGATGGTCGCGTTCGGTGCGCCGGTACGCGCCTGGCTCAAGCAGCAGTACAACGTGACGGTCCCGGTGTTAGGTCTGGCGAGCATCAGCCCGGCTGGCGGGCAAAGCGTCGCGGTGCTGGGTTCGAATCACCCGAGCTATATCTGGAATGCAGCGGACAAAAGCAATTACGGCGGGGACGAAGCCAAGGCGGATGAAGCCGGTTTGAAGGTCATGGGCCAGGACCTGAGCGCGGCGTGCTGGCAAGCGGGCATGGGCCAGAAACCAACGACCGACCCGGCGGCGCTGTTGAACCAGTGCACGACCCACTGGCAGGTGACCAACAAGGTTGAAACCTGCAAGTTGTTCTTCACCACGGTCCGCAAGTTGACGCCGGATCAGGCGGCAGCGAAGTGCCGGACAGGCGAGGTGTCGCGGCAGATCAAGCAGCTGCAGAAGCCGCTGCCCCAGATGAAGAGCGCTCAGCTTTAACGCATCGATCCTGTAGGAGTGAGCTTGCTCGCGATGTCCTCAGCGCACACAGAGGTGACTGGACTGACGCTACCGCGAACAAGCTCGCTCCTACTATTTGATGGACGCATGCCCTACCCGATCACTCCCCCTGCGGACGCAGACGATACTGCGGCGGCAATTGCTCCGGGCCGCTGATGGTCGCGTTCAGACTCTTCCAGCGCCCATCCTTGATGCCGTAGATGCAGCCGTGGACCGACAACTTCTGTCCGCGATGCCAAGCGTTTTGCACAATGCTGGTATGGCCGACGTTGGCGACCTGCTGAATCACGTTCAGCTCGCACAGCCGGTCGACTTGTTCTTCTTCCGTCGGCAGCTTTGCCAGCAGCTCACGGTTTTCGTAGTACAGATCGCGAATGGTGCGCAGCCAGCCGTCGATCAGGCCGAACTGGCGGTCCTGCATCGAGGCGCGCACGCCGCCGCAACCGTAGTGACCGGTGACGAGGATGTGTTTGACCTTGAGCACATCGACGGCGTACTGAATCACGGACAGGCAATTGAGGTCGGTGTGCAGCACGACGTTGGCCACGTTGCGGTGCACGAACAGATCGCCCGGCAACATGCCGACGATTTCATTGGCGGGTACACGGGCGTCCGAACAACCGATCCATAGGAATTCTGGCGTCTGCTGGCGCGCCAGCTTGGCAAAGAACTCGGGGTCTTCTTCCTTGATGGCGGCAGCCCAACGTTCGTTGTTGTCGATCAAGTCTTGTAGTTCGTTCATGCGTTGATGCCTCGGAAATGATGCTCAGCTATGACTGGGGCTCGGCGCTTCAAGTCACGCGCAGTGATCGACCGATGTGCGGCACCGATCAGGAACTGAATGGAATCTTCGCCATGTCGTCCGGTCCACCCATTAGGCCCGACATTATTGAGGATTTGCCATGAACGATTCACGCCGTCCATTCGATGCCACTCAACCTGAGCCCATCGATGACAACGAAGACCGCATGGGATCGATGGAAGAGCTTAACTTCAACGACAACAATGAGCCGAGCGGGCGCATTGGCGACGTCATCCCTGAAGATGAACTCGACACGTTGATCCCTGATGAACGCGTACGTGAAGCCGGGCTGACCGGTGCTTCCACCGAAGATCACAACCCGACCGACGATGACATGAGTCCTGAAACGTTGATCCGGGAAGACGGAGCGCGTTCGCCTCGTGAAGCCGGCGAAGACGGCCCGGCTGATCTGGACCTGAGCATTGTCGATGAAGATGACATTGGCGGTGGGGATGGCTTGGACGAAGAAGAAATGGCCATTCTTGATCCGCTGGACGGCAAGCCTGGCGTCTGATCAGCGCATTCAGTCTCGTGGGAGCGAACCCGGTTCGCCCCATGAAGGCCATCTACTCTTCGAACAGCGTGCAGGCCATGACGATTGCGTCTTCACGTCCGCCCACTGCAGGGTAGTAGTCCCGACGCCGGCCTATTTCGTTGAAGCCATAACGTTCGTATAAACGGTAGGCCGATCGATTACTGTCACGCAGCTCAAGAAAGCATTCCAGACCATTCATCTCATAGGCACGCTTCATCAGTTGCTCAAGCAGCACCAGCCCCAGGCCGCGCCCCTGACTCTCCGGCTTGACGGTGATATTGAGCAAGTGCGCTTCATCGATGATCACGTTGATCACCCCGTGCCCCACTTGTTGACTGCCTTCGAACATCAGCCAGACTTCGTATGACTTCAGCGCATCAAGGTAAATGCCCCGCGTCCAGGGATGGCTGAATGCGGCGTATTCGATCTTCAGGACGGCATCGAGGTCAGCTTCGGTCATTCGGCGAAACGTTACTGCATCATTCATCTACGGTCTTCCAACGGCCCATCAACTGACGCATGGAGCGCCACACTTCGGCCTTGCGCTGCGGCTCGTCCATCAATAGTTCCAGACCCGGCAGCGCCCAGGCCAAGCCCAGGCCGTCAACCTGGAGTTCGAGATTGAAGGATTCCGCATCCGTTTCAGCCGCAAAGCGCAGCGCCGGAAGTCCGATCAGCCACAGGCAGGTGCAGGGTTGTTCTTCGACCCGGGCGTACAGAAAGCCCTGGACGAAATCGCGCGCCGCTTCCGGACCTTGATCCATTTGCCCGCGCACCAGCAGCGGCCAGCGCACAGGCTCGCCGATGATCTGCGGGCTGTCCGGCAAACCGGCGGCGCGCAGCATGTCTTTGAGCAACAGATAGGAAGGGTCGCGGCTCTGAAACGGCTCGCCGGTCACCAACTCCACCAGCAACAGGCAACTCCCGGCGCGCAGCAGTTGCAGGGCAAACCGTGGCGGCGGCGCAACAGGCGCTTTGACCACGACCGGTGCGGCCTCTTCTTCCTGCACAGGCTTTGGCTTGGGCGCACTGGATGGGCGGGGTATATCGATCTTCGGCCGCTCGACGGTACGCACAACGGGTGTCGGCGCGACGGAGGGCGAATCGCGATCCGGCGCGCGAGGCGCATCCGCCTGAACCACCGGCGCAGGCGCCTCCTCAATCTGCGGTACGGGCGCAAGCAGCTCGGGACGCGACGGCGCGGCGAAAGGCAATTCAGTGCGCGGCAGCCAGCTGACCACCTGCATGGCGGTCAGATAAGCGCGACGGCGAGGCTCGTTGAGCAAAGGTCAGCTACCTGTGGATAAAGTCAGGCGGGAGATTCTACAGGCCTTCATCGCTTCCCGCCGCTGTTGATCGACTGAGGGTGAAAAACGATCCCGGCGATGCAGTACAATCGCCGCTTTTATTTGCCAGTCAGCGACCATCCGATGATCGAACCTAAGCGCGTCCTGCGCGCCCTTGCCGAACACTGGGCGCTTCTCGAGCCACTCTGCGAGCATTTCGACCAAGGCACTCTGAGCCTGAGCGAACTGCGCTTGCAGCTGGCGGCCCAGCAACTGGAGAGCACGCCCCAGGACATCACCACTCTGCTGGACGTCTGGATTCGCCTCGACATTCTGGTCCCGGTCGCGAAAAGCCCGAACCGTTTCGAGCTGAACGCGCAGATCCACGATTTCCTGTCGTACCTGCGGCGCGAGCATCGGCTGGGCCTGTGCCTGGAAATCGAAGCGTACCTGCGCCACCTCGAACGGCTGGCCGGCTACATACAGGAAGCCTTCGACGCCCGCGATGCCAGTGACCTCGCGCGGCAATTGCGCCTGCTCGACATGCGCGTGCGCGATGTCCTGAAAAAGCTCGCCAACGATGAGCAGGCGCTGGTGGCCGTGGCCGAACGTGCCAAGACCAGCGACCGGCAGATCCCACTGCGTCAGCGTTACGCGGAAGTGCTGGCGACCTGGGATGAATACGTCGAGCCGATGATCCAGTTGGTGAACGCTGATGGCGCCTTCGAACAGGGCGTGCGCAAGGTCGAGAACGTGCTGCTGCGCATGCTCACCGACCAGCAGCGGCTCGGTCATCTGGTGGACGACGACATGCTGCTGCGCACCCACGCGCGCATTCTCGAAATGCAGACCAGCGCGCAACTGACTTTGCGCCATGCACGTGAGCTTCTGTTGCCGCTGCGTGAGGAAGCCCGTCGCCACAACGCCGTGACCCGCGGTGCGGCACTCGCGCTGTCGGCGATTCGTCGACGAGGCCTGGACGCCGTGCCGCAAGCGGCGATGCCGATGTTCACCCGCCCGCAAAGCACCTTCCTCGGCAGTGCCAATCAGGTTGAAGCGTACGTGTATGCGCTGGCGCGCTTCGAGCCCAAGCCCGCGCGGTTCCCCAAGGCCAACATCACCCGAAAGGGCGAGCCGCCGCGCGCGCCGCGTACGGTCAAAGAGATGGTGGAGCGCTGCGAAGACGCCCTGCCAATGCCGGATCTGATGATCTGGCTGTTGGAGCAGGAGCCCACCGGCGCGACCGACGAGTTGCTGTATTGGTTTTCGCGCCTGTCGCGGGACAAACGCTTTAAGCGCGAGCGCCTGGAGCGCCGCGAATACCTGACCCAGGAGCACCGCGTCAGCCTGCGCTCCTTCGCCCTGCTCTCGAGCAAAGACGCCACCCCAGAGAATTCCGAGGGCACCGCCCATGCATCTTGATCTATCCGAAATGACCCAGCTGGCGCCGATCTTCCGCGAGCTGTTCAAGGGCTACCACGTTAGCCGCCGCGACCCCGAACTTTACGCGCAGCTGTCCAATCTGCAGGATCAGTACCGCGGCCTGTTCAAGGCGCTGGGCTTCGAGCTGGTCTGCGACACCCGTGGTTTCTACTACTTCGTGCCTGATCTGGCGGCCGCACAGGTCAACAAGACGGCCCAACGTCTGGCGCTGTTCACGTTCATCCTCGTCGAGCACCTGGCCGATCAGGGCCGCGACCCGGTCGCTGTGCTCGATGGCGGCAGCCTGGGCCGTGACGAGCTGCCCTCGCTGCTGGAAAAGTACCGCGATCTGTTCCTGCAAGCTGAAGTCCAGACCCAGGAAGAGCTGGAAGAAAAAATCATGCGCCGCATGACCCAGCTGGGATTCGCCGCAGAAGAAGTCGGTATCTATCGCTTCCTGCCGCCCATGCATCGCTTCCTCGACGTCTGCCTGTCCGTACAGCAAGACCGTGATCTGGCGGCCAGCTTGCATAGCGCACTGCCGTTGCCAGCCCCGGTGTTGATCGACGATGACAGCGATGAGCGACTGCTGGAAACCGACGATCCGCTGGACCTCACCGAATTCGATGAACCCGCAGAAACCGAAGAGCAAGCGCTAGCCCGGGCGATCGCTGAAGAACAGGAGCATGACGCATGAGCCAGGAACGCTACGGCATACGCCGTTTCGCGCTGCTGAACACGGCCGGTTACAGCCTCGGGTTGTTCCCACTGGAGCATCCGCTGTCGGTCTACGGCGCGAACAACCTGGGCAAGAGTGCGTCGATCAACGCTTTGCAGTTCCCGATTCTCGCGCGCATGTCGGACATGAGCTTCGGCAAATACAGCCTTGATCAATCGCGCCGCTTCTATTTCGCCTCTGATACCAGCTACATCCTCGTCGAGGTCTCCCTGCCCCACGGCCCCCATGTGATTGGCGTGGTCGGTCGCGGCCCGGGCGGCGGTTTCGGTCACCAGTTCTTCGCGTATGCCGGCAAACTGGACTTGGCTCACTACCAGAAGAACGACACCTGCCTGCGCCAGAAGGAGCTGTTTGCCAATCTGGAAAGTCAGGGCCTGAAAGCCTATGAGCTGAAGCCCGATGAACTGCGCCGTTTGCTGGTCGGTGGCCACACGTCGATTCCGCTGGACCTGACGCTGATTCCCCTGCGCTCAACCAGTGAACAAAGCCTGAAGACCTTCCGCGCACTGTTCATCAACTTGCTGCACATGCGCGAGATCACTGCTGCCAAACTCAAGCAGCTGTTCCTCGACGCCTTCGAGCACAGCCTGCGTTCCGGCAGCGTCGATTACATAGCAGCGTGCGAAGAAGCGTTCCGTGACGTACGACGCATGGAGCAAGACTACAACGCCCTGGTGCTCGCCGGGCCGCTGGTCGAAGCGTTGGCCAATGGCGTCAGACAGCGCGACATCCTGCGGGGCAAGCTGCATCGCCTGTCGCCATTGCTCGACTCGTTGCTGGGCACATGGCAGGACTACTCCAATGCGCGCAAAGAAGAGCTGGTCATCCAGAGCGAGCACTACCGTAACGAACAGGATTCGCTGCAGAACGATCAGCGCGGCGGCACGCAAGAGCTGATGCGGCTGGAGCGCGAAATCAGCAACATCCAGCGCTGGATCGGCGAACTGGCGGTCCTGAAGAACCGCTTCGCGCTGGTCGACGACGTCAGGATTCTGGAACAGCAGCTACTGGCTGCAAAAGATGCTCATGATGAACTGGCCGGTGCCCTTGCGCAGTCGCGCCAATTCAGCGCCGAGGATCTGGATGAGCGTCTTCGTGATCTGGAAAAACGTCTGAAGTCAGTGAAGCAACAGCTCGATCATGCGGACAACAACAGCTATGCCCGCCTACGCGAAGAGTTCTCGCAACCTGATGTCGAGCGCCTCATGCGCCTGTTCAACAGCGCGCTGTTCAGCTTGCCACTGGGCGAGCAAGGCATCGCGCTGGATGATGGCGACGCGTGGGTCAAATCCCTCGAAGCGATTCTCGATGGTTTCAAGGGCGAGCGCTTCGAAGTGCCCGGCCTTACGGTCAATCTGTCGAACATCGAGCCCCCTGCCCTCCAGGCGCTGGCCGATCGCGCCGCGCTGCGGGATCAAAAGGAGCGCCTGGAGAAGGAGCTCAAGCAACTCAAGACTCAACAAGCCGTCGCGGCCGACCGCGCGGCCAGCAAAACCCAGGCCGAGGCGTTGTACCAGCAAGTGCTGGATGCGCAGAAAGCGCTCGAAGACTTCCGCCGCGCTCAGACCTTGAGCGCAGAAGAGGGCGAGAAGCTTGAGCAGTTGGCTCAGATGGAAGCGGCGCAAGACGAGCTCAAGCGCGCCAGTGATGCTTTCACCGAGCGTGTTCAACAGCTGTCAGCCAAGCTGCAGCTGATCGGTCGTCAGATCGGCGATCTCGAATCCAAGCAACGCACGCTGGATGACGCGCTGCGTCGTCGACAGCTGCTCCCCGCCGATCTGCCCTTCGGTACGCCGTTCATGGAGCCGGTGGATGACTCGCTGGAGAACTTGCTGCCGCTGCTCAATGACTACCAAGACAGCTGGCAGGGCCTCTTGCGCTGCGATGGTCAGATCGAAGCACTGTACGCGCAGGTTCGTTTGAAAGGCGTTGCGAAGTTCGACAGCGAAGACGACATGGAGCGACGTCTGCAATTGCTGATCAACGCTTATGCTCACCGCACTGATGAGGCCCTTACCTTGGGGAAGGCGCGGCGTGCTGCTGTGACCGACATCGCGCGGACGCTACGCAACATCCGCAGCGACTACGACAGCCTCGAGCACCAATTGGCGTTATTCAATCGAGAGATCAATCGCCGGCAGGTTTCCAACCTGGAGAGCTTCCGCATTGTTCTCGCGCCGAACAAGGAAGCACTCAAGCACATCGACCAGATCATTCACAGCGCCGGTCAGTACGAAGAGGGCGAAACACTGTCGGTGTTCGATCTGAGCCAGAGTGCCGAGCAGGACAACAAGAACGAGGAGGCCAAGGAGTATCTGGCACGCCTGGTTGCGGCTAACCACAACCAGCTCGGTCTGAAAGACTTGTTTGAACTTGCATTCGAGATCACCAAGGTCAACAGCCAGCCGGTTATCCACACCGACATTGATGGCGCCGCGTCCAACGGCACGACCATGACCATCAAGGCACTGACCAACATGTACCTCTTGCTGCACCTCATGGATCGCGAGCAGGCCGGGCGAATTCGTCTGCCCTACTACCTCGACGAAGCCGCTGACATCGATGAAAGAAACCAGGCAGCACTGCTGGAAACAAGCTTGCAGCTGGGCTTTGTCCCCATTCTGGCGAGCGTTAAGCCCCAAGTCTCGGCCCATGTGGCGATTGACCTTGAAGGCGGCAGTGGGCCTGCCGGGATCTACATCGACGAGGCGGACTGGAAATACATTCAGCGTCGTGACGAGGTTGCTCCGGTGAAAGTAACCCCAGCCACTGAAACGCTCAGCGAGTAACTAAGTCGCCAGGTAGTAGAAAGCCCTGCAGTGATGCGGGGCTTTTTTATGGGCGTGAGTTGGCCGACTGTTGGCTGTTGGCTGTTGGCTGTTGGCTGTTGGCTGTTGGCTGTTGGTAGAGCCTGAAACTTTTTCGCGCGCAAAAACAAAACCCCATCTGCTTTCGCAAATGGGGTTCTGGAATTTAATCTTGACGATGACCTACTCTCACATGGGGAAACCCCACACTACCATCGGCGATGCATCGTTTCACTGCTGAGTTCGGGATGGGATCAGGTGGTTCCAACGCTCTATGGTCGTCAAGAAATTCGGGTACTGACTCGTTCTCTCGAACGCTTCAGCAAATCGGGTATGTGATCAAGGTACCGCTTGTGTGTTCGCAAACTTTCGTCTTCATGCGTCTTCACACACCGCAATCTGCTGTCTTTGTGCAGATTGCTTGGGTGTTATATGGTCAAGCCTCACGGGCAATTAGTATTGGTTAGCTCAACGCCTCACAGCGCTTACACACCCAACCTATCAA